>NZ_LLYB01000124.1 GCF_001440475.1 Bradyrhizobium lablabi | reverse complement strand
CCGCAACAGCCGCCTTTTTCAACGGAATCGATCATTAACAGAGATGCCCGGTCCCGACCTTCGTAGTCCGCTTTGCCTCGAAACAGCGGACATTGGTCATTGCGACCACTGAATTTCATTTCAACTGGCTTTGCGAGCCCACCCCCTACCCCACCGGCACGATCTTGCCGGGGTTGAAAATGTTCTGCGGATCGAGCGCCTGCTTCAGCGCGCGCATGGCGTCGATCGCCTCGGGGCCGAGTTCGGCCTTGAGGTATTTCTGCTTGCCCTGCCCGATGCCGTGCTCGCCGGTGCAGGTGCCGCCCATCGCCTGCGCCCGCTCGACCAGGCGATGCATGAAATCCTCGCCGCGCGCCATTTCTTCCTTGTTGTCGACGTCGCAGACCAGCGAGCAGTGGAAATTGCCGTCGCCGACATGGCCGACGATCGGCGACAAGAGACCGAGCCGCTTCAGATCGTCCTCGGTCTCGGTGACGCAATCGGCGAGCCGTGAGATCGGCACGCAGACGTCGGTCGCCACCACGCCCGCGCCGGGGCGCAGCGCCTTGACGGACCAATAGGCGTCATGCCGCGCCTGCCACAGCTTGGTGCGGTCCTCCGGCTTGGTGGTCCAGGTGAAATCGCCGCCGCCGCATTCCTTGGCGATCTCGCTGAAATTCCTGGACTGCTCGGCGACCTCGACCTCGCTGCCATGGAATTCCAAAAGCAGCAGCGGCGTCTCCGGCAGCGTCAGCTTGGAATAGGCATTGCAGGCGCGCACCTGCTCGGCGTTGAGCAGCTCGATCCGCGCGAGCGGAATGCCAGTCTGGATGGCCAGGATCGTGGCCTGGCAGGCGCCGCGCACGGTCTCGAACGAACAGGCGGCGGCTGCGATCGTCTCGGGGATGCCGCGCAGCTTGATGGTGAGTTCGGAGATGATGCCGAGCGTGCCCTCGGCGCCGACGAACAGATGCGTCAGATCGTAACCGGCCGAGGATTTTTTCGCCCGCGTGCCGGTCGTGATGATCTCGCCGTCGCCGCGCACCACCTTCAGCGCCAGCACATTGTCGCGCATGGTGCCGTAGCGCACCGCATTGGTTCCGGAGGCGCGGGTCGAAGTCATGCCGCCGAGCGAAGCGTCGGCGCCGGGATCGATCGGGAAGAACAGGCCCTGGTCGCGCAGGTGCTCGTTCAGCGCCTTGCGGGTCACGCCGGGCTGGATCACGCAGTCGAGATCCTCGGCATGGACTTCGAGAATCCGGTTCATGTCGCGCAGGTCGATACAGACGCCACCGGCCGGCGCGTTGACCTGGCCTTCCAGCGAGGTGCCGGTTCCGAACGCGATCACGGGAACGCCGTGCTTGGCGCAGATCCGCACCACGTCCTGGATGTCCTGGGTTTCCTCCGCCATCACCACCGCGTCGGGCGGCTGCGTCGGCAGCCATGTGGTGGTGTGGGCGTGCTGCTCGCGCACCGCCTGCGAGGTAATCAGCCGGTTGCCGAACCGCGCCGCCAGTGCCTCGACCGCGCTTGCCAGCGCCTGCGGCTCCGGCCGCTTCATACTACCCGATATCGTTGTCGCCACGTCAAATTCCTCCGGATTTGAGCGGACCGTGGCAAAGGATATAAGGGGGGTCAAGAGCGCGAAAACAACCACGGGATCAATGATGACGACCGCTGCTACCGCCGGGGAAAACCTGAAGAATATGCCGCTACCGCCGGTCCCGTTCCTGTCCTCGGTGATGCAGATCGAGCCGCAATGGATCGATTACAACGGCCACCTCAACATGGCCTATTACAACGTGATGATGGACCGCGCGATCGATGAAATGTGGCTGCAGCTCGGGATCGGACCGGCCTACATGAAGGAGCGCCACTGCTCTACCTTCACCGCCGAAGCCCATGTGCGTTACATCAGGGAAATTCACCTCGGCGACCCCGTTCAGATTTCAGTTTATCTGTTGGGTACCGACGAGAAGCGGCTGCATACGTTCGAGGAATTGCGCCACGCGATGGAAGGCTGGCTCTCAGCAACGTCGGAAAACATGACGCTGCATATGGACATGAAGGCGCGGAAGGTCGCGCCCTTCCCGCCCGACATTCGCGCGCGCATCGACGCGGTCGTGGCGTCGCATGCCGCCGTGCCGCGGCCCGAAGGTACCGGCCGCAAGGTCGCGATGCCGCAGAAATAGCCGAGCACCTAGGCCGGTAGCCCGGCCTCCTGCAACGCGCCGACCACCAGTTCGCACTGGCTTGGCGGCAGCGGCGGCATGCCGCGCTGGACTTCGCTTACCGTGAGATCGGGATAATGCTGCCGTAGCGCGCCGAGGCTGCGGCTGGCCTGCGGCGCCTGCCCGGCGAGCACATAGGCCGGACACAGCGTGCGGTGCACCCAGCTTGCGGAGGGATGTTCGGCCAGCGCGCGTTCCTGCCACTGCGCGCCTTCAGCGTATTGACCGGCGATGAACAGCGCGCAGCCGATGCCGACCATGCTGTTGAAGGCCAGCGGATCGTGGGGCGCAAGATCGAGCGCGATCTTGAAGCGTTCGATCGCGGACTGCGGATCGCCCTTGTAGACGTCGATCCATCCGCCGCGGCTCCACGCCCAGGCCGAGCCGCCGTCCATCGCCAGCGCCTTGCGCGTGACGAGATCGGCGGTATCGAACGCGTTGAGCAGCGACAGCGCATTGCCGAGGATCGCCAGCACGGTGGCGTCGGCGCCAAGCCCCCTCGCCCGGTGGGCAAGTTCGAGGCTGCGGGCGCGCTCTTGCTGCGGCGCATGGGTGAAGTGATAGACCACGCGCTGGACATGCGCCCACGCCGCCAGCGCGGTGGCCAGCGGATGGTTCGGCTCCTGATCCATCGCGCGCTCCAGCAATTCCAGCGCCCGGGCATTGCCAATGGCATCGAGCGAGAGCACGCCGGGCATCGCCCGCAGCGCCAGATCCTGCGCGCCGAGGCCGGTAGCCGGCTTGCGCAGCGCGCGGTCGATCTCCGCCAGACGCAGGCATGGTTGCAGCGCCGCGGCAATCCGGGCCGCGAGATGCTCCGTCGTCGTGGTGTCGTCGCGCAGAACACCGTCGGCGCGATGGGCCCAGAGCTGGCCGCCGGTTTCGGTGTCGATCAGGCGGATGGTCAGGTGCATCTGCGCGCCCGATCCCCTGATGGCGCCGCCGAGATGATAGCGCGCCGCCACCGAGCGCGTTGCAACCGCGATGCCGGCGCGCGTCAATGCGGTGACGAGATCGTCGGCGATATCTGCCGCGACAGCCAGATTTTCCGCTGCCGCCTCGATCGGCCCGAAGGCGACCGCCGGCCGGTCCCGCGCCGGCACATACAGCGAGGGCGTTGCGCCGAGCGCGTCGGTGAGAATTTCCTGCCGCTTCAGCGTCTGCGACGGCGTCTCGCCGTAGCGCCTGCGATAGGCGATCGAGAACCGTCCGAAATGCGGAAAGCCGCAGCGCAGCGCCACGTCCATGATCTTGACGCCTGGCGTTCCCTGCAACAGGTCGCGACGGGCGCATTCGAGCCCGATCTCGCGCAGCACGGTGCGCGGGGTCTTGCCGACAAAGGTAAGGAACTGCCGCTGCAGGGTTCTGCCGGATACGCCGGCGGTGGCGGCAAGCTCCGTCAGCCGCCAAGCGTGGCCGATATTGGCGCGCATCGCGTCCAGCGCACGCCTGACGCCGCGCGGCAGCGGCGACGTCACCGTCGAAACGTCCTGGCCAGCAATCATCCGCAGCTCCGAAGCGCCCTGGTGGTGAGTCCTGGGAACAGCGGAAAGGTTCACGTTCGGGATAGCCGTGTCGCGAACTGGATAGCCGTCGGGCTGGCAGGGGGACTAAGCCGACAGCACGCAGAAATCGGAAAATTCACCGTCCCAAGAGGAGAAATGACATGGCAACCACCGCCGCCGCCCAAGCCCAGCAACCCGGCCAGATCGACCTTTCCGCCCTGAAAACCAAGCAGCACGGCGCCTGGTCATCAGGCGATTACGCCGTCGTCGGTACCACGCTGCAGATCGTGGGCGAGGAATTGTGCGAGACGCTCGACCTCCGGGCCGGCCAGAAGGTGCTCGACGTCGCCGCCGGCAACGGCAATGTCACGCTCGCCGCCGCCCGCCGCTGGTGCGACGTCATGTCCACCGACTACGTGCCGAGCCTGCTCGAGCGCGGCCGCGCCCGTGCCACCGCGGAAGGTCTTTCCGTCCAGTTCAAGGAGGCGGATGCGGAAGCCCTGGATTTTGGCGATGCGACGTTCGACGTCGTCGTCTCGACGTTCGGCGTGATGTTCACGCCGGACCAGGATCGCGCGGCTGCCGAATTGCTGCGGGTGTGCAAGAGCGGCGGCAAGATCGGGCTCGCCAACTGGACGCCGGACGGCTTCATCGGGCAGTTGTTCAAGACACTCGGCAAGTACCTGCCGCCGCCGGCCGGCGCGAAATCGCCGGCGCTGTGGGGCACGCAGGCGCGCATCACCGAGATGTTCGGCACGTCGGCAGCCTCCATCAAGACCGAGAAGCGGCACTTCACGTTCCGCTACCGCTCGCCGCTGCACTTTCTCGACGTGTTCAGGAATTACTACGGCCCGACGCTGAAAGCCTTTGCCGCGCTTGATGAAACCAACCAGCGCCGCCTCGCCGACGATATCCTGACGCTGATCGCGTCGATGAACCGCGCCGAGGACGGCACCATGGCGCTGGGAAGCGAATATCTGGAAATCGTCATCGTCAAACGCTGACAGATCCAAACGTGACGCGGCGGTCTGAGAGAAGGCCGCCGCGATTCGTGCGTTCGCAAGGAATTTGAGATGATTTTCGAGACCCTTGGCCCGATCGACTACCACGAAAGCGGAACCGGCCCGACGGTGGTGCTGGTGCCGGGATCGTGCAGCACCGGCGCGGCGTGGCGGCCGGTGATGGCGCAGTGGCAGAATGAATTCCGCTGCGTGACGACCAGCCTGTTGGGGTATGGCGGCACCGCCGAACGCCGCACCGAAGGCAATGCGGATATCGCGCTGGAGAGCGAAATCATCGAGAGCGTGATCCGCCGCGCCGGCGGCCCGGTGCATCTCGTCGGTCATTCGTTTGGCGGATTGGCTGCGCTAGCGGTCGCGCTGCGGCAGCGCGTTCCCCTGCTCAGCCTGACCATTGCCGAAGCGCCCGCCATGGAAATCCTGTGGGCAGCCGGCGAGATGCAAAACTATGACGCTTTCCGAAACATGTCCGACGCTTATGCCGCTGCGTTCAAGCGCGGCGAAACCGATGCGATCGCGCGGATGATCGACTTCTATGGTGGCAATGGGACGTTCACGGCATGGCCGCAGCGCGTCCGCGACTATGCGATCGAGACGACGCCAGCGAATTTGCTGGATTGGGAATCGGCCTATGGCTTTCGGCTGACGCCAGCATTATTGGCGAGCATCGGCGTGCCTGTGCTCGTCGTGTGGGGAGAAGCCAGCCATCCGGCCGTCGGCCGGGCGAATGATTTGCTGGGCCGCTGCATCCCGGGTGCTGTCCGCGCCACAATTGGCGGCGCGGCTCATTTCATGATCGCGACGCATCCGAAGCCATTTGCAGACCTGGTCTCCCGCCACGTCGGGAAGGCCAGTCTCGAACTGGCCGCTGCCGCGCGATAGCTCGCGCGCGGCAGCGTGGTTTCGGGTTGCGCCTGCTAGACGTTACTACGTCCGCGCACCAATCCGACCACGGCCGAGATCAGAAACAGGATCACGGCGATAAAGAAGATGGCCTTGGCGATTTCGACGGAGACGCCGGCGATGCCGCCGAAGCCCAGAACACCCGCGATCAACGCGATGATCAGAAACGTTACGACCCAGCTCAGCATGATACGACCTCGATTGGCTGTTGCTCCCTCGATGGGGCGACAAGAAGCGTCGCGCATCGACTGTTGAAACAATCCGCCCCGGAAACGATGGTTCCGGCCGCAAAAACCCCGAAATTTGACGATTTTCACGGAACAAAATCGCCGTCGAAGCACAAAATCGGGCGCGCAAAGGCGCCGGGATAAAACCTGTCAAAACGGCCTGATAGCCCCTATATGACCCTTAATCCCTGCTATGAAGGCTCCCCTTTACCGCCTCACGGTGCCATCGTGGGGCCGAGACGATTCGACCATGACCGAGCCGAGCAAACTGCCGCATCGCGGCGTCCCCGAGCACCAGCCCGCGGCTGGCGGCATCGCCGCGCGTGCGCGGGCCGCGGCCGGTCCGCAATATCTCAACGGGCTCAATCCGGAGCAGCGCGAAGCTGTTGAAACGCTGGATGGCCCGGTTCTGGTGCTGGCCGGCGCCGGCACCGGCAAGACCCGCGTGCTGACCACGCGCATCGCCCACATCCTGAGCCAGGGCCGCGCGCGGCCGCATGAAATTCTTTCCGTGACCTTCACCAACAAGGCCGCGCGCGAGATGAAGCTGCGGCTCGGCCAGATGCTCGGCCAGGCCGTGGAAGGCATGCCGTGGCTCGGCACCTTCCACTCCATCGGCGGCCGCATCCTGCGCTTCCACGCCGAACTGGTGCAGCTCAAATCCAACTTCACCGTGCTTGATGTTGACGATCAAGTCCGCCTGCTCAAGCAGCTGTTGCAGGCCGAGAACATCGACGACAAGCGCTGGCCGGCGCGCATGCTGGCCGGGCTGATCGACGGCTGGAAGAACCGCGGCCTGACGCCTTCGCAGGTGCCGGCAGGCGAAGCCGCGATGTTCGGCAACGGCAAGGGCGGCAAGCTCTACGCCACCTATCAGGAGCGGCTGAAGATCCTCAACGCCGCCGATTTCGGCGATCTGCTGCTGGAGAACATCCGGCTGTTCCGCGAAAACCCTGATGTGCTCAGGCAGTACCAGGGCCGCTTCAAGTTCATTCTGGTCGACGAATATCAGGATACGAACGTCGCGCAGTATCTGTGGCTGCGGCTGTTGTCTCAGGCGCCGGCGCGGCCGGGCTTGCCGCTGTCGGCGATCATTCCGGGGCGCATCGAAGATGCGAACCCGGAATCTCCAGATTCCGGGTCTGCGCTTTCAGCACATCCCGGAATGACGGAGACCACGGCCGCTCCATCCTCCTCTCCCCCCAAAAACATCTGCTGCGTCGGCGACGACGACCAGTCGATCTACGGCTGGCGTGGCGCCGAGGTCGACAACATCCTGCGCTTCGAACACGATTTTCCCGGCGCCAAAGTCATCCGGCTCGAGCGCAATTACCGCTCCACCGGCCATATCCTCGCCGCCGCCTCGCATTTGATCGCGCATAATGAAGGCCGACTCGGCAAGACGCTGCGCACCGAGGATGTCGATGGCGAGAAGGTCACCGTCACCGGCTCCTGGGATTCGGAAGAGGAAGCCCGCGCCATCGGCGAGGAGATCGAGGAGCTGCAGCGCGCCGGCGACAACCTCAACGAGGTCGCGATCCTGGTGCGCGCCTCGTTCCAGATGCGCGAGTTCGAAGACCGCTTTGTCACCCTCGGCCTGCCCTATCGCGTGATCGGCGGTCCGCGCTTCTACGAGCGCGCCGAAATCCGCGACGCGCTGGCTTATCTGCGCGTGATCAATTCACCCGCCGACGACCTCGCCTTCGAGCGCATCGTCAATGTCCCGAAGCGCGGGCTGGGCGACGCCACCGTGCAGTTGCTGCATGACCATGCCCGCAAGCGGCGCATGCCGCTGTTCGAAGCTGCGCGCGCCGTGGTCGAGACCGACGAGTTGAAGCCGAAGGCGCGCGGGAGCTTGCGCGAACTCATCCTGCAATTCGACCGCTGGCGCGCCCAGCGCGAGGTCACCGCGCATACGGAACTGGCCGAAATCGTGCTCGACGAGAGCGGCTATACCGAGATGTGGCAGAAGGACCGCTCGGCCGACGCCGCCGGGCGTCTGGACAATTTGAAAGAACTCGTGCGCTCGATGGAGGAGTTCGAGAACCTGCAGGGTTTCCTCGAACACATCTCGCTGGTGATGGACCGCGATGGCGGCGCCGAGGAAGAAGCGGTGTCGCTGATGACGCTGCATTCGGCCAAAGGGCTCGAATTCGACAACGTGTTCCTGCCCGGCTGGGAAGAAGGCCTGTTTCCGAGCCAGCGCACCCTCGACGAACAGGGCCGCGCCGGCCTCGAGGAAGAGCGCCGCCTCGCCCATGTCGGCCTGACCCGCGCCCGCCGCCGCGCCAAACTCTATTTCGCCACCAACCGCCGCATCCACGGCACGTGGTCGACCACGATCCCGTCGCGCTTCCTCGACGAGCTGCCGTCGGCCAATGTCGAGATCACGGAATCCAAGGGCGGCTCCGGCTGGGGCGGCAGCGGCGGCTATGGCCCCTCGCGTTTCGACAACGTCGAATCCTTCGGCTCCAGCTACACGACGCCCGGCTGGCAGCGCGCCCAGGCCAACCGCAATCGCAGCCAGGGCGGCCGCGGCGGTCAGGCCCGCGGCGGTTTTGAGGAAAGCCAGTCGTCATTTTCAGGCGGCTTCTCACGCAACAAGCGCGGCCCGATGGTGATCGAGGGCGAACTGGTCGCCAAATCCACTGGCACTGTTTCCGAGTTCTCGCTCGACGACCGCGTGTTTCACCAGAAGTTCGGCTACGGCCATGTGGTGAAGATCGACGGCAACAAGCTGACCATCGCCTTCGAGAAGGCCGGCGAGAAGAAGGTGGTCGATAGTTTCGTGGAGCGGGTGTAGGGCACCCTTGGCCGGGCAAGGGCAACCATACTGACGTGCCGCGGCAGGTCGCCGGCGCGTCAAAAGCAGCATAATTTTTCCGTGAGCGATTGCATTAGCAGCATTGCGTTCCTATCTCCTGGTTCCCACCCCTCTCCCGCGTCGACCCCGGCCGAAGTGCCGCTGCGCCGTTCGCCCACATCTCGTTTCAGACTGCCATGCTCGCTTCGCCACCCATCATATCCGTCTCAAATCTGTCAAAAACCTACGGCTCCGGCTTCAAGGCGCTGAACGGTATCAATCTCGATATCAGGCGCGGTGAAATCTTCGCGCTGCTCGGGCCGAATGGTGCCGGCAAGACCACGCTGATCAGCATCATCTGTGGCATCGCGAACTTGAGCGAGGGCAGCGTCAGCGTCGGCGGCCACGACATCAACAAGGATTATCGCACCGCGCGCTCGCTGATCGGCCTCGTGCCGCAGGAACTGCACACCGACTCCTTTGAAACCGTGTGGGCGACCGTCAGCTTCAGCCGCGGCCTGTTCGGCAAGCCGAAGAACCCGGCCCATATCGAAAAGGTGCTGAAGGACCTGTCGCTGTGGGACAAAAAGGATTCCAAGATCATCACGCTCTCCGGCGGCATGAAGCGCCGCGTGATGATCGCAAAGGCGCTGTCGCACGAGCCGCAGATCCTGTTCCTGGACGAGCCGACCGCGGGCGTCGACGTCGAATTGCGCAAGGGCATGTGGGACGTGGTGCGCGGCTTGCAGGCCTCCGGCGTCACCATCATCCTGACCACGCATTACATCCAGGAAGCCGAGGAGATGGCCGACCGGATCGGCGTCATCAACAAGGGCGAGATCATCCTGGTCGAGGACAAGGCCGGCTTGATGCAAAAGCTCGGCAAGAAGCATTTGAAGCTCTATCTGCAGGGCAAGGTCGACGCCATCCCCGCCTCGCTTGCCGCCTACAACCTCGAACTTTCCGACGACGGCCACGCCGTGATCTATAACTACGACACCAAGGGTGAGCGCACCGGGATCACCAGCCTGCTCGGCGACCTCCGCAATGCCGGCATCCGCATCTCCGATCTCGACACCACCCAGTCTTCGCTGGAAGACATCTTCGTCAGCCTGGTGAGGGCGCCATGAATTTCCGGGCGATTCAAGCGATCTATCTGTTCGAAATGGCCCGCACCTGGCGCACGCTGCTGCAGAGCATCGTCTCGCCGGTGGTTTCCACCTCGCTCTATTTCGTGGTGTTCGGCGCAGCGATCGGTTCGCGCATCACCGAGGTCGATGGCGTCAGCTACGGCACCTTCATCGTGCCGGGCCTCGTGATGCTGTCGGTGCTGACACAAAGCATCGCCAACGCCTCGTTCGGAATCTACTTTCCGAAATTTGTCGGCACTATTTATGAAATCCTGTCGGCGCCGGTTTCCTATATCGAGATCGTGATCGGCTATGTCGGCGCGGCCGCGACCAAATCCATCATCCTCGGCCTGATCATTCTGGCGACCGCGGCGCTGTTCGTGCCGCTGCATATCCTGCATCCCTGGTGGATGCTGACCTTCCTGATGTTGACCGCGGTGACGTTCAGCCTGTTCGGCTTCATCATCGGCATCTGGGCCGACGGTTTTGAAAAGCTGCAGATGATCCCGATGCTGGTGGTGACGCCGCTGACCTTCCTCGGCGGCAGCTTCTACTCGGTGAACATGCTGCCCTCGGGCTGGCGCACCATCACCCTGCTCAACCCGGTGGTCTACCTGATCTCGGGCTTCCGCTGGAGCTTTTACGAGATCGCCGACGTCAGCGTGGCCCTGAGTCTGGGCATGACGATCGGCTTCCTCGCCATCTGCATGACGCTGGTGTGGTGGATCTTCCGGACTGGATACCGGCTGCGGAATTGACGCGGAATGTGTAGCCCGGATGAAGCGAAGCGCAATCCGGGAAACTTGTTCAACCATCCGCGGCGTTCCCGGATTTCGCTTTGCTCCATCCGGGCTACGCGGGCCTGCTTCCCGCTCGCGAAAATGTCAGCACTTCGTGCCCCATGCGCCGTCCTGCCGCCTTGCTTGCGCCGCCGCAGGCGTTAACGATTGTACCGCAGGCCACTGGAACCAGTGCCGGTTTCCGGGCATATTCGATGCTTGGGGGACGGAGAGCCGGCGTTTTTAGTACAGGGGCCCGGAGGCCAAAGGTAAAATGCGTTCCTTCCTCATTGCCGTCACCGCCCTGACGCTGTTCGCCTCGGGCGCCGTCCAGGCCAAGGTCGCCATCACCGTCGACAAGGACAACCAGCAGATGACCGTCGCCGTCGACGGCGTCGAGCGTTACCGCTGGCCGGTATCGTCGGGTATTCCTTCGTATGAGACGCCGAACGGCAGCTTCCGCGCGTTCCGCATGGAGGAAGATCACTACTCCAAGGAATTCGACGAAGCGCCGATGCCGCACTCGATCTTCTTCACCAAGATCGGCCATGCCATCCACGGCACGGATTCGGTCAACCGCCTCGGCTCGCCCGCCTCGCACGGCTGTGTGCGGCTGTCGCGCGAGAACGCCTCAAGACTGTTCGCGCTGGTCAAGGAGCAGGGCGTGCTCAACACCACGGTGACGCTGACCGGTTCGTCGCAGGTGGCGCTGGCGCGCAATCCGCGTCGCGGCAATACGGCTGTCGCGCGCCGCGCGCCACTGCCGCAATATGAACAGCAATACGATTCAGCCGCCGGCGATCCCGTCGCGATCACGCCGCAGCAGCAGCGGCTGGCCCCGCAGGCGAGGGCTGACGACGGCTATATCTATCCCGCCGACGGTACTTCGACCGAAGCGCGCTATCCCGCGCCGCCGAGCCGCCGCGTCTACGACACCCAGGCCTATCAGCAGCAGCAGCCGCAATATTACGACAACCGCGGTTATGCGCCGGCGCCGCAGGGCTACTATTATCAGCCGCGGCAACAGTACTATCAGCCGCAGCCGCGCGGGCTGTTCGGTTATCAGAACCAGACAAATTGAAGTTGGTGCGGTCGCAGAAGGATCTGCGGCCGAGGTCTCAGCCGTCCGTCGCGCTCGCAAACTCCCGGTCGCGTTGCGAGGTTAGCCGCGACTGTTGCCAGCCGTCGTGTGCCATCATGCCGGCGGCCATCGCGACGACGAAGACGATGATCCCGGGCGACAGTGTCGCGAGGCTTTCCAGGGCCGGGCCCGGGCATAGCCCGACAAGGCCCCAGCCTACCCCGAACATCGCAGCGCCCGTCACCAGCGGCGCATCGATTCCCGATTTGCCCGGCCGGAAATATTGTCCGGCAAACCAGGGCCGCGTGCCGCGATCGGCCAGCCTGAAGCCGGGCACCGAGACCGCAAGCGCCGCAGCCATCACCACGAGCAGGCTCGGATCCCACGTGCCAAAGATATCCAGGAAGCCGAGCACCTTGGTCGGCTGCACCATGCCCGATATCAGGAGGCCCGCGCCGAACACGAGGCCGCACAACAGGGGAGCAATGATCCACATGGTTCAGCCTCCCAACACATGATGCGTGACGGCGACGGTGACGATCGCCGTCACCATGAAGATGGCCGTGGCGGCAACCGACCGCGGCGACAGCCGCGCTACGCCGCAGATGCCATGACCTGACGTGCAGCCGCCGCCAAGCCGCGTGCCGAAGCCGACCAAAAGCCCCGCTCCGATAATGACGATCCAGTTGGCAGGCAGCGCAGGTGTCGCCATGCCGTAGCCGACGAGGCCGGCGATCACGGGCGCCAGGATAAGCCCGGCAAGGAACGCAATGCGCCAACCCTTGTCCTCGCCGCGCAAGTTCAACAGGCCGCTGAAGATGCCGCTGATGCCGGCGATCCGGCCGGTCGACAACATCAGCAAGACGGCGGAAAGTCCGATCAGCGCGCCGCCGATCGCGGCCGATACGGGAGTGAAATTTTCCATCGTCGCTCCATCGGTTCAGGGCTCACCATGATCATAGGCGTGCCCTGCCCGGCTGCAAGGCGGCTATTCTTCGCCCTTTCTGAGCCGCCGCCACACCGCGCCCAGCACGTTGGAATAGTCGTCCGTCCAGACCCGCTGGTCGTCCTCGACCTCCGTGAGCGCCCATTGATCCGACGACGCCAGCTTGCCGACATCGGTCTCTTCGCGCGCCGAGACCACGACCGAGGTCGAGAAGATATATTCGCTGTCGCGGCCGGTATCCTCGCTGTAGACCCAGCTTTTCAGATCGTTGGCGTCGGCGATGCCGACCACCACGCTCGACAGTTCCAGATGCCGGTTGGAGACGTGCATCACCACCGCGCCCTGCGGCGCCAGCTTGGACTTGTAGATCTCCATCGCCTCTTCGGTCGCCAAATGGATCGGGATCGCATCCGACGAATAGGCGTCGACGATGATCAGATCGTAGACACCGTTCGGCTCGCGCGCGAAGGTCAGCCGCGCATCGCCGATCACGGGCTCAAGATTCGGCTCGCAGACCTGGATGTAGGTGAAATATTTCGGATCGCGCGCGGTATCGACCATGGTCTGGTCGATCTCGAAGAACTTCCACTCCTCGCCGGGCTCGGACGCGCAGACCAGCGTGCCGGAGCCGAGCCCGATCACCGCCACCCGCAGAGGCGCGCCCTTGCGCTCGCGGATCGCGGTGATCGCCTGACCGATGCCGCCGTCCTTGTGGTAGTAGGTGATCGGCTCCGGCTGGCCGGTGACCGGCGTGCCGTCGTCGTTCTTGAATTTCTCGGCGCCGTGGATCGTGGTGCCGTGCATCAGCACGTGATACTGGCCGTTCGGCGTCACCACGATCTTGTGGACGCCGAAGAAGCTGCGCACGGTTTCCACCCGCCCATCGTCGGACGGATAGGCGCGCAGCAGCACCAGCGCCACCACGACGGTCGCAAAGATCTTCCAGCGGTTGGCGTTGAGCGAAAGCGCCAGCAACGCAGCCAGCACGCCGACCGCGCCGATCATCCAGACGCGATGGTCTTCCAGCCAGTTGAATACCTTCCCGGTCGACCATGTCGGCACGAGCAGCGCCACCGCCAGTGCGGCGAGGAACGGCCAGTACCAGCGGCTCCAGCGCGGCAGGCGTTCATTGCCGGGCGGCCGACACAGCGCCGCCAGCGCCAGCAGGATCGGATACTCCGCGACCCATGAGAAGGTGAACGGCGCAATCAGGCCGGCGAACAAGCCGCCAACCATGCCGCCGAACGACAACGCGACATAGAAGCCGGTGAGATATTTCGCTGCGGGGCGCGTGCGCGCCAATTCGCCATGGCAGGCGATCGCAATGACGAAGAAGCAGAGCTGATGCCCGCCGAGCGTCAGCAGCAGATTCTGCTCGCCGCCGACCGCGAGCAGCACCACGACGCCCGCGATCGCCAGCGGCTGCGCCAGCAGCATCCACTTATGGGGAAGCAATGGCCGCGACTGGAACACCAGCACCCAGGTCAACAGATAGAGCGACAGTGGCAGCACCCACAGCAGAGGGGCCGCGGCGACGTCGGTGGAAATATGCGCGGTCACCGCGATCAGGAGCCCCGACGGCACGGCGGCCAGAAAGATCCAGCGTGCACGCTGCAGCCAGGATGGCGCCGGCGCGTCGGCATCTTCGGCCGGCATGTTCAGTTCCGCCGCCTTCGCCGGCGAGCGCAGCAGCAGTACGCCGCAGGTTGCGATCAACACGATCAGCAGGCCGTAACCGCCGGTCCAGATCAAATTCTGCGTGCGCAGCGTGAACATCGGCTCCAGCAGCACCGGATAGGACAACAGCGCCAGGAAGCTGCCGATATTCGAGGAAGCGTAGAGAAAGTACGGATCGGGACCGTTGGGGTGCCCGGTGCGGACGAACCAGGCCTGCAGCAGCGGATTGTTGGCGGCGAGCGCAAAGAACGGCAACCCGATCGACACCGCGAACAGGCCGAGCAGCCAGACCGCATAACCCGATGTCGGCGGATCGCCCCACCCGCTCGCAATCGACAGCGGCAGTGTCAGCATCGCAACCGCAAGCAGCACGAGATGAACCGCCACCGGAATCGTGCGGCTGCGGAGCTGCATCAGGAAATGCGCATAGGCGTAGCCGCCGAGTAGCAGCGACTGGAAGAACACCATCGCCACCGACCACACCGCCGGCGAGCCTCCGAGCCGCGGCAGCACCATCTTGGTGAACAGGGGCTGCACCGAAAACAGCAGCAGCGCGCTGACGAAGATCGCGGCGGTATAGACGACCAGCACCAGCCGGTTTCGCGAGGCAGACGGCTCAAAAGTCATGAAAGCTCCGGCTTGGACCCGGCAGGAGCCGGCGGGATTCCGGCGGATTTATGCCAGAGGGGCGGATTGGAACATATGGCGACATGACGGGCAATGCAGGATAAGGAGGGGCGTTCCGGGGCGGTGCGACGCATCGAACCCAAAATGACGAATCCCTCTAATCAAACCTTCTTGAAGCGGACATGAACGAATCCGAAATCGTCATCATCGGTGCGGGGCATAACGGCCTCACCTGCGCGGCCTATCTGGCGATGGCCGGCCTGCGCGTGAAAGTTGTCGAGCGCCGCAAGGCGGTCGGCGGTGCCGCGGTGACGGAAGAATTCCATCCTGGTTTCCGCAATTCGGTGGCCGCCTATACGGTCAGCCTGCTCAACCCGCAGATCATCGCCGACCTCAAGCTCGCTGAACACGGCTTGCGAATCGTCGAGCGGCGCGCGCAGAATTTCCTGCCCGCGCCCGATCGCAGCTATCTGCTGACCGGCGAAGGCCGCACGCAGGCCTCGGTCGAGAAACTCAGCAACCATGATGCCACGCGTATCGACGCCTTCTCGCGCGAACTGGACGCCATCGCCGACGTGCTGCGGCAATTCGTGCTGCGCGCGCCACCGAACCTCGTCGAGGGGTTTGGCATCGGCGCGATCCGCGAGGCCTTCAATGCGATGGGCACGGCCGGCATCCTGCGCAAGCTCACGATCGAACAGCAGCGCAGCCTGCTCGACCTGTTCACGCGCTCGGCCGGCGAAATGCTGGACGAGCGTTTCGAGAACGACCTGGTGAAGGCGCTGTTCGGCTTCGACGCCATCGTCGGCAATTACGCCAGCCCCTACGCCGCCGGCTCCGCCTATGTGATGCTGCATCATGCGTTCGGCGAGGTGAACGGCAAGAAGGGCGTGTGGGGTCATGCCATCGGCGGCATGGGCGCGATCACGCAGGCGATGGCGCGTGCGGCGCGCGGGGCCGGCGCCGAGATCGAAACCGAGGCCGGCGTGCGCGAGGTGATCGTCGAGGGTGGCCGCGCTACGGGCGTGGTCCTCGACAATGGCGAGGTCATTCGCGCGAAATATGTCGTCTCCGGCGTCAATCCGAAATTGCTGTATACGCGGCTGGTGCCGTCAGGCGCGCTGGCGCCGGAATTCCTCGAGCGCATGACACGCTGGCGCAACGCATCAGGCACTTTCCGGATGAATGTCGCGCTGAACGCGCTGCCTTCCTTCACCGCCCTGCCCGGCGCCGGCGATCATCTCACCGCCGGCATCATCCTCGCGCCGAGCCTCGGTTACATGGACCGCGCCTGGCTCGACGCGCGCAGCCATGGCTGGAGCCGCGAGCCTGTCGTGGAAGTGCTGATCCCCTCGACGCTCGACTCCTCGCTCGCGCCTGATGGACAGCATGTCGCGAGCCTGTTCTGCCAGCATGTCGCACCGGAATTGCCGGACGGGAAATCATGGGACGATCATCGCGAAGAAGTCGCCGACCTCATGATCGCGACCGTGGATAAATATGCGCCGGGTTTCGCAGCCAGCGTCATCGGCCGCCAGGTGCTGTCACCGCTGGATCTGGAACGGCAATTCGGACTGCTCGGCGGCGACATCTTCCACGGCGCGCTGACGCTCAACCAATTGTTCTCGGCGCGGCCGATGCTGGGTCATGCCGATTATCGCGGGCCACTGAAGGGGCTCTACCATTGCGGCTCGGGCGCGCATCCCGGCGGCGGCGTCACCGGCGCCCCCGGCCACAACGCTGCGAAGGTGATCCTGGGCGATCACCGCGCGCTGTTCGGATAGGCACAACGCACAAGGCGCAACGCCGGCTTCGGCGTCGCGCCTTGCGAAACGATCGGATTACGGGATCAGACGGCGTCGTACGCTTCAATCGGAAGCGAACGCGTTTCGAGCATCGACGTCGTGAATGAAGGCGTTGCGCCGCCGGAGGTGGTGGCCGACGGATAGCTGACATACGCGCTCAGGGCGCACATCAAGGCAATCACTGCAGTAATCTTCATCATATGAATTCCCCCTGTGTTCGCCGTTTTCCGGCATGCCCCATGCGTAGGCGCGGCAATTTAATGTGCGGTTCCATTGGAACAGCGGTGCGGCAACCAATTAGAAGCGCGGTAAATCGGGGGTGCACGAAACGTGGCGAACGGGATCTCAACCCGCTTTGGCCGCTCATCTTCCGCCTCGAATACGGAGCGGATGTGGACAAGCTGTGGACTGTCGGTGGGTAACCAGCCGAAAAAGCCTGTGGATGGCTTGTCGAAAACCCGCCGAAGCAGCGGTGGAAAGCATCGGCACGGCTACAGGGATAACCGGATCAACAACGCCCGGCTCGACTGTGGATAAGCGGTGGAAATGACCGACGACGCCGGCCAAAAAATAACGGGACCGGGCGCTCGACGCGCCTGGTCCCGAAACGCCCCCGAATTTGGCAATTACTTCAGCGAGCTGCTGATGGTATCGAAGTTCGTGCTCAGCTTGGTGCCGAGACCGTTCACGGCGGTGATGATCGCAATCGCGATACCTGCTGCGATCAGGCCATACTCAATGGCCGTGGCGCCCGACTCGTCCTTAAAGAATGACTTAATGATCGACATTGGTTGGTTCCGACCCTGGGTTGATGTTCGCGGAACCGAGGTTCCCCCTGCAGTTCCTGTGCGGGAACCTACGGAGATGAATCTAAGATCGCTCTAACATCAGACCCGCAACTTTTCCGAGTATTACAACGTGAAATTTGCTCA
Source organism: Bradyrhizobium lablabi (assembly GCF_001440475.1). Taxonomy (GTDB): domain Bacteria; phylum Pseudomonadota; class Alphaproteobacteria; order Rhizobiales; family Xanthobacteraceae; genus Bradyrhizobium; species Bradyrhizobium lablabi. The sequence continues at coordinate 13,446 of NZ_LLYB01000124.1, read as the reverse complement.
AATTTGAATGAATCACCCCCTGCCATCAATCGCGACACTCTCGTTTTCTCCAGGTTCTTCAATGACTTACCTCACGCCTACACACCGCGTCAATTTTGCCGTCGGTGACGAGCATGCAGCCAAGGGTGTCGTTGATGTCCTGACTGAAATTTTTTTTGAAGGCCAGGCCGCGGTCGCCGCGTTCGAACGGCCGGACGGGAGATGGGACGTCACGGTGCATTTTGCGGAAGCACCCGACCAGGTGCTGATGCGCGAACTCGTGGCCAATGCCGCCGGCGCTGACATCGCCGCGGGCATCGTCTTCGACACGGTCGAGGCCAAGGATTGGGTCAAGGCCAGCCTCGAAGACCTCGTTCCCGTCCCCGCCGGGCGCTTCGTCGTCCACGGCCAGCATGACCGCGAGCGGGTCGCGCTCAACAAGCTGGGCATCGAGATCGAAGCGGCGCTGGCGTTCGGCACCGGCCATCACGGCACCACGCGCGGCTGCCTGCTGCTGCTTGATCATGTCCTGAAAGCCTGGCGCCCGCGCCGCGTGCTCGATCTCGGCACCGGCACCGGCGTGCTGGCGATCGCAGCGGCCAAGGCGCTGCATGAAACGATCCTGGCCAGCGATATCGATCCGCCCTCGGTGCAGGTCGCGCGCGACAACGCGCGGCTGAACGTGGCGGGACATCTGGTGCGGGCGGTCCGCGCCACCGGCTTCTCGGCGCCGCAGTTTGCACAGGCCGCGCCGTTCGATCTGGTGCTGGCGAATATTCTCGCCAATCCGTTGCGGCAATTGGCGGGGCCAATGGCGCGGCACCTGGCGCCGTCGGCGCTGGTCATCCTCTCAGGACTGCTGACGCCGCAGGCGCCCGCCGTCATCGCCGCCTATCGCGCCCGCGGACTGGTGCCGATCCGGCACCTGCGCATCGAAGGCTGGAGCAGCCTGCTGCTGCGCAAGGTGAACTGAAATTCTATTCGGACGGTCTGCTCCGATTGCGGGCGATGACGCCCTTCTCTTGCTGCAACGAGCGCTTGACGCGCGCCTCCGCGAACCGATCAAGTATCTGAACGATGACGCCGCGCTGTTTCTTGTTGGCTACCGGCGGGACCGGGCCACGATCGACCGGTGGTGGCGTAATCTTCTCGAACATAAAAGCAGGCATGGTGTATCCCCTCTTCGTTGAGTTGAAACACTCCTGGAGCCTCCCGGTATATTGAGCCGAACGGCCTGGGGCGCAAAACCATTCGTCCGACTAACGCGGACGGATATAATGAAGCACGGAATATGCCAAATTGTGGCCAACTCCGCCCGATTGTGGACCTTTCCACCCACCCCTAAAGTGACCCGGCGATGTTCGAAGCCCATTTCCAGACATTCGAAGAACCCGAAGGCGGCGTGGCGCTCGCCGCACGTCTTGGCACCTTTCGCGAGGAACTGGCACGGCGGAAGCTGACCGGATTTGTGATTCCACGGGCCGATCAGCAGCAAAACGAGTATGTCGCGGCATCCGAAGAGCGGCTGGCCTGGCTCACCGGCTTCACCGGCTCAGCCGGCATGGCGATCGTCCTGACGCGCGAGGCCGCGGTTTTCGTCGATGGCCGCTATACGCTGCAGGCCGCCAAGCAGGTCGACCGCAAGGCCTGGCACATCGAGCCGCTGGCCGATCCGCCGCCGGAACATTGGCTGTCCCGGCACCTTGTGGCCGGCGACCGCCTCGGTTTTGACCCGTGGCTGCACACTTCGGCGGCAGCCGAGCGCCTCGCCGCCGCCTGCGCCAAGGCGGGCGCAGAACTGATCGCGGTCGAGAGCAACCCGCTGGACCAGATCTGGACCGAGCGCCCGGCCCCGCCGCGCGGCCCTGTCGCCATTCACGGCGTGCAATTTTCCGGCGAGATCGAGGCCGAGAAGCTCAAGCGTATCCGGTTGGAGATCAACAAGCTCGGCGTTGAGGCGCTGGTGCTGTCGGATAGCCACGCGGTGGCCTGGACCTTCAACATCCGCGGCGCCGATGTCTCGCACACGCCGCTGCCTCTGTCCTACGCGCTGGTGCCGAAGGACGGCCGCCCGACCGTCTTCATCGATCACCGCAAGCTTTCCAACCTGACGCGCGACCATCTCGAACAATCCGCCGACGTCAGCGAACCCGACGCGCTGGTGCCCATGCTGACCGAGCTCGCGCGTGGCGGCGCGTCGATCGCGCTCGACAGCGCCACCGCTGCGGATGCGTTGAGCCGCCTGATCGCGGCCGCCGGGGGCAAGCCGGTGCGCGGCAACGATCCGGTGAGCCTCTTGAAGGCGGTGAAGAACATCACCGAGATCGAGGGCACGCGGACCGCGCACCAGCGCGATGCAGTGGCGCTGACGCGCTTCCTCGCCTGGATCGATCGCGAGGCGCCCTCCGGCGCGCTGACCGAGATCGACACCGTCGAGGCGCTGGAAACTTTCCGCCGCCAGACTTGCGCGCTGAAGGATGTGTCGTTTCCGACCATCGCCGGCACCGGGCCGAACGGCGCCATCGTGCATTACCGCGTCACCCGCAAGAGCAACCGGCGGATCTCGCCCGGCGATCTGCTGCTGATCGATTCCGGCGCGCAGTATGAAGACGGCACCACCGACGTCACCCGCACAATTGCGATCGGCAAGCCCACCGACGAAATGCGCGACCGCTTCACCCGCGTGCTGCGCGGCCATATCGCAATTGCCCGCGCGGTGTTTCCCGACGGCACCACCGGCGCGCAGCTCGACAGCTTTGCGCGGCAATTTCTATGGCAGGCCGGCCTCGATTTCGAGCACGGCACAGGGCACGGCGTCGGCAGCTATCTCTCGGTGCATGAAGGCCCGGCGCGCATCTCGAAACTCGGCACCACGCCGCTGAAGCGCGGCATGATCCTCTCCAACGAGCCCGGCTTTTACAAGACCGACGCCTATGGCATCCGGATCGAGAACCTCGAACTCGTCGTCGGCACCGATGTGCCGGGCGCCGAGAAGCCGGTGAACGCCTTCGAGACGCTGACGCTGGCGCCGATCGATCGCCGCCTGATCGACGTCAACATGCTGAGCGCAACGGAACTGAAATGGCTGAACGACTACCACGAGCGCGTCAACCGCGCGGTGCGTCCCCATCTCGACGACAACGCCACCAAGCTGTGGCTGGATGAAGCAACCGCGGCGCTGCTGCCGCTTTGAGCAACGGTTGCCTAGCTCACAACCGTCGTCCCCCGCGAAGGCGGGAGACCCAGTACGCCGCGGCCTGTCGATTAAATCGCTGACGTCTCTGGAATACTGGATCACCCGCCTCCGCGGGTGATGGCAGCGGAATTTGTTCGCGCGATGCATCCCCCGCCCGCCTCCCGAAATCGGCATGGCCGCATGCCGAAACATCCCTATTCCCGCTGCGCCATCTGGGTAAAAGTCAGTTCAACCAAAACAGGATCTGAACTGAATGCACGGCGTCGTGGGCAAGCCGCCCGGCGCGGCGGCGAATGCCGTTGCGACCTCGAAAATCATGCTGCTGATGCTGGTCGCGATGACCGGCGTCGCGCCGATCTCGCTTTACATGCTGGTGCCGGCGCTGCCCGTGCTGGCGACGACGTTCGGCGGCGACATCTCGGTCGCGCAGATGACGGTGTCGCTCTATATGGTCGGCATCGCCTGCTCGCAGCTCATCATGGGGCCGCTGTCGGACAAGTTCGGCCGCCGCCCGGTGCTGCTCGCCGGTCTTGCCCTGATGGTGGTGGCCAGCATCGGCTGTTCGCTGGCGCAGACGCTGCCGCAACTGATCGCCGCGCGCTTCCTGCAGGCGCTGGGCGGCGCTACCGGCATGGTGGTGAGCCGCGCCATCATCCGCGACCTCTATCATCGCGACCGCATCAGTTCCATGATCAGCCTCGTCATCGCCGTCATGATGATGGCGCAGATGCTGAGCGCACTCGTCGGGGGTTTGCTGGAGACGGCATTCGGCTGGCGCGCCATCTTCTATTTCATCACGGCGGCTTCGCTCAGCGTCGCGGTGCTGATCGCTCTCGCGCTGCCCGAAACGCGCCGCGTCCGCAGCGAGAGCAGCAGCTTTCGCGGCGATCTCGGCAGCCTGATCCGCAACCGCGCCTTCATCGGCTATGTGCTGTGCCAGGTGCTGGCTTCGCAGATCATCTTCATGTTCGCCGGCGGCGGACCCTACATCGTGGTGACGCAGATGGGCCGCACCACGGCCGAATACGGCGCCTGGTTCGCGACGACGGGTTTCGCCTATCTGATCGGCAACGTGTTCTGCGTCCGCTTCGCGCCGCGCCAGTCGCTGGAGCGGCTGATCTGGTTCGGGCTGGCACTGCAATTCGCCGGCGCCCTGTTGAATCTGATCTTCAGCCTCACCGGCACCAACCAGGCGCCGCTCTGGCTGTTCGGCACCCAGATGATCGTGATGGTCGCCAACGCCTTCGTAATGAACAACGCCGCGGCCGGCGCCATCAGCGTCCGCCCCGAAGCCGCCGGCACCGCCTCCGGCGCCATGGGCTTTCTACAGCAGGGCATCGGCGCGCTGGTCTCGCAGTTCGGCGCCTATCTCGGCGGCCACTCCACCACCACGCTGCCGCTGACGGCGGCCGTCTTCGCGCTCTCGATCGCGTGTGCGGCCACGATGTTCTTCATCGTGCCGCGGCGGGACGTTGTGGTGAGCGAGGAGTTGGTGAAAAAGGCAGAGGAGGAAGAATCGGGGATGCTGTGAGATTGCCAGCACCGCGGCATCAGGACCACACAACTTCTCCACCCGCTTGCCGCGCGTACCTCTCGCGCGGCTCTCGCGTCCACCGCATCTCACCGCGCGTTCGTGACGATGGCCAACGCCGATCATCTGCCGTGAGACGGGCGGAGTTATGCGGCCGATTTGCCTGACCTGTTAGGAGGAATATTTTTCCTGAGGGGCAGGACAGAATTTCGGTGATTTGTCCGTCGTACTAATTGGTCGCACCCGACGACGTCATTTCGTCGTTGCGAACCGAGCAAATCGATCCATCACTTTCTGCTGCAATGGATTGCTTTGCTCGAAATGACGACTGGAACAGTCCGCCCACAACGAGGGTGCATGATGCCGGATTTTCTCAAGATTATTGTACTGAGCGCTCTGCTTGCACTCTCGTCCAAGTCGGTCATGGCAATAGATCAGGGCACCGCTACGCCAGCGGTCTTCGACTGCTGGGAGCCCGAGCGCATTTTCAGGCAATGCGCGGCAACCGGCCCCGACGGGCGGATGCGCTTGAAGCGAGCCTATTTGGCTCGACTTCGATATGACCGTGGGCTGGCTTCCGTCATGTTGTTTGTTGAGACCGACAAGCAAAATTTCCAATGGTATTACGTTCGACGTGGCGTCATCCCAGTGCCGGTTGAATCAATGGACAGCGGCCCGGACCGTTTCGAGGATGGTCTCGCGCGGGCGCGGGTCGGCGGCAAGATTGGGTATATCGACCGCAAACTCAATCTCGTGATCCCGGCGATATATGACGGAGCCTATCCATTCAGGGATGGAGTTGCTATTGTCTGCACGGCTTGCACTTATGTCCCTGACACCACTGCCACCGAGGGTGCGCATGAGCGTGGCGGATACGCGGGCGGGCAATGGGGACACATCGACCGCAGGGGACGAGCGGTCTCGCCCTTCCGGTCGTACGAGGAATATCAGCTCGATTTCAAGTGACGGCCGAACGCTTGTGATTTATCCGAAAACTGAATCGTAGGGGTGTTCGACCGGTAATCTTGCTCGAGCCTGATCCAGTTCATTGCGCTTCACCAAGTCGTAAATAGCGTGCGCGGCCTCCGTAATGTCGGTGATTTTCCGTATCCACTGGTTGACGTAGAGCGAGACGGCCTCTCCGCTGATCCCGATCTGGATGGCGCGATGGGATAGCGGCTGAAGATACAGATCGCGCTCCGGGTCCCATTGAATCCGCACCGGCGAACTGGCCTTCAGCCTGGTCCAGTCTTCATTGCTCATCGAGGGTTCGGGGTGGCTGGAGCAGCTATGCGCGAGGGCCCAGTGAAACCCTTCCCGGCTGATGTCGATTGCGAGAATCCGGCGCTGGCCAGAATCCTTGTAGCCCCATCCGGCACGATACATCATCCAGAGGAACGACGGCTTTATCCATGTCATCCGCTCCATCTTGAACGGCGGAGAAACGAACGTGCCACGAGCGAGAGCCGCGTCCGCAATCTCGTCGCCGTAGGCTTGATACACACGTATCGTGTGCTCGTCATAGACGGCTCGAATCTGTCGTTCGGGAATATCGTTCATTGGCAACTCTCCCTCCCCGTCATTGCGAGCGAAGCGAAGCAATCCACTTATCCGCTTGCGGCGCAGNTCGCTTCGCTCCCTTGCACAAACGCTTCGCGTTTGTCGCAGGCAATGACGGTGAGAGACCCCTCACTCCCCGATCAGTTTCAGCCACTCATCCTCGGTCAGCACCTGCACGCCGTGCTTCTTCGCCTCAGCGAGCTTTGACCCCGCGCCGGGTCCCGCAACGACGTAGTCCGTCTTCTTCGACACCGAACCGGCGGCCTTGGCCCCAAGACGTTCGGCGGTCGCCTTGGCCTCGTCGCGCGTCATCTTTTCCAGCGATCCCGTGAACACCACGGTCTTGCCGGCGACGGCCGAATTGCTCTTCGGCTTTTCGGCGTCGATGATCTCTTCGAGCTCTTTGGTCAGGCGCTCGACGATACCGCGGTTGTGGTTCTCGCCGAAATAGGCGGCGACGCTCTTGATCACGGTGTCGCCGATCTGGTCCAGCGCGTCCATCTCCGCGATGGTCTCCTCGTCACCCTTCGCGACCATGAGGCAGGCGTCGTGAAACGCCTTCCAGGAACCGTAGCCTCGCGCCAGCGCCAGCGCCGTGGTCTCGCCGACATGGCGCATGCCGAGCGCATAGATGAAGCGCTCCAGCGCAATGCGGCGGCGGTTTTCGATCGCGGCAAACAGATTGCGCACCGAAGTTTCGCCGTATCCCTCGATCTCTTCGAGCTTGAGCTTGGCGTTGCGCTTCGGCAGCGTGAAGATGTCAGCCGGTTCAGTCACCCATCCTTCATCGAAGAAATGCTGAAGCTGTTTTTCGCCGAGGCCATCGATGTCGAACGCGCGGCGCGACACGAACAATTTGAGATGCTCGATCTTCTGGAACGGACAGGCGAACTCGCCGGTGCAGCGGGCACGCGAGCCTTCCTCGCCGGCCGCCGTCTCCTCGCGCACGACGTCGGTGTGCAGCGGGCACGGGCACTTCTTCGGGAAGTGAAATTCCTTTGCGCCCTTCGGCCGCTTGTCGATCACGACATCGACCACCTGCGGGATCACGTCACCGGCGCGCTGGATCACGACCGTGTCGCCGATCCTGATGTCGCGGCCCTCGCGCAATACTTCGCCCTTGTTGCCGATACCCTTGATGTAATCCTCATTGTGCAGCGTGACGTTCTGCACGATGACGCCGCCGACGCCGACCGGCTCCAGCTTGCCGACCGGCGTGAACGAGCCGGTGCGGCCGACCTGGATTTCGATGTCGCGCAGCACCGTCATCGCGCGTTCGGCCGGGAATTTGTGCGCGACGCCCCAGCGCGGCGTGCGCGAAACGAAGCCGAGCCGCTCCTGCCAATCGATGCGGTCGACCTTGTAGACGACGCCGTCGATGTCGTAGTCGAGCTCGGCGCGCTGCTCCTCGATCTTGCGGTGGAAGGCGATGAGCTGATCGACCGAATGACACAGCTTGGTCAGCGGATTGGTCTTGAAGCCGCAGCGCTCGAACCAATGGATCATGCCGGTCTGCGTATTCTCCGGCATCGCGCTCATCTCGCCCCAGGCATAGGCAAAGAAGCCGAGCGGCCGCGAGGCGGTGATGCCCGGGTCCTTCTGCCGCAGTGAACCGGCGGCGGAATTTCTCGGGTTGGCAAAAATGGTGTCGCCGGCGGCCTTCTGGCGTTCGTTCAGCGCGAGGAACGCCTTCTTGGTCATGTAGACTTCGCCGCGGACCTCGCAGATATCAGGGATGTTGCGGCCCTTCAGCTTCTGCGGGACGTCTTCCAGCGTGCGGATGTTCGCCGTGACATCCTCACCCTCCGCGCCGTCACCGCGCGTCGCGGCGGTGACGAGTTCGCCGCCCTCATAGCGCAGCGACATCGACAGCCCGTCGATCTTCGGCTCGGCGGAAAAATCGATCTTGTCGTCGCTGAGCTTGAGAAAGCGCTCGATACGGCCGACGAAGTCGATCACATCCTGCTCGGCAAAGGCATTGTCGAGCGACAACATCGGCAAGGAGTGACGGACTTTCTTGAAGCGCCCCGAGGGCGCCGCACCCACCTTTTGCGATGGCGAATCCGAACTGACGAATTCGGGGAAACGCTTCTCGATCGCATTGAAGCGCTGGCGCAACGCATCGTATTCGGCGTCGGTCACGCTCGGCGCATCGTCCTGGTAGTAGCGCTTGTCGTGCCCTTCAAGTTCCAGCGTCAGCCGCGTGTGCTCGACCTTGGCCTGCGCCTTGGTGAGCTTTTCGACGTCGGGGAGCGCCTTTGCTTTTGCTGCTTTGGCCATGACGCTGAAACTACGCCGTCGCCGCGCGCAACAACCGCTCCGCCGCCGCCCTCGCCTCGGCGGTGATCTCCGCGCCCGCCAGCATGCGGGCGATTTCCTCGCGGCGGTGGTCGGCGGCGAGCGCGTTGACGCGGGTGGCGACGCGCTTGCCCTTGTCGAGTGCGTCCTTGGAAATGAGCAGATGCTGGCTGGCGCGAGCGGCGACCTGCGGCGCGTGCGTCACTGCCATCACCTGCACCTGGCCTGCGAGCCGGGCCAGCCGCGAGCCGATCGCATCCGCCACCGCGCCGCCGACGCCGGTATCGATTTCATCGAACACCAATGTCGGCGCTGAACCACGGTCGGCCAACACCACCTTGAGCGCCAGCAGGAAGCGCGACAACTCGCCCCCGGAGGCGACCTTCATCAGCGGTCCCGGTTTGGTCCCCGGGTTGGTCTGCACCCAGAATTCGACGCGGTCGATGCCTTGCGGCCCCGGCGACTTCGCATCCGCCTCGACCTGCGTCGTGAACTTCGCACGCTCGAGTTTCAGCGGTGCCAGCTCGGCATTGACGGCCTTGTTGAGTTTTTCGGCGGATTTGATCCGCGCCGCGGACAATTTTTCGGCCGCCGCGCCATAGCGCTGATCGGCCTCATTGGCCGCTGCTTCCAGCTTCTTCAGCCGGTCCGCGCCGGCGTCAATCAGCGCAACGTCGGAGACGAATTTCGCGGCGAGCGCCGCCAGACCATCGACCGGTGTCGAATATTTCCGCGAGGCGGCGCGCAGCGCAAACAGCCGCTCCTCGATGCGCTCGAGCTCGGCCGGATCGAAATCGGCCGCAACGAGCGCTGCGCTGAGATGCTGGTCCGCCTCTTCCAGCGCGTTGATCGCGATGTCGATCGCCCTCACCGCGGGCTCAACCAGCGCCGGCGAATTGGCGGCCCGGCGTTCGAGGCGGCGCACCGCGGCGGCCAGTGCCGGCACCGGCGAGTTGTTGCCGCCGACCGCCTCGTGCGCCTCGCGCAGGTCGCTGGCGATCTTCTCGCCCTGCATCATGATGGTGCGGCGTTCGGCGAGCGTCGTCTCCTCACCATCCTTCGGCTTCAACGTCTTCAATTCGTCAGCGGCGTGGCGCAGATAATCCGCCTCGCGCGCGGCGCGCTCCATGCTGGCGCGATGCTCGCCCAGCGCGTGATTCGCGGTGCGCCGCGCCTCCCACAGCGTTTCCAGCGCCGCGACCTCTTTCTCCAGCCCGGCAAAGGCGTCGAGCAACTGCCGGTGCGTCGAGGCATCGACCAGCGCACGCTCGTCATGCTGGCCGTGAATCTCGACCAGGACGGCGCCGACGGCTTTCAGGGTCTGCACGCTGATCGACTGGTCGTTGATGAAGGCGCGGGTGCGGCCGTCGGCAAGCTGCACGCGGCGGAGAATCATCTCGCCGGTATCGTCGAGGCCGTTCTCGGAAAGGATCTTTGTCGCCGGATGGCCCTTGGGCACATCGAAGGTGGCGGTCACCTGGCCCTGCTCCGCGCCGTGACGAACCAGGCCCGAATCACCGCGGCCGCCGAGCGCCAGCGCGAAGGCATCGAGCAGGATGGATTTACCCGCGCCGGTTTCGCCGGTCAGCACCGCGAGGCCACGGGAGAATTCGATATCGAGCCGTTCGATCAGGACGATGTCACGGATCGACAGACGCGCCAGCATGCGAAGTAAATTCCTAACCGCGACCCATATTGGTCAAGGAACCGAGACCCATCTTCTTGAAGGCCCTGGAAATATAGGAACCCTTGTTCTCGCTCGGCTCGAGACCGCCCGACTTTACAAGATTATAGGCGTCCTTGTACCAGCGGCTGTCAGGAAAATTGTGCCCAAGTACGGCCGCTGCCGTCTGCGCCTCGCCGACAATGCCGATCGACATATAGGATTCGGTCAGGCGCGCCAGCGCTTCCTCGACATGCCGCGTGGTCTGATAGCGGGTAACGACCGTTTTGAATCGGTTGATGGCGGCGGTGTAGTCCTTCTTTTCCAAATAGTAGCGGCCGACATCCATTTCCTTGCCGGCGAGCTGGTCGCGCGCGCCTTCGNAGCTTGGCCTTGGCGGAGTTGGCATATTCCGAGGTCGGATATTTGCGAATCANCCTCTTCCAGCGCCGCGATCGCCTTTTCGGTGCGGGCCTGGTCGCGAGAGATGTCCGGGATCTGGTCGTAATGCGAGGCCGCGATCAGGTATTGCGCGTAGGCCGCATCGGGGCTGCCGGGATGCAGCGTGACGTAACGGGTCGCAGCGCCGATGCAGCTGTCGTAGTCGCCCTGGTTGTAAAAGGAATAGGCCGACATCAGCAGCGATTTGCGCGCCCAGTCCGAATAAGGATGCTGGCGGTCGACTTCCTCGAATTTCTTCGATGCCGCCTTGTTATCCTTGCGCTGGTTCATCAGGTACAAGCCCTCATTGTAGAGCTTGTCCGCGGGCTCCTCGTTGAAGGTGTCGTCCTTCTGGGTGAACTTGTCCCACAGCGCGCCGGTGCCGCAGCCGCTGAGGGGAATCGCAAGCGCAATCAGGCCGGCTGCCAGCCGCAGCGACCGCCCGAGGCTGGAAAGCCTGAGTGATTTGTTGGGTTCAAGCGTCATACGCTGTGCCGACATGGAATCTGTAACCTGACGCCCTGTGATGCGACTGATGATTGAGCCCGCCCGTCCGTGAACCGTCGTCATGGACGCCATATTCCCCGTGCCCAATGCGTTTGGTGCCAAATTCTTCAAGGCCCCGTGGCGCACTCTCGTGCAACCGAGGGTCTCTGTAGCCGAAAAATGGTCCTCGACCAACCGAATACGCAGCCAATTCGCCCGGATTAAGGCGGCTGGCCGGCCTCGTTACCAATTGTGGTTATTAGGGAAAATGCGCCTATGCGGCGCAAACAGCCCGAAAATTCAGGGCTCTCGCAAAGCCGGACGTTCAGGACATTTCGCAAGCGAAAGTCAGGAAACGTCCGGGCCGTAGGCCGGAGCGATCATGCCGCCCACCATGCCTGCGCCTGCCTCGACATGGCTGCGGGGACGGCGTGCCGGCTCGGCATCGACCACCCGCCAGGCGCTGCGGTCGGCCAGCAGGGCCGTGAGCACGGCGTGATTCAGCTTGTGGCCACCGCGCACCGAACGGTAGGCGCCGAGCAGCGGCAGACCGGCCAAGGTCAGATCGCCGATCGCATCCAGCGCCTTGTGGCGGGCACATTCGTCGCTGAAGCGCAGCCCTTCGGTGTTGAGCAGACGGGTTTCGTCGAACACCACCGAGTTCTCAAAGGAGGCGCCGAGTGCAAAACCGGCACTCCAGAGCCGAGCGACCTCGTTCATGAAGCCGAAGGTCCGGGCGCGGGAAATCTCGCGGCGGAAGCTTTCAGGGTTGAGATCGAGAGAATAGTTCTGGCGGCCGAGCATCGGATTGGCGAAGTCGATTTCGACCTCGACACGGAACCCGCCCGCATGGGGGCGCAACTCGCCAAAACTGTCGCCGATCGCGACCTGCACCGGCTTCAGGATCTGGATGTAGCGGCGCGGAGCGGACTGGGTCACGATGCCGGCCTGGTCGATGGCGGCGACGAAGGCAGCCGCGCTGCCGTCCATAATCGGTACTTCGGGGCCGTCGACTTCGATGATGGCGTTGTCGACGCCCATGCCGCGCAGCGCAGCCAGCACGTGTTCGGCGGTGGAAACCAGCGGGCCTTCGCGGTCGCCGAGCACGGTAGCGAGATCGGTGGCGATGACGGATTCGGCGACGGCGGGAACTTCACGGTCGGCTTCGTCGAGGCCGGTGCGGACAAAAATAAAACCCGCATCCACAGGAGCAGGTCCAAGCGTCAGGCTGACAGGTAAACCGGAATGGACGCCAACGCCCGTTACGGTGGCTTGCGACCGAAGCGTGGTTTGACGGCTGAATTTCATCGATAACTGCCCACTACCCGACTTAACCTAAAGCTCGGAACCGCGCTTCCGCGGCGATTCGCGTTTTAGGCATCCCCAAGTCACGGCAGACCATAGTCACTGCCCTAAACCCCGCAACTCACGCTTCTTTACGGATTGTTACCCTATCTCTGCCGCATTCACGCCAAGGGTTAACCAAATTCCGGCTTGGCCGCCTCCGGTTCCAACTGTGACATTTGAGCACTTAAAGCATAATTAATGGTTTAAAATCAGTTGGTTGGCGAAGCGCCTGCCCCTCCAAAGTGAAAGGCCCCGGCTGGGTCAGCCGGGGCCTTTCGGGTCGCCTCAATTGTTACAAAGCTCAGTTGGCCTGGCGCCGGAGGAAGGCCGGGATATCAAGATGGTCGTCTCCCTGTGGCGTCGGGGCAACAGGTGCGGGGCGGCCATGGACATCCAAACCCTGCGGTGCTGGGCGCTTTGCGTACTCCGACACCGGGTCATGATTCGCCATCTGCTGGGCAACGGTCCGCTGCGGCTTGCGTTCAGGGAGCGGCGGCAGCGGCGCCATCGCAGGTCCAGAGGCACGCGCCGCGATCGGCGGCTCGTTCTCCTCGTCGCGGCGGCCGAGGCCGACATTGGCCAGCCGCTGCAGCAGCGACAGCTTGGACTTCTGCGGATGATCTTCCTCGGCTTCGCCGCGGGCCTGCCGAATCTCGGCCTGCGCCGGCATCGGGAGATCCTCGAACTTCGGCATCCGCGGCGTGCGGAGCGGCGCACGTTCGGCGGCCTGCGGGATGAACGTTTCGGGCGCAGCCGGCGGCTCGGGCTCGCGGGCGGCTTCCTTGTGATCCGGGAACAGCGTCGGCTTCTGCGCGATCGGACGCACCGTGACGTCGCCATAGGAGGCCGGCTGGATCGGCGCGGCCTGCGCCGGCTCCGTGCCAACCGCCGCAGCAATGGCGGCGAGCGCCGCGCGCTCGACGTTACCGCGCGGCGCCGGAGCCG
>NZ_LLYB01000123.1:143520-283951 GCF_001440475.1 Bradyrhizobium lablabi | reverse complement strand
GCCGCGCCAAGCGTCGTCCCGGGCTCGGCAGCCGCAGCGCCGCCCCCCGGCAGGGCGCAATTCGCTCCGCCGACGGTTGCACCCGCGTTCCGGGCCGCACCCACGGTCACAACGCCACTACCGCCCCCGCCACAGCCACGGCGTGAAAACCTGACGCCGCTCGCAATCGGCGCGGGCGTCGTCGCAGGCGCCGTGGTCGGTGCGACCATCGCCAACATGCACAGCCAGCGACGGGAGGTCACCGAGGGCGGCCGCACGGTCTACTATGAACCGGACCGCGTCATCATCCGTGACCCGAGCGGACAGCAATACGTCCGCGGCAACGATCTCTATCGCTTCCGCTATGGTGCGCGCGACATCCAGACCCAGACCGTCGGCGGCGAAACCCGCACCGTCGTGATCCGGCCGGATGGCAGCCAGATCGTCACCGTGGTCGGCAGTGACGGGCGGCTGCTGCGCCGCATCCGCCGCGACGACCGTGGCCGTGAGATCATCATCATCGACAACAGCTACCGCGATCCGCAAGCAGTCGGCGGCTTCTATGTCGATCTGCCGCCGCCAGTGGTCAACATGCCGTACGACCGCTACATCGTCGCCGCGGACGAAGCACCCCCGGAAGTGATCTACGAAACCCTGAGGGCGCCGCCGGTGCAACGGATCGACCGGCGCTACTCGCTCGACGAAATCCGCTACAGCCCCAATGTGCGGATGCAGATGCCGAGCATCGACGTCAACTCCATCAACTTCGCGACCGGTTCGTGGGAGATCCCGCCGGACCAGGCGGCGAAGCTGCAAGTGATCGCCGACGGCCTGAACCAGGCGATCCAGGCCAACCCGCGCGCAGTGTTCCTGATCGAAGGTCACACCGACAAGGTGGGCTCCGACGTCGACAATCTGTCGCTGTCGGACCGCCGCGCGGAATCCGCCGCAACGCTGCTGACGCAGCAGTTCAACGTGCCGGCGGAGAACCTGACCTCGCAGGGTTATGGCGAGCAGTATCCAAAGGAGCAGATCGACGGGCCGAGCGCGATCAACCGGCGCGTCACCATCCGCAACATCACGCCGCTGCTCAACGGCGGACAGGCATCACTGCCGCCGCCCCCGCCCGGCACCGCGCCGCCGCGCTGAGGCACGCGGGTTGTAAAATGAAAATGGCCGGGAGCGATCCCGGCCATTTTTTTGAGCTTCTATTTTGACGCGTTTTCTACCGCAGATAAGTCTACGCAATCTGCGCAAGCTTGATTGCTACGCGAACCGGTATCCACCTCGCTCGAAAACGCTATCACGCGCTGAGCGCCCGCGGCGTCACGCAGGCCGCGCAAATAGCAGCGGCGTGCCGGTGATCTGTGCCGCAGCAGCCGCCGAGAATCCGCATCCTCGGAAACGCGCTCCGAAGCGCCACGTAACGCCGCCCGAGATCGGCCGGGTCGCCGGCATCGAGCGTTTCGGATTCGTCGAGTTCGGCATGGCTCTTGGTCGAGGCGTTGGCCCTGATGCCGTGGATACGTTCCGTCCAGGCTTCACCCGCCTGCAACGCGTCCTCGAAATGCGTCGGGTGCGCACAGTTGATCAGGAAGTATTCGGGCGCACCATCGGTCTTTTGATCCACGGTCTCGATCGCCTCGCGCAACGTCTCGCCCTTCACCAGACGGCCATTGGTCTCCACGGTGAACGAGATCGCCGTCGGTATACCTAGCGCTTTCGCGGCGCGCGCGATGCCGATCGCTTCATTGATGCTGGTGAGCGTATAGGCAGTGACCATGTCGGCGCCGCCCTCGGCAAAGGCCGCTATCTGCGCCCGATGATAGTCCTCGGCCTCCGCAGCATCCATGTTGCCCGCCTTGTAGCCATCGCCGCGCGGACCGATGGCGCCGCTGATGACGCAGGACACGCCCGGCCGCTCCCAGCCGGCGCGCAGATCTTCCAGGAATGCAATCGAGCGGACATTGATCGCCTTGAGCGCGGCGGCGTCGTAGCCGAGCTTGGCGCCCCAGTCCGGATTGGCGCGCCATGTCGGGCTGTCGAGCACGAAGCCCGTGCCATGGTCGCGCGCGACCGCAAGATAGGCCGCGTAATACTGCTTCAGCTTCTCCCGCCCTTCGGCGCTGTCGAGCAGCACAAAGGCGGCAAAATGCGGCAGCTCCACGCCTTGGTGAAAGATCAGCGTCGTTTCCATGCCGCCATCGGTGAGGAAAATACCGCCGCGGCGCTGCGGCAGGGCATGTCGATATCTGGCCATTTCAACATCTCCGCGCATTTGAGGGACTTCGGTACGTCTCTCCCGCACCTGACAGGTCCGGTGATGTTGGTGCCTCATAGTGTCGCGGCTTCCTAGACGGCTCGTGGTACGGATGAACCGGAAGCGGCAAAGTGGTACGAAATCAGATGGTTGTAGATTGATCGGCAACGCGGTCGCACTGGCCGCCGCGGAGAAACCGTACCATGAGTACAGTTCTGGAACCCCGCATGAGCAAGGGCGAAGCGACGCGCGAGCGGATTCTCGAAATCGCGGAGGCCGCCGTTCTTGCCAAGGGATTCGGCGCCACCTCGATCGAGGAGGTGATCGCGGAAGCCGGCCTCACCAAGAGCGGCTTCTTCTATCACTTCAGGGACAAGAATGCGCTCGCGCGCGAAATGCTTCGCCGCTATGTCGCGACCAACGACCAGCTGTTCGACGACATCTTCACCCGCGGCCGCGAGCTGTCCGACGATCCGCTGCAGGCGTTCCTGATTTCACTGAAGCTGCTGGCGGAAACGATGGCCGATCTGCCGAGCGGTCATCCCGGCTGCCTCATCGCCAGCATCTGTTATCAGGAGCGGCTGTTCGATCGCGAGATACGCGACCTCACCGCGCAATCCGTGCGCGACTGGAACGCGCGTTTCCGCGCCATTCTCGACGGCATCGCGTCGGTCTATTCGCCGCGCGAGCCGGTCGACCTCGACGACGTCGCCGACATGCTGTCCTGCATCGTCGACGGCGCCATCATCATGTCCAAGACGCTGAATGATCCGAGCCGCCTCGAACGACAGATCCTGATCTTTCGAAGCTGCATCAAGCTGATGTTTGCGCCGAACTAGGCCGTCGCTCCGGCGAAGGCCGGGGCCCATAACCACAAGTGATTGTGGTTGAGCGAAGCCGTCGACCAGCGCAGTTCAACAATGTCCGCCGCGGCGTATGGGTCCCGGATCGCGCTCGCTAACGCTCGCTTGTCCGGGACGACGGGTGTTACTGCCCGTTCGCTGCCGGGCCCGGTCGCGGTCAGGATGACATCCTCGCGCAATGCACGCTCGCCTTATCGCTCAACGGCTCGACCGGAAAAGCTCAGCCGTGGCGATGCCTTTCGCCTGGGCGCGCAACCTGGCGCGGTCGGCGTGCCCCTTGGCGAACGCCGCGTCGTCCAGCACCTCTTCGGGCTTGCGCGCGGTCGCTACATCGCGAGGTGCCGCAGCGACGTGCTCCGGCGCTGTTTCCGGCGAATAGCCGACGACGAACGTATTGGCGGTGAACACGCCGTGCGGGTCGACCGTCTGTTTGACCTGACAGCATTTCGCGTAATCGTCGGTGGAGTAGTAGAACGGCCACACCTTGCTCATGTCGAGGTCGCCGTGGCTCGCCCAGAACCAGCGGTGATCTGTCGTGGAGAACCTGCCATTCGGCCCGACGCCTTCGGCGATGTTGATGTTCTGCCATTCCTGCGCAAGCGTCAGCGCGTTTTGCTTTCTGGTGTTGTAGAAGACGTCGAGGTTGTAGCCGACGGTGGTATTGCGCCACGCGTACGACGTCTGCTTACGCTTGCCGTTTTTCGTCACCGCGGAGTTCTCGCCGCCGAAGTTCTGGCACTGGACAAACACCATGAGGCCGTCGCTGCTGCGGCCGACCAAGGCATCGATCCGGGTCGCGGCCCACTCGGCCCAGCCTGAAGTAGCGACCTTGTCGGTGACCTGACCATTCTTCAGGAACGGATAGTTGAACTCACGCGTGCCATAGTAAGTCCAGAGCTGCGTGACGCTTTCCGAGATGGGCGTGATGACGTTGTCGTCGCGCAACGTCGTCGAGAGATCGATGAGCTCCTGCTCGGCCCACTCCTTGAAGCGCTCCCACCAGGTCGAGCCGTGTTTCGCCGTAGCAAGGATCGTCTTGATGCTTTTGCACCACGACGGGTCATACGTGTCGGTGTTATCAAGGTTGGAGTATTGAAAGTAGATCATCAGGGCATTCAGGGGCGACGGGGTGTTCCGGCCCCCGAAAAACTTGACCATGAAGTCATCGCGCGAAGCGATTCCAAGGAAGTTCTCGAGAAAGTCGTCCTCGGCTGCCACCACCGAGAAACAGAAATCATAGTCGCCCGGCGCGTTTTCCCACTGCCGCACGAGATCGAACAATTGCACCAGAACGCCGTGGTCGAAAGCAGGATCGTACGGGATGGCATATTTGTAAGCGCGCGAATATTTGTGGTCCGCGTCCTTTCCCGGGCGGATCGTGATGTGGGTGACGATGCCGTAATTGCCGGGGCCGCCGCCAAGAACAGCAAAGAACAGATCCCTGTCGGCCTGCACCGGGCTGTCGACGGCGATCGTCTTTTTGCTGCCATCCGCCAGGAATATCTCGAAGGACACGAGCTGATCGCTGAACAGACCGAAGGCGCGGGCCAGTTGGCCGTACCCTCCGGTCTGCACATGACCGCCGACATGCACGTTGTAGCATTGGCCGGTCGGCATAAACAGACCGGCTTCCCTCAGCTTGTTGTTGAACTCCAGCAGCGAGTAGCTGATGCCCAGACGCAGCAGGCCGGTCTGCGTGTCGTACTCCCACTCGCTGTACGCCTCGCTCAGATCGAGCTGGATGTTGTTGCTGGTCGTCGACGAGGTGCCGGAGTAGGCGTGGCCGCCGGTGCGCACCGCGACGCCGATGCCGTTGGCAGCGGCGTACAGGATCGCCTTCTTGACGTCGGGGTCTGCATTGGGGTGTTGCGGGCAGATGATGGCCGCAGGAGACATGTTCGCTGCGGGGTTCGAAGTCGTGGCGTACTGGTAGACAAACTTCCAGTAGGACGGGTCGCCCATCCTATAGACGGGGCAGGAAAAATCAGGGAGCGCCATGATGAACACCCTCTTCGCTTGCTGTTCGCCAGGAAGGAGCACGTCTCGCAAGAAGGAAGATCAGCCGCTGCTCTGATGGCGATCTTGAATGGGGCTTGCTGAAATTCGAACTGGCGCTAAGGTTGCATATTTTTGTGACACACGCAAGAATGACACGCGCGTCAGTTGCGCGCATCCAGTGGAAACGCCGAAGGTAGAAGTGCGATCGTGAGGGTGAGGACGTGTATTCGTCCCGGATGACGCGTTCATAACGGGCGCTCGAAGCGCGCGGCGCTCGCGCCCCGGACGCAGCGCAGCACGAAGTGACGCGCTGCTCAGCCGGGGCCCAAATGCGGATCGGTTATGGGGTCTTGAGTCCCGGCTCTGCGCCGCACCGCGTCCGGGACATGAGAGGCCTCAGCCCTTGTCGCTCTCAAGCTTGAAGATCTCGGAGCCTTCCGCGGGCGACAGCAAGCCCGTGTCGCCATAGACCTTCAGCTTGGCCCTGGTATCGGCGATGTCGAGGTTGCGCATGGTGAGCTGGCCGATACGGTCGGCCGGCGTGAACGCGGCATCCTCGACCTTCTCCATGCTCAGCCGCTCCGGCTGGTAGGTCAGGTTCGGGCTCTCGGTATTCAGGATCGAGTAGTCGTTGCCGCGGCGCAGTTCGAGCGTCACCTCCCCGGTAACCGCGCGCGCCACCCAGCGCTGGGCGGTTTCGCGCAGCATCAGGGCCTGCGAATCGAACCACCGCCCCTGGTAGAGCAAGCGGCCCAGACGCATGCCGCTGATCCGGTACTGCTCGATCGTGTCCTCGTTGTGGATGCCGGTGACCAGACGCTCGTAGGCAATGTGCAGGAGCGCCATGCCGGGCGCTTCGTAGATGCCGCGGCTCTTCGCCTCGATGATGCGGTTCTCGATCTGGTCGCTCATGCCAAGGCCATGCCGGCCGCCGATGGCGTTGGCTTCGAGGAACAGCGCGACGGGATCGGTGAATGTCTGGCCGTTCAGCGCGACGGGCTGGCCCTCCTCGAAACGCACGACAACCTTCTCGGCCTTGACCGCACAGTCGTCGCGCCAGAACGGCACGCCCATGATCGGATTGACGATCTTGATGCCGCTGTCGAGGTTCTCGAGGTCCTTGGCCTCATGGGTGGCGCCCAGCAGATTGCTGTCGGTCGAGTACGCCTTCTCGGCGCTCATCTTGTAGGCGAATCCATTGGCGGTCATGAACGCCGACATTTCGGCCCGTCCGCCCAGTTCGTCGATGAACTGCTGGTCGAGCCAGGGCTTGTAGATCCGCAAATTCGGATTGGTCAAAAGGCCGTAGCGATAGAACCGCTCGATGTCGTTGCCCTTGAAGGTGGAGCCGTCGCCCCAGATGTTGACGCCGTCCTCCTTCATGGCCGAGACCAGCATCGTGCCGGTGACGGCGCGGCCGAGCGGCGTGGTGTTGAAATAGGTGATGCCGCCGGTCGAGACATGGAAGGCGCCGGCCTGGATGGCGGCAATGCCTTCGTGGACCAGTTGCGTGCGGCAATCGACAAGGCGGGCCTTCTCGCCGCCGAACTCCAGCGCCTTGCGCGGAATCTCGTCATAGTCGGCCTCGTCGGGCTGGCCGAGATTCGCCGTATAGGCAAAGACACGCGCGCCCTTTTGCTTCATCCAGAGCAGCGCCGCGCTGGTATCGAGACCGCCGGAGAAAGCGATGCCGACTTTTTCCCCCTTGGGCAGGCTTTTCAGAATCGTACTCATAGAGCTTCCAATCGGTCGAAATGGCTGTTGCTAACTGCGGCTTTGAGTGCGCGAATATCAAATTTCGCGCTGACGGGCACGCGTTTAATGGCGCTTATTAAAGCCGGGGCCGGATTACCCCGCCGCGCGCCCGCGCCAGCGCTGCCACAGGCGATAGCCTGGCCAGCCCCAGCGCGCCAAGGCGGCCTCGATTTGCGCATCCGTCACCCTCGTCGATGGCCAACGGTAAATAAAGGCATAGGCCAGCCAGATCACGAAAAAGCTGACGAGGCCCGCGGCGGCGACGTCCGTAAAGAAATGCCCGCCGAACGCCATCCGCAGCACGGAGGTCGTGACCCCGAACAGGGTCGCCGCCACATAGGCCAGGGGCCGCCACTGCGGCGGGGTTAGCGCCGCCGGCGCGTAGGCCCAGAACGCGGTGGCGCCCTCGCCGGAGAAGAACGAGCAGTTGCGGCCGCACTCGCCGCGCGGATCCCACCACGGCACGAATTGCCAGGGGCCGTTGAACTCCGTCACCATCACCGGTCGCGGCCGGCCCCAATAGCTCTTGAAGGTGAGGTTGGTCAGCACGACCGCGGAAAGCAGGATCGTGACCAGCAGGAACACCGCCGCGCGTCCCGGAACCAGCATCGCCCGATCCGGCCGCATTATTTTTGCGACGATGGCAATCAGCGCCGGCAACGCCAGCGCCCAGGCGATCCACATCGCGCCGTCGCGCGCGAACGCGGCCAGCGAATCGAGTTTCAGGGGAAACGATGCGGTCGCAGGATCATAGAACAGCGCCGCCAGTTTCAGATCGAGTTCGGGATAGATTCCAAACAACAAGCCGACGGCGAGCGCCAGTCCCAGCGCGACGAGGAGTCCGGTACGGTTCATGGCGCGGGGTTTAGCCGAGGCCGGCGATGTTGGAAAGGCTCACGCGAACTTCCCTTCTCCCCTTGTGGGAGAAGGTGGCGTGGACTTTAGTCCACGCCGGATGAGGGGTCTCTATCCGCGGAGACAAACCCCTCACCCGTCTCGAATGAGCTCCGCTCATTCGATCCACCCTCTCCCACAAGGGGAGAGGGGAAGAAACCAGGGAGCTTCACGACAGCGGCCGCGAACGCGATGGCAGCGGCGGCATCGGTGGCACGGGCGGCGGCGGACGGCGCCAGGCCCCGGCGGATCGGCCTGCGATCATCCAGTAGACCAGACCGGCGACGATGCCCGCCCCGGTCATGATTTCGAGATGGCGGCGCACGATGCCGTCGAACTGCAGCGTCTCGGTGTCGAACGGGATAAGCCCGAGATAGCAGGCGGCACCGACGATCGCGCCGCCGACCGCGTAAGCGAGGATGCTGCGGATATAGAAGGCTTCCGTTATGAGCACGACCACCAGCGCCGGCAGTAGCGCAAAGCCGGACAGGAAGATGAAGCCGAATCCCATCAGGACGTTGATGGCGCCCTGGTCGATCGGCGCGGCGCCGAGATCGGAGATCTCGGGATACAGCACCGCGCCAACCACGATCATCCCCGCCACGAAGCAGGCGGCGAGGAAGCCGAACAGGATGACGAAGAGGCGGCCGATCAGCGCCATGGAAGAATCCGGTCTTTAGGCATCGACACGCCGCACTCACCGCTGTCATGCCCGGGCAAAAGCGCGAAGCGCGTCTTCGCGCAGATGTCCCGGGCATCCACGTCTTGCTTTCTTTCCGCAGTACCAAAGACGTGGATGGCCGGGACGAGCCCGGCCATGACGACGTCGTGGGCGCCGCACATCGTCAATCCGTCATCGCCATCGCGCGCAACGCCTGGCGCTCGCGCGCGGACAGTTTTTCGGTCTCCGACTTCAGCTGGCCGCAGGCGGCGAGGATGTCGCGGCCGCGCGGTGTGCGTACCGGCGAGGAATAGCCGGCGTTGAAGATGTATTCGGAGAACTTTTCGATCTGTTCCCAGTCCGAGCACTCGTAGCGCGTGCCCGGCCACGGGTTGAACGGGATCAGGTTGATCTTGGCCGGGATGCCCTTGAGCAGCTTCACCAGCAGCTTGGCGTCGTCGAGGGAATCGTTGACGCCCTTGAGCATCACATATTCGAAGGTGATGCGCCGCGCGTTCGACGAGCCCGGATAGTCGCGGCAGGCCTGCAGCAGTTCGGCAATCGGATATTTGCGGTTCAGCGGCACCAACTCGTTGCGCAACTCGTCGCGCACCGCATGCAGCGAGATCGCCAGCATGACGCCGATCTCCTCGCCGGTGCGGATGATGTTCGGCACCACGCCCGAGGTCGACAGCGTGATGCGCCGGCGGGAAATGCCGATGCCTTCATTGTCGGCCGTGATCAGCAGCGCATCGCGCACCGCGTCAAAATTATAGAGCGGCTCGCCCATGCCCATCATGACGATGTTGGTGACGAGGCGGCAGCCGGTCGGCGTCTCGCGATCGGCCCAGTCATTGAGACGGTCGCGCGCCACCATGATCTGGCCGACGATTTCGCCCGCGGTGAGATTGCGCACCAGTCGCTGCGTGCCGGTGTGGCAGAACGAGCAATTCAGCGTGCAGCCGACCTGCGAAGAGACGCAGAGCGTGCCGCGATCGGTTTCGGGAATGTAGACGCACTCGACCTCATGCGCCTTCTGCAAGGTATCGCCGCTCGGCAGGCGCAACAGCCATTTGCGGGTGCCGTCATTGGAAATCTGCTCGGCCACCACTTCGGGGCGGTCGACGGTGAAATGCTGTTCGAGCTCCGCGCGCATATCCTTGGAGACGCTGGTCATCTCGGCAAAGGATTTGGCGCCGCGAAAATACATCCAGTGCCAGAGCTGTTGCGTGCGCATCTTGCGCTGCGCGGGGGCAACGCCGATCGCGCCGAGCCGGTCGGCGATCTCGGCGCGCGACAGGCCGATCAGCGAGGGTTTTGCCGGCGGCACATAGGTTTCGAGCGGAACCTTCTCCAGCGGCGCCACGGATGATGAAAGCGTCATTTGTTACACACGGAGGCGCTTGAAGTGGACGCGTAGGGTGGGCAAAGCGCAGCGTGCCCACCAGAAACGTTAATGGTGGGCACGGCGCTGCGCGCCTTTGCCCACCCTACAAGTACACTCAAATAGGACTTCCAGAGCCCTTAAACAACGCCATTTTGGGGCTTGAGAGCCGCCTAGCGCTTGCAATCCTGCGCCAGCCGGTCGAGTGCCTGGGACAGCCCCTTCAGCGAGAAGGTGTCGGTGGTCTCGGTGCCCTTGGCCGAAACGCCCTTGACGGTGACTTCAGCGGATTTGCGCATGGCGCTGACCATCTGCTCTTCTTCCGCGGCGTTCTTGATCCAGAGCCCGTCGCCCTGGGTGTACATCGCGTAGGCAGCGCCGCCGACCTCGAGTGAAGATTCCGAACCCGGCTTCAGCGCATAGCCCATCATGATCGAAACTTCGTTGACGACTCGCTCGGCGGGCCGCGTCGAGACGAAAGCGTAGGCGGGATCGCGCGGACGATTCGGCGGATTGGTTTTGGACGACGACGGCTTCGCCAACGCGAAGCAAACCTTCCTGCCGTTCGGGGTTGCGGTGTAGGCGCCCCAGGTGCCGTACTGGCCGATCAGGGTCGGCTCCGCGCCGCCTGCCGCCGCGGTCGCGGCCGGCTCCGGCTTGGCAGGTTGTTTGGCCGCCGGTGCAGGCGCGGACTTCGCCGCGTCCTTGGCGTTTTCCTTGGCACCCTTCGGAGCAGTGCCCTGTGCCTGTGCGAAGGATGTCGCCCCGCACAACGCCGCAATCGCAACCAGAAATGTCAGTATTCGCAACACGGACAACTGGTTCCCTTATCATTGTGACTGGATGATGGCCCGGGGGCGCATCGCGCCGCCGGGATGGATAGCCGGGAAATGCTTTTTTGGGAAGGCGGTTACATCGCTGTCACCGCTGTGGCGACCCTTGGTCTCAGGTCGCTTTCAGCGAATCAGAGCACGGGCTTTGATTTAAGCGCTTGACTTAACCTTTGGGACGACGCTCGCGCTGCTTTTGCCACTGCGCATCGGTCCATTGCAGCAGATCCTCGGCGCCGGAACTGCGCAAATGCGAGCCGCCGTCCTGCACTACCATCTCACCATTGATGTAGCCGGCCTGATCCGAAATCAGAAAGCTCGCGAGGTTCGCAAGTTCGTCATGCTCGCCGGCGCGGCCGAGCGGATTGCGTTGCGCCCAGCTTTCATCGCGGCCCTCGGGACGAAGCTGACCCGAGGCGCCCGGCGTTGGAAACGCGCCGGGCGCGATTGCAACCGTGCGCACACCCTTTGGTCCCCACTCCACCGCAAGGCTCCTGGTCATCGCGAGCACGGCGGATTTCGCCATCGCCGACGGCACCGTGAAGGCGCGGCCGGTGATGGTCGAGGTCGAGAGAATGCTCAGCACCACACCTTTGTGTTGGCCGTCGATCCAGCGCTTGCCCGCGGCGAGCGTGCAATACATTGCACCGTGCATTGTCGGCGCCAGGATCGCGTCTGCGGCGCGGAACGACAGATGTTCGGTCTGGGCGATGAAGGTCGCGGCAGCATTGTTGACCAGAACGTCGATCGGCGCCGCGCGCCAGATCTCGTCCATCATCGCATCGACCGCGGCGCCGTCGCGGATATCGCATCGCGCAACCGTAACCTTGCCGCCGAGTTCACCGCGCATTTGCGCGGCCGTCGCCTCCAGCAATTCGAGCCGGCGGCCGCAAATGGTCAGTTCTGCGCCGAGTTCGACAAAGCGGCGCCCCATCGCGGCCCCGAGGCCCGAGCCGCCGCCGGTGACCAGGATCCGCTTCCCCGCCAGCAAGCCCTTTTCAAACATCGTTTGAATCCCTTCATCCGCCGAGAGCCATCCATCCGAATCGGATTGTAGCCCGGCTTCAAATCCGGCATGAAGCTGCAAGCCTTCCGGTCCGACAATCAGGTGCGTCCATGAAAGCCATTCTCTGCTCGCAATATTGCCAACCCGACGATCTCGTGCTGGCGGATGTGCCGGATCCGGTGGCCGAACCGGGACAGGCCGTGATCGCGATCAAGGCGGCTGCGCTGAATTTCTTCGACATCCTGATGATCCAGGGCAAGTACCAGATCAAGCCGCCGTTCCCGTTCTCGCCGGCCGCCGAGGTTGCGGGCGTGATCGAAAGCGTCGGCGCCGGCGTCACCGACCTGAAGGTCGGCGACCGCGTGGTGGCCTCCTGCGGCCATAACGGCGCGCGCGAAAAGATCGCGCTGCCGGCAAACTCGATCGTGAAGATTCCCGACAATCTGGATTTCGATCGCGCCGCCGGGATCATCATCATCTACGGTACCGCGCTGCATGCGCTGGAAGATCGCGCCAGCCCGAAGCCGGGCGAGACGCTGGCCGTGCTGGGCGCTGCCGGCGGCACCGGACTTGCGGCCTGCGAACTCGGCAAGCTGATGGGGTTGAAGGTGATCGCCTGCGCCTCATCGGACGAGAAGCTCGAATTTGCCAAGGCGCACGGCGCCGAGCTGACGCTGAACTACAGCAAGGAAGATCTCAAAGAGGGCTTGCGCCGGCTCACCGGGGGCAAGGGCGCCGACATCATATTCGATCCGGTCGGCGGCACCTACGCCGAGGCCGCCTTGCGCTCGATCGCCTGGGAAGGCCGCTTCCTGGTGATCGGCTTTGCCGCGGGCGACATTCCGAAGATGCCGCTCAATCTGGCACTGCTGAAGGGCTGCGACATCCGCGGCGTGTTCTGGGGCGCGTGGACCAGAGTCAATCCGGAAAAGAACCGCGCCAACCTGGAAAAGCTCGTGAGATGGACCGCGGAAGGCAAGATCTCCTCGCATGTCGACCGCACCTTCCCGCTGGCGCAGACCGCCGAAGCGCTCAAGGTGCTGGCCGGCCGCAAGGCCATGGGCAAGGTGATCCTGCATCCCTGAGAGGGAACCGGGACCCCTATTGAATTGCCGTCAGCTGGAAAAAAGCGAAAACGGCCCGTGACTTGCTCGGGCCGTTTTTGTTCCACCCCTTTATATCACTGATGTAGTTTCTCGGTAACAATGCGTGCTTTTCAACGGCGTTATGCCGCTTGCGCGCCTTAATCATAACAAAAAATTTCCTAATTCCCCCCGGTCGCCGTCGTTTTTTGAACCCAATCCGTGTGCGATTTTAGGGACCGGATGAGGGGGCTCCTGTACGTCAACAAGAGCAAGAAGCAAGTGCAGGGGACGCCCGTTAGTTGCGTTCGGTAGTGGGGAGCATCACCATGGCGGAAAATACCAGGCCTGTTCAGGCAAGAGATCCATTCGACAGGTTTGACGAAGCCATCAGCGATCCCAGGCTGTATGAAGCCGAGCAGCCTCGATACGAACAGCTCCGCTACGAACCCCGATACGACGAGCCTCAATACGAGCAGTCTCAATATCAGCAGTCTCAATACGACCAGCCGCAATATGCGCAGCCTTTTGCGCCGGCGTTCGATCGGACAGATGTGCTGCCGGAAGATCTGCCGCCACACGAGGCGGTGCCGCTTTTCCTCTCCAACTACGAGGAAGAGTCGCATCAGCAGCTTTCCGAGTATTCGTTCGGTAGCGGGAGGTTTGGCAGCGGCGGGCTGAAGAAGGCCCGGGCCGGGCGCATCGTCACCGGCGTCGCGGTGGTTTCGGCGATCGCAGCGGTTCTCGCGCTGTTCTCCATCGACTCGACGCGTGCCGTCATCTTCAACGCCTCGCTCGGAGGCGGCGGTGGCGGCAGCGCTCCGCCCCCCGCCCAGCTCGCTGCGGCGGTACCGGAGCCGGCACCGCAACCGGCACGCGTAGCCGCGCCGCCGCTGGCGGCAGAACCGGCCGGTGCGGAGATGGCAGCCGCCCGCCGCTCTCCGCCCAACGCAACGGCGTCCGCTTCGCCGACGCGCGACGAAATCGCCGCCGCCTATCAGACTGCGCTCAAGGGCAACAAGGTCGCGGCGCCCGAGCCGGTGGCGCGCGAAGCCTCCCGCGAAGTGGTTGCTTCGATCAATCCGGTGGCCCCGGCTGCTGCTGCGGTCGCGCCGGCGGTGCGTGAGCCCGCACCCGTCACGCAAGCGGCTGCTCCTCCGGCACGCCGCATCGATCCGGACGAACTCGCAGCGCTGCTGAAGCGGGCGAAGGGCCTGCTTGCGATCGGCGACATTACTTCCGCCCGACTATTGCTTGAGCGCGCGGCGGACGCGCAGGAGCCGGAGGCGGCATTGATGCTGGCCGGAACGTATGATCCGCAAGTGCTGGGCAGCCAGGATTTGCGAAGCGTCACACCCGATCCCGCGGCGGCGAAGGTCTGGTACCAGAAGGCCGCCCAGCTCGGTTCGGCTGATGCGAAGCGGCGTCTCGGCCAGTTGCAGTAGAGCATGATCCGGAAAAGTGTGTAGCGGTTTTTCCGAAAAGTTCATGCTCAAACAAAAAGACAAGGCGGGATGACGATTCGAAGAAAGTCATCACGCTTTAGGCAATTACTGAAGAAATTACTCAAGACCAGCGCATAGAGGAACCCATGCGACACTTACTGGGAATGGCATTGCTTGCCATCACGGTGGCATGCAGCAATACGGCGGCCAAGGCCGCCGAGACGGAAACCGATCCGGCCAAGGTCAGCGAAAGCCTGAAGGCCATTTTTCAGTTCGGCTCAGTCGCCACCAAGCAGGCGCTGAACGCCAACACGGTCACACTGATCTCCGGAACGATCGGCGGCACCTATGTGCAATTCGGCGCCGACCTCGCTTCCGTGCTCGACGATGGGAACAAGTTGCGCGTACTCCCCATCGTCGGGCGCGGTTCAGTGCAGAGCGTGGCCGACATCCTGTTCCTGCAGGGCGTCGACCTCGGCATCGTGCGCGCCGACACGCTCGACTATCTCGAGAAGAAGGGCTTTGCGAAGGACATCAAGAAGCAGTTCACCTATGTGACCAAGCTCTACAATGAAGAGATGTACGTTCTCGCGTCGAAGTCGATAACGAACATCAGCCAGCTCAACGGCAAGAAGGTCAGCGTCGATCTTCCCAACGGCGGCACCTTCGTGACCGCGGCGGTCGTGTTCGAGCGGCTCGGCATCAAGCCGAACTTCCTCTACATCGAGCAGCGCATCGCAATGGAGAAGATGCGGGCAGGTGAGATCGATGCGGTGATCGCCGTCGGCGGCAAGCCGTACAAGTCGGTCAGCAACTTCAGCGACAATCGCTTCCACCTCGTGCCGGTCGACTATTCGCGGCCGCTGCAGGGCGACTATCTGCCGGCGGTGCTGACCTCGAAGGATTATCCCAACCTGATCCCCGAAGGTGGGAAGGTCGATACCATCGCCGTGCCTGCGGTGCTCGCGGCCTACAACTGGGCGCCCAACACCGATCGATATCGCAAGCTGTCGCAGTTTGTGGACGCCTTCTTCACCAAGTTCCCGGCGTTCCAGAACCCGCCTTTCCACCCGAAGTGGAAGGAAGTCTCGCTGTCGTCGCCGTTACCGGACTGGCAGCGTCTGCCGGTTGCCGAGCAATGGCTCAAGAGCCACAACGTCGAGGCCGTGTCGCGCGCCAGGTTCGATGAATTCCTGAAACAGAGCCCGACCACCGCAGCCGGCGTAAAGTCGGACGCGGACAAGGAAGCCCTGTTCAAGCAGTTCCAGGCCTGGGAAGCTGAGCGAAGTGCAAGGGCGCAAGGTCCCGCGCCGACGCAGCGCTAGCTACGGCTAGAGCATGATCCGGAAAAGTGGGCACCGGTTTTCCCTCGAGACAAACGCGGAACGCGTTTGCGCGGAGATCATGCTCAAATCAAAGAGACAGAGCGGGATGACGATTCGAAGAAGAGTCATCACGCTCTAGCCAGCCGCCGGCTATTCCGTCACCTCGTTGGTGTCGATCCCGCGCTTGAGTGCCGCGCGCGCGGCATCGCGATGCTCCTGCGTAATGTGGCTCGCGACCATGCGGATGGCAGTGGCCAGAACTGCGGCATCGTCGGTAAAGCCGAGCAATGGCAGAACGTCCGGCATGAAATCGAACGGCACGATGAAGTAGGCGACGGCGCCGAGCAGCGCCGCCTGCACATGGCGCGGCGTCTCCTTGTCGAACGCGCAGTAATAGGCTGCGAGCAGGTCTTCGGCGAAGGGAAGCTGCGCCACTACCCGCTTGAGCTTGATCCAGAAGCGCCGGCGCACGCTCTCCTGGTCCTGCGCCAGCCGGTCGGCCGGTTCGAATCCCATGCTGTGATCGGACGATGCCATCGCGGCGCTCCCCTCAGGCGTCCGGTGCGGCGGATTGCCGCCGCTGCCGAGCGTAACGAAGAATTGGGGATGTCCGCCGCGCCACGCAAGATCGCGGGCCACCCAACTCAGGTGACGCCCAGTTGCCTTGCGATCGCGTTCATGGCCTTCGCCAGATCGATGTCGCGCCGGGTCACACCGCCGGCGTCATGGGTCGCGAGCACGACCTCCACCGTCCTGTAGACGTTCTTCCATTCCGGATGATGGTCGTTCTTCTCGGCCACCAGGGCCGCGCGGGACATGAATCCGAAAGCTTCGTTGAAGTCCTTGAAGGTGAAGGTACGCTGGATCGCCTCGCGTCCCGATAGCTCGGACCAGCCGGAAAGTTCCGCCAGCGCCGATTTCCGTGCCTCCGGCGACAGTCGTTCCACCATGATCGCCTCCCGTTTCAGCCAGCCTCTACCCTAACACCGAAGGCCGCATCGGGGATCCCCTGCCCCAAATGGCCCGCAACCGCGTCCTATGCCGGCTTGGGGACGCCGCCGGTAACCATGACGCAGATGTAACAATGGTCAGGCGGGAAAATTTGCTAGGATGCCGACGTAACCGTGCCGATGGCATAAATTGTACCTCGAACGATTACCCAGGGATTGATGACCGACGGCCCCCATTCTGAGGCAATGCCGGCCCCGCCCTCGCCCCGCTCCGCGAAACGACGGCTGACATTCGTCACCCTGGCCGGTGTACTGGCCATCGTCGGCGCGCTGGCGGCCGGCTATTACTTTGCCATGCGGCCCGTGACACTGCGGATCGCCGTCGGCCCCGCCGCCAGCGACGACCTCAAGGTGGTTCAAAACCTGGCGCAGGCCTTCAACAACCAGCGCAACACGCTGGTCCGATTGCGTCCGGTGCAGACCGATGGCGCGCTCGCGAGCGCCAACCTGCTCGGCGAAGGCAAGGCCGACCTCGCCATCATCCGGGGCGACCTCGACGTACCGAAGAATGCACAGGCGGTGGCGACGCTGCGCAAGAACGTCGTGGTGCTGTGGGTCGTGTCGGCCGGCAAGAGCAAGGGCAAGAAGGCCGCAGTCGGCATCACGAAAATCGGCCAACTCGCCCAACGGCGTATCGCCGTCGTCGGCCGAACCCAGGCCAACGTCAATCTGCTCAAGGTGATCCTGCGGCAGTACGGCGTGGATCCGGCCAAGGTCGAGATCGTCCAGTTCCCCGCCAACGAGGCGGCGGAGGCCATTCGTAACCAGAAGGCGGATGCCTATCTCGCCGCCGGCCCGGTCAACAGCAAGATCACGGCAGACGCGATCGCCGCATCGGTGCGCGACGGCGGCACGCCGAAATTCCTCGCGATCGATTCCGCCGAGGCGATTGCGCAGAACTTTCCCGCCTACGAGGCCGCCGAAATTCCGGCCGGGGCTTTTGGCAGCGCGCCGGGCCGGCCCGAGGAAGAGGTCAAGACCATCAGCTTCGCGCACCACATCGCGGCGCGCAGAGGGATTGCGGAATCGACGATTGCCATCTTCACGCGGCAGCTCTTCGCGATCCGCCAGACGCTGAAGAACGAATTCCCGCTCGCCGCCAAGATCGAGACGCCGGACACCGACAAGGATGCCACGATCCCCGTGCATCCCGGCGCCGCCGCCTTTGTCGACGGCGAGGAGAAAACCTTCCTCGACCGCTACAGCGACTACATCTGGTGGAGCCTGATGGCGCTGTCGGCGATGGGCTCGGCCGGCGCCTGGTTCGCCGGCTATCTCAAGAAGGACGAACGCAACGTCAACACGCCGCAGCGCGACCGGCTGCTCGACATGCTCACCGCCGCCCGCCAGTGCGATTCGATGGAACAGCTCGACCAGATGCAGGCGGAAGCGGACGCCATTCTGCGCGACACGCTGCAATGCTACGAGCACGGCACGATCGAGGAAGGCACCCTGACCGCGTTCAACATCGCGATCGAGCAATTCCACAACGCGGTAGCCGACCGCAAGACGCTGTTGATGAGCATGCCGCAAAACCTGCAGCGAGCGAGCGCGCAATTCCGCGCCGCCAGCAACGCCTGATCCGCCAATCCGGTAATCGAACCGTCATCAATTCCGTCTAGCCCTGTCGGCACTTTCTGCGCATTCTGGCTGCGGAATAGCGGGGGGCTGGTATGACTTTCAGGATTTCAAGCAGAATTTCCCGTAGGCGCTTCCTCGCCACGACGGGCGCGGGCGCGGTCGCACTTGCAACGCCTTATCTCAGCCGCGCCGCCGACCGGCCGATCATCACCTCCGGCGTGCAATCCGGCGATGTCGGCACCGACGGCGGCGTGGTGTGGGCGCGCGCCGACCGTCCCTCGCAAATGCTGGTCGAGGTCGCCACCTCGGATTCCTTTGCCAATGCCCGGACGCTGCCGCCAATCGCCGCACTTCCCGAAAGCGACTTCACCGCCAAGATGCTGCTGGAGAACCTGCCCGCCGGGCAGGATATTTTCTACCGGGTCCGGTTTCGCGACCTCGCGCATATCGGCGTCGAAAGCGAGCCGATGGTCGGGCGCTTCCGCACCGCACCTAGCGATCGTCGCGACGTCAGCTTCGTCTGGGGCGGTGACGTCGCCGGACAGGGCTGGGGCATCAACCCGGATGACGGCGGCATGCTTACCTTCGCCACCATGCGCAAGCACCGGCCGGATTTCCTGCTGCACTCCGGCGACACCATCTATGCCGACGGACCGCTCAAGAGCGAGGTGACGCTCGCCGACGGCAAGGTCTGGAAGAACGTGACGACGCCCGAGAAGGCCAAGGTCGCCGAGACGCTCGACGAATTTCGCGGCGCGCACAGGTATAATTTCATGGACGAGCATCTGCGCGCGTTCAATGCGGAAGTGCCTGTATTCGTGCAGTGGGACGACCACGAGGTCGTCAACAACTGGTCGTCGTCCAAGGAACTGCCTGCCGCCTACAAGGAGCGCAACATCGCGCTGCTCGCCGCCCGCGCGGCGCGCGCCTTCCACGAAATGTATCCGATCCGCGAGAGCATCACCGAGCCGGCGCGGGTCTATCGCACACTGAACTACGGTCCGCATCTCGATGTGTTCATGCTGGACGAGCGCAGCTATCGCGGCCCGAATGGCCCNGAACCAGGAGACCGCTTACGGTCCCGAAAGCTATTTCCTCGGACCCGAACAANCTCGCCTGGCTGAAGCGGGGACTGTTGAATTCCCGCGCCACCTGGAAGGTGATCGCGTCCGACATGCCGCTCAGCATCATCGTCTATGACGATGCGCCCAACAAGAAGGGCTCGGAGGCCGTTGCGCAAGGCGACGGCCCGCCGCGCGGCCGCGAGCTGGAGATCGCCGATCTCCTGCGCTTCATCAAGACATCAGGTGTCGTCAACACCGTGTGGCTGACCGCCGATGTGCATTACGCGGCCGCGCACTACTACAATCCCGACAAGGCGCAGTTTCAGGAATTCGACCCGTTCTGGGAGTTTGTCGCAGGTCCCCTGCATGCCGGCACGTTCGGTCCGAACGACCTCGACAACACCTTTGGACCCGAAGTGAAGTTCATCAAGGCGCCGGGGCCCGGCAATCAAAACCTGCCGCCGTCGGCCGGCATGCAGTTCTTCGGCCACGTCAGGATCGACGGCCGCAGCGGGCAGATGACGGTGACCTTGCGCGACCGCGCCGACGTTGCGCTGTGGTCGACGACGCTCGATCCCAAGCCGGTTTAGTGGCCGGGCCGCGACCGCTCACGACTTCGTGCCGCGGTACATCAGCATCGTCTCCAGCGCATCCGTCGTACAGGGCTTGGGCAACCGCGGCTTGGTCGCGAATGCCTCCGGCAGCCCGGCGTCGGCGCCATAGCCGGTCACGAAGGCGAACGGAATTTTCAGCGCTTCGAGCCGTTCGGCCACCGCAAAGCTCTTCTCGCGGATCAGGCTGACGTCGAGCAGCGCAAAATCCGGCGGCCGATCCGCGATCAGTTCGAGTGCCTTGGCCACGTTCGGCGCAATCCGCACCGTTTTCACGCCAAAAGCCAAAATCGTGTCTTCGAAATCGAGCGCGATGATCGGATCATCTTCGACGACCAGCACGTCGCCGGGCATGCCGTCATAGGAGGCGCGGTCCATGTTCTCGCCCATCAACCTTTTGCAATTTTTGACAGGACCGGGCCGAAGCCCCGGGAACGGATTGCTCCGGCCGGCGCCTGAGGAGCACGCCACCGGTTCCGGAACTGAAACCACCACATGTCCGTTCTACCGTCTGTCCACTTGTGCACACATCGACGATGCCAAACCAATTATTATCCGGTGGAGGAAACAAGGAATTTCATGCCCACGCGACAAGACAGGGTGCCCGGCGAGCGGCCGTTCAACAACCTGCTGCGCCGTTTGAACGACGCCGATTTCGCGTTGATCGAACCGCATCTCGTCGAGGCCGACAGCCATCCGAACGACTTGCTCTACAGTCCCGGCGACAATGTCGAGACGGTGCATTTCCCCTGCGGTCCCAGCCTCGTCTCCTACATGGTCGCCAGCGAGGATGGCCGCGACGTCGAGACCATCCTGATCGGCCGCGAGGGGGCGGTCGGCGGCATCGTCAGCCAGGGCCATCTGCCAGCCTATACCCGCATTACGGTCAAGTTCGCCGGCCCGTTCGTACGGATTCCGGTCGGAAGGCTCGATGCAGCAAAATCCAAATCGCGCACGCTGAGCAACATCTTCGCCCGCTATGCGGATTGCATGCTGGCGCAGATTTTCCAGTCCACCGCCTGCAATGCGATCCATTCGATCGAGCAGCGCACGGCGAAATGGATCATTTCCGCGATGGAGCGCACCGATGGCGAGGGCGCGGTGCCGCTGACGCATGAGCAATTGGCGACCTTGCTCGGCGTCGGCCGCTCCTACACCAGCCGGGTGATCCAGACTTTCAAGGCAGAAGGCACGCTGGAGACCCGGCGAGGCTCGATCCTGATCCGCAACCCGGTCGCGTTGCGGAACCGGTCCTGCCGCTGCAACGAGGCCGTGAAGGGCCATTTTGACGAGGTTTTACGGGGGGTCTACCCCGACCCCGGGCAGGACAATTAGGCCCCATACCCGGCCAAAATCGGCTAACCAAATGCCAAACAAACCATTGTTTTTTGGCGTTTTCTGAATATATTGCGCCGCAACGCGTAAGGTGTGCCCGGTCCTTTTGGCCGGGCTTCCTTTTTGGGGCCAGGTTTGAGGCCGGGGCCCCGTTCGCATCCCAGGTTTTGAGCGCGATCCGGAAAAGTGGGTCCCGGTTTTCCGGTGAGATCGCGCTTCCACCATTTGCACGACCAGAAGAAGAGCCATGAACCTTCGTAACGTCGCCATCATCGCCCACGTCGACCACGGCAAGACCACCCTCGTCGACCGCCTGCTGCAGCAATCCGGCACCTATCGCGAGAACCAGAAGGTGACCGAGCGCGCGATGGACTCCAACGACCTGGAGCGCGAGCGCGGCATCACCATCCTGGCCAAGGCCGCTTCCGTGCAGTGGAAGGACACCCGCATCAACATCGTCGACACCCCCGGCCACGCCGATTTCGGCGGCGAGGTCGAGCGCATCCTGAACATGGTGGACGGCGCGCTGGTGCTGGTCGACGCCGCCGAAGGTCCGCTGCCGCAGACCAAGTTCGTGGTCTCCAAGGCGCTCAAGGTCGGGCTGAAGCCGATTGTCGTCATCAACAAGGTCGACCGTCCCGACGCACGGCCGACCGAAGTCATCAACGAAGTGTTCGACCTGTTCGCCGCGCTCGACGCCAGCGAGGAGCAGCTCGATTTCCCGATCCTCTACGGGTCGGCCAAGCAGGGCTGGATGGCCGACAGCCCGGACGGCTCCCACGACGCCGGCATGCAGCCGCTGTTCGACCTGATCGTGCGCCACGTCGCGCCGCCGAGCGTCGAGGAAGGTCCGTTCCGGATGATCGGCACCATTCTCGAAGCCAACCCCTATCTCGGCCGCATCATTACCGGCCGCATCACCTCGGGCGCGATCAAGCCGAACCAGCAGGTGAAGGTGCTTGGCGCCGACGGCAAGACCATCGAGCAGGGACGCATCACCAAGATCCTCGCCTTCCGCGGCATCGAGCGCACCCCGCTGGATGAAGCCGAAGCCGGCGACATCGTTGCGATCGCGGGCCTGACCAAGGGCACCGTCGCCGACACCTTCTGCGACCCTTCGGTCGAGACGCCGCTGCAGGCGCAGCCGATCGATCCGCCGACGGTGTCGATGTCGTTCATCGTCAACAATTCTCCGCTTGCCGGCACCGAGGGCGACAAGGTGACGAGCCGCATGATCCGCGACCGCCTGCTGCGCGAGGCCGAAGGCAATGTCGCGCTGCGCGTGGTCGAGGCCGCCGACAAGGATTCGATGGAAGTCTCGGGCCGCGGCGAATTGCAGCTCGCGATCCTGATCGAGACCATGCGCCGCGAAGGCTTTGAACTCTCCGTGTCGCGTCCGCGCGTCGTGCTGCAGAAGGACGAAGCCACCGGCCAGTGGCAGGAGCCGGTCGAGGAAGTCGTGATCGACGTCGACGAGGAGCATTCCGGCGTCGTCGTGCAGAAGATGAGCGAGCGCAAGGCCGAGATGATCGAGATGCGCCCCTCCGGCGGCAACCGCCTGCGGCTGGTGTTCTACGCGCCGACCCGCGGCCTGATCGGCTACCAGGGCGAACTGCTGACCGACACCCGCGGCACCGCGATCATGAACCGCCTGTTCCACGGCTACGCCAACTACAAGGGCGACATCCAGGGCCGCCGCAACGGCGTTCTGATCTCCAACGATCAGGGTGAGGCGGTGGCTTACGCGATGTTCAAGCTGGAAGACCGCGGCCCGATGATGATCGAGCCCGGCTGGAAGGTCTACAAGGGCATGATCGTCGGCGAGCACACCCGCGACAACGATCTCGAGATCAACGTGCTCAAGGGCAAGCAGCTCACCAACATCCGCACCACCTCCAAGGACGAAGCGGTGCGCTTGACGCCCCCGATCCGGATGACGCTGGAAAAGGCGCTGGCCTATATCGAGGACGACGAGCTGGTCGAAGTGACCCCGAAGTCGATCCGCCTGCGCAAGAAGTTCTTGGACGCCAACGACCGCAAACGCGCGGAAAAGGCCAAGGAAGCGGTGGCGTAGGCCCCCGCCACCGTTCGTCGTCCCCCGCCACCGGGTCGCGCGAATGCGCGCCCGATGACAGGCTCCGGCGGGGGATCCAGTACGCCGCGGCCTCTCGCTTCAGCTCAAATGTCTCTGGAATACTGGGTCACCCGCTCCAGCGCGCAATTGCGCGCAAGGCGGGTGACGACGGTTGTGCACGGGGTGGCTGCAGGCGCCACGAACGTGCTACAGCCTTGCGTATGAGTTCCCTCCCCTCCTCGGTCGATGTCGCCATCATCGGCGCCGGCGCCGCCGGCCTCGGCGCCGCGAATGCGCTGAAGAACTCCGGCCTCTCCGTCCTCGTGCTGGAAGCGCGCGACCGCGTCGGCGGCCGTGCTCACACCATCATGGCCTCGCCGGACGTCACCTTTGACGTCGGCTGCGGCTGGCTGCATTCGGCGGATGAGAACTCTTTCGTCAAAATCGCCGGACAGCTCGGCTTCGAGATCAACAGATCGCTGCCGCCCTGGCGCGAGCGCGCCCATGGCAAGGCGTTTCCGCAGGAAGACCGCGAAGATTTCATCCAAGCGCTGAACGCGTTCTACGACCGCGCCGAGCAGGCCGCGGCGGAAGCCGCGAAGAACGGCCGCGACGCCGTCGCCAGCCTTTATCTTGAGCCCGGCAATCGCTGGAATCCGATGATCGACGCGATCTCGACCTATGTGAACGGCTGCGAGCTCGATCAGGTCTCCATTCTCGACATGGACGCCTATGAGGATACCGATATCAACTGGCGCGTCCGCCGCGGCTATGGCGCCCTCGTTGCGGCTTATGGCGCAACATGTCCGCTCGCGCTCAATTGCGCGGTGACGCTGATCGATCACGCAGGCAAGCGCGTCCGCATCGAGACCTCGCGAGGTTCGCTGATCGCGGACAAGGTGATCGTCACCGTCCCAACCAATCTGATCGCCGACGAGGAGATCCGCTTTCACCCCGCGCTATCAGCCAAGATCGATGCCGCGCGCGGCCTGCCGCTCGGCCTCGCCGACAAGGTGACGCTGGCGCTGGATGAACCGCACGCGCTGCCGGTCGAGGGCAATCTGCGCGGCGCCACCATGCGCACCGCGATGGGCACCTATCACATCCGCCCGTTCGGCCAGCCCTGCATCGAAGGCTTCTTCGGCGGCCGTTACGCGCAATCGCTGGAGGATGCCGGCGATGGCGCGATTGCCGCAGCAAGCATCGACGAGATCGTCTCGTTCCTCGGCAACGATTTCCGCCGCAAGCTGAAGCCGCTCGCCGAATCGCGCTGGGCGCATGATCCGTTCGCGCGTGGCTCGTACTCGCACGCGCTGCCCGGGCATGCCGGTGACCGCGCGGTGCTGGCGGCGCCGATTGATGGGCGACTGTTCTTTGCGGGAGAGGCCACCTCGCCGGAGTTCTTCACGACCGCGCATGGGGCTAGGGATAGCGGTGAGAGGGCGGCGGAGGAAGTGATGGCAGCGACGAACTCAAGATAGCCGACAGCCTACCGCGCGCCCTTGAATACTACGTCCCGATGAAACTTCAGGTATTGAGCGTTCGGATAAAGAGATCCATCACTTGGCAGATGAATAACGCCACTCGGATTCAAGAGACGCGCGGCCTCTTCTGGAACGTGATTCTTGGCCACAAGAATTTTGTAATCGTCGCCCACCGAGATAAGCCCACGATCAAACATCCAATGCACAGTCCCTGAAAGTGCGAGGCCGTTCCGAACAGAATCGGGCCCCTTCGACGCGACCGGCTGAATATGAGCCGCCTGGACCTCCGGACGCCCTCCACCATTGATCAGACGAAGCCCCGTCATGGCGCATCGATTCGCGTACGCGGCTCGCACGTTGTGCATGAAGGACCGCTCACGGAACGGTCTCAATATGGTCATTTCAACTATCGGCCGTTCAAAAGGAACGTCTGATTCTGCCCAACCTGGGGGCGAGACCGCTTTGGTTTCGGGGTTCTCGCTGAGCACCGGAGCGAAGCCAGCTTTCAATATCCGATCAAATTCGGCGTCGGGAACAAGCCGTACGGCTCGTCCGAAAGCGCCCTTGTTCGTGGAGCCATCGGCTTTCTTCAAAGCACTTTCATAGTATTCGCTACCCTCGGCGAACGGCACTGGCAGATCAAAATCAAGGTAATCTGAGATAAGTGCGAAGTAATGATCGGCGATCTCAGCGTCCTCGATGACCGCGGTGACGCGTGCGACGCCGAAGTAAGATTGACGTCCGCCTATGCTGGATAACTCGACGCTCGTTCGCCGGGGCTCATAATAGACAATGTGATCGCCAACCGCTTGCCTGACCTGATTCAGATACGTGCGAGGGAAATGATATCGGGCTTCGGGCAAATCTTTGTAGCCCGGCGTCACTTTCGTTGTGAAAACTGCCTTTACCATCCACTACCCGCGAACGACCCACATCAGCGAGAAATGCA
Organism: Bradyrhizobium lablabi; assembly: GCF_001440475.1. Taxonomy (GTDB): domain Bacteria; phylum Pseudomonadota; class Alphaproteobacteria; order Rhizobiales; family Xanthobacteraceae; genus Bradyrhizobium; species Bradyrhizobium lablabi. Next base: position 258,361 of record NZ_LLYB01000123.1, on the reverse strand, counting down.
ACCTATTGTAGCTTTGACGAATTGGATAGTATGCCACTACTCAATCACGCGCGCCCGCATCTCCGCGTCCGGCACGAAGCATTCCTCATACTTTCCAAAAATCCGGTAGCGATTACGCGCGACGAGGCTGTAGACGGCGTCACGCAGCGGCTTCGGCACGGCAAACAGCATTCGCACCCAGCGCCATCCCGGCAGCAGGCTCAGCACCGTCAGCGCCGCGTCGGATTTCAGCCACGCCGTCCCGCCATGTACCACCGCATTGGTGTCGGGATCGTGTGGATCGATACCGAACGTCTGCGCCAGCCTTGTGCCATACGCCGACTGGATCGCGGTAAAGCGGAATCTCCGCTCGACGTCACGCGTGGCAACGAAGCGGACCCAGCGCGAGCAGAAGACGCAGACGCCGTCGTAGAGGATCACGTCATCGTCAGGCCATTTCGTCATCGGTTATCCAGCGTCACCAGCGCCACCAGCATCAGCACGACCGCAGGCGCCGTCTTCACCAGCGCACCGAGCGGCTCGATCCAGAGGTCTGGCGTCAGGATTGCGGCGCCGATCATATAGCCGAGCGAGGCAACTATACCCGCCATCAGCCCGAGCGCCGCGGTACGGCGGAATGCGATCAGAGCGCCGATGCTCATGTCCATCAGGCTGGTGCCTATGGTCATGGGGTCGACGAGCCAGGCCGGAAAGCCGTGGCTGCGCAGGATCCCGGCCGCTGCATCGTAGGAAATCACCAGCGCGATGAAGCCGGAGACGACCCAGAACAGCACGAGGCTTGCGATGACAAGCGCCTTGATCGGGAACAGCCGGGCAAACCATTTGTCCTGAATGGTCGCTACGCGCCTTCCCGCCATCTGCCCGATCGTCTTCGGTATGATGCCGGTGGCGGTCATCCAGTCCGCAGGGCTGCCGCTGACGCCGCGGCGCAACTCCGCGATCGCCGTGGTGCGCATCGGCGGCACCCAGCCGAGCAGGCTCGAGAGGTCACCGAGCCTGGCGCCGAGATCGAGCAGGAACGCCGGCATCGCCATGCGCCGCCATCTGATGGTGCCGAACAGCTCGCGGAATTGATCGATCACGTCACCGAGCGTGACCGGCTGCTCCTGCATCAGGTCCCATGTCACGGCGTTCACCTCGCCGGGATCGCGCTCGGCCAGCCAGGCAATCGTCGCGGCAATGTCCTCCATGGCGACCGGCTGGAACGGCGTGAGCCGTTCGGCGGGCGGAAGATCGATCGGAAGCGCGGCGAGCGAACGCAGCATGGCACTGCCGCCATAGGCGGCCAGGGCCACCACGAAGCCCGGCCGCAGGATCGCGTACGGGATGCCGGATTCGGCGATCAGCCGTTCGCCCTCGCGCTTGGTGGTGCTGAAGGCGGTGGAGTCAGTGCCGGCGGTGCCGGGAATCGAGATATGCACCAGGCGGATCGTGTGGCGGCACTCGCGGATCGCCTGCAGCAGCCGCGCCACAAATTCGCGATGCACGGCGGCCGTGTCGCTACCCGGACCATCCTGCAGCACGCCGAGGCAATTGACGACGACACCGATGCCGTGATCGCGCAGCAGCCGCGCCAGCGCCGCCGCATCCATCGACATGATAGGCAGTTCGAGATCGAGCGCGTCGCTCTTCTGCGAAGCGGATATTTTGCGGGCAACGCCAACGACGCGAAACCCACGGGCGCGCAGGTCGTCGGTGACGAAGCGGCCGATCAGGCCGGAGGCGCCGAGCACCAGGATTTTTCGGATGTCGGCGTTCATGCTTGTCTAAAGCGGTTTGGCGATCATCAGCCATAGAATAGTCATGACCGAGCCGAATCCGGGAATCCCGAACCAAAACCAGCGGTGGAAAAGTGCGAAATAACGCGACGGCAACTCCAGGTTTTGCTCCGCCGCCTTGCGCGCGAGGTCGCGCATTTCGATCTGCATGAAGATAACCGGCACCCAGAACAGCCCCGCGACCGCATAGAGCCCGAGCGAGGCCATCAGCCATCGCTCGCTCCATGCGGTGGAGGACAGCCACATCAGCACGCCGCCGCTCACCGGCTGCAGCAGCACCGCCGTCAGCGTGAACAGCATGTCGGCGATCACGACGGTCTCCGCCGTGCGCGCGATGAACGCCGCGTCCCGGCTGCGATGCGCCATCAGCATGAAGAACGCGATGCCGGCGCCGGTGCCGAGAATGACGATGGCGCCGATCACATGCAGATATTTGACCAGGAAATACAGCGTCATGGCTTCTTCGCCTGATTTGGAGACCGCGCCTTCAAGGCGCGATCGAGTTCGCCTGCGGCGAGCTTGACGCCATCCTCGCTTTCCACAAGCCAGTGGCCCTCGCTGCCATGGGCCGGCAGCACGTGAAAGTCGGCCCTGCCGCCGGCGTTGCGAAATGCATCGGCCAGTTGGCGCGACAGCGCCGGCGAGAAATAGCTGTCATTGGCGCCCACCAGCCAGGTCACCTTCACGCGCGCAGCCCTGCCGAATTCGCCCGCCGCTGCGGTCAGCGTATGCGGCGCGCAGACCCGGTTGGGGAGATCATTGGCATGCCCGCCGCGCCCCGGCGCGAACGCGATGATGGCGGAAAGGCTCTTCGGATCTTCGCCCGCCAGCGCCAGCCCGCCCCACGCGCCGGCCGAATGGCCGATCACGACGGCGCCATCGGGGCGAATGAAGGATTGCCTGCGCATGAACTCCGCCGCTGTGGCAATTGCGTCGGCTGTGGCGCGGCCGGCCTTCGCATAATCGGCCTCATCGCAGCCGCCCTGATCCTCCAAATATTTTCCACCCGTCGCGCCATGGCCCGGACGTTCGGGGACCAGCACCGCAAAACCGCGGTCCACCAGCCAGGCGGCGAGCGCACGGTATTCGGGTTGCGGCATTTGCGCCCGCCGCAACACGTTCTGGGTGGAGGCGTGCGCGATCAGGGCCAACGGAAACGGCCCTTCGCCTGATGGCCTGAACAGCACCGCATGCGCGGCCGCGACGGGATCGGGAGCAGGCACCAGCCATTGCTGCCGGCGATGCGGCTCGCCTTCCGTGCCTTGCGCACCGAGGCCGGGCTGCGCGGACGCGGCCTCAACACCGAGCGCGGCAACGAAAACCAGCGCAAAAAGCAGGTTTGGCGGATGCATGAACTTGGCCTGATGCAGCCGAAGGAGGGCGTATTGGGACGTCACCAACAGAATACCGCCGCCGAATCAAATCCAGCGCATTTTTCCGTGAACGGAAGTCGCGGCGGCGTTGGGCTGGGTGATTCCGGCAACCGTTTCGCCTCCGTTGCATGGGAAATACCGGTTGGGACAGCACCCTTGTCCTCTTTCGATACATACCAACATTAAAACTGATGCACAAAATCCACAGGTTAACCCATAATTAACGATGGACCTTGAAGCCGGCCCGCCGACTTGCTTTGATTAGCTCATGAGCACAACCCTGATCGAGGTTCGACCCGCCAAGGCTGCAGACGCAGCCGCGGTGGCGGCTACCCATGATGAAGCCTGGCGGTCCGCCTATCAGGGCATCATTCCCGGCGCCGAGCTCGAAAAACTCATCAACCGCCGCGGCCCGCAATGGTGGGACAGCGCGATCCGAAAAGGCAGCCGCGTCAGCGTGCTGGTGTTCGGCGACAAGGTCGCGGGCTACGCCAATTACGGCCGCAACCGCGCCCGCAGCCTGCATTTCGAAGGCGAGATTTACGAGCTCTATCTGCGGCCGGAATTCCAGGGCCTCGGCTTCGGCCGCCGCCTGTTCACCGCCGCCCGGCGCGACCTGATGCAGAGCGGGCTGAAGAGCATGGTGATCTGGGCGCTGTCGGACAACGATCCGGCGACGGAATTTTACCGCGCGCTGGGCGGCCGCATGGTGGCCCGCTCCTCGGAGAAATTCGGCCCGAAGTCGCTGGATAAAGTCGCCTTCGCCTGGACCAACTGAAGCTATTTCAGGCTTTTCCCTGCTCCGCTGCGGGTCTAAAGGGACCTTGACGCGCGCCTGATTCCAGGTGCCATTTCAACGCCAAGCGGAGTTCCTAATGCGCATTGACGCCATCCCGATCGGAGTAAATCCGCCCCACGACGTCAACGTCATCATCGAGGTGCCGGTGGGCGGCGAGCCGATCAAATATGAAATGGACAAGGAAGCCGGCACGCTGGTCGTCGACCGCTTCCTCTATACGGCGATGCGCTATCCCGGCAATTACGGCTTCATCCCGCATACGCTGTCCGGCGACGGCGACCCCTGCGACGTGCTGGTTGCCAATACCCGCGCGATCGCGCCGGGCGCGGTGATGAGCGTGCGGCCGGTCGGCGTGCTGCTGATGGAGGACGAGGCTGGCGGCGACGAGAAGATCATCGCCGTGCCGTCGTCGAAGCTGACCCAGCGCTACGACAAGGTTCGCAACTACAGCGACTTGCCCGATATCACGCTGCAGCAGATCCAGCACTTCTTCGAGCATTACAAGGATCTCGAGAAGGGCAAGTGGGTGAAGGTGCTGCGCTGGTGCGACGCCAACGACGCCCACCGCCTGATCCTGGAAGGCATCGAGCGCGCGAAGAAGAAGTAGGCGGCGCCGTCATTGCGAGGAGCAAAGCGACGAAGCAATCCATTCCGCCGCTTGTTGCGCTATGGATTGCTTCGCTACGCTCGCAATGACGGGGGGACAACATCATGCGCCGGGCACTCCGCAACATCCTGCTGCTCGTGATCGCAGCGGTCCTGATCCTCGGCGGCGTTCTCGCATTCAACACCTTCACCCACGGCTCGCGACAGCTTCAGGCCGCGGCGGTGCCGCGCGCACCCGTCGATACGCAGGCCGCGGCGGCGCGTCTCGCCGAAGCGATCCGCTTCCGCACGATTTCCAACTACGAGCGACCTGACCAAAACGCCGAAGCGCTGCGCGACATGCACGCGCATATCGAAAAGAGCTTTCCGGCCTTTCATGCCGCGGCCAAACGCGAAATCGTCGGCAATTACAGCCTGCTCTATACGTGGGAAGGCTCGGACCCGAAGGCGCAGCCGATCGCCTTCCTCGCCCATCAGGACGTCGTGCCGATTGCGCCGGGCACCGAGAAGGACTGGCGGCAGCCGCCCTTCGACGGTGTGATCGCTGACGGCTTCATCTGGGGCCGCGGCTCCTGGGACGACAAGGGCAATCTCCATTCCATGCTGGAGGCCGCCGAAGCCATGGCCAAGGCCGGCTTCCGTCCCAAACGAACGATCTATTTCGCCTTTGGCCATGACGAGGAGACCGCGGGTACCGCGGGGGCCAAAGCGATCGCGGCGCTGCTTGCCTCGCGCGGCGTCCGCTTCGATTTCGTGATCGACGAGGGCCTCCTGATTACCGAAGGCATCATCAAGGGGCTCGACAAGCCGGCCGCACTCATCGGCGTTGCGGAAAAAGGCTATGTCACGCTGGTGCTGAACGCGCATGCGATACCCGGCCATTCGTCGATGCCGCCGCGCGATACCGCGATCGGCATGATGAGCGCGGCGCTGGCGCAGCTCGAAGACCACCGCCTGCCGATGCAGATCCGCGGCACGGTCGCGGAAATGTTCGACACGCTGGCGCCCGAGATGTCCGGCTTCAACCGCGTGGTGCTGTCGAACCTCTGGCTGTTCAAGCCGCTGCTGTTGCGCGAATTCGAAAAGAGCGGGCCGACCGAAGCGACGGTGCGCACCACCACCGCGCTGACGATCTTCAACTCCGGCGACAAGGATAACGTGCTGCCCGGCAATGCCGAGGCCACCGTTAACTTCCGCCTGATCCCCGGCGATACGCAAGCGAGCGTGACCGAGCATGTCCGCAGCACGATCGCCAACGACCGGATTTCCATCAAGCCGTTTCCCGGCAACACCGACCCGCCGCCGGTGACGCCGACCGCAAGCCCTTCGTTCCAGATGCTGAACCGCACCATCCGCGAAGTCTATCCGGACGTGATCGTCGCGCCCGGCCTGATGGTCGCCGCCACCGACTCGCCCACTACGCAGGAATTACCGACAAGATTTTCCGGTTCTCGCCGGTGCGCGCAAATTCGGATGATTTGAAGCGCTTTCACGGCACCAACGAACGCCTCTCGATCGAGGGCTATGCCGACATGATTAGGTTCTATCGCCGGCTGATCGAGAACGCGGCTGGGTGAAGTGGTAACTCCCTCGCCCCGCTCTTCGCGGGGAGAGGGAGAAGAGCTCATACCCCCGGCTTCGCCAACCCGCTAATCGCGCACGCCGCGCGCAGCGTGTTCACCAAGAGGCATGCCACCGTCATCTGCCCGACGCCGCCGGGCACCGGCGTGATTGCGCCGGCGACTTCGGCCACTTCCTTGAATGCGACGTCGCCGACCAGCCGGGTCTTGCCGTCGGGCAGCGGTGTGCGGTTGATGCCGACATCGATCACGGTGGCACCCGGCTTGATCCAGTTCGCTTTCACCATCTCCGGCTTGCCGACGGCGGCATAGACCAGATCGGCGCGGGCGCAGAGTTGCGGCAGATCCTTTGAGCGCGAATGCGCGATCGTCACCGTCGCATTTTCATTCAGCAGCAATTGCACCAACGGGCGGCCGACGAGGTTGGAACGGCCGATGACGATCGCATTCATGCCTTCCAGCGAGGCATGCACGCTCTTGGTCAAAATGATGCAGCCGAGCGGCGTGCAGGGCGACAGCGCGGCAAAGCCGCCGGCCAGCCGTCCCGCATTGTTCGGATGCAGGCCATCGACGTCCTTGGCCGGATCGATCGCATTGATGACGGTTTCGGTGTGGATCGATTTCGGCAGCGGCAATTGAACGAGGATGCCGTGCACGGCGGGATCACGGTTGAGCTTTGCGATCAGCGCCAGCAGATCGGCCTGGGCGACATCCGCGGGCAGCTTGTGCTCGAACGAGGCCATGCCCGCGGCCTGGGTCTGCGTATGCTTGCTGCGGACATAGACTTCGCTCGCGGGATCGTTGCCGACCAGCACCACCGCGAGGCCCGGCGTCAGCTGATGCTCGCGCTTGGCACGCGCGACCTCTTCCGCGACGCGGGTGCGAAGCTCCGCGGCAATGACCTTTCCGTCGATGATGCGTGCCGTCATCTCAATCCTTCGTCTTCGGTTTTTCGCAGGCGGCCTTTCGGAGCGTTTCGCCGAGAATTTTGGGATCGCCGTCGACGGCGACCTGCTTGAGGCGCGACGTGACGCCTGACAGAATCTTCACCCTCGCCTTCGGCACCCCGAGCGCCTTCGCCAGCAATTCGGTCACCGCCCGGTTGGCCTCGCCGCCCTCGGCGATGGCGCGGACGCGCACCTTGACGACGCTGCGCCCGTTGGCAAGCGTCTCGATGCCGTCGATATCGTCACGGCCGCCGCGCGGGGTCACCCGCAGCGCGATGCTGATGCCCTCGCTGGAATATCGCCAGGGATCCATCAGGGCTCCATCAGCGCGCTAAACGACTAGGGGCATCACGTTGTAGGCGAGCAGCTTTTGAACGAGGATGATGAGCAGGATCAGGATGATCGGCGAAATGTCGAGCCCGCCCAGATTGGGCATGAACCTGCGGATCGGCGCCAGCGCCGGCTCGGTGATCCGGTACAGGAACTCGGCCACCGCCGCCACGAACTGGTTGCGGGTGTTGACGACGTTGAAAGCTATCAACCAGGACAGGATCGCCGAGGCGATCAGCAGCCAGATGTAGAGATCCAAGACAATAAGGATGACTTCCAGGATAGCGCGCATGTGGAGGGGGCTCGCGAGGAGGGATATTCAGCTAGATATCGGTTCATCCCCCCGCAAACAAGGGAAGTTCCCGGCAAAATGACGCCAAAATCGGCCGTTTCAAGTTTCTTGCACCGTTCTTGACTTGGCCTTGGGCCGGACTGTAAATGACGCCGATTGTCGGCTGCTTCGGGTCACCTTGAGGCAATCGCGACGGGGCCATAGCTCAGCTGGGAGAGCGCGTCGTTCGCAATGACGAGGTCGGCGGTTCGATCCCGCCTGGCTCCACCAGCCTTCGCAGGCTGCGCCTGCTTCGGCTGGGTAAGCCCTCTCGTAGCGAAGGCTGCCACGCCATAGCCCGAAGGGCGACGGCGGGCTGATAGACCCGCGTTAGGTCCCCCTCACTTCCCCGTAAACCGCGGCGCCCTTTTCTCCACGAAGCTCGCCACCCCCTCCCGGAAATCACTCCCCTTCAGCGCGATCTGCATCTCGCGGTTGGCGTCGATGGTGGCTTCCGCCAGCGTCTGGAACGGCACGTCGTAGAGCTGGCGCTTGATCACCGAAATGGCGCTCGGTGAGACGAAATCGGCGAGATCGCGCGCGTAGGCATAGGTCTGCTCGCGCAGCTGCTCCGGCGGATAGAGCCGGTTGACCAGCCCGATCCGCAGCGCCTCCTCGCTTCCCACCCGCCGCGCGGACATCAGCAGATCGAGCGCATTGGCGTGGCCGACGATGCGCGGCAGCATCCAGCTGATGCCGTGCTCGGCAATCAGCCCGCGGCGTGCGAACGAGGTGGTGAACACGGTGTTGTCGGCGGCAAAACGCAGGTCGCAATAGAGCGCGTGGACCAGGCCGATGCCGGCGGTGGCGCCGTTGAGCATGCCGATCACGGGTTTCGGGATCGCCGGATAATAGGCGTAGCGCGTCTGCCAATCTGCCCGGCGGTTCATGTCGAACGGCGGCGTGCTTTCGCCGCGCCTGATCTCGCTGGGATCGATGGCCTTCAGGGCCTCCATGTCCGCGCCCGCGCAAAACGCGCGGCCGGCGCCGGTGAGGATGATGACGCGGACATTGTCGTCGCCGGCCGCCGCCTCCATCGCGTGGCGCACGTCGCGCTCCATGGTCGCGGTCCACGCATTCATGCGGTCGGGCCGGTTCAGCGTGATGGTCGCGATCTTGTCGCTCATCTCATAGAGAATGTGCTGATAGGTCACGGCGATCTCCCTGTTGTTTTCTTATTGGCGTTTGGCGCGCGAGCCTTTCGGCCGCGTCAACTCTACCACATCGGCGATGTTTGAAAGACGTTCGAAATGCGCGGGAAAATTCCGCGTGGCGGCTATTCGGCGGCGTCCAGCATGACCGCGTGCGGCGTGCGCACGATCCAGCCCGCGATGAAATTTTTCAACCAGGCCCGTTCGGCCACATCGTGCACCGCGCGGCCTTCGAAATGAAGATGACGCGGCTGCGCGCCCGGCGAATCCATCCGCACGCATCCGCGCGTGGTCCAGCGATGCATCATCGCGTAGGTGACGTCGGGATGAAACTGCAGGCCGAACGCATGGCCGTGCTGAAACGCCTGCACCGGAAAGTCGTCGCCTTCGGCAAGCAGCTCGGTGCCGTCAGGCAACTGAAATCCTTCGCCGTGCCAATGATAGACGCGCGCCGGCCAATCGGGGCAGAGCGCATGGCCGGCCACGGTGGGGCGGATCGGATAATAGCCGACCTCGACCCGGCCCTCATGATGCGGCGCGACGGGTGCGCCCAATTGTTTGGCAAGCATCTGCGCGCCCAGGCAGATGCCGAGAAACGGCCGCTGCTCGCGCAGGGGAATTTCGATCCAGTCGATTTCGCGGCGGACATAGTCGTCGGAATCGTTGGCGCTCATCGGGCCGCCGAAGATGACCGCGCCGGCATGCCGCTCCAGGGTCGCCGGCAAGGGATCGCCGAACCGCGGACGCCTGATGTCGAGGGGGTAGCCGAGGGCGCGCAGGGCATTGCCGACACGGCCCGGCGTCGAGGTTTCCTGGTGCAGGACGATCAGGACCGGCTTGAGCGGGGCGGCATCAGGCGCAATCAGCGCCGTTCGGCCCGGAAAGGGCACGATGTTGCCGCCATTTTTGCTCGACCGGAACGACATCGACGTTGCTCAGGTGCCTCGAATCGAAACCATACCTAAGTGATTCTTAATTTCGCGTGAGTTCACGCACACAGCAGAAATGTAAGCAAACCGCGGGCCAGACGCGTTCAGGCGCCCGATCGCGGCGCGAACGGGCCGTGACACCGGAAAAACCCGGGGATTCTTCAGCGCTGGCGGAGCTGGAGACGGCCGACTGCCCCAAGAATGAAGGAGCGCGGGAAAAGCCTGAGCAGGAATGGCACGATCTTGATGCCGAGACCGGGCATCACTGCACGTTTGTTAGCCATCAATCCGCGAAAGGCCTGCTGTGCGACATCGGCGGGCAAGACCTTGAGCACCGCCGAATCGAATCCGGGCCGGAAGCCGGCGCGCGCCTGGAATTCCGACGGCACCGGGCCGGGACACAGCACCGTCACCCGCACGCCATGCGGCGCCAGTTCGGCACGCATCGCTTCCGTGAACGACAGCACGTAGGCCTTGGTGGCGTAATAGACCGCCATGCCCGGACCGGGCAGAAAGCCCGCGATCGAGCCGACATTCAGAAGGCCGCCGCGGTTGCGGATCAACTGGTCCGAAAACCGCAGCGACAGATCGGTCAGCGCGCGGATGTTGACGGCGATCATGTCGAGCTGATCGGCGCGGTCGCGCTGCACGGCCTTGCCGAACAATCCAAAACCCGCATTGTTGACGACGTATTCGACTTCCACACTGGAAGCCGCCAACGCTTCAGCAATCTTGTCGCCGCAGTCCGCCTGCACGAGGTCGCAGGGAATGACGATCGGAGCTTTGCCGCCGGCCGCCGTGATCTCAGCGGCCAATGCGGTCAGACGTTCGGCGCGCCGTGCCACCAGCGCCAGACGATGGCCATGGGATGCAAAAACGCGCGCCAGTTCGGTGCCTATTCCGGCCGATGCACCGGTAATCAGCGTCACACGCTCGGTCACGATGGGATGCTCTTGAAATCAATTGCAGGAGGTAGCGATAGCGGTGGAACGAGAGCATAGGCGCGCGGTGTGACGCAAGCCACGTGCATGGCATATGCCCATGCAGGCCTCCGTGCTCGGGCAATTGAACCTCAATAGTTTCAGGCGCATCGCGCATCTTCGCGACGGATCGCGAGGCACATTAAAATTTCGTCATCTGAGTAATCAGGGAGCGCGCGATGGCGCCGTCACGTCGCGGCGTCGACTGTTTTCGAAACGCCGTCGGACGAGCCTGCCTGCCGCTGCTCGGCCACCTTGTGTTTCAGATCGATCCTGTCGCGCGACGAAATACCGAGCAGATCGGCCGCGCGCCAGACGACGTTGTCCTCGAATTCGCTGACCTGGCCGTCCGTATATACCAGCTCCCACATCATCTCGATGATGCGGAGCCGGCCCTCCTCGTTGACCGAGCGCATGATGACGCTGGTGAAACGATAGAGATCGACGGCCTCGCCTTCGGCCCGCGTTGCCGACGCGATCAGATGGTCCGCCTTGCCTCGATCAAGCTTGAAGCGGCTTTCGATCAGAGAGTGCAATTTGTGCTTCTCGGCCGCGCTCGGCTCACCATCGAGCGAGACGACGTGAACCAGCAGCGCGGTCGCAGCGAGCAGATAGCCGGTGTCGTCGAACGCGAGATCCTGATCCGCGCTGGGCGCGACGATGTCGGCAATGAATTGGCGCAGTCCGTCGAGCATCAGTCTACCCTACAAATTCGAAGAAGCCGTTGGACGAATATGGGTTGAAGCTTTGGCCTTCGCAATCCACGCGATGCGTGAGGGATAACGCAGGCAGATTAAATCGGCGTCACGTTGAGGTGGCGGAAACTTCCGCGCGAAACATGGGCAACGGCCACAACTTGCTCAGCGAACGGCGCGCGCCTCCTGTTCTGTTAAGTCGAAGCCGACAGGCGTCGGTTCAAAGCGTGCAAGCTCTGCCGCTTTCGGAAAGAACGCGGCCGGCTGCGCGATTCGCCGCAGGGTGCAGGGCCGATATCTAATTGCAAGTCATTCGCATTTGCATTAAGAGTGAACCCGTTGTTTCAACAAGAGATTTCGGGGGAACGCGCATGACTACCTTCCGCTTCGCGCTCGGCGCGGCCGTTGTGCTTGGAATTGCTTCCGGAGCTGCTCTCGCGGCAGGCGACCTCTCGCGGCAGACTCCGATCGAGGTGACAGTCGATCTCGGCTCGCCCGGCAAACACGAATTCGCGCCGAAGCAGATCAAGCTGGAAACCGGCAAGCTCTACAAGCTGATCCTGCGCAATGCGAGCAACGACCCGCACTACTTCACCTCGCACGCGTTCTCGCAGATGGTGTTCACGCGCAAGGCCCAGGTGACGCAGCCGCAGAACGGCAAGACGGTCACCCTCGCCGAATTCAAGGGCCCGATCCGCGAGATCGAGGTCTATCCGGGACAATCTGCCGAATGGTGGCTGGTGCCGGTCGCCGCCGGCCGCGCCGGCGACCTGCGCTGCGACATCAAGACCAGCGACGGCAAGACCCACGCCGAACTCGGCATGGTCGGCGAGATCGTGATCGAGTAGCGCGAATTAATCCTGCGGGGTGATTGGCCCGTCACGGTGAGGGCGCGAAGTGTATCTCACTGGCTCCTCAGGGCGATCGGAGTCAGCTCTTTCCTCGTCATTGCGAGCGAAGCGAAGCAATCCACGTCTCGGCGCGGGGATAGATGGATTGCTTCGCTGCGCTCGCAATGACGGGTGGAGATAGCTTCACAAGCTCTCGGGATGCCTGATTGCAACAATTGTGACGCAATAGAATTAGGGTATCTCGTACACCACCATCTTGTCGGCGATGCCGCGCAGCGCAGCTTCCTTCTGGATCGGCCGGATCGCCTCTTTCTGAAGGATGGTGGCGACCGCCGGCGATTCGATCACCGGCCCCGTGATGTGGATCTCCTGAGAGGTCGACAGGCTCTGCACCCGAGAGGCGATGTTGACGGTCTGGCCGAAATAGTCCTGCCGCTCGTTCAGCATCACCGCCAGGCACGGGCCCTCGTGGATGCCGATCTTGACGATCAAATCCTCGCGGCCGCGCTCGGCATTCAGCGCCGCCATCGCCGCGCGCATCCGCAGGCCCGCGACGATCGCATGTTCCGGCCTGATGAAGGTCGCCATCACGGCGTCGCCGATCGTTTTCACCACCGCGCCCTTCTCGGACGCAATGATTTCGAGCAGCGCATGGAAATGCGCCCGCACCAGATCGAAGGCGGCGAGATCGCCGACCCGCTCATAGAGCGCGGTGGAGCCCTTGAGATCCGTGAACAGGAAGGTCAGCGAGGTTATCTTCAGCCGCTGATCGACGTTGAGATTGTCCGCCTTGAACACGTCGCGAAACGTCTGGTTCGACAGTATCCGCTTGGCGGTCAGGATCGGCTTGCGCTTGCCGAGCAGCTCATGGAGCGTGTCGTTGGCGATCCAGACTGCGGGCAGCACGCGCGTATCGGTCTGGTTCTCCAGCGACAACCGCAGCGGTCCCGGGCGCATCACCGTGGAGCCCGTCGGGGCATGCAGCTTGTTGAAGACGATCGAAAATTGCTGCCGCTCGCGGGTCGGCTCGCCCTGGACATCGAAAAAGTGCGCCGAATGCGTCACCGGCTCGAACACGATGACGAACTGATTGGGCAGTTGCAGCGACAGCACCGCCTTTTCGCCGGCCGGCAGCTCGATGGCCTCGAGCGACACCTCGTCGATCAGCCGCTTGATCGATTCCTCGCTCAGGTCCATCCCCGAGCTCCAGAACATCTGGCGGTTATATTCCCAGATCGGCAGCGTGTTGGGATCGTGCGCGGCGATCCGCCTGACGCGCGGGCTGACGGTGAACGCGACCTCGACGCGATCGTCAACGGATGCCTCATAGCCTTGCGCACACAGCGCGCAATTATAGTCGTCGTGGCGGAGCGATTTCAGCGTGTTGTGCGCACCGAGCACGCCGCCGCAGCCGGGGCACAGCACGTTCCAGGTGAGATCGAACAGCCCGAGCCGCGCCGAATGCAGGAAGGCCGAGATGACCTTTTCCTCGTCGAGCCCGTAGCGGGCGGAAAAATCCAGCAGGTTGATCCGGTTGAGATCGCGGTCCTCGCCCTTGGCGATCAGTTGCGAAATGGCGTCGACGACCGCGGGATCGGCGGTCTGCTTCAGGACTGAGAACTGGGCCTGGGTATCGCTCATGCTGATAACCTAGTCCTAACTGTGGTCACAAGCCCCTCGTGGTGAGGAGCGCGAAGCGCGTCTCGCGGGCTCCTCAGGATGAGGAGATTGAGCGGTATTGATGCAGTAGAACTAGATGACGCTACGGGACCAACTCCGCAAGGTGTTCCCTCCGGCCCGGCGCGTTTTCCTGGCGCGAACCGGCAATCCCCCCGATCAACAAAATACTACCGGGGCGTGATGGCAAACCTCGGCGAACGGCTGGGCTGCGTCGTCACCACGCCGATCGGCATCACCGGCTCCTTGTCGACCAGCGTAACACGAAACGCGCCGATCATCTTCGCCAGCGCCAGCGTGGCTTCGACCAGCGCGAAATGCGCGCCGATGCAGACGCGTGCGCCGACACCGAACGGCAGGCAGGCGAAGCGGTCGGGTGGCGTGCCGGTCATGAAACGCGATGGGATGAAGGCGTTCGGATCGCGCCACAACTTTTCGTGCCGGTGCAATATCCAGGGCGCGATCAGGATGACGTCGTTCTTCTTGACCGGCAGGCCCGCGATCGCGTCCGGCGCGGTCGCCGCGCGTGCGATCAGGAATGCAGGCGGATAGAGCCGCATGGTCTCGTCGATCACGGCGCGGGTGAATTTCAGCTTGTCGATATCGAGCGCGCCGTTGACGGTTGCATCCTGCGCTTCCGTCGCCACCTGCTCCTGCGTGGCGGGATCGAGAGCCAGCAAGTAAAGCGCCCAGAACAGTGCAGTCGCCGTCGTCTCGTGGCCGGCGAGAATCATGGTCGCAACCTGGTCGCCGAGCTGTTCGTCGGTGAAGGCCTCGCCGGTCTCCGGATCGCGGGCGTCGCCCATCAGGTCGAACAGGTCGCGCGCCGGCCCGCCCGCGGCCTTGCCGGCGGCGCGGCGCTCGGCCATCAGCATGCCGACGAAGGCGGTCCAGCGCTTGCGAAAGCGGGCGCGCGAAATGTCCTGCGGGCTCGGCCAGCTCAGCGGCAGCAGCATATCGAGGAAATGCGGGTGCGCCAGCCGCTCGCCATACTCCATCACGAAATCGCGCAAGGCGGCGCCGTGGCGATCCATGGTGAACGAGAACATGGTGCGCCCGGCAATCTCGAGCGCCATCCGCTGCATCGCCTCGCGCAGATCGACGGCGGCGTTGCTGGCGGCTCGCAGCTTGGCGACCGTCTCATCGGTCGCCGCCAGCATGTGCGGAACGAGCGGCATCACCGCGCGCGGCGTGAAGGCCGGCGCCAGCGTGCGGCGCTGGTGTTTCCACGCCCGTCCTTCCGCGATCAGAAGGCCGTTGCCGAGGATCGGGCGCAACACCCGGATGCCGACCGGCGTGCGCGTGTAGTTTTCGTAATTGTCGACCAGCACATGCCGGATCGCATCCGGCGTGTTGAGAATGAAGGTGCTGCGTCCGAAGAAGCGGCCCTGGACGATGTCGTCCTCATAGGCCCGCTGGCCCCAACTGCCGATCGGACTTTCGCGGATCGCCTTCATCCGCCCGAACACCGTCATGTCGTCAGGCGCCCGTGGCGGGCTCGGTGGCACCAGCGGTGATCGCGCCACCGGCATGTCGTAGACTCCGGCAATGCTCATGGGTGCCTGTCCCGTAGCCCGGATGAGCGAAGCGATATCCGGGAGTGTGCAAAGCCCCGCATATCGCTGCGCTCATGCGGGCTACGATCTTATTTAAGCCTCTGATCCGGGCGCCGCAAAGGCGCACCGATCCAGCAACAGCTAATAAGTCAGCTCGGCAATCGCAATCCGGCTTTCCGAGGCCGGCCAGGCCCGCGCCACGATTCGCTCTGTATTGAATATCGCTACCACGGAGCGGCCAACCTTCTCGGCCGGAAGCCGCAACGTCGTCACCGAATCGGTCGGCACGCCGGATTTCACATCCTTCGGCTCCTTGCCGTCGATCAGCACCACGTCGCGCGGCAGCCCGAAATAGCCCCGCGGACGCGACATCAGAAGCACGGCGCCTGCGCCGGCATCGGCCGGCCCGAGCGGACGCGCCGCGCGCAGATTGACGACGTCGGAGGAACGCGGAAACGGTGAGCGGTAGATGTGGGTCGTCGGCGACCCCGCCGATGTCAGCACGATTTCGAGATACCAGGTCGGCTCGACCTGCGCCGGGCCCCAGCGGCCATCGGCGCCGGTTTGCGACGAGTGGATCGGACCGCCAGACCGTTCGCCGGTATCGGGAGAGACGCTATAGATTTCGACCGTCGCGCCCGAGACGGGACGGTTGGTGACGACGCCGCCCGGCGTGCCCGTTACCAGCCCGCTCAGCCTGACTTCCGCTTCCGGCACGATCTCGATGCGCGACGGCTCACTGCCCGCGATGAATTTATAGATCTCGCGAAACGCGCGCGGATGAAACGCGACCTCGCGATGATCGAGCGCGCCGAGCACGAGGTTGGTCGCGCCTTTCAACGCAGGACCATCCGACGTCACCCCGGTGGGCGTACCTGGCTTGCCGACAAAGCGACCGTCGGCTTGCGCAAACTTGTCGTTGCCGTCGCTGCGCAAGGTGAGGAACGCGGTGCCCGGCGCAACCTCGCTCTCGCCTTCGTTCAGGCCGCGCAGGAACGGGCCGCGGCCGTTGAACTCGCCACCTAATCCCTCATCCCAATCGTAGACGCCGTGATTGGGAACGCCGCACAGCACGGCGTGACTGATGTCGGCCTCACCGCCATTCCGGATGTAATTGCGAATCGAATAGCCGCCGCGCGAATTACCGACCAGCGCAATGCGCGACGCGCCGGTGCGCTGTTTGAATTCCTTGATCGCATCGCCGAGTTCGCGGCGCTGGTCTTCGGTCGAGGAACGGTTCGGTTGCTCCACCTTGTCATCGGTGCGCGCGAGCGGATCGGTAAAACTGATCGCCGTCATCCGCTCGCGCGGCACGCCGTTCGATTCCATCCGCCACAGCGTCGTAATCCAGAGCGCCGCATGATCGCCGTTGCCGTGCACGAACAGAACAGGCGGAACCACGCCCGCAACCGATGGCGTCGGGGCAGCCTCCACCCGCGCGGGAAAGCAGAGATTGCCGGCCAGATTGCCCGCCAGCAAAGGTAGCGCGCCGGCGCCCCTGAGCATCGTTCGCCGCGTCAGGCTCATTTGGGCTCCTCTCGTCATTTTTCAGTACCTTAGCTGTGCTCTAGCCATCCTCACAGCGACCTAACTACTGGACAGGACAAGGTTTTCGCAGGCATCTGTGAGGATTGCAGGAATCATCGTCCTCCTCCTTTAGCAGCCCAACCGGAACCGGATATGACCGAACCGCCGAAGCGCTCCGACAGCATCACCGCACCGCTGCGGCATTCGGTATTCCGGCGCATCTGGCTGGCAAGCCTGTTGTCGAACCTCGGCATCCTGATCCAGGGCGTGGGCGCCGCCTGGGCGATGACGCAGATGGCGTCGTCCGCCGACAAGGTGGCGCTGGTGCAGACCGCGCTGATGCTGCCGATCATGCTGATCTCGATGCCGGCGGGCGCCATCGCCGACATGCACGACCGGCGCGTCGTGGCGATGGTGGCTTTGCTGATCGCTCTGACTGGCGCGACCTCGTTGACGGTGCTGGCATGGCTCAATCTGGTCACCCCCAACATCCTGCTGGTGTTCTGCTTCGTGGTCGGCACCGGCATGGCGCTGATGGGACCGGCCTGGCAGTCTTCGGTCAGCGAGCAGGTGCCGGCCGAAACCTTGCCGGCGGCGGTCGCGCTCAACGGTATCAGCTACAACATCGCGCGCAGCTTCGGTCCAGCGATCGGCGGCATCATCGTCGCGACTGCGGGCGCGGTTGCGGCGTTCGCCATCAATTCGGTGCTGTATCTGCCGCTGCTGATCGTGCTGTTTCTCTGGAAACGGGTCCACGAACCGTCACGGTTGCCGCGCGAGCGGCTCAATCGAGCGATGGTCTCTGGCGTGCGCTACATTACCAACTCGCCGGCCATCAAGATCGTGCTGACCCGCACGCTCGTCACCGGCCTGATCGGCGGCTCCGTCTCGGCGTTGATGCCGCTGATCGCGCGCGACCTCCTGCATGGCGGCGCGCAGACCTTTGGCGTCATGCTCGGTGCCTTTGGGATGGGTGCCGTGTTCGGTGCATTGAACATCGGCACCGTCCGCAAGCAATTGAGCGGCGAGGCCGCGGTGCGCGCCTGCACGATATCGCTCGCGGGCGCAATCGCGGCCGTCGCGCTCAGCAGTAGCACCGTCCTGACGGCGATTGCGCTGGTGCTGGCGGGCGCGGTGTGGATGCTGGCGGTTGCGCTGTTCAATATCGGCGTGCAACTTTCGGCGCCGCGCTGGGTGGCGGGGCGCTCTCTTGCGGCTTTCCAGGCCGCGATCGCCGGCGGCATCGCGATCGGAAGCTGGGGCTGGGGTCATCTCACCGATATTTACGGGGTCGAAATCGCGCTGCTGGTCTCCGCCGGACTGATGCTGCTTTCCCCGCTGCTCGGCATCTGGCTGCGCATGCCGCCGGTCGGCGCCCGCTACGAGCCGGCCGCCGAGGCGCTGGCCGATCCCGAGGTGCGGCTGTCGCTGACGGGACGCAGCGGGCCCTTGGTGGTCGAGATCGAATACCGCGTCGCGCAGGATAATGCCCGCGCCTTCCACAATGTGATGCAGGAGGTGCAGCTCAGCCGGCAGCGCAACGGCGCCTATGGCTGGTCGATCGCACGCGATATCGGCGATCCCGAACTATGGACCGAGCGCTACCACTGCCCGACCTGGCTCGATTACCTGCGCCAGCGTAACCGCGCGACGCAGTCCGAGCGCGCCTTGCACCAGCGCGCGATCGACTTCCACCTCGGGCCCGAGCCGATCCGGGTCCGCCGCATGCTGGAGCGGCCGTTCGGCTCGGTGCGCTGGAAGGAAGATACCCCCGACCGCGCCGCCAACGAGGTCTTGCCGGTGGTCGCCACGGCCGCGGGCAGCAGCACGTAATTTTACGGAAACGCCGCGATCGCATGGGATCGGCTGAGCCGTTAACCAGTGGGGCGGCCCGGGTGGCGTCATGGGTTGCTGCCCACGGCCCAGTGCCAGCCGCAGCCTAACGCCGCATTGGTATAACGTATCCTTGCCAAAGCTCGGGCCCCGCCCGTAGAGTTTGCCCCAAGCAACAACGGCTGGCCGCCAAAGGCCGGCTCAACCGGGAGGATACCCATGACCAAGCCGACCAAGGACACTTCGACGCGCCGCCGCTTCCTGACAGCGGCCGCCGCGGGGGCTGCCACGGCAGTTGCCGCGCCGAGCGTCGTCCGCGCCCAGGGCCCGATCAGCATGCGCTGGCAGAGCACCTGGCCGTCAAAGGATATTTTCCACGAATACGCGCTCGACTACGCCAAGAAGGTCAACGACATGACCGGCGGCGAGCTGAAAATCGAAGTGCTGCCGGCAGGCGCTGTCGTACCCGCCTTCGGCCTGCTCGATGCCGTCTCCAAGGGCGTGCTCGACGGCGGCCATGGCGTGCTGGTCTATCACTACGGCAAGCAGACTGCGCTGGCGCTATGGGGCTCGGGGCCGGGCTTTGCGATGGACGCCAACATGCTGCTGGCCTGGCACCGCTATGGCGGCGGCAAGGAGCTGCTCGAAAAGCTCTATGCCTCGATCGGCGCCAACGTCGTCTCCTTCCCCTACGGGCCGATGCCGACCCAGCCGTTCGGCTGGTTCAAGAAGCCGATCGCGAAGGCCGACGACGTCAAGGGCCTGAAATTCCGCACCGTCGGCATCTCAATCGACGTGTACTCGGGAATGGGCGCTGCCGTGAACGCGCTGCCCGGCGGAGAAATCGTCTCGGCGATGGACCGCGGCCTGCTCGATGCAGCCGAATTCAACAATGCCACCTCCGACCGCGTGCTCGGCTTCCCCGACGTCTCCAAGGTCTGCATGCTGCAGAGCTATCACCAGAATGCCGAGCAGCTCGAGATCATGTTCAACAAGGACAAGTATAACGGGCTGCCGGACAAGATGAAGGCGATCATCGCCAATGCGGTGGACGCAGCTTCGGCGGACATGTCCTGGAAGGCGATCGATCGCTACTCCAAGGACTATGTGGAGCTGCAGACCAAGGACAACGTCAAGTTCTACAAGACCCCCGACGCCATCCTGAAGCAGCAGCTCGAGATCTATGACGAGGTGGCGAAGAAGAAGTCTGCGGAAAACCCGCTGTTCAAGGAGATCGTGCAATCGCAGATCAACTTCGCCAAGCGGGCGACGCAGTGGGAGCAGGACACGGTGGTGAACCGCCGCATGGCCTACGACCATTATTTCGGGGCCAACGCCGCGGCCAAGAAGCTCTGACGCCGAAATAAAACCGGCAGGGCGCCGTCCGGACCAACTCCCGGACGGTGCCCTGTGCTATGTTGGGGATGATATCTTATGCCGGACTGCATCTTATGAGTGTCCAGCGTTTCCTGCACACCATCGACGGCATCTCGACCTGGGTCGGCAAGGCCACCGCCTGGCTGATGGTCCTGCTGATGAGCGTCGTCTGTATCGAAGTCTTCAAGCGGTACATCGTGAACATGCCGACGGCATGGATCTTCGATGCCGAAAACATGATGTACGGCACGCTGTTCATGATGTGCGGCGCCTATACGCTGGCGCAGAACGCACACGTTCGCGGCGATTTCCTGTATTCATCGATGCGCCCGCGCACGCAGGCTTCCCTCGACCTCGTGCTCTACATCGTCTTCTTCATTCCGGGCATCGCCGCGCTGATTTATGCCGGCTACTTCTACGCCGCGGATTCCTGGCACATCAACGAGCACTCCAACGTCACGGCGGATGGTCCTCCGATCTATCATTTCAAGACCGTTATCCCGATCGCCGGCGCCCTGATCATGCTGCAGGGGATCGGCGAGATCGTGCGCTGCATCGTCTGCCTGAAGACCGGCGAGTGGCCGAGCCGGCTCCATGACGTCGCCGAGATCGACGTCGTCGAGGAGCAGCTCGCGCATAGCGAATATGTCGACGAGGAATCGCGCAAGCTCGCCATCGAAGGCGCGGCGCGCATTGATGAAATGGCGCGGCAGCGCGGCATGGGCGGGGAAACACAGACATGAGCGATCCGGCACTCGGCCTGTTGATGCTGGCGCTCATTGTCGTCGTCATCATGATGGGCTTCGCCACGGCCTTTACGCTGATGGGCCTTGGCATGTTCTTCGGCTTCATCGCCTTCTACGACCCGTCGCACCACTGGACACAGAACAAGGTGTTCGAGCTGATGGTCCAGCGCACCTACGGCGCGATGACCAATGACGTGCTGATCTCGATCCCGTTGTTCGTGCTGATGGGCTACGTGATGGAGCGCGGCGCCCTGGTCGACAAGATGTTCTATTCGATCCAGCTCGCCTTCCGCCGCCTGCCCGCCTCGCTCGCCGTCGCGACCCTGATCGTCTGCACCTTCTGGGGCATCGCTTCAGGGCTCGTCGGCGCTGTCGTGGTGCTGATGGGCGTGATCGCGTTCAATCCGATGCTGCGCGCCGGCTATGACGTCAAGCTTGCGTCCGGCGTGATCACCGCCGGCGGCACGCTAGGCATCCTGATCCCGCCCTCGGTAATGATCATCGTCTACGCGGCGGTGGCCGGGCAATCGGTGGTCAAACTGTATGCCGCAGCGATGCTGCCCGGCTTCTTCCTCGCCTTCCTCTACCTCGTCTATATCGTGGGCTGGGCGATGATCAATCCGAAGATCGCCCCGCCGCTGCCGGAGGAGCAGACCCGGGTCAACGTGCCCGACTGGATCAAGAGTTTGCAGGCGTTCTACTCGCCCAATTTGTTCGTCGCGCTGTCGAAGGCGCTGGTCTCGCCCGCGCAGGCGAAGAAGCTCGAGATCGACGGCAAGCCGATGGGCTATGGCGCGATCGCGCAGAACTTTGTCATTTCGCTGGTGCCGTTCCTGTTCACGGCGATCACGCTCGGCACGATCTGGTGGTACGTCGTGATCCATCAGCAAGCGGCCGCAGGTTCCGGCGCAGTCGAGGGCCTGCAGCAGCTCGGTAGCGCAGCGGCGACGCCGGAACCGACGGATGCCGAGAAGGGGCCGCCCACCCAGTTCTATATCGGCTTTGCCATCACCGCGCTGCTGATGGCGGCATGGAGCCTGCGTTCCTATTTGCGCATGGACGGTGAACGCTTCGAGGTGCTGCGGCTGCTGACCTCTTCGGTCATGCCGCTTGGCATTCTCACCGTGGTGGTTCTCGGCGTGATCCTGTTCGGCATCACGACGGCGACCGAATCGGCTGGCGTCGGCGCCGCCGGTGCCTTCATCCTCGCCTTCCACGCCCGCACGCTCAACTGGAAGCGCACCAAGGAAGCGGTGTTCCTCACCGCCAAGACCACCGCGATGGTGTGCTGGTTGTTCGTCGGCTCTGCGCTGTTCTCGGCGGTGTTCGCCATCCTCGGCGGCCAGGCGCTGCTGGAAAGCTGGGTGCTCTCGCTCAACATGTCGCCGATTCAGTTCATGATCCTGTCGCAGGCGATCATCTTCATCCTCGGCTGGCCGCTCGAATGGACCGAGATCATCATCATCTTCGTGCCGATCTTCCTGCCGATGCTCAAGCATTTCGGCATCGACCCGATCCTGTGGGGCACGCTGGTGTTCGTGAATCTGCAGGCGGCGTTCCTGTCGCCGCCGGTCGCGATGTCGGCGTTCTATCTCAAGGGCGTCGCGCCGAAGCATGTCACACTGAACCAGATCTTTTCGGGCATGATGCCCTACATGCTGATCGTGATCCTGTGCATGGTGATCATGTATCTGTGGCCCGGCATGACGCTGTGGCTGCCGAACTACCTCTACGGCGGCTGAGCTTCCCGAGGGATGTTACTGCCCGTGGCTTGCCAGCATCTGCTGGCAGCCCTTGCTGATCTTGGCGCGGTTCTGTTTCAGGCAGGCCAGCACCACCTGGTCGCCCTCCTGCATGTGCGCCCGGCAGTAGCGCGAGACGTCGCGCGAGCAGGCGTCATGCCCCTTCTGCCGTTCCTGCGGGGACTGGGCCGCGGCCGCTGACGTGATCAGAACCAGGGGAATGACGAAAAGAATCTTGGTCATTTGCTATGCCTTTGCACCGGTAAAACGCAATCAGCGCGTTCTATCGCGTTTTCGAGCGGGGGGAACACCGTTTCGCGTCGGGAAAACGCCTCAAAACGGGAATCGAGCGTCGAAATCCGGGGTGGCAACGCATTTGTGATGGAGGAAATCGCGCAAGCGCCCTGCGCGTGCCCCCTAAACCCAAAGAAAAACGCCTGCGTCGCATCGCCGCAAGCGTTTCCGGGGGCCGGACAGAGAGCCGATTACTTCGCGGCGAGCTTGCCCTTCTGGGCGGCGAGATCGCGATCCATCACGGTGCGGCAGCCTGCGCTCAGCTCGGAGCGGTGCTTGATCATGCAGGCGGTGATCTTCGGAATGTTCGGGATTTCCGAGCTGCAGAGGCGGAACGCATCGCCGGTGCACATCTGCTGCGCCTCAGAGCTGAAGGCGAAGCTCGCGGTCGACGAGGCGGCGGCGAACGAGGCGGTCAAGGCCAGCACTAAACTGACCTTGCGAACGGTATTGAAGGACACTGCGGTCATTGTCGGCTCCTGTTGGTCCGGCGAGGCGGACCCCGTTGTTGATGGCAGGAACCATGCGCCTGGAACGGTGCTTACGACTGTGACTGACGTCACTCGCGTATAAACCCCTCATTCGCTTCGTCTAACCGGCGCCTGTTGGCGAGACGTTAAGACATTGTTGGCATTAATGGCCCGTTGCGTATGTATCCCGAGTATCTGGAAAGAGTAGCGATGCGTAATGCGTTGGGCCTGATGCTGGCCAGTGTAGTGACGGCGGTGCTGATCACCGGCGTTTGGTTCTGGACCTCCTCGCCGCGCGCCGATGCGGCTCCCCCTCAAACCGTCGCCGCCCGCATGGCCGAGCCGCTGCTGGCGCCCGCCGCAGCGAGACCCGCGCCGAGGGACGACGTCGAGGTGACCGCTTCGCTCTCGAAGCCTGCCCCGGCTTCCGCCCCCGCGCCGGTTCCGGCGCCGCAGCCGATGCGATCGGCCTGCGCCAATCCCGATGCGCTCGGCGTCAGCCGCATCGTCGTGATCGATACGACAGGCGGCCCCGGCTTCGGCTTCCTGCAGTACAAGCAGTTCGACTTCCTGACCGACAAGGAGGTCGTGCTGACCTTCGACGACGGCCCGTGGCCGACCACGCCGGCGGTGCTGAAAGCGCTCGCGGATGAGTGCACCAAGGGCCTGTTCTTCCCGGTCGGCAAGCACACCACCTATCATCCGGAAATTCTCAAGCAGGTTTTCGCCGCCGGCCACACCGTCGGCTCGCACACCTGGTCGCACGCCCATCTCGACAGCAAGAAGCTGACCGAGGCGCAGATGCGGGAAGAGATCGAGAAAGGCTTCAGCGCCGTGAAGATGGCGATCGGGACCGCGCCCGCGCCGTTTTTCCGCTTCCCCGGGCTCGGGCACACGCAGGCCGCCCTCGGCTATCTCGCCTCGCGCAACATCTCGATGTTTTCAGTTGATGTCGATTCCAACGACTTCAAATCGTCGGGTCCCGACCAGGTCATCCAGAACGTCATGACCAAGCTCGACAAGCAGGGCAAGGGCGTCATCCTGATGCACGACCTGCAGAAGCACACGGCGCTGGCCCTGCCGACGCTGCTGCGCCGCCTGAAAGCCGGCGGCTACAAGGTCGTGCAGATGAAGGCCAAGGAGCAGCTCGAAACCCTGCCCGAATACGACGCGATGCTGGTGAAGGACCAGAAGGTGCCGGCGGTTGCCAGCCGCCCGATCAGCAGCGTGGTGCAGACGGTTTCGCAGTAAGCGTTGGCGGCGCCTGTCGGCGTCCGCACTTCCAATTTGGTCGTCATGCCCGGGCTTTGTCTCGGGCATCCGCGTCTTTGGGATACGCCAGAAGCAAGACGTGGATGGCCGGGCCGCAGCCATGACGTTCGTGAATTGAGGGCTCGGCTTACCAATAGATGCCGTGGCGGTGCAGCGCGTGGATGATGCGCGCTTGGATCGAATAGCGCGCCCGGTGCATTCTTCCCGACATCGACGCCGTTGGCCGGAACGCGGGCCTTGTGGGCCCGGCGTGCGCGGACGCAGCGGCGGGCCGATACGCCCTCGCCGCCCGAGGCCTCGCCGTCTCGCCCCTGTACGTTTCGGCCTTCGGCGTATCAGGCTTTGTTGTCTCAGCCTTTGTTGTCTCAGCCTTCGGCTCGATCGCCGGCCGCTCGATATATTTCGGCGGCTCCGGTTGCTGCGGCACTTCAGCGGTTCTCGGTCCATCGACAATGGCCTTCGCGGGCGCCGGAGCGCGCGCCTGTTCGACGCCCCCCAGCGACAGGCTCCGATCGCCGGCCTGCGCCGCGGCAGATACAAAAACGAATCCTGCAATGAAAATGAATTTACGCATGTTGATGTCTCCCCTTGAGGTTGACCGGGAGACTACGGGTGGCGACCGGATTGTTATGTGCGACAGGTCACGCCAGCACGTTCGTGACCCGCGCGTACTGAACCATCCGGGGAATTTGCAAAAGCGTGGTGCCGCAAACAGGACTCGAACCTGTGACCCCGTCATTACGAATGACGTGCTCTACCAACTGAGCTATTGCGGCGAACCGAAGCGGCGTTCGTGAGCGACGAACGCCCGCACCTGATATCGGGCATGGCCCCGATTGGCAAGAAAAACGCTAGGCCGAAGCGTTTTCAAGCGAAGTGGAATCCCGCTTCGCGTCAAGAAAACGCGTGAAAACAGGAAACTAAGCGCCTAGTTGCCGCCCCAGCGTGACAAAAATCCCCGCCAGCCGCCGGCCTGCGCCTTGGGCGTTCCGATTTGTTCCGCGAATTCGTCCGTCGGGCCGTCCTCGTCCACCCCGGGGTCGTCAGGCGCTCGGACCAGCGGGATTACCGCCGGAATCGGGGCCGGGACGGTCCTTGGGATATCCTTGCGCGAGCGAAACAGGGGGGCCGGCTGTGCCGGAGCTGATTCGGCGGGCTTTTGCGGGGCCGGGGTTGGTTCAGCGGCCGGTTCCGGGCGGCTTGCCTCGGCCGCCGGGGCGGGCTCGGCGGCGACAGAAGCTGGCGGCGTATTGTCCTGCGCGGCGGATGGCTCCGGTGCGATCGGGACGGCCGATGGCTCCGGCTTGTTGGCAGCGACGGGCTCGGCCGCCGGCTCGTTCACGGGCTCCGGCGGCGCGATCACCACCGCGCGGCGCGGGGCCGCCAGCATGGCTTCCTCGAACGGGGAGGATTCGATCGCAGGTCCCTTGTCGGACGGCAGCGCCGCGACCGGCGTCTGCCACTGGAAGGCGTCGAGCCGTCCGGTGACGGGAGAGACCGGCCGCCAGCGATCGCTGACATAGCCGTCCGCGGTCCAGGCCGGATCGTGCAGCGCGCGCACCGCGCGCAAGGTCCAGGCGCGCGCCCGGCCGCTATCGCCGTGCTCGGTGCGCTCAAGTTCCGCCATCAGCAGCGCGACGCGCTGCGTCGGCTGATCGATGAAGGGCGCCAGCGCCTCGCGCGCCTTGGCAAATTCGGAGGCGTCTATCGCGGCGCGCGCAATCGCCAGCGCGCTCTCGATATGGCCCGGCGCCTTGGCCGCGAGCGTCTCGACCCGCACCAGCCGTTGCCGCGCAGAATCGCCGAGCTTCACATGGGAATAGGCGTCGGCGAGATCCGGATGCGGCTGCGCCAGCCATGCCGCCTCGACGAGGCGCATCGAACGCCGCACCTGATGCGCTTCACTTTCGAACTTACTCGCCAGCACCGCGGCGGGCACCAGCGTCGGCGCCAGCTTGACCGCTTCCATCACGCTCTCACGCGCCAGGTCGCGATCGACCTTTTCGAGTTCGAGCGCGCGCGCCGTCAGCAGCACGCCGCGCTGCCTTCGATAGGTCGCCTTGTCGATCAGCCCGGCCGACTGGTTGTTGTCGAGGATCTTCAGCGCGCCGGCCCAGTCGCCCTTGGCGCAGCAGAAGCCGAGCACGGCATGCGAGGCCCATGACGACGACGGCGACAATTTCAGCGCTTCCTCGGCGAGCATGACGGCGGCGACGGGATCGTCGGCGCGCTGCGCCTCGATGAAAAGACCGCGCAGGCCTAGCAGCCGCGTGTCTTCACGCTCGGCCATCGCGCGGAAGGCGCGTTGCGCACCCTCGCGGTCGCCGTCGAGCTGCGCCGACTGCGCATGCAGCAGCAAGGCGAGCGGATCGTGCGCCGCATGTTTGCGCGCGGCATCGGCGTGCATGCGGGCGGCGGAGGAATCGCCATGGCCGATCGCGAGCAGGCCTTGCGTGATCGCATGCCGGCCGCGGGCCTGACGGCGTTCGCGCCGATTGCGGCGGAGACGCCCCGGCGTGCGCCACACGCCGCGCAGGGTCGCCCACAGCATCATCGCCGCGACGATGACGATGCCAAGCGCCAGCACGAATACCGGCAGCGTCATCTGGGCGCGATAGCCGCCCCAGGACAACGCGACATCGCCGGTCTGCTCGGCAATCCAGGCGGCGCCGGCCGCGCCGAGCGCAATCAACAACAGAAACAGAATGATCCGGATCATTGAAATCCTTATTCCGACGGTTTGGCCAGCACAGCCATGGCCTCGGCCGCAAATTGACGGGATGCGGCCAGCGCGGCGTCGCGCGCGTCCGCCCGCTCGATCCAGGATTGCGCCGCGGCGCGATCAGCCGGCTCCAGCGTCTTCAGTTCGCGCCGCGCCTCGTTGAAATCGTTGCGCAGCGCGGCTGCCGTGATCCGCGCCACCACGGCGCCGCGATCCGTGCCTGCCGTATCGGTGCGTTCGATTTTCACCAGCTTGGCAGCGCCGGCCTGCAGACGGTCGACGATGCCGGTGCCGGTCGTGGCGGTGTTCTGCTGCGAGGCGGGCGTCAGCTTCGGCACCAGCGCCAGCAATTCCGTGCTGAGTTTGCCGGCGTTCGGCACGCCTTTGTCCGCGAACTGGTCGAGCGGCTTCAGCGCATCGGGATTGGGCGCCAGCGATTTCGCCGCCGAGAGCGCCACGGGATAGGGATCGCCGACCCGGACGAGAACGTCGAGCAGTGCGGCGGCCAGCACCCGGCGCCACGGCATATCGTTGGCGGCCTTGGCGTCGGCTGATCTGCTGTCGGCGATCTTGCTGCCTTGTTGCGCGATCTCGGCGCCCTGCGCCCGCATCTGGTTCTCGACCCTGGCGATGCGTTCGGCGAAAGCAGTGAGATCGGGCGACACCGCGCCGTCGGCGCGGGGCGCCGATTTCACGTCGTTGACGGCGGATGCCAGCTTTTCGCCTTGCGCGCGTGTCGTGGCGAGTTCGCCGCGCAGCGTCGCAACTGATTTTTCCAGCGCGTCGGCGCGGGCCGCGGCGGCGGGATCGGCCACCGGCTTGCCCGCTTTCGCTTCGAGACCGGCAACACGCGTGGTCAGACCCTCGATGGCGGAGGCATTGAGCTGCGCGGTCTGCGATACCGAAGCGGGCTGTATCGCGGGCCAGCCCAGCATCCAGCCGACGCCAATCACCAACGCGGCCGCGACCGCGCCGGAAACCGGCGCGACGACCCAAGGAGAGATAGATGGCGAGACAGGCCGCGATGGCTCTGCGGCAACCGGAGATTCCTCAACCGGCGCCTGGGCAATGTCGGGCGCGAGTTCAGACATGGGCTCGGGCGCCGCCTCGGCAGCACTCCTGGTTTCACTCGATGTGGCCTCAAGATCGATGGTCGGCGGCTCTCGCTTCGGCCGGCCCGACTCGGGCAGCGATCCAGTGTCTTCGGACCTGTTGTCGACCATCACACGGTTCCCTTGAATGGTTAGGTGCCGGAACTTAGCAGAATCGGGACCGTCTTAGAGCATGATCCGGCGGTGGCGGCACCGGTTTTCCGATAAGAGCATGCTCAGACTTAAAGATTAGGCCTATGAATTAGAGTTTCGTCCGGGGCCGCAACGCCCGGGTAAGCGCCTCAAACAGGGCATTTTCATCCGGCGACGCCGCCTGTGTGACCTGGCTCGCGCCGACGTCTCGCAACACCGCAGCTACCGCCGCCGAAATGCAGCATTGCGGCAGCGCCAATGCCGAAATTTCGACGCCACCGGCGCGCGCCGCCTCCAGGAACGCACGCGCGCTGCGCCGCGAGTAATGCAGCACTGCCTCAACCTCATGCGCCACGAAAGCGTCATATACCTCGCGCGGCAGGCTGGGCACAGGCACCATCCGGTAGGTGGTCTGCGTCACGACCGTAAAGCCGTTTTCGCCGAGTTCGCCGGCAAGGTCGCGGGCGAGATCGGCGCCGGCCAGGTACAGGATCGGGCTGCTCTTCTTCAGTTGCTTCGATTTCGCGCTCGCCAGCACCAGATCGCGCAACGCGCCGGCGTCACCTTTCGACGCGATCACCTCGGCAAAGCCGGCCTCGCGCGCCGCAGCGGCGGTATTTTCCCCGACCGCAAACAGCGGCAGCCTGAGCAGCCGCCCGCCGGCCAGATGCGACGCGATCGCCCGCAGGGCGTTGGCGCTGGTGACGATGATCGCGCCGTAGGTCGCATCCGCATCGTCCTGGAACGGCACGGGCTCGAACCGCAGCATCGGCGCGCGCAGCACGTCGAACCCCCGCGCGCGCAGCGCCTCCGCGGTCGTTTCATCGTCGGGACTTGGACGCGTGACGAGAACGGCCATATTTCAGATCTCCGCCAACACGATTTCGGCATACCCGGGCGATTGCACCTTGCGACCTCGTAATGCTACGCGGTTACCGAAGCGTTGTTTTTCGGCGATAGCGCAACAATTCATCAAGGGCTCAATTTGGACAACGACAAACCGATGCTGGTACTGGGTATCGAGACCACCTGCGATGAAACCGCAGCCGCCGTGGTCGAGCGCCAGCGCGACGGCAGGGCCAGGATTCTGTCCAATATCGTACGCTCGCAGATCTCGGAACACGCCCGTTTCGGCGGCGTGGTGCCGGAGATCGCGGCGCGCGCCCATGTCGACCTGCTTGACGGCATCGTCGGCCAGGCCATGAAGGAGGCCAATGTCGGCTTTGCGCAATTGTCGGCGGTGGCGGCTGCCGCCGGCCCCGGCCTGATCGGCGGCGTGATCGTCGGCCTGACCACCGCCAAGGCGATTGCGATGGTCCACGATACGCCGCTGATTGCGGTCAATCATCTCGAGGCCCATGCGCTGACGCCGCGGCTCACCTGCGCGCTCGCGTTTCCCTACTGCCTGTTCCTCGCCTCCGGCGGCCACACCCAGATCGTAGCCGTCGTCGGCGTCGGCAACTATGTGCGGCTCGGCACCACCGTCGACGATGCCATGGGCGAAGCCTTCGACAAGGTCGCAAAAATGATGTCGCTGCCCTATCCGGGCGGGCCGGAGGTCGAGCGCGCGGCCGCACGTGGCGATGCCAAGCGTTTCGCCTTTCCGCGGCCGATGCTTGGACGGCCCGATGCGAATTTCTCTTTGTCGGGATTGAAGACCGCAGTTCGCAACGAGGCCAACCGTATGATGCCGCTGGAGCCGGAGGACGTTGACGATCTCTGCGCCGGTTTCCAGGCCGCCGTGCTGGAATCGACCGCGGACCGGCTGAGCGTGGGCTTACGATTGTTTCACGAACGGTTCGGCCAGCCGCGCGCGCTGGTCGCTGCCGGCGGCGTCGCCGCCAATCATGCGATTCGCGGCGCGTTGCAAAACGTTGCCGCACGGGCGCAGACTACGCTGATCATTCCGCCGCCCGAGCTCTGCACCGATAACGGTGCCATGATTGCCTGGGCGGGTGCGGAACGGATGGCGCTCGGATTGACCGATACGATGGATGCACCGCCCCGCGCGCGCTGGCTGCTGGATGCCAACGCCAAAGCGCCCGCCGGCTACACCAACACCCGCGCAGGATTTTGAAATGGCATCCTTCAACTCCGTCGCGGTGATCGGCGCCGGCGCCTATGGCACGGCGCTCGCCAGCGCCGCCAGACGCGCCGGCCGCGACGTCACGCTCTATGCACGGAGCGCCGACGGCGCCGCGCAGATGAAGGCGACACGGCAAAATCCCAGGCTGCCCGGCGTCAACCTCGACGGAGGCATCGACATCACCGCCGACATGGCCGCAGCCGCGCGCGCCGACATCGTTCTGATCGCAACACCTGCGCAAAGCCTGCGCCAGGCCGCGGTGGCGCTGGCGCCACTCCTCAAGCCTTCGACGTCCGTCGTCGCCTGCGCCAAGGGCATCGAACGGGGCACGCATCGATTCATGACCGAGGTGATTGCCGAAACCATTCCCGGCGCCATCCCCGCCATCCTGTCGGGACCGAATTTTGCCGACGATGTCGCGCGGGGCCTGCCGACCGCCGTCACGCTGGCCGCGCGCGATGAAGCGCTGGCGAGCAATCTGGTGCAGGCGCTCGGCTCGTCAACCTTCCGGCCCTATCACACCACGGATGTTCGCGGCGTCGAGATCGGCGGCGCGGCCAAGAACGTGCTGGCGATCGCCGCCGGCATCGTCGTCGGCCGGCAACTCGGCGCTTCCGCGCTGGCTGCGCTGACCACGCGCGGCTTTAGCGAACTCGCGCGTCTCGGCCGCGCCTGCGGCGCGCGCAGCGAAACGCTGGCCGGCCTGTCGGGTCTCGGCGACCTGATTTTGAGCTGCTCCAGTCCGCAGTCGCGCAATTTCGCATTCGGCATCGCGCTCGGGCGCGGCGAGCAGCCGGACCGCGGCAAGCTCGCCGAAGGCGAGTTCACCGCGCCTGTTATGATCGAACTGGCCGCTTCGCAGAATGTCGATATGCCGGTATCAAAGGCGGTGGCGGCGATCCTGGGCGGCAAGGTGACGATCGATGCGGCGATCGAAGGCCTGCTGACGCGGCCGTTCAAGGCGGAGGAATGACGATGGCGTACTGGCTGGTGAAATCCGAACCCTCGGTCTGGTCGTGGGACCAGCAGGTCGCGAAGGGCGCAAAGGGCGAAGCCTGGACCGGCGTGCGCAATTTCACCGCCCGGCAAAACCTCGTGAACATGAAGAAGGGCGACAAGGCGTTCTTCTATCATTCCAACGAGGGCAAGGAGATCGTCGGCATCGCCGAGATCATCAAGGAAGCCTATCCAGATCCGTCGGACAAAACCGGCAAATTCGTCTGCGTCGACATCAAGGCCGACAAGCCCTTGAAGACGCCGGTGACGATGGCCGCGATCAAGGCCGACAAGAAACTCGCCGACATGGCGCTGGTGAAATATTCGCGGCTGTCGGTGCAGCCGGTGACCGCGGACGAGTGGAAGATGGTCTGCAAGATGGGCGGGATGTAAGCCGCTTGTCATTGCCGGGCTTGACCCGGCAATCCATCACCTCAAAAGAATCTCTTTATGATGGATGCGCGGGTCAAGCCCGCGCATGACGAGAGATCAAGCCGCCGCGGCCGTCACCACCTGCGCCAGCAGCGCTTCGCGCTTGGCTTGCGTGCGGTAGCCCTTCATCGTCGCGGCGAAGCGCTCCAAGATGCCGTCCTCGAACGCGGTGACGATGGTGTCGTGGACGTAGCTCTTGCGGCAGATCGCGGGCGTGTTCGACAGTTCGTCGGCGGCGGCGCGCACGGCTTCCAGCACCTGCTTCTTGCGGCCGCGTTCACTTGCCGCAGGCGTAATCCGCGACAGCGATTCCAGCACCACGGCCGAGGCCATCAGGGTGCGGAAATCCTTCAGCGAAATCTTGATGCCGGCGATCTCGCGGAGGAACGCGTTCACCGTCGTGGTCGAGACCGTGCGGACGGTGCCGGAATTATCGCGGTACTGGAACATGCGCTTGCCCGGCACGGTGCGCAGGATGCCGATGGCGCGCACGAGTTTCGCGGCGTCGCATTCCTTGCGCACGGCCTTGCCGCCCTTGGCCTTGAAGGTCAGGACGAAGCAGTCGTCTTCCAGCGTGACGTTGGATTTCAGCATCGTGGTGGCGCCACGGGTGCCGTTGAGGCGGGCGTAGGATTCGTTGCCCGGGCGGATCGCAGTGCGCGCGATCAGCTCGATCACCGCCGAGAGGGCGAATTCGCGCGTCGGCTCGTCACCGGACAGATACGCGGAGACCTTGCGGCGGATCTTCGGCAACGCCGCCACCAGCCGCGCCAGGCGATGCGCCTTGCGCTGCTCGCGGACCTTCTCCCAATCGGCGTGATACCGATACTGCAGCCTTCCTGCCGCATCGATGCCGACGGCCTGCAGGTGCGAAGACGGATCGGCCGAATAGCGGACGTCGCGATAGGCCGGCGGCACCGCCATCGAATGCAGGCGGCGGATGGTGCCGGCGTGACGAATCTGGGTGCCGTTGGCGCGATGGAATGAATAACCCTTGCCGCGCTTGACGCGGCGGATGGTCAGCCCATTCTGGTCGCCGAGCTTGAGGCCGAGCTCCTGGGCCAGCTCTTCGACGGAAGTTTTAGCGACGATGTGCGGCTTTGCCGCGGACTTGGCAGTTTCGCTGACCGGTTCCTTCGGCAGTTGCCCAAGCGCTTGTGCCAGTGCGACGGCGGGATCGGCGGAAACGGGCCGCGTAGCCTCGAAACTCTGCTGATCCATCATGTCCGTTGTCGCCTTGCTCCGCCTGTTTCGCCGGTAATGCCTTTTGTTGTGGCTTGGTTCCGGGGAGCCGTCCGGCCCCGGGGAGGCCATTTAGGGGGTAACGTGTCACTTTGCGAGTCCCGATTCCGTCATTGACGGTTATTAGATACCTTTCATGGGAGCCATTCCGGCGATAACGTTGATTTCGCCCTGCGCGCAACTGCGAAAAGTTTAGCGACTTTGATCCGCGGCAAGGCGAGGAACCCGCTGACCGACCAAGGTCGCAGACGTTCCGCCTTGTCCGGGTATCGCCCCGCGACGCATAATCGCTGCAACAATTCAGGACGATTTGCGGCTGCCTCGGCATGGGGCCGCAATGAGTGGGAGGGAAGCATGTCCGAGAAGATCTACGACGTATCCGCCGATTGGGCCAAACGCGCCTATGTCGATGACGCCAAGTACCGCGAGATGTATGCCCGCTCGGTCTCGGACCCCAATGGCTTCTGGGCCGAACAGGCCAAGCGCATCGACTGGATGAAGCAGCCCCACAAGATCGAAAACGTCTCCTTCGCCCCCGGCAACATCTCGATCAAATGGTTCGAGGATGGCGTCCTGAACGCCGCCTGGAACTGCATCGACCGCCATCTCGACAAGCGCGGCAACCAGACCGCGATCATCTGGGAGGGCGATGATCCCTCGCAGTCCAAGCACATCACCTACCGCCAGCTGCACGACGAAGTCTGCAAGATGGCCAACATCCTGCGCAACCGTAACGTCAAGAAGGGCGACCGCGTCACGATTTATCTGCCGATGATCCCCGAAGCGGCCTATGCGATGCTGGCCTGCGCGCGGATCGGCGCCATTCACTCGGTGGTGTTCGCCGGCTTCTCGCCCGACAGCCTGGCTCAGCGCATCACCGACTGCCAGTCCAAGATCATCATCACCGCCGACGAGGGATTGCGCGGCGGCAAGAAGGTGCCGCTGAAGGCCAATGTCGATGCCGCGATCGAGAAGGCCGGCGGCGTCGATTGGGTCGTCGTGGTCAAGCGCACCGGTGCAGCCGTGGACATGAATCCGACGCGCGATTTCTGGTACCACGAAGTCGCGAAAATGGTCACCACGGAATGCCCGGCCGAGCACATGCATGCGGAAGACCCGCTGTTCATTCTCTACACGTCGGGCTCCACCGGCCAGCCGAAGGGTGTGCTGCACACCACCGGCGGCTATCTCGTGTTCGCGTCGATGACGCACCAATACGTGTTCGACTATCACGACGGCGACGTCTACTGGTGCACCGCCGACGTCGGCTGGGTCACCGGCCACAGCTACATTCTCTATGGACCGCTCGCGAACGGCGCGACCACGCTGATGTTCGAAGGCGTGCCGAATTATCCGGATAATTCGCGGTTCTGGAACGTCATCGACAAGCACAACGTCAACATCTTCTACACCGCGCCGACCGCGATCCGTGCGCTGATGCAGGGCGGCGACGAGCCGGTGAAGAAGACTTCGCGCAAGAGCCTGCGCCTGCTCGGCTCGGTCGGCGAGCCGATCAATCCGGAAGCGTGGGAATGGTATCACCGCGTGGTCGGCGACGGCCGCTGCCCGATCGTCGACACCTGGTGGCAGACCGAGACCGGCGGCATTTTGATCACGCCGCTGCCGGGCGCGACCAAGCTGAAGCCCGGCTCGGCGACGCGGCCGTTCTTCGGCGTGGTGCCCGAGATCGTCGACGCCGAAGGCAACGTGCTGCAAGGTGAGACCACGGGTAATCTCTGCCTTGCCAAGTCGTGGCCGGGCCAGATGCGCACGGTCTATGGCGACCACGCCCGGTTCGAGCAGACCTATTTCTCGACCTACAAGGGCAAGTATTTTACCGGCGACGGCTGCCGCCGCGATGCCGACGGCTATTACTGGATCACCGGCCGCGTCGATGACGTCATCAACGTCTCCGGCCACCGCATGGGCACCGCCGAGGTCGAGAGCTCGCTGGTCGCACACGCCAAGGTCTCGGAAGCCGCCGTGGTCGGCTATCCCCACGACATCAAGGGCCAGGGCATCTACGCCTATGTCACCCTGATGGCCGGCACCGAGCCGACCGAGGAGCTGCGCAAGGAGCTGGTCGCCTGGGTGCGCAAGGACATCGGCCCGATCGCGTCCCCCGACCAGATCCAGTTCGCGCCGGGCCTGCCGAAAACCCGCTCCGGCAAGATCATGCGCCGCATCCTGCGCAAGATCGCCGAGGACGAGCCGTCGAGCCTCGGCGACACCTCGACGCTGGCCGATCCGGCCGTGGTCGACGACCTCGTGCAGAACCGGCAGAACAAGAAGGGCGCGCCGGCGTAGGGCTATCGCACCTCCACGCATCGTCATGGCCGGGCTTGTCCCGGCCATCCACGTCCCGGCCATCCACGTCCCGGCCTTGCAAAGAACGACATGGATGCCGGGACATGACGAGTTCGCTGGATTGATCCGGGTGCGCTGAAGCAGCGGAAACTGCCGGAAATTCCCATCGCTCACGCGGTTGTCGGTGGCGAGCCCGCTCCGGCGGGCTTTTCGCCGCCATGTGTTGTTTTCCGGTCATTTACTTTATTTCCAACATTTCCTTTGTTCCCCCCGTCGAAATCAGTCTCGAGGGCCGGCGCTGAAACCAGCCGGTCAGTTCGCGCGACTAAAGTAAGCGCCGCGCACGCGAGACAGCGGGCCGTTGCGGCTTGAAAGGATAGTTGAGGAATCCCCGAGAGGGCGGGCAGAGTGGAGCTGGGAAATGTTTAAGAAAATTGCGGTGGCGTTGGCCGCCACCTTGGCTGCGGGCATTGTGATGTCCCCGGCGGCACAAGCGCGGCCGGAACTGGTTGGCATCAGCGGCGATTACGCGCCGGGCACGATCATCGTGAAGACCCATGAGCGGCGTCTCTACCTCGTTCTCGAATCCGGGCGCGCGATGCGCTATCCCGTCGGCGTCGGCAAGGCCGGCAAGCAGTGGGCGGGGACCACGAAGATCGACGGCAAGTATCTCCATCCGGCCTGGTCGCCGCCGAACGAAGTCAGGCGCGACAAGCCTAACATGCCCGACGTGATTCCCGGCGGCTCGCCGCGCAACCCGATGGGCGTTGCGGCGATGACGCTGGCCGGCGGCGAGTACGCCATTCACGGCACCAACGTGCCGGGTTCGGTCGGCGGCTTCGTGTCCTACGGTTGCATCCGCATGCTCAACGACGACATCTCCGATCTCTATCAGCGCGTGCCGGTCGGCACGACCGTGACTGTGACACGCTGATCGGCTGAACGATTTCCAATACAAGGAGCCGCACATTGCGCGGCTCCTTGATTTCATTTGGATAGTGGCTGGCTTGCGTTCGCGCACCAGCCGTTGCGGTGGCCGCCGCCATAGCTGCGCGCATGCCCCGCTGCGAGCATCGCCGTCGAAACACTTCCGGTGCGCCTCGTCGCGGCGTCGGCCACGACGCGGCCGCTATATTTGTCTGGCCCGATATTGAAGATCGTGACGTCGCCCTCGCGCAGCAGCGCGCGCAGGGCATCGGTCGCAGCTTCCGCCATCTGCAGCTCCTGCGGACACGACGCCTTCAACTCGGGCGCATCGATGCCGCGCAGCCGCACGCGCGTCGTGGGTTCGACGCCGGGCGACAAATGCACCCGCGCCTCAAACGTGTCACCATCGATGGTGCGGATGACATCGACGGGGTGGCGCACATCAGAATTCCCGGCGCGCTTCCAGATCAGTTCGGCGTCGCGCGCCGCCTGGCTTTCGGTGAAGCCCGGTAACGACCGCCGCACCCAGTCCCGCACCGGCAGCATCGACACCGCTGCCACGCACAGCACGAACACCCACGGCAGGACCGACGAAAGCCAGCGCCGCGAGGGACCCCGGCGCGGGGCTCGATATGCATTCATTCTCTCGTAGGGAGACATATTCCGACTAAGGGCTGAGTCGCCTCTTCCGGCAAGGCCCTCAGGCAATCAAAAATCCGACGCGATCCCTTTGCGCTCCCAATCGCCGTAGCGAGTCGGTTCCGGGCCCTTCGGACCCTGGAATTCCTTCTGCAGCGTCGTTGCATTGGCCTCGGCGGCCTTGCGGCGCGCTTCGGCCTCGGCGAGCGCGCGCTCGGCCGCGGGCGTCAGCTTCTTGCGCTCCGCGACAAGCGCGGGGGATGAAGAATTGTCGGTCATTACAACTCTCCCATAGCATGGGATGGGCGCACAGGTGACATCACATTCGCAAAATTGTCTGTGGCGATTCTTACATTTGGCATATTCGCATGCCAAAGGAACCTCTCAATCAATGGCATGAGCCGAAACCTTTCCGCCTTTCCGGGACATTGCTGCTTCATGCCCCCTTCCAGATTCGCAGTACCTTCAGAAGTGCCCGGCCTCGCAGCGCGGCGCATCGCGGCTGACATTCTCGACGGCGTACTGCACAAGCATCGCACCCTCGATGACCAGCTCGACGGCGCCGGCGCGCATCCCGGACTGAAGGCGCTTGCCGATCGCGACCGCGCGCTGATGCGGCGGCTGGTGGCGACGATCCTGCGGCGGCTCGGCACGCTCGGCCATCTGCTGTCGCGCCTGCTCGACCGCGGCATTCCGACGGATGCACCGCGCGCGCAGAGCGCGCTCTTGATCGGCGCGGCGCAGATTCTCTGGATGGACGTACCCGATCACGCCGCCGTCGATCTTTCGGTGCGGCTGGTGCAATCGGACCGGCGCGCCGCCAAATATGCCGGCCTCGTCAACGCGGTGTTGCGCCGGTGCGCGCGCGAAGGACAACCGCTGATCGACGAAGTCAAATCGCAGACGCTCGACATTCCGCCGTGGCTGCTTACGCGCTGGATCGGCGCCTATGGCGAGACCACCGCGCGCGAGATGGCGCGCGCCATCGGCCACGAACCCTCGCTCGACATCACCGTGAAGACAGACGCCGCGCAATGGGCGAACCGCCTGCATGGCGAAACCTTGCCGACCGGAACCGTGCGCACGCTGCTGCAGGGTGCGGTGACCATGCTGCCCGGTTTCTCCGAAGGACAGTGGTGGGTGCAGGATGCCGCCGCCGCGCTGCCGGCGCGGTTGTTCGGTGACGTCGGCGGCAAGACCATTGTCGACCTCTGCGCCGCGCCCGGCGGCAAGACCGCGCAGCTCGCGCAGGCCGGCGCGCGCGTCACCGCGGTCGACCGCTCGCCGGCGCGCATGGCGCGGCTGCGCGACAATCTCGCGCGGCTTTCGCTGCAGGCCGACGATATCGTGACCGATGCCGCCGAGTGGCAAGGCCACGGCAATGGCGGCTTCGACGGCGTGCTGGTCGATGCGCCCTGTACCTCCACCGGCACCATCCGCCGTCACCCTGACGTCGCCTGGCTGCGTCAGGAGGCCGATATTGCAACGCTGTCGGCATTGCAGAAGCGGCTGCTGCAACGGGCGGTCGCACTGCTCAAGCCGGGTGGAACGCTGGTCTATTGCACCTGTTCGCTGGAGCCCGAGGAAGGCGAGCAGGCGGTCGCCTCCCTGCTGGCCGCCGAATCCGGCGTGCGCCGGGTCCCGATCGAGACGGGCGAGGTCGCAGGCTTGAGCGAAATCGTCACCGCAAACGGCGATTTACGCACCCTGCCCTGCCATTTGCCCCATGCCGACCCCCGGCTCGGCGGGCTGGATGGATTTTACGCGGCGCGTCTGGTTAAAACCTGACTTTAGACCAGAATCCCCCGGCCTTCGGGTGATTCGTCTGTTTTCAAGATGGTGTCATACCGGCGTTTCCGGATTAAAAGGATTCGCCAGAATACCCCTCCCTCCCTAAGCCCAAGGCACGGCGTGTCGGTCGCTCAACGCAGACGCATCTCGACGCTTATCATGAGCCGCTCGGCGCGGACCGTGATCGCGCGCGCGACCGGCGCCACGGTGGCGGTATCGCGGCTGTGGCCTGGCCGCGCCGACCGGCTGATCATCGCCCCGCACGATCTGCGCACCGCCGACGCCACGCGCGCCGCCGAAATCTATGCCGGCCGCTTCGTGTTCGCCGGCAAGATCGTGACCTGCCACGGCCGCTCGATCTTCGACCTCGAACCGCCGTCGGAAGATTGGGAAGTCGCCCTGCTCGGCTTCGGCTGGCTGCGCCACCTGCGCGCCGCCGACACGGCGCTGACCCGCGCCAACGCCCGCTCGCTGGTCGATGACTGGATCTCGAATCCGGGACGCCGGCGGCCGCTCGAACGCCGCCCCGACGTACTGGCGCGGCGCGTGATCTCGCTGCTGTCGCAGGCGCCGCTGGTGCTCGGCGACACCGACGGAAAATTCTACCGCAAATATCTGCGCGGGCTGACCCGCGAAATCCGCTATCTGCGCTACACGACGCTCGACATCGCCGACGGCGTGCCGCGGCTGCAGGTTTTGATCGCACTGTGCTACGCCTCGCTGTGTCTCGCCAACCAGGCGCGGAACATCCGCGCCGCCACGCGCCGGTTGTCCGACGAATTGCAGCGGCAGATCCTGCCCGACGGCGGCCATATCTCGCGCAACCCCGGCGCGCTGGTCGAACTGCTCAGCGACTTGCTGCCGCTGCGTCAGACCTTTGCGGCCCGCAACATCGCGCCGCCGCCGGCGCTCTTGAATGCGATCGACCGCATGATGCCGATGCTGCGGTTCTTCCGTCACGGCGACGGCAGCTTTGCGCTGTTCAACGGCATGAGCAACGCGCCGTCCGACCTGGTGGCGACACTGCTCGCCTATGACGATACGCATGGCGTGCCGATGGCGAACATGCCGCATACCGGCTTCCAGCGCCTCGATGCCGGCACCACGACCGTCATCATCGATACCGGCCCGCCGCCGCCGCCGAATGTCAGCCAGGAAGCGCATGCCGGCTGTCTCTCGTTCGAACTGTCGTCCGGACCGAGCCGGATCGTCGTCAATTGCGGGATGCCCTCGACCGGCCGGGACAACTGGCGCACCTTTGCGCGCAGCACCGCGGCGCATTCGACCCTGACCTATCACGATACGTCCTCGTGCCAGTTCGTCGAACTGTCGGCGATGAAGAAGCTGTTGCAGGGCGCGCCCGTCGTCAGCGGCCCGGCCAATGTGGAAAGCTACCGCGAGGCGGTGGCCGACGGCGATCTTCTGACCACCTCGCATGACGGCTACCTTGCGCGCTTCGGCGCCCTGCATCGCCGCGTGCTGATGATCTCCCATGACGGAGCAAGGCTCGATGGCGAAGACACCGTGTCGCCGGCGCCGGGGGGACGCATCAAGGGCGCCGAGAACGATTATGCCCTGCGGTTTCACCTGCATCCCGCGGTGAAGGCCAGCCGCCTCAGCGATGCGCGCGGCGTCATGCTGGTATTGCCCAACCGCGACGTCTGGACCTTCGAGGCGCTCGACGACAAGGTCGACCTCGAGGACAGCGTATTCCTGGCCGGCAATGACGGCCCTCGCCGCACTGCCCAGATCGTGATCCGCCAGGATTCCCGCCACGCCTCCTCGATCCGCTGGAGCTTTGCCCGCTCGTCGACGTCGGCGGCCACCACCAACGCCCGCCGCAATGCGCGGCGCGAGCCGGAACTGCCGCTCTGAGGCTTAATCTGCGCCCATTGTGAACCCCGCCAAAAGCTGCTAACCAGCCGGCTCTCGCGCGACTGGCGACTTTGGATGGAGCACCATCGGGAAGCGCGAGGGTAATCGCCGCGCGCCTGGGCATAAGCATCCCCTAACAAAGGACCTTGCCCATGACCGAGCCCACCCGCCGCGTAACCCGCGCTCTACTGTCCGTTTCCGACAAGACCGGCCTGATCGAGTTTGCCAAGGCGCTCGCAGGCCATGGCGTCGAGCTCGTCTCCACCGGCGGGACCGCCAAGGCGATCGCCGCGGCAGGGCTGAAGGTCAAGGACGTCTCCGAACTCACCGGCTTTCCCGAAATGATGGACGGCCGGGTCAAGACGCTGCATCCGAAGGTGCATGGCGGCCTGCTCGCGATCCGCGACAACAAGGAACACACTGAGGCGATGAAGTCGCGCGGCATCGCGCCGATCGACCTGCTCGTCGTCAACCTCTACCCGTTCGAGGCGACCGTCGACAAAGGCGCTGATTATGAGGAC
The DNA here is from genome assembly GCF_001440475.1 of Bradyrhizobium lablabi. GTDB lineage: Bacteria > Pseudomonadota > Alphaproteobacteria > Rhizobiales > Xanthobacteraceae > Bradyrhizobium > Bradyrhizobium lablabi. The sequence continues at coordinate 216,735 of NZ_LLYB01000123.1, read as the reverse complement.
TGCATCGAGAATATCGACATCGGCGGTCCCGCGATGATCCGCGCCGCGGCCAAGAACCACGACGATGTCGCCGTCGTCGTCGAGCCGCAGGATTATCAGGCCGTGCTCGACGAACTTGCCGCCAACAAGGGAGCAACGTCGCTGTCGCTGCGCCGCCGCCTCGCCGCGAAAGCCTATGCACGTACCGCGGCCTATGACGCCGCGATCTCGAACTGGTTCGCTGCCCAGCTCAAGGACAACGCGCCCGATTTCCGCGCCGTCGGCGGCAGGCTGATCCAGTCGCTGCGTTACGGCGAGAACCCGCATCAGACCGCAGCCTTCTATGCAACGCCCGACAAGCGGCCCGGCGTCTCCACCGCGCGGCAATTGCAGGGCAAGGAACTGTCCTACAACAACATCAATGACACCGATGCGGCCTATGAATGCGTCGGCGAGTTCGATCCGAAGCGCACCGCGGCCTGCGTGATCGTCAAGCACGCCAATCCATGCGGCGTTGCCGAGGGACCCGACCTCATCACGGCCTATCGCCGCGCGCTCGCCTGCGACTCGACTTCAGCCTTTGGCGGCATCATCGCGGTCAACCGCACGCTCGATGCGGAAGCCGCACGCGCTATCATCGGCATCTTCACCGAGGTGATCATCGCACCCGACGCCACCGAGGAGGCGATCGCGATCATCGGCGGCAAGAAGAATTTGCGGTTGCTGCTCGCGGGCGGCCTGCCCGACCCGCGCACGATTGGTCTCACCGCGAAGACGGTCGCTGGCGGCCTTCTGGTGCAAAGCCGCGACAACGCCGTGGTCGATGACATGGACATCAAGGTCGCGACCAGGCGCGCGCCGACCGACGCCGAGATGCGCGATCTCAAATTCGCCTTCCGCGTCGCCAAGCACGTCAAGTCGAACACCATCATCTACGCCAAGGATCTTGCCACCGTCGGCATCGGCGCCGGCCAGATGAGCCGGGTCGACTCCGCGCGCATCGCCGCCCGCAAGGCGCTGGACGCAGCGGCTGAACTGAAGCTTGCCGAGCCGTTGACCAAGGGCTCCGTCGTCGCATCCGACGCCTTCTTCCCCTTCGCCGACGGCATGCTCGCCTGCATCGAGGCGGGAGCAACTGCCGTGATCCAGCCCGGCGGCTCGATGCGCGACGAGGAAGTCATCAAGGCCGCCGACGACCACGGCATCGCCATGGTGTTCACGGGCACCAGGCATTNTCAGGCATTGAACTCCGTCCCTGCGAACGCAGGGACCCATATCCTCAGGGGTNCAGTTGATGAGATGCAACTGATCCCAGCGCAAAACAACGTACATCACGCGGTATGGGTCCCGGCTCAAGGCCGGGACGACGGGTGAAGAAGCTACTCCCTCACCCGCATCAGCAGCGCCAGCCCCACGGCGAAGAACACCACCAGCAGCGCCATACCGGCCTTCTGGCTGGCGGTCACGGCCGTGACCACGCCGATCAGGAGCGGGCCGATGAACGAGGTCACCTTGCCGGTCAGCGCGAACAATCCAAAATACTGCGCGATGCGGTCCTTTGGCGCGAGACGGATCAGCAGCGTGCGCGACGCCGCCTGCAGCGGGCCGCCGGCCGCGCCGATCAGGCATCCCAGCACGAGATAGGCGCGCTCGGCGGCGCCGGAGAACAGCGGGCCGCCCGGAACTGGTGGGGCGACTTTCACGAACAGAATCGAATCCTTGTCGACCAGCAGGATCGCCGCCAGCGCAAACAGCAGGATCAGCAGGCTGCCGGCAATGACGCGCTTGGGGCCCAGCCTGTCGTCGAGCTTGCCGCCGAGCCACGCGCCGAAGGTGCCGGCAATGGCCAGCAGAATTCCAAACGTGCCGATCTGGATCGTGTGCCAGCCGAAGGTGCCGGCTGCATAAATGCCTCCGAAGGCGAACAGCGACACCAGCCCGTCGCTGTAGATCATGTTGGCGAGCAGGAATATCGCCAACGATCGCTGCTTCGGCAATTCGCCGAGCGTCCGCTTGAGCCCGCTCAATCCTTCGCGCACCGCTTCGCGGATTGGACGCCTGGCCGGATAATCCGGCGTGAACAGAAACATCGGCGTCACGAAGATGATAAACCAGATGCCGGTCAGCGGGCCCGTGATGCGGTCGCCCTGATGGGATACGGGATCGAGACCGAACCACGGCGTCAGGCCGAACAGGGTGCGGCCGTTCTCGGGGCTGGCGGCAAGGAAGCCGAGCACCAGGATGAGGCTTAGAATGCCGCCGATATAGCCGGTCGCCCAGCCGGTGCCGGACAACCGTCCCATTCTGTCGGGCGGCACCAGCGTCGGCATCATCGCATTATTGAAGACGGTGGCGAATTCGGCGCCCACGGTTGCGATCGCATAGGCCAGCAAGAGCTGCGGGATGACGCTCGCATCACCGGGCTTTCCGAACCACATCAGGCAGGAGCCGATCACCAGCAGCGCGCCGAAACCGGCGATCCATGGCTTGCGGCGGCCGCTGGCATCGGCAATCGCCCCCAGCACCGGCGACAGCAGCGCGATCGCGAGGCCTGCAGCCGCGGTGGCAAATCCCCACAAGGCCTGTCCCTCCGCCGGATCCGGCGCCACGAAGTTTGCGAAATAGGGCGCAAACACGAAGGTGGTGATCAGCGTGAAGTACGGCTGGGCTGCCCAATCGAAGAAAATCCAGCTCACGACGGCGGCGCGGCCCGGATATTCCTGTTGAATCTTGCCGCCAAATGCCTCGGAAGCGATCGCCGCCATGCCAGAAATTTCCTTCAAACTCACGTGAAGCGTTCTGCCCGCCGAATCCGAACCCATATAGCATGCGTCACCGACGCTTTGGTGTTGCCGGGCGTCACACGGGGCTTCCTAACTGCGGCGGATTTTCGATGACGGTCTTTTCAATCCGGTGGCGCCGAATAGCTGCCACATTCATTCTTGCGTTTGCCTGCGGAACGGCAGCCGTTGCACAGGAACGCCGCGCGTACGCGCCCCCCGATCTCACCTCCGTTCGCGCCGCGACCGCCGAGCACGGCATGGTGGTGGCGCAGGAGAGGATTGCCGCGCAAGTCGGCGCCGACATCCTGAAGCAGGGCGGCAACGCGATCGACGCCGCGGTCGCCACCGGCTTTGCACTTGCCGTCACCTATCCGCGCGCAGGAAATATCGGCGGCGGCGGCTTCATGGTGATTCATTCGGCTGCGCGGAACGAAGACGCCGCCATCGATTATCGCGAGACCGCACCGGCTGCGACCACCCCAGACATGTTCCTCGGACCGGACGGCAAGCCCGATACAGACAAGTCACGCAATTCAGCGCTCGGCATCGGCGTGCCCGGCACGGTCGCCGGATTGGCATTGGCGCTGGAGAAATACGGCTCGGGCCGTTTCACGCTCGCGCAAATCCTCAAGCCCGCCATCGAGCTCGCGCGCGACGGCTTTGCGGTTACCGACGACACGGCCGACACGCTGCCGGACATGTATCGCCGGATGGCGCGCTGGCCGGATTCGGCCAAAACATTCTCCCGCAGCGACGGCACGGCGCTGCGCGAGGGTGACCGGCTGATCCAGGCCGAACTCGCGGTGACGCTGACGGCAATCGCGGAGCACGGACCGCGCGGCTTCTACCAAGGACCGGTCGCCGAAAAGCTGGCAAAAGCCGTCCGCGATGCCGGCGGCATCATGACGGTGGACGATCTCAAGTCCTACGAGGCGGTGATCCGTAGCCCCGTGCGCGGCATCTATCGGGGTTACGACATTGTGTCGATGCCGCTGCCCTCTTCGGGCGGCACCGTGCTCCTGGAGACGCTTAACATTCTCGAGGGGTTTCCGATGCCTGACATGAAGCAGGGCTCCGCCCCTTCACTGCATGTCATGATCGAGGCCATGAAGCGCGCCTACGCCGACCGCGCGCGCTATCTGGGCGATCCCGCCTTCGTCAACGCGCCGGCGGATCTTCTGATCAGCAAGGACTACGCCGCGAAACTGCGCGGCGGCATCGACCTTGCGCGCGCAACGCCGGCCGAAGCCCTGTCGGCGAAGCCACCGCGCGAGGGCAGCAACACCACACACTATTCGGTGGTCGATTCCAGCGGCAATGCGGTCAGCAACACCTATACGCTGAACTTCTCCTACGGTGTTGGCCTCGTCGCCGACGGCACCGGCGTGCTGCTCAACAACGAGCTCGATGATTTCACCGCGGCGCCCGGCGCATCGAACGCATTTGGGCTGGTGGGATTCGAAGCCAATCTGCCGGGGCCGGGGAAGCGGCCGCTATCCTCGATGTCGCCGACCATTGTGCTGAAGGACGGCAAGCCGGTGCTGGTGACGGGCTCGCCGGGCGGCAGCCGCATCATTTCGGCGGTGCTGCAGGTCGTGGTCGACGTACTCGACTACAAGATGGACGTCGCCGCCGCCGTGGCGACTCCCCGCCTGCACCACCAGTGGATGCCGGACGTGGTGCGCGTGGAACAGGGTTTTGCGCAGGAAACGCTGGATGCGCTGAGGGAGAAGGGCCACCATGTGATCGAACCGCTCGGCCAGACCTCGGCCAATTCGATCGCCGTCACGCCCAACGGCTTGCTCGGCGCGCCCGACCCGCGCACGCGAGGCGCGGCGGCAGTAGGACAGTAACGTCGCATTGCATCCATCAAAGGAGAGTTTCAGATGACATCTCTCAAAGGCAAGACGCTGTTCATCTCGGGCGCCAGCCGCGGCATTGGTCTGGCGATTGCGCTCCGCGCCGCGCGTGACGGCGCCAATGTCGCGATTGCGGCGAAGACGGCGGAGCCGCATCCGAAACTCAAGGGCACCATCTATACCGCGGCGGATGAAATTCGCGCCGCCGGCGGCAAGTCGCTACCGGTCCTGTGCGACATCCGCGACGAGGCGCAGGTGATCGCGGCGATCGAGCAGACCGTCGCCGAATTCGGCGGCATCGATATCTGCGTCAACAACGCCAGCGCCATCAGCCTGACCAACTCGCAAGGGACCGACATGAAGCGGTTCGACCTGATGATGGGCATCAACACCCGCGGCACCTTCATGGTGTCGAAATACTGCATCCCGCATCTGAAGAAGGCCGCCAACCCGCACATCCTGATGCTGTCGCCGCCGCTCGACATGAAGACCAAATGGTTCGAGCACTCGACCGCCTACACCATGGCGAAGTTCGGGATGAGCATGTGCGTGCTGGGATTGTCAGGCGAACTGAAATCGTCAGGCGTTGCGGTCAATGCGCTGTGGCCGCGCACTACCATCGCCACCGCCGCCGTCGGCAACCTGCTCGGCGGCGAGGCAATGATGCGCGCGAGCCGGACGCCGGAGATCATGGGCGACGCCGCGCACGCCATCCTGACAAAACCGTCGCGGGAATTCACCGGGCAGTTCTGCATCGACGACAAGGTGCTCTATGCCGCCGGCGTCAGGGATTTCGAACCCTATCGCGTCGACCGCTCCGTGCCGTTGATGTCGGACTTCTTCGTCCCCGACGACGACGCGCCGCCGCCCGGCGTCACCGTGCAGGCGTTGCCATCGGTGGGCGCGGCGCAGACGTCGCGTTAAGAGACTGCGGGAGCACGCTTGCTTTGCAAAAGTGGATTGCCATCGCCTTCGCCATCCTCATCGCTGCGCTGGCAGGCGCAAGCGTCCACTTGCGGCCCGACCGCGCCATCCGCGTCGCGACCGGCTATGTCGCCCATAACATCTGCTCGAAGACCTTCGTCTCGGGACTCGATCCGCAGGCGGTATTCACGGAGGTTTCCGACCGCGCCGGGATTCGGCGGCTGCGCCATGTGCTTCAGTTCACCCTCGATCGAAGCGCGCGCACCGTCGATGCCTCGACACTCGGGCTGTTCCGCAGCCGCGCGGCCTTTCACGACGGGTTCGGCTGCGTCGATCAGCATGGAGCAAAAGAACCCTATCTGCTGAAGAGCGACGTCGAGGCGCTGAAGGCGAAGACGCCGCCGGCGCTTCCCGAGATCGCCGGCGCCGCCGTCGTCGAGCCGTCGGACCCGGCGCTGAAGGCGGCACTCGATCATGCCTTCGAGGAGCCGGCCGCGCCGCCGTTCCGCAGGACCAAGGCGGTGGTCGTGGTACACGACGGCAAGGTGATCGCCGAACGCTACGCTCCCGGCATCGGCGTCGAGACGCCGCTGCTCGGCTTCTCCATGACCAAGTCGGTGGTCAACGCACTGATCGGCATTTTGACGCAGCAGGGCCTGGTCACACCCTCGATGCCCGCGCCGATACCGGAATGGCGCGGCGCCGGCGATCCCAGGCGCGAGATCGAGGTCGAGCATCTCATGCGCATGACCAGCGGTCTCGATCTCGACGAAACCAATTCCGGCTTCGATCCGTCCAGCCGGATCTTCCTGCAGGATGACAGCGCCGCTTACGCGGTAAGCGCAAAAATGATCGCGCCACCCGGCATGCGATGGGCGTATTCGAGCCCGACCACGCAGATCCTGGCGCGCATCGTGCGCGACGCGGTCGGCGGACCGGAACAGACGCTCGCATTTGCCTGGCGCGAACTGTTCAATCCGCTCGGCATGCGCAGCGTCACGCTGGAGTTCGACGGATCAGGCACGCTGCAGGGCTCGACCTACATGCTGGCCAGCGCGCGCGACTGGGCGAAGTTCGGCCTGCTCTATCTCAATGATGGCGTTGTTGGGGACAAGCGCATTCTGCATCCGGACTGGGTCGATTTCTGCGCGGCGGCGACGCTTGATACCGATTACGCCGCCGGCTTCTGGACCAACCGCAGCGAGCACTCCAACGCCAAAGGCCGGGTGCGGCTCGGCGTACCCCGCGATGCCTTCTTTGCCTCCGGCGACCTCGGCCAGCGCATCTTTATCATCCCGTCTCAGCGCCTCGTCGTGGTACGTCTCGGCGACAGCGTCGATCCGACCGGCGATATCAGAGGCGCGGCGCGGCTGGTGAAGGAAGTGATTGCGGCGGTGCAGCCGTGAGACGGTTATCGCCCGATCACATACGGCCCGCCCTTTTCCAGCGCGCGCGCATAGGCCGGGCGGGCGTGAATGCGTTCGAGGAACGCCATCGCCTTGGGATGGCCCTGCTCCAGGCCGCCGCGCGCCGCGGCGGCTTCGAGCGGAAAGCTCATCTGGATATCGGCGCCCGAAAATTCATTGCCGGCGAACCATTCGGTTTTTCCGAGCTCGCTCTCCCAGTAGTCCATGTGCTGCTTGAGTTGCGGGTTGACCAGCGTGGTCAGCGCCGTGTTGGAGACCTTGCGCACCAGCGGTCGCAGCAAGGCCGGCGCGCGCTTCGGCATCAAGGTGAACAGCAGCTTCAACAGCAGCGGCGACATCGCGGATCCCTCCGCGTAGTGCAGCCAATAGGTGTAGCGCAGCCGCTCCGGCGTGTTCGGTGGCGGGATCAGGCGGCCATTGCCATAGGTGCCGATGATGTATTCGCAGATCGCGCCGGACTCGGCGATGGTATTGCCGTTGTCGGTGATGACGGGCGATTTGCCGAGCGGATGAATGGCGCGCAGCTCCTTCGGGGCGCGCATGTCCGGCTGGCGCTGGTAGCGCACGATCTCGTAAGCGACGCCGAGCTCTTCGAGCAGCCAGAGCACGCGTTGGGAGCGTGAGTTGTTGAGATGATGAACCGTCAGCATTGGCGCTCCCCTGAAGTTGGCGTCGCGTTGGTGCCAGCCGGGGAACGGAAAGTCGAGACGGCCGGCGGAGCAATATATTTACCCGGGTGATATTGACATCGTAATTTATCCGGGTAAATATAGGCTAGCGAAAATCCGGACGTATTTCCAATGGCCGACAAGACCCGCCCCCAATTCACCGCCTTCATCGGCCCGCAGCGCCTGGCAGCGGGTCCGCTGGCCGAGGTCGCCCTGGCAGTGATGCAGGCCGCCCGAAAGCCCGTCGCGCCGCCAATCATCATATTCAGCGACGCCACTGGCCAGCCGATCGATCTCGACCTGCGTGGCACCGAACGCGACGTCATCGCGCGTCTGCCGCAACCGGCTCCCGATCCGGAAACCGCGAGTGATGAGTCGGCGGAGGCACCGCGCGGGCGCGGACGGCCCAAGCTCGGCGTCGTCGCGCGCGAGGTGACGCTGCTGCCGCGCCATTGGGAGTGGCTGGGCGCGCAGCCGGGCGGGGCGTCGGTCGCGCTGCGCAAGCTCGTGGAAGAAGCGCGCCGCGCCAATGGCGACCTCGATCGCGCGCGCGCCGCCAGGGATGCCGCCTATCGCTTCATGTCCGTGATGGCCGGCAGCCTCGCGGGCTTCGAGGAAGCCTCGCGGGCGCTGTTCGCCGATGACCGGCGGCGATTCGTCGGTCTCGTTGCCGGCTGGCCCGACGATATCCGCGACCACGTCGTCAAGCTCGCCTTCAGCGATCGCGCCGAGCCATAGGCGCGATCGCTCGCTAGCCGAATTTCCAACTCCTCTCATCCGCCACCGCTCCGGTGCGCGGCAACGATCTGTCACGTCTTCAGCAGGAAAACCGCCGTGTCGAAAACGCCGTCTCTCTGGAGGACGTTCCTCGTCTTCCTCGCACCTTTGATGCTGAGCAACGCGCTGCAATCGCTGTTCGGCACCGTGAGCAACGCGCTGCTCGGCCAGATGATCGGGGTCGACGCGCTGGCCGCGGTGTCGGTGTTTTTCCCTGTGATGTTTTTCCTGTTCGCCTTCGTCATGGGCCTCAGCACCGGCGCCACCGTCCTGATCGGACAGGCCTGGGGCGCCGGCGAACGGGACAGGGTGAAGGCGGTTGCCGGCGCGACGCTGGCGGTCGGGCTGCTGCTCGCCGTCGCCATTGCGGTGCTCGGCGGGCTGTTCAGCCGGCAATTGATGATCGCACTCGCGACGCCGCCCGACATCCTCGATCAGGCCAGCGCCTACGCACGCGTCGTACTGCTGACGATGCCGCTTGGCTTCGCCTTCCTGCTGATGACAGCAATGCTGCGCGGGATTGGCGATACGCTGACGCCGCTGCTGTCGCTGGCGTTGTCAACCGCGATCGGCCTGATCCTGACGCCGCTGCTGATGCGCGGCTGGTTCGGATTGCCCACCGCCGGCGTGACGGCCCCGGCGTGGGCGTCGGCTGTTTCCAATGCGCTGACGCTGCTCGTGCTCGGCTTGTATCTGCGGCGCAGGAAGAGCCCGCTGGCGCCGGACGCCGAATTCCTGCGCAGGCTGCGACTGGACGGCGTCCTGCTCGGCAAGATCCTGGGCATCGGAGTCCCGAGTGCGGTCGGGATGGTGGTGATGGCAATCGCTGAACTCGTGCTGCTCGGCCTCGTCAACGGCTTCGGCTCCGATGCGACCGCCGCGTATGGCGCCGTCAACCAGATTATGGGCTATGCGCAGTTCACCGCGATCTCTATTTCGATCACGGTGTCGATCCTCGGTGCGCAGGCGATCGGCGCCGGCCAGAGCGACCGGCTGGACGTCATCGTCCGGACCGGTCTGCTCTTCAATCTGATCATGACCGGCGGTCTGGTAGCGCTCATCAGTCTGTTTCCCCGCGCCGTGCTGGGCATCTTCATTACCGACGCCGCCGTGCTTGATCTCGCAAGGGATCTGCTCGCCATCGCCTTGTGGAGTTCGGTGCCGTTCGGCATGGCGACCGTATTTTCCGGCGCGATGCGCGCGGGCGGCGTTGCCCTGGCTCCGATGCTGCTGTCGATCTTCGCCATCGCCGCGATTGAAATCCCCGCCGCCGTGATCCTGAGCCGGACCATTGGGCTGGAAGGGGTCTGGGCCGCCTACCCTATCGTGTTCTGCGCCATGTTCGCCCTGCAGTTCGGCTATTACGCGCTGGTCTGGCGTCGCCATCCGCTTCAACGGCTGGTTTAGCGACGGAACAGCTCGCGCGTTCTTACAATATTACGCTCGTCATAATACTGTGGACGCGCCGATCGCCATGCGCCACAATGCGTGAAAACAATCAGGGAGACTGCCGTGAGCTCAAACCCGCAATTCCTGTTCGACTTCGGCAGCCCCAACGCCTTCCTCAGCCACGAGGCGATCCCGGCGATCGAACAACGCACCGGCGTGAAGTTCGAATATCTGCCGATCCTGCTCGGCGGCATCTTCAAGGCCACCAACAACAGGTCGCCCGCCGAGGCCTTCGCCGGCATCAAGAACAAGCGCGAATTCCACGCGCTGGAGACCGAACGCTTTCTGAAGCGGTTCGGGGTCAAGCCCTACGTCTGGAACCCGTTCTTCCCTGTCAATACGCTGCATCTGATGCGCGCGGCGATCGCAGCCCAGTTCGAGGGCGTATTCGAAAAATACGTCGAGGCCGCCTTCCATCACATGTGGGTCGAGCCGAAGAAAATGGATGATCCCGAAGTAGCAGCCAAGGCGCTGGCCTCCTCCGGCCTCGATGCCGCCAAGTTGCTGGCGCGCTCGCAGGACGCGGATGTAAAAGCCAAGCTGATCGAGAATACGCAAAATGCGGTCGAGCGCGGCGCGTTCGGCTCGCCGACCTTCTTCGTCGGCAAGGAAATGTTTTTCGGCAAGGAGCAGCTTCGCGAAGTCGAGGAGATGGTCTCGGGGAAATAGCCGCTCCGATTCGACTGTTCGGCGGGAAGTGGTAAAGAAGCGAATGGCGAGTGGCGGGAAGATGCGTGGGCTCCCTATTCGCCATTCGCTGCCCGCCATTTGGCCATTCCAAGACCAATAACAAAAGGAAGTTGATCCATGCGCATTCTCGTGGTCGGCGCCGGCGCCATCGGTGGCTATTTCGGCGGCAGGCTGCTTCAGGCCGGAAACGACGTGACCTTCCTGGTCCGGCCGAAGCGCGCTTCGGAGCTCGCCAGCGCAGGACTTGTCATCAAAAGTCCGGCTGGCGATGTCACGCTCAAGAACCCGCCGACGGTGCAGGCCGACAAGCTCGCCGAGCCGTTTGACGTGGTGCTGTTGAGCTGCAAGGCGTTCGACCTCGAAGACGCCATCAAGTCCTTTGCTCCGGCGGTCGGGCCGAACACCGCGATCATCCCGCTGCTCAACGGCCTGCTACACCTCAACGTGCTGGACAAGAAATTCGGCGCCGACCGCGTGCTGGGTGGCCTTTGCGCCATCGCGGCGACGCTCAACGAAGCCCGCGAAGTGGTGCAGCTTGCGCCGATGCAATCGCTCAATTTCGGCGAACGCGACGGCGCGATGTCGGAGCGGGTGCGCGCGATTGCGAAAGTGTTCGACAGCGGCAAGGTCGGCGCGGTCGCCAGCGAACACATCATGCAGGACATGTGGGAGAAGTGGGTTTTCCTGGCTTCGCTCGCGGCCTCCACCTGCCTGATGCGCACCTCGGTCGGCAACATCCTGGCAGTTCCCGGCGGCAAGGATTTTCTGCTCGGCATGCTCGATGAATGCGCCGCGATTGCAAAGGCCTCGGGCTTTGACCCGGCCGGCCCGTTCTTCCAGCGCACGGCCGGTCTGTTGACGACCGAGGGCTCGCCGATGACGGCCTCGATGTTCCGCGACATCAAAGCGGGCCTGCCGGTTGAGGCCGATCACGTGATCGGCGATCTCGTCGCGCGCGCCGACGCCGCCAAGATCCCGGTGCCAAAGCTGCGGATCGCCTACACCCATCTCAAGGCGTACGAGAAGCAGCGGGGCTAATTGGTCCCGTAGCCCGGATGAAGCGCAGCGCAATCCGGGGACATTCATTCGCATTGGTCGGGTTCATCCCGGGTTGCGCTTCGCTTCACCTGGGCTACGCCACCCTCAAAGGTGCGCGAGATAATGTGCCAGCGCCTCGATCTCCTCTTCGCTCAGCGGAAAGGCGACATCGGCCATCGCCGCCATCGCGCCGCCGGCCCGTACGCCCGTCTTGTAGTCGCGCAGCGCCTTCACGAGATAGTCCTCGCGCTGGCCGGCAACGCGGGCGACGGCCTTGGTGCCGGCATAGGTATCCAAGTGGCATGAGGCGCAGCGTCGGCCGGCGGCCGCCTGTGCACCCTTCTTCGATAGATCGGGGTCGTCATCCGGCTTCGGTTCCTTCGGTGGTGGCAGTGAGGCAAAATAGGCGCCGAGGTTGCGGATATCCTCATTGTTGAGCTGTTCGACGATCGGCTGCATCTGCTCGTTCTTGCGGGTGCCGGCACGAAAAAACACGAGCTGCCACTGGATGAACAGATCCGGCTGTGCCGCCAGCGAGGGCATGTTTTCCATCTGCGAAATGCCGTTCTCGCCGTGGCAGCCGACGCACAGCTCGGCCTTTTCCTTGCCGGCGGTGATATCGGCGGCGCGGGCGAACGAACCGCAAGACATCAAAAACACCAGCGCTCCGACGAATGCCTTTCGCATTTCAACTACTCTCCGCAATGCGCTTCAAACAACAAAGGCTGCGGCCCCTCGTTCCCGAGTAACCGCAGCCTCCGATTTTTCACGTCCTACTTCTTGTAGCTGATGCGATAGATGGCGCCGGCCCAGTCGTCGGCCACCAGTATCGAACCGTCCTTGGCGAGGATGATATCGTTCGGGCGACCGAGATAGTTGGTGTCACCATCGAGCCAGCCGGAAGCGAATATCTCCGACTTGGCGTTCTTGCCGTCGGCATCGACGATCACGCGCTTGATGCGGGCGCCCTGGTACTTGTACCGGTTCCAGGAGCCGTGCTCGGCGATCAGGATGTTGTTCTTGTACTCGGGCGGGAACTGATCGCCGGTATAGAACTTCATGCCGAGCGGTGCAACGTGGGCGCCGAGCTTGACGACAGGCGGCGTGAATTCATCACACTTGTGCCCCATCGCGAATTTCGGATCCGGCATGTCTCCCTGATGACAATACGGATAGCCGAAATGCTCGCCGATCTTCGAGATCATGTTGAGCTTGTCGCTCGGCATGTCGTCGCTGATCCAGTCGCGCGCATTTTCTGTGAACCAGTATCGCCCCGAGCGCGGATCGACGTCGCCGCCGACGCTGTTGCGGACGCCGAGCGCCCAGATCTCGGCATTGCCGGTCTTGGGATCGACGCGGCGGACCTGCGAGACGCTGGTCGGCGGAATGCCGATGTTGAAGGGCGGTCCGAACGGCAGATAGAACCAGCCATCCTTGTCGACGGCGATATATTTCCAGCCATGCGCGACGTAGGTCGGCATGTCGTCATACACCACCTTGCCGGCGCCGAGATTGTCGAGATTGGCTTCGGCGTTTTCGTACTTGATCAGCCTGTTGATCGCGACGACGTAGAGCGCGCCGTCCTGGAAGGCCAGACCGGTGGGCATGTTGAGGCCCTTGAGGACGGTCTTGACCTCCCTCTTTCCGCCATTGTCCTTGATCGCGTAGACGTTGCCGAGGCTGAAAGAGCCGACAAACAGCGTGCCCTTGTCGCCCCAGGCCATCTGCCGCGCCTCCAGCACGTTGGAGGCGTAGACTTCGATACTGAAGCCGTCCGGCAGCTTGATCTTCTTCATCATTGCCGCCAGTTCGGCGTCCGAGGCACCGGTCGGTGGGCCTGAAGGCGGCGCCTGACCTTTCTGGGCTTCGGTCTCGTCACCAAGGAACCAGTCCGGCGGCGGGTTGGTCCAGAAATCCTTGGTGCCGGATTCGTACTTCTTCAGGGCCTTCTGCTGCGCGTCGGCCTGACTGGCCCCCGCGACAACGAGGAAGGCTGCGAGCGCAAGAATAGATCGATTGAAAGCCGATTTCATCGCGTCACTCCCCTATGCAGCCTGGCGGCTGCGTATGTTATTTATTTGGGAACGTTCGAGAGACGAACTTGGTCTGATGAAGTGAAACAGACCGGGAAATGGTAGCACATCCCCTCTCGGTGAGAAGCGCAGGTAGCCCGGCTCCGTCGGACGAAAGCAGATTGTGAGACGGATTGATAACTCGCAGTCGATCCGCATTTGCCGGTTCGCCCGTTGCACCGCAATATTCTCGCGAGGCCAACGCCTGCGATGCGCATTTGAGTGGCTCAGATGGGCGAGCTTCCACAGAGGAAGTCGAGTGTGCGTGTCCTCATGCTCGGTGGGACAGATTCGATCCGTTCTGCCTCGATGCCAGAACCGCTTTGCGCAGGCCACGAATTGTTGGGCCTGGCACGATCCTGTGCAACGGCGGCGAAGTTGAAGCCGGGCTGACACAACGCGATCGCGTTATCTCCGCTTCACCGTCAGTTTCGCCGCGCCTTTGTTATTTCGATAAAAGAGATCATAGAGGCCCGGAACACCGAGCACGGAGTCGTTGACGAAGATGAACAGCTCGCCTTCGCGGGTTGGCCTGATGGTGGCTTCGATCACGGAATCAGAGGGATCGGGATCGAGAAAGGCCTCCTCGCCGCCGATGTCGCCATAGCGTAGAACGATCCGAAACCAGTCCTGGGTCAATTCGCGGCGCAACGGCACTCCGAGTCCAAGCAGGATTCGCTGTTTCCAGGTCGGCTGCTCAGTGGGTGAAAAGCCGCCGAACGGGACGCTGATGCTGGCATCATGCCAGGGCTCCGATGGCACCGGCTCGACCTTCACCAGATATCTGGCTCCGCCGCCGTCGAGGTGAATACCCGTCGGCTTACACAGGTCCGATGTCTTGAACACGATCGGCTCCGCGACCGCCTCGCCCCTGGCGAGACCCTTCGTCTCCGCGCTCGGCGTGCAGGTAAGACCGGCAACGTCCTGGACGTTGTAGAGCAGCCGGTTAACGAGGGCCAGACCGATATAGGCGAACAACAGGGCAAAGAGCGCAGGTGCCCATTTGCGCTTCAGGCCCTCATGCAGCGCGATGTAGAATCTATTGCTGCGAAGCCGATAGATGAAATCATCGGGCAAGCCCGTCGGTGCAGAAGGCGTTTTTCGCCAGATCGCCCCCATGCGGTCGTCGATGCGAGACGCGATTCGCACTCCCCAAAGATTGAAGAACACGACCAGTCCGGCAAGCAGCAGGAAAGAAAACGGCGCGCGGGCATAGCCGTCGATCCACGTGGACGCGAAACCCGGCAGAAACGCTCCAACGAAGCGGATGATGTCCGAGACCCATCGGATCCGGCTCGTGAACTCGTCGGAGCGCGTGGCGCCGCTGATCAGCGGAAAAGCCAGCAGCCAGGCGGTCGCGCCGACGGCCGCGAAATAGACGACGCGCCGTTTCCAGATTTCGTTCCAGACATGTTCCTGAGCATCCGCGCGCGTTTTGGCCGCATCGATGGTCTCGCAGCCGAATTGATCTGGTGTGACGATCTCGCCATCGGCCTTCACGACGTCATAGACCGGGGGCAGGCCGATGGGCGCATAGGCGTGCGCATGGTTCCTGATCCGCCTGAACACGGATTCGTGGATTTTCGGACGGTCGATCGTGACTTCGTCGTCTTCCTTTTTCGAGTATCGGTAGTTGCAGAGTTGAACGAGCTTGCGCGGGCCGTAACGATAATAGGCGCCGAGGCCCGCCCGCGGATCGTAGATTCGGCCATCCTTGTCCGCTCTCGACATGGCATTCTTGAACGCATCCGGATAGGCAGGCGGATCGCCGGTTTCCGATTTGAATTTCAGACCGCAGCGCCGCGCCTCGTTGAGCATCCAGACCAACGGAATGTAGGCCAGCGCATCGTCGGGATAGCCGCCGCCTACATTGGAATGCACGCCTGCGAACCAGACCTGGCTGATCTGTTCGTCGGCGATGTTGCGCTTCTGGTTTGGATCGAACTCCGACGGCGGAACGACTTTTTCATCCCAGAGTTCGGGATGAAAGGTGGTTCGCTCTTCATCGAGCGAAAGCGCCTGACACGCACGCTGGACGCGCTTGCGATCCAGCGTGTGATTGGGAAGCTCGAGTGGAACGATCCACCGGCTGACGCCGCGCGTCATCTCATCCATCGGCAGGCCATAGGCGGCCACGGTATCCCACACACCCACGAAGCGGATGCACTTGACCTTGCGATTGTCGCGCTTGTCGTACTTGATCGGGAAGAGGAAGTTGCGAATGGCCCGGTACGCGTCCTCGGGATGCCAGGGCCACGAAGTGTGGTAGCGCTCGCTGCGGTACTGCCGGTACGCTGCTATGGCCTTCTTGTGGAGTTCGCTTTCGCTATCGGCGGACACAAGCCCCTGGTTGAGAATCAGACCGATGACGACACGGATCGTAAACGCGCCGCGGCTGAAGCCGAAGCCGTAGAGATCGTCGTCTTCATCCTTGTAGTTGCGACATGCAAATTTATAGATGTCGATGACGTTCCGCTTCAGTCCGAAGCCGAACGCGCCCCCAAGGACCGCCAAAGGCTTGAACGTCGACGTGCCGACGCCGTCATCATAGAAGGCGACCTGATCGTTTCCAGAAAGATCCAGTGCCTCAAAAGTGCGCCAGACATTGGTGCGCCAGACCTTGGCCGCTGAATTGCCGGTGCCGTCGGACAGCAAAACAATGTTTCGGCCCATGAAATTGCCCCGCCGAGTACAATGCGACTCCACAATCTCTGGTCCAAGAGCATTGCACGCTCTCATTGAACGAAGAGAGAGCTGGATCACACCGGGTAATCAAAAAACAACAAGGCCGCCAAAGGGCGGCCTGTCGTTGGATCATGGCGTTGCCGATCTGAGAAAATCTGGAGCGGGCGAAGGGGCTCGAACCCTCGACCCCGACCTTGGCAAGGTCGTGCTCTACCACTGAGCTACACCCGCATCCGAGATGGCGGCGATCGCTCGCCGTCAGCGGCAGACCTATGCCAAATGCGGGCTGGGAATGCAACAGTCCGAACGCAATCTAATGACACCTGATTGGCCGATTTCATCAACAAACCGGCTCGAATCAGCTCGAAACCACGCCTGATCGGCTTGACCGGGGTCAGAGGGCGCGATTCGGACCCCGGACCGGGTCGCTATCGGCCTGTGGGCGATTCTGACGCAAGCACAAACACGAGGGTTCCGACAGGTGCGGCCCGCGTCCCGAACGGCAATCGACAATTACCGGTTACCACCGGCGCAAGCCTCCAGCGCCGCCCGGTAACCACATAACGGGGCGCAGAGGCTTTTTTGTCCCCGATCTCCGCTCGGGCCGGCGGTGGCGGAGTGCCCCTGCGACCAATTGAATTTTGTAGCCAAGCCGCCATCTAGCGGATGAGAACTTGGTTCCGGGACGTGCTAGAACGGGCCCCGTTTCCGACCAGCGCAAAGCACATCAGGCGAGGATACCGTGACGATAGTTGAGCAGGGCGGCGGCCCGGCACCGCAGGCAGCACCCGATCTGATCAAGGAGACGACCACCCAGGCCTTCGTGAAGGACGTCATCGAGGAATCGAAGCGCCAGCCAGTGCTGATCGACTTCTGGGCGGAATGGTGCGGTCCCTGTCGCCAGCTTACGCCTGTTCTCGAAAAGGCAGTCCGCGCCGCCAAGGGCAAGGTCAAGCTGGTCAAGATGAACATCGACCACCATCCGGCCATTCCCGGCCAGATGGGCATTCAGTCGATTCCGGCTGTGATCGCGTTCGTCAACGGCCAGCCCGCGGACGGGTTCATGGGCGCGGTGCCGGAGAGCCAGGTCAACGCCTTCATCGACAAGCTGACCAAGGGCATGACTGCGCCGGGCGAGCCGAACATTGCGGAAATCCTGCAAGAGGCCGAGGCCGTGCTGGCGGAGGGCGATGCAGCCGCCGCAGCCCAGATCTATGCCGAGGTGCTGGGCTTTGACGCCACCAATATCGCGGCGCTGGCGGGATTGGCGAAGTGCTACGTGACGACGGGCGCGATCGAACAGGCCAAGCAGACCCTGGCGATGGTTCCGGAATCGAAGCGCAATGACGCCGCAGTCAAGGCGGTGCAGGCCTCGATCGACCTCGCCGAGCAGGCGCAGTCGGTCGGCCCGGTGACTGAACTGGAGCAGAAGGTCGCTGCAAACCCGCTCGACCACCAGGCGCGGTTTGATCTCGCCACCGCGCTCAATGCGCTCGGCAAGCGCAGCGAGGCGACCAACCAGTTGCTGGAGATAGTCAAGCGCGACCGGAAATGGAACGATGACGGCGCGCGCAAGCAGCTCGTGCAGTTCTTCGAGGCGTGGGGCGGTACCGACGAGGCGACCGTCGAGGGACGAAAGCGGCTATCGACGATTCTTTTCTCGTAAGCGCATCCATAAGCGTGGGAACTGGTTTGTGAAGAGCATACGCACCAAACCACGAAACTGACCGGAACCGCCGATGCCGATCAATGCCGAATACCGCGGACCCGGCGAGCTTCCCGAGATCATTCCGGTGTTTCCGTTGCCGGGCGCGTTGCTGCTGCCGCGTGGCCAGATGCCGCTCAATATTTTCGAGCCGCGCTATCTGGCCATGGTGGACGACGCGCTGCGCGACGGCCACCGGCTGATCGGGATGATCCAGCCGGATATTTCCCACAGCAGAGACGAGGCAAGGCCGGAGCTGTTCCGGGTCGGCTGCGTCGGCCGTATCACCCAGCTCGCCGAATCCGGCGACGGGCGCTACATCCTCGAATTGACCGGCGTCGCCCGCTTCAAGGTCGTGGAGGAAATCAGGGCCCTTACCACCTACCGGCAGTGCAAGGTGGATTTCTTCCCCTATGTCGACGATTTCGTCGCGCGCAAGGGCGAGGAGGCCGTGGACCGAACGGCCTTGCTCGACGTGCTGACCGATTTTCTCAACGCCAACAACCTGAAGGTGGATTGGGAGGGTATCGAGAGCGCACCGAACGAGGCGCTGGTCAACGCGCTGGCGATGATGTCGCCTTACGGCCCGGCGGAGAAGCAGGCGATGCTGGAAGCGCCTGACCTTAAAACCCGCGCCGAAATCCTGATCGCGGTAACCGAAATGGACCTCGCCAAGAAGCGCACCAGCGGCGACACCGGGCTGCAGTAGCGCTTCAGTACCCCGCGACCGCCAGCACGACGACGGCGCCGAGCGCTTTCCAGCCGAAGCCGCGGCCGCGCGACCACCAGGCATTGGCCGCGGCGGCGAAAGCATAGACCGCGACGATCGTCACCACGATCCAGTGCCGCGCGCTCTCCGACCCCATCGACGGCGCGGCGATCAGCAACACGCCGCCGCCGATCCACGCCACGGTACCGGCCTGCCAGACCAGCCGGATCAGTGTTCGCAGGCTCTCCGGCTGGATCGTCGCCTTGGCGAACACCTTGGTTTCTCCCAGCACCCCGTGGATCAGGGCCACTATTATGCCGGCGACACCGGCACACTGCAGAATGAGATCGCGCATCGGAACGTCTCCATACACTACTGTATGGTTATGCGCCGCATTCTGGCGCCTGTCAATACAGTAGTGTATGGTGGCGGGAACATGAGCGATCAACTCTCGGCAATGGACTGGGTCGACCAGGGCCTGAAAGCGCTGGCGAGCCGCGGCTTCACCGCGCTGAAGGCGGAACCGCTGGCGAAGGCGCTGCGCGTGTCGCGCGGCAGTTTCTACTGGCACTTTGCCGATATCGCCGCGTTTCATGCTGCGATCCTGTCGCGCTGGCACGAAGTCGCCGCCGAGCAGATCATCGCCAATGTCGAGGCGGCCTCCAGGGACGAGAACCCGCTGGCGCTGCTGCTGCGCCGCGTGTTCGGCGAGCGGCTGATGCTGGAACGGGCGGTCCGCACCTGGGCCAGCGTCGATCCCGCCGCCCGCACCGCGGTGCAGGCCATCGACCGGCGCCGGCTGAATTATGTGGAGGGCCTTCTGGCGCAGTCCGGATTGCCGGCGGAAATTGCCCGTACCCGCGCCCAAATTCTCTATTGGGCGTTTCTCGGCTTTGCGCTATCGGATCAACCGTTGCCGAAGGCGCGACAACAGGCCGTGGTCGACGAACTGGTGCGGATGTCGGCGTCATGACATCGCGCGATCTTGTATGCTAAGGACCACGCAATCCGGAGACGATACATGAACGCCCCGTCCGAACGCCTCGACAGCACCGTCG
This sequence comes from Bradyrhizobium lablabi, assembly GCF_001440475.1. Taxonomy (GTDB): domain Bacteria; phylum Pseudomonadota; class Alphaproteobacteria; order Rhizobiales; family Xanthobacteraceae; genus Bradyrhizobium; species Bradyrhizobium lablabi. The sequence goes on along the minus strand of NZ_LLYB01000123.1, from coordinate 196,912 downwards.
ATCCGAAATTGCTGGAGATCCTGGTCTGTCCGGTGACCAAGGGTCCGCTCGAATTCGATTCAAGCCGACAGGAGCTGATCTCGCGTTCGGCGAAACTCGCCTACCCCATTCGCGACGGCATTCCGATCATGCTGCCGGAAGAGGCGCGGAAGATCGAGTGAGAGGCCACACCGGCCCCCTCCGCGTCATTGCGAGCGAAGCGAAGCAATCCACCTCTCCACTCGGGGAAAGATGGATTGCTTCGTCGCTTTGCTCCTCGCAATGACGCCGATAGATAGCGCCTTACAACGCCTCGCCCTTCAGCAACCGCGGCACTTCGCCCGACAATCCCGCCGCCTGGCGGATGAACAGGTTCTTCAGCGGCGGCGCGCGATCGACCAGGCCGAGGCCGATGTCGCGCACGGTGCGCAGCAGCGTCGATTCGTTGGAGAACAGAAAGTTCAGCGAGTTGGTGGCAACGCCCATCGCCATGGTGTCGAAGCGCCGCCAGCGCTGGTAGCGGTCGAGCACGTCGGCCTGCCCGGGATCGATGCCGAGCCGGGCTGCATCGACCACGACTTCAGCCAGCGCCGCGACGTCCTTCAGGCCCATGTTGAGGCCCTGACCTGCGATCGGATGAATCACATGCGCGGCGTCGCCGACCAGCGCCAGCCGCTCGGCGATGAACGAGCGCGCGACGAAATAGCCGAGCGGAAAGGCGCGCGGCTTGTCGAGCGCCTTGATCTCGCCGAGGTGCAGTCCGAAGCGCTTCTCGAGCTCCCCGTGGAATTCCGCCTCGCCAAGTGCGGTGATGCGCGCGGCCTCGACGCGCGTCTCGGTCCACACCAGCGACGAGCGTTTTCCGGTCAGCGGCAGGATCGCGAATGGCCCTGCGGGAAGAAAATGCTCCTCGGCGCGCCCGTGATGATCGCGCTCGTGGCCGACGGTGACGACGATGCCGGACTGATCATAGTCCCAGCCATGGGTGGCGATGCCGGCGCGCTCGCGCAGCTTTGAGCGCGCGCCGTCGGCGGCAACCAGCAGGCTTGCTTCGATGACGCCGCCGTCGGCGAGCGTCACGGTGACGCCATCGGCGCGCGAATCATAGGTCGAAACCGCCGTGGCGCGGAGATCGATGCCTTCAGCCTCGGCGCGCTCGACCAGCGCGTCGATCAGGCGCCGGTTTTCAACCATGTGCGCAAAAGGTTCGCCGGGCTCTACTTCGCCTGCAAAGGTCAGGAATACCGGACGGGTGGCGTCCTCCAGCCTGGAATCGGTGACGACCATGTCGAGGATGGCTTGCGAATCCGAAACCTTCTCCCAGACGCCCAGCGTCTCGAACAATCGCCGGCAGGCGGCCACGATCGCGGTCGCCCGCGGGTCCCGGCTTGGCCGCGCGGCAAGGGCCGGATCGGCCACGACAACGGGAATGTCGGCGCCAAGGCCCTGGCGAAACGCCAGCGCCAGCGCCAGTCCGGCAAAGGCGCCGCCGCAAATGACAATGCTTCGCTGTGTCGCCATGCGATCCTTACCCGGTTCCTGCGTCAGACTACGCTTGCTACCTCATATTAGCTGGGCGAAACAGGGCCCGAAACAAGGGTTATGTCACCCAACCGAAAGCACGACCATGTCCAAAGGCCTGATTGACCTGATTTCCATTCTCGATCTGGAGCCGCTGGAGGTGAATCTGTTCCGCGGCAACAGCCCGAAGACGAGCTGGCAGCGGGTGTTCGGCGGACAGGTGATCGGGCAGGCCATGGTGGCGGCGTGCCGCACGGTCGAGGGCCGCCTGCCGCACTCGATCCATTGCTATTTCATCCTGCCGGGCGATCCGCAGATTCCGATCATCTATCAGGTCGAGCGCTTGCGCGACGGCAAGAGCTACTCGACCCGCCGCGTCACCGCGATCCAGCACGGCAACGCGATCTTCTCCATCATGGTGTCGTTTCACGCCGAGGAAGAAGGCGCCTTCAACCATCAGGACAAGATGCCCGACGTGCCGCCGCCGGAAAAGCTCACCGCGGAGGAAGTGGCAAAGCAGCCGATGTTCCGCGAGATGCCGGAATTCATTCGCCGCTATTACGAATCTGACCGGCCGATCGAGCTGCGTCCGGTCGAGCTCGGCCGCTATTTCGGCCAGAAGATCGACGACGGCCGCATCCATGTCTGGATTCGCACCGCGGCCAAATTGCCCGACGATCCGGCGCTGCATTTGTGCGCGCTGGCCTATGCGTCGGATTTCTCGCTGCTGGATGCGGTGATGGCGCGCTATGGCCGCACGCTGTTCGACAAGCGGATGATGCCGGCGAGCCTCGACCACGCGATGTGGTTTCATCGGCCATTCCGCGCCGACGAATGGCTGCTCTACGCGCAGGACTCGCCGAGCGCGCAGGACGGCCGCGGTTTGACCCGCGGCCTGATCTTCAAGCCCGACGGCACGCTGGTGGCGTCGGTCGCCCAGGAAGGCTCGGTGCGCCAGCGCAAGTGAGCGCTGGCTCCTCCTGCCCTACGAGGAGAAGGAGTGCGCTGTTGTCCAGGCCGCGCTCCTCCTCAGGCGTTCGCCATCGTGCCGCGTTCGGCGAGCGCGAATTGCGACGCATACCAGCGCGCGTACCAGCCCAGCATCCACGGAATCGGAATGATGAAGAAGCAGGCGATCACAAACACGATGGTTCGCCACAGCACTTCCAGTCCGGACGCGGTGAAGATGACCTCGCGACGCGTGCCATCGATGTTGCGGCAGACCCAGCGCATCCAGGCCGTGATCACCCAAGCCCAGCCGACGATGGTAATGAACGACACATACAGCAGCACTTGCCAGCCGACATAGCCCAGCGCGCTGCCGTTGAAGGCGATCGGAAGCTGCTGGCCGTTGGAGCTCAGATTCGCAACGATCCAGCGGATTACCATCCAGGCCAGCACGGCCTGAATCGGAATCGAGAGGTATTGCAGGTAGTAGAGGTCGGCCGAGCCCACATAAGTCAGAACGCCGATCGCAATGAAGACGTACCAGATGTCGAGGGGCTGACCGGTGAAGGCGAGGTTCGGCCGGCCCGGCACGTAAAGCCGGGAAAAGATCCAGCGATAGAACCAGGTCGCAACCCAAGGCGCCGGAATCACCAGCACCATGCCGATGATGAACACGATGCTGCGCCAGAGCAGTTCCCAAATGCTGACGTCGATCGAGAGCGCACCGCCGGCGTAGCCTCCGGCTGTAACCGGAGGTGGGCCACCGGCCTGCGCGTAAGCGGGCGGGCCCGATCCGCCGGGCATCAGCCCCGGGATTTCTCCGGCCCGCTGCCAGCCCGACATCCCCTCGGTCCAGACCAGCGTATCCGCTCCAACCGCCCCCCGGGTAATGAGATCACGAAGCTGGGCCTCTGGATAAGGGCCCTGTTGCTGGCCATTGGCGGCATAAAACCACGATCGGTTCGACATTTTATTTCCTTGAGCCGTGGAAAAATAATGGAGATAGCCGGCGGGCGGCTGAGGGAGAGAGCATTTTGGCGGACGATCCTGCCGCCTGTACAGTGATTGACGTCACCAGCTTGAAATGTTTTCCCCTTCTACCTGCAACTTTTTTGTGCCATTTGCCTAGAAAGATGCCAGATTTGTATTGGCGGTGAGATGCTGGCGGACAGCCAGCCGCGTGCTCAAAAATTGTCCAGGGAAATGAAGGCCTGATCATGAAACTTGTCGTCGCGATCATCAAACCTTTCAAGCTTGACGAGGTGCGCCAGGCGCTGACGGCCATCGGCGTCCACGGCATGACGGTGACCGAGGTCAAGGGTTACGGCCGCCAGAAGGGCCACACCGAAATCTATCGCGGCGCCGAATACGTCGTGAACTTCCTGCCCAAGCTTAGAATCGAAATCGCGGTCGCCTCCGACGTTGCCGACAAGGCGGTCGAGGTCATTACCGCCAACGCGCGCACCGGGCAGATCGGCGACGGCAAGATCTTCGTCACGCCGATCGACCATGCCCTGAGAATCCGCACCGGCGAGACCGATAGCGACGCGCTCTGAGACATCGCTGAATTCAAGGCGCGGCGGCACCAACGCCGGACGCGCGAAGCCAAGAAACGACAACGACACGACAACACGCCGGGGGATTCCATGGGGGCACCATCGTATCGTGCAGCAGGTCATGCTGCGCTCATCACGCTTGCAGCGAGTTTCACGCTCGCCACGCCGGCCTTCGCCGAGACCTCCACCATCAATGCCGCCGACACCGCGTGGGTGATCGTCGCCACCGCCCTTGTACTGATGATGACGATACCGGGTCTGGCGCTGTTCTATTCCGGCATGGTGCGCAAGAAGAACGTACTGGCGACGATGGCGCAGAGCCTCGCTGCCGTTGCGCTCATCTCGATACTCTGGGTGGCGTTCGGCTATTCGCTGGCCTTCGTCGGCGATGGCGCCTGGATCGGCACCCTCGACCGCTGGTTCCTCATCGGAATGACGATGGAGAGCGTCAACCCCGCGGCCAAGACGATCCCGGAAGCGCTTTTCATGCTGTACCAGATGACGTTTGCGATCATCACGGTGGCGCTGGTGGCGGGCGCGGTGGCGGACCGGATGCGGTTTTCGGCCTATCTGCTGTTCTCCGTCGGCTGGTTCATGTTCGTCTATGTGCCGCTCGCGCACTGGGTATGGGGCGGTGGCTTCCTGGCAACCGCGGGCGTTATCGATTTCGCCGGCGGTCTCGTCGTGCACCTTTCCGCCGGCATCGGCGGACTGGTTGCGGCGACCGTGATGGGCCGGCGTCACGGCTATGGCAGCGAGAACCTTGCGCCGTTCGACCTGTCGCTTGCCGTGATCGGCACCGGCTTGTTGTGGGTCGGCTGGTTCGGCTTCAATGGCGGATCGGCGCTGGCGGCGAATTCGCGCGCGGTCATGGCGATCACCGCGACGCATCTGGCCGCCTGCGCCGGCGCGCTGACCTGGGCCGCGATCGAATGGGCGACGCGGCGCAAGCCGTCGGTGCTCGGCATGATCTCGGGCGCGGTGGCGGGGCTTGGCACCATCACGCCGGCCTCCGGCTTCGTGGCGCCGTGGCATGGCGTCGTGATCGGTGTTGTCGCGGGAACGCTCTGCTTCTGGGCCTGCACCTGGCTCAAGCAGCGCCTCAAATATGACGACTCGCTCGACGTGTTCGGCGTCCACGGCATTGGCGGATTGACCGGCACGCTGCTCGCCGGCGTCTTTGCCGTAAACGCGATCGGTGGCACCGCGGGCCTGATCGAGGGCAATCCGCAACAGGTCGTGACCCAGCTCTACGGGATCGTCGCCACCCTGGTGTGGTCCGGCGGCATCACTTTCGTGCTGCTAAAGCTGGTGGGCGTGTTCGCACCGCTGCGGGTGTCGCTGCAGCAGGAGCTGGAAGGGCTCGACATCTCGCAGCACGGCGAAGCGCTGCAATAGACTGCCCATCCCGTTACCGTTTTCTTGCCCTGCCGCTAAGCAGGATTGTGTCGGCCATCAGACATGCTCACGTTTTGAGCATGTCTGATTACACTTTGGGCGCGACGGAATGGCGCAGGAAGGTGCAATCCCCGCACAATGCGAAAAGGGCCGGATTCATAATCTGTTAGGGAGCGGTCCCGATCTGGCACGGCATTTGATTCTAAGGGTCCCGGCTGTGCCCGCGTAGTGAACATCTCCGCGTGGTGATCTCAGTCTAGAACGCCCGGTCCCACCGAGCCGGGCCCAAGCGGGGACCAATACCCATGAAAATTGTTATGGCGATCATCAAGCCATTCAAACTGGAAGAAGTCCGCGACGCCCTGACCGCCATCGGCGTTCATGGCCTCACGGTGACGGAAGTCAAAGGCTACGGCCGGCAGAAGGGCCACACCGAAATCTATCGCGGCGCTGAATACGCCGTGAGCTTCCTGCCCAAGATCAAGATCGAGGTCGCAGTGGCCTCGGATCAGGTCGACAAGACCATCGACGCCATCACGTCAGCCGCCAAAACCGGACAGATCGGCGACGGCAAGATCTTCGTCATCAACCTCGACCATGCGGTTCGCATCCGCACCGGTGAGGCGGATGCCGCGGCCCTCTGATTTCGCGCTCAAACCTTACCATTCAGGAGTAAAATCAATGACGTTTAAACGTCCCTATAGCGCGGGACTGGCGGCCCTCGCAGTCGGCATGTTCGCCGCGACCGCGGCTTACGCCGAGCCAACCGTCAACAAGGGCGACAATGCCTGGATGCTGACATCGACAGTGCTGGTGCTGTTGATGACCATCCCGGGCCTGGCGCTGTTCTATGGCGGTCTCGTCCGCTCCAAGAACATGCTCTCGGTGCTGATGCAGGTCTTCTACACCGTCTGCATCGTCGTCGTGCTCTGGGCGCTCTACGGCTACAGCCTCGCCTTCACCGGCGGCTCCGACTTCATCGGCGGCTTCTCGAAGGCCTTCCTGATGGGCGTGACCACCGATTCGAAGGTGGCGACCTTCAGCGTCGACGCCAACATTTCCGAGCTGGTCTACATCTGCTTCCAGATGACCTTCGCGGCAATCACCCCGGCCCTCATCGTCGGCGCCTTCGCCGAGCGCATGAAATTCGCGGCGATCGCGCTGTTCATCCCGCTCTGGGTCACGCTGATCTATTTCCCGATCGCGCACATGGTCTGGTACTGGCCCGGCCCGGACGCGATCCAGGATGCGGCCAAGGCGCTTGCCGCGGCGGCTGACGGTGCGGCCAAGACCGCGGCGCAGGCCAAACTCGACGAGATCAACGCCGATGCCGGCTGGATCTTCAAGAAGGGCGCGATCGACTTCGCCGGCGGCACCGTGGTGCACATCAACGCCGGTATCGCCGGTCTCGTCGGTGCGCTCCTGATCGGCAAGCGCGTCGGCTACGGCAAGGAGCTGATGGCCCCGCACTCGCTGACCATGACCATGATCGGCGCTTCGCTGCTCTGGGTCGGCTGGTTCGGCTTCAACGCCGGATCGAACCTCGAAGCCTCCGGCGGCGCCGCGCTCGCCATGACCAACTCCTTCGTTGCAACCGCAGCGGCGGCGATGGCCTGGATGTTCGCGGAGTGGATCGTCAAGGGCCATCCTTCCGTGCTCGGCGCATTGTCGGGCGCGGTGGCCGGCCTCGTGGCGGTCACGCCGGCAGCCGGCTACTCCGGTCCGATGGGCGCGATCGTGCTCGGTCTCGTGGTCGGCGTCGTCTGCCTGTTCTTCTGCACCGTGGTGAAGAACTCGCTCGGCTATGACGACTCGCTCGACGTGTTCGGCGTCCACTGCATCGGCGGCATCGTCGGCGCGATTGGCACCGGCATCCTGGTGAATCCGGCCCTCGGTGGTGCCGGCGTCATCGACTACACCGCCATTCCGCCGAAGGTCGCCGACTACGACTTCGTTGCCCAGATGACCTCGCAGGTCTGGGGCGTCTGCACCACGCTGGTGTGGTCGGGCATCGGTTCGGCGATCATCTACAAGGTGGTCGACGTAATCGTCGGTCTGCGCGTCAACGTCGAGACCGAGCGTGAGGGCCTCGACGTCACCGAGCACACCGAACGCGCCTACAACATGTAAGTTCTCCCGGGATGCGATCCTTTAAGGGGTCGCATCCACAACTCCGGTTCGGGCACATACCCGGCAATGCCCTGACCGTTGAGGGGCTCCAGCGCAAGCTGGGGCCCCTTTCTTTTTGCCAGAGAGGCAAAACGCCATCACGCCGGTTTACCCGAGAGCCATCCATATTTCGCGCTGAGTTTCGGAAACAGGACGTCCAGCTCGTCCTCGTCCTGCTCGGTCCCCTCGGGTTGATCCGGCATTCTCCGTTGCGGCCGATCGCCGGCGGCCGCGACGACGCCGTCGGTTACGGCGTATTGATAACCTTCGTAGAACCAATCCTCCTCGTCGTCAGGTTCGTCGGCGAGCGAATCGGGGTCTGACAAGGCACGCTCGAATGCCTGACGGCCCCGGGAAATCAACGAGGCACAAAAATCGTCGAAAGTATCGTCGCTGCATCCGCCGTTGATGACGTAAGCCGCGCCCCACAGCGTGTGGCTATAGGCCTTGCCCATCATGGCGTCGAACAGTTGCGCAAATTCAATCGCATCAGCCGCAGGCAGCGCCGCGATTTTTTGCTTCAGCACGTTGCATTTGCGAGCCATGTCGCCGCCTGCAGCGTCGTTCGCATCCTGAACGATTTTCCAGAAACCGGTTTCGTCCATCACATGTTCTCCCCGCGGCATGCCTCGCCCTTTGATTGGATCTTTCTTCGTCTCACCCTTCGGTAGAACCAGCACCCTAACCCAGGAAACGTCGGATCGATGTCAAAACGGGCGACCGGTCAAAAAAAGATTGCCAAAGCGTGGCCGCGGCGGCGGAATGGGGCAACACAACCGGGAGGACGTCATGAAACTCGAAGGCGGATGCTATTGCGGCAAGGTGCGCTATGAGGCCGAGGGCGAGCCGATGATGAAGGCGCAGTGTCACTGCCGCGAGTGCCAATATATCTCGGGCGGCGGACCGAACATGTTCGTGGCGATGCCGGTCAACGGCTTCAAATACACCGCAAGCCAGCCGAAGCAGTTCACCCGCAGCGACCTTGAGCGCGCGGTAACGCGCGAATTCTGCCCGGAATGCGGGACCCACATGGTGACCAAGGTCCCCGGCCTGCCCGCCGTGGTCCTGAAGGTCGGAACCTTCGACGATCCCGCGCTCTTCAATCCGCAATTGGCGATCTACACCTGCGACAAGCAGGCCTTCCACCATGTGCCCGAGGGCATGCCGAGTTTTGAACGGTTGCCGCAGCGGTAGCGAAGCCGTCACGTCCGGAAATTGGCGCGGTGCCCTTGCGCCGCGCCGGATCCAGTTGCCCAGGCCACGGCCTCGCCTGGAACCATCATTCGGCCATCCCGGACGATCCCAAGCGAAAATGCCGTCCACTGGTGAGAAGGCTGTAAAATCGCTGGCGGCACCGATGGTTAATCGCGTCTTAACCCCGCCGTATCTATGGTGATTTGATGGGTTTCCGGGGCTCGCTTCAGCCCCTTGACCGCTTTTGAGAGTACTGGCGTTTCAGACATGGCAATGACCGCCTCTTCCGGCGTGGCGCAGGGCGCCGGCAGTGCAAGCCCTGCCGGCCAGGCCGAGCGCTCACCGTTCTTGCGCACGACCGAGCTGCTGGCACCCTATCAGCCTGCCAAACCATTGATTACGCTGTCCTTAGGCGAGCCGCAGCACCCGGTGCCCGATTTCGTCGGGCCGGTCCTGGCCAAACACATTGCCGAATTCGGCCGCTATCCGCTTGCCAAGGGCATCGAGCCGTTCCGCCGCGCCGCCGCCAACTGGCTTTCGACCCGGTTCCAGCTTCCCCGCCCGGTCGACCCCGAGAGCGAAATCCTGGTGCTGAGCGGCAGCCGCGAGGGGCTGTTTTTCGCGGCGATCACTGCCGCCCGTTATGTCGGCCCGCGCAAGGGCAGGCCCGCGATCCTGATGCCCAACCCGTTTTATCCGGCTTATGGTGCGGGCGCGCGCGCGGCCGGTTGCGAACTGATCTACCTGCCGACGACGCTCGCCAACGGCTTCTTGCCGGATCTCGATTCGCTCGATGAGGCGACGCTGGCCCGAACCGTTGCGATGTTCATCGCCTCACCCGCCAATCCGCAGGGCTCGGTCGCCTCGCGCGACTACTTCACGCGGCTGAAGGGCCTCGCCGACCGCTACGGCTTCATGATCCTGAGCGACGAGTGCTATTCGGAAATCTACACCAGGCAGGCGCCGGGCAGCGCGCTGGAATGCGCCGGGCCCGATTTCACCAACGTCGTTGCGTTCCAGTCACTGTCGAAGCGCTCGAACCTGCCGGGCATGCGCGTCGGTTTTGCCGCCGGTGACCGGAAATTCCTTGCGGCCTTTCACGAATTGCGCAATGTCGCCGCCCCTCAGGTGCCGGTGCCGCTGCAGCATGTCGCGGTTGCCGCCTATAGCGACGAAACCCATGTCGAAGAGAACCGCAGGCTCTACCGCATCAAGTTCGATCTTGCCGACCAGATTCTCGGCAGCCGCTACGGCTATGTGCGGCCGGCCGGCGGCTTTTGCGTCTGGCTCGACGTCTCCGATCGCGGCGGTGATGAGGCGACGGCGGTGAAGCTTTACAGAGATGCAGGGGTTCGTGTGATACCGGGAAGTTATCTGTCGCGGTTGCAGAACGACGGCTTCAATCCCGGCGCGGGCTACATCCGTCTCGCGCTGGTCTCTGATAGCGAATCAACGGCCGAGGCGCTGCACCGGCTGGTCGAAATTCTGGATTAATCGCAGGGCCTCATGAGCATGCCAGCGATCGAACGTGTTATTCCCCTGGTCGGCCATCTGCCGGTCTCGATCCGCGAGGCGCTGGCGCGGCGCCTGCGCGAGCTCGCCGGCGTCTGCCTGATCGCGCTGTCCGGCGTGGCGGCGGCGGCGTTGATGACGTGGTCGGTGCAGGACCCGAGCCTGAGCCATGCGACGTCGCGCCCGATCCGCAACGTTCTCGGCTATCCCGGTGCAATCGGCGCCGATCTCTTGATGCAGATTCTCGGTCTCGGCGCGATCATGCTGACCCTCACGGTCGCGGTGTGGGGTTGGCGCATGCTGACCCATCGCACCTTCGACCGCGAAGCGCTGCGCCTTGGATGCTGGATCCTCTGCACGGTGATCGCGGCCGGCTTTGCAAGCTGCTGGCCGCATGGCGGAGCCTGGGCGCTGCCGACCGGTCTTGGCGGCGTCGTCGGTGACGCGCTGGTACGCGCGCCCGCGGTGGTATTCGGTCCGGCCGGCTTCACCTATCGTCTCGTGCTCGGCATCATCCTGTTTGCGGCGATGTGCATAACCTTTCTGTTTGCCAGCGGCTGGGGCTCGCGCCCGCGCGATGAAGAGCTGACGCCGATCGAAGACGATGACACGCCCTTCGAGGAAGAAGGGGATCGCAGTTCGGTCTCGCTCGGATGGGTGTATCATGCGCTGATGAGCTTGAAGGCGCGGCTCGGTTGGCTGATGAGCGCGGCCTACCGATCACTGGTGTCGAGTTCGCCGCCGCCTCGCAAGGCCTCGTTCGAACGTCAGGAACCAAGCCTCAGCGGTCGCGCCGCGCCAAAACTGGCTCCACAGGAAGAGGACTTCGAGGACGAGGAAGAAGAGGAAGACGAGGAGGAGGAGGAAGAGGCTCCCGCCGCCCGTACCCCACGCAAGAAACCCGCGCCGCGTGCCTCGGCGCGCAAATCGGACAAGTTCGAACTGCCTTCGGTCTCGATGCTGACGGCGCCCAAGGCGTCGGACCGGCAGCCGCTCAGCAAGGCCGAGCTGGAAGCCAATTCGCGCGCGCTGGAAGGCGTGCTCGGCGATTTCGGCGTCCGCGGCGAGATCGTCAAGGCCAACCCCGGCCCGGTCGTGACGCTCTACGAACTCGAACCGGCGCCCGGCATCAAATCCTCGCGCGTCATCGGTCTCGCCGACGATATCGCCCGCTCGATGAGCGCGCTCTCGGCCCGCGTTGCCGTGGTCGCCGGCCGCAACGCCATCGGCATCGAACTGCCGAACGTGCATCGCGAAAAGGTTTATCTTCGCGAATTGCTGACCACGAAGGACGAGTCGCACGCAAAACTTCCGCTCTGCCTTGGCAAGAACATCGGCGGCGAATCCATCATCATCGATCTCGCGCGCACGCCGCATATGCTGATAGCCGGTACCACCGGCTCCGGCAAATCGGTCGCCATCAACACCATGATCCTCAGCCTGGTCTACCGCCTGCGGCCGGATCAGTGCCGCCTGATCATGGTCGATCCCAAGATGCTCGAACTCTCCGTCTATGATGGCATCCCGCATCTGCTGACGCCGGTCGTGACCGATCCGAAGAAGGCGGTTGTCGCGCTGAAATGGGCCGTGCGCGAAATGGAAGAGCGCTACAAGAAGATGGCCAAGCTCGGTGTGCGCAACATCGACGGTTACAACCAGCGCCTCGTCGAAGCCAAGGGCAAGGGCGAGGAGCTGACGCGCACGGTGCATACCGGCTTCGACAAGGAAACCGGCAAGGCGATCTACGAGGAAGAAAAGCTTGAGCTCGAGCCGCTGCCCTATATCGTCATCATCGTCGACGAAATGGCCGACCTGATGATGGTGGCCGGCAAGGACATCGAAGGCGCGGTGCAGCGTCTGGCGCAGATGGCGCGCGCCGCCGGTCTCCACGTCATCCTCGCCACGCAGCGTCCGTCGGTCGACGTCATCACCGGCACCATCAAGGCGAACTTCCCGACCCGCATCGCCTTCCAGGTCACGTCGAAGATCGACAGCCGCACCATTCTCGGCGAGATGGGTGCCGAGCAACTGCTCGGCCAGGGCGACATGCTCTATATGGCCGGCGGCGGCCGCATCAGCCGCGTGCACGGTCCCTTTGCCTCCGACGAGGAGGTCGAGAAGGTGGTACGTCACCTGAAGACGCAAGGCGCGCCCGAATATCTGGAAGCTGTTACCGCGGAGGAACCGACCGAGGAAGACGGCGCGGTATTCGATTCTACCGGCATGGGCGCCGATGGCGGCGGCGACCTGTTCGCGCAGGCGGTTGCGATCGTCAAACGCGACCGCAAGGCCTCGACTTCCTACATTCAGCGCCGGCTGCAAATCGGCTATAACCGTGCCGCCTCGCTGATGGAACGAATGGAACAGGAAGGCATCGTCGGACAGGCGAATCACGCCGGCAAACGCGAAATTCTGGTCGAGGAGGAAGAGGGCGGATTCTAGATCAGGGCGCCGAATGGGGGGATTTGGCGCAACTATTTTCACGGAAAAACGATATCTCCTTTGGTCGAAAGCACGATAAACTGGCCCCCAGCGGGACGCCTCGTCGAATAGAGATCCGAATACCTGATGACAGAACAATCTACCCATCGCGGGCTGCGCTCCGGACTGGCCCTTTTGATCGCCACCTCCATCGCCGGCTTCGCGACGCCGACGTCTGCGCAGAACGTGCCGGTTCCTAAGCCCGCGCCCAAGGCGCGCGAGGGCGGCGTGCAGATGAGCGCGCAGGACAAGGTTCCGATGACCACGGGCGCCACCCAGGCACCGCCGAATCCGGTGATCCCGAACCCGAACCGCAATGTCCCGGCCAATGTGTTTGCCACCTTCGATGCCAACCAGAAGGCACAGGCTGCCCGGGTGAGTTCGTATCTGTCTTCGCTGCAGACGTTGGTCGGCAATTTCGTCCAGGTCGGGCCCGATGGCAGCAAGACCAAGGGCGATTTCTACATCCAGAAGCCGGGCAAGGTGCGCTTCGAATATGACGACCCGAGCCCGATCGCGATCGTCGCCGACGGCTCGTCGCTGGCGGTGCGTGACCGCAAGCTCGCGACCCAGGACATCTATCCGCTGTCGCAAACGCCGCTGCGTTTCCTGCTGTCTGATAGGATCGATCTGTTGAAGGACACCAATGTCGTCAGCGTCACGGCCGATGACGTCTTCATCAGCGTCACCATCGAGGAGAAGCAGGCCCTGATCGGCACCAGCCGGCTGATGCTGATGGTCGGCACCAAGGACGGCCAGCTCAAGCAGTGGACGGTGACCGACCCGCAGGGCTACGACACCACGGTTGCGGTCTACAATCTGGACTCGTCCAAGAAGGTCGATCCCGGCCTGTTCAAGATCGACTTCACCAACTACATCACGCCCGCGAACTGAGCGGCGCGCATTTCTCGGAGCCGTAGGGTGGGCAAAGCGCAAGCGTGCCCACCATCCTCACCGAGATCGGGATGCATGTTGGGCACGGCGCAGGTGCGCCTTTGCTCATCCTGCGAAATTCAGCCTGTGGACAAACAGCAGGACGTCGTCAGGAACCGTGGTAATACACGGCCCTCATGCGTTTCTCCCTGACAACGTGGAATATCAATTCGGTGCGGCTACGCATCGACATCGTCGCCAAATTCCTTAAATCGGCGCGGCCGGATGTGCTGTGCCTGCAGGAGACCAAGTGCATCGACGACGCGTTTCCGCTGAAGCGATTCAAGCGTCTCGGCTATGAGCACGTCGCGCTGAACGGGCAGAAGGGCTATCACGGTGTCGCCATCGTCTCGAAACTGCCGTTCGAGGCCACCGATATCAGGACCTTCTGCGACAAGATCGATTCGCGTCACATTTCAGTATCGTTCGGCGAAAAGGCGCAGCTTGCAAAACCGCTGGTGCTGCACAATTTCTACGTTCCGGCCGGCGGCGACATTCCCGATCCCGCGCTCAATCCGAAGTTCGATCACAAGCTGAAATTCCTCGACGAGATGAAGGCCTGCGAACCGCTGCACCCGCGCGGTGACGACCGGCATATCCTGGTCGGCGACCTCAACGTGGCGCCGCATGAAAACGACGTGTGGTCGCACAAGCAGCTTCTGAAGGTGGTCTCGCATACGCCGATCGAATGCGAGAAGCTCCTGGCGGCACAGGCCCATGGCGAGTGGTTCGACGTCGCGCGCGAGCGGATTCCACTGTCGGAAAAGGTCTACACGTGGTGGAGCTACCGCGCCGCCGACTGGACGGTCGGCGACCGCGGCCGTCGGCTCGACCACATCTGGGTGTCGCGCGCGCTGAAGGACGGTGTCAGCGATTTCAGGATCAGCCGCGACGCCCGCGGCTGGCAGCGCCCGTCCGACCACGTGCCGGTGACGGTCACGCTGGAGGTGTAGCGATCAGATACTCAGCTTGGCGCCGGCCATCAGAATATCGCTGGCGAGCTGGCTGGTGCGTGTGGCGAGTTCGTCGCGCAGGCGACGCGCGGCGGCAGGATCGCTTTCGAGCACGCGCTGAAACAGGCTGCGCGCCACCCGGATGACCGAGGAATGATCGAGCGCGACCGCGCTCGACGGCCGTTTCATCGCAACGATCAGTGCCAGTTCGCCGATCAGGGAGCCGGGGCCGGCGACGACTTCAGCGCCGCCATCCTCGACGCGGAACGAACCGCGCTGCACGATATAGCCGGCATCCGCATCGTCGCCGGAGTTGAACAGATAATCGCCGGGGGAGAAATCGCGCTGCTCCGAGCCGATCGCCAGCATGCGCAGCGCCGCCGTCCCCAACAGGCGCAATGTCGGGACCCGCTCGAGCAGGGCTACATCATCTTCGATCGACATGGACCGGTGACCGGAACGCGCGGAAAATTACCAATCGTGGCTGCGAGATCGTATCACGGAACCAGCTTGTAGCCACCGGCTTCCGTCACCAGGATTTCCGGGTTGGCCGCATCCTTCTCGATCTTCTGCCGCAGCCGGTAGATATGGGTTTCCAGCGTGTGCGTGGTAACACCCGAATTGTAGCCCCAGACTTCCTGCAGCAGCGTCTCGCGCGATACCGGCAACTGGCCGGCGCGGTAGAGGAAGCGCAGGATCGCGGTTTCCTTCTCGGTCAGCCGCACCTTTCGGGCATTGGCGGCGGTCAGCATCTTCGAGCCGGGCCGAAAGCTGTAGGGACCGACGGAGAACACCGCGTCCTCGCTGGCCTCATGCTGGCGGAGCTGCGCCCTGATCCGCGCGAGCAGGACGGCGAACCGGAACGGCTTTGCGACGTAGTCATTGGCGCCGGATTCGAGGCCCAGAATGGTGTCGGAATCGGTATCGTGGCCGGTGAGCATGATGATCGGCGCCTTGAAGCCGCCCTTGCGGAGGCTGCGCACGACTTCACGTCCGTCGGTGTCCGGCAAGCCGACATCCATCAGCACCAGATCGGGGGAGTTAGCCTTGGCGGCGCTGGCGCCCTTGGCACCGGTATCGACTGCGGAGGCTTCGAACTCCTCATGCAGCGACAATTGCTCCACCAGCGTATCGCGGAGATCGGTATCGTCATCCACGATCAGGATCTTGCGGGCATTGGGCATAGGATACGATCCTCTTGAGGCAGGCGGCGGACACAGGCGGGAGCGTCTCAAGCCGGGTCTTGGTCGATGACAAACCTGATTCGCGGGCAAATTTCGCTAGCAAGCCGGGTCATCAGGGCACTGATTCGTATTGAGGTAAGAGATTGTTACAGATTCACAAGCCGAGCACAGTCTATCCCAAATTTGAGGAACGTCTGGATGAATGTCCTGTAATGGCGTCAATTAGATTAGCAGCGGCCGGGCAGGCAATCCCCGGATTTGGGCATTGGCATGGAAAACAACCCAATTTCAATCACTTATAAGACAGCTACGCGTGATCGGCCGCTTGCGGCGATCCGGGTCCAACGGGCCGCTGGCGACCCGCGCCGGGGGTGGCTGAGCGCAGACGGCTGGTCTGTTCCGGTGGCACTTGGCCGCGGCGGCATCCTCGCCAACAAGCGGGAGGGCGACGGCGGCACCCCACGGGGCACGTATTACCCGCTGCAATTGTGGTGGCGCGCCGACCGCCATACTCGACCCCGGACCTATCTGCCGGCCCGGCCGATCCGGCCCGAGGACGCCTGGTGCGAAGACCCGCGCGACCGCCATTACAATCAGCCGATCCGCCTGGTCCGCGATCAGCCCGGCGACCGGCTGACGCGCGAAGACCATCTCTACGACTTCATCGTCGAGATCGATCACAACAGCGCGCCGCGCATTGCCGGCCGCGGCAGCGCCGTGTTCCTGCATCTGGCGCGCACCAATTTCTCGCCGACGGCCGGATGCGTCTCGATGACGAAATCTGCCATGCTGCGGCTGTTGCGGCGCCTGGGGCCGCAGACCAAAATCATGATCGGCTGACGGGAATCACACGCGATGCTCGACAAGAACGCAATAGCCTCCGCATCAAAGACGCTGCACGACCACTGGCGCGCCGGCACCAAACTTTCCGGCCTCGACGAAAAGCTGCGGCCACGCGACCGGATCGAGGCCTACGCGATCCAGGCGGCAATCGAAAAGTATACGTCCGCAAGCCTGTTCGGCTGGAAGATCGCAGCTACCAGCGAAGCCGGACAAAGGCACATCAATGTCGATGGGCCGATGGCCGGGCGCATTCTGGCCGAGACCGTCATTCCAGATGGCGGAACGGCTTCGATGGCAGGCAACGACATGCGCGTCGCCGAGCCCGAATTCGCTTTTCACATGCGTGTCGATCTGCCGGCGCGACCGACACCCTATACGGTCCAGCAGGTGCTCGATGCCGTCGACACGCTGCATCCCGCGATCGAGATTCCCGACTCGCGCTTTGCCGATTTCGCCGCCGCCGGCGAAGCGCAGCTCATCGCCGACAACGCCTGCGCGCATCTGTTCGTGCTGGGTCCTGCCGCAACAGCCGACTGGCGTTCGATGGACCTCGTCGAGGAACGGCCGGTCATGACGATGCGCGGCGAAAAATTCGTTGGCCACGGCAAGAACGTGCTTGGCGATCCCCGCGTTGCACTGACATGGCTAGCCAATGAATTGCGCCAGCTTGGCGTGACGCTGAAAGCCGGCCGTATCGTGACGACGGGCACCTGCCATCCGCCGCTGCCGATTCAATCGGGCGATTTTTTCGCGGTTGATTTTGGAGCGCTTGGAAAGGTTTCGGTTGGGTTCGAGTAGCTCTCTCCGCCGTCATTGCGAGGAGCGATAGCGACGAAGCAATCCATCTATCCCCGTGTTGAGGTATGGATTGCTTCGCTTCGCTCGCAATGACGGAAATCTACCGCGCCCCGAAAATCGCCGAGCCGACGCGCACATGCGTCGCGCCCATCTGGATCGCGACCGCGAAATCGGCGCTCATGCCCATCGATAGATTCTTCAGCCCGTTCCGCGCGGCGATCTTGGCTGTCAGCGCGAAATGCGGCGCCGGTGCGTCGTTGACCGGCGGGATGCACATCAGGCCGGAAATGACCAGACCGTATTTGTCGCGGCAGCTCGCGATGAAGGCATCGGCCTCGCCGGGCGCGATGCCGGCCTTTTGCGGCTCCTCGCCAGTGTTGATCTGAACGAACAATTCCGGCCGTTTGTTCTGCGAATTGATTTCCTTGGCCAGCGCTTCGCAGATGCTGGGGCGGTCGACCGAATGGATGCCGTCGAACAGCGCCACGGCCTCCTTCGCCTTGTTGGATTGCAGCGGCCCGATCAGATGCAGGGCAAGCCCGGGATGGGACGACACCAGCGCCGGCCATTTTGCCTTGGCCTCCTGCACGCGGTTTTCGCCGAACACGCGCTGGCCGGCATCGATGACCGGTGAAATGGCAGTTGCGTCGAACGTCTTCGACACCGCGATCAGCGTCACCGATGCACGCTCGCGGCGCGCTTCCTTGCACGCGCGCGCGATGTCCTGCTCAACTTGAGCCAGGCCAATTGGTAAAGACTTGGTTAGCGGCGTCGTCATCTCTCTCGCATCGTATCGGATTCCTGCGAGGAGATTTTACGGCATTTCCTCGAATTTTACCAAGTTCGGGAAAGGCTTTTTGAACCCTTCGCTCTACCCTGTGGTGTGGGGGGCAGGATGTCTGGCGTTACTTTCAACCGCAAGCGGGTCAAACTCAAGAAGCTGCTCGGAATCCGCGCGCGGCTTGCGATGCTGGCCGTGCTGCTGGTGGCGCCCTTGATGCTGGAGCGGGTCCGCTCGCTCGAAGACACCCGCGCCAGGCAGATCGCGACCGCTTCGGAAGAATACGCCAACATCACCCATCACAGCGCCGAGACCCAGCGCGAGGTAATCTCCTCCGTCGAGACCATGCTGAAATCGGCGGCCTATATCCGTGCCTCCAGCGGCATCGGGCGCAGCTGTGAAATCCTGCGCGCCAGCCTGCCTGCCAACCTGCCCTGGATCCGCAGCATCATGCTCGTGAGCAAGGAAGGCACGGTGCAGTGCTCGACGCTGAACATCCAGGTCGGCCTCAACATCAGCGATCGCGAATATTTCAGGAAGGCGCAGGAGACGCGCGATTTCGTCTTCAGCGACTATTTGTTCGGCAAGACCAACAACCGGCCAATCATGATGGCGGCCTATCCGGTCGCCGCGATCAACCGGGAAGAGGAATCGGTGGCGGTCGCCGGCATCAATCTCGACTGGCTCTCGAAGATCATGGCCAATTTCGGCGGACGGCCGGGCATCTCGGCGCTGCTGATCGACAGCACCGGCGTGGTGCTGGCGGCGCCGCCGGACCAGGCCAGCATGATCGGCCAGCCACTCGACAACGTGCCGCTGTTGTCGGCCATCACCTACAAGGCGCTCAGCTCCAACTCCGATACCGGCTCGCTTTCCTTTGCCGCGACCGACGGCTCCAAGCGCGCCGTCAGTTTCGCGCGCATTCCCGGCACGCAATCGCGCCTGATCGTCAGCGTCGACGAGGCCAAGGTGACGGCAGCGATCAATCGCGAGATCCGCACCGCCTATCTGCAACTCGGATTCGTCTGCCTGTTCGTGCTACTCGGCGCGCTGATCGGCGCCGAGAAACTCATCATCAAGCCGATCGAGGTCATGACCGGCATGGCCAGGCGCTTCGGCGAAGGCGACTGGACGGCCCGCGTCGCGCGCAGCCGCCTGCCTTCGGAATTCATGCCGCTGGCCCGCGCCTTCAACGCGATGGCGGCCCAGCTCAGCCAGCGCGAGCGCGAGCTGGTTGCCACCAACGACCGGCTCACCGTGATGGCCTCGATCGACATGCTGTCGGGTCTCGCCAACCGCCGCGGCTTCCAGAGCCGGCTCGATTTCGAATGGCTGAAGGCGCAGCAATATCATAGCGAGCTGTCGCTCCTGATGATCGATGTCGATCACTTCAAGCTCTACAACGACACCTATGGCCACCCGGAAGGCGACGCCTGCCTGACCCGGATCGGCGAAACGCTGGCCGGGATCGCCGCCGACACCATGGGCTTTGCCGGCCGCTATGGCGGCGAGGAATTCTGTCTGTTGCTGCCGAACACCAGCCCGCAAAAGGCGCTCGAGATCGGTGAAACGGTGCGCGCAACCGTTCAAGGCCTCGCTTTGCCCCACATCACCTCCAACCATCTCACCGTCACCGTGAGCGTCGGCGTCGCCGCCACGCTACCCAGCGACACCCAAACCCCCGGCGACCTGATCGAGGCCGCGGACGCCGCCCTCTACGCCGCCAAACACCGCGGCCGCAACACCGTGGTCGAGCACGGCTTTGCCAAGCTGGTCGACGAGGCCGGGATGGCGATGGCGGGGTGAGCCGACGCGCCACGCCGCCGGCCAAATGACCGTTCTGCCCCTCCCCAACCCGTTGACCCCGCAGCCGCTTTTGTGGCCTAGTCCGCCGTCCTCTGGACGGGACCCGAATCCACAAAAAACCCTGCGATTCCATGACCTCCGAACGTTACAACGCCCGTGATTCCGAGCCTCGCTGGCAGCGCCAGTGGGACGAAAAGGCGATCTTCGCCTCGAAAAACGACGATCCGCGGCCGAAATACTACGTGCTCGAGATGTTCCCTTACCCGTCGGGGCGCATCCATATCGGGCATGTCCGGAACTATACGCTCGGCGACGTGCTGGCGCGGTTCATGCGCGCCAAGGGCTTTAACGTGCTGCACCCGATGGGCTGGGACGCTTTCGGCCTGCCGGCGGAGAATGCCGCGATCGAGCGCAAGGTTGCGCCGAAGGCGTGGACCTATGACAACATCGCAGCGATGAAGAAGCAGTTGCGGTCGATCGGGCTGTCGCTCGACTGGTCACGCGAATTCGCGACCTGCGATCCCAGCTACTACAAGCATCAACAGAAGATGTTTTTAGACATGCTGCGCGCGGGCCTCGCCGAGCGCGAGAAGCGCAAGCTCAACTGGGATCCGGTCGACATGACCGTGCTCGCCAACGAGCAGGTGATCGACGGCCGCGGCTGGCGCTCGGGCGCTGTTGTCGAGCAGCGCGAAATGAGCCAGTGGGTCTTCAAGATCACGAAGTACTCGCAGGAATTACTAGACGCGCTGGACACGCTGGACCGCTGGCCCGACCGGGTGCGCGTCATGCAGCGCAACTGGATCGGCCGCAGCGAAGGCATGCTGGTGCGTTTCGCGCTCGATCCGGCAACTGCGCCGAATGGCGAGAACGAGCTGAAAGTTTTCACCACGCGACATGATACGCTGTTCGGCGCCAAATTCATGGCGATTGCAGCAGATCATCCGCTGGCGCAGGCCGCGGCTGCGAAGAACCCGAAGCTTGCGGAATTCATTGCCGAGGTCAAACGGATCGGCACCGCGCAGGAAATTATCGATACCGCCGAGAAGCAGGGTTTTGACACCGGCATCCGCGCAGTCCATCCGTTCGATTCCAACTGGAAGCTGCCGGTCTACGTCGCCAACTTCGTGCTGATGGAGTACGGCACCGGCGCGATCTTCGGCTGCCCGGCACACGACCAGCGCGACCTCGACTTCGTCAACAAATACGGGCTCGGCAACACCCCGGTGGTCTGTCCCGAAGGCCAGGACCCCAACAGCTTTGTGATCACCAATACCGCCTATGACGGTGAAGGCCGCATGATCAATTCCCGCTTCCTCGACGGCATGACCATCGAGCAGGCGAAGGAAGAGGTGGCGAAGCGGCTGGAAACCGAGGTCCGCGGCAATGCGCCGGTCGGCGAACGCAAGGTGAATTTCCGCCTGCGGGACTGGGGCATTTCGCGCCAGCGCTACTGGGGCTGCCCGATCCCGGTGATCCACTGCCCGAAATGCGATGTCGTGCCTGTCCCGGATAGCGACCTGCCGGTGGTGCTGCCGGAGGACGTGACCTTCGACAAACCCGGCAACGCACTCGACCATCATCCGACCTGGAAGCACGTCACCTGCCCGAAATGCGGCGGCAAGGCGCAGCGCGAAACCGACACGATGGATACCTTTGTCGATTCGGCATGGTATTTTGCACGCTTCACCGACCCCTGGAACGAGGCGGCCCCGACCACGCGTGCCGTCGTCGATCGGTTGATGCCGGTCGACCAGTACATCGGCGGTATCGAGCACGCGATCCTGCACCTGCTGTACGCCCGCTTTTTCACCCGCGCGATGAAGGCCACCGGCCACATCGCATTCGACGAGCCGTTTGCCGGTCAGTACGCCCAAGGCATGGTCGTGCACGAAACCTACCGGAAAGCGGATGGCGGCTGGGCTGCTCCGGCTGAAGTGAAGATCGAGAACGACCCGAATGGCCACCGCCACGCCGTTCTGATCGACACCGGCGAAGAAGTTACAATCGGCTCGATTGAAAAAATGTCGAAGTCAAAGCGCAACACGGTCGACCCCGACGACATCATCGCCACCTATGGCGCCGACGTCGCGCGCTGGTTCATGCTGTCGGATTCGCCACCCGACCGCGACGTGATCTGGAGCGACGAGCGCGTGCAGGGCGCCTCGCGCTTCGTGCAGCGGCTGTGGCGGCTGATCAACGAATCGGCCGAGATCGCAAAATCCGCCCCCGCTTCGCGGCCGGCGTCATTCGGCCCGGGAGCGCTCGCCCTGCGCAAGGCCGCCCACGGTGCACTCGACAAGGTCTCTACCGGGATTGAGCGGATTCACTTCAATGTCTGCCTCGCCCATATCCGCGAATTCACCAATGCCCTGGCCGAGGTGCTGGCCAAAGGCGTCCAGCCGGCGCCCGACGTCGCCTGGGCGATCCGGGAGGCCGCCGTCATCCTTGTTCAACTGGTTTCGCCCATGATGCCGCATCTGGCCGAGGAATGCTGGCAGGTCCTGGGGCAATCCGGGCTGATTTCGGAGGCCAACTGGCCCCAAATCGAACGCGATTTGCTGGTTGAAGACTCCGTGACGCTGGTAGTCCAGGTCAACGGCAAGAAACGGGGTGATGTTACCGTGCCACGGGTCGCCCAAAATCCGGAAATTGAGGCTGCCGTTTTGGCGCTCGATGCGGTAAAACTCGCTCTCGGCGGCAAGGCCGTTCGCAAGGTAATCGTAGTTCCCATGAGGATCGTGAATGTCGTTGGCTAAGACCCGGATCGCCGTTCGGCTCATCGCCGTCGCCGCTCTGGCGGCGCTCACGGCCGGCTGCTTCCAGCCGATGTATGCCGAACGTACCGACGGCACGCCCGGCTTGCGCGAAAAGCTGATGGGCGTGGAAGTCCCGCCGGTCGATAAGCCGAACGCGTCGCGTGAAGCCCGAATCCAGGTGGAGATCCGCAATGCGCTGGCGTTCAAGCTTTACGGCAACGCTACCGGCATGCCGCCGACCCATCGCCTGGTGCTGCGCTTCACTACCACCCGCAACTCGCTGATGATCGATCCCACCACCGCCCTGCCCTCGAGCGAAAACTATGGCATCGACGCGCAGTACAATCTGATCGACCTTGCCACCAACAAGTCGGTCATGACCGGCACGACCTTCTCGCGCGTGTCCTACGACATTCCGGGCAATCTGCAGCGCTTCGCTCGCGCCCGCGCCTTTCGCGACGCCGAGGATCGCGCCGCCAACGAGATCGCGGAAAACATTCAGACCCGGCTGGCCTCGTTCTTCTACGCCGGCACCTGACCGCCATTGGTCGCGCTCCGCGGAAAAGACATCGACGCTTTTCTCGCCCGGCCTGATGCCGGCCGCCCCATCATCCTGCTTTACGGTCCCGACGCCGGTCTGGTGCGCGAACGCGCCGATGCGTTGATTGCGTCGGCGGTCGACGACCCCAACGATCCCTTCTCGCTGGTGCGGCTCGACGGCGACGAGCTGGCGGCCGAGCCGTCGCGGCTGGTCGACGAGGCCATGACGATTCCGATGTTCGGCGGCCGGCGGGCGATCCGCGTGCGCGCCGGCTCCCGCAGTTTCGCCAGCGGCGTCGACACGCTGGCCGATTCGCCGGTGAAGGATTGCCGCATCGTGATCGAGGCCGGTGACCTGCGGCCGGAATCGCCGCTGCGCAAGGCCTGCGAGCGCGCCAAGACCGCGGTCGCCATCGCCTGCTATCCCGACACCGAGCGCGACCTTGCGAGACTGATCGACGAGGAATTGCGGACTTCGAATTTGCGCATCGCCGCCGATGCGCGTGCGGTCCTGATGTCGTTGCTCGGCGGCGACCGCCAGGCCTCGCGCAATGAACTGCGCAAGCTCGCGCTCTATTCCCACGGCAAGGGCGAGATCGGGCTCGACGATGTCATGACCGTCGTGTCCGACGCCTCCGAGCTGAAACTCGACCCAATCGTGGACGGCGCCTTTGCCGGCAAGCCGGACCTGGTCGAAGGCGAATTTGCCAAGGCGATGATCGCCGGCACCTATCCCGGCGTGATCATCTCCGCCGCACAGCGCCAGGCGGCGTGGCTGCACAAATCGGCGCTCGCGGTGGCTGAAGGCACGCCCGTCTCGACCCTGCTGGAAAGCGGATATCCGCGCCTGCACTTTTCGCGGAAGGGCGCCGTCGAAATCGCGCTGCGTAATTTCAGCGCGGCGCGACTGGCCGCCATCATCGATCAGCTCGGGACGGCCGCCCTCGACATGCGCAAGCAGGCCTCGCTGGCATCGGCCATCGGGCTGCGGACACTGCTCTCGATTGCCGCGAATGCGAAGCGGCGGGGGTGACATGTCGAAAGGGGCAGAAGACGCCGCAACGCTATGGCGCCCGGTCGGACCGGCCGAGTTGGAATTGATCCGAAAGAGTGGAATGCGGGCGTTCCCGCCACGGCTTCCGGAGCAGCCCATCTTCTACCCGGTGCTCTCAGAAGAATACGCGGTGAAGATCGCCCGCGACTGGAACGTCCCGGCCAGCGGCTCCGGTTACGTCACACGCTTTGAGGTACGTCGGGATTTTTTGGATAAATACGGCGTTCAGGAAGCCGGCGGCTCAGCCCATCTGGAGTATTGGATTCCGGCTGAGGAAATGGCCGCTTTCAACGAGGCGATCGTGGGCGAGATCGAAGTCATCCACGAATTTCGCTGAGGCCGCGCTGTCCGTCTTCCGTCATTGCGAGCGAAGCGAAGCAATCCATCGCGCCCCAAGCGGAGGAATGGAATGCTTCGTCGCTGTCGCTCCCTTGCGCAAACGCTTCGCGTTTGTCGCAGGCAATGACGCGGAGAGGCTTGTCACTTCCCCTTCTCCAGCCGCCGCATCACCTCGTCGAGTTGCTCGAGGTTGCGGTAGCTGATCTGAACCGAGCCGCCGGGGTCGCGGTGGTTGACGGTGACGGTGAGGCCGAGCGCATCGCTGACGCGCTTCTCCAGTGCGATCGTGTCGGGGTCCTTCGTCTTGCCGCCGCCCCTCGCCTTTTGCGGCTTGCGCTCCGGCACGCCTTCTTCATGGGCAAGCGCCTCGGTCTGCCGCACGTTGAGGCCTTCGGCGACGATGCGCTTCGCCGCGGCCAGCGGATCGGGCACGCCGATCAGCGCGCGAGCGTGACCGGCCGACAATTCGCCGCTTGAGATAAGGGCCTGCACTTCCGTCGGCAGTTTCGTCAGCCGCATCATGTTGGCGACGTGGCTGCGGCTCTTGCCGACTTCCTTGGCGATGTCTTCCTGGCTGCGTTTGAATTCGTCGGCCAGCGCGTGATAGCCCTGCGCCTCTTCCATCGCATTGAGGTCTTCACGCTGCACGTTCTCGATGATCATGATCTCGAGCGCGTCAGAGTCGCTGACTTCGATCGGGACGATCGGCACCTCGTGCAGGCTGGCGAGTTGCGCGGCGCGCCAGCGCCGTTCGCCGGCGATGATCTCGTAGCGGTCCTGCGCGCCCTTCACCGGGCGGACCACGATCGGCTGGATCACGCCATGCTGCTTGACGGAGGCCGCAAGCTCGCCGAGCTCGGCATCGGAAAAGGTCCGGCGCGGGTTGCGCGGATTCGGTTTCAGAAACTCGATCGGCACCTTGCGCTGGTTGCGTGGCCGTTCGGCGTGCGCGGCCTCGCCACCGACATCCCCGATCAGACTTGCGAGGCCACGGCCCAGTCGCGAACCTGTTTTGTCGGCCATCGCCGCCAACTCCCTAGGATTCACTTAAGCTACTCCGGAACTGAATTCGGTTACTTGTAGGGTGGGCAAAGCGAAGCGTGCCCACCGATTGTCGCGACAAACAATGGTGGGCACGGCGAAGACGCCTTTGCCCACCCTGCGATTCCTGACTAATGCCTCAGCTCGCGCTCGCGCTGGATCACTTCCGTTGCCAGCTTCAGGTACGCTTCACTGCCGACGCATTTGAGATCGTAGACCAGCACCGGCTTGCCGTAGGACGGCGCCTCGGAGATGCGCACGTTACGGGGAATCATGGTGTCATAGACCTTGCCGCCCATGAACTGCCTGACGTCGGCGACCACCTGGTTCGACAGGTTGTTGCGCGAGTCGAACATGGTCAGCACGATGCCGTGGATCGACAGGTTCGGATTGAGCGTCGAGCGCACCTGCTCCACCGTCTGCAGCAATTGCGACAGACCTTCGAGCGCGAAGAATTCACATTGCAACGGCACCAGGATCGCATCCGACGCCGCCATCGCGTTGACGGTGAGAAGATTCAGCGACGGCGGACAATCGATCAGCACATAGGTGTAGTCGGTGTCCGGCGCGGCGTTCTTGTTCAACGCCGCGATCGCGTCGCGCAGGCGGAAGGCGCGGCCGGGCGTCGTGCCGAGTTCGAGCTCGAGGCCCGACAGATCCATGGTCGAGGAGGCGATGTGCAGCCGCGGCACCGCGGTGGCAACCACCGCATCACGCAGCGGCGCTTCGCCGATCAGCACGTCATAGGTCGAGCAGCTGCGGTTGCGGCGATCGATGCCGAGACCGGTAGAGGCGTTGCCCTGCGGATCGAGGTCGACGATCAGGACGCGCTCGCCAATTGCCGCGAGCGCGGTACCCAGATTGATTGCCGTGGTCGTTTTGCCCACGCCGCCCTTCTGATTCGCGAGCGATAGGATGCGTGGATGGGGCGGTGGGGTTTGATCTCTATCTTCTTGATATAACTGGTCTAATTCGCTCATGCCCGATCGCCATGTGTGATCGCGGAGGGGTTGCGCCGCTCGATCCGATCGAGTTCGACGATCCAGCCGTGCCCGCCCGTGCGGCTGGAATGGAGTCGCGGTTGAATATTCCAATATTTAGTGGCTTCGGTCAATTCAGCCTCTACATCTTGGCCCTTGAGGAACAACGCTTTCGCGCCGCTGCTCACAAACGGCTCCGCGAAGCCGACGAGCTGATGTAATGGAGCCAGCGCTCGCGCAGTGACGCAATCAACGCGACTTCCAATTCTATCCACAATATCCCCGATTCCCGCCAAATGCACGGTCGCAGACGCAGAAGTTACGCGAACTGCCTCGCGCAGGAAGGCCGCTTTTTTGGCGTTGCGCTCGACCAAATGGACATTGGCGCCGGGTGTTTCTGCCAGCGCGCAGGCCAGCACCACGCCAGGGAAACCGCCGCCGCTGCCGAGATCGACCCAGGTCTTGGCCGATGGAACCAGACTCAAAAGCTGGAGCGAATCGGAGACGTGCCGCGTCCACAGATTCGGAAGCGTCGATGGCGCCACCAGATTCGTTTTGATCTGCCACTCCAGAAGCAAGGCGACGTAGCGATCGAGCCGCGCCTCCGTTTCGGATGAAACGGGGGTGAGGGCTAGGCCAGTGGCCTTGTCGGAGAGCAGGGGCGAGGAGAGGGTGTGAGCGGCGGCTTTCGCCATGGCGGTCCCGTTGGGCGGCTCGAATGGGTGAAGCGAAGCGATACCCGTCAATTGCTCGCGTGCGGAAGATGGCTATCGCTCCACCCATCCCACATCAACGTTTCACGTGAAACAGATTCTTAAGTCGTCACCTTCGCGTTCTTCCGCCGCGCTTCGCGCCGGAGATAGGCCGCCAGAATTCCCAGCGCCGCCGGCGTCAATCCGTCGAGCCGACCCGCCTGCCCCACGGTCCGTGGCTGCGCTGCCTGAAGCTTTGACCGCGCCTCGTTCGAAAGCCCGGGCACATCGGCATAGTCGATGCCGGTCAGGACCAGGCCCTCGTCACGACGGAAGGCATCGACGTCGGCAGTCTGGCGCTTGAGGTAGACATCGTATTTGGCGTCGATCTCAAGATGGACGGCGATCGACGGATCGATGACCGAGAGCTCCGGCCAGATCCCTCGCAGGGTCGTCCACTCGATTTCTGGATAGGCCAGCAGCTCGAATGCCGATCGGCGATGGCCGTCGCGGTTGAGTGCGAGGCCATACTTGGCCGCTTCGTTCGGAGTGATGGCCAGCGACCTGGCCAAAGCCTTGGCAGCTTCCAACGCAGCCATCTTCTCGCGATGCCGCTGCGAACGCGCCTGCCCTACGCAGCCCAGAGCGATGCCCTTGTCGGTCAGACGCTGGTCGGCGTTATCAGCCCGAAGAGTCAGACGGTACTCCGCCCGCGAGGTGAACATCCGGTACGGCTCGGTGATCCCGCGGGTCACGAGGTCGTCGATCATCACCCCGAGATAGCCGTCGGCGCGATCGAACACGGTCGGCTCGGCGCCGCCAGCCATCAGTGCGGCGTTCAGGCCGGCGACGATCCCTTGCGCCGCCGCCTCCTCGTATCCGGTCGTGCCATTGATCTGCCCGGCCAGAAAGAGACCCGGCAGACGCTTGGTCTGCAAGGTCGGGTCCAGCTCCCGCGGATCGACATGGTCGTATTCGATGGCGTAGCCCGGCCGGACCATCTTCACCCGCTCAAGTCCGGGAATGGTGGCGAGGATCGCGAGTTGGACTTCCTCCGGCAGCGAGGTCGAGATGCCGTTGGGATAGACCGTGGAGTCGTCGAGCCCTTCGGGCTCCAGGAAGATCTGGTGCCCATCGCGATCGCCAAAGCGGACGATCTTGTCCTCGATCGAGGGACAATAGCGCGGACCGCTGCTCTTGATCTGACCGGAATACATCGGGGAGCGATGGACGTTGGCCCGGATCACCTCATGGGTCGCCGGCGTCGTCCGCGTGATGCCGCACTGGATCTGCGGCGTCGTGATCCGGTCCGTCATGACCGAGAACGGCTCCGGCGGATCGTCTCCGGGCTGCATCTCCACGGCGGACCAGTCGATCGACGTGCCATCGAGCCGTGGCGGCGTACCGGTCTTCAACCGTCCCAGCGTAAATCCGGCACGCTCAAAGGACGTCGAAAGTCCCATCGCCGGCGCCTCGCCGACGCGGCCGGCGGGCCAGTTCTTTTCGCCGAGATGGATGAGACCCCGCAGGAAAGTGCCGGTCGTAATAACGACCGCGCCGGCCGCGAGCTCGCGCCCATCCCCCAGTCGAACACCCCTCACCCGGCCGTTCGAAACGATCAGCTCATCCGCCTCGCCTTCGATCACGCCGAGGTTTGCAGTCTCCCGGATCGCGGTCTGCATCGCCGCAGCATAAAGTTTTCGGTCTGCCTGGGCGCGCGGACCGCGGACTGCCGGACCCTTGCGACCGTTCAGCATCCGAAACTGGATGCCGCCGGCATCGGCCACCCGACCCATCAGACCGTCCAGGGCATCGACTTCGCGGACCAGATGGCCCTTGCCGAGACCGCCGATGGCGGGATTGCAGGACATCGCCCCGATCGTCGCAAAGCGATGGGTCAGCAGAGCGGCCTTCGCGCCCATGCGCGCAGCCGCGCTCGCAGCCTCGCAGCCGGCGTGGCCGCCACCGATGACGATGACGTCGAAGGAGTCCGCTTCGGAAATCATGCCGGGACTTCTATCGCGGAGTTGGAAAACCCGGAAGTGAAGTTTTGAGGAGTCTTTGTTTCACGTGAAACATCGCCCACGCCCCGATCTGTTTCACGTGAAACATGGATAAGGAAGTCTTACTTACCTACACAGAACTCCCGGAAGATGACGTCCAGGATGTCCTCGACGTCTACGCGCCCCAACAGTCGACCCAGCGAGTGGGCCGCCGTGCGCAATTCTTCTGCCGCCAATTCTTCGCCCTCCCCGACTACCGTGAGGCAGCGGCGCAATCCGGCGGCGACGTCCTCCAATAACTTCCGCTGCCGGGTCCGGCCGATCAATCCGCTCTCGCTGCCACCAAAGTAGGTTTGGGCGAACTCGACCAGGGCACTGATCAGCTCCAGCACGCCATCCCCCCGGCTCGCCGAAATCTGAAAGCTTCCCTGCCCCGGCCCCTCGGCCAATGGCCGACCCGCCGCCCCAAGATCGATCTTGTTTCGCACCTTCCAGATTGGCGCGCTCCCGTCGTGATCGATCGCCGCCTGCGAAGAGTCGGAGAGCCACAGCACGAGATCCGCATCCGCTGCACGAGCCCGGGCGCGGCGAACGCCCTCCTGCTCCACCGGGTCGTCAGTCTCACGAATGCCTGCGGTGTCAATCACGGTCACCGGATAGCCGTCGAGATCGAGCTGCACCTCGATGACGTCGCGCGTGGTGCCGGCATGCGGCGACACGATCGCGACCTCGCGACGCGCGAGCTGATTCATCAGCGTCGACTTGCCGACATTCGGCGGGCCGGCGATCGCGACGACGAGGCCATCGCGAAGCCGCTCGCTCCGCCCCTGCCCCGCCAGGACCTCCTCGATCTCGAACAGAAGTGCTTTGACCTTTGCCAGCGCTGGCGCGATCAACTCTGCCGGCACGTCGCCCTCATCCGAGAAATCGATGCCCGCCTCGATCAAGGCAGACGCCTCGATGATCCGCGCACGCCAGTCGCGCGCCCGGTCGCCAAGCAATCCCTTCAGTTGACGCAACGCCTGGTGCCGCTGCCGATCGGTGTCGGCGTGGATGAGATCGTCGAGGCCTTCGGCTTCGGTGAGATCGAGCTTGCCGTTCTCGAAAGCGCGGCGCGTAAATTCGCCAGGCTCGGCGCTACGAACATCAGCGAATGCGGACAGCGCCGCGAACAAAGCGGCCAGCACCGCACGTCCGCCGTGGACGTGAAACTCGGCGACGTCTTCGCCCGTCGCGTTGGCCGGACCTGGAAACCAAAGCACCACGGCATCGTCGATCGGCCGCTGGCCGACATCCCGTAGCAAGGCGCGGGTCGCCATTCGCGGTGGCGGCAATTTGCCGGCAAGGGTCGTTACGATCCTTCCGGCCTGCGGACCCGAAACCCGTACCAAGGCGATCGCGCTCGGTGGCCGGCCTGATGACAACGCAAAGATAGTCTGATCCCGCGGATGCATGGCCTATTTGCGCGGGAGGTTTTGAAAAGGCAACGCGATTCAAACTCGAGGCCTGAACGCACTGGCGATACCGTTAGCAGAAGCGGCAAAAATGCTGTGAAATCCAGCGAGGTACCCTGCCCCAAACCCCGAGCAGAACTAAATAGTATAAAATTCAATACCTTATATGGTTAACCAATCGCTAAAGCCGATTTTTCATGCTGCACCGCAATGGAACGGCCGCCGCAACATGAAAAAGGGCGCCCCGCGGTGCGAGGCGCCCTCCCCTAAGCTTTACTTTGGCGGCTCAGGTATTCATGGAGTCGAAGAACTCCGAGTTGTTCTTGGTGTTGCGGAGCTTGTCGAGCAGGAAGTCGATCGCATCCATCGTGCCCATCGGATTGAGGATCCGGCGCAGCACGTACATCTTCTTCAGGAGCTGCGGATCGGTGATCAGCTCTTCCTTGCGCGTGCCGGAGCGCGAGATGTCGATCGCCGGGAAGGTCCGCTTGTCCGAGACCTTGCGATCGAGGATCAGTTCGGAGTTACCGGTACCCTTGAATTCTTCGAAGATGACTTCGTCCATTCGGCTGCCGGTATCGACCAGCGCAGTCGCGATGATCGTGAGCGAACCGCCCTCCTCGATGTTGCGCGCGGCGCCGAAGAATCGCTTCGGCCGCTGCAACGCGTTGGCGTCGACACCGCCGGTCAGCACCTTGCCGGATGACGGCACCACGGTGTTGTAGGCGCGACCCAGACGCGTGATCGAGTCCAAGAGGATCACGACGTCGCGGCCGTGCTCGACCAGGCGCTTGGCTTTCTCGATCACCATCTCGGCGACCTGGACGTGACGCACGGCGGGTTCGTCGAAGGTCGACGACACCACCTCGCCCTTCACCGAGCGCTGCATGTCAGTGACTTCTTCCGGACGTTCGTCGATCAGAAGCACGATCAGATAGCATTCGGGATGATTGGCGGTGATGGAGTGCGCGATGTTCTGCATCAGCACCGTCTTGCCGGTGCGCGGCGGCGCGACGATCAGCGCGCGCTGGCCTTTGCCGATGGGAGCGACGATGTCGATCACTCTTGCAGAGAGGTCTTTTCGCGTCGGGTCTTCGAGTTCGAGGCGGAAGCGCTGGTCCGGAAACAGCGGCGTCAGATTGTCGAAATTGACCTTGTGCTTGGACTTTTCCGGATCTTCGAAATTGAGTGTGTTGACCTTGAGCAGCGCGAAATAGCGTTCGCCTTCCTTCGGGCTGCGGATGTGGCCTTCGATGGTGTCGCCGGTGCGAAGGCCGAAGCGGCGGATCTGCGATGGCGAGACGTAGATGTCGTCGGGGCCGGGCAGGTAGTTGGCATCAGGCGAGCGCAGAAAGCCGAAGCCGTCGGAGAGAACCTCGACGACGCCTTCGCCGATGATGTCGATTTCCTGAATCGCGAGCTGCTTGAGAATGGCGAACATCAGCTCCTGCTTGCGCATGGTGCTGGCATTCTCGACCCCGCTCTCTTCGGCGAACGTGACGAGCTCGGCCGGCGTTTTCGATTTGAGGTCTTGGAGTTTCATTTCCCGCATTGGGGTGGTCCTGTGGAGTGTCTTTTGAGAAGGGGTGCGAGGTGGCTTTAGAAAAAAGCGGACACGAAAAATGGAAGGTCCGCAGGTCTAAGCAAGGAAAGCGCCGGGTGAGGCTTCAAACCTGATGCGGCGGCCGGTCTCCAATGAAGAAACCGGAACGCAGCCACATCCGCCTGCGTGGGGTGGGATTTCGATAATATAGAAAATCGGCCGCCGCTTCGCAAGCAGATGAGAAACGGTCGAACCTGCGAAAAGCTGTCCTAGAACGGCTTGACGATCACCAGGATGACGATGAAGATCATCAGGACGGTCGGCACCTCATTGATAATACGATAGAATTTCTGGCTTCTGGTATTCCGGTCGGCGGCGAAATCCTTGACCCAGCGGACAAAAAACCCGTGGACGCCGGACAGGATGAGCACCAGCGTCAGCTTGGCGTGAAACCAGCCGTACCGGTACCAATCTCCGCTCCAGACCAGATAAAGCCCGGCCAGCCAGGTGACGATCATCGCGGGATTGATGATCGCCTTCAGCAAGCGCCTTTCCATCACCTTGAAAGTCTCGGACTGCTTCGATCCGACCTCGGCCTCGCAATGATAGACGAACAGCCGCGGCAGATAGAGCATGCCGGCCATCCACGAGATGACGGCAATCACATGCAGCGCCTTTATCCAGGGATACGCCGTGAGGATGGTGAACTCGTACATTGCAGTCGCCCCGACCTTGCTCGCCCTGGAACGTTGGGATCATCCCGGCGTTGCCGCAGAAGCTCTGCCAGCCGAGGACGCAAGACATATCCGCAAAGCTCCGCTTCTCTAAACTAATAATTTTAGAATCTTAGGTTTGAGTCTAAGTGACGGTGATTTGGACTCACACAAAACCGTCCCGCCTTTTTGCGCGGCTTGTTCACATCCATCACCAATTTTGGCCAGGCACCGGATCGTCCGGATAACGCCACTTGCATCAATCGCTTGCGATGTTTTGTGGTCAGCTTATGAAGAGACAAATCCACATCTTCTCACTATCATTGCCGCGAGGCGGTGGGACTTGTCCTCGCGTGAGGCCCTGTGAAGAAACCAAGGGTTATCCCTGAGGCGACGATCCAGGGCCTGATGTCAGGGTTAAGCTCCACAGGATTCACAGGAATACACAGGGGTTCTGGTGCCCACGACTGGCAACTATTTTCATCTTCATCTGGTCTCGGATTCGACCGGCGAGACGCTGATCACAGTGGCGCGCGCGGTCGCTGCGCAGTACGCCAACGTGACCGCAGTCGAGCATGTCTATCCGCTGGTGCGCAGCCAGAAGCAGCTCGACCGCGTGCTCGACGAGATCGAGGAGGCGCCGGGCATCGTGCTCTTCACGCTGCTGGAAAAAGATCTGGTCGGCCGGCTCGAAGCCAAGTGCAGGGACATCAACATCCCGAGCCTCTCAATCATTGGGCCGGTGATGCAACTGTTCGAGGCTTATCTCGGCGCGGCAACGACGGGCAGGGTAGGGGCCCAGCACGTTCTGAACGCGGAATATTTCAAGCGCATCGACGCGTTGAACTACACCATGATGCACGATGACGGACAGCACGTCGAAGGCCTCGAGGAGGCCGACGTGGTCCTGGTCGGCGTGTCCCGCACCTCTAAGACGCCGACCTCGATCTATCTCGCCAACCGCGGGGTGCGTACCGCGAACGTGCCGCTAGTGCCGGGCATTCCGCTGCCGCACCAGCTTGAGACATTGAAGAAGCCATTGGTCGTCAGCCTGCATGCCACGCCGGAGCGGTTGATCCAGGTCCGGCAAAACCGTCTGCTGAGCATGGGCGCCGATACCCCCAATGATGATTACATCGATCGTCAGTCCGTGGCCGATGAAGTGGCGTATGCGCGGAAGCTGAGTGCCAAATTCAGTTGGGCGCAGCTCGACGTCACGCGACGCTCGATCGAGGAGACTGCCGCCGCAGTGCTGAAGCTATTCACCGATCGACAGCGGCAGCGGCTGCCGGAATGAAGCTGATACGATGACGATCTGGCGCGAAAAAGATCTGCTGATTCTGGCTTCGCAGAGCCGAGCACGGCAAACGCTGCTCGCCAACGCCGGCATTCCGTTCAAGGCCGTTCCTGCCGATATCGACGAGCGAGCGCTGCAGACCAATTCCGGCCTTTCGTCGCCTGGCGAGATTGCGGGCCTGCTGGCACGCGAAAAGGCGCAGTTCGTGTCATCAAAAAATCCCGGCCGCTATGTCGTCGGCGCCGATCAGACCCTGGCTTTGGGAAGCCGGCTGTTGAGCAAGCCGGCGGGCCGCGCGCAGGCTGCCGATCAATTGCGCCTGCTGGCCGGCCATACGCACGAGCTGCATTCCGCCGTTGCGGTTGCCCACAACGGCAAGATAGGGTTTTGCGATGTCAGCGTCGCCAGAATGACGATGCGGCGTTTGAGCGACAGCGAAATCGAAAACTATCTTGATCAAGCGGGTGAGGCGGTCACGACCAGTGTCGGCGCCTATCAGCTCGAAGGGCTGGGCGTGCATCTGTTCGAACGCATCGAGGGCGACCATTTCACCATTCTCGGCCTGCCGCTGTTGCCGCTACTGGCATTCCTGCGCGGCGAGGGCCTGCTCAATGTCTAGAACGGAAACGGCGATCTGAATGCGTATTCTCGGACTGACCGGCTCGATCGGGATGGGAAAATCCACCACCGCAAAGCTGTTCGTCGAGGCAGGCGTGCCGGTTTACGACGCCGATGCCGCCGTTCACAAAATCTATGAAGGCGAGGCGGCGCCGGCGATCGAGGCGGCATTTCCCGGTACGACCGTCGGCGGCAAGGTCGACCGCGCCAAATTGTCCGCCAAGGTGGTGCATGATCCCGCCGCCATCAAGCAGCTCGAGGGAATCGTTCACCCGATGCTCGGCGCATCCCGCCAGAAATTTCTCGATGAGGCCGAACGCGCCGGCGCGCCGGTGGTGGTGATGGACATCCCGCTGTTGTTCGAAACCGGTGGCGAGAAACGCGTCGATGCCGTCGTCGTGGTGTCCACCGATGCGGCGACCCAGCGCGAACGGATCCTGGCGCGCGGCACCATGACCAATGAGGCGCTCGACGCCATTCTGGCGCGGCAATTGCCCGACGCCGAAAAGCGCAAGCGCGCGGATTTCGTGGTGGATACCTCGCATGGACTTGACCCGGTGCGGACCGCCATCCGCGACATTCTGGCCGAGGTCGTTAAGATGCCGCAGCGGCGAGCTTGATTCGCCTCAAAGCTGCGGTTCCCGAAATCCATGCGTGAAATCGTTCTCGATACCGAAACCACAGGCCTCGACCCGCTGCGCGGCGACCGGCTGGTCGAGATCGGCTGCATCGAAATCTTCAATCGCATGCCGACGGGGCAGACATTTCACCGCTACATCAATCCTGAGCGCGACATGCCGGCCGAAGCATTCAACGTGCACGGCCTGTCCACCGAGTTCCTCGCCAGCAAGCCGCTGTTCACCGAGGTGGTTGAAGAGTTCCTGGAATTCATCGGCGATGCGCCGCTGGTGATTCACAACGCCTCGTTCGACATCAGCTTCATCAATGCCGAGCTCGATCGCATCAAGCGGCAGCCGATCTTGCGGGAGCGGCTGGTCGATACGCTGCTGCTGGCGCGGCGCAAGCATCCGGGCGTGTCGAACCGGCTCGACGACCTCTGTTCGCGTTATTCGATCGACAATTCCCGCCGCACCAAGCACGGCGCGTTGCTGGACGCCGAACTCCTGGCCGAGGTTTATATCGACCTGATCGGGGCGCGGCAGTCGCAGCTGATCCTGGCGTCGGAAACCCGCGTCACGATTACCAGCGGAGCAGGCGATACGCCACGCCGGCAGCGCGATGTGCCGCTGGCGCCGCGAATCACCGACGCGGACCGCGAGGCCCATCGCGCCTTTGTCGCCACCTTGGGCGACAAGCCGATCTGGAACGATTTTCTGCTGGCCGCCGGCTAATTCAGGCGACCATCTCGCATCCCCGAGCGCCGCAAAGCAGGGCTTACCCTACTTTGCATGGGGTTGTTTTCGCGATTTTGTTTTGCGCGCCGTCTTTGCCCGGTCAGCTCGGCTTCGCGCCGGAAGCGGCCTGCGCCGCAGCCTGCCGCTCCATGTTCTGGCGGTACAGGCCGACGAAATCGACGGGATCGAGCATCAGGGGCGGGAAGCCGCCATCGCGCACGGCGGTTGCGATGATCTCGCGCGCGAACGGGAACAGCAGCCGCGGGCATTCGATCATGACCAGCGGATGAAGCTGTTCCTGCGGCACGTTGACGATGCGGAACACGCCCGCATAGGCGAGTTCGAAGCTGAACATCACCTTGCCGCCATTTTCAGCTTTGCCCTCAATCGAGAGCGTCACTTCGAACTCGTTTTGCGCGAGATTGTTCGCCGCAACGTTGATCTGGATGTTGATCGCCGGCTGCTGCTGTTGCGGCGCGAGCGAGGAGGGCGCGTTCGGATTCTCGAACGACAGGTCCTTGGTGTATTGGGCCAGCACATTGAGCTGGGGAGGGGCCTGCTCGGAAGGCGCGCCGTTGCCGTTGGTCATGAAAATCTCTCCTGAAGCGCTCGCGAGCGCGGCCCGGGTTCGTCTGAATGCGTTTTCCGGAGCGAGTGGCTATCATAGCCCCGGCTCGTTCCACAAGGACGACGCTTCGCCGGCGGAGCTGCCCGGCCGTCAATTGTGGCGGATATGCCTAATACCGCCTCGCCGAGGCTCAATACGCGCCCTAAATTATTGAAGATGCGTGATTTCCGGGCACGATCGGGTTTCCCCTCGCGGCCAAAACGCGCTACAATTACCCCGCGCCAAAACGCGCCATTGGCCGGGCTTAGTTTCATGCCTACATGCAGCAGTCTCAATCGATGATGTAATCTCCCGTTCCCAGGGGAAACTCGCAAGAGAACCTCTCATCAGGGAACGCTCGACCGCCGGGCCCGTTGCCGGCGCTAGAACCAGAAAGCGAATACGACGTGGATATCTACACCATCATTTTCCTGGCGCTGGCGGTCTTTATCTTCCTGCGCCTGCGCAGCGTCCTCGGCCAGCGCACCGGGAGCGAGCGGCCCTATGACCGCGCCGCGCCCAATGTCGCGCAACGGACGCAGGACAATAATAACGTCGTTCCGATGCCGGGCACCGTCATTGACCAGGCGCCGATAGCGCCGAACGCCGATGTCGCACCGGCCGATCGCTGGAAGGACATTGCTGAGCCGGGCACGCCGCTCGCCGCAGGTCTGGACGGTATCGCCGCCCAGGACTCCTCGTTCGATCCAAAACACTTCCTCTCCGGCGCCCGCAGCGCCTACGAGATGATCGTGCTGGCCTTTGCCAATGGCGACCGCCGTGCACTGAAGGATCTCCTGTCCAGCGAGGTCTATGAGAGCTTCGAGGCCGTGATCAAGGATCGCGAGAAGCACGAGCAGAAGACCGAAACGCGGTTTGTTTCGATCGACAAGGCCGAGCTGGTGAACGCGGAAGCCCGCGACCGCGCGGCGCAGCTGACGGTTCGCTTCGTGTCGCAGATGATTTCGGTCACCCGCGACAGGACCGGCGCCATCGTCGATGGCAACCCCGATAAGGTCGCCGATATCACCGATGTCTGGACATTCGCCCGCGACACGAGTTCTCGCGATCCGAACTGGAAGCTGGTTGGCACCGGAAGCGCGGGCTAATTCGCCGGGCCTTGCAAGGCTCGCGTTTGGCGTAATCGCTTTGGCGTGGTCACTTGCTTCGGTGGATGCCGCGGCCGCGCGTCATGCGCGTTCGCAAAGGCCTTCGCCGCCGTCGCCGCCCGTTCGTCACCTGCCATATCCCGAGCTTGAATTGCCGTTTCAGGTCAGCGGCGGCCAGTATGCGCCCGTCGCCTGGTCCGAGATCGCGGGCTGGAGCGAGGATGATCATCTTGCCGCCTACAAGGCATTTCGGATCAGCTGCAGGCCGATAGCGGCGCAGCAAAAGCCGCCGGCCGATCCGAAGGCGCTCGGTGCCTCGCTGCGCGATCCCTGCCGCGTCGCGAAGGGCCTCGAACTATCCGATGGAGCGAAGGCCAAGGCGTTCTTCGAGGAGCACTTTCTTCCCGTGCGCATTTCGCGGCTTGGCGAAGGCGAGGGTTTTGTCACCGGTTATTACGAACCCATCGTCGACGGCTCACGAACGGAGAACGAGGTCTACAAGGTGCCGGTCTATCGCCGGCCATCCAACCTGTTCGTCCGCGGCACCACGCAGGGTTCGGTCGGCCTGCCAAACAAGGGCCAGGTGTTCCGCAAGATCGGCCGCCGCAAGCTCGTGCCCTACTACGACCGCGCCGAAATCGAGGACGGTGCGATTGCCGGCCGCGGACTTGAAATTTGTTTTCTGAAGGAACAGACCGACCTGCTGTTCTCGCAGATCCAGGGTTCCGCGCGGGTCAGCCTCGACGACGGCTCCACCGTTCGTATCAATTACGATGCCCATAATGGCTTTCCCTATACGGCGGTCGGCCGCATCCTGATCGAGCGCAACATCATCCCCAAGGATCAGATGTCGATGCAGAAGATCCGGGAGTGGATGGAGCAGAATCCGAACGAGGCCGACGAACTGCGGCGGCAGAACAAGTCCTACGTCTTTTTCCGCGAGGTGCAGCTTTCCGACAA
This sequence comes from Bradyrhizobium lablabi, assembly GCF_001440475.1. GTDB lineage: Bacteria > Pseudomonadota > Alphaproteobacteria > Rhizobiales > Xanthobacteraceae > Bradyrhizobium > Bradyrhizobium lablabi. The sequence continues at coordinate 157,792 of NZ_LLYB01000123.1, read as the reverse complement.
GGACGAGGCGGTCGGCGCCCAGGGCGTACCATTGACGCCGGGCCGGTCGATTGCGGTCGACAAGGCGCTGCATGTCTATGGCACGCCGTTCTTCATCGAAGGCGAGCTGCCGATCGAATCGGAGCTGTCAAAGACGCCGTTCCGCCGGCTGATGATCGCGCAGGACACCGGCTCCGCCATCGTCGGTCCCGCACGCGCGGACCTTTATTTCGGTGCCGGTCTCGATGCCGGCAAGGTTGCCGGCCGTCTTCGTCATAATGCGCGCTTTGTGATGCTGGTGCCGAAGAGCCTCGATCCCGGCGAGCGGGGCCGCAAGATGCCGGTGCCCGACCCGCGGCCGTCGGCGCAGATCGCAAAGCTGTTCCCGCAAACCGATCCGTTGAAGAATCCTGCAAGGCAGCCGGACGTTACCGCCGCGACTAACGCCAGGCCCGCGGCCCCGGCGGCGACACCGCCCGCAACCGCGCCAGCGCCGGCGGTCCAGGCTGTGGTGGCAACGCCGGTACCGCTTCCCGAGCCGCGGCCGAAAGTTGAAGCCGTTTCACCGCATCCGCGTCACCTGCGCCGATATCGCCACCGTCGATGAAGCGCCGTTCTTCCAGCTTGATACCCGAACTGCCGGAGCCGCCACGACGCAAGCGCAGCCTCAGCGAAGAGGAGCGCGTGCTGTGGGAGAGCGTCGCCAAACAGGTCAAGCCGCTGCGCAAGCGCCACCGCGTCGCGAAGCCGTCGGTTGCTTCAACCGAAGCCAATGCCAAAATCGCACCCAAACCCGCCGCGACGCCAAAGCATGTCGCGCCGGCGCGAATTGTTCTGCCTGCAAAGCCGGAGCCACCGCCGCTGGCGCCGATCGGTCGCCGCGAGCGATCGCATCTGTCGCGCGGCCGCAAGGAGATCGATGCAAGGCTCGATTTGCATGGCATGACGCAGACGCGGGCGCATCGCGCGCTGCTCGGCTTTCTGCAGCGTGCCCATCATGACGGGCTGACCTTCGTCCTGATCATTACCGGCAAGGGCAAGATGGGCGCGGAATCCGAACGCGGCGTGCTTCGCCGCCAGGTGCCGCAATGGCTCGGCCTGCCGGAATTCCGCTCGCTGGTGGTCGGCTTCGAGGAAGCCCATATCGGCCATGGCGGCGAGGGCGCCTTGTACGTCCGGGTGCGGCGGGCGCGGTTCTAAGCCGTAGCGTTTTCGAGCGAAGTGGATACCGGTTCGCGTAAAGAAGACGCGTCGAGTTAAAATGGCCGCACGATGCCGACGCGCGGGATCAGCGTCACGATCCAGCCGAACACAGCCGCCTTCCGATCGTCAGCCGATATCGGCGGCGTGTCCTTTGAAGTCGGCAGCATTTTCACTGCATGCAGGATCAGGAACAGGCACACTGCCCAATTCGAAATCCACCTGGAATAATCGAACACGATCGCGAACATGACGAGATAGCCGAAGCTGACCACGATAATTGCGGCGGTGACAATGTTGCGATGGGCGTCGACGGCAAGCACGGCGATCAGATTGCGAAAATATCGCCAGAGCGGCGTGTGCAGCCAGATCAGGAGCGCAAACACCGGCATGCCGAGCAGATTGTGCGGCAGGCGCTGCCAGGTATCGAGAATCTCCTTCGCGAGCGGCTGGTACCAGATATAGCCAAAGCTCAGCAGCTTCGTTTGCGACGGGTCGGCCATTCTGTCCTGCAGATGCGCGACGAACTCAGCCTCCGGCACCGGAATCGTGCCGTAGAACTGCGCAGCGATGAACAGTGCACCGACGCCGGCCAGCGAAGCGATGCCAACCGCCGCATTTTGTCGGCGCGTTCCGTAAACGAGATAGTGGCGCAGCACCACGATGACGGCGATGGTCGGGACATACATCAGAAGATGAATGTGGTGGATCAGAATGAGGATGGCCGAGAACGTCGCCGCGAGCAGCACATAGGCCAGCGAACGCGCCGGTAGCAGGAGCAGGCAGATCGCGAACAGGCAGCCATAGATGTCGAAATGCCCGAGCGTGTGCATGAAATTCTTCAGGAAGAACGGCGAGCCCGCCATGAACACGAACAGCGGCAGATGCTTCTCATCAAAATCGAACGTCCTCCGGAACAGATGAACGAACAGTCCGGCCGTGACCAGCCAGACCGCGCCGCCGAGCCCGAACACCAGCCACAGCGGCACCTTCGCCGTAAACAGCGAGACGATCGCGCCGATCAGCGCGCGCTTGGTGAAGCCGAAATGATAATCGACCAGCAGATGGATATAGGGGACGTAAGGCGGCAGCGAGATCTTGTGCAGGAATACCCCGAATAGCACGGCGGCATTGATGACAAGCATCAAGCGCCACGGCTTTTCCCGGATGCGCAGGTTCATAGTCGCCCAGCCCCTTGTCCCCGGCTGGTGCGCAATTGCGCACGGGCGCAGGGCCCCCCATAACCACCGGCAGTGGTCGCAAACGGAATATCGGCCTCAGCCGAAGCCCACAATAGATTCCTATGGTCAGGGGAATGTAGCCCAGATGAAGCGAGGCGTAATCCGTATAATCACCGTCCCGTATTTCGCGGAGCTGTCATCGGGCGCGCATTCGCGCGACCCGTTGGCTCCATCCGGGCTACGGCGTTAGTCCTCGGCTACAAGATAAACCGGCTCAGATCCGAGTTCTTGGCAAGGTCGCCGATGTGCTTCTGCACATAGTCGGCGTCGACCTTGATGGTCTCGCCATGGCGATCCGGCGCCGCGAAGGAAATCTCGTCGAGCACGCGCTCCATCACTGTCTGCAGCCGCCGCGCGCCGATGTTCTCGACCGTTGAATTGACGGCGACGGCGATGTCCGCCAGCGCGTCGATGGCGCCGTCTGTGATGTCGAGCGTGACGCCCTCGGTCTGCATCAGCGCGACGTATTGCTTGATCAGCGACGCCTCCGGCTCGGTCAGGATGCGGCGCATGTCGTCGCGGCTCAGCGCCTCCAGCTCGACGCGGATCGGCAGGCGGCCCTGTAACTCCGGCAACAGGTCCGAGGGCTTTGCGATGTGGAACGCGCCCGAGGCGATGAACAGGATGTGGTCGGTCTTGACCACGCCGTGCTTGGTCATGACCGTCGTGCCTTCGATCAGCGGCAGCAGGTCGCGCTGCACGCCCTCGCGCGAGACGTCGCCGCCGAGGCGGTTTTCCCGCACGCAGATCTTGTCGATCTCGTCGAGGAACACGATGCCGTTGTTCTCGACCGCGGCGATCGCTTCCAGCACGAGCTGGTCGTTGTCGAGCAGCTTGTCGGATTCCTCGTTGACGAGAATCTCGTGCGAGCCTTCCACCGTCAGGCGGCGGGTCTTGGTGCGTCCGCCCAGTTTGCCGAAGATATCGCCGATCGAAATCGCGCCCATCTGCGCGCCGGGCATGCCCGGAATTTCGAACATCGGCATGCCTCCGGAGGATTGCGTCTCGATCTCGATTTCCTTGTCGTTGAGCTCGCCGGCGCGCAGCTTCTTGCGGAAGGAGTCGCGGGTTGCAGGGCTCGACGCCGGTCCGACCAGCGCATCCAGCACGCGTTCCTCGGCGGCGAGCTGCGCGCGGGCCTGTACGTCCTTGCGCTTGCGCTCGCGCACCTGGATGATCGCGACCTCGACGAGATCGCGGATGATCTGCTCGACGTCGCGGCCGACATAGCCGACCTCAGTGAATTTTGTCGCCTCGACCTTGAGGAACGGCGCACCGGCGAGTTTCGCCAGCCGTCGCGCGATCTCGGTCTTGCCGACGCCGGTCGGCCCGATCATCAGGATGTTCTTCGGCAGCACTTCTTCGCGAAGCGAGCCGGTGAGTTGCAGCCGCCGCCAGCGGTTCCGCAGTGCGATCGATACCGCGCGCTTGGCGTCGGCCTGGCCGACAATGAAGCGGTCGAGTTCGGAGACGATTTCACGGGGAGAAAAGTCGGTCATATGTTCTAGGTAAGCGTCCAATGTTGCGAGAACAAGCCGGAGGTGAGGCAGATCAGATGATCGGCGGCCCACTTTGCCATAGCTTGATCGCCTCGAAGGGGTGAATCAGCATAATGATGTTGAGCGTCAGATTATCGCGAATATGCAGCGCCATGACGAGCTCGAACAGCAGTGCAAGCGCTACGGTGGCGGCCACCGGCAGCTTTTTTGCCAGCAGGAAGCCGCCGATCATCGCAAGTGAATCGGAGATCGAGTTGACGATAGTATCGCCAAAGTAATCCAGCGAGATCGTGGCGGCGCGGTAGCGGTTGATGATCCAGTCGGAATTCTCGACCAGTTCCCAGCCGCCCTCCACCAGCATGGCAAGGATCAGGCGTCCCTGCCAGGCGAGGCGAGGGAAGGCAAGGAAGGCCGCGCCATAGAACAGGATGCCGTGCAGGATGTGCGACAGCGTGTACCAGTCGGCGATGTGCTGGGAGTTTTCCGAACTCTGCACCACGCCGTGCCAGAGCTTGACATAGCCGCAGGCGCAGATCGGCAGGCGTCCCATCCCGTACAGGATCGCGGCCTGGGCCGCGAGGATGCCGATCGCGATTGACAGCCACTGCCAGCCTGAAAGGCTGCGGAGCAAGGATGCCTTGTCGATGCTGGTCGAGCTCATGCGTTGCGGACCATCAATAGAGCGGGGCCATCAGGTGTATCGACCATACCAGCTTTTTCAAAGCCCGCTTTCGCGTAGGCACGAACGGCTCGGGTGTTGGCTGGATCGGGATCGGTCACGATGCGCGGTGCGCCGTTGCTCAGGCGCGCGTCAACGAAGGCGCGAATGAACGCCGAACCATGCCCGCGTCCGACCATGTCGGGCGCTCCAATGAACTGGTCGATGCCGCGGGTGCCTTTCGGGTGCTGACCAAAACCGGAATTCCAGGCGGTCAGGTCGTAGCACTGCAGATAGGCGAAATCGCTGCCGCCGGCCGAGACGATGAACTGATCCATCGCCGGTTCGTTCAGATCGCCGCTGACCAGGTCGTACTGTTCGACAGGATCGCCCCACCACTGCACGACATGCGGTTCGGCCAGCCAGCGTCGAATGAGCGGCAGGTCGGCCATCGTCATCGGGCGGAAGGCATAGTCCGGCGCCATGACCGGCGGCTCCCTCAGAGCGTTTCGATCGTGACGTTCCGGTTGGTGTAGACGCAGATGTCGGCGGCGATATCGAGCGCCCGGCGCACGATGGTCTCGGCGTCCTTGTCGGTCTCGACCAGGGCGCGGGCGGCGGCCAGCGCGTAATTGCCGCCGGAGCCGATTGCCATCACGCCCGCTTCCGGCTCCAGCACGTCGCCGGTGCCGGTCAGGACCAGCGACACGTCCTTGTCGGCGACGATCATCATCGCCTCCAGCCGGCGCAGGTAACGGTCGGTCCGCCAGTCCTTGGCGAGTTCGACGGCTGCGCGGGTCAATTGCCCCGGATACTGCTCGAGCTTGCTTTCCAGCCGCTCGAACAGGGTGAAGGCGTCGGCGGTCGCCCCGGCGAAACCGCCGATCACGTCGCCCTTGCCGATTTTCCGGACCTTTTTGGCGTTGGCCTTGATGACGGTCTGGCCGATCGAGACCTGGCCGTCGCCGCCGATTACCACCTTGCCGCCCTTGCGGACCGTCAAAATCGTGGTGCCGTGCCAGATCGGCAGGTTGCTTTCAGATGCTTGCATGGATTGTCCTCGTTCCCGTCAGATTTAGGGGCTGGCGGGGAGGGTTACAATCGCGGCATTTCAACCGTGATTCCGGTCACCATAGGCCGAAGTTCAGTCCCGTAAGCGTCATCCCGCAGTAGCGAAGGTGACATCGGCCTGTTAAAAGGGCCGCGTTTTCGGCCCTCAAGCGGCCCAAGGGAAGCAGTTTTCATGCGCACAGCGTCCATCAAGCGCAAGACCAAGGAAACCGACGTCGAGGTCGCGGTGAACCTCGACGGGTCAGGCGTGTCCAAGGTTTCGACCGGTATCGGCTTTTTCGACCATATGCTCGATCTGCTGGCCCGGCATTCCCGCATCGACATCACCGTCAAGGCCGACGGCGACCTCCATGTCGATCACCACCATACCACCGAGGACGTCGGCATCGCGCTCGGGCAGGCGGTGAAGCAGGCGCTCGGCACCATGGCCGGGATCACCCGCTATGCCTCGATCCACATGCCGATGGACGAGACGCTGTCGCGCGTCGTGATCGACATTTCGGGCCGGCCGGTGCTGGTATTCAAGGTCGATTTTCCGCGCGACAAGGTCGGCCAGTTCGATACCGAGCTGGTACGCGAATGGTTCAACGCCTTCACCATCAACGCCGGCGTGACTTTGCACGTCGAGACCTTATATGGCGAGAACAGCCATCATATCGCCGAATCCTGTTTCAAGGGTCTGGCGAGGGCGCTTCGTGCCGCGGTTGCGATCGATCCGCGCAACGCAGGCGAAGTGCCTTCCACCAAGGGTCAGCTCGGCGGCTGATTTCTTGTTCGCGTTTTCGTTCGCGGCGGAGAGGTTCGATGCCGGTCTACACAGTGCATGCTCCCGTGGCCAACGGCGCCGATCCTTCGGCGACCGACAAGTTCGTCTTTGTCCGTGATGGTTTCCATTTCTGGGCGGCGGTCGCGGGCGTGATCTGGCTGCTCTGGCATCGGCTGTGGCTGGCGTTGCTCGGCTGGATTGTCCTGCTGGTCGCCGTGCAGTTCGGGCTGTCGGCGCTGGGCGCGAGCCGCAGCACGATCTTTCTCGTCGACGTTCTGCTTTCCATCCTGATGGGATTCGAGGCGGCCACCCTGCGGCGCTGGACGTTGTCGCGGCGCAAATGGCGCCAGCTCGATATCGTCGTCGCCGAGGATGAGGAGACGGCCGAACATCGTTTCTTCGAACGCTGGACCGGCCGTTCGCGCGGCCCGATCAACGACCAATGGTCGGTCGATCGCGGCGGACCGCCGCCGACCCGCAACGTCCCTGGCCAGCCGTTCTCCAAACCACCGCCGCCCCTGCCGCAAGGCGGGATCATCGGCCTGTTTCCGGAGCCGGGAGGGCCGCGATGACCGTTGCGATCGTCGATTACGGCTCGGGCAATCTTCACTCGGCGGCAAAGGCGTTTGAGCGCGCCGCGCGGAGCATGGAAGAGCCGCAGAAGGTCATGGTGACGCGTGATCCGGACGCGGTGTTTCGCGCCGACCGTATCGTGCTGCCCGGCGTCGGCGCCTTTGCCGATTGCCGCCGCGGCCTCGATGCCGTGGACGGCATGCTGGAAGCGATGACCGAAGCGGTGCGTGTCAAGGCGCGGCCGTTCTTCGGCATCTGCGTCGGCATGCAGTTGATGGCGACGCGTGGCAAGGAGCATGTCACGACCGACGGCTTCAACTGGATCGCGGGCGACGTCGAGAAGATCTCGCCGCGCGAGGAAAACCTGAAGATCCCGCACATGGGCTGGAATACGCTCGACATGCTCCGCGAGCATCCGGTGCTGGAACGCCTGCCGCTCGGGCCGAAGGGCCTGCATGCCTATTTCGTGCATTCGTTCCATCTCAACGCCTCGAACGACGCCGACGTGCTGGCGCGCGCCGATTACGGCGGGCCGGTCACGGCGATGGTCGGCAAGGACACCGCCATCGGCACGCAGTTTCACCCCGAGAAGAGCCAGCGGTTTGGATTGGCCCTGATCTCGAATTTCCTGAAGTGGAAGCCGTGATCCTCTTTCCCGCCGTCGACCTGAAAAACGGCCAATGCGTGCGCCTCGAGCAGGGCGACATGGCACGCGCCACCGTGTTCAACCTCGATCCCGCGGCACAGGCGCGTTCGTTCGCCGAGCAGGGATTCGAATATCTCCATGTCGTCGATCTCGACGGCGCCTTTGCCGGCAAGCCGATGAATGCGCTCGCCGTCGAGGCGATGCTGAAAGCCGTCACCATGCCGGTGCAGCTCGGCGGCGGCATCCGCGATCTCAAAACCGTGGAAGCCTGGCTCGACAAGGGCATCGCCCGCGTCATCATCGGCACCGCGGCGGTGCGTGATCCCGCGCTGGTGAAGAGCACCGCGAAAAAATTCCCCGGCCGCGTCGCTGTCGGGCTCGATGCGCGCGACGGCAAGGTCGCGGTCGAAGGCTGGGCCGAAACCTCGCAGGTGACTGCGCTCGAGATCGCGCAACGGTTTGAGGACGCCGGCGTCGCCGCGATCATCTTCACCGACATCGCCCGCGACGGCCTGTTGAAGGGCCTCAACCTCGATGCCACCATTGCGCTCGCTGAGCGCATCTCGATCCCCGTCATCGCCTCCGGCGGTTTTGCGTCCATCGAGGACGTCAAGGCGCTGCTGGAGCCGCGCGCCAAGAAACTCGCCGGCGCCATTGCCGGCCGCGCGCTCTATGACGGTCGGCTCGATCCTGCCGCCGCGCTGACGCTGATGCGCAACGCGCGCGCCGCGACGAAGAGCCATGGTTAGAACTATGGCTCTTCCTCTTTTTTGTTTTGACGCGTTTTCTTCAAGCAAACCGGTACCCACTTCGCTTGAAAACGCTTTGGGAGATTTGCGATGTTCAAGGTTCGCGTGATCCCCTGTCTCGACGTCAAGGACGGTCGCGTGGTCAAGGGCGTCAACTTCGTCGACCTGCGCGACGCCGGCGATCCCGTCGAAGCGGCGATTGCATATGACGCCGCCGGCGCCGACGAATTGTGCTTCCTCGACATCACCGCCACCCACGAAAACCGTGGCACCATGCTCGATGTCGTGCGGCGCACGGCGGAGGCCTGCTTCATGCCGGTGACGGTCGGCGGCGGGGTGCGCACCATCGACGATATCAAGACGCTGTTGCGCTCCGGCGCCGACAAGGTGTCGATCAACTCGGCCGCCGTCTCCAACCGCGAATTCGTCAAGCAGGCGGCCGAAAAGTTCGGCGAGCAGTGCATCGTGGTCGCGATCGACGCCAAGCGGGTCAAGCGCGGCGGCGGCTCGGACCGTTGGGAGATCTTCACCCATGGCGGCCGCAACTCCACCGGGATCGACGCCATTGAATACGCCCAGGAAGTGGTGTCGCTCGGCGCCGGCGAGATCCTTCTGACCTCGATGGACCGCGACGGTACGCGGCAGGGGTTCGACCTGCCGCTGACGCAGGCCATCGCCGACAGTGTTCCCGTACCGGTCATTGCCTCCGGCGGCGTCGGTAATCTCGACCACCTCGTCGACGGCATCCGCGAGGGCCACGCCACCGCGGTGCTGGCCGCCTCGATATTCCACTTCGGCGAATTTACCATACGCCAAGCCAAGGAGCACATGATCCGCGCCGGCCTGCCGATGCGGCTCGATCCCTGACGACTCCCTGTCACAAAAGTGCTAAGTCCCTGTTCGGGACGGCGCCGCGGCCTTGGGCCAGGTGCGAGTGTTGAGTTCGGTTGATGTCGCGTTTCACGATCCATGATCTGGCCGCCACCATCGATGCACGGGCCGCATCGGGAGGAGAGGCGTCCTACACCCGCAAACTGCTCGACAAGGGTGCGGAGCACTGCGCCAAGAAGCTGGGCGAGGAGGCGGTCGAGACCGTGATCGCGGCAATCGAGAACGACCGCGGCCATCTGATCGCCGAAAGCGCCGATCTCGTATTTCACCTGCTGGTGCTTTTGAAGTCGCGCGGCGTGACGCTCGAGGAGGTCGAGGCCGCGCTGGCGCAGCGGACGTCGATGTCCGGGCTTGAGGAGAAGGCGTCGCGCAAGCGCGACTGACCGTGAGGATGGNCTGATGGATATCCGGGCTCCCGACCAGCAATATAACCCTTACCGCATCTTTANCCCGCGAGCAGTGGGCGCGGCTGCGCGACGACACGCCGATGACGCTGGAGCCGGGCGAGTTCGAGCGGCTGCGTTCGATGCACGACCGCCTCGATATGCAGGAGGTCGAGGACATCTACCTGCCGCTGTCGCGCCTGTTGTCGATCTATGTCGACGCCACCCATCGTCTCTACCAGTCGCAGCGCCAGTTCCTCGACATCCGTGACCGCAAGGTGCCCTACATCATCGGCGTCGCGGGCTCGGTGGCGGTCGGCAAATCGACCACTGCGCGCGTGCTGCAGGCGCTGCTCGCGCGCTGGTCGCCGCGGCCCAAGGTCGACCTGGTGACGACAGACGGTTTCCTGTTTCCCAATGCCGTGCTGGAGCGGCAGGGCCTGATGCAGAAAAAGGGCTTTCCCGAGAGCTACGACCTGCCGATGCTGCTGTCGTTCCTCTCTGATATCAAGTCAGGCCGCCGGCCGGTGCGGGCGCCGGTTTATTCGCATCTGGTCTACGACATCGTGCCGAACCAGTGGATCGAGGTCGACCGCCCCGACATCCTGATCGTCGAAGGCGTCAACGTGCTGCAGACCGGCCGCCTGCCGCGCGATGGCAAGGCAGTGCCCGTGGTGTCCGACTTCTTCGATTTCTCGGTCTATATCGACGCCGAGGAGCCGGTGCTGCGCGAATGGTATGTGCGGCGCTTCCTCGCGCTCAGGGACACCGCGTTCCACGATCCCAAATCGTACTTCCATCGCTACGCCGTGCTCTCGGACGAGGAGGCGACGGCTACCGCGATCGCGATCTGGGAGCGCACGAACCTCGCCAATCTCGAGGACAATATTTTGCCGACCCGTCCACGGGCGACGCTGATCCTGAAAAAGCGCGCCGATCATCTGGTCGAGACGGTCGCGCTGCGGCGGCTGTAATCTCGCTCTCCCGATAGCTAACTGAAATGGTGGGCACGCTGCGCTTTGCCCACCCTACGAATTCACCTCACGCCGCGATATGCCGTGTCGCGATCAGGCCGAGGAGCGCCTCGGCAAGCTTTTCGCGGTCGAGCGGCTTGATCAGGAATCCGTCCATGCCGGCCTCGAAGCAGGCGTAGCGGTCTTCCACCAGCGTGTTGGCGGTGAGCGCGAGGATCGGCGTCCGGCTTGCCGGTTCGCCGGCCTCAAGCGTGCGAATTTGCTTGGTGGTCTCGATGCCGTCGAGCTGCGGCATCTGGATGTCCATCAGCACCAGGTCATAGGGAGTGCCTGCCGATTTCGCCGCCAGCCAGGATTCCAGAGCCTCGGCGCCGTTGGTGGTGATCATGGCTTGATGGCCGAGCCGGCCGAGCAGCGAGCGGATCAACAGCGCATTGATCTGATTGTCCTCGGCAACCAGGATCGACAAGCCCTTGACCGAGGACGCGGCCGGCGGATCGTTCGGGTCGATGGCCGGCTCCAGGCTCGGCGAGGCCACTTCCGGCGCTGCCATCAGGCGTGCGGCGAGCGAGGCGGCGCGCAGCGGCTTGACCAGATAGCCGGTGAAGGCGGAAATGGCGGATGGCTGCAATTCGTGCCGCGTCGCCGGCGTGAACATCACGATGCGCTGGGTGGCGTGCAGGCGCGCGGCTTCACCGAGCCGCTGGATATCGGAGAGCCCCAGCGCGTGGTCGATCAGCACGGCGTGCCAGGCGCGCTCGGGCAGCAGGGCCTCGGCGACATCGGTGTCCGCCACCATGCAGGTCTGACCGCCCCAGCGCTGCAGCCGCCGCGCGGCCAGCGAGGCCTCGATGTTCTGCGGCGACACCAGCATGATCGACTGGCCGGAGAGATCCGGCGCGGCGAACGAGGATTGTTCGCTCGCCGCGGCGGCAAGCGGAATCGAGACTTCGAATGTCGAGCCGGCGCCCGACTGGCTCTCCAGCGTGATGCGGCCGCCCATGCGCTTGACGATGCGGTCGGAGATGCTGAGACCAAGGCCGGTGCCGCCATAGCTGCGGGAGATCTTGTCGTCGGCCTGCTCGAACTCGCGGAAGATCCGCTCGCGCGCCTCGGGCGCGATGCCGATGCCGGTGTCGCGCACCAGGAAACTGATTTCATTGGGCCAGATGCCGGGCTCGACGATCAGCGCGACGCCGCCGGTCGAGGTGAACTTGATGGCATTGCCGGCGAGATTGAGCAGCACCTGGCGCAGTCGCGCCGCGTCGCCGACCACCTCGCTTGGCAACCGCTCGTCGACATAGGCGGCCATCTCGATTTTCTTGGCCTCCGCGCGCGGCGCCAGCAATTCGGTGATGTCCTCGATCAGGCGGGATAGCGCGAACGGACGATGGTCGAGATCGATCTTGCCGGCCTCGATCTTGGAATAGTCCAGCAATTCCTCGATCAACGACAGCAGCGCGTCGCCGGAGGTCTTCACCGCCTTGACATAGGTCGTCTGTTCCGGCGTCAGCGGCGTATCCATCAACAGGCCGCTCATGCCGATGATGCCGTTGAGCGGGGTACGGATCTCGTGGCTCGCCATGGCGAGGAAGCGCGACTTGGCGCGGCTCGCGGCATCGGCCTGGTCGCGCGCCTCGGTCAGCGCACGTTCGCTCTCGGTGCGGTCGGTGACGTCGCGACCGACGCTTTGCATTTCCGCGCGCTCTCCGGCGTCGTTGCGGACCAGACCCTCACGCCACGCAATCCAGCGCGGGCCGAGCGGCCCCTCGACTCTCTGGTCGTGAACGCGGGTGCCGTTCGGCTCCAGCGCGGTGTCGCCCTGTTCGAGAACTCTGAGCGCGAAGCGGCTGCCGATCAGCGCCTCGCGCGGCATTTGCGCGAGCTCGCAATAGGCGTCGTTGGCATAGGTGATGCGGCTTTCCGCGTCGCGCAGCACGATCAGGTCGCCCTGCGCTTCGAACAGGCGGCGGGCGCGCTGCTCGGCTTCCTGCAATTCCCAGTTCCGGTCGGCGAGCGCTTCATTATGAAGCGCGACCTTGCGCATCTTCTTGCGCAGCAGCCGCAGCCGGAAGCTCAAGGCCGCGAGCGCGACGCAGGCGAGCGCAAACAGGAAGGCGACCCCGATTGCAAAGGAGTGCGGATCATAGCCGGAATTTTCCGTCCGGGCTCCGGCGATGAAGCCATAGGCCGCGCCGAACACGACCGAGAAGATCATGAAAGAGCGAAGCGCGAAGGTGAGCCAGGGGTGACGCCGGCCAAAACGGCGAAAGCGAAGTTTGATCCGGAATGTCCGCCCCATCGCCAATGACCCTGAGCTTGCTGCTTGAACTGAACCGGCCCGCTGCGCCGTATGCCTTAGACAGACGATGCGTCGCCGACGTTGCAAAGTGCTTGAGGTGCTCAGCGCGAAACGGCCGCGATGAGAACAGGGTGAATGAAACGTTAAAGCGCCGCTGCCTGGATGCGGTGGCGCTCGCCGCGGGCGCCGACGATCAGGGCGGCGGCATCGAGCAGCGAAAAGGTCTTCGAGGATACGAAGATGCGGTAATCGGCCGGCCCGTCCCGGGAGAGATAGATCACCGGATCGGAGCCGGAGGGCTTTCGGGAAATCGCGACCAGCCGCGGCGGCGTGTTGCTCTCGCAGGCACCGGCCTCCGCCGTATCGATGTCGTCGATCACGGTGAAGTCGGCGGCTTCGGGGCTGTCGGAGATCTGGACCCGAACCGTCGCGCGGGACGGATCGCTGGTGAAGCTGACGTGGTGGTGCGCCTCCCAGGAGAGGGCGGCGATCTGGACGGAAGTGCCCGCAATTTCGATGCAGGGCCGCGGACCGCCCAAAAGCTCGCTCCGCGCGAACAGGGCGACAATCGCCAGCGGAACCACGGAGACCAGGACTTTCAAACGCAACATGACACGCTACCCACTCGCCATAAGCCCGCCACATGGGGCTTATGGTTGGCAGAGGGTAAAAGAAATTAGTTACCGCGACGTTGACGCCGGTTGTTTTATGGCGAGATGGCATCCTGATAGCGAGTAGTGGGAAGTGGGCCAGTGTCGCGGCCGCTGCATTATGAAGTGTCGTCCCCGTACATGCGGCAGATCGAGTGCGCCGCGGTTCATCCACGTCATTGCGAGCGAAGCGAAGCAATCCATCTTTCCGCGCGTGAGGTGACAATGGATTGCTTCGCTGCGCTCGCAATGACGCTGATATAGTTTCGCGTTCTCGCGACATGTTCTGCCCGAGGCCTGCATTTTTTTGTCCGCCCTCTGATTCAGAGGGCGAAGGGAAGACCGGGTGCGCGCTGCATCCGCGGTCTCGTGTAGAATGTGCGCAAATAAAAACGCACACGAGCATGCAGGTTCAGCGGAAACACTCCGGCTTTCCCTGCGCAATGGTTTTACGGCGTATCACGAGCTCCCCGGAGAACGGCTCTTTTGCCACCGTCGCTACGCAGAAAACTCCGCGCAGCTTCATGCCAAAACCGCGACATCAGGACCACACGACTCGATGTCTAGCCACTTTTTCGGCCTGGTGAGAACGACGGAAACGCCTGAAAACCAAGGCATTCTCCGATTTCCGCCGAGCGAACCGAAGTATCCCTGAGCCCCGGTAGGCCCTGGTTTCACAATATACGCTGG
>NZ_LLYB01000123.1:99730-143493 GCF_001440475.1 Bradyrhizobium lablabi | reverse complement strand
CATGACCCGGCGCATGAAGGTCGTATTGACCTGCGTCAAACCGGACCAAACGCAAGACCGCTAGTAAGACTTATCCGAAAACTGCGGGCGGGGGATGACATGACCACCGTTTGCCTGAAGTGGTTGATAATTGCCGGCCTTACTGCCGGCAGTGCTGGTAAGGCTCAGGCTGAAGACGTCGACATCGGTAAGTCAGAATTTCAGTCTTCGTGCGCGAGCTGTCATGGTACGGATGGAAAGGGCAAAGGGCCTGTTAGCGGGCAGCTCAAGGTACCGCCTTCCGATTTGACGATGTTGGCCAAGAACAACAACGGGGTCTTTCCCACGAACGCTGTTTATGAAACCATTCATGGATCGAAAACAATTCCCGCTCACGGCACTCGTGAAATGCCAATTTGGGGGGAGCGATTTAATCCCATCGTCAACCTGCCTCATTATGTTGATCCGTCTTATTGGAAGATGGCCGGGCCGGAGAAAAGCCCGGAAGTCGTCGTGCGAACACGCATCCTTGCTGTGATCGATTATCTAAATCGTATTCAGCAAAAGTAGGCGACGGCAGTGGCGAACATCGTCTAATGAAAGCGCCCTCGGATGGTGAAATCAGAGGGCGCGAATTTCTCCGGGGCCTGCAGGAAAATGCATCGGCCTCACGGCCGCTGAATTGGAGCTTCGCTGTGCTGGCCCCAAGACTGGGCGGAGGATGCGGCTAATCAGCGTGCCGCATCGGAACGCCCGCTCTATCGGAGAATTCCTTTGCCTTCTCGCTCGCTAACAGCCTTAGGAGCATTTGCCGCCTTTCGCTTGTGATCATAGGATCGGCAAGCTGTCTCTCGAAATGATCAGGTTCTCGCGGTGGATGAATGCTTCCATCGGTCCCATCACCCTCTCCCTGTTTGACCTCGGTGTGCTCTCGAAGCAGCGCCGGTCCTAGGTTGAGTACCCAAGGACCGTAGTTGCATATGAACGTAGCCAATGCGCTGCGGTAATTGTCCTCTGGTGCACCTTGTATCGGGGAGCAGCGCGCGAAGGTCCAAGCGACCGGCGATCGCCCGGGTCCTTCCGAGCGCGTGAGTACATGCGGGACCCCGCGACCGCATCTATTGAGGATATCTGCTGCGAGAAAATCCGTGGTTGCAGTTGCAGGGTAGGCAACACGTCTGCTGAGGACACGTCTCGCGCCATCGGCGTCGATTGCATCTCACCGCGCATTCGTGACGACGGCCAACGCCCCTCATCTGCGGTGAGACGAGCGGAGTTTATGCGACCTGTCGCTTCGGTTTGCCGCAGTTGCTGCATAAAATTGCCCTTGTAGGCGAGGCAAATCAGCTTGCGGTTCACGGACACGACGCAAGCAAGTGCCAACGGCGCGCGTCCACAGATGGATTGATCAAGGAAGGGTTCCGTCATGCGAAAATTTTTGGGGCTCGCCGTCACGATTGTCTGCGCCACAATCTCCACGGCAGATTCCGCGTCGGCCAAGAAGATGAAGCAAGTGCTCGAAGCGAAGATGGCCTGCGCCAAGGCCCCATCCGATCAGACTATCGGGCCAAAATTCCTATTGCATGTGAAGCGCATGTGCGAGGGCAAGACGGAGTGCAGCGTCGGGCCAGGTGAGTTGTTCGCGGCCGAAGACATGGAGCGCTGGGGATGCAACAAGGGATACTCCGTTCTCATCAGCTGCGGCGGCAGTGACAAGCAGCGGTATCCTTCCGACAACGTGAAACAGAAGGTCGACCTGTTTTGCGACGAGCCATAACCGCGATCGGCCTGCCCGGACGTCGTGCCGGCGCGATTGGACACGGCACCGCGAACCGCCGGCCGCCATCAACTTGCCTGTGCTCCGCCATTTATACGGTCGGGCTAATCACGGGAGGTGCCGGTCGGGGGTCGCCCGTCGACAGTGGTTGCGGCAAGGTAACGGGCCAGTTCGCCGCGGGGATCCTCGCGAAAACTCTGACGCTCCCGGAGCTCGGGCGGCTCCCGCCAGCCCGGCTCGACGCCGGTCATGTCGGGCAGTTCATGGGCGATGCCCTTGTGGCAATCGATGCAGGTCCTCTCTCCGGAGACGAGAAACTTGCCATGGATTTCCGCCGCGCGCCGTGTCTGCTTGGTGAAGTCCATCGCTGCCGAGGAATGGCAGTTGCGGCATTCCAGGGAATCGTTGGCCTTCAGCCGCGCCCATTCGTGCTTGGCGAGTTCGAGCCGGTGATTCTGAAACTTCTGCCTGGTGTCGATCGTCCCGAAGATCTTGCCCCAGACCTCCTTTGACGCCTGCATCTTGCGGGCGATCTTGTCGGTCCAGTCGTGCGGCACGTGGCAGTCGGGACAGGTAGCCCGGACGCCCGAACGGTTCGAGAAGTGGGGCGTGTGCTGCAACTCCTGGAAGACGTTGTTGTGCATCTCGTGGCAGGAGGTGCAGAACTTCTCGGTGTTGGTGACTTCAAGCGCGGTATTGAAGGCGCCCCAGAACAGCACGCCGCAGATGAAGCCGCCGAGCGCGAGAAAGCCGAGGCTGAGATGCGTGCTGGGGCGGCTGGCGATACGCCAGAACCAGATCAGCAGTTCCTTGAGCCGCTTCATCGCCCACTCACTTCTTCTCGGGTTCGACGAGCAGCATGTCCTTGAACGTGCTCGGGACCAGCGGCTGTGCGTCCGTTTGCTGAACATGGCAGGCGGTGCAGAAGTAGCGCCGCGGGGTGACGTCGGCGAGCACCTGCCCGTTGCGGTCCATGAAGTGGGTGACGCTGATCATCGGCGCACCCGAGCCTTCGGTGAATTGCCGCCGGTGACAGTCGAGGCAGCGGTTGGTCTTGAGCGTGAGCTGATAATTGTCGATCGAGTGCGGAATGATCGGCGGCTGCTCCGGATAGTTGCGCATCAGCCGCTTGTCATCTATGACGGGCCGCGCCAGAGGCGGTGCCGGCACATCTCCCATCGGCGTCGCCGCGCCGGTGACGCGCGGCACCACCTGCGGCGCGTTCTGCGCATAGATTGCGCCGCAGGCGAACACCAGCATGCCGCCAAGCAGCGCACCCGTGATGGCGAAGCGAAGCTGCTTCAGGCCGGAATGATCTTGACCGCGCATTTCTTGAAGTCCGTCTGCTTGGAAATGGGATCGGTGGCGTCCAGCGTCACCTTGTTGATGAGCTGGCTGGCGTCGAACCAGGGCACGAACACCACGCCGCGCGGCATCCGGTTGCGGCCCTTGGTGTCGATCCGGCTCCTGATTTCGCCGCGCCGGGAAACCACGCGGACCTCCGCACCCTCATTGATGCCCCGCGCGCGGGCGTCCTCGGCATGCATGTAGACCCTGGCGCCGGGATAGGCCTTGTAGAGCTCGGGCACGCGCATGGTCATGGAGCCGGAGTGCCAATGTTCGAGCACGCGGCCGGTGACCAGCCAGATGTCGAACTCCTTGTCCGGAGATTCGGCCGGCGGCTCGTAGGGCACCGCGATGATCCGCGCCTTGCCGTCCTTGTTGCCGTAGAACTCGACGCCCTTGCCCGGCTTCACATAGGGATCAAGGCCTTCGCGATAGCGCCACTTGGTCTCCTTGCCGTCGACGACGGGCCAGCGCAGCCCCCGCACCTCGTGGAGGGTGTCGAAATCAGCGACATCGTGGCCGTGCCCACGGCCGAACTGGGCGTATTCCTCGAACAGTCCCTTCTGCACGTAGAAGCCGAACGCCTTCGCTTCGCGGTTCTCGTACTCGGCGGGGATTTCGGTCGCCGGGAATTTGTCGACATTGCCGTTGCGGAAGAGAACGTCGAACAGCGTCTTGCCGCGATAATTGGGATTGGCGTCGAGGATCTGCGCCGGCCACACCTCGTCGGTGATGAAGCGTTTTGAGAATTCCATCATCTGCCAGAGATCGGAGCGCGCTTCGCCGGGCGCGTTGACGAGCTGCCGCCAGACATGGGTGCGGCGCTCCGCGTTGCCGTAGGCGCCTTCCTTCTCCACCCACATCGCAGCGGGGAGCACGAGATCGGCTGACATCGCCGTGACGGTCGGGTACGCGTCCGACACGACGATGAAATTGTCCGGATTGCGGTAGCCGGGATAGGTCTCGCGCGAACTGTTCGGCGCGGCCTGCACGTTGTTGTTCACCTGAACCCAGTAGAAGTTCAGCTTGCCGTCATGAAGCATGCGGTCCTGCTCGACGGCGTGATAGCCCGGCTTTTCGGGAATGATGCCGTGCGGGATGCGCCAGATTTCTTCCGCGTGCTTGCGGTGCTCCGGATTGGTGACGACCATGTCGGCGGGCAGACGATGCGCGAAAGTGCCGACCTCGCGCGCCGTCCCGCAGGCCGAGGGCTGGCCGGTCAGCGAAAACGGCGAATTGCCGGGCTCGGAGATCTTTCCGGTCAGGAGGTGCAGATTGTAGAGGAGCTGATTGGCCCAGACACCGCGGACATGCTGGTTGAAGCCCATCGTCCAGAGCGACATCACCTTGCGTTTCGGATCGGCATAGAGCTCGGCGAGTTCCTGCAGGAAGCCGGGCTCGACGCCTGACAGCTCCGACACCTTGTCGATCGTGTAGTCCTTCACGAAGGCCGCATAGGCATCAAAGTCGATCGGCTGGGTCGCACCTGCATTTGCCGCGCCTTTGGCTTTGACTTCGAGCGGATGGTCCGGGCGCAAGCCGTATCCGATATCGACCGTGCCTTTCACAAAGGTCGTATGGTTCTTCACGAAATCCTGGTTGACCCGCCCCGTCGTGATGATGTGGTTGGCGATGTAGTTCAGGATCGCCAGATCCGTGCCCGGCTTGAACACGATCGGGATGTCGGCGAGGTCGGAGCTGCGGTTGGTGAAGGTCTGGAGCACCGCCACCTTCACATGCGGCTGGCTCAGCCGGCGGTCGGTGAGACGCGTCCATAGAATCGGATGCATCTCGGCCATGTTCGAGCCCCACAGCACGAAGGCGTCGGCAGCTTCGAAATCGTCATAGCAGCCCATCGGCTCGTCCATGCCGAAAGTGCGCATGAACGCGACCGCTGCGGAGGCCATGCAGTGGCGCGCGTTGGGATCGAGATTGTTGGAACGGAATCCGGCCCGCATCAGCTTGGTGGCGGCGTAGCCTTCATAAACCGTCCATTGCCCTGAACCGAACATGCCGAGCGCCGTCGGGCCCTTCTCCTTCAGCACCGCCTTGGCGCGCGCGGCCATGACGTCGAAGGCTTCGTCCCAGCTCACCGGCGTCAGCTCGCCGTCCTTCGCGAAGGCGCCGCCCTTCTTGCGCAAAAGCGGCGTGGTCAGGCGGTCGGCGCCGTACATGATCTTGGAGAGGAAATATCCCTTGATGCAGTTCAGCCCGCGATTGACCTCGGCGAGCGTATCGCCGTGGGTGGCGACGACCTTGCCGCTCTTGACGCCCACCATCACCCCGCAGCCGGTGCCGCAGAAGCGGCACGGCGCCTTCGACCATTTGATTTCCAGCGAGCCGACGCCGCCCTGCACCGGCTGCGCGGCCGCAGGCGTGGCGATGCCGGCGGCTGCAGCGGCCACAGCGGCGGCCTGCGCCTTCAACAATTCGCGTCGCGAGAGTGACATGACCCTAGTCTCCGATATCGGCTGATCTTTCGACCTGCTCGAACACCATGTTGGCCGACAGGACTCCCTGCCAGCATGCGATTTCGGCGAGGCGGCCACCGAGGATTCCGCTCTCGGCCGCCTCCATCACGATGACGATCTTTCTGTCGTCGCGCTGATGGATCTCGACGTCCGGCAGCGCCGCGAGCGCCTGCAGCACGTCGTCCCGATGTTTGGGCAGCACGGATACGACCGCGCTCGAAATGTGGATGGTGGCTTCGCCAGTCATGCGATGTCTCCGCCACGCGCAGCGCCCAGCGCGATCGTCGCGCCCGGGCAGGCGGCGATGCATTCACCGCATCCGGTGCAGGCGGCTTCATTGATGAAGGCCTGGGGCGGCAATCCTATGCGAGGGCGGAAATGAATCGCGGAAGCAGCACATGCATCGCCGCAGGAACGGCAGAAGATGCCGGCTTCGGCGAGGCATTCGTCACCGATGACGGCGACCGGCTTGGTGAGGAATTGACCGCGAAACAGAGCGCGGCGCGAGGGGCCCTGGGGTTGCGAAGGTCCTTGGGTTTGCATGGCGTTTCATGCTCCCGGAGGACCGGGCGGCCCCAGGATCAACTGGGACATCCACACCAGAAAGCCGTAGCCACCGACCACGCCAACGGCGACCACTGGCCAGATGAAGGCGGCGATGATGGCGAACACCAGGAATTCGGCACGTCGACTTGCCCCGTGCACCTTTTCCGGCTGGGCATCATGTTTACCTGACGTGTCGCTCATACAACGACCTGCCACTTTCAGAAATCGAACAGTGCTGACCGGCCGCACGCTCCCGTGCGTGCCAGTCAACCTGCCGCTTGCAATCGGACGGATGGGCGGCGACGTGCCCGCTCCGTTGCAGGATGTTCGACCGCGCGTGCCGGAAGCTTAACCGCGGTCAGGCAAAGCCTTCATTGATCTGGATCAAATAATGAAGGTCAAAGGATTGGATTATTTGACGATATTCGGCATCCCCGATGTCGCCGGGGAGGCTGCATGTACCAGATGAGCTAAGCCGCGCGCCGCAGATCTTCCGCCAGCGCGCGGTAGGACAGCGCTTCGGCCAGATGCAGCCGGCCGATTTTCTCCGCACCATCGAGATCGGCGAGCGTGCGCGCGACGCGGAGCACGCGGTGATAGCCGCGTGCGGTGAGCTTCATGGTGTCGGCGGCGTCGCGCAACAGTTTCTGGCCCTGCGCATCCGGCTGCGCGATCGTTTCCAGGAGCGAGGCCGGTGCCTCGGCATTGGTGCGGATCTGCGGCATGCCGGCGGCTGCGTAGCGTGCGAGCTGGATGTCGCGGGCGGCGGCGACGCGGGCGGCGACTTCGGCCGAGCCTTCGGATGGCGGCGGCAGGATCAGGTCGGCGGCGGTGACTGCCGGGACCTCGATGCGCAGGTCGATGCGGTCCATCAGCGGGCCGGAGATGCGCATCTGATAATCCGCGGTGCAGCGCTCGATGGGGGCGCGGCGGCAGGAATAGCCGGGGTCATAGGCCTGGCCGCAACGGCAGGGGTTCATCGCCGCGACCAGCATGAAGCGCGCAGGGTAAGTGACGCGGTGGTTGGCGCGCGACACCGAGACCTCGCCGTTCTCAAGCGGCTGGCGCAGGGAATCGAGCACGCGCGGATCGAACTCCGGCAGTTCATCGAGAAACAAGACGCCCTGATGCGCCAGCGAAATCTCGCCAGGTTTGGCACGCAGGCCGCCGCCGGTCAGCGCGGCCATGCTGGCCGAATGATGGGGGCTGCGGAATGGCCGCCGCGCCGTCAGCGCGCCGTCGCGGATTTCGCCGGCGACGGAGGCGATCATCGACACTTCCAGCAATTCGGATGGCGACAGCGGCGGCAGGATCGAGGGCAGCCGCGCCGCGAGCATCGACTTGCCGGCGCCGGGCGAGCCGATCATCAGCAAGTGATGTCCGCCGGCTGCCGCAATCTCCAGTGCACGCTTTGCGCTTTCCTGGCCCTTGATGTCGCGCAGGTCGAGATGGGCTGCTTCCTGCTCGTGCACGCGCGGCTGTGGGCGCGACAGCACCTGCGTGCCCTTGAAATGGTTGGCGATCTGGATCAGCGATTTGGCCGCGATGATCTGGATATCGGGGCTCGCCCAGGCGGCTTCCGAGCCACACGCCGCCGGACAGATCAGCCCTTCCTCGCGCGCGTTCGCTCCGATCGCGGCCGGCAACACGCCGGCGACCGGCGCGATCGATCCGTCGAGCCCGAGTTCGCCGAGCACGGTAAAGCCGTTGAGCGCATCCGGCGGGATGGCGCCGATCGCCGCCATCAGCCCGAGCGCGATCGGCAGGTCATAGTGGCTGCCTTCCTTTGGCATGTCGGCCGGTGCGAGGTTGACGGTGATGCGGCGGGCGGGGAGCGCCAGGCCCGAGGCGATCAGGGCCGAGCGGACCCGCTCCCGCGCCTCCGATACCGCCTTGTCCGGCAGGCCGACGATCGCGAACGCCGGCAAGCCGGGCGCGACCTGCACCTGCACGTCGACCGCGCGGGCAGCGATCCCTTCAAAGGCTACAGTAGATACCCGCGCAACCATGCCGCCCCTCGTGACGCAATCGAAGGTAGCGGGGAACCGGAGGGTAAGTCAAGAACATTTGAAGAACATAGGCGCAAACGATCCTGTCTGCGCCGTCTGCCTGTCAGACCGGCACAACCTCGGGGCGTGGATACATTCCGACGGGCAGCCGCCGTCTTCAGCGCTCCGTTCTCATGTATGGGCTGCTCTCGGAAACATGCTTCAGCGCCGGATCGTCGGCGAGAATGCGCATCGCCTGCGTCGTCTCCGGGCTTGGATGGGGTGGGGTGTCGCGCAGGCTCCATACGGCCAGCCCAACGACGAGCATTCCCGCGCTGATCGCTATCATGTCTTTGGTCATTTGCCGGGCCTCCAAACTGGCTGCCAAGCGGCCGAGACGCGGGCCTCATTATTTCGGCTTGGAAGCCGGTTGGCCCTGCGGCCTGACGCTCATCTTGCTCTCAGGCATCTTGTTCCGGCCCGAGGCCGGAAGTTCCGCTACCGCCTCCTCCCTTACGGCAAAACAAATTCTTACGGCAAAACAAATTTCGGCGATCCGCGATGGTTCCCAAGAGATGCGTGCACGCCTGCGTCAGTAGCTTGACGATCCGGGGCGGCCACCGGCCAGGCCCCGGATCGAGCATCTTCTCAGAGCTGCATGTTCATCGGCTCCGGATAATACCTGAAGCCGTCGCCGTTCTTGGCGACATGGCCGAAGCCCGGCCAGGCGAAGTGATAGGACATGACCGGGATCTTCTGGGCGGCCAGCATGTCCAGCATCTTCACCCGCGAGTTCGCTGCCTGCTTCGGGTCGCTATCGTAGGAGAATTCCATCCGCGGCTTCTCCAGCAGGAGCACCGCGTGATGCGAGAGGTCGCCGAGGAAGCAGAAGGATTTGCCCTTCGAGCTCACCATGAAGATGGTATGGCCGACGGTGTGACCAGGGGCCGATAGCGCGGTGACGCCGGGCAGGAATTCCTGATTGTCCTTGATGAACACGATGCGGTCGCGCACCGGCATCAGGTTCTTGCGGGCGTGGAGGATGAAATCCTTCAGCGGACTGCCGAGCTTGCCTTCATCGGTCCAGAAATCGAAATCGCTCTGGGCAATGTAGACCTGCGCGTTCGGGAACAGCGGCTTGTCGTCGGCGCCGACGAGACCGCCGATGTGGTCGATATGGGCGTGCGAGCACACCACGGCGTCGATGTCGCTGGCCTTGATGCCGGCTGCCGCGAGATTCTTCTGCTGCTGGCCGGTGGTCGGCCCGAACGCCTTCGAGGTGCCCATGCCGGTGTCGAACAGGATCAGCTTGTCGCCGGTGTTCACGACCGGTGAGTTCTGTTCCAGCACGACGTTATCGGGGTTGAGGAAGTTGTCGGAGAGCATCTTCTTCACTTCTTCCTTCGGCACCCCGGTGAAGGTGCCGGAGGGATCGCCGAGCGGCAGCGGGCCGTCGGAAACAACGGTGACCTCGGCGTCGCCGAGCTCGAAGCGGTGCCAGTAGGGGGTCTGCGTGGCGAGCTTGGGCGCCTTGGCCAGCGCGCTGCCGCCGAGCATGGTTGAAGCGCCAACACCCATTCCGAGTCCTGCGCCGAGCGCAAGCAAAGACCTTCGCGAAAGATTCGTCGTCATGCGTCTTCCTCCCACTGATTTTATTGAATTGCAGTATTTGCCCGGACGGATTCATCCGTCGCTACACGCTGCGCCTGCTTCTCGAAATTGGCAAGTGGGAGGAGACGGCACAACAGGGATGTGAAAACGCGGGTGGTGCAACGCGGCTTGTTTTGAGAGGCGCTTGTTCTCGATGGTATCCCAGATTCTCGCGGTGCCGTCAGGTCCGCCGAGTCGCGTCGTCCGCTGAATGCTCGACGAGATGCGCCCGCGAGGGTGCAGGGTCAAACCGATCGGCGAAATATTGGGTCTCGTTCGCCACCAGTCCGTCGCTGAACTCCATGATGCTCACCGCATAAGATGGTATGCCGTCATAGGTGAGCACGAATTCAGTGACCCAGAGATCGCCGCTGCCGATAATTCGCCGGACCGCAAACCGCTTCTTGTTTGGCTGGACGAATCGGCTCTCTTGAATGTTGTGCCGGCCGCGAATCCGCTCGCCAGATTGCGGATAATGAAGCACGGCATCCTCGCGGTAGATTTCATGTTCGACCTTGAAATCGCCCGCGTCCGAAGCATTCCAATGCCGCTCCAGCGCCGCCCGCATTGTTCGGTCATCCATGGCTACCAATCGTCTTCGTAGATCCACTCTCTCGGGTATCGGGGCCGATATCTCGCTTGCGGCGGCGACCGCTCCGGCTTGCGGAAAGTCGGCGCCCGCGGCGCCGGAGGCGGTGACGCTCTGGGCGGGCTCTGCTCGGAAACCTTCGCGAGCGCGCGTTTCATCTCTTCCTGGCTCGCCTTCAGCTCGCCAATGGCTTTTGAATTGTCACTGGTGATTTGTTGCTGGTTCGCCTTGAGCTGTTCGATGTTTCGCTCAAGCTTCGCGAGATCACGCACGATCGTTTGCAGCAATTGTGTCTGGTCGGGAGGCGCCGCGGCGGCTGGCGGTGAGGCGTCTTGCGGCGGTGCGGCCTGCGCCAGGATTGGTGCTTGCGGAGGTGCTGCCTGTGGCGGTGCTGCTTGCGGCGAAGATGCTTGTGATGGTGCTGCCGCTTCCGCCGCGGCCACCTGAACAGTGGATGGGGCGGGCTGCGCGGGCGATGGCGGATTTTCCGGCGGCGATGAGGGAGATGACGCAAGCTGCGGCGCCGAACCGGCGGCAACCGGCTTGTCCCCTCCGCCGTAGGACGCCTGCCAAACCAGGGCAGCGACAACGATGCACGCCGCGACGGGCAAGGCGACGAGGGTCCGAAACGCCGGTCTTTTTTCCGGTGACGGCGCCGGTGGCGATTGCGGGGCGGATTGGGCCGAAGGCGACTGCGGAGCTGGTCCGGCCGAGGGTGGATGCGCGTCATCGCGCTCCATTCTTGCAAGCTGCTCGGTCAGACGCGTGAGCTGTTCATCGGCGCGCTTGATCTGTTCGTGAGCCTGCGCGAGCCGCTCATCGGCGCCTGCGGCCTTGTCGGGCTCAGTTTCTTTTGGAGGTGGCGTGGAGTTCATTGGCGTTTCCTTTTCCGTCCAATGTCTTCCGCAGGTGGCCGGTCGACCAGGTGCCGGCGCTCCGTGCAGTCTTGTCCAAAGAATGGCCGTATGATGATAGAATACTGGATCACATGGCGATAGGCGTCCTGGAATTCCGCGGGCCACTGCCGACGGCGCAGCAGAGCGGCGCCAAGACTCTTTCCGTCGGTTCCATTCAGCCGGCAGCACGCAATTCATCTGGCCCAGGTTCCGGACGGACCAGCTCGCGTAACGACGCGGCGAAATTGGCCGGTCGACAGGGCGCGAGTTGAAAATTATTTCCCGGCGCGCTTCGCCTCGATGGTGTCCCAGATCTTCGCCGCGACATCCGGGCCGTTGAGCCGCTGGATCGCGCGGATGCCGGTGGGACAGGTGACGTTGATCTCGGTAAGGTTGCCATCGATCACGTCGATGCCGACAAACAGCAATCCGCGCTCACGCAGCGCGGGGCCAAGCGTTGCGCAAATTTCGCGCTCGCGCTCCGAGAGGTCGGTGGCTTGCGCGGCGCCGCCGCGGACCATGTTGGATCGGAGGTCGTCGGGGGCGGGCACGCGGTTGACGGCGCCGGCGAATTCGCCGTCGACCAGGATGATGCGCTTGTCGCCATGCTTGACCTCGGGGAGGAAGCGCTGGATCACCCAGGGCTCGCGGAAAGTGACCGAGAACATGTCGAACAGAGAGCCGAAGTTCATGTCCTGCGGCATCACGCGAAACACCGCCGCGCCGCCATGGCCGTGCAGCGGCTTCATGACGACCGCGCCATGCTCTTCGCGGAACGAATTGATTTCGTCGAGGTCGCGCGAGATCAGCGTCGGTGGCATCAATTGAGGAAAGTTCAGCACGAACATCTTTTCCGGCGCGTTGCGCACGCTGGCGGGATCGTTCACGACCAGCGTCCTGGGATGGATTCGTTCCAGCAAATGCGTCGAGGTGATGTAGGCGATGTCGAACGGCGGCTCCTGCCGCAACAGGATGACGTCGAAGGCGTTCAGCGGCTGACGCTTGGGCTCATCGAGCGTGAAATGATTGCCGGCCTCGTCGCGCACGGTCACCCCCTGCACCGGAGCCACCAACTCCTCGCCGCGCAGCGACAGCTGATCCGGCGTGAAATAGAAAAGTCCATGGCCGCGTTTTTGCGCTTCCAGCATCAGGGCAAAGGTCGAATCGCCGCGGATGTTGATACGCGCGATGGGGTCCATCTGGACGGCGACATTCAGTTTCATAGGGAAGGTCCGGGTCTCTGGAGGGAAATCTTAAACGCTGGCGTCGAATGCCGCTAACAGATGGCGCGGCAGACGGCGCGGCGCAATCAGGACGGCGTCAAATCGTAGCTCGAATTCGGCATGCTCGGGATGCGCCATCAGCCAGGCTTGCGCGGCATTTACGATGCGCCCCTGCTGGCGGGGGGTGACCGCATAGGCGGCGTCATCGAGGGTGGCGCGGGCCTTGACCTCGATGAAGGCGACAAGATTGCGCTTCTTCGCCACCAGGTCGATTTCGCCATAGGGGGTGCGGAAGCGCTTGGCGAGGATGCGGTAGCCCTTGGCCATCAGATAGGCCGCGGCGCGGCCTTCGGCTGAAAGCCCGGTGCGAAAGGCGGCGACCCGCTCGGGCGCGGCAAGCCTGGCGGTCGCGTCGGGCGGAATGCCGTCAGTCTTCGCCATCGTCGCCCCTGACTTCTTTTGCGAGCTCCAGCGCGCGGGCATAGACCTCGCGGCGCGGCCGCCCCGAAAGCTCGACCGCATGCGCGACGCTGTCCTTGACGCTTTCGCGCGCCAGGGAGGCGCGCAGGAGATCGTCGAGGTCGTGCTGGGTCATGACATCGGCGTCCTTGCGCGGCGGACCGACGATGAGCACGAACTCGCCGCGGGTTTCCAGCCTGTCGGCAGCTTTCGCCAATTCCGATATCGGCGCGCGCGTGATCTCCTCGTGCAGTTTGGTGAGTTCGCGGCAGATCGCGGCGTCGCGGCCGGCCATGATTTCCGCGAGGTCGGCGAGCGTCTCCTGCACGCGGTTGCCGGATTCAAACATCACGAGCGTGGCGTCGATCCGCGAAAGCTCCGTGAGCCGGGTCCGCCGCGAGACCTGCTTGGCCGGCAAAAATCCTTCGAAGAAAAACCGGTCGGTGGGGAGCGCCGCGACCGACAGCGCTGTCAGCACCGAGGATGCGCCGGGCACGGCGATCACGGCGTGGCCGGCGGCCGAGACCTCGCGCACCAGCTTGAAGCCGGGATCCGAAATCAGGGGCGTGCCGGCATCCGATACCAGCGCGATGGACGCGCCCTGCGCCAGCCGCTCCAGGATCTTCGGCCGCGCCATCGCCGCGTTGTGCTCGTGATACGGCTTGAGCTCTGCCGAAATCGCATAGCGCTCGATCAGGCGACGGGTGATGCGGGTGTCCTCGCAGGCGATGATGTCGACGCCGGCCAGGGTCTCGAGCGCGCGCAAGGTAATGTCGCCGAGATTGCCGATCGGGGTTGCCACGAGATAGAGGCCGGTAACCGGCTTCGGCGCATTCAGGATGTGGCCGCCGATCAAAAATGTTCTGTTGACCGAACCCGGTTCGGTGTCTGGGCCGTAGTTGGAACTGGGTCTTGCGCGCATAATGGCAATTCTAGAGCGCCCGCGAGCCCGGCGCCACATCATGGTGGGGCCGGGGCAAGTCGATGTTTTCGGCAACGGCCATGCGCCGCGCGGGGTGTAATCCTTTTGTTTTAGTTAACTATTCGCAGACAATATGCTGAATCTACCTTCGCGTTTTGGGGTGGAGGTCCTGACCGACGGCGGTCGGTCAAGAGAAGAGACAAGATGGTAGGCCCTCTCATTCGCAAGCCTGGATCCCCGGATATTCGTCCGTTTGGACCGACCCGGCGGACCGCACTCGGTTTGATTCTCGGCGCGCCGCTGCTCGGCTCCTGCGCCGGCAATAGTCCGATTTCCAACCCGTTCGGCCCGTCCGCGCCCGAGGGACCCCCAGGCCCGCAGCAACAGCCGGTCGCGATCGGCGCCGGCCAGGTCAAGGTCGGTCTGATCCTGCCGCTGTCGGCCGCCGGCAATGCCGGCGTCGCCGCGCAATCGATGAAGAACGCGGCCGAAATGGCGCTGGCGGAATTCCAGAATCCGAACATCCAGCTCCTGATCAAGGATGACGGCGGCGTCCCGCAAAGTGCCCAGCAGGTCACCCAGCAGGCGCTCGGCGAGGGTGCGGAAATCATTCTCGGCCCGCTATTCGCCGCCTCGGTGCCTGCGACCGCGCAGCTGACGCGCGCGAAGGGCGTTCCGGTGATCGCGTTCTCGACCGATTCGAGCGTCGCCGGGCGCGGCGTTTATCTCTTGAGCTTCCTGCCCGAATCCGACGTCAACCGGATCGTCGACTATTCCGCCAGCATCGGGAAGAAATCCTTCGCGGCGCTGCTGCCGGACAATGCCTATGGCAATGTGGTGGAAGCAGCCTTCAAGCAGGCGGTCGGCCGCAAGGGGCGCATCGTCGCCTTCGAGAAATACGCCGCCGATCGTGCCGGGGCGGCGCGCACCGTGGCGCAGTCGCTGGGCTCGGCGGACGCGCTGTTCATCGCCGACGATGGCGAATCCGTCGTGGCGTCGGCGGATGCCTTGACCGCAGCGGGCGCGAATCTGCGCAACATCCAGTTGCTCGGCACCGGGCTCTGGGACAATCCGCGGGTCTATACCAGCGCGCCACTGCAGGGCGGGCTCTATGCCGCGCCCGATCCGTCGGGCTTCCGCGCCTTCTCCGGCCGCTACCGCGCCAAATACGGCAGCGATCCCGTGCGCACCGCAACGCTCGCCTATGACGCGGTAGCGCTGGTCGCCGCACTGTCGAAGCAGGGCGGTCAACGCTTCGCGCCGGAGACGCTGACCAACCCGTCCGGCTTTGCCGGTACCGACGGGCTGTTTCGCTTCCGCTCCGACGGTACCAACGAGCGTGGCCTTGCGGTGATGAAGGTCGCCAGCGGCGGCAGCACGCCGGTCGCCGGTTCGCCGAAGAGCTTTGGGGCGTAATTTTTAACCGGTTTTCGTCGCCTTCGCGAATTCGGCTTCGTAGCGCCGCCGGTTGCTCCAGTAGATATTGGCGAACAGCGCCGCCTCCTGACGATAGGGGATGTGATCATCGGCATCCTGCGCCTCGATCCATGCGGCATGTTCGGCAATTGCGTAGCCCGGGTGAAGCGAAGCGTAACCCGGGAAGGTCTCGCAAGCGGGGAGCTCTGTCCCCGGATTGCGCGGCGCTTCATCCGGGCTACGCGTTCTCGCTACGCCGCGAGGTCCGCCACGACGGCGTCGAGTACCGGAAACCCGTCCTTCGTCACCCGCAGCCTGCCATCGGCGTCGACGGAGATCGCGCCTTCCTCGCGCAAGATGGCGATGCGGCCCGGATCGAGCGCGCGGCCGGACAAGGCCGCATAGCGTTTGGGATCGATGCCTTCGGCGAGGCGCAATCCCATCAGCAGATATTCGTCGGCGCGTTCTTCGCTGTTCAGGTCATCGTCGGTGACGACGCCGTGCCCCTTGGCCTCGACGCGCATCAGCCAGGCCTCCGGCCGCTTCTCGGTCGCGGTCGCGTGCCTGACGCCGTCGATGTCGAGGCGGCCATGCGCGCCCGGCCCGATGCCGGCATATTCGTCGCCGCGCCAGTAGACCAGATTGTGCTGGCACTCCGCGCCTTCGCGGGCGTGATTGGAAATCTCGTAGGCCGGCAGTCCATGCGAAGCGCAGACGTCCTGCGTGACGTCGTAGAGCACGCGCGCCAGTGTCTCGTCCGGCGTCTTCAGTTTGCCCGCGGCATGCAGGCCGAAGAACGGCGTGCCTTCCTCGATCGTGAGCTGGTAGAGCGAGAGATGCTCGGCGGCTTCCGAAATCGCGAGCTTCAGTTCATCCGTCCACATCTGCGGCGTCTGGTCGGGGCGGGCGTAGATCAGGTCGAACGAGTAGCGGTCGAACGCGGTGCGGGCGATCGCGACGGCATCGAGCGCTTCGCGTGCAGTATGGAGCCGTCCCAGCGCTTTCAACGAGGCGTCGTCGAGTGCCTGCACGCCAAGCGAGACGCGGTTGACGCCGGCGGCGCGGTAGCCACGAAACCGTGTCGCCTCGACACTGGTGGGATTGGCCTCGAGTGTGACCTCGACATTGCCGGCGACGCGCCAGTGCTTGCCGATCGCATCGAGAATCGCGCCGACGGTCTGCGGCTGCATCAGCGACGGCGTTCCGCCACCGAGAAAGATCGAGGTGACGGTTTTGTCTGGCGCACGCTCCGCCGTGGTCCCGATCTCGCGGGCAAAGGCACGCGCGAAACGCTGCTCGTCGATCGGCGCGTGGCGGACATGGCTGTTGAAATCGCAATAGGGGCATTTCGACAGGCAGAACGGCCAGTGCACGTAGACGCCGAAGGCCCCTTTGAGGCGTGGTCGCTCGCGACTAGCCAAGGCAGATCTCCGCCAGTTTGACGAAGGCACGCGCCCGGTGCGACAGGCCGAGGCCGAGCGGGGGTAGGCCGTGCTTTTCGATCGAGGTCATCTCGCCAAAGGTCCTGGCATGCCCGTCGGGCAGGAAGGCCGGATCATAGCCGAAACCGGCGGTTCCGCGCGGCGGCCAAGCCAGAGTTCCATCGACCCGTGCCTCGACCTCCTCGACATGGCCGTCGGGCCAGGCGACGCACAATGCGGAGACGAAGTGGGCCTTGCGCTTGTCCGGCGTGGTCGCGCCGCGCTCCTGCAGCAGGCGCTCGATCCGGGTCATCGCCGCCATGAAATCCTTGCCCTCGCCGGCCCAGCGCGCCGAGTAGATCCCGGGCGCGCCATCGAGGGCATCGACCACCAGGCCGGAATCATCGGCAAAGGCGGGCAATTGCGCGGCGTTTGCCGCCGCGATCGCCTTGATCGCGGCATTGGCGCGGAACGTCTTGCCGGTTTCCTCGGGCTCGCCGAGGCCAAGCTCGCCCGCGGAGACCGCCTCGACGCCATGCGGCGCCAGCAATTCCCGCATCTCGGCGAGCTTGCCGGGATTGTGGGTCGCGATCACGAGCCGGCCGGTGATTCGACGGTGCATATGCAATCAGACTACGCGACGGCCAGCTTCTGCAAGTCCACCAGGCGCGCGACACCCTTGCGCGCCAGTTCCATCAGCGCCAGGAACTCGTCCTGCGAGAACGGCGTCTTTTCGGCGGTGCCCTGCACCTCGATGATGCGGCCATCGCCGGTCATGACGAAATTGGCGTCAGTCTCGGCCTCGGAATCCTCGGCATAATCGAGATCGAGCACCGGCGTGCCCTGATAGATGCCGCAGGAGATCGCGGCGACATTGTCGCGCAAAACGTTCGTTTTCAGCATGTTGCGGCTCTTCATCCAGCCGATGCAGTCGGCCAGCGCCACCCAGGCGCCGGTGATCGAGGCGGTGCGGGTGCCGCCATCGGCCTGGATCACGTCGCAGTCCACCGTGATCTGACGCTCGCCGAGCGCTTCGAGGTCGACGGCCGCGCGCAGCGAGCGGCCGATCAGCCGCTGGATTTCCACCGTGCGGCCGCCCTGCTTGCCGGCGGCGGCCTCGCGGCGGGTTCGCTCAAGGGTAGCGCGCGGCAGCATGCCGTATTCGGCCGTGACCCAGCCGCGGCCCTGACCCTTCAGCCAGGGCGGCAGCCGTTCTTCCAGCGTCGCGGTGACCAGCACATGGGTGTCGCCGAATTTAACCATGCAGGAACCTTCGGCATATTTGACCACGCCGCGTTCCAGCGACACGGGGCGCAACTGATCGGGCGCACGGCGGCTTGGCCGCATGGGAAATCCTTTCGAAATCGAGGCTAAAATTCGGTTGCGGTGCTTGTAGGAGGGGGAACGGGCAGCGGCAAGGGCTTTTGCCTGCAATTTCATGACGTTTTGACGCGCATTCTTCATGCGAATGACGGCCATTCTGCCTGAAAACGCCATGAATAAAGCGCGCTTGTCATCGGGGCCCCGGATGGACAAATTAGGGGTGCTGGGAGGAAGAGTTAGTGGCCCACCACGATCCGATTGGACTGATCGCGCCGCATGCCGGGCTGGCTCAGCTCAACGAGCGGTCGCGCGACATTTTTCGTCAAATCGTCGAAAGTTATCTCGCCACCGGCGAACCGGTCGGCTCGCGCAACATTTCTCGCCTGATCGCGGTGCCGCTGTCGCCAGCTTCGGTCCGCAACGTGATGTCGGACCTCGAAGCGCTCGGCCTGATCTACGCGCCGCATACGTCGGCAGGCCGGCTGCCGACCGAACTCGGCCTGCGCTTCTTCGTCGATGCCTTGATGCAGGTCGGCGACCTCACCGGCCCGGAACGCGAATCGATCCAGAACCAGCTTGCTTCCGTCGGTCGCGCGCAATCGGTCGAGGCTGCCCTCGGCGAGGCGCTGACGCGGCTGTCCGGCCTGACGCGCGCGGCTGCCGTGGTGCTGACGGCGAAATCCAATTCGCGGCTGAAGCACATTGAATTCGTGCGGCTGGAGCCGGAGCGTGCGCTGGTCGTGCTGGTCGGCGAAGACGGCCAGGTCGAAAACCGCGTGCTGGCGCTGCCGCCCGGCGTTCCTTCCTCGGCGTTGACCGAAGCGAGCAACTTCCTCAATGCGCGGATTCGCGGCCGCACGCTGGCCGAAGCGCGCCTTGAGCTGGAAAACGCCATGACGCAGAGCCGCGTCGAGCTCGATCAACTGACGCAGAAGGTGATCGAGGCGGGCCTTGCCAGCTGGTCCGGCGGCGAGCACGAGGAGCGCCAACTGATCGTGCGCGGCCACGCCAATCTCTTGGAAGATTTGCACGCGCTGGAAGATCTCGAACGCGTCAAGTCGCTGTTCGACGATCTCGAGACCAAGCGCGGCGTCATCGACCTGTTGGGCCGCGCCGAGCGCGCCGAGGGCGTTAGAATCTTCATCGGATCGGAGAACAAGCTGTTTTCGCTGTCCGGTTCCTCCACCATCATCGCACCGTATGGCGATGCGTCCGGCCGCATCGTCGGCGTTCTCGGCGTGATCGGGCCGACCCGGCTCAATTATGCACGGGTGATTCCGACGGTGGATTATGCCGCCCGGATCGTCAGCCGGATGCTGGGCGGCTGATCAGCCATGAATCGACCCTAATCCGGGCTGGTCGCGCTTGATTTTCGGCCGCTAAAGCACGATATCGCGGGCAGCAAATCCCCATTGAGCCAGACGCGTTTTTTGAGAAGGCAGCCTTATGACCGATCCCAAGCGGCCGAATGACAACACGGCAAACCCGGCAGAGACGGGCGAGCCCGTGGTCTCAAAGCCCTACATCATGCCCGACGATCCCGAGGAAGGATCGATGGAGCTGTTGGTCAAGGAGGCGACCGAAGCGCGCGACAAGATGCTGCGCACGCTGGCGGAGATGGAAAACCTGCGGAAGCGCACCGCCAAGGAGGTCGCTGACGCGCGTGCCTATGGCATCACCGGCTTCGCCCGCGACATTCTCGAAATCGCCGACAATCTGCAGCGCGCGCTCGATGCGATCCCGGCAGATGTGAAAGAGACCGCCGATCCCGGCATCAAGGCCTTCATCGAAGGCGTCGAGCTGACCGAGCGCTCGCTGCTCAACACGCTGGAGAAGAACGGCGTCAAGAAGTTCGACCCGTCCGGCGAGAAGTTCGATCCGAATTTCCAGCAGGCAATGTACGAAGTGCCCGATCCGTCGGTGCCATCGGGCACGGTGGTCCAGGTCGTGCAGGCCGGCTTCATGATCGGCGAACGCATCCTGCGCCCGGCGCTGGTCGGCGTCTCCAAGGGCGGGGCCAAGGCCGCGCCGGCGAACAATGAGCCGAACAGCGCGGCTTAGATCCTCATGGTGAGGAGGCGCACATGCGCCGTCTCGAACCATGCGGCCCGACTGGGGCCTTCATCCTTCGAGACGCAGCTAGCGCGGCGCCTCAGGATGGGGGTCTGACAGAGTCGTCCGCTTTACGCCTTACACTGCGATTTCGTCCGACTTGATACGCTTGACGCCGGCCTTGGTCATGTCGGCCCATGCCTTGGCGAGCGAGCCCTGGAGGTCGATGCCGCGGCAGGCGTCCTCGATCACATAGGTTTCGAAGCCGGCCTTGCGCGCATCGAGCGCGCTCCATGCCACGCAGTAGTCGGTGGCGAGGCCGGCGAGGAACACCCGTTTCACCTTGCGCGCCTTCAGATAGGCCGCGAGCCCCGTCGAGGTCTTGCCGTCGGCCTCGGTGAAGGCCGAATAGCTGTCGACGTTCTTGTTGAAGCCCTTGCGGATCACGAGCCCGGCGTGCGGGATCGCGAGATCCTTCGACAGCGACGCGCCCTCGGTGCCCTGCACGCAATGATCCGGCCACAGCACCTGCTTGCCGTAGGGAAGATCGACCGTCTCGAACGGCTTCTTGCCGGAATGCGATGTCGCGAAGGAGACGTGGTCCGCGGTGTGCCAGTCCTGCGTCATCACCACATTGGCAAAGCCCTTGGCGATGCGGTTGATGATGGGCACGACCTGATCGCCGTCCTTGACCGCGAGGCTGCCGCCGGGAAGGAAACAGTTTTGCACGTCGATGACGATGAGCGCCGAAGCGTTATCCGGCTTGATCGGTGCGGCCATGATTGCTCCTGGTGCGAGGGCAGCGACCGATGTCGCGCCGATACCTGTCAGAACCAGCCTGCGAGAAAGCATAGCGCGTCTCCCCTGTTTGCGAACCCTACAGGGGAAAAGGCTAGTTCCATGTGTGTACGAACGAAAGCTCGAAATTGCGGCGTGGGCCGCAAATTTCGCGATCAGCCCCGCGGATGAATGCCGTCGCGCACGGCGCGGAAGCGGGGAAAGGCCTTGGTCCAGTCGTCGCGCGGCGAGGAGCCGATGATGCGCATCGAGGTCTGGGAGCCGAACCGCAGCCATTGCACGATGGTGACAGGCGTATTGTCCTTGCCGCTGACGGCGTCGATCCGCGTCTCGTAGCCGGGCTGGCCATCGATGCGGACCGGCTCGGACATCGTGATCCGCCCGTCGCGCACGCCGGGAATGGTGGTCGCGATCTGCTGGGCAAAGCGGCCGCGATCGTCGGGCGAGGCCGCCGTCGAGCCGATCAGGCCGATGATCATGAAGGGCGCGATCTCAAAGCCCTTCTTTTCATCGCTGTCGGAGAGAATGAGGGCGGCGCCCGGCGCCAGCGTGCGGATGTTCTTGAAGCTCGAGAGCTCGCTCATCTTGAACGGCATCAGGCCGAGCTGCTCCTCGACCGGCACTTCGTTGCGAATCGTGGCGGACGCGAACATCTGGCGGATGGCATCGTCGGTATAGATCTTCGAGGCGTTCTCCGGCACCTGAACGGCGACATAGCCGGAGAAGGTCGGGCCTGGCAGGATCATCGAATAGCGGCGCACATTGGTTGCGCCATCCTTGCCGTTTTCGACCGTGTAGTAACCAAGTCCTGCTGATGTCTCGATGCTCTCCGGCTTGATGCCGCCGGCGCCGCCCGGGTTGGCCTTGAAGGCATTGGCGACCTCGCCATAGGCCTCGGCCGGCAGGTCCGCGACCAGAACCTTGACGCCCTGGTCCTCGGTCTCGAATCCGATGAACGCCCTCGCCTTGTTGAGGCCGACCAGCGGCGTCATGCCGACCCTGGCACCCGGCGGGAAGACCGGGTCGGCGGCAAACGCGGAAGAGAAGACAAAGGAATTGGCGGCAACGATCAGGGCAACCGCAGCAAAGTATCGAAGGGGCGTCATGGAGGATCTACCGGGTTTGCATGGAGGCCGTTCAGCGGCCGGACGATGCAGCGCGTGGAATCTCGAATGGAATCTTTCGGGCCTTGGGGGAACGACGGGGTCGTTCCATTCGGCCCGCTTTTAGCGGTTTTGACGTCCCTGCAACAGGGCAGGGTGGGCGTCCGTTCCCCCGTTACGTTCCGATATATCGGCTTTTTTGCGCGTTTCTGCCCCGTCTCCGGGCTGTTTTTGAGGCGCCTCCAGCGGCCAAATACCGCTCCCCCTCGGAGCGCGGCGGCGGGCCAATGCGCAACGCCTCCGTGGCGCGGGCAATGAGCGGCCTTGCCGACTTCTTAACGCGGCTCCAGGTGCCGGCCCAGGCCCGCCCGGGCTGACACATTCTTTCAAACATCAGGCTTTTCAGGCCTTAAGCTTGCGTTCGGTCCTTGCAGGCATAACCCACCCTCCTATATGAGGCTCACCGTCGCAATATCGCGAGTATTTGAACGTTGGGGGTTCGGTTAGGTGCGCCGTCCAGGGCCCAGCCAACCTGCCGCAAAAAGAAGGATATGAGGACCATGGGAAAGGTCATTGGGATCGATCTCGGCACCACGAATTCGTGCGTCGCCGTAATGGACGGCAAGACTGCCAAAGTCATCGAGAACGCCGAAGGCATGCGCACGACGCCGTCGATCGTTGCCGTGACCGATGATGGCGAGCGTCTCGTCGGCCAGCCCGCCAAGCGCCAGGCGGTGACCAATCCCGAGCGTACGTTCTTCGCAGTGAAGCGCCTGATCGGCCGCCGCTACGACGACCCGATGGTCGAGAAGGACAAGAAGCTCGTTCCCTACAAGATCGTCAAGGCATCGAACGGCGACGCCTGGGTCGAAGCCGACGGCAAGACCTATTCGCCCTCGCAGGTCTCGGCCTTCATCCTGCAGAAGATGAAGGAGACCGCGGAAGCCCATCTCGGCCAGAAGGTCGAGCAGGCCGTCATCACGGTACCCGCCTACTTCAACGACGCGCAGCGCCAGGCCACCAAGGACGCCGGCAAGATCGCCGGTCTCGAAGTGCTGCGCATCATCAACGAGCCGACGGCGGCAGCGCTCGCCTACGGTCTCGACAAATCGAAATCCGGCACCATCGCGGTCTACGACCTCGGCGGCGGCACCTTCGACGTCTCGATTCTCGAAATCGGCGACGGCGTGTTCGAGGTGAAGTCGACCAACGGCGATACCTTCCTCGGCGGTGAAGATTTCGACATGCGCCTCGTCAGCTATCTCGCCGACGAGTTCCAGAAGGAGCAGGGCATCAACCTGCGCAACGACAAGCTCGCCCTGCAGCGCCTGAAGGAGGCCGCTGAAAAGGCCAAGATCGAGCTGTCCTCGACCGCGCAGACCGAAATCAACCTGCCGTTCATCACGGCGGACCAGACCGGCCCGAAGCATCTGACGATGAAGCTGACGCGCGCCAAGTTCGAGGCGCTGGTCGACGATCTCGTCCAGAAGACCATCGAGCCGTGCCGCAAAGCGCTGAAGGACGCTGGCCTGACCGCCGCCGAAGTCGGCGAAGTGGTGCTGGTCGGCGGCATGACGCGCATGCCCAAAGTGCAGGAAGTCGTGAAGCAGCTGTTCGGCAAGGAGCCGCACAAGGGCGTCAACCCGGACGAAGTCGTCGCCATCGGCGCGGCGATCCAGGCCGGCGTGCTGCAGGGCGACGTCAAGGACGTGCTGCTGCTCGACGTGACCCCGCTTTCGCTCGGCATCGAGACGCTGGGCGGCGTGTTCACCCGCATCATCGACCGCAACACCACGATCCCGACCAAGAAGAGCCAGGTGTTCTCGACCGCCGAGGATAACCAGAACGCCGTCACCATCCGCGTCTTCCAGGGTGAGCGCGAAATGGCGGCCGACAACAAGGTGCTCGGCCAGTTCGACCTGATGGGCATTCCGCCGGCGCCGCGCGGCATGCCGCAGATCGAGGTCACCTTCGACATCGACGCCAACGGCATCGTCAACGTCTCGGCCAAGGACAAGGCGACCGGCAAGGAGCAGCAGATCCGGATCCAGGCATCCGGCGGCCTGTCGGAATCCGACATCCAGAAGATGGTCAAGGACGCCGAGGCCAATGCGGCCGAAGACAAGAAGCGACGCGAGGCGGTCGACGCCAAGAACCATGCCGACGCGCTGGTGCATTCCACCGAGAAGGCGCTGGCCGAGCACGGTTCGAAGGTCGAAGAGTCCGAGCGCCGCGCCATCGAGGACGCCGTCAGCGACCTGAAGGAAGCGCTGAAGGGCGAGGATGCCGAGGCCATCAAGGCCAAGACCAACACGCTGGCGCAGGCTTCGATGAAGCTCGGCGAGGCCATGTACAAGCAGCAGGCCGAGGCGGACGCCAAGCGGGATGCTGCCAAGGATGACGTGGTCGACGCGGAGTTCACCGAGGTCGACGACGACAAGAACAACAAGAAGTCAGCTTAAAGCGGGCTTTCGATCATGACCCTCATCCAACAGAGCGCGCGGCTTGCGTTCGATGGGTGGGGGTCATTTTTCTTTAAGCCGATGGCGGCATCCTCGATTGAGGGTGTTTTCGGTACGAAGACGAAATTCGGGCGGGTTTGACTAATGTCCACCAAGCGCTGCTATTACGAAACCCTGGAAGTCGAACGAAGCGCGGACGATTCCAAGCTCAAGGCGGCCTTCCGCAAGCTCGCGATGAAATGGCATCCGGACAAGAATCCGGGCGACGCCTCCAGCGAAGTGAAGTTCAAGGAAATCAACGAAGCCTACGAAGTCCTGAAGGACGGCGAGAAGCGCGCCGCCTATGACCGCTATGGCCATGCCGCGTTTGAGCAGGGCATGGGCGGCGGCGGCCCCGGCTTCGGCGCGGGCTTTGCCTCGTCATTCTCCGATATTTTCGAAGACCTGTTCGGCATGGCCGGGCAGCGTGGCCGCGGTGGCGGCCGCGAGCGCGGCGCCGACCTGCGCTACAACATGGAAATCACGCTCGAGGAAGCCTTTCAGGGCAAGACCGCGCAGATCGAGATTCCGGTTTCCGTCACCTGCGAGCCCTGTTCGGGCACCGGCGCCAAGGCCGGCACCAAGCCGAAGACCTGCTCGACCTGCGGCGGCGCCGGCCGCGTCCGCCAGGCCCAGGGCTTCTTCACGCTCGAGCGGACCTGTCCCGGCTGTCAGGGCCGCGGCCAGATGATCGAGGACGCCTGCCCGAACTGCTCGGGCTCGGGACGGGTGACGCGCGACCGCACGCTGTCGGTCAACATTCCGCAAGGCGTCGAGGACGGCACGCGTATCCGCTTGGCCGGTGAGGGCGAGGCCGGCGTTCGCGGCGGGCCGCCCGGCGATCTCTATATCTTCCTGTCGCTGGCGACCCACGAATTCTTTCAGCGCGACGGCGCCGATCTGCATTGCCGGGTTCCAATCTCGATGGTGTCAGCCGCGCTCGGCGGCGAGTTCGAGGTCCCGACCATCGACAAGGGCAAGACCAAGGTGAAAGTGCCGGCTGGAACACAGTCAGGCCGCCGTTTCCGCATTGCATCAAAAGGCATGCCGGTGCTGCGCTCGCGCCAGACCGGCGACATGTATGTCCAGGTGATGGTCGAAACGCCGCAGAATCTGACCAAGAAGCAGCAGGAACTGCTTGCCGAGTTCGAAAAACTGTCGTCGGGGGCCACCCAGCCGGAAGCGGCGGGCTTCTTCACCAAGGTCAAGGACTTCTTCGGCAACCGCGCGG
Organism: Bradyrhizobium lablabi; assembly: GCF_001440475.1. Taxonomy (GTDB): domain Bacteria; phylum Pseudomonadota; class Alphaproteobacteria; order Rhizobiales; family Xanthobacteraceae; genus Bradyrhizobium; species Bradyrhizobium lablabi. The sequence continues at coordinate 117,801 of NZ_LLYB01000123.1, read as the reverse complement.
GCTCGTAGCCGCACGCGCGGAGATAGCCGGACAGCGCGGCGTCGCGCAGTCATGATTCATTCAGCTTGCACAGTGTCTTATCGCGGGATCGCGGGCACTTTGGCGTGGCTGACGCATTACCGTTTGGCTTGACCATATCCCCGTCGACCTATACGTGTTTATGACTGTTTTCTGACATCCCGCTCGTCAGCGGGGTCCCGCCTGGTAGCGACATGCCTTTGCAATCGTCCGTGCGTGCGTTGAAGAAGCCTCGTCTCGATGATGAGGTTCGCTTCCTTCGTTCATGGATTGAAAAGCCGCTGCACATGGGCGCGGTGATGCCGTCGAGCAAGTTGCTCGCCCGGACCATGGCGGAATATGTCGACGTCGAAGCGCAAGGACCGGTCGTCGAACTTGGGCCCGGGACCGGCGCAATCACCAACGCGCTGATCGAACACGGCGTCGATCAAAAGCGTCTCGTGCTGGTCGAGTATAATCCGGGCTTCTGCGCGCTGCTGCGCGACCGCTATCCGCAGGCCAAGGTGGTGCAGGGCGACGCCTATGCGCTACGCTCCTCGCTGAAGGACGTCCTGGACGCGCCGGCTTCCGCCGTGGTCTCTGGCCTGCCGCTTGTGACAAAACCGATGCTGACGCGCCTGAAGCTGATCCGCGACGCCTTCGTCGCGCTTGCCCCCGGGGCGCCCTTCGTGCAGTTCACCTATTCGGTCGCGCCGCCGATCCCGAAATCGCTGCCGGGCGTGTCCACAGAAGCCTCCGAGCGGATCTGGATGAACCTTCCGCCCGCCCGGGTCTGGGTGTATCGCAAGGGCTGATGCCACGTATTCGCGTGGCGGATCTGCCCCGAATACGAATTCAAATATGTCCGCGCTGAAAATCCTCGTGATCCCGGGATCGCTACGGTCAGGCTCGCTGAATGCGAAGCTGGCCGCCGTTGCGGCCCATGCGCTGGCGCAGCAAGGCGCCGAAGTCACCCGCATCTCGCTGTCCGATTTTCCGCTGCCGATCTATGACGGCGACCTGCAGGCGAAGTCCGGCGTGCCGAAGCACGCGGTCAATCTGAAGCGCATGATGGGAGCCCATCACGGCGTGCTGATCGTGACGCCGGAATATAATTCCTCGGTGCCGGCGCTGGTGAAAAACACCATCGACTGGGTGAGCCGGGTGCAGGATGCACACGAGACTCGCGGGCAGGTGTTTCGCGACCGGGTGTTTGCGATTGCTTCCGCCTCCGGCAACCGGCTCGGCGGCGCCCGCGCGCTGGCCGCGCTCCGGCTGATCCTGTCGGCCTGCCATGCCCAGGTGATCCCGAACCAGTTCGCGCTTGCCTTCGCCGATGATGCCTATGACGAGATGGACCGCCTGAAGAATGCCGCCGACAGCGACGGGCTGAAAGCCATGGTGCGGCAGTTGATCGACATTTCCCAACGCATGATGTGAGGTGACATGCAGCCAGCCGATATCGCGCCTAAGGACCGCCTGATCGTCGCACTCGATTTGCCTGGGGTGACTGAGGCAGAAGCGATGATCGCGCGACTCGGCGACAGCGTGAGTTTTTACAAGATCGGCTACCAGCTCGCTTATGCCGGCGGATTGCCGCTGGTGCAGCAACTGGCGAAGTCGGGCAAGAAGGTATTCGTCGATCTCAAGCTGCACGACATCGGCAACACGGTGGCGCGCGGCGTCGAGAGCGTCGCCAAACTCGGCGCGACCTTTCTCACGGTGCATGCCTATCCGCAGACCATGAAGGCCGCGGTCGAGGCCCGCTCCGGATCGGGCTTGAAGATTCTCGCCGTCACCGTGCTGACCTCCTATGACGACGGCGATCTGCATGCCGCGGGCTATCGCCTCAACGTCTCGGACCTGGTGGAAGCGCGCGCGCAGCAGGCGCAGGTGCTCGGCGTCGACGGCCTCGTCAGTTCGCCGGAAGAGGCGGCGGCGTTGCGCAAGATCGTCGGCCACCAGATGAACCTGGTGACGCCGGGCATTCGCCCGGCGGGTACTGCGACCGGTGACCAGAAGCGTATCATGACGCCGGCGCGGGCGATTGCCGCCGGCGCGGACTATCTGGTGGTCGGACGCCCGATCACGGAAGCCGCCGATCCCAGGGCGGCGGCGGATGCCGTCCAGGCGGAAATCAGGCAGGCGCTGGGTTAGCGAAACCAACGAGACAAGAAACGGGAGAAGTGAAATGGCCAAAGGTTACTGGATCGGTCGCGTCGACGTGAACAATGACGAGGGCTACAAGCCCTATGCGGCGGCCAACCCCGCTATCTTCAAGAAATTCGGCGGCCGCTATGTCGTGCGCGGCGGCCAATTCACTGCCGTCGAGGGCCAGAGCCGCTCGCGCAACGTGGTGATCGAGTTCGACAGCTACGAGCAGGCGCTGGCCTGCTACCATTCGCCGGAGTACCAGGCCAACATCAAGCTGCGGCAGCCGCACTCGATCGCGGAGCTGATCGTCATCGAGGGCTATGACGGCCCGCAGCCGTGACGGCTGATGGAACCCTGATTGGTTGCCGTAATAGCCCGCCCCGGCTATACCCCCAGCAGAGGTAAAAGCCATGGCCAATATGCGATTGATCGTTGCGGGGGCCGGCGGCCGGATGGGCCGCGCGCTGGTGCGCGTCATTTCCGAGACGCCGGGTGCGGTTCTGACCGGTGCGCTGGAAGCGCCGGGATCGGAACTTCTGGGCAAGGATGCCGGCGTGCTGGCCGGGCTGCCGGAAAACGGCGTCAAACTTTCGGCCGACCTGTGGGCGCTGTCGGCCAACGCCGACGCGATTGTCGATTTCACCATTCCGGGCGCCACCATCGCCAATGTCGCCATCGCCGCCCAACGCGGCCTGGTCCATGTCATCGGCACGACCGGGCTGTCGGCGTCAGACATGGCTGTCATCAAGAGCGTCACCTCGCGTGCCGTCGTCGTGCAGTCCGGTAATATGAGCCTCGGCGTCAATCTGCTTGCAGCCCTGGTCAAGCGCGTCGCGCAGTCGCTGGACGAAAGTTTCGACATCGAAATCGTCGAGATGCACCACAAGGCCAAGATCGACGCGCCGTCGGGCACGGCCTTCCTGCTCGGCGAAGCCGCCGCCGCCGGCCGCGGCGTCGACCTGCATGCCCGCTCCGCGCGCGGCCGCGACGGCGAGACCGGCGCGCGACGGCCTGGCGACATTGGCTTTGCCTCGCTGCGCGGCGGCACTGTCACCGGCGATCACAGCGTGATCTTCGCAGGCGCCATGGAGCGGATCGAACTGACCCATCGCGCCGAGGATCGCACCATGTTCGCGATGGGTGCCGTCAAGGCCGCACTGTGGGCGCGGGGCAAGGCACCCGGCTTCTACACGATGACCGACGTGCTCGGCCTGACCGACTTCTAGATCGAAAACGCCATCGCCTAGTCTCGTTTCTGCGGGCGCAGCAATGACACGCCGGTCATGTCTGTCGGCTTCGGCAATTGCATCAAGTCGAGCAACGTCGGGGCAATGTCTGCCAATCGGCCGTCCGCCAATGACACGTCGCCGCCGCCCTGGAGCAACAGCGGCACCGGCCCCGTTGTGTGCGAGGTATGCGGTCCGCCAGTTGCGGGGTCACGCATCATCTCGCAGTTGCCGTGGTCGGCAGTAACCAGCAGCGCGCCACCAGCTCTTTGAATCGCATCTGCGATTTTCCCGAGCCCGGTATCGACGGTTTCGACCGCTTTGATCGCGGCCGGCAGGCTTCCCGTGTGGCCCACCATGTCGGGATTGGCATAGTTCAGGACGATCAAGTCGTACTTGCCCGAGTCGATTGCCTCCACGACTTTTGCCGTCAACTCCGGCGCCGACATTTCCGGTTGCAGGTCGTAGGTTGCGACCTTGGGCGAGGGCACCATGATGCGGTCTTCGCCGGGAAAGGGCTCCTCTCGTCCACCGTTGAGAAAATAGGTGACATGGGGATATTTTTCCGTTTCGGCGAGGCGCAATTGGGTGCGGTTCGCGGCAGACGTGACTTCCCCCAAGATGTTCGGAAACGTCTCCGCCGGAAATATCGTGTGCATCAGCTTGTCCAGAACGTCGCTGTATTGCGTCATCCCGACCGCGGCGGCGAAATGAACCTTGCGCCCGCGCGGGAAAGCAGCAAACGACGGATCAAGCATCGCGCCAAGAATCTCGCGGACGCGATCGGCGCGGAAGTTGAAGCACAGCACACCGTCGCCGTCCCGGATGCCGCCGTAATTGCCGATCACCGACGGTTCGACGAACTCGTCAGTGAGATTCTTTGCATACGCCTCAGATATCGCCGATCGCGCGTCGGGGAATCGCGGAGCTTCGGCTTCGACGATAGCGTTATAGGCCCTGGCTACGCGATCCCAGCGCTTGTCGCGGTCCATCGCGTAGTATCGTCCAATCACGGTGGCAACCGGGACCGACGGCGGAAGCGCAGCTTCCAGCCGCATCAAACTATCGATCGCCGATTTCGGCGGCGTATCGCGGCCATCCGTGAGGACGTGCACGACCGATGGCACGCCGTTGTCGGTGAGGATGCCGGCCAGCGCCGCGGCGTGGTCCTCATGCGAATGTACCCCGCCGGGAGAGACCAGGCCGACGAGATGGCAAGTGCCGCTGCTCTGCTTCAGCGCCTGGATCAGGGAGCGGAGCGCTTCGGTGGATTTGATACTGCCGGACGCGATCGCGTCATTGATCCGCGGCAGGTCCTGCATCACGATGCGGCCTGCGCCGATGTTGAAATGTCCAACTTCGGAATTGCCCATCTGACCATCGGGCAGTCCGACATCGCGTCCCGACGTCTTCAGGAGTGCGTGCGGGCTCGTGGCCCAGAGACGATCGAAATTCGGTGTGTGAGCCTGCCGAACGGCATTGTCGGCCGGGTCTTCGCGCCAGCCCCAGCCATCCAATATGGCCAGCATCACCGGACGACGTTCTTGCATGGGCTCACCTTCCACTGTTGAGACAGGGGTTGTGAGCGATCAATTTGCGATCGTCAATCGTCACTGTTGGGCACGCCGGGAGAGGGGCAACTGCGTCGGCTCGCTGGAAATTACCATCCAGAGGCAACGACTTAGGCTACCCGCTCGTTCCCCGGGGAAGTGCCGCCTGCGCGCGGGAGATGTTCCGATGCCGAGTGGCATCCTGCGCGGCGAGCGCCGTCAGTGCACGCCCACCTGGCCGGCTTCCCAGCCGAGCATCGCCTGTTTCCGCGTGATGCCCCAGTGATAGCCGGTCAGTGCGCCGCCCTTGCCAAGCGCGCGATGGCAGGGAACCACGAACGACACCGGGTTGCGGCCAACGGCGGCGCCGACGGCGCGCGAGGCCTTCGGCTTGCTGATCTTGTTGGCGATGTCGGAGTAGCAGACCGCGCGGCCCATCGGGATCTTCAGCAGCGTCTCCCAAACTCGCACCTCGAAATCGGTGCCGATCAGGACCACGCGCAGCGGCTGGTCCGGCCGCCACAGCCTGGTATCGAAGATGCGCTGCGCGAGACCAACGGTGCCGTCGTGGTCCTCGACATAGGTCGCGTTCGGCCAGCGCCGCTTCATGTCGGCGAACGAGACCTGTTCCTGACCGGGGTCGGCGAAGGCAAGACCCGCCAGCCCGCGGTCGCTGGCGATCACGATGGCGGTGCCGAACGGCGAGGCATGGAAGCCGTAGCGCAGGATCATGCCGGCGCCGCCGTTCTTCCATTCGCCCGGCGACATCGCCTCATGGGTCACGAACAGATCATGCAGCCGGCCCGGGCCTGAGAGCCCGGAGTCGAGGGCGGCATCGAGAATGCTGGCGGAGTCGCGCAGCAGGCCCTTGGCGTGGTCGAGCGTCAGCGCCTGCATAAAGGCCTTCGGCGTCAGCCCGGCCCAGCGGCGGAACAGATGGTGCAACTCATCCGGCGTCAGGGCGGCGGCGTCCGCCATCGCCTCGATGGTCGGCTGCGCGCGCCAGTGCTCCGAGATGAAGGCGATGGCGCGGCGCACGGAATCGTAGTCGCGTTGCGCGGCGCTCTGGAGGCCCGGTCTGGCCAGGCGCTCGTCATGTATGGCTGATATCATCATGGGGTCTGATTTAGGGCTCATGCGCGGTCCAAACCACCCGATTTCCGATAAGGCACTACGTGATCGGGTTGTAGGTGATGCCGCGTTTGGCAGTTTGCAACGCTGCCAGTAAGGCTTTGGCAAAGCTTGCCTTTTCGTCTGGCCCAAGGAAGTGGCCGATCGAAACCCGGCGGCCACGGGAGACCAGATAAAGGTGTTCGATCCCGAATTCTGGATCGCCGGTCTGCTCTAGCTGCACCCAGAGCGGATTGAACGACCATTCGATCAGATGGCCACGATGACTGACCCGCCGCACCCGCAATTCCGACGGCGTCACCACGATGTCCTCGGTGGCATCAGCACTGCGGAAATTGATCCGGAACGCCCAGTAGATCACGAGCATGTCGAGGCCGAAGAAGCCGAGCACCGGCCATGCACCCATCATCCAGAACGCAATGCCGGTGACAAAGCTTACCGCGCTGATGAACGTCATCAGCACCAGAAAGCCGGTGCGGTTGAGCGAGCGATGCGGTGTGACCCGCGCCGAAAACAGGGTCGGCTGGTCAAGCGCCGGATCAAAGTCGTTGCTTGCGGTCATCGCGTATCAGTATATCCCGATCATGGCCAAAATCATCCGCTCCAAGAGCGCTACAAAACCGGGTGCCAAAAAACCGGGCATTCCATCCTCGCCAGGCAAACCAGCCAGGAAGGCCGGTAAGCCGAAGGCAAAATCAAAAGCCTGGACGCCGGCGGAGATCCATGAGGCCTTCAGCCGCTTTCGCAAGGCCAATCCGGAGCCGAAGGGCGAGCTCGAACATCTCAATCCCTACACACTGCTGGTGGCGGTCGTGCTGTCGGCGCAGGCCACGGACGCCGGCGTCAACAAGGCGACGCGCGCGCTGTTCGCCGTCGCCGACACGCCGGAGAAGATGCTGGAGCTCGGCGAGGAGAAAGTGCGCGAGTACATCAAGACCATCGGGCTCTATCGCAACAAGGCGAAGAACGTCATCGCGCTGTCGGAAAAGCTGATCACCGAGTTCGGCGGCGAGGTGCCGCGCACCCGCGCCGAGATCGAGACACTGCCGGGGGCGGGGCGCAAGACCGCCAATGTCGTGCTCAACATGGCTTATGGCGAGCACACGATGGCGGTGGATACGCATGTGTTCCGCGTCGCCAACCGCACCGGCCTCGCGCCGGGCAACACGCCGCTCGAAGTCGAATTGGGATTGGAAAAGGTGATCCCGTCCGAATTTATGCTGCACGCCCATCACTGGCTGATCCTGCACGGGCGCTATACGTGCCTCGCCCGCAAGCCGCGCTGCGAGGTGTGCCTGATCAACGATCTCTGCCGCTGGCCGGAAAAGACGGTGTGAGGGGCCCTGGCGCGACCTCAAAACCGTCATTGCGAGCGAAGCGAAGCAATCCATCCCTCCGCGCGGGGATAGATGGATTGCTTCGTCACTTCGCTCCTCGCAATGACGGACTAGCAGCTCGGCCTTAGGCCACCGGCATCTTCCTCGCCGGCTCGATCAGCTCCGGCCGCGGGCCTGACAGCCGCTTGTGCATGTGGACCATGAAGGCCATGCCGAACACGGGTGTCGCCAGATTGACGATCGGGATCGAGACGAAGGCCGCGATGAACAGGCCCGCGGTGAACACGGTCGCTGCATTATCCTTCCGCATCGCCTTGGCTTCCGCCGGCGAGCGGAAGCGCATCGCCGCGAGTTCGAAATATTCGCGCCCCAGCAGCCAGGCGGTGGCGATGAAGAAAATGATAAAACCCGCGCCGGCGAACAGCACGAAGGGCAGGGCGATCAGGTAGACCAGGATGGTCAACAGCGCCGTCTTGATGCCTTCGGGGATCGCGATGCCGAGCGGCAGCGCGTCGCCGGGGCGCTCCGCCGGGTAATGCTCGCGCTCGACGTGCTCGGCAACATCGTCGACGAACACGCTCGCAATCAGCGAGGTGACCGCCGGCATCAGGAAGATGCCGCCGAGGACAACGCCAAGTCCGGCCGCGATCGAAATGATCCAGGACAGGATGTGGAGCGAGGTGTGGAAGCCCGGCCCGAGCATCGCCTCCGCCCAGCCCTCGCCGTAATCTGCAAACCAGCTCAACAGCCGCTGCAATCCGACGGCCAGCACCGTGATCAGCACCAGCGCCAGCCCGATCGAGCGCCACAAAATGGTGCGCATCGGCGGCGACAGGATCTGCGATAGCGCCTTGACGGCGGCGTCCAACATGGCGGTCTGGCCTCTTGTGAAAAAACCCTTGCGAGAGGTAGATACAGACAAGGGCTTCGGCAAGAGCCTGCCGGCCCCGGGGAAACGACGCTGCCGTCAAAAACAAGAGGTTGCCATGACCCGCCTCCAGGAACTCTATCCCGACAACAAGATCGTGCTGCGCGAGGTCGGCCTGCGCGACGGCCTGCAGCTTGTGAAGACGTTTCCATCCACCGCCGCCAAGCAGCGCTGGATCCGCGACGAATATGCTGCCGGTGTGCGCCATTTCGAGGTCGGCTCGTTCCTGCCGGCGAAGACCTTTCCGCAATTTGCCGACGTGCGCGACATCATCGCGACGGTGGCGTCGCTGCCGGGGGCGTACGGAATTGCGCTGACGCTGAACGAGCGCGGCGTCAACGAGGCCCTCGCCTCTGGCGTGGCTGAAGTGGCGACGGTGGTCTCGGCGACGGAGGAGCACAGCCAGGCCAACGCCAACCGCTCGCGCGAGTCGGCGATTGCCAATGTGAGGCGCCTTTGCGAGCTGCGCGACGCCAGCGCGCACAAGCCGGTGGTGAACTCCGCGATCTCGATGGCGCTGGGCTGTTCGATCGTGGGCGCGGTGGACCCAAAGGAAGTGTTGCGGCTGACGGAAAAGCTGTTCGACGCCGGCGTCGACATGGTCGCGATTGCCGATACGGTCGGCTATGCCGGGCCGAAGCAGGTCGGCGACCTCGTCGCAGGCGCGGTGAAGATCGCGGGCGCAAAGCCGATCTGCATCCACCTGCATGACACCAGAGGCATGGGCATCGCCAACGCCTCCGCCGCGCTCGATGCCGGCGCGCGCGTGCTTGATGGATCGCTCGGCGGCCTCGGCGGCTGTCCGTTCGCGCCGGGCGCGACCGGCAATGTCGTGTTCGAGGATCTGGTGTTCCTGTGCGAGAGCAAGTGTTTTGAAACCGGCATCGATATCGAGAAGCTGATCGCGGTGCGCGGAATCCTGAAATCGGAAATGCCTGATGAGGCGTTGTATGGTGGACTGGCGCGCGCAGGACTACCTCGAGGGACGGCGAGGGCGGCGTAATCTTCATTCTCGTCATGCCCGGGACAAGCCCGGGCATGACGACTGACCGCTGGCTCGCTTTTCGCGTACTACAGCCGCGTCAGCCGCAGTCGCAGCGCGTTGCCGACGACGCTCACCGACGACAGCGCCATCGCGGCGGCCGCTATGATCGGCGACAGCAATAGCCCGAATGCGGGATAGAGAATGCCGGCGGCGATCGGGATGCCGGCGGCGTTGTAGATGAAGGCGAAGAACAGGTTCTGCCTGATGTTGCTCATCGTCGCCTGCGACAGGCGGCGGGCGCGGACGATGCCGACAAGATCGCCCTTCAACAGCGTGATGCCTGCGCTTTCCATCGCGACATCGGTGCCGGTGCCCATGGCGATACCGACTTCGGCTGCCGCAAGCGCCGGCGCGTCGTTGACGCCGTCGCCGGCCATCGCGACGATCTTTCCGGCCTTCTGCAGCTTCGCGACCACCGCGCTCTTCTGATCGGGCAGCACTTCCGCCTCGACGTCGTCGATGCCAAGACTCTTCGCAACGGCGTTCGCCGTGGTCTTGTTGTCGCCGGTCAGCATGATGACCTTGATGCCTTCGGCCGCCAGCGCCTTCAGTGCTTCCGGCGTCGATGCTTTCACCGGATCGGCGATGGCGAACAGTCCAGCCAGCTTGCCGTCAACGGCCATGTTGATGACGGTCGCGCCCTCGCCACGCAGACGCTCGCCCTGATCGTTCAACGCCTGCGCGTCGATGCCGAGGGATTGCAGGAAGTTCGCATTGCCGAGCACGATGGTCTTGGCGTCGACCTTGCCGGTGGCGCCCTTGCCCGTCGGCGAGTCGAATTCATCGACCTTGCCAAGGGCGAGATTGCGCTCTTTGGCTGCTCGCACGATGGCGTCGGCCAGAGGGTGTTCGCTTGCCAGCTCAACGGTCGCCGCCAGCCGCAGAATATCGGTCTCCTCGAATCCGGTAGCTGGCACTATGGTGGTCACCTTCGGTTTGCCTTCGGTGAGCGTTCCGGTCTTGTCGACCACCAGCGTGTCGACCTTCTCCATACGCTCCAGCGCTTCGGCGTTCTTGATCAGCACGCCGGCCTGCGCGCCGTGCCCGACGCCGACCATGATCGACATCGGTGTGGCCAGGCCAAGCGCGCAGGGGCAGGCGATGATGAGCACGCTGACGGCGGCGACGAGACCGAACGCCAGGCGCGGTTCGGGTCCGAACCAGGCCCAGGCGCCGAACGCGATCAGCGCCACGACGATCACCATCGGCACGAACCAGCCGGCGACCTGATCGGCCAGCCGCTGGATCGGCGCGCGGGAACGCTGCGCGTCCGCCACCATTTTCACGATCTGCGACAGCAGCGTGTCGCGTCCGACTTTCTCGGCGCGCATGACGAAGCCGCCGGACTGGTTGAGGGTGCCGGCGATGACCTTGCTGCCTACCTCCTTGGTGACCGGCATGGATTCGCCGGTCACCAGCGCTTCGTCGAGCGAGGAGCGGCCCTCGAGGATGATGCCGTCGACCGGCACCTTTTCGCCCGGCCGGACGCGCAATCTGTCGCCGACGGCGAGCGCGTCGATCTCGACTTCGTGGTCCGTGCCATCGTCGCCGATGCGGCGCGCGGTCTTCGGCGCGAGTTGCAGCAGCGCCTTGATCGCGCCTGACGTCGCCTCGCGGGCGCGCAGTTCGAGCACCTGGCCGAGCAGCACCAGCACGGTGATGACGGCGGCCGCCTCGAAGTAGACCGCGACCGCACCGCCATGGCCGCGGAAGGTAGCGGGAAAGATGCCGGGCGCGACCGTGCCGATGACGCTGTAGACATAGGCGACGCCGGTGCCCATCGCGATCAGCGTGAACATGTTGAGATTGCGCGTCTGTAGCGATTGCCAGCCGCGCACGAAGAACGGCCAGCCGGCCCAGAGAACCACGGGCGTGGCCGACGCGAGCTGGATCCAGTTCGACAGCGTCGGATCGACCCAGCCGTGACCGCCGACGAGATGGCCGCCCATTTCGAGGACGACGGCCGGCAGCGCGAGCACGAGGCCGATCCAGAAGCGGCGCGTCATGTCAGCCAGTTCCGGATTGGGCGGTGCATCGAGGCTTGCAACCTCGGGCTCCAGCGCCATGCCGCAGATCGGGCAGCTTCCGGGACCGACCTGTCGGATCTCCGGATGCATCGGGCAGGTGTAGATGGTGCCTTCCGGCACGGCAGGCTTCGGCCGCTTGTCCTTTTCGAGATAGGCGAGGGGATCGGCGGCGAATTTGGTGCGGCAGCCGGCCGAACAGAAATGAAAGGTCTCGCCCTTGTAGTCAAAGCGGTGCTTGCTGGCTTCGGGATTCACCTTCATGCCGCAGACGGGGTCGCGTACGGTCGCCTGGGCGTCACTGTGATGATGGTGAGCGTGGCCATGGCCGTCGCAGCAGGCGCTCTTCGGGGCGCCGTTTCGATCGGCGTTTTCATTCCTGTTCATCGTCCGCTCCGGCGCTTGAAACCTATACCCTGTAGGGGTATATAGGCCTCATGCGAAAAGACATCAAGGCATCCTGTCAAAAGCGTCTCAGCCGGATCGAGGGCCAGGTCCGCGGCCTGTCAAAAATGGTCGACGAGGACCGCTACTGCATCGACATCGTCACGCAGATTTCCGCCGTGCGGGCCGCGTTGCGGCGCGTCGAGGAGGAAGTGCTGCGGGATCACGTCTCGCATTGCGTCGAACACGCGATCACCAGCGGCAACAAGGCCGACCAGCGCGAGAAGATCGCGGAGTTGATGGCGGTGATCGGCCGCTCCGACAGGTAGCGCGGATTCGTAACCCGGATGGAGCGAAGCGAAATCCGGGGCAGCTTGTCCGAAAGGTCGAGTTACCCGGATTGCGCTGCGCTCCATCCGGGCTACGCGTCCTCACCCTAATCGTGATGATGGCCGTGCTTGCGCGCTTTCGGCTTCTTGTCGGATGCCGTCGGGATCATCACGACGCGGCCGTACCGCACGCCGCGCTCGGCAATGATGTGGTCGGCAAAATGCCGGACCTCGCCGCTGGCGCCCTTCAGCGCCGTCACCTCCATGCAGCTATCGTCGTCGAGATGGACATGCAACGTAGCCAGCGACAGCTCATGGTGGCCGTGGAAATTCTGCACCAGCCGTTTTGACAGGTCGCGCGCGGCGTGATCGTAGACATAGACCAGAGCGGCGACGCATTGGCCCGACGGCGCGACGTCCTCGGCGCTCTGCTGCAGTCCCGAGCGGGCGAGATCGCGGATGATCTCGGAGCGGTTCTGATAGCCGCGCGCTTCCGCCGCTGCATCGATCTCGGCGAGCAGATCGTCTTCGATGGTGATGGTGATCCGTTGCATGGAATTCCGTCGGAGAGGCGGTATGATATTTTTATTGTAACATCATACTGCGTTTACTAGGGTGAGGTGCTGCGTTACCTTGAACTCATGGGTCGCGCGATTGTAGCAGTTATCATGCGGGGGCATGAGCATTGCGTCGGGTTGCCTGGGGAGCATTTTCGGCTGCCGCATCGTTGCTGGTCCTGGGACCAGCCGACGCGCAGAGCGATGCCGTGGCAGGCTCAAGCCAGCTTCCTGCCGTGACGGTAAATCCCCCCGAAACGCGGCCGCGCAGCCGGCCCAAGCCACCGCGGCGCCAGCAGACCGCGAGAACGGTATCCGCAGTTCAGCCGACCGCCCCTGTCCCACCGCAGGTCCGCGGCGGCGTCACTTCCGAGTCTGCGACCGCGGGGCCGGCATACATGCAACCAACCGCGGCCAGCGCCCTGACCATCAGCGGCGCGGAGGTGAACGCGCGGCCCTTCTCGCGCCCCGGAGAGGCGCTGGAGGTGGTGCCGGGGCTGATCGTCACCCAGCATTCGGGCGAGGGCAAAGCCAACCAGTATTTTCTGCGCGGTTTCAATCTCGACCACGGCACGGATCTCTCGATCAAAGTCGACGGCATGCCGGTCAACATGCCGACCCATGGTCACGGTCAGGGCTATGCCGACATCAATTTCATGATTCCCGAACTGATCCAGTCGGTGAATGTACGAAAAGGTCCGTACTTCGCTGACGTCGGCGACTTCGGCTCCGCCGGTGCCCTCGCCATCGACTACATCAACAAACTGCCGAAGAACATTCTGGAGACGACCAATGGCAGCTTCGGCTACCACCGCGGGCTGGCAGCGGGGTCGACCGCGGTCGGTGCGGGTACGCTGCTCGCCGCCGTCGAAGGCGTCAAATACAACGGCCCGTGGGACGTTCCCGACAATGTGCGCAAGCTCAACGGCGTGCTGCGCTACAGCCAGGGCACATCAACCGATGGCTTTACGCTCTCGGCGATGGCCTATTCCAACGGCTGGAATTCGACCGACCAGGTGGCGCAGCGCGCGATCGATCAAGGCGTGATCGGCCGGTTCGGCTCGCTCGATCCGACCGATGGCGGCGTTGCGAGCCGGCTTTCGCTGTCGAGCAATTGGGCGCAATCGAGCGAATATGGGCAGAGCAAGGTCAATGCCTATGTGATCAACTCGTCGCTGCGACTCTACAACAATTTCACCTATTTTCTCGACGACCCCGTCAATGGCGATCAGTTCAGCCAGATGGACCGGCGCACGGTCTATGGCCTCAATGCCAGCCACGCCTTCGACATGCGTGTGGGCGGTATCGAAACCCAGACTCGTATCGGGCTGCAGACGCGCGCCGACGATATCCGGGTCGGCCTGTTCAAGACGCTGCAGCGCGAGACGCTTTCGACCGTGCGCGAAGACAGCGTGCGCGAGGGCAATGTCGGCCTGTGGGCCGACACGACGGCGCGCTGGACCGACTGGCTGCGCACCACGATCGGTATCCGCGAGGACTATTTTGCGGGGAGGGTGATCGGCGACACGCCGGAGAATTCCGGCAATGCACAGGCGTCGATGACGAGCCCCAAGGCCGGGATCGTGCTGGGGCCCTGGTACAAGACCGAGTTCTACGGCAATGCCGGCTATGGCCTGCACTCCAACGACATCAGGGGGGCGACGATCACCGTCGATCCGATCGACAAGGTGACGCCGCAGGACCGTGTGCCGCTATTGGTGCGATCGAAGGGCGCGGAGATCGGCATCCGCACCAGGGCGCTCGAAGGGCTCACCAGCTCGCTCGCGGTGTTCGTGCTGAACTTCGACTCGGAATTGCTGTTCGTCGGCGACGCCGGCACCACCGAGCCGAGCCGCCCGAGCCGGCGCGTCGGCGTCGAGTGGACCAACCAGTATCAAGTGCTGCCGTGGATGAAGCTGGATCTCGACCTCGCCTATACCCGCGCCCGCTTCACCGATTTCGATCCCGCCGGCAATTTCATTCCGGGCGCGCCGGCATGGGTGGCGGCCGGCGGCGTGACGTTCGGCGGCGATACCGGCTGGTTCGGCGCGCTGCGCGGGCGCTATTTCGGCCCGCGTCCCCTGATCGAGGACGACAGCGTTCGCTCGCAATCATCGCTGATCTTCAATGCGCGGGCGGGATACAGATTCGACAACGAGCTAAAGCTGCAGCTCGACGTGCTCAATCTGTTCAACGCGAAGACCAATCAGATCGAATACTATTATTTGTCGCGATTGCCGGGCGAGCCGATCGGCGGCGTCGCCGACCGACACGTGCATCCGGCAGAGCCATTGGCGGTACGGTTGACGCTGGCGGGGAGGTTTTGACGACTACGTTAAACCCTCATGGTGAGGAGGCGCGCAGCGCCGTCTCGAATCACGAGGCCCCCGCTAGTGCCATTCATCCTCGAGACGGCGCTACGCGCCTCCTCAGGATGAGGTCTGACAGAAGGGCGGTGGGCACGCGGAGCCTGTCATCGGGCGCACATTCGCGCGACACGGTGGCTTTGCTCACTCTACGGGGTCGTGCTCTTACGCCACCGTCTCCTGCGTCCGCGGCTTCATGCGGCGCTCCGGCGGGCGGACGGCGACATATTCGACGGCGAGATAGTGTTCCGATACGGTGACGCGCTCGATCATCGTGGCTTCGATGGTCACTTCCTCGACGATCACTTCTTCAACCGGAAGCGGCGCTTCCTGGTCAATCTCTTCAGGAACAAGCGGCGGCGACTTGACCTCTGGAAACACACCGAATTCGCCCGCTACCTCCGCGAGCGGCTTTTGTTTGTCGGCCCAGTGGAGTGCGGTGTAGTCGAAGCCGTGCACGATGGTGGGTTTGACGATTTCGAAATAGGGCGAGATGTCGAAATCGCGCGGCATGTAGAGCGAGGAATCGCGGATATGCAGGATCTCGCGCCGGGCCTTGCGTGAGGCGGCGCGGGTAATCTTGGGCAGGATCGGGTAGCGCACGGCGTCGAACGCCTGCGCGATCAGCGCCGAGCAGATGATTTTTGTGGGATCGCCGGAGCCGAACGCGATCATGCGCCGCCGCCAGCGCTGCGGCACCGGCAGCGGGATCAGATAGCGCATCAGGTCGACGATGTTCTTGGTGTCGTAGCCGAAGCCGATCCGGTTGATGGCGTAGCGGCACACCGTGGTGCGGTCCTCGTAGGACAGGCCGATCGGGCGGCAGACGCGGGTGTGATAGGGAAAATATTTCGACAGCGGGGCCGAGGTCACGCCTTCGCCGATATTGGCCTCGATCAGCACATGCGGCTCGCCGTCGGGCTCAAACGCGCCATCGACCGGGCCGACATAGAGTGCGCCATGCGACCAGGTGGACTGCGTGAGATATTTGATGATGCCGGAGATGCGGTTGTTGCCCTCGACCAGCAGCACGTCGCCAGGCTGGATGACCCCGCGCAGATGCTCGGGGTCGCTGGGCGTGAACGGCTCATAGCCCGGGACTTCCTTCTGCAGGTAGCCCGCAATCACTTGGCCGATGGTGTCGAGCACTACGCCCATGAAACTCCCCAAGCACGGCTTTTCTTCCGCTTTTTTTGTTTCCTTATCATGGTCGCAAGCCGTTTCAATTTAGTTCATGCCCAAGAGGGATCAATCATGATTGATTTACCATGAGTGTTGCTGCGTCACGTGAGATGCGGCACAGTTCGCTAGCTGTTCTCGCTTCTTTCAGGCCGTGGAAACCATGACATGACAATGACCCGCCGCACCTTTCTGTCGGCGTCCGCCGGCCTGGCGGCAGTTCCGGTTTTTTCCGGTATGCGCGCGGGAGCAGCGCCCTTGCCGCGGGAAGCCGACATCGTGGTGGTCGGCGCAGGCGCGGCCGGCATTGCTGCGGCGCGGCGGATCATGGCGGCGAACCGCAAGGTGATCGTGGTGGAGGCGGCCAATCAAATCGGCGGCCGCTGCCAGACCGATACTTCGACCTTCGACGTGCCGTTCGATCGCGGTGCGCGCTGGATGCACAATCCCGAAACCAATCCGATGATCAAGCTGGCGCGATCAGCGGGCCTCGAGATCACGACCGCGCCGTCGGGCCAGAAGATCCGCATCGGCCGCCGCAACGCCCGCGCCGGCGAGACCGAGGAATTTTTGGCGGCGCTGGTGCGCACCAACCGTGCCATAGACGAGGCCGCGCGGCGTCTCGACGTCTCCTGCGCCTCCGTTCTGCCGAAGGATCTCGGCGTGTGGGTGGATACGGCCGAGTTCGTCCTGGGAGCCGGCTTCTCCGGCAAGGATCTGAAAGACGTTTCCGTCGGCGACAAGGCCCGCGCGCAGGATCGCAACACCGCGATCGGGTGCCGCCAGGGATTGGGCACGCTGATCGCAAGGCTCGGCGAGCAGGTGCCGGTGGCGCTGTCGACGCCGGCCAACCGGATGTCCTGGAGCAACCGCGACGTCACAGTGGAAACGTCGGCCGGCAAGATCGTTGCGCGTGCGGCCGTCATTACGGTGTCAACCAACGTGCTGGCCGCGGGCAATATCAAATTCGCGCCCGACATTCCGAAGCGCATGCTCGACGCGGCGTCGAAACTTAGTCTCGGCAGCTACGACCGGATTGCGCTGCAGATCTCGGGCAATCCGCTGGGCCTCGCCCGTGACGACGTCGTCGTCGAGCAGAGCAATTCGACGAAGACGGCGCTGATGTACGCCAATATCGGCGGGTCTTCGCTCTGCACCCTCGATGTCGGCGGCTCGTTCGGTCGCGATCTTTCCGCGCAGGGCGAGAAGGCCATGGTGGCGTTTGCGGTGGAATGGCTGACAAAACTGTACGGCAGCGAGGCGGCGGCCGCAGTGAAGAAATCGAGCGCGACGCGCTGGAACGCTGCGCCATTCGCGCTCGGTGCGATGTCGGCGGCCGGTCCGGGCGGGCAATCCTCGCGCAAGGTTCTGACCGAGCCGATCGGCTGCATGTATCTCGCCGGCGAGGCCACCCATGAAACGCTGTGGGGAACGATCGACGGCGCCTGGGAGAGCGGCGAGCGCGCCGCTGAAGCGGCATTGCGGCGGATCGGTGCGTTAAGGGATCCCGAGCCGGAAGCGCGGCCGGCGAAGCAGCGGCGGCGAGGGGCGTCGATCAACTGATGGCGCTTGCGCCTTTGCCCGGGTCCGAGTCTACCGCAGCACGCCGTCCAACACCGGCAATCCAAAAATCACCGCCGCCGCGATCAGCGCGTAGCAGATCGCGCGGAACACGGTTTCGCTGGCCTTGCCGAACAGGGAAGCGCCGAACCAGACGCCGCAGGCGTAGACGGGACCGACCACGAACGCGAGCTTGATCGCATCCAGCGTGATCAGCCCGGTCGCGGTGTAGCTGACGGCCGAGAAGAAATCCGACGCGCCGAAGAACAGCACGATATTGGCACGGGCCACGACGGATGAAATC
>NZ_LLYB01000123.1:70636-99708 GCF_001440475.1 Bradyrhizobium lablabi | reverse complement strand
CCCCAGCCCGCTGCAAAACCCCGCCAGCCCGCCAATGCCGACCGCGATAGCTGCGTGGTCCTTGCCACGATAACGCCAGCCGGAGAGCAGAAGCAGCAGCAGCGCGAATACGAAGACGGAAATGATCCAGCGGGTTGTTACAGGCTCCAGCCGGCTGAGGAAGTATGTCCCGATGGGCACGCCGATCAGCGCGCCAAGCGCCATGATCGCAGTAGCCTTGCGATCGGCCTTTTCCCACGCATTCGGCAGCAGTGGCGCGGCCGCGACGAAGTCGATGATCAAAAGCAGTGCTGCGACCAGCCGCGGGTCGGCGATCGAGCTCGCGAGCGGCATGAAGATCAGCGCCGAGCCGAACCCGGAGAAACCCCGCGCCGTTCCCGCGATGAAGGCGACCGCGCAGATCGCCATCGCCGCGTTGAGGCTGACGTCAGCCGGAATGAGGTCCGCCGGACTCATGCGGCATCATCCCCGCAACGTGCCGCCGGTCTTCTTCGTTACCTCGGCCACGATCTTCGCCGCCACCGCATCGATCTCCTGATCGGTCAGGGTCTTCTCGCGCGGCTGGATCGTCACGGCGATCGCGACCGACTTTTTGTCGGGATCGATGCCTTTGCCTTCGTAGACGTCAAACACGGAGACATCCGTGATCAGCTTCTTGTCGACACCCTGCGCCGTGCGGACGATGTCACCGGCCTTCACGCCGCGATCGACAATGAAGGCAAAGTCGCGCGACACCGGCTGGAACGCGGAAAGTTCGAGCACCGGCTTGGCGCGGGTCGGCTTCTTCTTGGCCTCGGGAATACGGTCGAGGATCACCTCGAACGCCATCAGCGGGCCGTCGGCGCCGAGCGCTTCCAGCGTGCGCGGATGCAACTCGCCGAAATAGCCGAGCACGTTCTGCGGTCCGATCTGGATCGTCCCGGAGCGTCCCGGATGCAGCCAGCTAGCGCCACCGGGCACGATCTGCAGCGCCTGCATCGGCGCGCCGGCGGCAGCCAGCACCGCGAACGCATCCGCCTTGGCGTCGAGCGCATCGGCCTGGGCGGAGCCGGACCAGTGCCGGCCCATGCCCTTCGCGGAGGCGAATCCGTGGCGCACACCCGAGGCGGCAACGAACTGGTTTTCGGGCTTGTCGCCCTTGAACACCTGACCGACCTCGAACAGCGCGACATCGGAATAGCCGCGATTGGCGTTGGCCTGGGCCGCGGCGACGAGACCCGGCAGCAGGCTCGGCCGCATGTCGGAGAGGTCGGAAGCGATCGGGTTGGCGAGCACCAGCTCCGCCTGGCCGCCGCCGAACAATTCGGCGTGCGGTTTGGAGATGAACGACCAGGTCACAGCTTCCACCATGCCGCGCGCGGCCAGCGCGCGCTTGGCACGCCGGGTGCGGGACTGGATCGTGGTCAGCACCGGCTTGCGGGCGTCGTCGCCGCGCTCGAACGGCGTCATCGGCACCTTGTCGACGCCGACGATGCGGACAACTTCCTCAACGATATCGGCCTTGCCGTGAACGTCGGTGCGCCAGGAAGGCACCGCGATCTTCACCACCGGACCGTTGCCGGCGACCATGAAGCCGAGATGGACGAGGATGCGCCGCATCTCGACCAGCGGCACTTCGATGCCGGCGAGGCGCTTCACTTCACTCAACGGGAAGTCGATGATGCGGTCGTCGCCGAAGGCGTTGCCGACGACCACGGTCTCCGACGGCGCGCCGCCGCATAGCTCCATCACGAGCTTGGTCGCAAGCTCCAGCCCCGGCACCATGAACGCCGGGTCGACGCCGCGCTCGAAGCGGTAGCGTGCATCCGAATTGATGCCGAGCTTGCGTCCGGTCTGGGCGATGTTGATCTCGTTCCACAGCGCCGATTCGATCAGTACGTCGGTCGTGTTCTCGTCGCAGCCGGAAGTCTCGCCGCCCATGATGCCGGCCAGCGATTCGACGCCGTGCTCATCCGCGATCACGCAGATCGAGGGATCGAGCGTGTAGGTGCGGCCGTCGAGCGCCAGCAGGCTTTCGTCTTGCTTGGCGCGGCGCACGGTGAGATTGCCCGTCACCTTCTTCGCGTCGAACACATGCAAGGGACGGGCGCGGTCGTAGGTCATGAAGTTGGTGATGTCGACCAGCGCGTTGATCGGGCGCAACCCGATCGAGGTCAGGCGCTTCTGCAGCCATTCCGGCGAGGGGCCGTTCTTGACGCCGCGCACCAGCCGCAGCGCAAAGCCCGGGCACAGCGTGGCATCTTCCACCGTCACCTTCACCGGGCAGGGGAACTCGCCCTTCACCGGCTTGATGCCGGGATCGATGAACTTGCCCATGTCGGCGGCGGAAAGATCGCGCGCGATGCCGTGCACGCCGGTGCAGTCCTGGCGGTTCGGCGTCAGGTTGATTTCGAGCACGGGATCGCCGAGGCCGGCCCATTCGGCATAGCCCTTGCCGATCGGCGCATCGGCCGGCAGCTCCATGATGCCGTCATGGTCTTCGGAAATCTCGAGCTCCGCCGCCGAGCACAGCATGCCGCGGCTTTCGACGCCCCTGATGGTGCCGACGCCGAGCGTGATGTTCTTGCCGGGGATGAACGTGCCGGGCGGCGAAAACACGCTGACGAGGCCGGCGCGCGCATTCGGCGCCCCGCACACCACCTGCACCGGCGCAGCACCGTTGCCGGTATCGACCATGCAAACCCGCAGGCGATCTGCGTTCGGATGCTGCTCGGCCGAAATCACCCGCGCGATCGAAAACGGTGCCAGCGCCTTTGCCTTGTCCTCGATGCTCTCGACCTCGAGCCCGATCATGGTGAGCTTCTCGGCGAGCTTTTCCAGGGGCTCGTCGGTGTCGAGATGTTCCTTCAACCAGGAGAGCGTGAATTTCATGGGTAGATTCCTAGAAAACCTCAACCAGCCGGAAGCGTTCGCACATCAGCATCATGTCTTCGCGAAACTTGCCTTGCCGGCCGAAATAAGTGCGGTGCGCTCGCCGCCAATAATCGAGGCTGCGGTCGCCTTCGCCTTCTTCATGGGCAAAGGCGGCGTCCACTTCGGGGAAGCGGCGGTAGGTGACTTCGATCGTTTCGATCACGCAACGCGGTTCGCCGCTGCCGTCGCGCACGATCCAATGCTCGCCGGGCGTCGGCGTATTCGGCTCGTCTTCGGTCGAGCAGGTCGCGGTCTTGACGCCCTTGATCACGAGGTCGAGCAATTCGTCGGCAAGCTTCGGTCCGTCGCCGAACGCGAAGGATCGCAAACCCTGATATTTCTCAGGGACAGCATTCACGTGCTCAGTCCCCCCGCGAGCGTCGGGACGTCGAGCGGCTTGAAGCCGTAGTGATTGAGCCAGCGCACGTCACTCTCGAACAACTGCCTGAGATCGGCGATGCCGTATTTCAGCATCGCGATACGGTCGAGGCCCATGCCCCAGGCAAAGCCCTGGTAGACGTCGGGATCGATGCCGCAGGCGCGCAGCACGTTCGGATGCACCATGCCGCAGCCGAGAATTTCGAGCCAGTCCTCGCCTTCGCCGAAACGGATCTCGCCCTTGTCGCGCCGGCACTGGATGTCGACCTCGAGCGACGGTTCCGTGAACGGGAAGAACGACGGGCGGAACCGCATGTTGATGTGGTCGACCTCGAAGAACGCCTTGCAGAACTCGTGCAAAATCCATTTGAGGTGGCCGAGATGCGAGCCCTTGTCGATGACGAGGCCTTCGACCTGGTGGAATTGCGGCGTATGGGTCGCGTCGGAATCGATGCGATAGGTGCGGCCCGGGCAGATCACGCGGATCGGCGGCTTCTGGCTCAGCATCGTGCGCACCTGCACCGGGGAGGTGTGGGTGCGCAACAGCATGCGCGAACCGTCTTCCTTCGGGTTGAAGAAGAACGTGTCGTGCATCTCCCGCGCCGGATGGCCTTCCGGGAAATTCAACTTGGTGAAGTTGTAATCGTCGGTCTCGATATCGGGACCTTCGGCGATCGCAAATCCCATGTCGGCGAAGATGGTGTTGACCTCCTCGAAGACCTGGCTCAGCGGATGGATGCGGCCCGCTTCCGCGGCTGATTCGCGCAGCGGCAGCGTAACGTCGATGGTCTCGGAGGCCAGCCGGGCATCGAGCGCGGCCGATTTCAGGACATCGCGGCGCGCGGCGAGCGCCTGGGTGACCTTGTCCTTGGCGAGGTTGATCGCCGCGCCCTGCGTCTTGCGCTCGTCCGGCGACATCTTGCCGAGGGTGGCGAGCAGCGCCGAGATCGAGCCTTTCTTGCCGAGCGCTGCGACGCGGACGGCTTCGAGGGCAGCTTCATCGCCGGCGGCGGCGATATCGTCGAGAACAGACTTTTCGAGTGTGGCGAGGTCGGACACGGTCAAATCTCTTTCGCAAAAGGCCGCCGGGTTGTCGCCGCTCGGGGGCCAAAACGTCAAGCAAAAAGCCCGTCAAATGTGGGCCCGGTGGCCAGGCAGCCTTGAACCAATTCACGCGGGGCCGCACCAAGATGAGTTCGATCAAGGGAGCTCAAGATGCGTTTTGGACCCGGGATGGCCGTTCTGGCCCTCGTTCTAGCGTTTGCCGCACCGGCCGCCGCCGAAGATTGTCCGGCGAAGTCGAGGGACGAGGTCACGGCGTCGATCAAGGCGGCTCCGAGCTGCAAGCGCGCCATGCAGATAGCCTCGGCCTGCTCGGGCGGGGCCACCGGCGACGTCGGGCTTACCGACGCCGTCGAGGAGAGATGCGAGGGTGACTTCCTGGCCCGCCTCAAGGCATCGCAGAAGCGGGCCTACCAGCGCGAGAAGGATGCCTGCGACCGAAAGTTCAGCCACGAAGAGGGCACCATGTACATCTCGTTCGCGGCGTTCTGCCGGGCGAAGGTCGCCCAGCGTTATTCGCAACGTGCGATCAAAGCCAAATAGACCGGCCTCAGGCCGCGAGCGCGGCCTTGGCCTTTTCGGCGATTGCCTGGAACGCCGCCGGCTCGTTGATGGCGAGATCCGACAGCACCTTGCGGTCCACCGTGATGCCCGACTTCGACAGGCCGTTGATGAAGACGCTGTAGGTCATGCCGAACGGACGCACGGCCGCGTTCAGGCGCTGGATCCAGAGCGCGCGGAAGGTGCGCTTCTTGCGCTTGCGGTCGCGGAACGCGTACTGCCCGGCCTTCTCGACGGCGGCCTTGGCGGCGCGGATGGTGTTCTTGCGGCGGCCGTAAAAGCCCTTGGCGGCCTTGTAGACTTTCTTGTGCTTGGCGTGAGCGGTCACACCGCGTTTGACGCGAGACATGACTGTAATCCTTGATCAGAAATGAGGTGACGGGATTGCCGCGCGGGCGCGGCTCGGCTGTGATGGCGTGAACGCGATCAGGCGTTCGNGCAAGAAGTACTTCTTGACGTTGTCGCCGTCGGTCTTGAACAGCACGCGGGTNGCCGCGGAGCTGACGAATCTGCTTCTTCGTCCGCTTGATCATGCCGTGGCGCTTGCCGCGCTGGGCGTGCATCACTTTGCCGGTGGCAGTCACCTTGAAGCGCTTTTTAGCGCCTGACTTGGTCTTCAGCTTGGGCATTTGGCTCTCCTAAAGGCCGCAACACGAAAACGCCCGCGAAGGCGTTGTGCCGGCTAAAATGCTCGTTAGAGCGTTGAAAGTGCTCAGGTTTTCTCAGAAATCGAGGTAACCCGCACGGACATCGACACGGCAGCCCTTGATCAGCCGGGCGATGAAGGTCGGGCTTATGACAGAGGAAACGCCAAATGGCAACGATGAACCGCGGAAGGGGGTCCTGCAACTACCCGGAGATGTCGTTAACATATCCGGTCCGGAGCAGGAAAATGGTCTCGATTCGTCGATCGATTGCGGTCTCTCTCGCCGTTCCCCGCCTGCGCACACTGCGCTGGCTCCCGATTCTAGCCGCAATTGCCGCCGTGGCTGCGCCTCCATCCGCGGACGCCGCGATCCGCCGGAGAGCCGCAGGTGCCTATGACGGCATCTGGAACGTGGTTTTCGCCACCACCCGGGGCAATTGCAGTTCAGGCTACAGCGTTCCCTTCACCGTCATCGGCAGCCGGGTTTCATCGGCCGGCGGCGGCAGGGTTTCGGGCTCGGTCAGCCGGGGCGGCGCGGTTGCGGTCCATGTGTCAGTCGGCGCGTCCAGAGCGAGCGGCGGCGGCCGGCTTATGGGCAGCTACGGCGCGGGCTCGTGGCGCGGCATCATCACCGGTGACTACTGTAGCGGCACTTGGCAGGCGACGCGGAGTTAGGCGACAGGTCCGTAGCCCGGATGGAGCCAACGGGGCGCGCATTCGCGCAACCCGTTGGCTCCATCCGGGCTACGGAATCGTGCAAATAAAAACGGCCCGCCGGATCATCCGACGGGCCGCTTTCAATTCCAACTAACCCAACTCAGCGCGGCGCCAGCACCATCACGACCTGGCGGCCCTCGAACCTGGCGTCCTGCTCGACCTTGGCGAATTCGGCGACGTCGGCCTTCACCTTGTCCAGCAGCTTGGTGCCGATCTCCTGGTGCGCCATTTCGCGGCCCCGGTAGCGCAAGGTGATCTTGACCTTGTCGCCTTCCTCGAAGAACCGCTGCATCGCGCGCATCTTCACGTCGTAGTCGTGATCGTCGATCATCGGCCGCAGCTTGATCTCCTTGATCTCGACGATCTTCTGCTTCTTGCGGGCTTCGGCCGCTTTCTTCTGCGCCGAATACTTGAACTTCCCGTAGTCCATAATCTTGCAGACGGGAGGATTGTTGTTCGGCGAAATCTCGACGAGATCCATGCCCGCCTCGAGGGCCATCTTGATGGCCACCACGGTCTCGATGGTTCCGTGGTTGGTGCCGTTCTGATCGATCAGCTGGATCTGCGCGTTGCGGATATCATCATTGGTGCGCGGCCCGTCTTTGGTTGCAGCGGGCGGGGCTCTGTTGGGACGGCGAATGGGTAACTCTCCAAAGTTGTGAAAGGAAGGGCCGTAGTTTGAAGCAATATGCCGAAGACAGCAAGCGAACTCGCTCACTGCGCCCGAAAACCGTCAAATGCGAGGCATTTCGGTCACTTCAGCCAAATATAGACCGCCCGCCTGATCCGCAAGCGCCGGCGGTCCTCGCTTGACCGATCAGGCGTGCTCGCGGACAAAGCGGCAGGGCGAGAGTGACAGATCCATGACCAATTCAGCAGCAACCGAGCAGGAACCGGCCTTTATCGAGGTGGGGGAGGGTGATGGCCGTCGCCGCATCGCCGTGCGGGCCCGCGCCGGCAGCGGGCCCGGGCTGTTCTGGCTGGGCGGTTTCAATTCCGACATGAGGGGCACCAAGGCGCTGGCGCTGGACGCCTGGGCCGCGGAACACGGCCGGGCCTGCACCAGATTCGACTATTCCGGCCACGGCGAATCGGGCGGCGCCTTCATCGACGGCACCATCGGGCGCTGGCTGGAAGAGAGCGTTGCGGTATTCGAGCAGTTCGCCCGAGGCCCGCAGGTCGTAATCGGCTCGTCGATGGGCGGCTGGATGGCGCTGCTGCTGGCGCGGGCCATTGCGGGCCGCGATGCGAAACAGGCGAGTCTCGCAGGACTCGTGCTGATCGCGCCGGCGCCTGATTTCACCGAGCAGTTGATGTGGAACGGCTTCTCCGACGAGATCCGGCAGGAAATCATCACTAAGGGCGTGTGGATGCGGCCGTCGGAGTATGGCGACGGCACGCCCTATCCGATCACGCGCGCGCTGATCGAGGAGGGGCGCAATCACCTCCTGCTCGGCAGCGCCATCGAGGTCGGCTGCCCCGTTCGCATCCTGCAGGGCGCGCAGGATCCCGACGTGCCCTGGCAGCACGCCTTTGCGCTGGCACACCGGCTGCCGGCCGAGGATGTGGTGCTGACCATGATCCAGGACGGCGACCACCGTCTGTCCCGCCCGCAGGACATCGCGCGCATCATGGCCGCGGTGGCGGAGATGGGGTGACGGTTCTCTTCCTTCTCCCCTTGTGGGAGAAGGTGCCTTCGCGAAGCGAAGGCGGATGAGGGGGTTCTTTCCGCGGAGACAGNTCAATCGCGCTTCCGCGCGATTGATCCACCCTCTCCCACAAGGGGAGAGGGGAAGAAGCGCATCCGGGAGACATACGATGAACGCCACCACCATGCTCCGCTCTTTCTGCGATGCCGTCGAACAGCGCAACGGCCGTGCGTTCGCGGAATTGTTCACCGAGGACGGCGTCTATCACGACGTGTTCTACGGCGCGTTCGAAGGCCGGGCGAAGATCGCCGGCATGATCGAGGACTGGTTCTATCGCACGGCGACAGATTTTCGCTGGGACATGCACGATCCCGTCAGCGACGGCGAGACGCTCTATGCGCGCTACACGTTCAGCTACCGCTCGACGCTGCCGGAAGCGCAAGGCGCACGGGCGATGTTCGAGGGCGTCGCGATCATGCGGCTGCGCGACGGCAAGATCGTGGAGTATCACGAGGTCGCCAACACCGCGCCGGCTTTTGTCGACCTGAAATTTGCGCCGGAGCGGATCACAAAGATCGTCGCCAAGCAGGGCGCGGCGCTGAAGGCGCGGCCGGAGATGAAGCGGCATTTGGCCTGAGCGTCCATCTGTCCGCCGTCATTGCGAGCCAACGGGTCGCGCGAGCGCGCGCCCGATGACAGGCTCCGCGAAGCAACCCATCTGTCAGCGCACGCGGAGGCATGGATTGCTTCGTCGCTTTGCTCCCTTGCACAACGCTTCGCGTTTGTCGCAGGCAATGACGGATGAGAGAGCGTGCGCACCAACGGCAAGAACTACGGTGGCGGCGGTTTGGCCATCGGCTTGCGCTGCGCCAGTGCTGCCACCGTCGATGTCCCGATCGGTCCCTGCTCGTCATAGAGCCAGCATTCGCCGATCGCGACACCGTCGGTGGCGTGGTGGTTCACCACCTCGAAGCCGACCCACGGCGTCACGGGAAGGCGGTGCAGGTAGAGCGTGACGTCGCTGTTGATGTAGCCCAACCCCTGGTCGCCGGCATTGGCGAAGGGGCTGGCGAAATCGGCGCCGGTCGCAACATGGACGAAGGGCGACATCGGTATGCCCTCGACCAGTTCGCGCACCTCGCTCATCCAGAGACGCCGCGGCCCGAGCGAACCCATGTGGCCGACGATCGGTCGCGTGGTCCATTTGCCGTTCATGCCGAGGCGAGGATCGGTGGGCTTTGGAATGTCCGCGGGCTTCGGCGCGTCCCAGTTCGGCGGCGACCAGACATTGCCCGGCGCATTTTCCGTCTTGCGCAATAGCTGGCAGGAGGCGCGCGCCATGCTGATGCCGCCGGAAAAGAACTCGGCCTCCACCACCCTGATGCGCAGGCCGTCGCGGATCTGCTTGCTCCTGACCTCGATCGGCGTCGTGATGTTCGGCAGGCGAAACATGTCGACGGTGAGCCGCGCCGGCACGAAATCGTCGGAGCCGTGGCGCTGCTCGATCACATGCGCCAGCAGGCCGATGACGACGCGGCCGTGCAGCGAATTGGGGTCCCACGGGCCGTTCGAAACCGGCGTGGGCATGAAGGTATCGCTGGCGCGGTCGTGGGTGAAAAAGGGCTGATTTTTTGTCATGGCCGGTGACCATGACGGATTTCATTCCGTGAAATCAAGAGGGTCAAGCAGCGGTGGCGAGGCGCCACTCGGCCCGAACGTCCTCATTCGTCTCGGCGCCAAGCGCCTTCGCGGCCAGCGCGTTGAATCTCTCGCGGTTCACCAACTGCGACAATGCCCACACCGCCGCGCCGCGGACCAGCGGGCTTGCGTCATCAAGCAATAGTTCGGCCTCCGCCGCCAGCGACGGATCCTCCGCGTTGCCGATCGCGATCAGCACATTGCGAATGAAGCGGTCGCGGCCGATGCGCTTGACCGGCGATTTCGAAAACAGCGCGCGAAACGCGGTGTCGTCGAGCCGCGCGAGGTCGGAAAGCTGTGGCGCGCGCAGTTCAGCGCGGGCGGCGAGCTTCGCTTCGCGGCCCTCTTGCGCGAACTTGTTCCACGGGCACACCGCGAGACAATCGTCGCAGCCATAGATGCGGTTGCCGATGGCCTTGCGAAATTCGTGCGGGATCGGGCCCTTGTTCTCGATGGTGAGATAGGAAATGCAACGCCGCGCATCAAGCTTGTAGGGCGCCGGGAAAGCCGCGGTCGGGCAGATCTCCTGGCAGGCATTGCAGGAGCCGCAATGATCGGTGTCGGCGCTATCGCGCGGCAGCCCGGATGCGGTGAAGATCGCGCCGAGAAACAGCCATGAGCCGAATTCGCGCGAGACCAGGTTGGTGTGCTTGCCCTGCCAGCCAATTCCCGCCGCCTGTGCCAGCGGCTTTTCCATCACGGCCGCGGTATCGATGAACACCTTCACTTCGTCGCCGGAGGCCGCGACCAGCCACCGCGCCAGCGCCTTCAGCCGCTTCTTGATGACGTCGTGATAGTCGTCGCCCTGCGCGTAGGCCGAGATCGCCCCGCTGGTGCGCTGGGCAAGAAGCGCGAGCGGATCTTCGGTGGGTCCGTAATTGACGCCGAGCATGATGATCGAGCGGACGCCCGGCCACAGCACGCGCGGGTCCATTCGCCGTTCGGGGCGCGCCGCGAGCCAGTCCATGTCGCCATGGCCGCCGGCGGCGAGGAATTCGCGGAAATATTTTCCGGCCTGGCTAATCGCATCGGGATCGGTGACGCCGATGCAGTCGAAGCCGAGGGACTGCGCTTCGCGGGCGAGCGCGTCTTTCAGATCGGCTGGCGAGAGCTTCGAATTCAGAAGTCGAGGTCCACGTAGGTTCGCGACGCCGGCACGCCCGCCAGCCATTCGCTCAGCAGCGGGCGGAACGACGGGCGGGATTTGACCCGCGCGTACCACGCCTTTGCCGCGTCGTCCTCGCTCCATGGCACATCGCCCAGATAATCGATCGCCGAAAGATGCGCCGCGGCGGCGAGGTCCGCGTAGCTCAGGCGGTCGCCGGCGAGGAAATTCCGCGTCTGCGCCAGCCAGCCGATATAGGCCAGATGATAGCGCACATTGACCTTGGCCGCGCGGATTACGTCGGTGGACGGCGCCCCGCCGCCATTCTCCTCGCTCATGAAGCGCTTGTAGATACGCTCGGTCACCAGCGGGTTGGAGGCCTCCTCGAAGAATTTCTCGTTGAACCACGCCATCAGCCGGCGCACCTCGACACGCTCGCCCATCGAGGCCGGCAACAGCCGCCGGTCGCCGGCTTCCAGCCCGTGCGTCTCGTCGAGATATTCGGCGATGATGCCGGCGCCGGGGATCGGCGGAAAGCCGTCGGCCATCAACACCGGCGTGGTGCCGGCAGGATTGAGCGCAAGAAAACCNCTCGCGCCGCTCCCATGCCCGCTCTTCCACCAGGCGCAGGTCGAGGCCGTGTNTCGCCGAGCACCAGGCGAATGAAGCGCGAATGCGGGCAGAACGGGTGGTGATAGAGCGTGTACATGAAATCCTTGGGGTAAAATCGCGCCTTAAGGAACCCTCAAACCGCGTCGTGCGAATCGGGACACTAGCCAAGCAGGCGCATCAGGCAACCTATGTTTGGCGTTTTTTTGCGATTGCGGCATGGGGAGGAATAGGCGAGAAGAACGCGCTTTTTCCAGCCAGAATGGACCACACCATGATGTCGGATGCAGTGAAGGCGGTGATTCTCGGCATCATCGAGGGTATCACGGAATTTCTTCCCGTCTCCTCGACGGGACATATGCTGCTTGCGCAACGCTTCTTCGGCCTCGGCGAGGGCGCCTTCTGGCAGAGTTTTGTGATCCTGATTCAGCTCGGCGCCATCCTTGCCATCGTCATGCTGTATTTCGGCAAGCTGTGGCGCGTCGCGCTCGGGATGTTCACCAATCCCGACGACCGCCGCTTCGTGATCGGCGTGCTGGTGGCGTTCCTGCCGGCCGTAGTCATCGGCCTGATCGGCGGCAAATACATCAAGGAGCTGCTGTTCAATCCGTGGGTGGTGTGTTTCACGCTGATCGTCGGCGGCGCGATCCTGCTGTGGGTCGATCAGCTCGAGCTGAAGCCGACCGAGGATGACGCCACGCGGTATCCGCTCATGATGTATCTGTGGATCGGCGTCGCGCAGTGCGTGGCGATGATTCCCGGCGTGTCGCGCTCCGGCGCCAGCATCGTCGCCGCGATGCTGCTCGGCGGCGACAAGCGGTCGGCGGCGGAGTTCTCGTTCTTTCTGGCGATCCCGACCATGATCGGCGCGTTCGCCTATGATTTCTACAAGAACCGCGCCGAGATGACGATCGATCACGTCGGAGTCCTCGCGATCGGGTTCGTGGTCTCCTTCATCACGGCGGCGATCGTGGTGAAGAGCTTCCTCACCTACGTCACCCGCCACGGCTTCACGTTTTTCGCATGGTGGCGCGTCGTCGCCGGCACGGCGGGCCTGATCGCGCTGGCGCTGGGAAGGTAGGGTTCGTCAGGTGTCAGACCTCATCCTGAGGAGCCGCGAAGCGGCATCTCGAAGGATGAATGGCACCAGCGGGGCCTCGTGGTTCGCCCGGCGATGCACAGCATCGTCCGGAGACGGCGCTACGCGCCTCCTCACCATGAGGGTTCAAGAGGTCGATACCGCTTGGGAGCCTTACGCGCTCCTGCGCTGAAACTGCCCGGCGGAACGGAAGCGCCACAGATATTGCGGGGCGACCGCCTCCAGCGAATCGGGGGTGATGCCGAGCCCCTCCAGCGTGAGCCCCGCGGCCTTGGCGGCATCAGACACCACATTGTCCGACTGCAGCAGCATCACCTGGTCCGGCGTCAGCTTCAGCGGGCCCGGCGCGAACTGCAGGAACATCGCCTGCATCTTCGCCAGTCCCCACGGCAGCGACAGCAGCATGCGCTTGCGCTCGGTGATCTTCAGAATCACTTCCATGATCTCGCGCATGGTCAGCACTTCCGGGCCGCCGAGCTCGTATGTTGCGCCCGCCTTGGTCTTGCCGTCGACGGCATTGGCCACCGCGGCCGCAACGTCGGCGACATAGGCCGGCTGCATCCGGGTTTCGCCGCCGCCGATCAGCGGCAGGAACGGCGAGATCCGGGCCAGCGAAGCAAAGCGGTTGGTGAACTGATCCTCGGGCCCGAACAGGAGCGACGGCCGCAGGATGGCGACCGAGGGCACCGCCGCCAGCACGGCCTTCTCGCCGGCCGCCTTGGCGCGGCTGTAGGCCGAGGGGGAGTTTTCGTCGGCGCCGATCGCGGAGACGTGCACCATTCGGGCGCCAGCGGCCGCGGCGGTCTTCGCGACCGTTTCGGCTCCCTTGGCCTGGACGGCGTCAAAGGTCTGCGCACCGCTCTCGGCCAGGACGCCAACCAGGTTAATGGCGACCGCCGAATCGCGCATCGCCGCCTCCACCGAGGCCGGATAGCGGAGATTGGCCTGCACGGCGTGGATCTGGCCGACCCGGCCGAGCGGCTGCAAGTGCCCGGCCAGTTCCGGCCGCCGCACCGCCACCCTGATCCGGTATTCGCGCTTGGCCAGCGCGCGGACCACGTTTCGCCCGAGAAACCCCGATCCGCCAAAGACCGTAACAAGCGTTTCCAGGTTCGATGTCATCGGGTCAATTCCTGCCGGTCAAATTCGAACGATATCGGTGGGATTTAGCGGATTCGCGATACGCCAACGCGCCCCCGCTGTACAGCGTATTCGGGCAGCGATGAAGCGATTTGACAAGCGCGTGACCGTTCCTTACTAACCCGCCCGGGCCCAGGTGGCGGAATTGGTAGACGCGCTGGCTTCAGGTGCCAGTGGCTTCACGGCCGTGAAGGTTCGAGTCCTTTCCTGGGCACCATTGCCCTTGCCCATGATTCTCTGAATGCGGCCTGGGTGGTCCGCTGACCGGTGCACGAAACCGGTCACAGCGCGATGAATGCCCGCCGAGCCATGACTGCGGCGAGCAGGCTATCGACCCTGCTTCTTTTTGCTTCGCGGTTTGCTTCTTAGCCGGAGGGCGCTCAATGGTCGGCCGGCGGATGGCGGCGCAGGCTGCGGATCAGGTGTGTAACCATTGAAGTCCGCCAGGCAATTATCAACGCCTTCGGCATTTCTGTGCATCAGCAGGCCATTTTGAGCGAACACCAATCGTCCATTCTGATCACGCCCCGACCATTCCGAGCCTTCAACTTCTTCGGATGAGACATGGTGAGGTACATCGCCAAAAATGATGGAAATCCCGGCACCGGGATGATCGGGGTGCGCGCTCATACACCCCCTGATGATGGCGCTGCGATTATCTGTGAAACGACCGCCTCCTCCATACGTTGTTCCCTGGGGCCATAGCCCTATAGCGGTCAGCCAGGGCGTGCGACTGATCGCTGTCCAGGCATCAGTATAACTTGCTTGCACGCGACTCCCCTGATGCACGGAGTACAAGAGCAGCTCTCCATCCGGCGACAAGTCGCATTTCTCGGGATAAATGCGCCCCTTGAACCAGGCTCCCCTGAAAAAGGTATCATTCCGAGTGTTCCAGCGAATGACGTGATACCAAATTGTCGGTCCGCGCCTGAAAATCACGGCTTCATGCGCGCTCTTCGCAAAGATGACGAATAGTCTGGGCGGAATCGGCGATGGAGGCATTTATAGCTACCGGCTTTTTCAGCTTGTCGGGCGCGAGTCGCCAACGTTCGGGTCGACGATATCGCCTTTTTCGCCTGGCTTCATTCTTCGAACCTGCAACGGGCGGCGGCCGATTCGCCGCCATTCGAAACGGAAGAAACTCCTCGCCCGGCGGAAGATTGGCAGAGATATCGAGAAGGCTCGGATGATCCAGTCAGGGGCCTGCAGATAGCGCAGCGCTTCAACTGCGCCCTCCGCGTGAGCCTTTTCAAAGTGAGCATCGCTGAACTGCTCTGGATTGGCCGGATACCACTCCAAACATCGTGCAATGCCCTCCTGCAGTTCGGCGCTGTCGGGCAAGCAAGCGGCAAAGGCTAGCTCTCGGCGGAAGCAGATGGTCTCGATTCTCGTGCGCCGCTGTTCCTCGTATTCGATCCCGCATCGTTCGAGCCTTGCGTGCGTGGCTTCATGCACGATCGTTGATGCGATCTGCTCGACCGTCGTGGCCGGGTCGGCCACATATCGCTCGTCGAGGACGCAGGCCCTGAGTGAATGGTTGTATTCGCCAAGGCTGTGCGGCAGCAGGCGCACCCAAACGCGTTCAAGCTCGCGGGTGATGCGTGCGTAGTCCAGGGGACTATGCTGCTTGACGAGCTGCAACGCGCCTTCGACGCGCGTCAAGTGCTCAGGCCTGTCACGCCAGCATCCGATCCAGATTCCGTCAAGGTGCCGACCAATGGACCTCGCCAGTTGAATTCTATCGACGAGGCGAGGGCGAGCCCCTGAGGCGGCCTATGGTGTTTCTTGCTCATCGGGATGAATCAGAACCGGCCGCGATCCGGGGCGGGCACGCCATGAAGCCTCTCGCGCTGGGCTTCGAGCCAGACCAGGCGTTTCATCGCCAACTTCTTGAGCGAGACGGAGAGTTTCAAATGCGATGTCCTGAGTTCGGCGTGGCCGATCCAGCCGTTCAGCTCCTGCAAGCTCAGCTTCGCTGCATCTGCCTCAGTCTCTGGTGATCGCGATCGTTCGCCCATTTTGCGGACCTCAGGCGTCACTGCTTAGATAGATGGAGATGCCGATCTCCATCCCTGCCTCACCCGCTGCGGCAGTCAGTTGTGCAGGAATTACCAGGGACCTCATAACGGCCGATGAAGGAAATGCCACCGCAATGTCCATCTGCGGGGATTCAATGAGGTTTTCCGAGACCAGCCGCTGTAGGCGAGCGCCGATCGACTGAACGCAATCGAGAGCGGCAGCCCATCGGTCCTGATCATCTGGAATGTCGATCTGGGCATACGCAGAGACGCGATCCGTTGGCTGCTCGTAACGGTCCAGAGGCAGCCCCAACGCTGTCTCCAAGTCAGGCCGCAATAAGGTGACCCCCGATATCCGGATCACGATCGCAAGGGGCTGCCGATTGACCATTCTGCAAAGCGTTCGTTACTGATCAGCGCGGCGCGAAAATCCGAGCTCGGTCAATTGCCTGACCAGCGACCCGCCTGCAAAACCCCGATAGATTTCCAGCCGATCGTCGTGCGAGAGGAACAGAAGCTGCCGGCCGGGCCTCGCCGCCACCAAAGCGTCCCAGCCAAGCTCAAGCGCAAACTCGATCGTTCTGGAAAACTGATCGACATCGCACGGTTCGAACCGATGGCCAGGCGCTTCATACAGTCGGCGCTCCTCGTTATTTGCGGTTCGCCACCTTCTGTAGCGTTTCCACCTCTCGTCGGTCGCGGAGTGCTCGTCCCATCCGTCGCCGCTGACGCAGAACGAGAAAAGCACCGTAGCCTCGGAAAAGCTCCCGGCCGATTGCACGATAGAATCGGCGGCGCGGCGGTAATCGCGGCCGCCACTCTCGTAATAGAGGACGAATTTCGGACCAGCGTGTTCGGCGATTTCACGACGAAGTTTCCTGTCCAACAAGCTCGCTTCGTCTCGATCCAGGAACTTCATTATTGCTTCACGCCTCGGGCCGTTGCGACGCGATCTGCACAAGCGGTGCGAGACGGTCAGCTATCTTTCGAAGCGTATTCGCGCTGCTGCTCATCAAGGCGAGATAGCTGAGTGAGTGTTCGTAATATGTGCGGATCGTCTCGTCGCCGAACTAAGCGTGCCTTCCACGAAGTCCTCATGATCCTCGTAGGCGGGCAACTTGATACAAGCTGGAGCCTCCCGGCTCAGGACGTCGGCGATGCTGGCCAACATTTGTCGAAATGGGGTCGCGTAGTCGAAGGGCTCGCCCGTCCGAAGGATGAGATGCCATCCGTCGCGTTGATCGGGTTCAATAGTTGGTCTGCAACGGACCGCGATCATTGTGCGGATTCCGCCATGCGCTGGCCCCGAATACCGAGACGACGCATCAGCAACGTGAGCAAGATGGCCGGCAAATAGATGACAACAATCAAGAAAACGTTTTCCTCCAACCACCCAGCATCGGGCAGATTGCTGTCCAGGCATCGAGCAAGTCGCGATTGCGCCGGCAGGGCGCAACGCGCAGCCATTAGTCCTCCCGCGGACGTGAGCAGGACTGCGAGCGGCCAAAGGAAAACTTTGGCCATGCGTGACGCGCTCGCATCCGTCGACAGGAAAGCCAGTAGCGCTACCCCGAGCCCACCGAACAGCAGACCAGTTAAAACGAAAACGACGCGCTCGAACAAATCGTCCTGTCTCAAGGAAGCGGTCAGACGGCGGAAGAACCGTTTCATGAGGTAGATGCTCCGCCACGAGTGGGAGACCGCCCATTTCTGGCCTACAACCTGCGTGGGCCTCCAGGGATATGGAATAACCTCTAAGCGAGCAGGCGCTACGGTCTGCTTAAGAGCCTAATTCAAACTGTAGTGATCGGTCGGTGCTGTTCGTGCAGACCGCCACCAGCAGGCCCTCTTGCGCAACGAACTCAGGGATTTTCCGACGGCTTCGGCCGGCCGCTCGCGGCGAACGCCGCCTCGATGCGCACATAGCCTTCGCTGGCAGCAGGCATCCGCGGATCGAGCCCGCGCGCTACTCGGAAATCGTCGAGCGCTTCGGTCAGCCGGCCAAGCTTCTCCTGGCTTTGCGCACGCTCGACATAGAGGCCCGCCTGCATCGGCGCGTTGCGGATCGCGAGCGTGAAGTCGTCGAGCGCCTTGTCGTGCGCGCCACGCTCGCGAAACATGCCGCCGCGCTGCACATAGGGGCCGACCATGCGCGGGTCGAGGCGGATCGCCTCGCTGAAATCCCTGGTGGCGCCATCGAGGTCGCCGGCGGCGCGCCGCAGGATGCCGCGGGCCTCATAGGCCTCGGCATGTCCGGGATCGAGGCGGATCGCCTCGTCGAAATCGGCCGCCGCGCGCTCACGCTGGCCGGCGGCGAGCGCAATCGTGCCGCGCGTGACGCGCGCCTCGGCCGATTTCGGATCGAGCCGCACGCCTTCCTCGGCTTCGGCGAGCGGCTCGCCGTGCGCTTTCATCAAGGCGAGCGCGGTGGCGCGGCGGCTGTGCGCGACGGCCAGGCCAGGCTCGAGCTTGATCGCCTGATCGAGGTCGGCGAGCGCGCGCTCGGCGTTGCCGCCTTTGCGCAGCAGGCTGTCGGCCCGCTCGACATAGAACACGGCGAAGTAGGGCTGGATCGCGATCGCTGCAGTGGCGTCGGCAATGGCGCGGTCGTAGTCGCGCTTGCGGCGGTGGCTCGCCGCCCGCGCAACCTTGTAGAACGGATCGCCCGGATCCATCGCGATCGCCTGGTTGAGATCCCTGAGCGCGCTCTCGTCGTCCCCCTTTGCCTGATGGGCCTTGCCGCGCGCGGCGTAGTGACTTGCACGCCGCGCGTCGCGGAGGATCAGTTCGCTCAGGTCGGCGATGGCGAGATCGTGTTTGCCTAGTTTCTGGTAGGCGGCGGCCCGTTCGAGCAAAGGCTGCGTCTCACGCGGTTCGAGCCGGATCACCTCGCCAAAATCGACGATCGCGGAATCGAGTTCGCCCTGGGCTGCGAGCTGGCGCCCGCGGGCCATGTAAACCTTGGCGAGGTCGTGGGTCTTGAATTGCTGGCCGAGCGGAAGGATTTTTGTGATGAGGATGACGCGCGAGCAGGCGCTGATGGCCTTGGGGCCGCCGTCACGGGCCGTGCAGGCCGCGAAGTCGTCCGATGGCGAGCAGGCGGCGAGGCCGAGGGCAAGCACGAGCAGCAATATGACGTTGCGAACCATAGCCCCCCACCTCGATACCAAATCGCCAAGGATTTGGTCGCTGTGGAGGTGCATCGGGTTCGGGGTCGCCGGGCTACTCCGCGGGCGAACTTCTTTTGAAGCGCGAGCGAGCCCGCGACCGCCGTGACGCGATAGACCTGCCGGCTATGCCGCCGGATCAGGATCGTGCTCCGACGTGTGTCCGTCCGGGCCACGGCTGAACACGCCATAATCGCTGGATTTCATCCCGTTGCCGTCGGCCGTCGCAACCGTCAGCCCCAGCTTCAACAGCTCGCGCACCGCAGCAGCGCGCGTCGGCATGCGATGCCTGAAGCGGAAATCATCGATCACGGTCAGTTCCTCGGGGGAGAGCATCACCTGGAGCCGTTCACCGCGGGTATCAGCCATGGCAAGAGGTCCTGATTGAGGAAGTTGAGCAGGGTTGTCCAATTGAGCCGCTTACTCAACGCACGCCGTTGCGGCTGGTTCCATCAAACCAGATTCCGACGTCAAGTTGGCTAAATACATCAGCAAAAACAATATTTTAGTTGTTGATCTACGGTTAGCCCGGGCGCATGATCTGGCCGTTGGAGTACGGCCATGACAGAGCACATCAAGCTGCCGCGTAAGCTGTCCGAAGAGCAGGAATGTCCGCCGCCGCGACGACCGAGCCACGCCAGGGTCATCGAGAATCTTGACCGCTGGGCCAATAGTCCGGAGCTGCAGCCGCCGACATTGTCCGACGAGAAGGCCGCTCGTCCGAATGCTCCAAAATAAGGCCGGCCACGCCGTCGCGACCGCGTCGCGGCAAGGCCGGGGAATGCACGTCGCGCGTGCAAAAATCCTGGCGAAGCCGCAAATTCCCACCCTATAAGCCATGCCCGGTGGCTCGCGTCCCGCGGCTCCCGGCGCTAGTGTTTCCGTCGATTTGACCAGAGACACGAGGCTTTCCTTCATGACCATCCGCCTGCATCGCGGCGATCTGCCCGATTTGTCCCGCTACAAGGATTCGGTGGCGATCGATACCGAGACCATGGGGCTCAACCCGCATCGCGACCGGCTCTGCGTGGTGCAGATGTCGAACGGCGACGGCAGCGCCGATGTCATCCAGATCCCGCAAGGCCACACCGATGCGCCGAACCTGAAGGCGCTGCTGGCCAATCCAGCCATCACGAAAATCTTTCACTTCGCGCGCTTCGATGTCGCGGTGCTCTACAACACCTTTGGCGTGATGCCGCAGCCGGTCTACTGCACCAAGATCGCCTCGCGGCTGACCCGCACCTATACCGACCGCCACGGCCTGAAGGATCTGGTGCGCGAACTGCTCAACATCGACCTCTCGAAACAGCAACAGTCGAGCGACTGGGGCTCGGCGAGCCTCAGCGAGGCGCAGCTTGCTTACGCCGCCTCCGACGTGCTGCATCTCCACGCCTTGCGCGAGCGGCTCGATGCCGTGCTGGCGCGCGAGGGGCGCACCGCCATGGCGCAGGCCTGTTTCGACTTCCTGCCGACCCGGGCCAGGCTCGATCTCGGCGGCTGGGAGGCCGAGGACATCTTCGCGCATTCGTGACCGGGACCATTTGAAGCGCCGCGGAGCCCCGTTCCGCCCCGTTTCGGTCACACTCATAGCGCGTGTCCAGGCTGCATAATCCCGCGATAGCGGGTAGAATGACGCCCTCTGAGCGTCTCTGGAGCCGCGGTGAATTCGATACAGAACCCAGCTTACGACCCCGGACTGGAGGTCCGCTTCAAAGCGGCCGCCCGTCACAGCCGGATGGTGCGGATGCTGCGGGTTGCGGTTCCGGCAGCCGTGGTACTGGCGCTCGCCAGTATCGTCCTGATCCAGGTCTTCTTGAACCCGTTCAAGACGGTGCTGAACCTGCCCGTCGACATCAGCAATCTCGTGGTGTCAGGCACCAAGATCACGATGGAAACGCCGCACCTCGCCGGCTTCTCCACCGATCAGCGCCCTTACGAATTGTGGGCCAAGGCCGCGATCCAGGATCTGACCAACCCCGATCACGTCGAGCTCCAGACGCTGCGGGCCAAGGTCATGATGGAGGACAAGAGCTCGGTGACGATGGATGCGCGCACCGGCTTCTTCGACAGCAAGCAGCAGATGCTCGACCTGCGCAAGGATATCTTCCTGCAATCCTCCACCGGCTATGAGGCGAAGCTGTCGCAAGCCTACGTCGACATCAACAAGGGTTCGGTGACGTCGGACGAGCCGGTCGACGTCAAGCTGCTCAACGGCACGCTGCGCGCCGACCGGCTGAGGATCATCAATAGCGGCGAGGTGGTGCGCTTCGAAGGCAATGTCGTGATGAACCTGATCATGGAAAGTCCTCCGGCGCCCGAGCCTGAGCCGGAGCCTGCGCCGCCGCCGAAGACGCGGTCCGTCACCGGCAAGTCCGCCAACACGAAATGAAGTTCATGATGAAGTCTTCTTCGCGCAGTTTTGCGGCAGCAGCACTTGCGCTCGCCTTGGCCGCCTCCGGTAACGCCTTCGCGCAAGGCGCGATGTCGGGCGTGCCGAATGCGATGCAGGGCTTTTCGCAAAACCGCGATCAGCCGATCCAGATCGAGGCGGCGTCGCTCGAAATGCGCGACAAGAAAAAGGAGGCGACCTTCTCTGGCAACGTGAAGGTCGTGCAGGGCGACACCACCATGACCTCGAAGTCGCTGGTGGTGTTTTACGACTCCGGCTCGGATCAGGCCGCGCCGCAGCCTGCCGCGCCGAAGGGATCGAAATCCGGATCGATGCAGTCCGCGACCCCCGGACCCGGCGGCAGTTCGTCGATCCGCCGGCTCGAAGCCAAGGGCTCGGTCGTGGTGACGCAGAAGGACCAGGTCGTGACCGGCGAGACCGCAATCTTCGATACGCGGGCCAACCTCATCACCATGGTCGGTGGCGTCGTGCTCACCCAGTGCAAGAACGTGCTCCGGGGCGACCGCCTCAAGGTCGACATGACCACCGGCGTGTCGCGGGTCGAATCCGACAGCGGCAAGGTGCAGGGCATGTTCATCCAGGGCGAGAATTGCGGGTCCGGGTCGGGCGGCTCCAAACCGGCTGCCGCTCCCGTGCAGATACCGTCGCTGATCCCCGGTAAAAAATAAGCTAGATCAGTGCTTTAAAGATTCTTATGGGCGCGCATGGTTGAAGCTTGAGGTGCGAGCCTGTATCTACAGGGCAGGGCGCACAGCGGGGTGTTTCGCTGGGCAGGGGACATCCATTCATTCATGGTTCGCGGGCGTAGCGATTCGCCGGCGGGCGCGTCGCGGGATCACCGTGAAAGGCTTAAGCGAAGCGGGATGGTGGATTTACTCGGCATGTTCCGTCGACGCCCCGCGAAACGCGGTGTACCGGGGTTTGCGCGTTCGCGCGAGGACATCACGGCGCTCGGCGATTCCTTCGGTGACATGATGGCGAGCCCGGTGCGCGATGCGCCGCCGATGGCGCGTGCCGCCTCGCTGCCCTTGCCGCAGTCCGAGCCCGACGTCGAACCGCCGCGCGAAGAGCGGCCACGTTCGCGGGGCCCGGCGCCGCGGCCCAAGGCCAAGGCCAATGGCGGCGAAGCGCCGCATCTGATCAAGCGACCCGGCTTTCTCGCCGTGCATAGCGTGGAAAAAAGTTTCGGCACGCGCCAAGTGGTACGCGGCGTCAGCATCTATGTCCGCCGCGGCGAGGCGGTCGGCCTGCTCGGTCCGAACGGCGCCGGCAAGACCACGGTGTTCTACATGATCACCGGTCTGATCAAGGCGGATCGCGGCGCCATCGAGCTCGACGGCCACGACGTGACCAAGCTGCCGATGTATCAGCGCGCGCGGCTCGGCATCGGCTATCTGCCGCAGGAAGCCTCGATCTTCCGCGGCCTGACCGTGGA
This sequence comes from Bradyrhizobium lablabi, assembly GCF_001440475.1. Classification (GTDB taxonomy): domain Bacteria; phylum Pseudomonadota; class Alphaproteobacteria; order Rhizobiales; family Xanthobacteraceae; genus Bradyrhizobium; species Bradyrhizobium lablabi. The sequence goes on along the minus strand of NZ_LLYB01000123.1, from coordinate 77,101 downwards.
GCAGAACATCCGCGCCGTGCTCGAAGTGGTCGAGCCCAGCCGCAAGAAGCGCGAGCGCGAGCTCGACGCGTTGCTCGACGAATTCAACGTCACGCGCCTGCGCAAATCGCCCTCGATCGCGCTGTCCGGTGGTGAGCGCCGCCGCGTCGAAATTGCGCGCGCGCTGGCGACACGTCCGAACTACATGCTGCTCGACGAGCCCTTTGCCGGCATCGATCCGATCGCGGTCGGCGACATTCAGGACCTGGTCCGCCATCTCACCAACCGTGGCATCGGCGTCCTGATCACCGACCACAATGTGCGCGAAACGCTCGGCCTGACCGACCGCGCCTATATCGTCTACGCTGGGCAGATCCTGACCGAAGGCAGCCCGGAAGAAATCGTCAACGATCCGGATGTACGCCGCCTTTACCTTGGCGAGGAATTCCGATTGTAGTGCGCGTTACGCGGACGGTTGGTGCTAAGGTTTTGCGTTTATTCAGAAAACCGTAGGACGCCAGGGCCCGAAATCGGCCTTCGCTGGTGCCGGTCGCGCCATAGCCCGTTTTTTGCATCCGTCAAGACGTGTACAAGGGCTTTGGACTAATATAAGCAAGAATCGGACCAACTTTCAGTGGATCGGTTCTTGTTCTCATGGCGCTGACGCAGAGATTAGAGTTCCGCCAGTCGCAGTCGCTGGTGATGACGCCGCAATTGATGCAGGCGATCAAGCTGCTGCAATTGTCGAATCTCGACCTCTCGGCCTTCGTCGAAGAGGAGCTGGAGCGCAATCCGCTGCTGGAGCGTGCCAGCGACGGCCCCGAGCCCCCGGTCGCTGGCGAGCCGGCCGCCGAGGGGGCCGAGTTTTCGGATTCCGGCAGCTTTGGCGATGAAGGCGGCAGCGATGCCTCCGAGATGGCCGCAGGCGGGGGCGGGGAGGCCTTCGAGCCCGGCCAGGAGGACTGGCTGAACCGCGACCTCGGCAGCCGCGCCGAGATCGAGCAGACGCTCGACACCCCCCTCGACAACGTCTTTTCCGAGGAGCCCGCAGAAGCTGCCGCGCGCGCCGCGCAGGATGCCGCGCCCACCGCCTATACCGAATGGGGCGGCGGCGCCTCCAACGATGACGACTACAATCTCGAAGCCTTCGTCGCCGCCGAGGTGACGCTCGGCAGCCACCTCGCCGAGCAGCTTGCCGTGGCGTTCAGCGCGCCGGCGCAGCGCATGATCGGACAATACCTGATCGACCTGGTCGACGACGCGGGCTACCTGCCGCCGGATCTGGGGCAGGCCGCCGAGCGCCTGGGCGCCGCCCAGGCCGACGTCGATGCCGTGCTCACCGTGCTGCAGAAGTTCGATCCGCCAGGCGTCTGCGCGCGGAATTTGAGCGAGTGCCTTGCAATCCAGCTCCGCGAACTCAACCGCTACGACCCCGCGATGCAGGCGCTGGTGGAAAATCTCGACCTGCTCGCGCGGCGCGACATTGCCGCCTTGCGCAAATTGTGCGGCGTCGACGACGAAGACATCACCGACATGATCGGTGAAATCCGCCGCCTCGATCCCAAGCCCGGCCTGAAGTTCGGCTCGGCGCGCACGCAAACCATGGTGCCCGACGTCTATGTGCGGCCCGGCCCCGACGGCGGCTGGCATGTCGAGCTCAACAGCGACACCTTGCCGCGCGTGCTGGTCAATCAGGTCTATTACACCGAGCTGTCGAAGACGATCCGCAAGGACGGCGACAAATCCTATTTCACCGATTGCCTGCAGAACGCGACCTGGCTGGTTCGCGCGCTCGATCAGCGCGCCCGCACCATCCTGAAGGTTGCGACCGAAATCGTGCGCCAGCAGGACGGCTTCTTCACCCATGGCGTCGCGCATCTGCGGCCGCTGAATCTGAAGGCGGTGGCGGACGCGATCCAGATGCACGAATCGACGGTGTCGCGGGTCACCGCCAACAAATATATGGCGACCAATCGCGGCAGCTTTGAGCTAAAATATTTCTTCACCGCCTCGATTGCGTCGGCCGACGGTGGCGAGGCGCATTCGGCGGAGGCGGTCCGTCACCACATCAAGCAATTGATCGACGCGGAAGCCCCGAGCGCGATCCTCTCCGACGACACGATCGTGGAACGATTGCGCGAATCCGGCATTGATATTGCCCGCCGCACGGTCGCGAAATACCGCGAGGCCATGCGTATTCCTTCCTCGGTCCAGCGCCGCCGGGACAAACAGAGCATGCTCGGTAACGCACTTTCTGCTCCCGCCACCTCCTCCGACCGGTCCCGCGACACGGCGCCAGCCTGATTGCGTTCGCGTCAGATCGCGATAGTCTCAGTTCCCCCAGGAGCCGGTCCGGGAAGACCAGTCGAGCCATCAAGCGAGGCATCAAATGACCCTTCGAATCTCCGGCAAAAGCATCAGCGTCGGCGAGGCGCTTCGTGCGCGCGTCAGCGAGCGGACCGATGAGGTTTTGAGGAAATATTTCGATGGAAACTATTCCGGCCACATTACGCTGAGCAAGGACGGCTTCGGCTTCCGCACCGATTGCGCGCTGCACCTTGATTCGGGGATCACGCTGGAGGCCGATTCCAACGCCACCGACGCCTATGCCAGCGCCGACCAGGCGCTTTTGATGATCGAGAAGCGCCTGCGCCGCTACAAGAGCCGGCTCAAGGACCGCTCGGCCCGCAAGGCCTACGCGGCCTCGGCGGCGCTGGCGGAGATCGACACCCCGGTGCTCGACGCGCCGAGCTACGTGATCGAGGCGCCGGCGGAAGGCGACGAGGAGGTCACCTCCTACAGCCCCGTCATCATTGCCGAGGCGACCACATCGCTGAAGCGGCTTTCGGTCAGCGAGGCGGTCATGGAACTGGACCTGACCGGGGCCTCCTGCATCGTATTCCAGCATGGGTCCAGCGGCCGGGTGAACATCATTTACCGCCGGACGGACGGCAATGTCGGATGGGTCGACCCCCCGGCGGTTACCCCCTGACTTATATGGCCAACCGCATTGACGCCCTGGGGCGCCCTCCCTATGGTCCGCCGCCCTTAACGATGGCAGTGCAGGAACCCGCATCCGGGAGTTGGCACCGGCCAAGCGTTGGAGTAGAAGCCCAGCAAATCGGGACCCGGACTAACCCCGCCTCCCGTCTCATCTTCTTGATCGCCCCGGTTCTAGAACCTATCTGCCAACCTGACGGTTATTCACCTCGGAACGCCCCATGACGATTACCGATCTGGTCGCACCCGAGGCGATTCTCCCCGCGTTGAAGGTCATCAGCAAGAAGCAGGCGCTGCAGGAACTGGCGGCGCGCGCCTCCGCCCTGACCGGCCAGAACGAGCGCGCGGTATTCGAGGTGCTGCTGCAGCGGGAGAAGCTCGGCACCACCGCTGTCGGCTATGGCGTTGCCATTCCGCACGGCAAGCTGCCGAAACTCGAAAAGCTGTTCGGGCTGTTCGCCCGTCTCGAACGCCCGATCGATTTCGAGGCGATGGACGGCCAGCCGGTCGACCTGATCTTCCTGCTGCTGGCCCCGGAAGGCGCCGGCGCCGATCATCTGAAAGCGCTGGCGCGAATCGCCCGGCTGCTGCGTGACGTCGACGTCGCCAAGAAGCTGCGCGCCTCGCGCGACGCCCAGGCGATCTACTCGGTGCTGGCGCTGCCGCCGGCGAGCGCGGCGTAGTTCCGTTCAGGAACGGCGGTTCTCCTGTCGGTAGAGAACGAGTTAAACGCAATTTTAAGCTAAATAGCGGTTATTTCGGGCGCTGGGATTTTTCCATATTGCCCGGAGAACATTGCCATGACGCTGCGGCTGACGATTTCGCGCGCGATATTGATTTTCGGATTGGTCACCGCCTTGGGGCTCGGTGCCGTGATTGCCACCAGTGTTTACGGGCTATCGCAGCTCAAGGTCGGCGGCCCGCTCTACAACCAGATCAAGCTCGGCAACGACCTCATCGCCGACATCCTGCCGCCGCCGGAATATGTCATCGAAGCCTATCTCGAGGCCACCCTCGTGCTGCATGATCCGGCGAAGCTTGCGGCGCATCGTGACCGGCTTGCCCAGCTCAAGAAGGAATATGACGAGCGGCACGCATTCTGGGTGAAGTCCGATCTCGATCCGGTGCTCAAGACCAAGCTGGTCGAAAAATCCGACGGCGAAGTGAAGCGCTTCTGGACTGCGATTGAGCAAGGCCTGTTGCCCGCGCTCGCCAAGGGTGACAGCGCTGCTGCGACAAAATCCTATGCCGAGATCGCCGCGCGTTATGCCGCGCATCGCGCCATCATTGACGACATCGTCAAGCAGACCAACGACCAGAACGCGGCGACGGAAGTCGCGGCAACGGAGCGCGTGAGCACCTTCACACTGGTGCTGTGGGGCGTTTCGGCCGTGGTGTTCCTCATCATCGGCGCCGGCATCTTCGGCGTGGCGTTTGGCGTTATCAGCCCGATCGCGCAAATGACTTCCGTGATGAAGGGCCTGGCCGGCGGTGATCTCGCCGTCTCTGTCCCGGCGCTCAGCCGCGATGACGAAGTGGGTGCCATGGCGCGCGCGGTCCAGGTGTTCAAGGACAACGCGCTGCGCGTTCAGTCGATGGAATCCGAGCAGGCGAACCTGAAACAGAAGGCCGACGGCGAACGCAAGGCCGCGATGCAGCAGATGGCCGACGGCTTCGATGCCGCAATCGGAAAAATCATCCAGACCGTGTCGAGCGCCTCGTCCGAACTGGAATCATCGGCCGGGCAACTGACCAAGACCGCCGAAGTCACCCAGGTGCTTTCGGCTACCGTTGCCTCCGCATCGGAGCAATCCTCGGCCAACGCGCAGTCCGCCGCGGCGGCTGCGGAAGAGATGGCCTCATCGGTGTCGGAGATCAGTCGCCAGGTGCAGGACTCGCACAAGATATCGTGCGAGGCGGTCAGCCAGGTCGAGCAGACCAACGCGCGGATCGCCGACCTCGCCCAGTCCGCCAGCCGGATCGGCGAAGTGGTCAAGATGATCAGCGCGGTCGCCGAGCAGACCAACCTGCTGGCGCTGAACGCCACGATCGAAGCCGCGCGCGCCGGCGAGGCGGGACGCGGATTTGCGGTCGTCGCCTCCGAGGTCAAGGCGTTGGCCGCGCAGACCGCGAAAGCGACCGAGGAAATCTCGGATCAGATCGGCCAGATGCAGTCGGCGACCAACCAGTCGGTGTCGGCGATCCAGGAAATCGGCGGCACGATCGGCCGCATCGCGGAAATCTCGCAGGCGATCGCCGCAGCCGTGGAAGAGCAGGGCGCCACGACGCAGGAAATCTCGCGCAACGTGCAGCAGGCGGCGCAGGGCGCGACCCAGGTCGCGGGCAGCATCACCGACGTCAACCGCGGCGCGACCGACACCGGCACGGCCTCGACGCATGTGCACGGGCTGGCCCGCTCGCTGCTCGGACAGAGCAACCATCTCAAGGGCGAGGTGGAGAAGTTCCTCTCCACCGTTCGCGCGGCGTAAGAGGCGCAAAAAAATACGCGGGCCGGTCCTGAAGGACGCGCCCGCGTATGATAAACTCTCGTTGCGGCCTCAATCGGCCGTCACGTCAGCGTTTCCCGGCGACCGCCGCGCGACTGAAGCAGCGCGTGCTGCTTCAGCGACAGCGGCCAGGCCGCGTCAGTGCACGCTGACGGCCTGAAGCTCGTTGCTCCATGCGTTGGCGATCGCAGCTTCCCGGCTGTCGGTCAGCATGATCGGGGTGCCGTCGGCGGCATGCAGCGCGAACAGTTTCAGTCCTGGCGCGATTTTCGGCGCCTGCGGAAACAGTCCCGGTACGTCCTCGGAACGGACTTGTTTCACGTAGGCGATGTGGCCTTCACCAAGATGGGCCAGTGCCTCGACGGAAACCTTTTCGGATTCGAAGGTCACACTCACGTCACTCATGGTCTCGACTCCTTCTGGGTCTAAGCGGTCGAGTCCGCTACTTGTTCCATTATTCGTGCTCATTGATAGCTATTGTCTTAACGACCCTTTCAGGCTCCGGCCTGGCGAGGTCGATCGACAGCAGCCCGTTTTTCAGATCCGCGCCCAGCACCAGCATCCCCTCCGCCAGCACGAAGGTGCGCTGGAAGTGGCGCGCGGCGATGCCGCGATGGATGTATTGCCGGGCCTTGTCGTCCTGTTGGCGGCCCCGGATCACGAGTTGGTTTTCCTCAGTAGTCACATCGAGTTGGTCGCGGGTAAAACCCGCCACCGCCAGCGTGATGCGCAGGCGCTCGGGCTGGCCGTTGGCACGGTCGCACCGCTCGATGTTGTAGGGAGGATAACCGTCGGCGCCTTTGACGACGCGATCGAGCGCACGCTCGATTTCGTCGAACCCAAGCAGGAACGGACTGGATAACGAAGGAACACGAGACATCACAAAGTCCTCTCGAAGCGACTTTGAGGGGCCCTTGCGGCGCCCCATTCAACCGGCCGGCCGACTTGCCGTCCGGTCAACGAACAATATGGGGGTGAT
>NZ_LLYB01000123.1:0-70565 GCF_001440475.1 Bradyrhizobium lablabi | reverse complement strand
CCCGCTTGCGGCCGTCGGCGGCAAATAGATGCAGCTTGTCGCTGGCGGCCACCGCCCTGATTCGCTCCCCGATGGCTGGCCCGATGGCGCCCGGAATCCGCACGATGATCTCGCCCGGCGGCAGTTCTCCGGGGGTGGCGGCGACACCCTGCTCTTCCTTCTGCCTGGTGCCGTAGACGAAGGTTTCGGCGCCGACGCGCTCGATCGCTTCCACGGTGAGGCCGAGCGCCACACCGCCGGGTACCGTCTCGTTGGTGATGACGAAATCCTCCGGCCGGATGCCCAAAATGCCGGCTTCATTGACGCGGGCATCGCCGTTCAGTTGCGATTTGAGTTCGTCGGAGCGCAGCGGCATCAGATTCATCGGCGGCGCCCCGATGAAGGACGCGACGAAGGTGGTGGCCGGCTTCTGGTAGATCTCGAGCGGATTGCCGATCTGCTCGACCTGGCCGCCATTCATGACCACGAGGATGTCGGCCAGCGTCATCGCCTCGAGCTGGTCGTGGGTGACGTAGATCGAGGTCGTCGAAAGGCGGCGCTGCAGTTTGCGGATTTCGACCCGCATCGCGATGCGCAGCTTGGCGTCGAGGTTCGACAGCGGCTCGTCGAACAGAAACACTTTCGGCTGCCGCACGATGGCGCGGCCCATCGCCACGCGCTGGCGCTGGCCGCCGGACAATTGCCGCGGCTTGCGTTCGAGCATGGCGCCGAGTTCGAGAATGCGCGCGGCTTCCTCCACCCGCGTTTTGATCTCGGGCTCGGCCATGCCGCGGTTGCGCAACCCATAGGCCATGTTGTTGTAGACGGTCATATGCGGGTAGAGCGCGTAGTTCTGGAACACCATCGCGATGTCGCGATCGGCCGGCTCGATCTGGTTGACGACACGCCCGCCGATATCGATCTCGCCGCCGGTGATGGTCTCCAGGCCCGCGACCATGCGCAGCAGCGTGGATTTGCCGCAGCCGGAAGGCCCGACCAGCACACAGAACTGGCCGTCGCCGACCTCGAAGTCGATGCCCTCGATGGCCTCGAAGCCACCGGCATAGGTCTTGCGGACGTTGCGAAGCGTGACGTTGGCCATGACTACCTTACTTCTCCGTCTCGACCAGGCCGCGCACGAACAGCCGCTGCATGAATACGACGACCGCGACCGGCGGCAGCATTGCCAGAATGGCGGTGGCCATCGCGAGTTGCCATTCGGCGAGTTCGTCGGTGGTGTACAGCATCTTCTTGATGCCGATGACGATGGTCTGCATCGAATCCTGCGTGGTGATCAGCAGCGGCCACAGATATTGATTCCAGCCATAGATGAACTGGATCACGAACAGGGCGGCGATCGTCGTCACCGAGAGCGGCAGCAGCGTATCCCAGAAGAAGCGGAAGGGACCTGCACCGTCGATCCGCGACGCCTCCAATAGCTCCTCAGGGATGGTCATGAAGAACTGCCGGAATAACAGCGTGCCGGTGGCGGAAGCGATCAGCGGCAGGATCAGCCCGGCATAGGTGTCGAGCATCTTGAGGTCGGCCACCACCTTGTAGGTCGGATAGATGCGGACCTCCACGGGGAGCATCAGCGTGACGAAGATGATCCAGAACGCGGTCTTGCGGAACGGAAAGCGGAAATACACCACCGCATAGGCCGACAGCATCGAAATGAAGATTTTGCCGAGCGCAATGCCGAGCGCGGAGATGAACGAGTTGATCAGCATCTGAGCGACCGGCTCGCGGCTGGTGCGGGCGCCGCCGATGAATACGGCGCGGTAGTAATTTTCCAGCATTTGGTCGCCGGGCGAGAGCGGCATGTTGCCGCTGACGACGGTGGCGGCGTCATGGGTGGATGCGATCAGCGCCAGATAGACCGGAAAGGCGACGATGAAGACACCGAGGGTCAGGATCGCATAGGCGATGATATCGTTGAGCGGGCGGTGCTCGACCATCAGTATTGCACCTTGCGCTCGATATATTTGAACTGGATCGCGGTCAGCGCGATCACGATGATCATCAGGATCACCGACTGCGCGGCCGAGCCGCCGAGATCGCCGCCAAGCCGTCCGTCGGCGAACACCTTGTAGACCAAGGTGGTGGTGGCGCCGGCCGGGCCGCCGCCGGTGACGGCGTCGATGATGCCGAACGTGTCGAAGAAGACGTAGACGACGTTGACGACTAGGAGGAAGAACGTGGTCGGCGACAGCAGCGGGAAGGTGATGGTCCAGAACCGCCGCAACGGGCCCGCGCCGTCGATCGCGCCGGCTTCCAGCACGCTTTTCGGGATCGATTGCAGCCCTGCGAGAAAGAACAGGAAGTTATACGAGATCTGCTTCCACACCGCCGCCATCACTACCAAGGCCATGGCGTGGTTGCCGTTCAACAGCGGATTCCAGTCGAAATTCATAAAGCGCAGCGGCCGCGCCAACGTGCCGAGCGAGGGATGAAACATGAAGATCCACAGCACGCCGGCGACCGCTGGCGCCACCGCATAGGGCCAGATCATGAGCGTCTTGTAGGCGCCGGCGGCCTTCAGGTTCTTGTCGGCCTGGGTTGCAAACAACAGCGCAATGGAGAGCGACAACGCCGCGACCAGCGAGGAGAACACCACCGTCACCATCATCGCTGCGTAATATTCAGGCTGGGCGAGCAGTGTTGTGTAGTTTTCCAGGCCGACGAATTCGGAAGTCAGCCCGAACGCGTCCTCGCGCAGGAAGGATTGCCAGACCGCCTGGCTCGCCGGCCAGTAGAAGAATACGAATGTGATGATGAGCTGCGGAATCAGCAGCAGGTAGGGCAGCAGCTTGCTGTTGAAGACGACAGACTTTTCCATTCAAGCCGCTTGCGTGATGCGAGAGATGCTCCCTCCCCGGGCGGAGAGGGAGCCGTGGTGGGTCTTACTTTGCCGTCTTTTCGAACGTACGCAACATTGCATTGCCGCGTGCGACCGCCGCATCCAACGCTTCCTTGGCGGTTTTCTTGCCGGCCAGCGCGGCTTCCAGCTCCTCGGCCCAGAGGTCGCGCATTTGCACCATGTTGCCGAAGCGCAGGCCGCGCGAATTCTCGGTCGGCTCCTTGTTGGTCAATTCCTTCAGCGGCGTCTGCAGCGTCGGGTTCTTTTCGTAGAAGCCGTCCTTGACGGTCTTTTCATAGGCCGCCTTGGTGATCGGCAGGTAGCCGGATTCCTGGTGCAGCTTGGCCTGGCGGTCGGTCGCGGACAGGAAGGTGAAGAACTTGGCGACGCCCTTGTATTCCTCGGGCTTCTTGCCGCCCATCACCCACAGCGAAGCGCCGCCGATGATCGAGTTCTGCGGGGCGCCCTTGGCGTCGGGATAATAGGGCATCGGCGCCGAGGTGAAGTCGAACTTGGCGGTGCTCTTGGCGGTGGCGTAATAGCCCGACGAGGTCAGGAAGATCGCGCATTCGCCGGAAGCAAAGCGGTTTTCGCTGGCATTGGCCCGGCCGGCATAGTCGTAGGTTTTGTCCTTCTGCAGGTCGATCAGGTTCTGCAGGTGCTTCACATGCAGCGGCGAGTTGAACTCGAGCACGGTGTCGAATCCGTCGAGCCCGTTGGCCTTGCTGCCGATCGGCACGTTATGCCAGGCGGAGAACTGCTCGATATGCGCCCAGCTCGCCCAGGCATTGGAGAAGCCGCAGGTGGTGTGGCCGGCCGCCTTCAGCTTCTTGGCGGCCTCGAATACTTCCGGCCAGGTCTTCGGAATCTCGGTGACGCCGGCCTTCTTCAGTTCGTCCTTGTTGATCCACATCACCATCGATGAGGAGTTGAAGGGAAACGACAGCATGTCGCCCTTCGAGGTCGAATAGTAACCGGTGATCGCGGGCAGATAGGCCTTGGGGTCGAACGGCTCGCCGGCATCCTTCATAAGCTGGTAGACCGGCTTGATGGCGCCGGTGGCGCTCATCATCGTCGCGGTGCCGACCTCGAACACCTGAATGATGTGGGGCGCGGTGCCGGCGCGGAAGGCGGCGATGCCGGCATTCATGGTGTCGGGATAGCTGCCCTTGAAGGTCGGGACGACCTTGTAGTCGGATTGGCTGGCGTTGAACTCCTCGGCGAGCTTGTTGACGATGTCGTTGTTGCCGCCGGTCATGGCGTGCCACCACTGGATCTCGGTCACAGCGTGGGCGGGCGTTGCAAGCGCCAGCGCAACCGTCACTGCCGCCGCTGCGCCGAATTGTCGAAGTGCCATGGAATTCCTCCGGGTTGGGGTCGCCACCTTCGTTTCGCGCGATAACAGCGACGGATGACGTGCAAATGACCGTATAAGCGAAAGGATGGTATTGGGAAAGCGTGCGCGGAGGGAAGCCGGAAAATAGGCGAAGGCCACAACGCTCCCGTCGCCGCCGCCTTGTGCGCAATTGCGCACAAGGCAGGGGCGACGATGGTTACCGCTTGCGGTCAGAGCCGCAGACCGCGCCCTTGGCGACCAGCGCAGCGATCTCGTCTTTGGAATAGCCGAACTCGCCGAGCACCTCTGATGTGTGCTGGCTGAATTTCGGCGGGGTGCGCTGCAAGCTCGGCTTGGTCCGCTCCAGCCGGATCGGGGAGGCGACGCCCTTGTACCAGTCCTTTTCGATGATATCGCCGCGATGCAGCGTATGCGGATTGGTTAGCGCCTGGTCGATCCTCTGCACCGGNGATCCTCTGCACCGGCCCCGCCGGCAGACCGGCGGCGAGCAGCCGATTGCAGAGCGGCTCGGCCTCGTGCTGGCTGAACACGGCGGCAAGCTCGGCGCGCAGCGCGTCGCGGTTGGCGATGCGGTCCTTGTTGCGGGCAAAGCGCGGATCGGTGCCGAGCTCGGGCTTGCCGATTTCCTTGGCGAGCTTGCGGAAGGTGCCGTCATTGCCTACGCCGATGAAGATGTTGTCGGTCTTGGTCGGGAAGATCGCATACGGCACCAGATTCGGGTGCTCGTTGCCGGTCAGGCTCGGCGGCTTGCCATGCATGAAATAATTCGCGGTATGCGGATGCATGATCGCGAGGCCGGTTTCATACAGCGTGGTTTCGAGAAACTGTCCCAAACCGGAACGTTGCCGCTCCGACAGCGCCATCAGGATGCCGATCGCGGCGTAAAGCCCTGTCGTGATGTCGACCAGCGGAACGCCGATCCGCATCGGGCCGCTTTCGGGCGAGCCGGTTGCTGCGATCATGCCGGTCATGGCCTGGATGATCGCGTCATAACCGGGATTGCCGCCGCGCGGGCCGTCGGCGCCGAAGCCGGAAATCCGGCAATGCACCAGCTTTGGAAACTTCGCGCGCAGCACGTCGTTGCCGATGCCCCATTTGTCGAGCGTGCCCGGCTTGAAATTCTCGATCAGGACGTCTGCGGTCTCCAGCAATTTCATCAGCACCGCGCGCCCGCCCTCGGAGGCGAGGTCGAGCCCGATCGAGCGCTTGTTGCGGTTGATGCCGACGAAATAGGCCGCGTCCTCCTCGTGGAAGGGAGGGCCCCAGTCGCGCACCTCGTCGCCCGCCGGCGGTTCGACCTTGATCACGTCGGCGCCGTGGTCGGCGAGGATTTGCGTGCAATAGGGTCCGCCGAGCACGCGCGTCAGATCGATCACGCGCAGGCCGGTCATTGCGCCGGTAGAACTCATGGAGAAGACCTTCGCTCAGGATGAGAATGGATGCCCTGAGCTAGCGGTCTTCAGGCGCGGCAGCAATGGCGTCGCGCGCACGGGCGCATGACGCCACCGCTGTAGCAGGCGCCGCGAAAATTCCGCGGGGTGAGCGGCCCGTCGTCTCGGCGACGGGCCGTCCGGATCGCACCGTTACACGACCGTCAGGCGCACATCCACGTTGCCGCGGGTGGCGTTGGAATACGGACATACCTGATGGGCCTTGGCGACCAGCGCTTCCGCTTCCGCCTTGGGAACGCCGGGCAGCGAGACGGCGAGATCAATATCGAGGCCAAAGCCGCCTTCCGAACGCGGTCCGATGCCGACAGTGGAGGTCACCGTGGCGTCCGCGGGCACCTTTGGGCCGCCCTGGGAGGCGACGAACTTCATCGCGCCGATGAAGCAGGCGGCATAGCCGGCCGCGAACAACTGCTCGGGATTGTTGCCGGCGCCACCGCCGCCGCCGAGCTCCTTCGGCGTGGCAAGCTTGACGTCGAGCGCGCCGTCGAGGGTCGCAGCGGTGCCGTCACGGCCGCCGGTGGCCTTGGCGCTGGTCTTGTAGAGCACGTTCACGGACATGGTGGTCTCCCTTGGGTTTGCCGTTTCGATAGCTTATGTATTGCATACAATTAGATTGTGCACAATGCAGATTATTGCAGGCGACGCAATTTGATTGTATGCAATTGAAATCAAGCGCTTAGGACTCTAGATCGGGGCAAAGGCGCTGCCCGTTAACGAGGTCGTGATGGCCAGGAAATCTTCAGCGGACTTTCCGCTGCGGCTCGATAATCAAATCTGCTTTGCGGTGTATTCCACCGCGCACGCGTTCAACCGCGTCTACAAGCCGCTGCTCGACAAGCTCGGTCTGACCTATCCGCAATATCTCGTCATGCTGGTGCTGTGGGAGCGCGACGGCGTAGCGGTCAAGGACATCGGTGAGCGGCTGTTCCTGGATTCCGGCACGCTGACGCCGCTGCTCAAGCGGCTGGAGGCCGCCGACCTCATCAAGCGAACCCGCAGCACGGAAGACGAGCGTCAGGTGCTGATCGCGCTGACGATAAAGGGCGAGTCGCTCAGGGAGAAAGCGCGGGCCGTGCCGCAATCGATCCTGGCAGCGTCAGCCTGCTCGGTCGGTGAACTCGTGACGATGAAGAACGAGATCGTCGCGTTGCGCGATCGATTGAATGCGGTGTTGGGGGAGTAGGGGAAATTAGCCTGTCCAACGGAAGCTCGCGAAGCGAGCTGAGGTTGGTGGAGCCAGGCGGGATCGAACCGCCGACCTCTTGCATGCCATGCAAGCGCTCTCCCAGCTGAGCTATGGCCCCGTAACTCTATCGCCTGAGCACGATCATTTCGGAAAACTACTTTTCCAGATCATGCTCTCCCGCGAGTCGTGGGTAACTCGCGAGCATGTCCCTGAACCACAGTTCTGGGACGATCTCAAGTCTCTTCATCACCTCCGACGTCGCCGATGATGTCGGTAACGTCTTCGTCGCCCTCTTCCTCGTCCGGAATGAAGGTCGAATCGTCGTCGTCATCGTCCTCGATGGTCTCATCGATCTCGATGTCGTCTTCCGATTCGGGAACCTGGGCCTTGACCTTGCCGGTGTTCTCCTCGGCGTCAGCCTCCTCGAGCGAGACCAACTCTTCGGCCTCGGCGGGCTCCGGCATGTCGGCGGCGGTAGTTGCGGCGGCAGCAGCGCGTGCGGCATCGCCACGGGCGGTCCGGGGCGGCGCGATCGGCGCAATCGGCACGACCTCGCCGGTATAGGGCGAAATCACCGGGTTCTTGTTCAGGTCGTAGAACTTCTTACCCGTCGTCGGGCAAATGCGCTTGGTTCCGAGGTCGGATTTGGCCACGTGTGGATCCTGGGAATTTTTCGAAAAACGGTGCTTCACTTGGCTAGTTGAGGGCCCGGTGTCAATAGCGGTTTGACGCATTTGACGGCAGCGTGACGCCGGGGGGCCCATGTGATACTGCGGCCCCCGCAGAGGACCCCCATCTTGACCCATTCAACCGCCCAAACCCCGCTGGAATCCCGTTCCAGTGGCCCCCTGTCCGGGAAAGTACGTGTTCCCGGCGACAAGTCGATTTCACACCGCGCCCTCATCCTGGGGGCGCTTTCGGTCGGCGAAACCCGCATTTCCGGCCTGCTCGAGGGCGAAGACGTTCTCAACACGGCCAAATCCATGCAGGCGCTGGGCGCCAAGGTCGAGCGAACCGGACCGTTTGCCTGGAAGGTCGCAGGTGTCGGCGTGGCGGGGTTCGCCCAACCGGCTGGCCCGCTCGATTTCGGCAATTCCGGCACCGGCTGCCGGCTGGTGATGGGGGCCGTCGCCGGCTGCCCGATCACGGCGGTATTCGACGGCGACGCCTCGCTGCGCTCGCGGCCGATGCGCCGGATCCTCGATCCCCTCGAATTGATGGGCGCCAAGGCCGGCGAGACCAGGGAAGGTGGCCGCCTGCCGCTGACGCTGCACGGCGCACGCGATCCGGTGCCGATTCTGTATCGCACGCCGGTGGCTTCAGCCCAGATCAAGTCGGCGGTGCTGCTCGCAGGGCTCGCCGCGCCGGGCGTCACCACCGTCATCGAGCAGGAAGCCAGCCGCGACCACACCGAGCTGATGCTGAAACATTTCGGCGCCGAGATCGTCTCGGCCACCGAAGGCAGTCACGGCCGCAGAATCGCGCTCACCGGTCAGCCCGAACTGCATGGCGCCGAGGTCGTGGTGCCCGCCGATCCGTCGTCAGCGGCATTTCCGGTCGTGGCGGCGCTGGTCGTCGAGGGCTCCGATGTGACCTTCTCCGACGTGATGACCAATCCACTGCGCACCGGCCTGTTCACCACGCTGCGCGAAATGGGGGCGTCGATCGAGGAGAGCGACGTCCGTGGCGACGCCGGCGAGCCGATGGCCACCTTGCGCGTGCGCGCCTCCAAGCTGCGCGGCGTCGAGGTGCCGCCGGAGCGCGCGCCCTCGATGATCGATGAATATCTGGTGCTGGCGGTTGCGGCTTCCTTCGCCGAAGGCACGACCATCATGCGCGGCCTGCAGGAATTGCGCGTCAAGGAATCCGACCGGCTGGAGGCGACTGCCGCCATGTTGCGCGTCAACGGCGTCAAGGTGGAGATCACCGGAGACGACCTGATCGTCGAAGGGCGCGGCCACGTGCCGGGCGGCGGCCTTGTCGCCACCCACATGGATCATCGCATCGCGATGTCGGCGCTGGTGATGGGGCTGGCCGCCGACAAGCCGGTCAAGGTCGACGACACCGCCTTCATCGCCACCAGCTTTCCGGATTTCATTCCGATGATGCGTTCGCTGGGCGCGGAGTTTTCGTGAGAAGTGCGCTTGCGCGGTTCAGGACGGCGCAAGCCCAAGGCTCGTCACGGCTTCGAGCCAGACCGGCGATTCTTCCTTGAAGAGTTTCTGTGTCTCCTCGAAGGTCATCGCGGTGTCATCGACGCCGAACGATTTCATGACCTTCAGCACCTTTTCGGTCTTGCCGCCGGCGACGAGCAGTTTTGACAGTTTCTGAATGACCTCCGGTGGCGTGCCCGTGGGCGCGGCGCAGCACTGGAAGCCGGTCAATCGGAAGATGCGCGACGTTGCGCCCTGTTCGGCGAAGGACGGCACATCCGGCAGTGTCGACATCCGCTTGCGCGAGACGGCGACCGCATGGCCGCGGCCGCTCTGCAGGACGGACAATGCCGCGGAATAGCTGCCATGGGCGCCGTCGATAAACCCGCCGGCAAGATCGGTCCACATCGGCGCCTCGCCGCGGTAATGGACCGCTTCCATTTTGAGGCCGTACTGCTTGTTCATTTCGGCGACGGCCATATGCGCGTATGACCCGGCGCCGTAGGTGCCGATGTTGACCTTCTCGGCCTTCTTCGCATAGGCGACGAATTCGTCGAGCGTCCTGGCGCCCGTCTTCTCGCTGGCCACGAACGGCAGGCTGCCAGACGGCATGATGCAGATGAGGACGAAATCCTTGTCGGCGTCGTAAGCGATGTCCTTGATCAGAACCCGGTTCATGATCATCGTCGTCGAGATCGTGAACATCAGCGTGTAGCCGTCGGGCGCGGCGCGCTTGACTTCGACCGCCGCGACCGATCCCGAGGCGCCGGCCTTGTTTTCCACCACCACGTTCTGGCCGGTCTCGGCCCGGATATATTCGCCATAGGTCCGCGCGAACAAATCGGTCTGCCCGCCGGCGGGATAGCCGGCAATAATCTTGATCGGCTTGGTCGGCCAGTCGGCCTGCGCCTGGGCCGAAGTCCCGATCAGCGGGATGGCTGAGGCAGCGGCAGCGCTGCCGATAAAACGACGTCGTGAAATGGCGCTCATCGTATCCCTCCTGCCGGTGCTATTTCTGCAGATCCTTGAATGGAATTCCCGGTCTGGTTTCAGACTAGAGGCGGCCACGGTCTGGGCGAGGAACATTTGGACGCATCTGGGATGCGTCCGTCCTGCGGAATTCTCGTTCCCGGCGGTTGGCGTGCTACCGTTCTGTGGGCGATATCGCCTGTAGTCGCCCAATCCTTTGGCGGCGGCCTTGACCATCATCGCCGCTCTGTGCACATGGCACGCATGATCATCGCCATCGACGGGCCGGCGGCATCCGGCAAGGGCACGCTCGGCAAGCGGCTCGCTCACCATTACGGCTACCGCCATCTCGACACCGGCGTGATCTATCGCGCCGTGGCGAAGGCGTTGCTGGATCGGGGTTTTGACCTCACCGATGAGGCGCGGGCGGTTGCCATTGCGATGGAGCTCGACCCCGAAAATTTCGGCCATCCCGAGCTGAAGAGCCAGCGCATCGGCGACGCCGCATCAGTCGTGTCGGCGATCCCCAGGGTGCGTGAGGCCCTGGTCAATTTTCAGCGCCAATTCGCGGCCGACCCGCCCGGCGCGGTGCTCGATGGGCGCGACATCGGCACGGTGATCTGCCCGAACGCCGACGTGAAGATCTTTGTCGTCGCCGACCCGCAGGTGCGGGCCCACCGCCGGACGCTGGAAGCGCTGGCGCGTGGCGAAGCCGCCGACGAGGCAATGGTGCTGGCCGACATCCTCAAGCGCGACGAACGGGACAAGAACCGCGCGGCCGCGCCGCTAAAGGCGGCCGAAGATGCGCATATCCTCGACAATTCAAATCTCGATGTCGAGGCCAGCGTGAGCGCCGCCATTGCGATCGTCGAGGCCGTCCGCGCCGCGCGGTGAAGGTTTCGGTAAGCCCCGCTCGACCGGGCCTGGATTTGTCAGTTCTTCGAGCGCGCGCGGTCGAACGGCAATTGCTGTTCGGCCATCATGACGGGCTTCGACTTGGCAGCGGCAACCGCCTTGTCGGTCGCAAAAGCGGCCGGCTTGCCGGCAACGGCCGTGGCGACGGTAAAAACGGCGAAGGCGGTCAGAGCGATCAGGCTCTTCATGGTTGGCACTCCCCTGTTTTGGATCGGACCATCGTGCGGGGCGACGCTTAAGGGCGGGTTCCATCTCGCCTGGGCTTGCGGACCTTTCGCGCCGTGCGGTCAACAGGGCGTTGAATGCGCGGGCCCAAAGCGCGGGGCAATGCTTAGCTTCCATCAGCCTTAAGGGCCCGTAAATCGGGGCATTTCCGGCTTGCCCGGCGGGGTCCTTGGGGCTATATCAGCGCCATCCGGGCCGCCGTCGATAAGATCAGGGCTGTCCGAGCGGGCCGGCAGGAGAGTTCAGTTCCCTGCCGTCATTGGAGGAAAGTCCGCTCCAGGTTCCTGAAATCGACACGCTCGTTTCAGGTCCGGATAATTCAAACGTATCGAACGTGCAGGCAAGCTGCCGGCCCGCTTTTGCGCCTCCGCAAAAAGCGGTCGTCAGGGTTTGCGGACCCCTGACACTTCACGCGCGATGCGCCCTTTAACCCGAATGGCCGGCGATATCCCGCATTGGAGAACAAATGGCTTCGACTGCTGCTTCTTATAATCCTACCCGCGACGATTTCGCTGCAATGCTGGACGAGTCCTTCGCCGGCGGCAATCTGCAGGAAAGCTCCGTCATCAAGGGCAAGGTGGTTGCAATTGAAAAGGACATGGCCGTCATCGACGTCGGCCTGAAGACCGAGGGCCGCGTCGCGTTGCGCGAATTCGCCGGCCCCGGCCGCGAAAGCGATCTCAAGGTTGGCGACGAAGTCGAGGTGTTTCTCGACCGGATCGAGAATGCGCTCGGCGAAGCCGTGCTGTCGCGCGACAAGGCGCGCCGCGAGGAAAGCTGGGGCAAGCTCGAGAAGGCCTTCAACAACAACGAGAAGGTTCACGGCGTCATCTTCAACCAGGTCAAGGGCGGCTTCACGGTCGACCTCGACGGTGCCGTTGCCTTCCTGCCGCGCTCGCAGGTCGATATCCGTCCGATCCGCGACGTTGCGCCGCTGATGAACAACTCGCAGCCGTTCCAGATCCTCAAGATGGACCGCCGCCGCGGCAACATCGTGGTGTCGCGCCGCACGGTTCTCGAAGAGACCCGGGCCGAGCAGCGCCAGGAGCTGGTGCAGAACCTCGAAGAAGGTCAGGTGATCGACGGCGTGGTCAAGAACATCACCGATTACGGTGCGTTCGTTGATCTCGGCGGCATCGACGGCCTGCTCCACGTCACCGATATCGCCTGGCGCCGGGTCAACCACCCGACCGAGGTGCTCACCATCGGCCAGACCGTGAAGGTCAAGATCATCAAGATCAACCACGAGACCCACCGCATTTCGCTCGGCATGAAGCAGTTGCTGGACGATCCGTGGCAGGGCATCGAGGCCAAGTACCCGCTGAATGCGCGCTTCACCGGCCGCGTCACCAACATCACCGACTACGGCGCGTTCGTCGAACTGGAGCCGGGCATCGAAGGCCTGATCCACGTCTCGGAAATGTCGTGGACCAAGAAGAACATGCACCCCGGCAAGATCGTTTCGACCTCGCAGGAAGTCGAAGTGCAGGTGCTCGAAGTCGATTCGGTCAAGCGCCGCATCTCGCTCGGTCTCAAGCAGACCATGCGCAACCCCTGGGAAGTCTTCGTCGAGAAGTTCCCGGTCGGTTCGACCGTCGAAGGCGAGGTCAAGAACAAGACCGAGTTCGGTCTGTTCCTGGGTCTCGACGGCGACGTCGACGGCATGGTCCATCTGTCCGACCTCGACTGGAAGCTTCCGGGCGAGCAAGTCATCGACAACTTCAAGAAGGGCGACATGGTCAAGGCCGTGGTGCTCGACGTCGATGTCGAAAAGGAGCGCATCTCGCTCGGCGTCAAGCAGCTCGAAGGCGACCCCTTCGCCGAGCCGGGCGACGTCAAGAAGGGCGCGGTCGTGACCTGCGAAGTGCTCGAAGTGAAGGAAGCCGGCATCGAGGTGAAGATCTCGGGCACCGACTTCACCACCTTCATCAAGCGCTCGGAGCTCGCCCGTGACCGCAACGATCAGCGCGCCGAACGCTTTGCCGTCGGCGAGAAGGTCGATGCCCGCGTGATCCAGTTCGACAAGAAGGCCCGCAAGGTGCAGGTCTCCATCAAGGCGCTGGAAGTGGCCGAAGAGAAGGAAGCCATCGCGCAGTACGGCTCCTCCGATTCGGGAGCGACGCTGGGCGACATCCTCGGCACCGCGCTGAAGAACCGCGAGAAGTAAGCTTTCAGCTTATCTGTCTGCGACATCAGGCCCCGGTTTCGACCGGGGCCTTTTTCGTTCAGGAGGCGGTATCCCTCCTTCTCCCCTTGTGGGAGAAGGTGCCTTCGCGAGGCGAAGGCGGATGAGGGGTTCTCTCCGCGGAGACAGACCTCTCATCCGTCGCGGACTTCGTCCGCGCCACCTTCTCCCACAAGGGGAGAAGGGAAGCAGGGGTCTTGTTTTCTTCATATTGCACCGCAATTGATGTAATCAGGTAATGCTTCGCTAGCGCTGCGGATGCAAAACGACCGGGATATTTCAGGAGAAATTCGATGTCGCTCGATTCGGACGTGATCGTCGATCGCCGCAGGATCCGCCGGAAGTTGACGTTCTGGCGCATTGCGGCCAGCCTGGTTGCTATTGCCGCGATCGTCACCGTCGGTGCGCTCGCGACCAGGAGCGGGCCGGCAGCGCTGACCGCGTCGGGATCGATCGCGCGCGTCAATATCGAGGGACTGATCCGCAGCGACCAGCAGCGCGTCGAGGCGCTGGAGCGGCTGGAGAAGTCGAGCCACGCCGCCGTCATCGTGCATATCAACTCGCCGGGCGGCACCACGGCCGGCTCCGAACAGCTCTACGATTCCCTGGTGCGGCTGAAGGCCAAGAAGCCGCTGGTCGTGGTGGTCGAGGGACTGGCCGCGTCGGGCGGTTACATCACGGCGCTCGCCGCCGATCATATCGTCGCCCGCCAGAGCTCGCTGGTCGGCTCGATCGGCGTGCTGTTTCAATTTCCGAATTTCACCGAGCTGATGAAGACCGTGGGCGTCAAGGTCGAGGAAGTGAAATCCTCGCCGTTAAAGGCTGCGCCCAACGGTTTCGAGCCGACCAGCCCGGAGGCTCGCGCCGCGCTCGATGCGCTGGTGAAGGATTCCTATGCCTGGTTCCGCGGCCTGGTGAAGGATCGGCGCGGCATGGATGAGGCGCTACTCGAAAAGGTCGCTGACGGCCGCGTCTTCACCGGCCGCCAGGCGGTCGAATTGAAGCTGGTCGATCAACTTGGCGATGAAAAATCAGCCGTTGCGTGGCTGGTGGCCGAAAAGAAGATCAAAAGCGACCTGCCGGTGCGCGACTTCAAGCTCACCCCGCAGTTTGGCGACCTGACATTCCTGCGCGCGGCGGCTTCCATCGCGTTCGATGCGCTCGGCTTGAGTTCCATTGCGCGCCAGATCGAGCAGGCCGGCGTCGCGCAGGCAGTCGACCAGTTGGCGCTCGACGGTATGTTGGCGTTGTGGCGCCCCGCTGCATCCAACTGAACCGCACCGGCTGCTTCGGATCCACTGTTCCCGCATTGCGGGTGTCGTCACAATCCCCTTCCGGGCCGCCCTTCAGGCCATTTCGCGTTGCCCAAAAGTGATTTAGCGTCTTGACAGTTCAAGGCATTTTCACGGAAATGGATATCCGCACGATCCCGGATCCCAACTTCGATGATCAAATCCGAACTTGTTCAGCGCATCGCCGAGCACAACCCGCACCTCTATCAGCGGGATGTGGAGAACATTGTGAACGCGATCCTCGATGAGATCGTCGCGGCTTTGGCACGCGGCGACCGTGTCGAGTTGCGCGGCTTCGGCGCCTTCTCGGTCAAACATCGCCCAGCGCGCGCAGGCCGCAATCCACGCACCGGCGCGCATGTGCCGGTCGACCAGAAGAGCGTCCCGTTCTTCAAGACCGGCAAGGAAATGCGCGAGCGGCTGAATCGCGACGACAGCTCGCCCGAGGCCGGTGCGTAAGGCTTTTTTCGGACTTTGACGCGATGTAGCCGTGTTGCGGGGCTCGTACCCGCCTTTCTCCATCACACCGAGAGATGGTCATGCGAAAGTTCTTCACGGCGCTGGTCGTCATCCCCCTAGGCCTGATCTTCATCGTCTTTGCGGTGGCCAACCGCCATTTCGTGACGGTGTCGTTCGATCCCTTCAATGCGGCCGATCCGGCGATTGCGGTGAGCATGCCGCTGTTCGCCGTGATCATTACGGTGGCCATTCTGGGGGTCGTGGCTGGCGGCATGGCGACCTGGTTCCGGCAGCGCCACTGGCGCCGGGCGGCGCGCCACCACGAGGCGGATGCCCGCCGTGCCCGGGCGGAAACGGCTGATTTGCGAGCTGCGGCGGCGGTGTCCCGGGCCGATCAGCAGCGGCTTCCGGCGCCGTCCAGTTACGGATTCTATGGGGCCGCCGGGCGAGACAAGCAGGGCGCGACGTTGTAGAACCCGCCCCGTCAGCCCCGGTTCCGGCCGGTTACGGGGCTCGAACTATGCGCCCGAGAGACCATGTCCCTGCTCGTCAAAATTTGCGGCCTGTCCACGCGCGAGACGCTCGAGGTAGCGCTCTCGGCGGGCGCCGACATGGTGGGCTTCGTGTTCTTTCCGCCGTCGCCGCGCCATCTCGGCCTCGAGGTCGCGCGCGAACTCGGTAAGCAGGCCAAGGGCCGCGCGACCAAGGTGGCGCTGACGGTCGATGCCGACGATGCGACGCTGGAAAACGTCATCGAGACGTTGCGGCCGGATCTCCTGCAGCTACACGGCAAGGAAACCATCGCGCGGGTGCGCGACATCAAGGCGAAGTTTTCCCTTCCGGTGATGAAGGTGGTTGCGGTCGAGACCTCAACCGATCTCGCGGCGCTGCCGGGCTATGCCAGTGTGGCCGATCGCATCCTGTTCGATGCCCGTGCGCCGAAGGGCGCTACTCGCCCCGGCGGGCTGGGCGCGGTGTTCGACTGGCACGTTCTGGAAAAGCTCGATCTCAAACTGCCGTTCATGGTCTCGGGCGGCCTTACCGCCGACAATGTGGCGGAGGCCATTCGCGTCACCCGCGCCGGCGGCGTCGATGTATCTTCCGGCGTTGAAAGCTCGCCCGGCGTCAAGGATCCCGAGCTGATCCGCAATTTCATTCGCGCCGCGCGCGCCAGCGAAGGACTGATGGTCCGATGAATCCCAAGCTACCCAATTCATTCCGCACCGGCCCCGACGAACGCGGGCATTTCGGTAATTTCGGCGGCCGCTTCGTCGCGGAAACGCTGATGCCGCTGATCCTCGACCTGGAAAAAGCCTATGCGGCGGCCAAGGCCGATCCGTCGTTCCAGACCGAGATGAACGGTTATCTCAAGGACTATGTCGGCCGGCCGTCGCCGCTCTATTTCGCCGAGCGGCTCACCGAACATCTCGGCGGCGCCAAGATTTATCTGAAGCGCGAAGAGCTGAACCATACCGGCTCGCACAAGGTCAACAACGTGCTCGGCCAGATCATGGTCGCGCGACGCATGGGCAAGAAGCGCATCATCGCCGAGACCGGCGCCGGCCAGCATGGCGTCGCCACCGCGACGCTGTGCGCGCGCTTCGGCCTGGAATGCGTGGTCTATATGGGCGCGGTGGACGTCGCCCGTCAGGCGCCGAACGTGTTCCGCATGGAGATGCTGGGCGCCAAGGTCGTGCCGGTCCAGTCAGGCACGCGCACGCTGAAGGACGCCATGAACGAGGCGCTGCGCGACTGGGTCACCAACGTGCACAACACTTTCTACTGTATCGGCACGGTGGCGGGGCCGCATCCCTATCCGATGATGGTGCGCGACTTCCAGTCGGTGATCGGCGAGGAAACCCGCAAGCAGATGCAGGAGGCCGAAGGCCGGTTGCCGGATTCGCTGGTCGCCTGCATCGGCGGCGGCTCCAACGCGATGGGCCTGTTTCATCCCTTCCTCGACGATCCCTCGGTCGAAATTTTTGGCGTCGAAGCGGCGGGGCATGGGCTCACGCAACTCCATGCCGCCTCGATCGCCGGCGGCCGGGCCGGCGTGCTGCACGGCAACCGCACCTATCTGCTGATGGACGATGACGGCCAGATCCAGGATGCGCATTCGATCTCGGCGGGCCTTGACTATCCCGGCATCGGCCCGGAGCATTCGTGGCTGCACGAGACCGGCCGTGTCACGTATCTTTCCGCGACCGACGACGAAGCGCTTGCCGCCTTCATGCTGCTGTCGCGGCTGGAGGGCATTCCGCCCGCGCTGGAGTCGGCGCACGCGATCGCCAAGGTGACCGAGCTCGCGCCGAAGCGGCCGAAGGACCACCTGATGGTGGTCAATCTTTCCGGCCGCGGCGACAAGGATATTCCGCAGATCACGGAGATATTGAAAGGCAAGAAGCAGTGACTACCCGTATCGATGCACGCTTTGCCGAACTCGCAAAAGAAGGCCGCTCGGCTTTCGTCACCTTCCTGATGGCCGGCGATCCTGATCCGAAGACATCGCTCGACATCATCAAGGCGCTGCCCAAGGCCGGCGCCGATATCATCGAGATCGGCATGCCCTTCACCGATCCGATGGCGGACGGTCCGTCGATCCAGGCCGCGGGCCTGCGCGCTCTCAAAGGCGGTATGACCTTACGGAAGACGCTCGAGATGGTGCGCGGCTTCCGCAAGGAGGACGACACCACGCCGCTGGTGCTGATGGGCTATTACAATCCGATCTACATCTATGGCGTCGACAAGTTCCTCGCCGACGCCAAGAGCGCGGGCGTCGACGGCCTCATCATCGTCGACCTGCCGCCGGAGGAGGACGATGAGCTCTGCATTCCCGCGCTGAAGGCCGGGCTCAACTTCATCCGCCTCGCGACACCGACGACCGACGACAAGCGTCTGCCCGCGGTGCTCGCGAATACCTCCGGCTTCGTCTACTACGTCTCGATCACCGGTATTACCGGCGCTGCCGCGGCCGATTCGAAGGCCGTCGGCGATGCGGTCGCCCGTATCAAGCGTCACACCAAGCTCCCGGTGTGCGTGGGCTTTGGCATCCGCACGCCGCAGGCGGCGCGCGCGATTGCCGAGAAGGCCAATGGCGCCGTGGTCGGCACGGCCCTGGTCGATGCGTTGCGAGACAGCCTCGATACCCAGGGGCAGGCGACCAGCAAGACGGTAGCCGCGGTCGCCGATCTGGTGGCGTCGCTGGCGCAGGGCGTCCGGGGCGCGAAGCAGGCTGCGGAATAAGCCACAATTTGCGTGGAAATAGACGTTAACGGCGGCTTGCCTGCCTTCGGGCGGGCGGCCATATATCTCATCTGATGCGTTCAACCGCATTTCGGAGCGAACCATGAATTGGCTCACCAACGTCGTCAGGCCAAAAATCCGCAACATCCTGCGCCGCGAGACGCCGGAGAATCTGTGGATCAAGTGCCCGGATTCCGGGCAGCTCGTGTTCTACAAGGACGTCGAGGCCAACCAGTTCGTCATCCCCGGCTCGAACTATCACATGCGCATGGGCGCGGTGGCGCGGCTGAAGTCGATCTTCGACAACGAGACCTGGTACGACATCGCCCTGCCCGAGGTGACGGCCGATCCGCTGAAGTTTCGCGATGAGCGCAAATATGTCGACCGCATCAAGGATGCCCGCGCCAAGACCGGGCTGAACGACGCGATCAAGGTCGGCTACGGCAAGCTGGAAGGCGCCGGCGTCGTCATCGCGGTGCAGGATTTCGACTTCATGGGCGGCTCGCTCGGCATGGCCGCGGGCGAGGCGATCGTGCGCGGGCTCGAGCTTGCGCTCGAAAAGAAGTCGCCCTTCATCATGTTCGCGGCTAGCGGCGGCGCGCGCATGCAGGAAGGCATCCTGTCGCTGATGCAGATGCCGCGCACCACCGTCGGCGTGCAGATGCTGCGCGAGGCGAAGCTGCCCTACATCGTGGTGCTGACCAATCCGACCACCGGCGGCGTTACTGCGTCCTACGCCATGCTGGGAGACGTCCATATTGCCGAGCCGGGCGCGCTGATCGGCTTCGCCGGCGCGCGCGTGATCGAGCAGACCATCCGCGAGAAGCTGCCGGAAGGATTCCAGCGCGCCGAATATCTGCTCGACCATGGCATGATCGACCTGGTGGTGCATCGCCACGAGATGCGTCCGACGCTGGCGCGGCTGTGCCGGCTCTTGACCAAATCGCCGCCGCTCGAAACAGCCTCCAGGCCTTCGCCGCAGGTCACGGACCCCGCCCAGATCGTCTCGGCGCCGGAAGCTGTGCCGGCTGCGCCCCACGCGTGAGCCTGCCGGCCGCCAATCCTCAGCCGCTCGGTGAGTTGATCGCGCGGCTGTCTGCGCTGCATCCGAAGCGCATCGATCTCAGCCTCGATCGCATGCACCGCCTGCTGGCGCGGCTGGATCATCCCGAGCGGACGCTGCCGCCGGTGATCCATATCGCCGGCACCAATGGCAAGGGCTCTACCATCGCTTACCTGCGGGCGATCCTCGAAGCCGCAGGGATGCGTGTCCACGTCTACACCTCGCCCTATCTGGTGCGGATCAACGAATGCTATCGCATCGGCGAGAGCGGCGGTGGACGGCTTGCTGATGATGCCGAATTGCGCCGGGTGCTGGAGCATTGCGATCAGGTCAACGCGGGCGATCCGATCACCATTTTCGAGATGGAGACCGCGGCGGCGTTTTGCCTGTTCGCGGAACATGACGCCGATGTCGTGCTGCTGGAGACCGGTCTCGGCGGAAGGTTGGACGCCACCAACGTCATCGATCGGCCGGTCGCCGCCGTCATCACGCCGGTCAGCATGGACCACACCGAGTTTCTCGGTAATTCCCTGACCGCGATTGCCGGCGAGAAGGCTGCCATCATCAAGCGCGGCGCGCCGGTGATCTGCGCGGAGCAGGCGGCGGAGGCGATGTCGGTGATCGAGGCGCAGGCCAATCGCATGCGCGCGCCGCTTCATGCGGCAGGCCAGCAATGGCATGTCGGCGTCGAGCGCGGACGGCTGGTCTATCAGGACGAGCGCGGCCTGTTGGACCTTGCGGCGCCAAAACTGTTCGGGCGGCATCAGTTCGACAATGCCGGCCTTGCGATCGCAACCTTGCGCGCAATCGAGACGTTCAAGATCGGCATGCCGGCCTTCGAAGCCGGCATCGTTGGCGCCGAATGGCCCGCGCGCATGCAGCGGCTGGTCGCCGGCGCGCTGGTCGATCAGGGGCCGAAGGGCTGCGAGATCTGGCTCGATGGCGGACACAATGCTGAAGGCGGCCGCGTCGCCGCAGCCGCGCTCGGTGATCTCGAAGAGCGGGTATCGCGGCCGCTGGTGGTGATCGCAGGCATGATGGCGAACAAGGATGCGGGCGCGTTCCTCGCCAATTTCGCGGGTCTCACACGCCATATCATGGCGGTGCCGATTCCCGGTCGCGACAACGCGATGCCGCCGGACCGGCTGGCAGATGCGGCGCGCGCGCTCGGCATGCGCGTGGAAAATGCTGCAAGCGTTGAAGCGGCGCTGCACGCGCTGTCACGTCTCGCCTACGAAGTACCGCCGCGGATTCTGATTACCGGCTCGCTCTATCTCGCCGGACACGTGCTCGCGGTCAACGGCACGCCGCCGGGCTAGAAATTAAATGACCGCTGGAATTGCTTCCAGCGGCCGCCCGGGAAGAAATAATTGATTGTTTATGGAATTCGCCAGCCCCGGTGTTTGCAAAGACTAACCAACGTGTCTGAAAGCCGCGAGCAGGAACCTGAGTTCCGCAATAGGAAACAAGGATAATGTTGCAGGCTGGTTTCACCCAAATGAGGTAGGAGCCGTAGCGTCGTTGTTGCATTGTGAGACACGACTGGGGAGCTGTAATCAACATGCGTTTTGCCGCGATTGCCGACGTCCATGGAAATTATCTCGCGCTGGAAGCGGTCCTTGCCGACATACGAGCGCAGGGCATCGAGGAGATCGTCAATCTCGGCGACATGGCGAGCGGCCCGCTCGAAGCGCGGCGCACCATGGATGCATTGATGGCGCTCGATGCCGTTCACGTGCTCGGCAATCACGATCGCTGGCTGATCGACCGTCCGGTCGAGAAGATGGGTTCGTGGGACCGGCCCGCTTATGCGCAACTCGGCATCGACCATCTCGACTGGTTGCGCAAGGTGCCATCAACGCGGATATTTCGCGAGCAGGTGTTTCTCTGCCACGCGACGCCTGCCGACGATAATGTTTACTGGCTGGAGACCGTGACGCCTGACGGCTCGGTCAGGATGTCTCCGTTGAAGGCCATCGAAAAGGAAGCGGAGGGAATCTCGCAGTCGCTGATTCTGTGCGCACATACCCATATCGCGCGCGCGGTGCGGCTCGGCGACGGACGCCTGGTGGTCAATCCCGGCAGCGTCGGTAGTCCCGGCTTTTCCTACAACGTGCCGTTTCCGCACCGGATAGAGGCGGGCACGCCCGACGCCCGCTACGCGGTTCTCGAACTTGCATCGGGAAGCTGGCGCGTCACCTTCCGTCATGTGCCGTACGATAGCGATGCTATGGCGGCATTGGCTCGCCGCAACGGCGATCCTGAATTTGCATCCGCGCTGGCGACGGGATGGGTCCGCTAATCCCGTAGCCCGGGTGGAGCGAAGCGAAACGTGGGATAGCTTCTGCCGCCTGCAACAAGGCCCCGGGTTACGCTACGCTCCACCCGGGCTACGAGATCATTGGCTGCAAAACAAAACGGCCGGCAATTCGCCGGCCGTTGTCGGAAAAATTCTAAAAAAGCGTCGATCAGACCGCCGCGGTGATCCACTGCTGCAGCTTGGCCTTCGGCGCGGCGCCGACCTGGCGGGAGGCCATCTCGCCGCCCTTGAAGATCATCAGGGTCGGGATCGACATCACGCCGTATTTCGAGGCCGTCTTCGGGCTCTCGTCGACGTTCAGCTTCACGATCTTGACCTTGTCGCCCATCGCGCCGGAAATCTCGTCGAGGGCAGGGGCGATCATGCGGCAGGGGCCGCACCATTCGGCCCAGAAGTCGACGACCACCGGCCCGGTCGCCTTGAGCACTTCGGCTTCGAAATCGGCGTCAGAAACCTTGCCAACGGCCATCGGAATTACCTCGTTCGGTTAGAAATTAAGGGGCGCGGTCAAGAATCGCGCCCTGGGATGATGTGGCAAACCTATGAACGCGATCCTGCCGGGTCAAGCGCGGTCACGCCGAGATGATGGATGCCAGCTCGGCCTCCAGCGCGGGGGCCGAAATCTCCATTAATTCAGAGGTTTCGGTCCAGAGTAGCGCGGCCCGCACCGGGAGCTGGGGATAAAGCTTGCTGAGCACCGCCCGGTACAGCGCAAGCTGGCGGACGTAGCCCCGCGGGGCCTCCTCGGGCCGGCTCGGCGGGGTATGGTTGGTCTTGAAATCGACGATCAGGACCTCGCTTTCGGTCACCACGAGGCGGTCGATCTGTCCGGACACCAGGGCCGGACGCCCGCCCGGCCGCTCCAGCCGCCCGACGATCGAGACCTCGGCCCGGCTGCCAGGGGCAAACACGGGCGCAAAGCGCGCCTCTGCGATCAGGGCCAGCGTGCTTTCGGCGAGCCGCTGCCGTTCCTCCGCGGTCCAGCCGTCGGCGTTGCGGGCCAGATAGGTCAGCGCGGCCTCGCGCCGGCGCTCGACGGCGATTTCGGGCAGGGACTGCAGGAGCCGGTGCACCAGCGTGCCGCGCCGCAGGGCGCGGGCGCGCTGCATAAGCGATTCGGCAGTCCGCACCGGTTGATGCCCGCTGTCCGCGGGGTCGGACGGGCGCAGCAGGCTTTCCGGCGAGATTTCGGGCTGTGCCGGGGTCAGCAGCCAGCTCGGCAGAACGATCGGCGCCACCGGGGAGGGCGCAGCAGCCGGAGTGGCCGATGGTGCGGTCTCCTCCGCCCGCGCATAGCGCTTCACCCGCCCCGCGGCCGTTTCGATCTCCTGAAGCTGCAGTCCGGAACCGTCGAGCCCCTTGGTGATCAGATCGTACCAGGACAGCGGCCGGACACTCTTCATGTTGCCGGGCATGCAGCCGCCGACGACCAGGCGGTCCGCCGCGCGCGTCATCGCGACATAGAGCAGGCGGCGGTATTCATCCTCGGTGTCGCCGATCATTGCCGCGCGGGCGGTGGCGACGGCCGGGGGATCCTCGGCCTTGCGGCCGGCCCAGACCACGACACCGGGCGCATGCGGGTCGGCATTGCCGACCGGCAGATTGATCAGTTTCAGCCGCTGCGTATCCGAGGGCGAGGTCGTGGTATCAACCAGGAACACGACGGAAGCCTCAAGACCCTTGGCGCCGTGCACCGTCATGACGCGGACCTCGTCGCGCGAAATCTCCATGTCGCGCTTCACTTCGAGATCGGCGGTGCGCAGCCAGGCCATAAAGCCCTGCAGCGAGGCCGGCGCCTTGCGTTCGTAATTCAGCGCCAGCTCCAGGAACTCATCGAGTGCGTCGTTGGCCTCGTGTCCGAGCCGCCGCAGGATTCGCGCGCGGCCGCCGTCGCCGCCGAGCAGCCAGGCATAGAACGCAAACGGCGTTTCACTGGCAACGCGGCGCTCGCATTGTTCGAGCCGCCAGAGCGCGTCCCTCAGCCGGGCGTCCGTTGGGGCACGCGCGGTCAATGCGGCGCGTAAGGAGGAGCCTTTGCGATCGAAGGCAATCTTGAACAGGTCGTCGTCGTCGAGCCCGAACAGCGGGCTCTTCAATGCTACCGCCAGCGCCAGATCGTCCTGCGGCAGCAGCAGCGCATCGGCGAGGTTCATCAGATCGATGATCGCGATGTGCTCGGTCAGCTTGAGGCGGTCGGCGCCCGCGACCGGGATGCCGGCGTGCTTCAGCGCCTGGATCACGGCGTCGAATGCGTTGCCGCGCCGGCGCACCAGCACCAGCATGTCGCCATAGCACAGCGGCCGGCGGTCGCCCTTGCTGCCGGTCATGGCGCCGCTTGCCACCAGCGTCTTGATCTCGGCCTGAATGCGCCGGGCCAGCTTCACCTCGGGGCTGGTCGCCGAGACGCCGTCGAACGGCGCGCGCCAGCCTTCAATGTCCTGCCGGTCATCGGCCTCCGCAAGCTCCCAGAGATCGATCTGGCTCGGCCCGGCATCGGCCAGCGCGTGATGAATTGGATTGCCGATATCGACCGCATGAATGCTGCGAAAGATGTGCTGCTCGCGAAACACCTGGTCGACCGCATGCAGGATCGCCGGCCCCGAGCGGAACGAATAGGTAAAGGACACCGGATCGAACTTCAGCCCGGCGCCCTCGAACTTCCGCTGGAGTGCCCGCCGGCGCAGGTCGAATTCGCGCGGGGCCGCGCCCTGGAACGAAAAGATCGACTGCTTCTCGTCGCCGACTGCGAACACCGTTCGCACCACGCCATCGCGGGCGCCCGCTCCGGAAGTGAATTCGGAGATGATGTGCGCCACGATGTCCCATTGCCGCGGGCTCGTATCCTGCGCTTCGTCGATCAGCACGTGATCGACGCCGCGGTCGAGCTTGTAGTGCACCCAGCCCGAGGCGACGCGGTCGAGCATGGCGAGCGTCTTGTCGATCAGGTCGTCATAGTCGAGCAGGCCGCGCTCCTGCTTCTCGCGGCGGTAATTCGCCGCCGCCGCGGTCGCGATATAGAGCAAGGCCTCGGTGCGGTCGCGCGCCACCACCGCGCGGCGGCGTTCGATCAGCGGACCGAGGCGACGGGCTTCCGATTCGAACAGACGCCCAACCGCAGGATTGTCCCGCGCAAAATTCTTCGTCACCACCGATTTGCGCGGCGTGCGATCGGCGTCGGTGAGGAACACGCAGAGATATTCTTCCACCTGGGCTGCGCCGGAAAACATCAACGCTGCGCGAAGCTGGGCGGCCTGGCCCTGATCGGTCTTGCTCCCGCAATCCAGAGCAGACGCGACTTCCGGCCAGAGCGATCGCGGCAGGTTCGGCCCGTCCAATATCTCGCGCTCGACATCCTCGATGCGATCGTCGGGCTTAACACCGAGCGCCGTCGAAATCTGCGCGGCCGCCGCCTGCGCGCTGCCGGCGGCGTCCGTCCAGGCCATGAAGTAGTCGCGGCTGAGACAGGCCTCGCGCACGACGTCCTTGAAGGTGACGTCGGCGGAGCTTGCCATCGCCGTCATCAGTGCGCGCCCGGTGGCGCTGTCGGGATTGCGCGACGCTTCGAGGAAAACCGCGAGATTGGCGCGCTCCATCATCTCGTTCTGGTCGCGCTCGTCGAGCACGGCAAAGCGCGCCGGCACGTTGGCCTCGAACGGGAATTGCTGCAGCAGCCGGGTGCACAGCGCGTGAATGGTCTGTACCTTCAGCCCGCCCGGCGTCTCCAGCGCGCAGGCGAACAATTTGCGCGCCGACTTCCGCAGGCGTGCGCCGGGATGGGCGATGCCTGCTTCGCGGATCGCGGCATCCAGCGCGTCGTCGTCGAGCGTCACCCAATGGCCCAGCGTAGTGAACACGCGCTCGGCCATGTTGGCGGCGGCGGCTTTGGTAAAGGTGATGCAAAGAATCTTTTCCGGCGCCACGCCGTCGAGCAGTAGCCGGATCACCCGCTGCACCAGCACGTGCGTCTTGCCCGAGCCCGCATTCGCCGAAACGAAAGCGGAAGCCGCCGGATCGGATGCGCGCGCCTGGGTAGCGCGAACCGCGTCGGGAATGGTGCGCCGCGCCTTCACCATTCCTCGATCCCCAGGCCGCCGGCCGCGGACCATTCCTTGATCCGCGCGAGATCGTCATAGGCGCCGTAGCGGTTCGACCACATCGACAGGTTCAGCGAGGTGTAGGCGGTCTCCACGTTCTCGAATTTGCGGATCAGCGCCTCAAGTTGCTCGCGGGCGTAGTCAGCCGCCTCGTCCGGCCGCTGCGGCGTGTCATTGTTCCTGATCTTCAGCTCCAGCGAACGCTGCTCGCCGGGCGGATTGTTGCCGCTGAGCCTGACATAGACGAGTTCGCCGACGGAGGAGCCGGCGTGGATATTCTCGAAGCCGCCTTCGCGCAGGATGGCGGCCTCCAGCGTCAGTTGCGGCGACAGGCCCATTCGCACCTGCTTGCCGGTCGGCGGCTGGCCGGTCTTGTAGTCGAGGATCGCGAAGGTGCCGTCATGGCGCTGCTCGATCCGGTCGGCGCGCGCGGAAAGCGTGAAGATGCGTTCGTTGTCGAGCGGGATCTTGATCTCGCCTTTGATCTCGGCGGCAATTTTTTCGATGTCCCCGCGCCGCGCCTCTTCCCAATCCGCAAACCAGTTGGCGATGCGCTGAAACCGCGGCCACCACAGCGCCCGCGCCTCGGGTCGCTCCATCAATGGCGCGAAAAATTTCTCGCCGATGCCGCGCAGCACCAGCGCAGGCTGCGGGGGAAGAGCGTCGGCAAATTTTTGCGTGAATTCACCGAGTGCGTCATGGATAGCCGAGCCGCGATCGGCCGCCGACAACGGCATGTCGACGGGATCGAGCGGATCGAGCCGCAAAATATATTTCGCGTAGATCGTATAGGGATCGCGCAGCCAGTCTTCGATCGCCGTGACCGACAGTTTTGTCGGCCGCGTCGCGACCGGCGGCGTCGGTGCGGGCTGCGCGATTGGTTCGACCGCGTCGGGTTGATCCAGCTCAGCGGCGAAGCGGACGTAGTTTTCGCCGGCGCTTTTGGCCTCGTCCCAGCGCGCTTCGCCGGCCACCGCCTCCAGCCGATGCAGGAAGCGCGAGGCAACCGCCGGCGCACCGCCGACCTTGGCCGAATGGGTCAGGATCACATCATCCGTTCCCAACAATTGCGCGAAGTCATGCGCGGAGAGGCCGATGCGCCGCTCCGGCAGATCGAGGCCGAGTTCGTGGCGCATCGGTCGGCTCAGCCACGGATCGACCCGCGGCGCCGGCGGCCATACGCCTTCGACGAGACCGCCGAGAATGACGCGGTCGGATTCGGTCAGCCGCGCTTCGAGCTGGCCATAGATCTGCAACTGCGCGTTAGCGGATTCCGGCCGCCGCACCATGCGGTCGGCATAGGCGGTCTGAAACACCTCGGGGTAATCGCCGAGCTGGACCATCAGGCCGCTCGGCTTCTGCTCGGCGAGCAGGTCATCGAACGCCGCCGACAGCGCCGAGCCCTGGGCTTCCTCGAAAGCAACGGCGACGCCGTTTTGATCCGACGACAACGCAATCAGGATCTCGCGATGGCGTGCCGCCAGTTCGGCGAAATCGTACGGTTTTGACGAGCCCATGGCTTCCAACGGCGCCAGCGCCTTCTGTAGCGCCGCGATCAGCGTTTGCGCCTGATCGAGTTCGTCATCCCGCAGTTTCGCGCGCAACTCGGCGGCGTGAAGCGAGGAGGTCTCCTTGCGCCGGAGCTTTCCGAGCTCGACGCGGAAACGATCGAAGTCGCGCGCAAGGCCGCTCGTTCCCGGTTGCGGCCGGGTGCCGCGCAGCAGCGCCAGTTCGAGGGTTTCGATGGCGTGCTTGAACGCACCGGATGCGCCGCCGAGCCGAAACAGCGGATGCTTCAACAGCGCGAGCAGCGTCGGCGGCTCCAGGCCCGTGGCGGCTTCCGCAGCAAGGCGAGCAAAAATGCCGCTCGGCGTATCCATCAGCGCGTCGCCGCCGGAATCGTCGAATGCGAGATTCCAGCGCCGCAGCGCCGCCATCACCCGCCGCGCCAGCGCGCGATCCGGCGTCACCAGCGCCGCCGATTTGTTCAGATGCCGCGCCTCGCGCATCGCCACCGCAATCGCCAGCGCTTCCATCTCCGAGCTGGGCGCTTCGACGACGGCAAGCCTGGTCATGCCGGCAGCGATCTTTTCCGAAACATCCGGCTGCGCCAGCCGGTCATGCCATTGCTCGGTTGCCGTCGAGGGGCGCATCGTCTCCGACATCAGGACTTCGCGGCCCTGCGGTGCCGGCGTGCCCAGGATTTCAACGTCGCTTCGTTTGATGCCGAAGCGATCCAGCAGACCCTGCATCGCGAATTGCGGATGGTTCGAGGAAGGCTGCGTGGTGAATTTGCCCTGCGCGTCCCTGACGCCGCCGATGGTCTGCCAGGCTTCCTCGTCGAGATCGGTGTCGAGCCCGGGCAGCACCACCGCGCCCAGCTTCAGGCCGGCGACGGCATGGAGGAATTTCGCGGTCGCCGGCATCGAGCCGGTCGAGCCGGCCGCCACCACCGGTCCCTCATGATGCGCGGTCAGGCGCGCGGCTTCCGCCTCGATCAGGCGGTCGCGCCGTTCGGCGGGTTCGATGCGGCCGATTTCCTTCAGGTGCTCCGGCCATGCCTTGCGCGCGATGCGCAGGAATTCGAGCGAATGCTGCCAGTATTTGTCGAACTGGTCGGGCACCAGCCTGTCGAGGGCTTCCCAGGCAACGCCGCGCGTCACCATGTCGTCCATCAGCCGCGCCAGGTCGCCGGCGAGCGCCAGTGTGGAGGCCGGACCGCCGACCACGAGCGGCGCCGATACCGGGCTCTTTGCCCATGCCGCCACCAGATGCGCCAGCGTCAGCCGCCGTTCCAGCTCGCCGAGCCGTGGCGGAATGTCGAGCGGGGCCGTGCCGCTGAATTGCTCTGAGCCTTGCGAAAACGCCAGCTCATCCTCGTCGATGTCGCCAAGCGCCACGATGCGCGGCAGGATCGCAGCGTCGGTCTTCAGCTCATCGAGAAAGATTTCCCGCGCCAGCCGCCCGGCGCGCCGCGTCGGCAGATAGAGCGTCGCGCGCGCGAGATTGAGCGGATCCTTGCGCGCCTCGAATCCCTCGACCAGCCGGCCGTCAACCAGCGCCGCGATGACGGTGCGCAGGAGAGGTACGGAGACGGGAACGCTGAAAACGCGCATGGGCTGCCTGATTCGAGATCAGGCGCCAATATAGGGAGGTAAGGGTGGAAGGTCATGGGTGGGCGCGGATAACCCCCGCTACTCACCGGTGTCAGCCGCCCTGCATAACTGTCGTCACCCGCGAAAGCGGGGTGATCCAGTATCCCAGAGACAGTAGTGGTCGAATCGAGGGACCGCGGCGTACTGGGTGCCCCGCCTTCGCGGGGCATGACGGCTGTGGAATTACGCCACGCTTTCCAGAAACGCCTCTTCCGCTGCCTGCACCGCGTCGGGGGTTCCGACGTGCATCCAGACGCCGTCGAGCCGCAGCCCAAACAGCCGCTCCTGCTCGTTGGCGCGGTCGAACATTTTGGTCAAAGAGAATTCACCCGCGGGCGCGTCGGCAAACAGCGACGGCGACATGATCGCGGCGCCCGCATAGACGAACGGCACCACCTGGTGCTCGCGCCGCTTGCGCAGCGCGCCGTCGGGCAGCATGGCGTAATCGCCGCGGCCGGCATAGCCGATGCTGCTGGTGGTCGGCGCCATCAACAGCAGGATGTCCATCCGCGCGGGATCGAAGGTTTCGGCGAGCCGCTCCAGGTTGGGCCGCACGCCGTCGATCCACATCGTGTCAGCGTTGAGGTGGAAGAACGGCTCCGTGCCGAGCAGGGGCAGCGCCTTCACGACCGCGCCGCCGGTGCCGAGCACCTCGTCGCGTTCGTCGGAAATGATGATGCGGGGCCGCTTGCGGCTTGCGGTGTGCTGGATGATCTGGTCGGGCAGGTAGTGCACGTTGACCACGGCCTCGGCGACGCCGGCACCGGCGAGCTTGTCTAGCACGTGATCGAGCAGCGGCTGGCCGGCCACGCTCACCAGCGGTTTCGGCATGTGGTCGGTCAGCGGGCGCATGCGCAGGCCGAGACCGGCGGCAAGGACCATGGCTTTGGCGGGCGTAACGGACATTTTTGGAGTTTCTCGAACCATCAGATCACGCCGCGGATCATACCACGGCGATTCGCGCGAACCAGCGACCATGAGGCCTTAGTGGCCGCACATGACGACCGTACGACGGCCGCAGGCGCTATCCAAACTCAGGCTTCGGCGTCCTCGGTCCCGCGCTTGGCCGCCTTCTTTTTCTTGTCGCCCTGTTTCAGGAAATTGACGCCGATCTGGTCGCCATTGACCCAGGCCAGCTCGCAGCGCCGATAGGCCAGTCCGGTGGACGACAGCAGCAGGAAGAATTCCTTCAGATGAAGACCCTCGACCGAGCCTTCGACCGTCAGCTTGGCCCCGGTCTCGGAGACGTCTTCCATCACGCAATCGCGCCGCCAGGTGCCATCGATTCCCATCATGTGCGCCGCAAAGCCGCGCTCGAATACGACCCGATCTCCCCGGCGCCGCTCCGCCCCCGCCATGGCTGTCTTCCTGTTTCAAAAACCGGCTTACGCCATGCCTGCGCAGCATGGCGGGTTCCAGATTAAATGCGGGTTGGCTAACAGGAGGTAAATCAGGAGAGCGGCGGCGGCACGTTGGCGGCATACCATTCGCGAAACGCCGCCAATGCCGGATGCGCCAGCGAGCGGTTCAAATAGGTCCAGATCCGCGGCTGGTGGCGCAGATATTGCGGCTTGCCGTCGCGCCGGTTGAGCCGGGCGAAGGTGCCGAGCAGGCGCGTATTCCGCTGCGCCGACATGATGGCGTAAAGTTCGGCGAAGCTCGCCGGGTCGAACTGGCTGTCGGTCGCGCGCCGTGCCTTGATGTAGCGGGTCAGGAGCGCCAGCTCGAGCTGCTCGGGAATGTCGAGCCGCGCGTCCTGCAGCAGCGACACCAGATCGTAGGCGGCAGGGCCGAGCACGGCATCCTGGAAGTCGATGATGCCGACGCGCAAAATCCCGGTGCGCTCGGCGAGCCAGATGATGTTGGGCGAATGAAAATCCCGCATTACCCAGGTTCGCGGCGCGGCCGCCGGCTTTTCCAGCAGCGTTCGCCACATCGCGACGAACTGGTCGCGTTGTTCCTGGCTCACATCGGCGCCGCGATCCGGCAGGTACCATTCGAGCATCAAGCCGATTTCGACCAGCCACGCATCGATATCGTAGCGCGGAATGTCGTAGGAAACCTGCGGCGCCAGCGGCGTCGATTCGGGCAGGGGTTTGCGATGCAACTCCGCCAACATGTCGGTCGCCGTTTCATAGCGCTCGGTGATCGGCCGTGGCGGGTCGCCTTCGATGATGCCACCGCTGCCGAAATCCTCGGTGATCAGGAAGCCGTCATCGAGATCGGCATGGCGGATCGCAGGCGCCGAGAAGCCGTGCGCGCGCAGGCCGTTGTCGATGGCGACGAACGGCTTGACGTCCTCGGCGAGATGAACGGCCGCGCTGTAGGATTTTCCGCCATAGATCGCCGGCCCATCCGGGCGGCGCGGCGAATTCATCAGGATCGACGTGCCGTCTTTGTCGATCAGGCGCGCGTAGGAGCGCGTCGAGGCGTCGCCGGGCATGCGCGCGCGCGCGGCATTCAGAACGCCGGCGTCTTCGAGAAAATTTCTCAAGGCTTTCAGCCGCGCCACCTGCGCCGCCGCCTTGCCATGGCCTGTGATCTCGGCGGCCCGTGCGGCGGAGCCAAGCGCCGGGCGATGGCTGAAGGCGATATCGATGCGGTCTTCGGGCAGCGCATCGGGGGCGCGCTCGGGCCATTCAATCAGCGCCAGCGTGCCTTCGGGCAATGGCGACAATCCGATTTCCTCCAGCTCGCTCGCATCGTTGATGCGATAGAGATCGGCGTGGACGATCGGAAACGGCAGGTCGTAGTTCTGCGCCAGTGTGAATGTCGGGCTTGGCACTTCCAGCGCGGGATCATCAGCGAGATAGCGGATCATGGCGCGCGCGGCGGCCGTCTTCCCTGCGCCGAGATCGCCCGACAGCGTGATGACGTCGCCGGGGCCGACCAGGAGCGCGAGGTCGGCCATCAGATGCGCCGTCGCGGCCTCGTTTGCCAGCGCCGCCGTGAATGTCGTCGGGGCGGTCATTCGGCGGCGTTGCGGTGTGCGTTCTGGTCGACGGGGAAGTCGCAGGTGACCGTCGTGCCCTTGCCGACCACTGAATCGACGCGCACCTTGCCGCCATGCAGCTCGACGAACGAACGCACCAGCGACAGGCCGAGGCCGGCGCCGCGGTGGCGCGAGCCGTGCGAGTGGCTCTCGAACCAGTCGAACACCTTGTCCTTCACATCGGCCGGAATGCCGGGGCCGGAGTCGCTGACCGTGAAGATCACGCGATGCTCGGTTCGCCGCGCGCTGATGATGACCGCGGCATCGTGCGGCGAGAATCCGACGGCGTTGGCGAGCAGGTTATAGAGCACCTGCACCACCCGCCGCTCATCGCCGGTGAAGTTGCCGATGTTGGGATCGATATCGACCTTGAGCTCGATCCGGTCGGTCGCCAGCCGGTCCTGAATGCCTTCGGCGGCGGCCTGGATGGCCTTTTCGATATTGACCGGGCCGAGCTCGAGTTTCATGGCGCCGGCATCGATGGTGGCGAGATCGAGGATGTTGTTGGTCAGCGCCAGCAGCGCGTTGGTCGACTTGGTGACGTAGTCGAGATACTCGGCCTGCTTCGGCGTCAGCGGACCGGTCGAGGGATCGCTGAGGAAATGCGCGAAGCCGATAATGGTCGTCAGCGGCGCGCGCAGCTCATAGGACACGTGGTGGACGAAATCGACCTTCATCTGGTCGGCCGCTTCCAGCGCCTCGTTGCGTTCGCGCAGCGCACGCTCGACGTTTTCTGTGTCGGTGATGTCCTGGAAGGTCAGGAGCGTCGCGCCGTCCGGCAGCGGCATGGTCATGCAATCCAGCACGCTGCCATCCTTGCGCTCGAGCTTCAGCGCCACCTGCGCCCGGTTCTCGATTCCCGTGATCGCCTCGCGCAGCGCCCGCCAGGTCAGGGCGTCGTCGAACAGCGGCTTGCACCAGGCTTCCACCGTCTCGATGTGAGGCTGCTCTTTGAGCGATTCCGCCGACAGCTTCCACATCCTGGCGAATGCGGGATTGAACAGCTCGACGCGGCCATTGCTGCCGAACACCGCAACCGCCTCGGCAAGATTGTCGAGCGTTTCATGCTGGACCCGCGTCAGCCGGTCGTAGCGGCGTGCGAGATCGAGGCTTTCAGTGACATTGTCGAACAGATAGGTGACGCCGCCTTCGAGGTTTGGCGTGGTGACGACACTCAGCGCCCGGCCGTCGGGCAGGAACCAGCTGTAGGTCGCCGGCTCAACGGCGCGATAGGCTTCGTGGAGCTTGGCCTTCCAGGCGCGGAAGTCGGGCTGTTCTGGCAGTTTGCGCGTCGCGCGCAAGCGGTCGAGCACGCTGGAATCGTCGGGGTTGGAATCGAGGAAGGCCTGATCCAGGCCCCACAGCCGCCGGTAGGATTCGTTGTAGAAGGCCAGCCGCCGCTGGCCGTCGAACACGGCAACGCCCGAGGACAACTGGTCGAGGGTGCGGCGATGCGCTTCCGCCATCCGCTCCATGGCGTCGCGCAACGCGGTCGCCTCGCTGGCATCGATGGCGATGCCGGCACTGCCGCCGCTGAGCCTGAGTGCCTGAACGTCATAGATGCGCCGCTCGCCGCCGA
The DNA here is from genome assembly GCF_001440475.1 of Bradyrhizobium lablabi. Taxonomy (GTDB): domain Bacteria; phylum Pseudomonadota; class Alphaproteobacteria; order Rhizobiales; family Xanthobacteraceae; genus Bradyrhizobium; species Bradyrhizobium lablabi. The sequence goes on along the minus strand of NZ_LLYB01000123.1, from coordinate 37,088 downwards.
CCACGATCGGCAGCCGCGCGCTGAAAGTGGAATTGTCGTTCAGCACCTTGGCCATCTCGACGCGCTGGTCGTTCTCCAGCAGTTCGAGGTTGCGGTGGATCGCGTCGGCGAGGTTTGCGCCCTCGGTGGCGCGGACATAGGCTGTATTGGCGTAACGCAGATTGCCCTCGGCGCTCTTGGCCCAGATCGGCCAGGGCGCCGCGGCAGCGAAGTCGCGCAACAGATCGGTCTCCTCCAGCAGCGCTCTGTAGCGCAAGTTGGCTTCGGCCAGGTCACGACGCAGGCCGCCGAGTTCGCGAATCCGCACAATGGCTTGCCCGCCGATGGCGCGGCCCATCGCTTCGATCGAGCGGCCGTTCGAGGTGGAGAGGTTGAGCAGAAAACCTTCGCCGGTTTCGTATAGCGAATCGACCGCATGGTCCATCTGCAATGCCGGTTCCGGCGGCAGCCAGGTTCCGAAGGCGAGGATGCGTTGCGGCGAGTTCGACAGCGCGTCCTGCGAGATCAGTAGCGAGGTGTCGCCGCTGATCTGGGGCCGGTTGTCGCCAGCCGCCCACGAGATGAGAACCTGGGGCTCGGCGAACAGAAGCGCGCGCAGCCGGTCGGCCTGCACCTGCAGGTCGGCGATGTCGGCGCGCAGACTGAGCTCCGTGCGGGTGGCCCGGATGCGGGTGCGCATCAAGAGGATCGCCGCCACCACAGTGAAGCCGAGCAGCGACAGCGCCGTCGTCAGCGCTGCGAATTCCTGGTGATTAAGGTCGAACAAGGCGGAAATTGCCTGTGTGATAGTCAAATCGGCGGCGAACGCGGGTTTAGACAACGCGGGAAGAGCGATGGCAAGCGCGATCGTGCCGTGGCGCGCCAGTGAGGTGCACGACAGCAGGGTTCGACGCATCGCCGCGACTACGCCCGACATTATTTGCCCCAAAACGCACGACTGCAGGCCCGGCGCTACCCCCGCCGTGCACGAATCAACTGAGAGTATCCCCCAAACGCGACTCAAGGGGTAAGAGTTCAGACCGTGAACGTGAATCCGGCTGTGTAGAAATCGGCGGATCACCAATTTCAGCCGTGGTTACCGCCGCAAATCAGCGCCCGGTCGACCCGAATCCGCCGCTGCCGCGATCGGTTGTCGAGAGCGACGCCACGGGAACCAGCTCCGCCTGCACTACCGGCGCGATCACCATCTGTGCGATGCGCTCTCCGCGCTTGATCGGAAAGGGTGCGTCGCCATGGTTGATCAGAAGCACGTTGATCTCGCCGCGATAATCCGCATCCACAGTACCCGGTGAATTCAGCACCGTGACGCCATGCTTGGCGGCAAGCCCGGAACGTGGCCGCACCTGCGCCTCATAGCCCGTCGGCAGCGCGATCGTGAGCGCGGTCGGTACCATCGCGAATTTTCCCGGAGCAAGGATCAGCGGCGCGTCCGCCGGCACCGCCGCGAGCAGGTCGAGCCCCGCGGCATCGGCGCTCTGATAGGCCGGCAGGGCGAGACCTTCGCCGTGCGGTAATTGGCGGATGTCGACCTTCACCGTCGCGCTCACGAATTCTTCTCCATGCTCTTGGCAATCTTCGCCACCAGTTCGGCCGCGACCTGTTCCTTGGTCATGACGGGCCAGGACTCCACTTGGATGCCGTCAACACCGGTGTCCTTATCGTCGCGCGTCAGCAGGTGGACGGTGTTGCGGTCGCCGCCCATGACGCCGGTTGCGGGCGAAACGTCGTTGGCGACGATCCAGTCGCAGCCCTTGCGCGCGATCTTGGCCTTGGCGTTGTCGATCAGATGCTCGGTCTCGGCGGCGAAACCGATCACCAGCGGCGGACGCTTGTCCGTCAGCTTCGAGATCGTCGCGAGGATGTCAGGATTTTCGACCAGTTGCAGCGGCGGCATGCCGGCGGAAGTCTTCTTCAGTTTCTGCTCGCCTTCGTTGGCGACGCGCCAGTCCGCGACGGCGGCGGCGAAAATCGCAATGTCTGCCGGCAATGCAGCCTGCACCCGATGCAGCATGTCGCGCGCCGATTCCACCCGGATCACCGTGACGCCGGCGGGATCGCGCAGTTCGACCGGGCCGGAGACCAGCGTGACGTCGGCGCCCGCGGCCTGCGCTGCGGCGGCAATGGCAAAGCCCTGCTTGCCGGAGGAGCGGTTGGCGATATAGCGAACGGGATCGATCGGCTCATGCGTCGGGCCCGCGGTGATCAGCACGCGCTTGCCGGCGAGCGGGCGCGGCTGCCGCGGGCGCAGAATGTCGACGGCGGCAGCGGCGATCTCGACGGCCTCCGACATCCGCCCGACGCCGGCCTCATTGGATTCAGCCATCTCGCCCGCATTGGGGCCGATCATCTGGACGCCGTCGCGGCGAAGCTGCAGCACGTTGCGGCGGGTGGCGGCATTGTTCCACATCAGCGGATTCATCGCGGGCGCCAGCAGGATCGGCCGGTCGGCCGCCAATAGGATCGCGCTGGCGAGATCGTCGGCGTGGCCCTGCGCCATCTTCGCCATCAGGTCGGCGGTCGCCGGCGCCACGATGATCAAATCGCATTCGCGCGCGAGGCGGATGTGACCGGCGTCGAACTCGCTACCGGGGTCGAACAGGTCGGTGTAGACGCGCTCATGCGACAACGCGCTCGCCGAAAGCGGCGTGACGAATTGCTGCGCGGCTTTGGTCAGCACGCAGCGGACGTCGATGTGCCGCTCCTTCAATCGCCGGATCAGCTCCAGTGATTTGAAGGCGGCGATGCCACCGCCGATGATCAGGGTGACGTTCCGCGCGCTGGAGGCGCTGATCGGGCGCGGGGCCTGTGCGGGGGCTTCGGCCGAAGAGACGGAGCCGCCCGGTAATTCGGGGCGCCCCTGGATGAGCTCTCCCAGGATGACCCGAACCTCTTCTTCGACGGAGCGGCCATTCCCGGCCGACCGGAGTCGCAGATAGGCTTTGACGGCTTCGTCGAGTTTTCGAATGGTCAGGCTGGCCATGGACGGGCCTCCGGCGACAGACTGCCATCAATGCTAGCAATCCTATGCCAGCATTGCAATCACAACTGCCGGATGGCGATCAAAATCCCGATAAAGGTCGCCGCAATGATCCAGAGCGCCACCGTCCGCCAGCGGCTCTTGCGGCCCTCGGCGCGGCCCAGGGCGGCGATCGTCTCCGGCGACAGCGTCAGGCCCTCGCGGGTCATCCTCTCCATGTTCTCGATCACGGCAACCGCCCGCGAGGCGATGGCGGGCAGCCCCGTCATGACGCGGCCGAGTTCGCCCGCGCCTGATAGCGCGCCCTGAACCCGCCCCAAGGGACCGAGATTGCGCTCGATCCATTCGCGCACCACGGGATCGGCGACCTTCCAGATATCCAGTTTGGGATCGAAGCCGCGCGCCACCCCCTCGACCACCACCATGGTCTTTTGCAACAGGATCAGTTCGGGCCGGGTCTGCATGTCGAACAGGCCGGTGACTTCGAGAAGAAGCGTCAACAGCTTGGCCATCGAGATTTCTTCGGCGGTGCGATTGTGGATCGGCTCGCCGATGGCGCGGATGGCCTGCGCGAAATTCTCCACCGAGTGATGGCCCGGCACATAGCCAGCCTCGAAATGCACTTCCGCGACGCGGCGGTAGTCGCGCGTGATGAAGCCGAGCAGGATCTCGGCAAGGAAGCGCCGCTCCTTCAGCCCGAGCCGGCCCATGATGCCGAAATCCACCGCGACCAGCCGGCCGGCATCGTCGAGAAACAGATTGCCGGGATGCATGTCGGCATGAAAGAAGCCGTCGCGCAGCGCGTGGCGCAGAAAACTCTGGATCACCTTGCGGCCGAGATCGGGCAAATCGACCTGTGCGGCTTCAAGGCGGGCGTGGTCGTTCAGCGCGATGCCGTCGATCCACTCCATCGTCAGCACGTTGTGGGTGGTGCGGTCCCAGTCGACGGTCGGCACGCGGAAATCCGGATCGTCGCGCGTGTTCTCCGCCATCTCGGATAGCGCGGCTGCCTCAAGCCGCAAATCCATCTCCATCGCGACCGAGCGCGACATGGTGTTGATGACTTCTATCAGCCGCAGCCGCCGTGCTTCGGCCGAGTGCGCTTCCGCATTGCGCGCGACGAAGAAGAAGTCGGCGAGGTCGCGATGGAACCGCGAGGCGACATTGGGACGGAGGACTTTTACGGCGACCGGCCGGCGTACGCCATCGCGCTCCACCTCGCCGCGATGTACCTGGGCGATCGAGGCGGCGGCGACCGACGGTCCCAGGCTGATAAAAGCCTGCGCCACAGGGCGTTCCAGCGATGCGGCGATCACGGCCTCGGCTTCAACTTGCGCAAACGGCGGCAGCCGGTCCTGCAGGCTTTCCAGATCGCGCGCCATCGCGATGCCGACCACGTCGGGGCGGGTCGCCAGAAACTGTCCGAGCTTGAGATAGGCGGGGCCCAGCCGCGTCAGCGCGCGCGACAGCCGCGGACCGACCTTGACGCCGGGCCGCTCGATCAGCCGCGCCAGGCGCAGCGCGAGCTGCCCGGGCGGCGGCACCAGGCTCGGGTCGACCACGCCGAACACGCCTTCGCGCGCGAACACGTAAGCGGCGCGGACGAGCCGCGCGATGTGGGGCGCCGCAGAAATCACAAACGCCAGCCCGAATGCAAAGCCACGATGCCGCCGGAGAGGCTTTCCCACTTCACCCGCGCAAAGCCGGCGGCGCGGATCATCTCGGCAAACTGATTGGGCCGGGGAAATTTCCGGATCGATTCGACGAGATATTGATAAGATTCCGCATCGCCCGTCACGGCGCGGCCGAGCGGCGGGATCACCTTGAACGAGAACTGGTCGTACAGCCAGTCGAGCCCGGGAACGTCGACGGTGGAGAATTCCAGGCACAGGAATCGGCTGCCCGGCCGCAGCACGCGATAGGCCTCGCGCAAGGCGACATCGATCCGCGGCACGTTACGGATGCCGAAGGCAATGGTGTAGGCGTCGAAGGCGCGATCCGGAAACGCCAGCGTCTCGGCATTGCCCTCGACAAAGGCGACCTGGTGGTCGAGATGGCGCGCCAGCGCGCGGTTGCGGCCGACCTCGAGCATGTCGGTATTGATGTCGCAGACAGTGGCGTGGAAGCCCAGGCCGGCCGCCTCCACCGCGCGGAAGGCGATATCGCCGGTACCGCCGGCGACGTCGAGCAGGGCAAACGGCGCGTCGTTTTTCGGCGGATTGAGCGCCGTGATCATGATGTTCTTCCAGACCCGGTGCAGGCCCGCCGACATCAGATCGTTCATCAGGTCGTAACGCCGTGCCACGCTGTGAAAAACGTCGTTCACCAGCGTCTGCTTGTCGCCCAAGGGTACGTCCCTGAAGCCAAAATGGGTGGTTTGATCCGGCCGATCCATCAACTTTACTCCATAGGCCAACCATAGCGCGCCGGCCGCAATGGCGCTATCACGTCACCTCCATAAGGTGAATGCCTGTATGCCCGAATTGCCCGAAGTTGAGACCGTCCGCCGCGGCCTGCAGCCCGCCATGGAGGGGTCGAAAATCCTCAAGGCGGAAGCCCGCCGGAAGGATCTGCGGTTTCCCTTTCAAAAAGATTTTATCGCGCGGCTGGAGGGCCAGACCGTGACCGGCCTCGGCCGCCGCGCCAAATACCTGATGGCGGATCTCGGCTCCGGCGATGTCCTGCTGATGCACCTGGGCATGTCCGGTTCGTTCCGAGTGCTGGACGGCGTCAACGACAGCGCGCCCGGCCAATTCCACCATCCGCGCAGCGAGGACCGCGCGCATGACCACGTGGTGTTTCATATGTCATCGGGCTCGGCGATCGTGTTCAACGATCCGCGCCGTTTCGGTTATATGAAGATCATCGCCCGCAATGCGCTGGAGGACGAACCGCTGTTGAAGGATCTCGGGCCGGAGCCGCTCGGCAACGAATTTGACGCCGCGATGCTGGCGGCATCCTGCGCCAACAAGAAGACCAGCCTGAAGGCCGCGCTGCTCGACCAGCGGGTGGTCGCCGGCCTCGGCAATATCTATGTCTGTGAGGCGCTGTACCGGTCGCATCTGTCGCCGCGCCGGTTGGCGGCGACGCTGGCGACGAAAAAGGGCGAGCCGACCGATCATGCAGGACGACTGGTGAGTGCGATCCATTCGGTGCTGAATCAGGCGATCAAGGCCGGTGGCTCCTCGATCAGCGACCACCGCCTGACATCGGGCGAGCTTGGCTACTTCCAGCACTCGTTCCAGGTCTATGATCGCGAAGGCGAGAAGTGCCAGACCAAGAACTGCGGCGGCATCGTGCGGCGCTTCGTGCAGAACGGCCGCTCCACCTTCTGGTGTCCGAAATGTCAGAAATAACCGTCACACCGACGCTCGAAACGAAACGATTGATCCTGCGGCCGCTGGCGCTGACGGATGCACCGGCGATCCAGCGCCATTTCAACAACTGGAACATCATCCAGCATCTCGCGCAGGTCGTTCCCTGGCCGTATCCGGAAGACGGTGCGGTGACCTTCATTACGCGCGAACTGGAAAGGGTCGCCGCGGGGGAGGAGATCTATAACTGGATGCTGGTGCTGCGCGGCGGTGATGGCGAGGCGATCGGAAATATTCGCTTTCGCCCGCGGTCGGACAATGTGAAGGGCAACCGGGGTTTCTGGCTCGCGGAGCGCTATTGGAATCAGGGCTTGATGAGCGAAGCCGTCTCGGCGGTAAACGATTTTGCCTTCCGAACGCTCGGGATCGAGAGCTTCTACGCCTGCAATGCTGCGACCAACGCGGCGTCACGCCGGGTCAAGCAGAAGACCGGCGCCGAGTTCCTCGGCTATGTCGAGCTTGCCCATCACGACGGTCAGACGCTTGCGGAAAAATGGCGCGTGACGCGGGAAAACTGGCTGCGCCGAAATCGATAGCGAGGCGAAGCAATCCGGCAGGGCTGGTGGCCGGATTGCTTCCGCCCTCGATCGCCGAGCTTCGGCGGCCAGGTCATCGCGGTGCTCCCCCGCGCGGTCGACGCGGGAGAGGGGTATCAGGTTCGAGCCAGGACTCTCAGGAAGCGAGCACTGTCGTTTGCGATGGACGGGAGCGCAGCCATTGCGGGAAGAATCTCGCGTCTTTCCACCAACTTCTCGACGATCGGCTTGTCACGGGCTGTCGCCACATTGCCCAGCCTTGCGTCGAGCCACTGCCAGAGCGCCCGGATTTCTTCCGCGGATTTTCCGCCTGGAGCATGTTCGCAGACCGCAAGGCCGGCGCTCAGGGCGTCCTGGTGATCGTTGCGCATCACGATGACAGGTTTGGCAAGAATGTCGCCGATGTCGAGCGCGGCCTCGTCGCTCAACAGGTTCTCCGCGCCGGCGAGGCGCGCCGCGCTCCGGATCGGGGTCTGGTTCAGGACGTAGGCGAACGGCTTGTGCCAGGCCCTGATGACGCTGAGCGTCGCGGCCGTCGCCTCGATGTCGGCGATGCTCGGGCGCGTCGGAATCAGGCAGAAGTCGGCATAACGAATGGCTGAATTGGTCGCGGCGCTGATCCCGCCCGCGGTATCGACGATGGTTACCGTCACGCCCTCGCGCTCGAGCGATTGCAGGCGTTGTTCGACCTCCCTTGCGGCGTAGATCGGCTCGACGATCGGCGCGGCATAGGGGCGGCGGCGCTTCCAGTTCGAAACGGTGCCCTGTGTATCCGTTTCGATCAGGCGGACATTGTGCCCGGCCCGGATGGCGGCAAGCGCTAGGCTGATGGCGAGCGTGCTTTTCCCCGCGCCGCCCTTCTGGGTGGCCAATACGATCGTCTGCATTTCAAGTCCTCTGGATGGCTTTCTGGCATTTTGGGTTTCGGCACACGAGCTGCGCCGCATTCTGCGACGCCAAATTACGCGCTCTCTCAGACGTGCCCAGCCCGATCCAAAGGTCAGGGGATCGCGGTAGTCCGAATCAGTCAGCTTGCAATGATGCCCGATTCTGGAATGGTGGTCATCCGGGTAAATACTGCCGCGTGGTGCAGTTTGTGCCTGGTGAAACCACAACAAGAAACGGGAAAACAGCATGACGGGTCATTGGCGGGATCGCGCAGCCACCACTTTTCAGTGCCAGAAGCAGCCTGCGGCCGGCAGCCGCGGCATGGTCGTCAGCAATCACCCGCTGGCCTCGAGCGCGGGCGCGGAAATGCTGGCGGCGGGCGGCAACGCCATTGATGCCGCGATCGCGACCCTGTTTGCGCTGACGGTCGTCGAGCCGATGATGGTCGGCATCATCGGCGGCGGCATGGCCCATGTCCGGCTGGCCGACGGCAGCCACCGCTTCATCGACGGCCAGAGCACGGTGCCGCTGGCGGTGAGGCCCGATACCTACACCTCGAAGCCCGGTTCGGCGCACGACGTGTTCGATACCGTCGGCGACGAAAATCTGACTGGACCGAGGGCGGTCGCCGTGCCGGGCTCGCTGAAGGCCTGGTGCGAGACGCTGCGGCGGTTCGGCACCATGCCGCTCGCCGATGTCATGCAGCCCGCCATCAAATATGCCTCCCGCGGCTATGCGGCGACGCCCTACTTGCACGAATGCATTACCGACAGCGCGGCGGAAATGTTGAAGGACAAGGCGATCTCGGCGATCTATTTGCCCAACGGGACACCGCTGAAAGCCGGCGAGCGCGTGGTGCAGTCGGAATATGCGGAGACGCTGCGCTACATCGCGCAGCATGGCGAAGCGGCGCTGTATCACGGGCCGCTCGGCGACATTCTTGTCGACTACATGAAGAAGAACGGCGGCTTCATCGCCCGCGAGGACCTGACGGGCTACAAGACGGTCGAGCGCCAGCCGATCCGCGCCGATTATCGCGGCTGGCAAATTCTGGGGCCGCCGCCGCCCGCGGCCTCCGGCGTGCACATCGCACAGATGCTCAACATTCTCGAAGGCTATGATATCGCACAGCTCGGCTTCGGCTCGGCGGACACCATCCATTATCTCGCCGAAGTGCTCAAGATCGCCTTCGCCGACCGCGCCGCCGCCAGCGGCGACCCTGGATTCATCAACGTGCCGGTCGAGCGGCTGACCTCGAAGGCCTATGCCGACGAGCGCCGCCGCGCGATCGATCCGAACCGCGCGCAGGCCTGGGGCGCGGGTGTGGCGCAGCTCGAAAGCGCCGACACCACCCACATGACCGCAGCCGATGCGTTCGGCAACGTGGTCGCGACCACGCAGACCATCAACAATTTGTTCGGCGCCAAGATTCTGATTCCCGGCCTCGGCGCCATCCCGAACAATTACATGAACCTCTACGATCCCCGTCCGGGCCATGCGCTGTCGCTGGCGCCGGGCAAGCGCGTCACGACGTCGATGTCGCCGATGATGGCGTTGCGCGACGGCAAGCTCGTTTACGCGCTCGGCCTGCCCGGCGGAAAGCGGATCTTCCCGAGTGCGATGCAGGCGCTGATCAACCTGATCGACCACGGCATGAGCCTGCAGGAGGCTGTCGAAGCCCCGCGGGTCTGGACCGAGGGCAATGCGCTCGAGGTCGAGCTGGCGGTATCAGACGATGTTCGCGCCAAGCTTGTCGCGATCGGTCACAGGGTGCAGCCGATGCCGACGGTTGCCGGCGGCATGAATGCGATCCAGTTCCACGAGGACGGCACGATGTCGGGCGCGGCGTGCTGGCGCGCGGACGGAACGCCGATCGGCGTCGCCGGCGGTCTCGCGCGCGCCGGTGTGAGGTTCGGGTTGAGCTAAGACCTTTGCTCTTGCCGCGCTAAAGAATGTCATACCTGCGGATGCGGGTATCCAGTACGCCGCGGCCTATCGGCTCTGTCACAAACGTCTCTGGATACTGGGTCACCTGCATTCGCAGGTGACGACAGCTTACTTCCTGACGCAGATCACGCGAACCACTGACGCCTTGGCGTCCGCCGATCCACCTGCCGGATTAACGCCATTGGCCTTCAGAAATTCGCGCAGCGTATCGCTGGTCACCAGCACCGCCTGGCCTGTGGGCGCGCCATTCGCGGGCCCGGCTACCTGAACCGGCTTCAACAGCGCGATGCCGGCAAACCTGCCATCGCCATCCTGCGCGGGCGCGCCGGAAAAGCCGAGCGCCGGCGCGGGCGTCAATGCGATATCGCCGCCGCCGAGCTGGGCCACCGAAGCCTTGGCGCTGGTTACCGCGGCGCCGCCGCCCTGGTTCTGCGGATCGGCAATGCCGGTGAGATCGAGCGCCGTTTTTGTGGCGGAGTTGGCGAGGTTGAGCGCTTTCAGCCCGCGTGCGCCATAGATGCGCAGCAGCGCGAGATCGTGCTCCTTGTCCTCGGCGACGCGATCGGCATTGCCCAAGCCTGCGATCGCGACCGTGAGGCAGCCATCGGTGATCTGGCGATCGGCGATGATGGCGCCGTCGTCACCGACGACGACACCGGTGCCGTATTCCACGGTCTTGCGCGGCGGCGGTCCCGCTGCCTGCGCAGGCGCCGGAAACGCGTTGAACGCGCTCGACATCGCAATCACGACCGGCTCCACCGTGTTTTCGGTCGCCTGATCGTACATGATGGTGAGGATGCGGACCTCGTCGCCCTTGAAAGTGCCGCGCATGTAAAACTTCTTCAGGCCCTGCAAGCCGGACAGCACGAAGAAATCCGGCTTGACCACGGTGTAATCGATGTTGCGGCCCGGCTCCTTCTTCTCGCGCTCGGCAAGCTTGGCCGTGGTCGGATTGGCCTCCCTGCGCCGCGCCAGTTGAATCTGGATCGTGCCGGTCGGCGAAGTCCATTTGGTGCCGTTGGCGTCGCTGGCCTGCGCCGGCACCAGCTTGGTGGGAATCCCGAGCCGCGCGCCGGTGCCGGGATCGGTGGCGATCTTCCAGCCGACGCTTTCCTGCTTTTTCTTGGCGGTATCGGCCAGCGCCCCGCGCTCCTGCGGGTTGAGCACGCCGGTCGGCTTGCCCCCGCGGGATTTCTGGAATTCCTTGATCGCATTGACCATGCGTTCGCTGACGTCGCCGGTGATGGCGCCGTTATATTGTCCGACCCAGGCGAGGTCCGACTGCAGCGCCAGCCGCTCGGCCTGTTCCAGCGCCTTGGCGGTGTCCTCCGGCTTCTGCAGCGCGGGGCGCACCGGCACCGTCGTGACTTGTTTCGGCTGGGCACCCGCTGTGAAGGGCGGCGTCATTTGCGCCTGCGCGGTGGTCCCGGCGATCACAAAGACCGAGGCTGCGATCATCCATGTTGCTGAAGGCACCAATCTCATGACAAATCCCGGCGGAAGAGGGGAGTGCGATCATTGACGTCCGGCCAATTAAGCACATCTGCTTAGTCGGCAACAACCGCGCCCCGGTTCAGGGAATCTCCGGTTTCCCTCGCTATGGTCTGACAGTCGGGATGCGGGAGAAGGAAATAGTGCGATTATGCTGACGGCCGACGAACTCGAACGCTATGCCCGCCACATCGTGCTGCGCGACGTCGGCGGCCCCGGGCAGGCCGCGCTGAAGCAGGCCTCGGCGCTGGTGATCGGCGCCGGCGGCCTCGGCGCGCCGGTGTTGATGTATCTGGCGGCGGCCGGCGTCGGCAGGCTCGGCGCTGTCGATGACGATATCGTCTCACTGTCCAATCTGCAGCGGCAGGTCATCCACACCACGCCTGACATCGGCCGGCTCAAGGTCGACAGCGCCGCGGAGACGGTTCGCGCGCTCAATCCCCATGTTCAGTTCGATCCGCATGCGGTGCGCCTCAATGCGGGGAACGTGATGTCGCTGATCGACGACTACGATCTCGTGCTCGACGGCTCCGACAATTTCGAAACCCGCTATCTGATTTCCGACGCTTGTTTCTTCGCCGGCAAGCCGCTGATCACGGCGGCGCTGGGTCAGTTCGACGGATCGCTGACCACGATCCGGGCGCATGAACGGGACGCCGACGGCCGCTTCAACCCGACCTATCGCTGCCTGTTTCCCGAACCGCCGCCGCCCGGCACCGTGCCAGCTTGCGCCGAGGCCGGCGTGATGGGCGCGCTGGCGGGCATGCTGGGCTCGATGATGGCGCTGGAGGCGATCCGCGAAATCGTCGGCTTCGGCGAGAGCCTGGTCGGGCGGCTGGTGATGGTGGACGCGCGCGCGATGCGCTTCGAAACCCTGCGCTACGCGCGCGATCCGCAAAATCCGCTCAATGGCGATACGCCTGTTATCGTCGATCTGAGCGGGCATGCGGCGTGAAGTCTTCTTCAGGCCTTGGGCTGGCCGGTGCTGCATAGGCCCGCATTAGGCGCGTCACGGCGCGCTGTGCGTGCCGGTCAATCTCCGGGCGAGGTGGAACGGGGATCGTGCCCAATAGCGCGCGCATGAAGAGTTCGCCCTGCAACAGTCCGATGAAGCTGTGTCCGAATTCGGCGCGATCGTCGATTACGATCCGTCCCTGCTTCAACAGCCGCGTCACGATCGTACGAACGCACGCCATGCCGTGGTCCCTGGTGAAGACGCTGTAGGTGCGACCGACTGCGGACAGCCGGTTACCCTCCGCGACCGCGATCCGGAACAGCGCCAGTTTTCTCGGCTGCAGCATCAGGGCGAGCAATTGCGCGGCAATGCGATGCAGCGCGGTTAGCGGATCGAGCGTTTCGTCGGCGGCAATGGTGTCCAGTGCATCGGTACCCTGTCGGGTCGCCCAGGCCATCAGCGCCTCGAACAGCGCCTCCTTGCTCGGGTAGCGCGCGTAAAGCGTTGCCTTGGAGGCGCGCGCCCGGCTCGCGACGTCGAGCATCGTCGCGCCGTGAAAGCCCTTTTCCGTGAAGACATCGAACGCAGCCCGCAGGATCTCCTCCTCGCGTGGAGAAATTTCCTGCGGCTGCTTCGTCGCCTTGTCCGAACGCCCCATTTTCATCGCTGCCTTGACTGAGTACCCATGGGTACTGTATAGCGAGTACTCATGGGTACTCAAAACGGTCGCGCGCAATCATGCGTGGACAAGAACTGATTTCGACGCCGGAGAAGCGGGCCGTGAGCGAGGCGGGCATCGTTCTGCCGCCCGACCTGCTGCAGCCTTTCCTGCTGCGGTTTCGCCGCGAAGATCTGCACATCATGGCGTTCTTCAGCGGCCATCCCGACTATGAGGCCGTGGAAGCCATGATCCGATATCGCGAGGACGGCACGCCCGCGATCCGCGCAATCCTGACCCGTCACGACCAGAGCCAGATCGATCACGTCAACGATGACGAGCTATCGGCCGAAGGACAGAGCGTCGCGCGCCAGACCTGCCGCCGCGACATCGCGCTTGCGGTCGACGCCGTGCCGGGAAGGCGGCACGCGCGGCTGGAATTTGACTCGCATGCAGGTGAACCTGTCGTGCTCGACATTACCAGTGTCGGCGAGCCGGATCCCGGGCGTGGCGGCGTCTCCGATCCCGGCAGCCACTCGCCGAACAGCAGCCTGCCGCTGATGCGGCGGCGCGCCAGCACGCTGGCGGGCCCGCAGACGGCGGTGTTCGTCGGCGGTACGCACTTTCAGGTTCCCGTCAAGATCCGCTCGGGGCCCTTCGTCGCGCATGAAGGCTATTTCACGGAAGGGCATACGTTCGGCGCCATTCGCGCCGGAACCATCGGCTATCGCGTGAAGACAAGGCCCGCCCGAATGGCGGTCGGGGAACGATGGATCCTCGATAGCGCTGATGGGGCCATGGCCTATCGCATCGCAAACCGCGACCCGGATGGCAGGCTGCATATCACGAGAGACGATGGGGCCGGCGAATCGATCGAGGCCTTTGCGCATCGCGATGGGCTGCGGGTCATGCGGATCAGAAAGCTCGCAGGCGAGGGGCTTAAGGGTGGGCTCGATCTCGCATTCGATAACGCGGGGCGTTTCAGCCTCGCGATGGAAGGCGAGACGATCGTGTCGGGATCGGTCGAGGAGAAGCGTCAGGCCGGGACGACCGTCATCGCCCTTTCCCCAACGCAACCGGATTGGGCCGTGGCGAGGCAGATCCGCGTGACCTCCTCCCGCAATGGCGACCGGCTGACCGCGGTGACGACGATCGGTCGCAGCTGGCCCGCTCAGGGGTGACGACACAGGCGTCACCGGTTTGAGCGGGCATCGCCGAGGTCAGGATGCCTTGGCCGACTTCTCGCTATCCAGATGCGCGAGCTGCGACTCGGGATAGCGCCCGCCAGCGGCGACGTCCGGAGGAAAAGCCTTGGCGAGTGCGGTGAGATGCTTTTCCGTCAGTTTCACATCGAGCGCGCCGAGCGCCTCGGAGAGGCGGTCGCGGCGACGGGCGCCGACCAGCGGTACGATGTCATTACCTTGCGCGGTGACCCAGGCGATGGCGACCTGGGCGGGTGACGCGCCGAGATCGCCCGCGACGGCGCGAAGTGAATCCACCAGCTTCAAATTGCTCTCAATATTGCCGGCCTGAAAACGGGGGCTCATCTGCCGAAAATCCTTGGCGTCCGCGCGGTCCTTCGACCAGTGACCGCTGATCAACCCGCGCGACAGCACGCCATAGGCGGTGATGCCGATGCCGAGTTCGCGGCAGGTCTTCAGGATGTCGCTCTCGATGCCGCGCGCGATCAGCGAATATTCGATCTGCAGATCGGCGATCGGATGCACGGCATGTGCGCGGCGGATGGTCTCGGAGCCGACTTCGGAAAGGCCGATATGCCTGATCCAGCCGGCCTTGATCATGTCTGCCATCGTGCCGATCGTATCCTCGATCGGTACATCGGGATCGAGCCGCGCCGGCCGGTAGATATCGATGGTGTCAACGCCGAGCCGCTGCAGCGAGTAGGCGACGAAGTTTTTCACGGCCGCCGGTCGGCTGTCATATCCGAGAAAGCCCCGTTGCGGATCGCGCAGCGCGCCGAACTTGACGCTGATCTGCAGGTTGTCGTGGCTGCGCGACGTGAGCGCTTCGCGGATCAGCATTTCATTGTGGCCCATGCCGTAGAAATCGCCGGTGTCGAGCAGGGTGATGCCGGCATCGAGCGCGGCGTGGATGGTGGCGATGCTCTCGTTGCGGTCGGCGGGGCCGTAAAAGTCCGACATGCCCATGCAGCCGAGACCGATGGCGGAGACGTTAGGGCCGGTAGAGCCGAGTTTGCGCTGTTCCATGATGGTTCTCCTCGAATTGCCGGCGGCTGTTCCGCGCCGTCGTGACGAAGCTGATATGAACCCTCGCGGCTGCAGGCGATAAGCTGGACAATTCGTAATAGCTTGTTCAGTATATCGAACAATGAAAGATTTCGACCTCCGCGACCTCAGTGCTTTCGTCGCCATCGCGCGCGCGCGGAATTTCCGCCGCGCCGCGACCGAGCAGGGCGTTTCCGTCTCGAGCCTCAGCCAGCGCCTGCGCGACATGGAGGAGCGGCTCGGCGTGCGCCTGATGAACCGCACCACGCGCAGCGTTGCGCTGACCGAAGCCGGCGAGCTGCTGCTGGCCCGCGTTGTACCTGCGATATCGGATGTCGGCGAGGCGATTGATCAGGTGCGCGGCTTGCGTGGTGTGCCCTCGGGGCGCCTGCGCATCAACGCACCGCCGCCGGCGATCGACCTGGTGCTGGCGCCGATGGTGGCGCCGTTTCTGCAGAAGCATCCGAAAATCGACCTGGAGATCGTCGGCGAGAGTTCATTTGTCGATATCGTCGCCGCCGGCTTTGACGCCGGCGTGCGCTATGGCGAACATCTGGCGCAGGACATGATCGCCGTCTCGCTCGGTGCGCCGCAGCGTTACGCGGTCGTGGCGTCGAAGGAATATGTGGCGCGGCATGGCGGGCCGGACGCGCCGAAGGATCTGCTCGATCACGCCTGCATCCGCACCCGCTTCGGCAGCGGTGCAATGCTGGATTGGGAATTTGAGAAAGCGGGCCGTGTGGTTAAGGTCTCACCGCCGGCCAAGCTGATCGCGACCTATCTTGGCCTCGCGTTGCGCGCCGTCCATGACGGCGTCGGCTTCTGGATGACGTTCGAAGGTTACGTGCGCTACGGCATCAAGTCGGGCGCGCTGGTCAGCGTGCTCGACGATTGGTGCGCGCCGTTTCCGGGACCGTTTTTGTATTATCCGAGCCGGCGTCAGCCGCCGCCGGCGCTTGCCGCATTCGTCGCCTTCGTTGCGGAATGGCGCAAGCGAGAAAGTCGGAAGAGCAGGTAGTATCCGTAGCCCGGATGAAGCGAAGCGAAATCCGGGGACGGTGCGACTCGCGGACTCAGTTTTCCCGGATTGCGCTTCGCTCCATCCGGGCTACGGACTTCCCGCTCACAGCATGCTGGGCAGCACGCGATCCGGCGGCTTGTGGTTGTCGAGGAAGGTTCTGATGTTGATGATCACCTTCTCGCCCATCTCGACGCGGCCTTCGATCGTGGCCGAGCCCATATGCGGCAGCAGCGTCACCTTGCCGGCCTTGGCGAGCCGCACCAGCTTCGGATTGACCGCGGGCTCGTGCTCGTAGACGTCGAGAGCGGCGCCGCCGATGTCGCCGGCTTCCAGCAGCTTGATCAGCATGTCCTCGTCGATCACCCCGCCGCGCGCGGTATTGACGATATAGGCTTCTTTGCGGATCAGCTTGAGCCGCCGCGCCGACAACAGGTGATAGGTCGCCGGCGTATGCGGACAGTTCACCGAGATGATGTCCATCCGCGCCAGCATCTGGTCGAGGCTTTCCCAGTAGGTCGCGCCCAGCTCCTCGGCGATGCGCGGCGCCACGGGACGGCGGTTGTGATAGTGGATCTGCAGGCCGAAGGCGCGCGCGCGGCGGGCGACGGCCTGTCCGATGCGGCCCATGCCGAGGATGCCGAGCCGCTTGCCGCCGATGCGATGGCCGAGCATCCAGGTCGGCGACCAGCCCGGCCAGCTCTTGCCGTCGGGGAGGATGGTTGCGCCTTCGATCAGCCGGCGTGGCACGGCGAGAATCAGCGCCATGGTCATGTCGGCGGTGTCTTCGGTCAGCACTTTCGGCGTGTTGGTCACCGTGATGCCGCGCGCATGGGCCGCCGTGACGTCGATATTGTCGACGCCGTTGCCGAAATTGGCGATCATGCGCAGCTTGCAATCGGGGTGCTTGAGCATCTCCTCGTTGATCGTGTCGGTGACGGTCGGTACCAGCACGTCGGCCGAACGGCTGGCTTCGGCAATCTGCTGCGGCGTCATCGGCGTGTCGTCGAGATTCAACGTCGCGTCGAACAGCTCGCGCATCCTGGTCTCGATCGAGTCCGGCAGTTTGCGGGTGACGACGACGAGAGGTTTTTTCTTAACCGACATGTCCTGCTCTCATGAGGGGGTGCGCTGCAGCGCGCCGTTCAGGCCTCATTAACCCGGTTGTTCGACACTGCGATGGCCACGCGGTCCCGGTATCCGGCTGTTTGCTGAGGCAAGTCCCTTGGGTTCCCCAATACTTCCTCGGATTTTCGGCGGAAAATCCCAGGCGTTCTGGTTTTAGGCGTTCCGTCCTCTCTATCAGAAGGCCGGGCCAAGACAAGAACCCCTCGGGTGTCGCAAGCCGGGTGCGGTCAAAGCGGGGCACAGGGGTCTGGGGTTTTCGGGCGTAGCGGGCGGTTTCAACTCGAAGGATTCGAGTTGCGGTTGGCTCGGCAGGAGACGGGTTGATGGCGTTGAGGCGTTTCTGTTCGGTGGCGGTGCTGGTGGGGTGCTGGCTTGTCGCTTCCGTCAGCACAGGATTTTCGGCCAAGGATTCGGCCGCCACCACGAGCGGCCTGCCGGTGCCGCGCTATGTCAGCCTCAAATCCGATCATGTGAATGTGCGGGCCGGTCCGACCAAGGACAATGACGTCGCCTGGGTCTATACCCGCTCGGGCCTGCCGGTCGAAATCACTGCCGAATTCGAGAACTGGCGCCGCGTGCGCGATTCGGAGGGATCCGAGGGCTGGGTCTATCACTCGCTCTTGTCCGGCCGCCGCACTGCAGTGGTGACCATGAAGACCAAGGACGAGCTGGCATCGCTCTATGATCGTCCCGATCGGACCAGCGCGATCGCGGCCCGGCTGCAGGCCGGCGTCGTCGCCCAGGTCAAGAAATGCACCAACGGCTGGTGCCGCGTGATCGGCAACGGCTTCGACGGCTGGATCGAGCAGCAGCGCCTGTGGGGCGTCTACGCCGATGAGAAGGTGGATTGAGGCGCGTACGCGCGTCTCGCGCAGAACCGTAGGGTGGGCAAAGCGAAGCGTGCCCATCATTTCTTTTCGTGATTTCGGATAGACGGTGGGCACGGCGCAAGTGCGCCTTTGCCCACCCTGCAAGTTTACACGAAAATCAGCGCTTCTTGCGCAGCCGCACGACCATGTCGACGCGGGCGATCTCGTAGCCTTCCGGCACGTCGGGCATCTTCGACAGCACCAGATGCGGGTCGGGAATGTCGACCAGCTCGTGGTTGTTTTCGAGATAGAAGTGATGGTGCGCGGTGACGTTGGTGTCGAAATAGGTCTTGGTGCCGTCGACCGAGACCTGGCGCAGCAGGCCGGCATCGGTGAGCTGGTTGAGCGTGTTGTAGACGGTGGCGAGTGAGACCGGCACCTTGGCCAGCGTCGCTTCCTCGTACAGCATTTCCGCAGTCAAATGGCGTGCGCCCTTGCCGAACAGCAGCCAGCCCAAAGCCATGCGCTGGCGGGTGGGCCTGAGGCCCGCGGCCTGCAACATTTCGTTGACGTCGTGCCAGGGACAACCGGTCAACGCCGGCTGATGTCCGGCGGCACGGGCTGCCGGATCGATACCGTCGTCATTCGGGGGCGAGGCTTGGTCGTTCATTTCCACTTCGGGTACCACACGCGCTAAACTGGGCAATATTCTTGCCCAATATAAAAGGAAATCAGGTAGATGCAAGTTTTTCGCAACTAGAACTGGCCCAAGGTTGGGCCGGAACAACCGCGCCCGACGCGGCGTTTTAGCCCGTTCCAGCGCTTTCCCGGCCCCTAATGCCTATGTTACAGAGCGCGCGGACCACATATGCGATTTCGGCAGAGGCTAATGCCGATAGCACCCTAAGTAGCGCCAAATTGCGGGAACATGCGTTTCCGCAGGGATAACGGGTCCGGTTCGCTCAAAAAGCGCTCCATCGGGACATCTAAGTAAAGGCTGAATACCATGCTGGATCGCCGCAGCGGTTACGAATACGAGGACTTGCTGGCCTGTGGCCGCGGCGAGATGTTCGGCCCGGGCAATGCCCAATTGCCGCTGCCGCCGATGCTGATGTTCGATCGCATCACCGAGATTGCCGACAAGGGCGGTGAATTCGGCAAGGGCCTGATCCGCGCTGAACTCGATGTAAAGCCGGACCTCTGGTTTTTCGGCTGCCATTTCAAGAATGATCCTGTCATGCCGGGTTGTCTCGGCCTGGACGCAATGTGGCAGATGGTCGGATTCTACCTCGGCTGGATCGGCGGCGAGGGACGCGGCCGGGCGCTGGGGCTCGGAGAACTGAAGTTCTCCGGTCAGGTGCTGCCGAACGCCCGCAAGGTTGTGTACAACATCGACATGAAGCGCGTGATGCGTTCAAAGCTGGTGCTTGGCGTCGGCGACGGCTGGCTTTCCATGGATGGCGAGATTATCTATCGCGCCAAGGATCTGAAAGTCGGGCTGTTCAAGCAGGGCACCGCGCCGGGCTGAGCGGCGCGATTGCGCAACCAACATATTTTCACAGACGAACGAAACGGTAAGGCGAGGCGATCATGAAGCGGGTTGTCATTACGGGGATGGGCATTGTCTCGTCCATCGGAAACAACACCCAGGAAGTGCTTGCGAGCCTTCACGACGCGAAGTCCGGCATCAAGCGGGCAGAGAAATACGCCGAGATGGGCTTTCGTTCGCAGGTGCAGGGCGCGCCGACCATCAATCCGGCTGACGTCATCGACCGGCGCGCGATGCGCTTCCTCGGCGAGGGCGCGGCCTGGAATCACATCGCGATGGAGCAGGCGATCCAGGATTCCGGCCTGACGCCGGCGGAAGTGTCCGACGTCCGCACCGGCATCATCATGGGCTCCGGTGGTCCGTCCGCGCGCACCATCGTTGAATCCGCCGACATCACCCGCACCAAGGGTCCGAAGCGTGTCGGGCCGTTTGCGGTGCCGAAGGCGATGTCGTCGACCGCGTCTGCGACGCTCGCTACGTGGTTCAAGATCAAGGGCGTCAACTATTCGATCTCCTCGGCATGCGCGACCTCGAACCATTGCATCGGCAACGCGTATGAGACGATCCAGATCGGCAAGCAGGACGTGATCTTCGCCGGCGGCTGCGAGGAGCTCGACTGGTCACTGTCGGTGCTGTTCGACGCGATGGGCGCGATGTCCTCGAAATACAACGATACGCCCGCCACCGCTTCGCGCCCCTATGACATCAGCCGCGACGGCTTCGTCATCGCCGGTGGCGCCGGCGTCGTCGTGCTGGAAGAACTCGAGCACGCCAAGGCGCGCGGCGCGCGCATCTATGCCGAGGTGGTCGGCTACGGCGCGACATCGGATGGTTACGACATGGTCGCGCCGTCGGGCGAAGGCGCCGAGCGCTGCATGCGCATGGCATTGTCGACGGTGAAGACCCCGGTCGATTACATCAATCCGCACGCGACCTCGACGCCGGCCGGCGATCCACCGGAAATCGAGGCGATCCGAAAAGTGTTCGGCACCGGCGACAAGTGCCCGCCGATCTCGGCGACCAAGGCGCTGACCGGCCATTCGCTCGGCGCCACTGGCGTGCAGGAAGCGATCTATTCGCTTCTGATGATGAACAACGGCTTCGTCTGCGAAAGTGCCCACATCACCGAGCTCGATCCGGTCTTTGCCGACATGCCGATCGTGCGCAAGCGCATCGACAACGCCAAGCTCGGCACCGTGCTGTCGAACTCCTTCGGCTTCGGCGGCACCAATGCCACGCTGGTGTTCAAGCGGATGGATGCGTAAGTTCGTTTTTACCCCACCTCGCTTGCACCAAGAGGTCGGCAGGCGGCGGACGGGGACGCTGCTACAATCCGGAACGGGGTAAGCATGATCATCGAACCGCGCGTGCGAGGCTTCATCTGCACGACGGCACATCCTGTCGGCTGCGCCAAAAATGTCCGCGAGCAGATCGCCTATGTCCTCCGCCAGGGGGCTGTTCCGGAATTCCCCAAGCGCGTCGCCGTGCTGGGATGCTCAACGGGCTATGGTCTCGCGAGCCGCATCGTTGCGACCTTCGCGGGCGGGGCGGAGACCATTGGCGTGTCGCTGGAACGTGAGCCCACGGCAACCCGAACAGGCAGCGCCGGCTGGTACAACAATCGCGCCTTCGAGATCGAGGCCGAGAGGATCGGACGATCGCCCCTCACGCTCGAGGGCGATGCCTTCTCCGACGAGCTGAAGAAGACCTTCATCGAGCGTGTGCGCGAAAAGTTCGGACAACTCGACATGCTGGTCTACAGCATGGCCGCTCCGGTCCGCACAGATCCGGTCACCGGCAAGACCTGGCGCTCGGCGATCAAGCCGCTGGGCGCTCCCGTCGAGATCAAGACCCTCAATACCGAAACCGGCGAGGTCTACGAGACGACCATTGCGCCGGCGAGCGAGGATGAAGCCACCGCCACGGTCGCGGTGATGGGCGGTGATGACTGGAAGCGCTGGATCGACCAGCTTGCGGACGCCGGTGTGCTGGCGCCGGGCTTCCGGACGCTCAACTACACCTATATCGGCAGCGAGCTGACTTGGCCGATCTACTGGAACGGCACGCTGGGTCGCGCCAAGGTTGATCTCGACCGCAAGGCGGAAGCGATCCGGGGCCGGCTCGGCCAGGACGCGGCCCGCGTGGTGGCGCTGAAGGCTGTCGTCACCCAGGCGAGCTCGGCCATTCCGGTGGTGCCGCTCTATGGGACAGTGCTGTTCAAGGTGATGAAGCAGCTCGGGCTCCACGAAGGCTGCATCGAACAGATCGATCGCCTGTTCCGGACCCGCCTTGGCCCAGGTGCCGAACTTGACGAGGCGCAGCGCCTCAGGGTCGACGACTGGGAGCTTTCATCAGAAGTTCAGGCGGAAGTGTCGCGTCGATGGCCTCTGCTCACGACGGAATCGCTCGGTGAGTTGGCCGACCTTGCGGAATACAGGCGAGAATTCCTTCGCCTGTTCGGGTTTGGCATCGACGGCGTCGACTACGCGCAGGATGTGGATCCCCGCGTCGTCGCGTGAGCCATTCGGGCAACCGTTCTACTTTGCATGGGGTTGTTTTCGCGATTTTGTGTCCGGGCTACACGAACTCACCCCGCCGCGATCTTCTCCGCGCGCTGGAACGCCGCGCGAGCCACGCAGCGCTCGATATAGGCGTCGAACGACGGCCGCGGCGGCACCATCTTGAACAGGCGCACGGCGAAGTTCAGGCCCGAGCCCAGCATGATGTCGGCGGCTGAAAACTTCTCGCCGAGAATCCACGGCCCCTTCTGCAGCGCGCTATCGAGCACGTCGAGGGTCTGTGCGGCGCTTCCCCATGACGCCGTGCTCGCCGGCACCTCCAGCTTCGTGAAGAGCTGGATCAGCGTCGGCTCGATGCAGGCAGGCGAAAAGAACAGCCATTGCAGATACCGTGCGCGCAGCGGGTCCGTTGCGGCCGGCGCGAGGTTGGTTTCCGGATAGCGGTCGGCGATGTAGGCGCAGATCGCCGCCGCTTCGCCGAGCGCGGCGTCGCCGTCCTTCAGCCCCGGCACCTTGCCCATCGGATTGATCGCGAGATATTCCGGCGTCTTCTGGGCGCCCGTGGTGATGTCGGTGAGCACCCGCTCGTAGGGCAGCCCGGTCTCTTCGAGCAGCCAGATGGCGGAGAATGAGCGCGAGCGGGGCGACCAGTAGAGTTTTATCATTGCGTGTCTCCCATTCAGATCGTGCCGTTGCTTCACGGCTGGAGGTAGACGGGAATCATGCGGTCAAGTCGTGCCGAAACAAGTGCGCGCGTTCTCTCCTTGAGAGCCGCACTGCTGGATGCAGACTCGGGAGGATTGGGAAAGAGCTGTTCGTCGAGCTTGGTGAGTGGATCTTCCGTCAGTCCGAGACCCCCGGCAAACGTAGCGCCAAGAGCGGCAAGTGTACGGCTGATTCTCTCGTAACTCGTGCCGTCGTACATGTTGATCGCAACATTGGCGAACAGATGGTAATGTCTGGCGAAAGATCCGATGCCCTGACTGTACGCGCCGATGCCTTTGATCTCCATTTTGGTGCCCGACACCACCGCGTTGTATTTCGTTATGACCAGATAGCGCTCGCAGTTTGCGTTGGAAGTGATGTTCCGGACGATTGCTGGCAAACCCTCGCTTGGATCCGGCAGGAATCTCGATTTCGGATTGTAGTGGGGTTCGAACGCTCCCTTTGGATAAGCAATCCGTCGCACGGACGGATCGGCGCCGGTCGCCGCGCGCACCCGTGCAAGCGGCAGATCGTCCAGCCCCCAGCCGTCAATCGGAGCTTCGCTTTCTTCATTCTCGAATATCGTGAGGCCGAATTTATGAACGGAGAAGCGATCTCCAAGGGCGGAGATGACGCCAAGTCGGCAAGGTCCGGTTTCCGCAACCGGTTGCTTCGCGGCCGCCTTGGCCTTGGGCGCCGCTTTCTTTGTCGCGGGTTTGGAGGGTGGCGAAGCCGCCGGACCCGTCGTTGAAGGAGCTTGGGCCCATGCAGTTGCCGTGAAGCATGAGATGAGGATGACGGCGGCAGCGGAGTTACGCAACATGTCAGAAAGAACAAAAGTTGATTGCACCAAGTGCGAAAACTATAGCGTGCGCGCGCCGACTGCAAGCAAAGCGCTGGCTTTCACGCCGATTTCCTCCATCGATAATATTTCATGACACGGCCGTTCGTCGGCTCGACCTCTTCCTTCTCGAACGCAAAGCCCTCGCGCTCGTACCAGCGCCAGGCCTTTTCATTCTCGCGCACGCAGCGCAGCCAGATTTCATCCGGCAAATGCTGCCGCGTGAAGGCAAGCAGTTGGCGCCCGAGACCGTCGGCCTGATATTCGGGCGCGACGAATAATTGATCGAGATAGCAATCGGGCAGATGCAGCGCGAGCATCGCTGCCAATTTTCCGTTGTCGTCGGCGACGTAGAGGCTCCAGCCTTTCTCGATTTCCATCCGAACCCGGGCGCGCAACTTCGCCAGCAAGGAATCGCTGGCGCCCTCAAGCCCGGTCGATACCCAGCTTTCCATCCAGACGCGCGCGACTTCGTCATATTCGTCGGAGCGGGCAGGGCGGATCATGGGCTCAGGCACGGCAATGCATCCAGGCTTCTGTTGCGACAGTCGGATTCGAGGCGGCCGTGCCCCATGAACATGGGAGGACAGTGCCGCCGCGCACAGTGCATTTCGGTCGTAACGGCCATGTCCGCAATGCCTCTGCGCGAGGTGTCAGCGAGGCCGCTTCTACGGCTTTCACGGAAGGAAAGTGGCGTTGCTGACACGCTGGACTCGCTCGCATCTGTTGACAAGCGCGACCGGCCTCATCGTGGCGGGTATCGGCGGGCCAGCCTGCGCGCAATCCGCGATCTGGGATACGGCGCTCTCCAATTCGCATTGGTACGTGCCGGTTCCGCAACTCCTCGCTTATGCCGCGCCAAGAACTGGCTTTTCCCATCCGATTCCGATCGGCGATCAGACGCTGTGGTCGCTGGGGACCGCCACCAACGGCGCATTCACCGGGATCAGCAGCGCGACGCTCGCGCTCGGAACGGCGTCGCACCCCGAGAATTCGACGATCCAGGGTTTTGTCACGACGGCGGGGCAAATCACCATGGTGTTTACGCCGGTCGGCGGCGGCGCCGTCACCGTCGGCCTCGGCCAGATGCGTCTCGTCAATGGCGTGACGCAGATGGAAATGCAGATGATCACGGGCGACAACCTCTTGATCACGCATTGGGCCTACATGGTCCCGTACGATCCCCTGACCTTCGTGCCGCCGACGCCGCAACCCGTGATGGCCAATTCGGTGCCGGAATGGGCGTGGACCTCGGGCACGCGCTGGCGCATCACGAGCCCTTTGATGTTCGGTACCACAACGCCGGGCCGCTTCGTGGTGAGCGACTATCAGAACGGATACTTCTGGGGCAGTGGTGCTGCGCCCACTGGACGTAACGCCGGCAATTTCACCCTGCTCAGCTCCATCACACCCGAGGGGCGGGTGCTCTTCAACACGTTGTCTAATGGCACGCTCACCAGCCTTTACGGCGCCGCGTCCGGCAATGCGTCAGGCGCGCAAATGCTCGTCAGCACCTACGATCTCTCCGGCAATCCGACCGGAGGATGGGCCAGCATTTCCCTCGTGCAGCCCTATGCCGAGGTGTTGGCGGGGCAGAACAATCGCGCAGGCCTCGGTGCCGCTGTTGTGCTCGACCGGATGGCGTCAACGCCGCTCGGGTTGACCGGCGCGATGGCGCCGACATTTTCGATCCTCGACAATCTCGATGCGCCGGCGCTTTCGAATGCCATCAGCCAGACCTTGCCCGTGCTCGCCGGGGCGGCGTCGCAGGCGACCTATGCCTCGCAACGCGCGCTTGCGCAAAGCGTCTACGGCCGGCTTGATGACGCCTACAGCCTGCGCACCGGCGGAACGGTGGCAGAACGAAATGTCTGGCTCAAGCCGCTCGGCGGCAGCACCAGCCAGGGCCGCAATGGCGGCGCGCCCGGATACCGTGCGAACGGCGGCGGCTTCGTTGCCGGCGTCGATACGCCGATGTCGTCGCAAGCGGTGCTCGGCGGATTGTTTTCGTATGGGCATCAGAACATCGCGGGCAGCGATCCGACCGTGCCCAACCGGCTTGGACTGGATAGCTATCAGTTTGGGCTCTATGGCGCCTATGCGCTGAAGCCCGGCACTGAAATCGATTTCCTGCTCGATGGCGGCATCAATCAGAACCGCGTCAAGCGCTCGCTCTCGTTCGTGGGCAGCACGGCCGCCGCCGATTATCTCAGCACCACCGGTCATGCCGGACTTGCGCTCAAACAGCTCATTCCGGTCCACGAGGGATTTTCGCTTCTGCCGTCGCTGCGGCTTGATTACGCGCAGGTACGCGCTGATGGCTACAGCGAAAGCGGCGCGGGCGGACTGAACCTCAACGTCAGTTCGCAGCTCTATCGCGAACTGATGCTGAGTGCGGGCGCGAAAGGCTCGTACCGGATCGCCGACCGCCTTTGGCTCACCGCCGACGGCGCGGCCGGTTACAATCTGCTCAACAACCGGCTGCAGATATCGGCGGCGTTCGCGGCCGGCGGCGACAGCTTCGTCACCACGGCGTTCATCCAGTCGCCCTGGCTCTATTCGGCGGGGATCGGACTGGCTTCGCAGCGTATGGAGAATCTGGATCTCAGCGCGCGCTACGGCGTGCAGACCAGCCCTTCCGGCTTTCTGAATCAGACGGGATCGTTCACGTTCAGGATAAAACTCTAGAACTGGCTGGCGCAGCCGCGCTGGTGTGCACCTTCCGTGAAGGCGATTTCGCCTCGCGCTGTTCGCGGAGCGCGTCGGCGGCAAGGCAAACCACTTCCGATATCTGCTGAAGCTGTCCGGCCAGCGGGCTCGTCTTGCGCCAGACCATGCCGATGGTTCGCGACGGCTGCGGATTCCTGAAGCGGGCGACGGAGACCGACGCCGAGCGGGTTTCCACGCCCACCGCCATTTCCGGGATCAGGGTGACGCCGATGCCGGCGCCGACCATTTGCACGAGCGTCGACAGCGAGCTTGCATCCAGCACTTCCCGCGGCGGCGAGGATTGCATGTTGCAGAACGACAGCGCCTGGTCGCGGAAGCAGTGTCCCTCTTCCAGCAGCAAGAGCCGCATCTCGCGCAGCGTCTCGTGGCTCGGCACCGGCGTTCCCTCGTCCTCGCCCGGCCGCACCAGCAGGAAATTTTCTGAAAAACAGATGACCTCGGTCAGCGAAGGTTCGGATACCGGCAAGGCGACGATCGCCGTGTCGAGCCGTCCCTCCACGACTTCCTTGATCAGTTTCGGCGTCAGCGTCTCGCGGACGTGAATGTCGAGCTCGGGGTGCATGCGCGCCAGGTTTTCGATCACCTTGGGCAGGAGATAGGGCGCGATCGTCGGGATCATGCCGATGCGCAAGCGTCCCGCCAGCCGGTCGCGCGAGGCGCGCGCGAAGTCACCGAGTTCATCGACCGAACGCAGGATATCGCGGACGCGCTGGACGATCTCCTCCCCGAACTTCGTCAACGTGACTTGCCGGGCGCTACGCTCCAGCAGCACGCCGCCCAAAACTTCCTCCATTTCCTTGATCTGCATCGACAGCGCCGGTTGCGAGATCGAACACGCCTCGGCCGCGCGCCCGAAATGGCCGTGACGTGCCAGCGCATCGAAATAGCGAAGCTGTCTGAGCGTCATCTGCATCATCAGAATATCTTATCAGTTCGATCATTAAAATCAACTTCACCTGATGGAGGCCGGCGCTTAGATTGCTTCCAATTCCAGACTGGAAGGACCATCAGGAGACAATCATGGACGACAAAACCAAATGCCCGTTCTCGGGCGGCAATCGCGTGCGCACGAACCGCGACTGGTGGCCGGATGCGCTGGACGTATCGGTCCTGCATCGGAATTCGACGCTGTCCGATCCGATGGGGGAAGCATTCGACTACGCCAAGGAATTCAAGACGCTCGACCTCAACGCCGTGATCAAGGACCTCACTGCGTTGATGACGGACTCGCAGGAATGGTGGCCGGCCGACTTCGGTCACTATGGCGGCCTGATGATCCGCATGGCCTGGCACAGCGCGGGCACCTACCGCATCACCGACGGCCGCGGCGGCGCCGGCGCCGGTCAGCAGCGGTTTGCGCCGCTGAATAGCTGGCCTGACAATGCCAACCTCGACAAGGCGCGCCGGCTGTTGTGGCCGATCAAGCAGAAGTATGGCCGGAAGATCTCCTGGGCCGACCTGATGATTCTCGCCGGCAACGTCGCGCTGGAATCGATGGGCTTCAAGACCTTCGGCTTCGCCGGCGGCCGCGCCGACGTCTGGGAGCCCGAGGAGCTGTTCTGGGGGCCTGAAGGCACCTGGCTCGGCGACGAACGCTACAGCGGCGAACGCCAGCTCGCGGAGCCGCTCGGCGCCGTGCAGATGGGCCTGATCTACGTCAATCCGGAAGGGCCGAACGGCAAGCCGGATCCGCTCGCGGCGGCCAAGGACATCCGCGAAACCTTCTTCCGCATGGCGATGAATGACGAAGAGACCGTCGCCCTGATCGCCGGCGGCCACTCCTTCGGCAAGACCCACGGCGCCGGCGATCCGTCGCTGGTGGGAGCGGACCCGGAAAGCGGTGCGCTCGAAGACCAGGGTCTTGGCTGGAAGAGCAAGTACGGCACCGGCATCGGCGCTGACGCGATCACCGGCGGCCCGGAAGTCACCTGGACGCAGACGCCGACGAAGTGGAGCAACCTGTTCTTCAAGAACCTGTTCGAAAACGAATGGGAGCTGACGAAGAGCCCGGCCGGCGCGCAGCAGTGGAAGGCGAAAGGCGGCGAAGCCTCGATCCCGGACGCCTACGACAAGTCGAAGAAGCATGTGCCGACCATGCTGACTACCGACCTGTCGCTGCGTTTCGACCCGGCCTATGAGAAGATCTCGCGGCGCTTCTACGAGCATCCGGAGCAGTTTGCCGACGCGTTCGCACGGGCCTGGTTCAAGCTCACGCACCGCGACATGGGCCCGATCGCGCGCTACCTCGGCCCGCTGGTGCCAAAGGAAGCGCTGATCTGGCAGGACCCGATCCCGGCGGTGGATCATCCCGTCATCGGCGAGCAGGACATCGCTGCGCTGAAGACGAAGATTCTCGGCTCCGGCCTGTCGGTGTCACAGCTCGTCTCGGCCGCATGGGCGTCAGCCTCGACGTTCCGCGGCTCCGACAAGCGCGGCGGCGCCAACGGCGCGCGCATCCGCCTCAGCCCGCAGAAGGACTGGGAGGTCAACCAGCCGGCCGAGCTCAAGACGGTGCTCTCCAAGCTCGAAGCGATCCAGAAGGAGTTCGGCAAGAAGGTTTCGCTGGCCGACCTGATCGTTCTCGGCGGCAGCGCGGCAGTTGAAAAGGCCGCCAAGGACGCCGGGCTGGATGTGAAGGTGCCCTTCACGCCGGGTCGCGCGGATGCGTCGCAGGACCAGACCGACGTCGAGTCCTTTGCGCCGCTCGAGCCGCGTGCGGATGGCTTCCGCAACTACGTCAACAGCAAGAAGCATCAGTTCATGTCGCCTGAGGGGGCGCTGGTGGACCGGGCGCAATTGCTGCAGTTGACGGGTCCCGAACTGACGACTCTCGTCGGCGGCCTGCGGGTTCTCGGCGCGAATTTCGGCGGGTCGAAGCACGGCGTCCTCACGAGCAAGCCGGGCACGCTGACGAACGACTTCTTCGTCAACCTGCTCGACATGGGCACGCAGTGGCAGCCCGCCGGCTCCGACGGCGCGTATGAAGGCCGCGACCGCAAGACCAATGCGGTCAAGTGGACCGGCACCCGCGTCGACCTGATCTTCGGCTCGCACGCGCAGCTCCGCGCCTTCGCGGAAGTCTACGCGTCCGCGGACGCCAAGGAGAAATTCGCCAAGGATTTCGTGGCGGCGTGGACCAAGGTGATGAACCTCGATCGGTTCGAGGTCGCCTGATCCTCAAGGAAGCGATCTGCAAAACCAAAAAGGGCGGCCGAAAGGCCGCCCTTTTCACATAGGTTGCTCAGATCGGTCGCGGATCACACGCCGAGCGTGCCGGCCTTCGCTGCGGCATAACGCTCCGCGATCTTGGCCCAGTTCACCGTATTCCACCACGCCTTGAGATAATCGGCGCGGCGGTTTTGGTAGTTCAGGTAATAGGCGTGCTCCCAGACGTCGTTGCCCATCAGCGCGCGCTTGCCGTCCATCATCGGGTTGTCCTGGTTCGGACGGGTTTCGATCGCGAGCTTGCCGTCCTTGCTCACGGTCACGAACACCCAGCCGGAGCCGAACTGGCGTCCGCCGGCGGCGTTAAAATCGTTCTGGAATTTTTCCAGGCCGCCGAGATCGCGATCGATTGCCGCCAGCACCTCGCCTTCCGGCTTGCCGCCGTTCGGGCCCATGATCTCCCAGAACATGGTGTGGTTGGCGTGGCCGCCGAGATTGTTGCGGACGGTGAACTTGATGCTGTCGTCCAGCGCATTCAGATTGCCGAGCACGTCCTCGATCTTCGCCGTGCCCAATTGCGGATTGGTCTTGGCGACGTTGTTCATGTTGGTGACATAGGCCGCGTGATGGCGGTCGTGATGGATTTCCATCGTCTTGGCGTCGATGTGGGGCTCGAAGGCATTGGTCGGATAGGCCAGCGGCGGCAGCGTGAAGGGGCCGGTCGGGGCGGCTGCTGCCGGGGCGGGCGCCGCGGCCTGCGCGAAGACAAGACGCGGGGCTGCAGCAATGGCCGCGATACCGGTTGCCGCAAACATCAAATGGCGCCGGGACATGGATGACATAGACTTCTCCTTACCTGTAGGTGAACTGGCTAAATATCTGTGGTCGAACGCCGAAGGCCGCTGCGCGCGGCAAGATACGGGCGGTGTGCGGGATCGGGTTTGGTTTTCTACCCTCGTGAGCCTGCGACGTAATCGCACAGGTGCTGCGGTCCCGGCAATGTAACTCGGGCGGGCAACAAAAAAGGGTGGCCGTTTGGCCACCCTTTTGTTCACGTTTTTGCGATGCCTTACTCGCCGGCCGCTTCGCGCGGCGCCTGGGCTTCCGCCTTCTGCTTGGCCTCGAGGTCCTCGCCGGTGGTCTGGTCGACCACCTTCATCGACAGCCGCGTCTTGCCGCGGTCGTCGAAGCCGAGCAGCTTGACCTTGACCTTGTCGCCTTCCTTGACGACGTCGGAGGTCTTCTGCACGCGCGCCGAGGCAAGCTGGCTGATGTGGACGAGACCGTCCTTGGCGCCGAAGAAGTTTACGAACGCGCCGAACTCCATCACCTTGACCACGGTGCCGTCGTAGATCTGGCCGATCTCCGGGTCGGAGGCGATCGACTTGATCCACTTGATCGCAGCCTTCATCGCCTCGCCGTCGTTGGAGGCGACCTTGACGGTGCCGTCGTCCTCGATGTTGACCTTGGCGCCGGTCTTCTCGACGATCTCGCGGATCACCTTGCCGCCGGTGCCGATCACTTCACGGATCTTGTCGGTCGCGATCTTGAAGGTCTCGATACGCGGCGCGTATTCGCCGAGCTCGGCGCGGGCGTTGGTGAGCGCCTTGGCCATCTCGCCGAGGATGTGGATACGACCTTCCCTGGCCTGACCGAGGGCGACCTTCATGATCTCCTCGGTGATGCCCTCGATCTTGATGTCCATCTGCAGCGAGGTGATGCCCTGGTCGGTGCCGGCCACCTTGAAGTCCATGTCGCCGAGATGATCCTCGTCGCCGAGGATGTCGGACAGGACCGCAAAGCGCGAACCTTCGAGAATGAGGCCCATCGCGATACCCGCGGTCGGCCGCTTCAGGGGAACGCCTGCATCCATCAGCGCCAGCGAGGCGCCGCACACCGAGGCCATCGACGACGAGCCGTTGGATTCGGTGATTTCGGAGACCACGCGCACCGTGTAGGGGAATTCGTGGTGCGGCGGCAGCACGGGGTGGATGGCGCGCCAGGCGAGCTTGCCGTGGCCGACCTCGCGGCGCTTGGTGCCGCCGAGGCGTCCGGTTTCACCGACCGAGTAGGGCGGGAAGTTGTAGTGCAGCAGGAACGTCTCTTTGTACGTTCCCGACAGCGCGTCGATATACTGCTCGTCCTCGCCGGTGCCGAGCGTGGTCACGACCATCGCCTGGGTCTCACCGCGGGTGAACAGCGCCGAGCCGTGAGCGCGGGGCAAGACGCCGACTTCGGCGACGATGTTGCGCACGGTCTTGACGTCGCGGCCGTCGATCCGCTTGCCGGTGTCGAGGATGTTCCAGCGCACGATCTTGGCTTCGAGCTCCTTGAACACGCCGGCGATGCGCAGCTTGTCGTATTTCGGCTCCTGCCCTTCCGGGAAGTAGTGCGCGATCACCTTTTCCTTGGCGGCGCCGACTGCTGCGTAGCGGTCCTGCTTGATCGGGATCGCGTAGGCTGCGCGCAGCTCCTGCTCGATCAGGCCAAGCATTTCCTTTTCGATCGCGCTGTTGTCGATGGTGGTGACTTCGCGCGGATCCTTGGCGGCCTTCTCGGCCAGTTCGATGATCGCCTTGATCACCGGCTGGAAGTGGCGATGGCCGAACATGACGGCGCCGAGCATGATCTCTTCCGAAAGCTCCTTGGCTTCGGACTCGACCATCAGCACCGCGTCGGTCGTGCCGGCGACGACGAGCTCGAGCTGCGTGTCGGTCATCTCGTCGAGCGTCGGGTTGAGGATGTATTCGTCGTTGCTGAAGGCGACGCGTGCCGCACCGATCGGTCCCTTGAACGGGGCGCCCGAAAGGGTCAGCGCGGCGGAAGCGGCGACCATCGACAGCACGTCGGGATCGTTTTCCATGTCGTGCGAGAGCACGGTGACGATGACCTGGGTTTCATTGCGCCAGCCATCGGCAAACAGCGGACGGATCGGGCGGTCGATCAGGCGGGAGACCAGCGTCTCCTTTTCGGTCGGACGGCCCTCGCGCTTGAAATAGCCGCCGGGAATGCGGCCCGCGGCATAGGTCTTTTCCTGGTAGTCGACGGTCAGCGGCAGGAAGTCGACGCCTTCACGCGGCGCTTTCGCAGCGACGACGGTGGCGAGCACGACGGTCTCGCCATAGGTGGCGATCACGGCGCCGTCGGCCTGACGGGCGATCTTGCCGGTTTCCAGCTTGAGGGGACGTCCACCCCAGTCGATCTCGACGGAATGCTTATTGAACATAGTGGTCTTCTTTCATGGGTTCACGAGAGCGCGGAGCCCAAAAACACAAAGACCATGCGCAAGACGGCGAGATGCTGGTCGCTTTTGCGAGATCAGCATCTGGCGATCCTGCCATGGTCTTTATATTTCGGATGGCGTCCATCCTCTCGGCAGTCACGGGCACCTTGCCCTGCCCAGCGGCCGGATTGCTGCTGGGCGTTTGTCGAGCACGATCCTTGTCGGATGATGCTCCTTGCGCATGATCGTCTCCAACAATCGGAGTCCGTTTTCTTCGGGAAATCATGCGAAAACGCGCGCAATCTGCGCGCGCGTACTCTCAAATCAACGACGAATGTTATGCTTTTCGAGCAATGCCTTGTAACGCGCCTCGTCCTTCTTCTTGATGTAATCGAGAAGGGAGCGGCGCGTCGACACGAGCTTCAGCAGGCCGCGGCGTGAATGATTGTCCTTCACGTGGGTCTTGAAGTGGCCCGTGAGATTGTTGATGCGTTCCGAAAGGATCGCAACCTGGACCTCGGGCGAGCCGGTGTCGCCGGCTTTGGTGGCATTCGTCTTGATGACTTCCGCTTTGCGTTCGGCGGTAATCGACATCGTCAAACTCTTTCATTGCTGCGACCGGGGCTGGCAGTCAGCCCGGTCAGGTTGAACACGCGCTTGGGGATGAGTTCGCCATTGCCAATTTCGGCGAGGGCCAGAAGCCGGCCTGCCACCGTGACATAGACTGTGCCGCTACTATTGGGCGCATCCCGTCCGCGCAACAAAACGGCCTGGCCCCTGTGGAGCCTTGCCGCATCAGCCCGTGTGACGGCCAGTGCCGGGATGTCGTCCAGCGCGGTCTCAACGGGCAAAAGCGCGTCGGCGAGGCTTCCCTCGCCAGACGCGGCTCTATTGCATAAAGCCTCCAACTCTTCCAGCGGAATCATGTCCGTCTCGCGGAATGGGCCGACCAAAGTCCGCCGCAACGCGCAGATATGGCCGAAACAGCCCAGAATCCGGCCGATATCGCGGGCCAGCGCCCTTACATAAGTACCTTTGCCGCACTCGGCCTCGAACACGGACTGGCCGTTATCTCCATGTTCCACAAGGGTTAATTCGTGAATCTCGACCGGCCGGGGCTTCAATTCGACGGTTTCGCCGTCCCGCGCCAGATCATAGGCCCGCTCGCCCTGGACCTTGATCGCCGAATATTGCGGCGGGATCTGCTCGATCAGGCCGGTGAACTGCGGCAGCAGGGCCCGCACCGCCTCCGCCGAGGGCCTGAGGTCGGAGGTCTTGACCACGCGGCCCTCGGTATCGTCGGTGTCGCGCTCCTCACCCCAGGCGACCGTGAAGCGGTAGCGTTTGCGGCCATCCATCACGAAGGGAACGGTCTTGGTGGCTTCACCGAGCGCGATCGGCAAGCCGCCGGAGGCCAGCGGATCGAGCGTGCCGGCATGGCCGGCGCGCTTGGCCTGGAACAGGCGCTTGAGCACCGCAACCGCATGCGTCGAGGTCATGCCGATCGGCTTGTCGAGAACGACCCAGCCATGAACGTCGCGCTTGTCGCGCCGCGGCTGATTGTTCTGGCGCGGCTGCTTCTGGCGCGGATCGTTGTTGGCGCGGCGCTCACCTTCGTTGACGCGGCGTTCGTCGTCGTCGCGCGACTCACCTGAAAAAATATTTTTTTCAGCGGCGTGCGAATCGGCGGTTTGCTGCGCGATCACGCGGTTGGCGGTGGGCATCGTCATCACTTGTCGTCCGAATCGGGTGCGAGGTCTCTTTGCACCGCAGGTGTTCTCAGTAATTTCTCGATCCGTTCCGCTTCGTCGAATCGTTCGTCGACGCGAAAGCGGAGTTCGGGGGAAAATTTTAAGTTAACGCGGTGAGCGATCTCGCCGCGCAGGAATTTCTTGTTGCGATCGAGCGCCGCGAGCACGATGTCGGTGTTGCGGCCGCCGAGCGGCATCACGTAAATCGTCGCGAGCTTCAGGTCAGGCGACATCCTCACCTCGGGAACTGTGATGATGTGGCCTTCGAGGTCGGGGTCGTGAACGTTACCCTGCGACAGAATATCGGCGAGGGCATGGCGCACGGTTTCGCCGACGCGCAATTGTCGTTGCGAGCCGCCGGGAGCGGAACCCTTGTTGTGGTGACGGGGCATTAGAGTCTCTCATAGCCGTCAAGCCCGCGCGTCTCGCGGGGCATCACGTCTTGCTTGTTAAATCAGGATCAGGACGTGGATGGCCGGAACAAGTCCGGCCATGACGCCACATTCTCAGTCTATAAAATCCGAAGCTCTTCGTAAGGTTTGGACTTACAGAGAGCGCTGGATCGTCTCCACGCGATAACACTCGATGACGTCGCCGACACGCATGTCGCCGTAATTCTCGAACGCCATGCCGCATTCCTGGCCGGATTGCACTTCCTTCACTTCATCCTTGAAGCGCTTCAGCGTCGAAAGCTTGCCCTCGTGCACCACGACGTTGTCGCGGATCAGGCGAACATTGGCGCCGCGCTCCACGGTGCCGTCGGTGACGCGGCAACCGGCGACCTTGCCGACCTTGGAAATGTTGAACACTTCCAGGATCTGGGCATTGCCCAGCATGGTTTCGCGCAGCGTCGGCGCGAGCAGGCCGGACATCGCCTTTTTGATGTCGTCCACGAGATCGTAGATGATGTTGTAGTAGCGGATCTCGATGCCGTTGCGCTTGGCGGCCGCGGCAGCTTCCTTGTTGGCGCGCACCGAGAAGCCGATGATCGCGGCATTGAAGCCTTCCGCCAGCGTGACGTCGGATTCGGAGATGCCGCCGACGCCCGCATGCAGGATGCGCGCGGCGACTTCCTCGGTGCCGAGCTTTTCCAGCGATCCCAAAATCGCTTCGAGCGAGCCCTGCACGTCGGCCTTCACGATCAGCGGGAATTCCTTGCGGCCCGCAGTCTTGAGCTGCGACATCATCTGCTCGAGCGAGCCGCGCATGCCGGAAATCGACGCGGCGGCGTTCTCGCGCTTCTGATGGGCGCGGTAGCTCGTGACCTGGCGGGCACGGGCCTCGTTCTCGACGACAGCAAGGCGGTCGCCGGCTTCCGGCGGGCCGTTGAAGCCGAGCACCTCGACCGGCACCGAAGGTCCGGCCTCGTCAATGTTCTCGCCCTGATCCGAGATCAGCGCGCGGACGCGGCCCATCTCGGCGCCGGCCACGATGATGTCGCCGACCCGCAGCGTGCCGCGCTGGACCAGTACGGTGGCGACCGGGCCACGGCCGCGATCGAGCTTGGCTTCGATCACGGTGCCCTCGGCGGGCCGTTCCGAATTGGTCTTGAGATCGAGCAGCTCGGCCTGCAGCGCGATCATCTCGAGCAGCTTGTCGAGATTGGTCTTGTTCTTGGCGGAGACCTCGACGTCGACGACTTCACCGCCGAACGATTCGACCTGAACCTCGTGCTGCAGCAGTTCGGTGCGCACGCGCTCCGGCTTGGCGTCGGGCTTGTCGATCTTGTTGATCGCCACGATCATCGGTACCTTCGCCGCCTTGGCGTGGTTGATCGCTTCCACCGTCTGCGGCATGACGCCGTCATCGGCCGCCACCACCAGGATCACGATATCGGTGACCTTGGCGCCGCGGGCGCGCATCGCGGTGAACGCGGCGTGGCCGGGGGTGTCGATGAAGGTGATCTTCTTGCCGCTTTCCGGCGAGGTCACCTGATAGGCGCCGATATGCTGGGTGATGCCGCCGGCTTCGCCCGACACCACGTTGGCATGGCGCAGCGCGTCGAGCAGCGAGGTCTTGCCGTGGTCGACATGGCCCATCACGGTGACGACCGGCGAGCGCGGCTCGGTATCGGTGGTGTCGTCAACGATGTCGAACAGGCCCTCTTCCACGTCGGACGCGGCGACGCGCTTGACGGTATGGCCCAATTCCTCGGCGATCAGTTGCGCGGTGTCGGCATCGATCACGTCGGTGATCTTGTGCATCGCGCCCTGCTTCATCAGCAGGCGGATGACGTCGACCGCGCGCTCCGACATACGGTTGGCGAGTTCCTGGATGGTGATGGCTTCCGGAATCGTGACCTCGCGGATCAGCTTTTCCTTCGGCTCGTTGGAGGCGTGGCCCTTCAGGCGCTGGGTACGGCGGCGGAACGAGGCGATCGAGCGCTCGCGCACATCGTCATTGAGCGCGGTGACCACCGTCAGGCGGCCGCGCTCCTTCTGCGGCCCGGGCTTGTGGGTGGTCTTGGGAGCCGCCACGGGGCGCATGGCGCCGCCGGGGCCGCGCCGAACCTGACGCGGACCTTCGTCCTCGTCGGAGCCATCGGCGGCGACGGGCGTGCGCGCAGCCGGCGTCGCGG
>NZ_LLYB01000122.1:6686-60387 GCF_001440475.1 Bradyrhizobium lablabi | reverse complement strand
CGCTGTCGCGCCGAAACCGCGCCGCGCCGCGGCGGGCGCCGGACCCGAAATCGGTGGCGAAAGTCGCCGAAACGCTGTCGGCGGTCGAGGACGAGGAACTGCGCGCCGCGCTGGCGCGGCTTGGCGCCGCGATCAAGCGAAATTGAGCCTTTTGCCCGGCGCGGCCAGCGCAAGCCGCCATTGCCACAACCGGCGTTTCAAGCTAGCGAAGGCTTCTTTTTCGCACCTTCTTTCGGGCGTGAACGCGCCACTCGGGAGCAGACCTTGATGATCACGCGCCGCGCCTTCACCGCCGCCCTCTCGCTGACCGGGCTTGGCCTGCTCGCCGGCTTCTCGCCGCTGCAACTGATCACGGACGCGATGGCGCAAAGTCCCGCCGAAGTTGCGAAACCGGTGTCGCTGCCCGACATGGCGCTCGGCCCGGCGAACGCCACGGTCACCATCACCGAGTTTGCCTCGATGACCTGCCCGCATTGCGCGGCCTTCACCGAAAAGGTGTTTCCGAAGATCAAGTCGGAATTCATCGACTCGGGCAAGATCCGGTTCGTGTTCCGCGAATTCCCGCTCGACATCAAGGCGGCCGCCGGATCGATGCTGGCGCGCTGCATCGCCAAGGATGATCCGCAGAAATATTTCGCCGTCGTCGACCTCTTGTTCAAGCAGCAGAACGACTGGGTGGTGAAGAACACCACGGAGACGCTGACCCGGATCGGCAAGCAGGCCGGCCTCACCCAGACGCAGGTCGAGGATTGCCTGAAGGATCAGGCGCTGCTCGACAAGATCGCGGCCGACCAGAAATATGCCGCCGAGGTATTGAAGGTGCAGTCGACGCCGACCTTCTTCATCAATGGCGAGATGCTCAAGGGCGAGCAGAGCTTCGAAGAGTTCGCCAAGCGCATCAATGCGATGCTGAAGAGCTGATTCGCGCGCAGCCTGATTCGTTCGAGCCGATAAGTCCAGCAAAAGGCGCCACACAAGCGCCTCAAATCCCTTGGGAAAAGCCTTGCGGGGCCGTTGCCCTCCGGCCCCGGCCTCGCCATTGTCGCGAGCCACAAGAGCCGCAGCCGGCTGTCCACCCACACACGACATTGCCTTCTATGGTATTGTCACGGCAGGGAGATTCGCGCCCGGCCAACAGAGATTTGTGTTCATGAAACTCACGCGCCTCCGCCTCCACGGTTTCAAGTCGTTCGTCGAACCCACTGATTTCATGATCGAACCCGGCCTCACCGGCGTGGTCGGGCCGAACGGCTGCGGCAAATCCAATCTGGTCGAGGCGCTGCGCTGGGCGATGGGCGAGACCTCGCACAAATCGCTGCGCGCGGCCGACATGGACGCCGTGATCTTCGCCGGTTCCGGCAACCGTCCGGCGCGGAACCACGCCGAAGTCACCATGACGATCGACAATGCCGATCGCACGGCGCCGGCTGCCGTCAATGACAGTCAGGTGCTGGAAATCTCCCGCCGCATCGAACGCGAGGCGGGCTCGGTCTATCGCATCAACGGCCGCGATGTTCGCGCCCGCGACGTGCAGATCCTGTTTGCGGATGCCGCCACCGGCGCGCGTTCGCCGGCGCTGGTTCACCAGGGCAAGATCGGCGAAATCATTCAGGCCAAACCCGAGCAGCGCCGCCGCGTGCTGGAAGATGCGGCCGGCGTCGCCGGCCTGCACGCCCGCCGACATGAAGCCGAGCTGCGGCTGAAGGCGGCCGAAACCAATCTCACCCGCGTCGAGGACGTGATCGGCCAGCTCACCGGCCAGATGGACGGATTGAAGAAGCAGGCGCGCCAGGCGATCCGGTTCCGTGAAGTCGCCGCCAAGGTGCGCAAGGCCGAGGCGACGCTGTTCCACCTGCGCTGGCTGGAAGCCAATGCCGACGTCGCGGAAGCCGCGCATACCCACGACATCAACGTGCGCGAGATGGCCGAGCGCACCCGCGAGCAGGCCGAGGCCGCGCGCATCCAGGCGATCCGCGCCTCCGAACTGCCGGCGCTGCGCGAGGGCGAAGCCCGCGCTGCCGCCGGGCTGCAACGTCTCACCAATGCGCGCGAACTGCTCGACCGCGAGGAGGAGCGCGCCAAGGAACGCGTCTCCGAGCTCGACCGCCGGCTGAACCAGTTCATTGCCGACATCGCCCGCGAACAACAGCAGACGTCTGACGCCGAGGTCGCATTGCAGCGCCTCGACACCGAGGACGCGGAGATCAAGGAAGAGATCAAGTCGCGCGTCGAAAAGCGCTCCGGCGTTGATGAACGTGTTTCTGAAGCGGAAGCGACACTGGCCTCGGCCGAGCGCATGTTCGGCGAACTGACCACCGCGTTGGCCGACCTCACCGCCAAGCGCAACCAGCTCGAGGCCGGCGTGCGCACCCACCGCGACCGGCTGGCCCGGCTCGACCAGGAAATCGCCACGGTCCAGGCCGACGAGGAAAAGCTCGCGCAGGAAACCGGCAATCTCGGCGACATCGACGCACTCGCCGCCGCGATGGAGACCGCGCAGGAAACGCTGGCCGCCTCCGAAGCGGCGGCGCAAGCCGCCGAGACTGGCCATGTCGCCGCGCGGCAGAAGCTCGAAGCTTCGCGCGCCCCGCTCACCGACGCCGAAAAGCGCGTGCAGCGGCTGGAGACCGAAGCACGCACGATTTCCAAGCTCGTCAATGTCGAAACCAAGAATCTGTGGCCGCCGATCATCGACGGCGTCACCGTCGCCAAGGGCTACGAGAAGGCGCTTGGCGCCGTGCTCGGCGACGACCTCGACGCGCCCGTCGATCCCTCGGCGCCGATGCGCTGGACCAATGCCGGCGCAAGTTTTGACGATCCGGCGCTGCCTGCTGGCGTCGAAGCCCTCGCCTCGCATGTCGAGGCGCCGGCCGAACTGGCGCGCCGTCTGGCGCAGATCGGCGTCGTATCGAAGGAGCGCGGCGCGGAGTTCGTCTCGCAATTGAAGACCGGCCAGCGGCTGGTGTCGCTGGAAGGCGATGTCTGGCGCTGGGACGGCTTTGTCGCCGCCGCGCATGCGCCGACCGGCGCCGCCCGGCGTCTTGCCGAACGCGCGCGCCTGGTCGATATCGAACACGAGCTGGAACAGGCCCGTATTGACGCCACCGCCAAGCGGCAGGCGCTGGAAGACGCAGAGGCTGAACTGAAAGTGGCCTCCGCCGCCGAGTCCGCCGGCCGCGAAGCCTGGCGCGCCGCGCAGCGCGAGGCCGATGCCGCGCGCGAACGCCATGCCGCGACCGAGCGCGAGATCAACCGCCACGTCGCGCGCAAATCCGCGCTGACCGAAGCCCATACCCGCCTTGCCGCCGACCGCAGCGAGGCTGAAGCCGCGCATGAGAGTGCGACCGCCGCGCTGACCGACCTGCCGCCGACGGATGAGGCGGAAGCAAAACTCAGCACCATCAGGACCGACATCGAGGGGCATCGCCGCTTCGCCGCGCAGGTGCGCGCCGAGGCGCAGGCGCTCGCACGCGAAGCCGAGCTCGCCGACCGCCGCGTGCAGGCCATTGTCGCCGAACGCAACGAATGGCAGAGCCGCAAGCAGAGCTCGGCCGCGCAGGTCGCGACCGTCGAGGCGCGCATCACCGAAGTGACCGCCGAGCGCGCCGAGCTTGACAACGCGCCCGCTTTGTTTGCCGAAAAGCGCCGCGCGCTGATCAACGAGATCGAGTCCGCCGAAAGCGCCCGCCGCGTCGCCGCCGACGCGCTGGCCGCCGCCGAAAGCGTGATGGCGCAAACCGACCGCGAAGCCAAGGCTTCGCTCGAAGCGCTCTCCTCCGCCCGCGAGGCCTGTGGCCGCGCCGAGGAGCGCATGGAAGGCACCAAGCGCCGGCTTGCCGACATCGAGCGCGAAATCCACGACATGCTCGAAGTCGAGCCGCACGCGGTCGCGGGGCTCGCCGAGATCGAGCCGGGCGCGGAACTGCCACCGCTCGGCGAGATCGAGGAAAACCTCGAAAAGCTGCGCCGCGACCGCGAGCGGCTGGGCGCCGTCAATT
The DNA here is from genome assembly GCF_001440475.1 of Bradyrhizobium lablabi. GTDB lineage: Bacteria > Pseudomonadota > Alphaproteobacteria > Rhizobiales > Xanthobacteraceae > Bradyrhizobium > Bradyrhizobium lablabi. Next base: position 56,389 of record NZ_LLYB01000122.1, on the reverse strand, counting down.
TGCGCGCCGAGGAAGAACTGAAAGAGGTCGAGACCCAGCACACCGCGCTCACCACCGAGCGCGACGACCTGGTCGAAGCCATCAAGCGGCTGCGCCAGGGCATCCAGAGCCTCAACAAGGAAGCCCGCGAGCGGCTGCTCGTCTCGTTCGAAACCGTCAACGCGCACTTCAAGCGGCTGTTCGTCGAATTGTTCGGCGGCGGCGAGGCCGCGCTGCACCTGATCGAAAGCGACGATCCCCTGGAAGCCGGCCTCGAAATCATTGCGAAACCGCCGGGCAAGAAGCCGCAGACACTGTCGCTGCTCTCGGGCGGCGAGCAGGCGCTGACGGCGCTGGCGCTGATCTTCGCGGTGTTCCTCACCAACCCCTCGCCGATCTGCGTGCTGGACGAAGTCGACGCGCCGCTCGACGACCACAACGTGGAGCGGTTCTGCAACCTGCTGCACGAAATGACCTCGTCGACGGAAACCCGCTTCATCATCATCACGCACAATCCGATCACGATGGCGCGTATGAACCGGCTGTTCGGCGTCACCATGGCCGAACGCGGCGTCTCGCAACTGGTCTCGGTTGGCCTCGACGACGCCGTGAAGATTCTGGATCAGCACGTGGCGTGAGGCGCCGCCCCACCCTGTTGACGTCATCATCCGCGAAGGCGGATGATCCAGTACGCCGCGCTGTCTATGATCGCCACAGCCGCCCCGGCGTACTGGATGCCCCGCTTTTCGTGGGCATGACGGGAAACGATGACCTCACCCGACCTCCCTGCTGAACTGAAAGCCGCGCTCGACGGCAAGCTGCGCGGCTTTTCCCGTAGCGACGCCGCCGGCCGCGCGGCCGCTATCTCGAAAACCTACCGCGACGGTGGCGGCTCCGGCACCATCCGCTCGGAGACGGACGCGCTCGCCTACGCACTGGCGCGAATGCCCGCGACCTATGCCGCGATGACCGCGAGCCTGAACGCGCTCGTCGAGATCAAGCCGGACTTCGCGCCCAACAGCCTGGTCGATATCGGCGCCGGGCCGGGAACGGCGACATGGGCGGCGGCTGAGACCTTCCCGTCTCTGCAACGCTTCACGCTGCTCGACTCCAACGACGCGTTGCGCACGCTGGCGCTCGACCTCGTCGCCGACAGCTTTCGCCTGCGTGAAGCAAGCTACCAGCGCGGCGAAGCCCGCGCTGCGCTGGCGAATGCAGATACAGCCGACCTCGTCGTGGCGAGCTACATGATCGGCGAGATCGGCGACGCCGAACAGCGCGCACTTGCCGAGCTCATGTGGCAGAAAACCCGCGACACGCTGCTCGTCGTCGAGCCCGGCACGCCCGCCGGCTACGCCCGGATCATCGCGCTGCGCGCGCAGCTGATTACGCTCGGCGCCCATGTCGCCGCTCCCTGCCCGCATGACGGCGAATGCCCGCTGCAGCCGCCCGACTGGTGCCATTTCACCCAGCGCCTGCAGCGCTCGCGCGCGCACAAGCAGGTCAAGGGCGCGGAGCTCCCGTTTGAGGACGAGAAGTTCTCCTACGTCGCGTTGACGCGCGCGCCGGTAGTTCACCGCCCGTCCCGGGTGCTGGCGCAACCAGTTGTCAGCAAGGTGGAAGTAACGGCCAAACTCTGCACACCCGCAGGTCTCGCCCTGACAAAGGTGCCCCGCCGCGCCAAGGCGGATTACGCCGGTGCCCGACGCTGGCGATGGGGCGACGCGGTGGCGCAAGAAAGCTGACCCTCGCAAAACCGGCCTTGAACTTAACTCGCCCCACTTCCGACTAAAGCCAAGCCCCAAGTCTCCTCCCACCTCTCGGGCGGGCCTGCCGCACGCCCCGGTTTTCGTCTAGGTTCGCTGTCTTTCGTCCCCTTTAGGAGTTGTCCGTCATGTCGACCGGCTGGATCGTTCTCGGCGTCATCGTCATCATCGTGCTGTTTGCGTTTGGCGCGTATAACCGCCTGGTCGCGCTCAGCCAGCGCGTCAGCCAGGCATTTGCCGACATAGACGTCCAGCTCAAGCAGCGCCACGACCTGATCCCCAACCTGGTCGAGACCGTGAAAGGCTACGCCCAGCACGAACGGGGCACGCTCGACGACGTCATCAAGGCTCGCAACTCGGCGATGTCGGCGCAGGGCCCGGCGCAGGTGTCTGCGGCGGAAAACCAGCTCAGCGGCGCCCTCGGCCGCCTGATCGCACTGTCGGAGGCCTATCCGGACCTCAAGGCCAACGCCAATTTCCAGCAGCTCGCCGGCGAACTCTCCGACCTCGAAAACAAGATCGCGGCGAGCCGCCGCTTCTTCAACAACGCCGTCCAGGAATACAACACCGGCATCCAGCAGCTTCCCGCCGCGCTGTTCGCCGGCATGTTCGGCTTCACCCGCAAGGAATTCTTCGACCTTGGCGCCAGCCGCGCCGAAGTCGAGACGGTGCCGAGCGTGAAGTTCTAACACTTCAAGCGCCCGACAGAGCAGCCCCATCATGGCCGCGTACGGTCTCTACACGCATATCGCATCGAACAAGTTTCGTTCGATGCTGCTGCTCGCCGGCCTGTTTCTGCTGATCTACGTGCTGGTGTTTGCCGGCGCGCTGGTTGCGGAAGTGGTGATGTATAGCGGCAGGCCGCTCGCCTTCTACCTGACCCACGCATCGCGAGACCTGATCGCGGCCTTTCCCTACGCCACGATCATCGCCGCGCTGTGGATCGTGATCGCCTATTTCTTCCACCAGAACATGATCGATGCCGTCACCGGCGGCGAGAGCGTGACACGGCAGCAAGAGCCGCGCCTCTATAACCTCCTCGAAAATCTCTGCATCTCGCGCGGCATCCCGATGCCGAAGCTGAAGGTGATGGACAGCCCGGCGCTGAACGCCTTCGCCAGCGGCCTCAACCGGCGGCAATATTCCATCACCGTGACGTCGGGGCTCCTCAAGGCGCTCAACGATCAGGAGATCGAGGCCGTGCTCGGCCACGAGCTCACCCATATCCGCAACGGCGACGTGCAGTTGATGGTGATCGCCGTGATCATCGCCGGCGTGGTTGGCTTTTTCGGCGAATTGTTCTTCCGCATGTTCACCAACCTGTCGTGGAATTCCAGCGGCAGCGGCTGGTCGTCGTCACGTTCATCGTCCTCCTCGTCCGACCGCGACAGCAAGGGCGGCGGCGGCGCGATCCTCGCCATCGTCATCGCGGTGGCGCTGATCGTTTTGGCGTGGCTGTTGTCGCAGGTCGTCAAGCTCGCGCTGTCGCGGTCGCGCGAACTATTGGCCGATGCCGGCTCGGTCGAGCTGACCAAGAATCCGGACGCCATGATCACGGCGCTGCGCAAGATCGAGAACCGCGGCGAGCTCGAAGGGGCGACCTCGGCGGTGATGGAGCTCTGCGTCGACAATCCACGCGAAGGCTTTGCCGACCTGTTCGCGACCCATCCCTCGGTCGATTCGCGCGTCAAGGCGCTGGTGCAGTTTGCCGGCGGTCATGATCCCGGCCCGCTGGCCCTGCCATCCGAGACGGCGGACGAAGCCGATGAGGCGGAAGAATCAGCCAGCGAGCAGCTGCCGCCGCCGCCGCCGGTTCCCCGCGGCCCCTGGAGCGATGCCGGCGCGCCTGCCGGCGTTCCGGGCCCCCGTCCCGGCCCCTCGGACGGCCCCTGGGGCCCGCATCGGTAGGCAGCCGCCCTTTTCGCCACCGCCGGATTAACGAATTCGGTATGAATAGTGGCGATGGCCGTCCAAGAGATTGAATTATCCCTTGTTTCTGCCATGTTCGCGCCCAAAGCAGGGATTGGGGCCTCCCGGTCGCTCCCGCGGTCGGAACTGCTGTTCAAGGGAATTCCATGGGAAAGCCAGTCGTGATTGTGGTGGGCGCGGACAAGGGCGGGGTCGGCAAGACGACCGTGTCACGGACGCTCCTGGATTACTTCAGTGCCAATAACGTGCCGACCCGGGCGTTCGACACCGAATCCCCGCGCGGCACCCTGAAGCGCTTCCACCCTGACATCACCGAGATCGTCGACATGACGACGACGGCGGATCAGATGAAGATCTTCGATACGCTGAGCGCCGGACCGTCGGTGACCGTGATCGACGTCCGCGCCGGACTATTGTCCCCGGCGCTGGCCTCGCTGCGCGACATCGGCTTCCTCGATGCGGCGAAGGCGGGTCAGATCACCTTCGCCGTGTTCCATATACTGGGCCCCTCGATCGCCTCGCTGGACGAAATCGCCGAGACCGCAGGCTTCATGCAGGGCGCCAAATATTTCCTGGTGAAGAATTTCATCAACGACACCCAGTTCTTCCAATGGGACCAGTCGACCTACAACTCCTATTTTCACCGCATCAAGGACGCCACCGACCTCACGATCCCCAAGCTCAACGAAATGGCCTATGAGCAAGTCGAGGTTTCCTCGGTGCCGTTCCTCAAATTCGTTGCCAACAAGGGCAAGGACGACGAGGCCGCGAACTATTCGTTCGTGCTGCGCGGCTATGTCCGGCACTGGCTCGCCAACGTCTGGAGCGAGTTCGACCGCATCAAGCTGACCGATCTCGTCGGCGCCAAGTCGACCACGCGCGGCGGCGAAAAATAGTCGCGCACGCGCCGCGACGGGGCTGGATTAGCCAGGAAACTCCTTTGATATAGCAGGTGATGAGTTCAACGCCTGTTTACATCATCTGCTCGCCCCGACCGCTGGTCGGCAAGACGCTGCTCGCGCGCCTGTTGAGCGAGTTCCTGCTTTTGAAGAACGGTTCGGTGTGCTCCTTCGACATCAACCTAAAGGAACCATCGCTGCTCGAATATCTGCCGCGCCTCACCGAGACGGCCGATGTCATGGACACCTATGGCAAGATGCAGCTGATGGACCGCCTGATCGTCAACGACGACATCGCCAAGGTCGTCGACCTCGGCTTTCATGCGTTCGACGAGTTCTTCAAGATGATCCACGAGATCGGTTTCCTGAAGGAGGCCGAGCGGCGGGGCGTGGCGCCGACCATCCTGTTCATCGCCGACACCGACCGCGTTTCCGCGCGCAGCTATCCGATGTTGCAGGAACAGATCCCGCCGAAGGCGCTGGTCACGATCGACAATGAATATGTGGTGCGCGGCGAGCTGCCGGCCGAGATGGACACCGGACGGGTGCTGCGGATCACGGCGCTGCCCTCGTTCCTGAAGACCTATATCGGCCGGGTGACCTTCTCCTTCACCGACTATTTGCGCCACGAGCGGGACTCCTCGACCGAGCTGCACCAGTGGATCCGCCGGAACTACACCAGCTTTCGCGAGCTCGAGCTGAGCCTGCTCGCTGCGGCCGCAAAACCCTCGCAAGGCCGATAATTTTTACCCGGATAATATTGACGACGTACGGCCACTCTGTTAGTGCCTCGGCAGACCAGACCCTTCCCCGCGAGGCTCCCGTGACATCAGCCAGAAAGGCCGCCATCGCCGCCTTCAACGAGCAGAAGACCATTGCGGGAATATTTCTGATCCGCTGCGCGGCGACCGCCGAGACGTGGGTCGGCCAGGCACCCAACCTGGAAAAAATCCAGAACCGGATCTGGTTCTCCCTGCGCCAGGGCAGCCACCCCTGCCGCAGCCTGCAGGCCGCATGGACGACGCATGGGCCGGACAGTTTTGCATTCGAGGAATGCGAGCGGCTGGATGAGGAAGAGACGCCCTATGTCCGCGACGGGCTTTTGAAGGAGCGCGCAGTGCATTGGCGGTTGCAGTTCGGCGCCGAGGTGGTGTGATCCTGCAGGATGGGTAGAGCGCAGCGAAACCCATCAGCGATTGTGCACGGGATCAACCCGTCGGGAATGAGCGGCGCATTCGGGGAACATCCGATGCCTAACAATTTGACCGGCACGAAGGGGCCAACTGACTGCCGCCGGTTACGGTCAGCAAAAGTGCGCCAATCGAGCAGCCACATTCACCGGCACACCAACACCGGCGTCTTTGTGTACGTCAGCACCTCCACGCTCCCAGCCTGAGTGGCCCGCGTCTGCCGCCTGTTATTGACTTAGGTCAATAGCGATCATGAAATGCCAAGCATCGCCAAGAAGATGTGTGTGCGTTGGATAGCGACGAAGCTCATCAAGCGTAGAGCGCTGTTGCGGAGCTATGCCGCAGAACCCGCATGCAGCACAGCAAGGGATAATCAGCGGAAGGAAGAACCGAACAGCATTACTGCACAAGCCGAGCGCGCAGTCGCGCAAACTCGGCATCGCTGATCGACCCTGCCTGTTTCAGCCGACCGAGCTTTTCGATTTCATCTGCGATGCTGAAACCAACTACGCTCCTGAGTTCGTCGCGCGCCTGCTGAGCGCGTTGCAGGTTACGCTCCGCCATGCCTCTTCCGTGCCAGATCAAGTATGCGAGCATGAAAATGAATGGAAATACGATCCATCCTATCACCCATATTGCCTTGACCCAGCCAGAGACGTCATGGCGTCGGAACAGATCGGAAGCAACAGTAATGATCAGCCAGAACCATACGACGAAGAAGAATATCGTGAGGACGTCCAGCAGGAAATTTCGATAAGTGAAGCCCTCCTGAAAGAAGAACATCACGCACCTCCTTTTGCCACTGAGCGCTGCAGTTCCGTAAACTAGAACGCGATCCCTCCCACACGTTTTGATTTAGATCAACGCAGGTCGGCTGGGGATCAAAAGCGGCAAGCTTCAGCGCGAACGAACGTTTTCCGGGATACGCCTCAGAGCAGACGCTAGGTGTCACCAGATCGATCGCACGGCATCGGCTCGACCTCGACCGCGTCATAATGCCGGCACAGGCTGCGCACAGGCACCGCAAACCGGAGGCGACGGCGCAGGGCGTCAAAGGCGAGCAATTTCAAGCAAACCTCGGGCAGCATGCTCAGTCGTCATTCCGGGGCTCGCGAAGCGAGAACCCGGAATCCGTCAGGACGCAGAGTTGGTGACGCCACGCATTCCGGGCCTGCGCCAAGAGGCGTATCCTGGAATGACGAGGTAAAAAGCTCAGTGTCCCTCGAACGCCATCAGCGTGCGCACCGGCACTTCCATCGCGCGCAGCTTGGCGGCGCCGCCCAAGTCCGGAAGGTCGATAATGAAGCAGGCGGCGACCACGTTGGCGCCGATCTTGCGCAGCAGTTTCACCGCACCCTCCGCGGTGCCGCCGGTGGCGATGAGATCGTCGACCAGGATGACGCGCTCGCCGGGCTGGATCGCGTCGACATGCATTTCCATTTCGTCGATGCCGTATTCCAGCGAATAGGCGATCCGCACCGTGGTATGCGGCAGCTTGCCCTTTTTGCGGATCGGCACGAAGCCGGCGGAGACCTGATGCGCCACCGCGCCGCCGAGGATGAAGCCTCGCGCCTCGATGCCGGCGACCTTGTCGATCTTCAATCCCGCCCAGGGCTGCACCAGCTCGTCGACCGCGCGGCGGAACGCGCGCGCATCCGCCAGCAGCGTGGTGATGTCGCGAAACAGGATGCCCTTCTTCGGGTAATCCGGAATGGTGCGGACGGTGGCCTTGATGTCGTGATCGAATGTCATCGGTATTAATCTCGCTTTCGATTTTTCCTACATCACTACGAGCGTAGCGAAGCAATCCATCGTGCCACGAACAGGATATGGATTGCTTCGTCGCTTGGCTCCTCGCAATGACGGGCCTTCAATTCGCATTCAGCCGAAACGCATTTTCCACGATCCGCAGCCCCACCTCGCCGCCGAGCGACATCAGCGACTCCGGATGAAACTGCACGCCGCCTACCGGCAAGGTCTTGTGTTCAATCGCCATCGCGACGCCGTCCTCGGTGGTCGCGGTGACTTCGAGCACATCGGGCACGCTGTCGCGCTCGACATAGAGCGAATGATAGCGGCCGATCACGATCTCATTTGGCAGGTTCTGCATCAAGCGCCCGCCCCGCACCTGAACCCGCGAGGGGCGACCATGCGCAGGCTGGGTGAGCTGGCCGAGCTGGCCGCCGAAATATTCGCCGATCGCCTGAACGCCGAGACAGACGCCGAAGATCGGAAGCTTCCGGTCGAGCGCCGTTCCAATGGTCTTGGAGATTCCAAAGTCCTCCGGCCGGCCTGGACCCGGCGAGAGTACCAGCAGATCCCAGTTCTTCTTCAGCATCTCCTGCGCGTGCACGTGCCGAACCACGGTGACATTGGCGCCGACCTGCCGGAAATAATCCGCGAGCATATGCACAAAGCTGTCGTCGTGATCGATCAGCAGCACCTTGCGGCCCGAGCCGGTGGCGTCGGGTGCGAAGGTCGAGAGCGGCTTTGGCGCATCGCCGCGCAGCGCCTGGAACAGCGCGGCGGCCTTGACCTGGCACTCGCGGTCTTCCGCGGCTGGATCCGAATCGAAAAGGCAGGTGGCGCCGACGCGCACTTCGGCCAGCCCGTCCTTCATGCGGATGGTGCGGATGGTGAGCCCGGTATTGATGCTGCCGTCGAAATTCACCGCGCCGATCGCGCCGGCATACCAGCGCCGCGACGAACGCTCATTGTCCTCGACGAACTGCATCGCCCACAATTTCGGCGCGCCTGTCACCGTCACCGCCCAGGCGTGGGTCAGGAAGGCGTCGAGCGCATCGAAGCCCGGCCGCAGCATGCCTTCGACATGATCGACGGTATGGAACAGTTTCGAATAGGTCTCGATCTGCCGCCGCGCCAGCACCTTGATCGTGCCGGGCACGCAGACGCGCGCCTTGTCGTTGCGGTCGACGTCGGTGCACATGTTGAGTTCGAACTCGTCCTTTTCCGAGTTCAGCAATTGCCGGATCTGCTCGGCATCGCCGATCGCATCGACGCCGCGCGCGATCGTGCCCGAGATCGGGCAGGTCTCGACGCGGCGGCCATCGGAACGCACGAACATTTCCGGCGAGGCCGAGACCAAAAATTCGCCGTCGCCGAGATTCATCAGCGCGCCATAGGGCGACGGGTTGATGCGACAGAGCCGCTGGAACACTTCGGCGGGCGAACGCTCGCAGGGCTCGGCGAACAACTGACCCGGCACCGCCTCGAACAGATCGCCGCGCGCGAACGCCGCGCGCGCGACCTCCACCGTCGCCTGATATTCGCCGGGCGCGTGATCGGCAAAGCCCTGCCGCGGCGTCTTCGCGTAGACGCTCTTGGCGGTATCGCGCGGCAAACCTTGGGTGGATTTTCCCTTCCAGGAAAAATCGTAGCTCAGCACCACGCCGCGGCCGGTGGCGCGGTCATAGGCCAGCAGGCGATCCGGCACGTAGAGCACGATGTCGCGCTGATCGGCTTCGCGGGCGCGCTTCTGCACGAGGTCCTCGATCTGAAACACGAGGTCGTATGCAAAGGCGCCGAACAGGCCAAGCAGCGGATCGTCATTGGCTGCCAAGGCGGCGACGAGATCGCGCACCAGCGACATCACGCTGGCGCGGCGGGTGCGCTGGTCTTCCTCGACCGGCGCGGCGCCGCGGATGATGTGGCCGGCGAGCCGCGTCGGGCTTTTTTCCGAGATCACCACGCAGGGCTCGCGCAGCACGTCGCCGAGGAAGGCGATCAGCACCTCGCCGCGTGCATTCAATGCGGTCAGCGAAAAGTTCGCGCCGACGGTTTCCAGCACCAGCGGCGGATCGGCAAAGCCGAGGTCGAAGCTCTCGTAGCGGCCCGGCACCGTGGTGCCGGAGGACAGCACGACACCGCGGCGGCGGTCGAGCAGTTCGATCAGGTCGTCGAGGCGCTTGGCATTGCCGGTGAACTGCTCGACGGTGCGCGAAATCGCCAGGCCGCCGCTGGTCCGGTATTCACTGTGCTCGGGCAGGGAGAAGGCTGTCCTGTTCATGTGATCCTCTTACGAAACTTCGCCAGGGAGCGCCACACAGGACAAACGAAGGGGACCGTCGCACTGCGATGGCGACCTTCGACGATTGAAAAAATGAAATCGCACCGGCCACCTCTTTTAGGAGGTGCGCCACCAGAGACGGGAGGGGGTAACGACGGTGCTCATGGGAACCTAATCACCATCCGGCGGGCGCGATGTCAAGGGACGGACCGGCCGGAACGCCCGTCCGGCGGCTCAACTTTGGGTGTCGGGCAACGTCAAATTTGCGTAGGATTTGAGCAAGCAGCGGCGCCTTCAACGCGCAAAGACTGCAGATTATGGAGGTAACGATGGCACTGCTGGGTCTGGGATATGCGGGCTTCGGAGCTGATAACCTCGAGGACTGGCGGCAGTTCGGGACCGGCCTCGTCGGGCTACAGGCGGTCGAGCGCGGCAACTCGCTGCTGGCGTTCCGGATGGACGACCGCAAGCAGCGCATCGTCATCGACCGTGCGATGGGCGAAGGCACGCGTTTCTTCGGGTGGGAGGTCGCAGACGCTGCGGCGCTGGACGCGCTGGCGGCGCGGCTGGAAGCAGCCGGCGTGCATGTGGTGGCCGAACCGCAGACGCTGGCCGATGCCAGGCGCGTGCGCCGCCTGATTTCGTTCCACGATCCCGCCGGCAACCGACTGGAGGCATTTTACGGTGCCGAGATCGACGACACGCCGTTCGTCCCGGGCCGTTCGATCTCCGGATTCCGCACCGGCCCGCTTGGGCTCGGGCATGCCGTGCTGACGGTCGAGAATATCGAGCCTGTCATGGCGTTCTATGTCGGCGTGCTCGGCTTCGGCCTTTCCGACTACATTTCAAAACCGTTCCGCGCCTACTTCTTCCACGTCAACGCCCGCCACCACAGCCTCGCGCTGATCGAGACCGGCAAAAACGGCATGCATCATTTGATGGTGGAGCTGTTCTCGCTCGACGATGTCGGCCAGTGCTACGACATCGCGCAGACGGAGGAAGGCCGCGTCAGCGTCACGCTCGGCCGCCACACCAACGACTTCATGACATCGTTCTACGCGAGGACGCCGTCATCCTTCATGATCGAATGCGGCTGGGGCGGCCGCGAGATCGATCCCGCGACCTGGCAGCCGGTCGAGATGCATGACGGCCCCAGCCTGTGGGGCCATGAGCGCGTCTGGCTGCCGCCGGAAGATCGCGCCGTCGCCCGCGAGATGCGCCTGCGCGCGGCAGCTTCGGGCTTGCGCGCGCCGGTGCAGGTGATGGAGGGGAATTACAAGCTGATGTCGGGGACGTGCGCGTGGTGGGATGGGGTCAAGCAAGGCTCGTAGCGGCTCATCACTAATGTCGGTCCTGCGAAAGCTGGACGACAGTTGAGCGCGCCGCTACTCCCGATAACACCCCTGCTCGATCTCCTCGATCAGGCCGCGCGCCTTCGGCTGCCAGCCGAGTTCGTTCCGCGCACGCTTGGCCCGCACGCGGCTGTTCGACGCCATCGTGTCCTCGGTCGTGCCCTCGCCCCATTCGGCGGCGGCTTCCTGCATCGACATCGCCGCCGGCGGCCCCGCAAATCCCAGCATGCGGTTGATCGCCTCGCACGTCTCGCGCATCGAGTTCTCGCCATTCTCGGCGAAATAGAAGCTGCCTGCCGGCGCCTTCGCGATCGCAAGTGCGTAGAGCGTCACGAGATCGTCGATGTGCACGTTCGACCAGATGTTCTCGCCGGGCCCGGCATGGGCCGCGTTGCCGCGCTTTTTGGCGAGCTTGATCAAGAGCGGCACCTGAACGCTGTCGCGCCCTGCCCCGTGGCCGATGCCGTAGATGAGACTCGGGCAGATGATGACCGGGCGACAGCCCTTGTCGCGGTATGAAAGGATGAATTCGTTGAGCGCAACGCGCGCCGCGCGCGCGGACGATGGGGTAACCGGCGTGTCCTCGTCAAAAACCGCGTCGATGCGTTCGCCGCGGGCGCGGGTGCCGACGATGCTCGATCCCGATGTATGGATCAGCGGCTTGCCGCTTCCGGCGAGCGCGTCCAACAGCGAGGTTACGGCTCCCCGGTGATCGGCGCTCGCGGCATTGACGACGATGTCGGCGGCCTGCGCGGCGCGCGCGAGAATGTCGGCATCATCCAGCGTGCCCATCAACGGCTCGATACCGAACGCGCGAACCGCGCCGGCCTTTTCGGGCGAGCGAACCAATCCGGTCACGTGATGTCCGGCGGCTGCGAGATGAGTCGCAACCGACCCACCGATATAGCCCGACGTGCCCGTACAGAAGATTTTCATTCACGGCCTCCACCGTCATTGCGAGGAGCGACTTGTCCGCCGTAGCTCAAAGAGCGAAGGCGGAAGCGACGAAGCAACCCATCGCGCCGCAGGTGGAAACATGGATTGCTTCGCTGCGCTCGCAATGACGGGAAGCATCTCATCCCAAATGCTTGGCGAAAAACGCGGTCGCCCTGCCCCAAGCCAGTTCGGCGGCCTGGCGGTCATGGACGGATTGGCGCTGCTCGTTGACGAACGCATGCTCGGCGTCATAGCGGAACAGTTCGAGCGACTTGCCGGCGGCCTTCATGCCCTGCTCGAAGGCATTGACCACCTCCGGTGTGCACCAGTCGTCCTTATTGGCAAAATGCGCCTGCAGCGGGATCTTCACGTCTGCGGGCTTTGCCGCCTGCTCCGGCGGAATGCCGTAGAACACGACGCCGGCCGCGAGCTCCGGAATCTTGGTGGCGCCGATGATCGTCACCGCGCCGCCGAGACAGAAGCCGGTCAGCCCGACCTTGGCGCCGTTGCGCGACAGATATTGTGCCGCGCCCCGCACCGTCTGCGTGGTGGCGTCCATGAAATCCAGCGAGTTCATCTCGCGGCCGGCCGCATCCGTGTCGTGATACGGCACCACCGTGCCCTTGTAGAGATCGGGCGCCAGCGCATCGAAGCCCGCCACCGCAAAGCGGTCGCACAGGCCCTTGATCTGATCCTGAAGGCCCCACCATTCCTGGATCACGACCACGCCCGGCGCATTGCCGCGCGCCGCATTGGCGAGATAGCCGCTGGCATCCTTGCCGTCCGGGCGCTTGAAGGTGATGCTGGTACCCATGAGTTCCTCCGGAATGATGTTGGGCTGATTGGCCGCCATCTTGTCCGCTGTGAGGTCAGGAAGCAATCGGCCGCCCCACCGCCCCCACGCCCATTTGAAGACAACAAAAAAGCCCCCGCAGGGGCTTTTCCGAAATCGCGTGCACCATGAGATCAGTGGGCGTTGGCCCAGACCTTCTTCTTGGTGAAGTACAGCAGCACGGTGAGCAGGATCAGGAACACGAACACCTGCAGGCCAAGTTGCTTGCGCGCCTCCATGTGCGGCTCCGCGGCCCACATCAGGAACGTGGTGACGTCCTTGGCGTATTGCGCAACCGTGGCCGGCGAGCCGTCGTCGAAGGTGACCTGGCCGTCGCTCAGCGGCTTCGGCATCTTGATGGAGTGACCCGGGAAATATCTGTTGTAGAAGGAACCTTCCGGGAGATTGAAGCCAGCCGGCGGCTTTTCCTCATAGCCCTGCAGCACCGCGGCAACGTAGTCCGGGCCCTGCTCCTGATACTGGGTGAAGAAGTCGATCAGGAACAGCGGGAAGCCGCGACCATAGCTGCGCGCCTTGGTGATCAGCGAGAGATCCGGCGGAAAGGCGCCGCCATTGGCCGCGCGGGCCGCCTGCTCGTTCGGGAACGGCGAGGGGAAATAATCGGCCGGCCGGCCTGGCCGCTCGAACATCTCGCCCTGGTCGTTCGGGCCGTCCTTGACTTTGTACTCCGAGGCGAACGCCGCGGCCTGCGCCACCGAGTAGCCGGGGCCGCCGGCTTCAGCCAGGTTGCGGAAGGCGACGAATGACAGGCCGTGGCAGGAGGAGCAGACCTCCTTGTAGACCTTGAGACCGCGCTGCACTGCGCCGCGGTCAAACTTGCCGAATGGACCTGAGAACGACCACTTCTGGGCCGGCGGCTTGTTGCCGCCTTCGGCAGCCCGGGCGCTATCGACACCGCCCAACAGCAAGCCGGCGGCCACCATCAGCGCTATCACGCTCGACACCATCGGCGCAGCCTTGCCGCCCGACTTCGCCAGCACGTCGTCGGCGATCGAGTTCGGCACCGGACGCGGCTTCTCGATCCGCGACAGCAACGGCAGCAGGATCAGGAAGTAGGCGAAGTAGAGCACCGTGAGGATGCGGCCGACGATCACATAGATACCTTCCGGCGGCTGGGCGCCGAGATAGCCGAGACCGATACAAACGGCGACGAAGACCCAGAAGAACTGCTTGGCCAAAGGACGGTACTTCGACGACCGCGTCTTGGCGTTATCGAGCCAGGGCAGGAACGCCAGCACGACGATCGCACCGAACATGGCGACAACGCCGGCAAGCTTGTTCGGGATCGAGCGCAGGATCGCGTAGAACGGCAGGTAGTACCATTCCGGCACGATGTGTGGGGGCGTCACGGCGGGATTGGCCGGGATGTAGTTCTCGGGATCGCCGAGATAGTTCGGCATGTAGAAGATGAACCAGGCGTAGAACAGCAGGAAGCAGGAGACGCCGAACATGTCCTTGATGGTCGCGTAGGGCGTGAACGGCACCGTGTCCTTTTCCGTCTTGGCCTCGACGCCTGCCGGATTGTTCTGACCGGCGACATGCAGCGCCCAGACGTGCAGCACGACCACGCCGGCGATCACGAACGGCAGCAGGTAGTGCAGCGAGAAGAAGCGGTTCAGTGTCGGATTGCCGACGGCATAGCCGCCCCACAGCAGCGTCACGATGCTCTCGCCGAAATAGGGCACGGCCGAGAACAGGTTGGTGATGACGGTGGCGCCCCAGAAGCTCATCTGGCCCCACGGCAGCACGTAGCCCATAAAGCCGGTCGCCATCATCAGAAGATAGATGATGACGCCGAGGATCCACAGCACCTCGCGCGGCTCCTTGTACGACCCGTAATAAAGGCCGCGGAACATGTGGATGTAGACGGCGAAGAAGAACATCGAGGCGCCGCTGGCGTGGATGTTGCGCAGCAGCCAGCCGTAATTGACGTCGCGGACGATCAGCTCGACGGACTTGAACGCCATATCGGCATGCGGCGTGTAGTGCATCGCCAGGATCACGCCGGTCAGGATCTGCACGCCCAGCATCAGCGAAAGGATGGCGCCGAACGTCCACCAGTAGTTCAGGTTACGCGGCGTCGGATACGCCACGAACGAGGAATGCATAAGTCCCATGATCGGGAGGCGCCGTTCGATCCACTTCAAGGCGGGATTGGTCGGCTGGAAATCGGATGGTCCGCTCATTGATGCGATCCTGAGGAAGTAAGACGACGCGACGGATTAAGGGTCTCGGACTTAAGTCCGAGCCCTTAGCCGATCTGGATTTTGGTGTCGGAAACGAAGGTGTAGGGCGGAACCGGCAGGTTGCTCGGCGCGGGTCCCTGACGGATGCGGCCCGAGGTGTCGTAAACCGAACCGTGACACGGGCAGAAGAAGCCGTCATAGGCGCCCTCATGGGCGATCGGAATGCAGCCGAGATGGGTGCAGATGCCGATCACGACCAACCACTGGTCATGGCCCGCCTTGACCCGGGACTCATCGCTCTGCGGATCGGGCAGGCTCGCTACCGGCACCTTGCGGGCCTCTTCGATCTGCTTCTTGGTCCGGTGGCTGATGTAGATCGGCTTGCCGCGCCAGAACACCTTGATGTCCTGTCCTTCGGCAATCGGGGTCAGGTCGACCTCAATCGGCGCACCGGCCGCGATCGTCGAGGCATCCGGGTTCATCTGGGAAACCAGCGGCCACACCGTGGCAGCCGCGCCTACGGCGGCGACGGCTCCCGTTGCAACATAGAGGAAATCACGGCGTGTCGGATGGTCCGCCGAAGACGCTGTCGTCACGATTCCAAGCCCTTTCTTGTCTGCAGCCAGCGGAACCGCCCCGGGCACGCGAAAGCACGCCCTGAAGAGGCTGCCGGCGCCCGCGGCCCCCGCGGCGGCAGAAAAACCGCTTTTCCTCCCCCAATCCGGCGGAACAAGCAGTCCAGAATCGTTCTATTGGCACCCTTGCCGTGAGAGCGCAAGCCCGCTATCGGCTCGCAAGCGTGCAATGCACTAAATCCGCTCCCGGCAGTGATTTATTCGAGACATTTCATTGGCGCCAGCAAAGCCTCGACCCCATGCAGATTGCGCTTTTCCAACCTGATATTCCCCAGAACACCGGAACGATTCTGCGCCTGTGTGCCTGCCTGGGCGTGGCCGCCCATATTATAGAGCCGGCGGGATTTCCGATCTCCGACCGGCATTTCCGCCGGGCGGGAATGGACTATCTTGATCATGTCGCCCTCACCCGCCACGACTCATGGTCAAAATTCGCGCAATGGCGTAACGAGGCGGGTTGCCGGCTGGTGCTGTTTACGACGAAGGCGGCTGGTTCCTACCTGGATTTCCGCTACGAGAAGGACGACGTCCTGCTGTTCGGGCGGGAATCCGCAGGGGTTACCGACGAGGTCGCCGCGGCGGCTGATGCGCGGCTTCTGATCCCGATCCGGCCGAACTTGCGCTCGCTCAATGTGGCCATGGCGGCCGCCATGGCATTGGGCGAGGCGGTGCGGCAGACCGGTTCCGCGATCCAGGCCGATGCGGTTCTCAAGGAGAGATAGTGAGTTACGCGGTCAAAGAGATATTCCTGACCCTGCAGGGCGAAGGCGCGCATGCCGGCCGCGCGGCGGTGTTCTGTCGCTTTGCCGGCTGCAACCTCTGGACCGGCCGCGAACAGGATCGCGCCAGTGCCACCTGCCAGTTCTGCGACACCGATTTTGTCGGCACCGACGGCACGCTGGGCGGCCGCTACGCCACGGCGGACGAGCTCGCCGACACCATCGCCGGACAATGGACCGGGGACAACACCAACCGCTATGTGGTGTTAACCGGTGGCGAGCCGTTGCTGCAGGTGGACAGCGCCTTCATCGATGCGCTGCATGCGCGCGGCTTTTCGATCGGCATCGAGACCAACGGCACGATCGAGCCGCCCGCGGGGATGGACTGGGTCTGCGTCAGCCCGAAAGCCGGCGCCGGTCTCGTGGTGCGCCGCGGCCATGAGTTGAAGCTGGTCTACCCGCAGTCAGGCGCTGCGCCGGAAGATTTCGCCGGCCTCGATTTCGAGCGCTTCTCGCTGCAGCCGATGGACGGACCCGACGTGATCGACAACACCGCGCGCGCGGTCGACTACTGCCTGCGCCATCCGCAATGGCGGCTCAGCCTGCAAACGCACAAGACACTTGGCATCAGATAATTTGGCATCAGACAGGACCTAGACTTTCAAGATGTGGGAACTGACCAAATCGTTTCGCTTCGAGGCCGCGCATTCGCTGAAGGGAACGACCTTCGGCGCGGCCAGCGAGGAAATCCACGGCCACTCGTTTCGCGCCGAGGTGAGCGTGCGCGGCACGCCCGATCCGGAAACCGGCATGGTGCTCGATCTCGGCCTGCTCGAACGCAGCATGGAAGAGGTCCGGAAGGCGCTCGACCACAAGCTCCTCAACAAGGTCGAGGCGCTGGGGACGCCGACGCTGGAAAACATTTCGCGCTACATCTTCGAGCGCGTCCAGCACGCCGGCAAGATCACCCGCGTCAGCGTCCACCGCGACAGTTGCAACGAGAGCTGCACGTATTTCGGACCGCAAGGGTAATTTGCACCGTCATTGCGAGGAGCGAAGCGACGAAGCAATCCACTCCTTCTTTTTGTGGCTCTGCTCGCAATAACGGAAGGTAGGCCGGGGAATTCCTAATGGACACGTCACTCATCGAAGATCGCAAGAGGCGCGCAAGAACCTGGTTCGAAGCACTGCGCAACGACATCTGCGCGGCGTTCGAACGTCTGGAAGACGACGCGCCCCCTGCGCTCTATCCCGGCGACGCCGGACGTTTCGTGCGTACCCCCTGGAACCGCACCGACCACACCGGCAAGCCCGGCGGCGGCGGCGTGATGTCGATGATGCACGGTCGGCTGTTCGAGAAGGTCGGCGTGCACTGTTCGACCGTACATGGCGAGTTCGCGCCGGACTTCCGCAGCCAGATTCCCGGCGCTACCGACGATCCACGGTTCTGGCTCTCAGGCATTTCGCTGATCGCCCACATGCGCAATCCGCATGTGCCGGCGGTACACATGAATACGCGCTTCGCGGTCACGACCAGGACCTGGTTCGGCGGCGGCGCGGATTTGACGCCGGTGCTCGACCGCCGCCGCAACCAGGAAGATGCCGACACGCAAGATTTTCACGCGGCTATGAAAGCGGCCTGCGACAAGCATGCAGCCGTCGTTTCCTACGAAAAATACAAGAAATGGTGCGACGACTATTTCTATCTGCCGCACCGCAAGGAACCGCGCGGCATCGGCGGCATCTTCTACGACCACCATAATTCCGGTGACTGGGAGGCTGACTTCGCGTTCACGCAGGACGTTGGCCGCGCCTTTGCAAGAATCTATCCTGAGCTCGTGCGGCGCAATCTCCTGACAGCCTGGACCGCAGAGGATCGCGAGGAGCAACTGATCCGGCGCGGACGCTATGTTGAATTCAACCTGCTCCACGACAAGGGCACCATGTTCGGGCTGAAAACCGGCGGCAATGTGGATTCCATCCTCTCGTCGATGCCGCCGGAGGTAAAGTGGCCATGATCGCATGATCAGCTTGTCATGACGGATCGCTAGGGTGCGATTCGTCATGTAATCCAAGGAGCAGATCATGGACTTGAAACCGGGCGACGTCGTCATTCTTAAGTCGGGCGGCCATCCGCTCAGCGTGGTGGAGGTCAAGGACGGCAACGTCGTGTGCGTATGGATGGGCAATGAAGGCGATCTGTTTCGCGAGACGCTGCCGCTTGCCGTCCTAGAACTCGCCGAAACCGATACGTCCGACGATGACGATGACGATGAGGACGAGGACGACGAAGACGACGAGGAAGAGGAAGACGACGAAGAGGACGACGAGGAAGAAGGCGGCCGCCGCAACAAGGTTGCGTAAGTAATTGACGCCGCCGGCATTAAATGGACCCGGCGGCGTCGTTTTCTCGGGATTGGACCCGGTGCGGCTGATCTGATATTCGCGGCAGATCGGCCACGGCTTCCGGCGGCCATGACTCCTGAAGTGGGAACACCGCGAAAACGATGACCGAACTCCCCCGCGCGATGCTGATCGACATGGACGACACCATCCTGTCGGCCTATGGCCGCCCGGAGATCGCCTGGCATAATGTCGCGTCCGAATTTGCCACCGAGTTTGGGCCGTTGACCTCGCAGCAGGTTGCCACTGCCGTTCTGGATTCCGCGCGCAAATTCTGGTCGGTAGCCGAGGCCGAATGGCGGCTGAAGCTGGACGAGGCGCGGCGCATCACCGTCAGGAACGGATTTGCGGCATTGTCCGCCGGTGGCCACGCATTGCCGGAGGAACTGGCGATACGGCTCGCCGACCGCTTCACCGCCTACCGTGAAGAGGAAATGTTCGTCTTCCCCGGCGCGCATGACGCTATCGACGCGTTGAAGGCACGCGGCGTAAAGCTGGCGCTGGTGACGAACGGCGCCGCCGGCACCCAGCGCGCCAAGGTCGAACGCTTCGCGTTGTCGCACCGCTTCGATCACATCCAGATCGAGGGTGAGCACGGTTTCGGCAAACCGGACGAGCGCGCCTATCTGCACGCCATGCAGACGCTGGGCGTCACCGCCGCCGAGACCTGGATGATTGGCGACAATCTGGAATGGGAAGTCGTGGCGCCGCAGCGGCTCGGCATCTACGCGATCTGGATCGACGTGCATGGCGACGGCCTGCCGCCGGACTCCACCGTAAAGCCCGACCGCATCATCCGCTCGCTCACGGAACTGCTGCCCGCCAAGCGCTAGCCATCAGTGTCGCAGCGCCGCGGTGATCATCACGGCGCCGCCGACCATCACGGCGGCATCGAGGATCGCGGTGTGGATATGCACCGGCATACGCTCGACGAAAGCCTTGGCGAAGAATGCGCCGGGGATCGCGATGGCGCCGATCAGGAGGGCAAGGGCCAACACCTGTGCCGTGACGACGCCGGCGAGGCCGAACACGGAAATCTTGATGAGACCGGTCACGACCGAGATCACCGCGTCGGTGGCGATCACCGCGGCCCCTTCGAGGCCGGACGCCATCAACAGCGACAGCAGGATCACGCCGGAACCTGACGTGCCGCCGACCAGCACGCCATAACCGAGGGCGCTGACACCGAGCCCGGTGTCGCCGATCCTGACCTCGCGGCGTTTGGCCAACCGGCGTAGCGGCACGCTCAGGATCAGCATGCTGCCGATCACCAGCGCCGCGCCGGCACTGGTCAGCCGCGTATATCCGTACGCACCGAGCGCGGTGGTCAGCATGGCAGCGCCGATCACGATCAGCGCACGGCGTCGATCGGCGTAGCGAAAATACGCCACGAAGCGGCTGATATTGGTGAAGATCGCTGAGATCGCGATGATCGGCACCACCGGCTCGGCACCGACCATCGGCACCAGCACCAGCGGCATCAACGCACCGGTACCGTAGCCGGCCAGACCGCCGATCACGGAGGCCAGCAATGCCATGCTTCCAACCAGCAGTACTTGGCCGAGCGAAATGTCGGCGAAGCCGGCCAGGATGTTCACAGCCGGTGATCCCTGGTGAAGCGGGCGGCAGCCTGATCGGCGATCGCGGCCAGCTCGGATGGTTCAAGCGGAAAATCCGCGGCCAGCCAGGCGTCTTCCGCAAGCGTCAGCACGTGGCCGAGCGCAGGACCTTGAGCAATGCCGCGGGAGATGAAATCGGCTGCCTTCAACGGAAATTTCGGTGCGCTCCAGCGCTGCGGCAAGGTTGCGAGGTCATGCCAGCGGGTGGTGTCATCGCCGACGCCGGCCCGCGCCCACGCCAGCATCAGCCGGTCGCGATAAGGATCCTCGCCGAGCCGATAGAGAAGCTGCCGGGCTCGCGCCTCATCCTTGCTGGCGAACCGCCACCAGCGATGGCCCATCGAGTCCAGCGCCTTGGTTTCCGCGTTGGACAGCCGAAGCCGTGCCGAGACGCGCCTCGCGTCCTCCGTGACCGCAACCGTGAGCGCGGCGAGCCGGCGCACCGCGTTCGGCGGTAGCCCCAGCGCCCGCTCGGCCGCGATCATCGCCGCGAACGTTCTTGTGTAGGCGACGCCACCGAAGATCGCCAGCAGCAGGCCGGCATCCGCCATCGCCTGCACCGCGACCGCAGCCCCCTCCGCGATCACCAGCTTCAGCATCTCCATGCGCACGCGTTCGGCGGAGAGGCTCGAAAGCCCCTCGCGCCCGTCGATGCAGGCAAGATAGTCGGCACGTTCCGGCTCGCCCGCGCCATAGGCGGCATGCATGCGAAAGAAGCGCAGGATGCGCAGATAATCCTCGGCGATGCGTTGGCTGGCATCGCCGATGAAGCGCACGCGCCTGGCTTCGATATCGGCAAGCCCGCCGACATGGTCGTGCACCACGCCGCCGGCATCGACGGACAGCCCGTTGATGGTGAAGTCGCGCCGTTCCGCGTCGCGGACCCAGTCGCGCCCGAACGCGACCCTGGCCTTGCGGCCAAAGGTCTCGGTATCCTCGCGCAGGGTCGTGACCTCGAAGGGGTGGGATTCGACAACCAGCGTGACCGTGCCGTGGTCGATCCCGGTCGGCACGCTCTTGATGCCGGCCGCCCTGGCGCGGCGGACGACCTCGTCGGGCAGCGCGGTGGTCGCAATGTCGATGTCGCCGAGGGGAATTTTCAGAAGCGCATTGCGCACGGCGCCGCCGATCACGCGGGCTTCCTCGCCATCGCCATTGAGCAAGGCGAGCACGCGCGCGGCCGGGCCCGACCTGAGCCAGGGCGCGTCCGACAGCACGCGTGCCTCGCTCATTTCTCGACTCCGGGAACCAGCTTGCCGTCTTCAATATGCGCGGGAATGTAGGTTGAATTCGGCGGCGCGCCGGAGAATTGCGCCAGCAGGACGAAGCTGACCACGACCAGAAGCAGCGATCCCAGCACCAGTTTGGCAACGAGATGCACCGGCCAGGAAGAGGATGCGAACACGCCGGAACGAGTGGCAATCAGGAACAGTGCATAGGCCGCGAACGGGATCAGGAAAATTCCGATTTCGGTCAGAATCGGACGGATCATGCGAGATAAATCCGCTCATACAGCACGCGCAGAATTCCTGCGGTCGCGCCCCAGATGTAACGCTCGGCGAACGGCATGGCGTAATAGGAACGCTCCATGCCGCGGAATTCCTTGGAATGAACCTGATGGTTCTCGGGATTCATCAGGAACGCCAGCGGCACCTCGAAGGCATCGACCACCTCGCCTTCGTTGATCGTAAGCTTGAAGCCGGGCTTCACGCGCGCCACCGTCGGCAGGATGCGAAAGCCAAAGGCGGTCCCGTAGAGATCGAGATAGCCGATCGGCTCGATGAACTCGCGTTTCAGGCCGACTTCCTCTTCCGCCTCACGCAAGGCGGCGTCGAGCGGCGACTCGTCGGTCGCGTCGATCTTGCCGCCCGGAAAGGAAATCTGGCCGGCATGGCTGCTGAGATGAGGCGAGCGCTGCGTCAGCAATACCGTCGGCTCGCGGTGGTCGACCACCGGGATCAGGACCGCCGCCGGGCGCACCGGCTGCTCTTGCGCCACGATTTCAAGCATGCGGTCGTTGCCCGCATCGCCAGTCCTCGGAACGATATTGGGATCGACCAGGCCGGGCGGCACGTCGAAGTTCAGCCGGGTCTTGCTCCGTGCGAAGAACTCCGCCGAGTTGATCGGCGCCGCCTCCATCTTTTTCAGCATCGGCTCGTTCAAACCGCGTCCCTCACCTGCTTCGCATCCGCCATCGCAAAGAACTCGCCGCCCGACTCGACGCCGAACATCGGCTGGCCATCGACCATCCGCTCTTCGCCCATGTCAACCAGATCGTAATAGAGCGCGCGCGTCACCTTCGCCCACAGATCGGCACGAACATGCAGGTAGGGCGTGAGCCCGCCATCGGCGGCCATTTCGAACCGCAGGCGATGGTCGGAATCGCATGGCACCCAGTCGTCGACATTGGTGCGAAAACGCAGCAGTCGGCCATGATCGCCGGCCTCGTTTTGCATCTCCACCGCCAGAAACGGCGCATCATCGACGCGGATGCCGACCTTCTCGACGGGGGTCACGAGAAAGTGCTTGCCGTCCTCGCGCTTGAGGATGGTCGAGAACAGCCGCACCAGCGCCGGCCGCCCGATTGGCGTCCCCATGTAGAACCACGTACCATCGCCCGCGATTCGTATGTCGAGATCGCCGCAGAACGGCGGATTCCACAGATGGACCGGAGGTAGTCCCTTCCCGGCCGGGGTGCGATTGACGGCTTCACTGGCGGCAGCCGTCAATCCTTCGAGCCCCTTGCTGTCATGGCTCTTGCCTTCGTGCCGTTGGCCGCTGGTTTGCCCTTGCTTCGCCATTGTTTGCCCTGAGTGTCGGCCTCGATTGGCACGAATGGTGCAACGTTATCGGTAGGAACCGATATGTGTTCCTGGCGACCCCGGTCCGTATTTATGCGGACCAAGTCGCCGTATCGTGATGCAGTTCATACCCCGAAATACCGATAATGTGGGGATAGTTTAATTCAACGAATGCATGGCCTTTGCACAGGTTTAGCATGAGGTTCGTGGCATGACGACGCAACCAGCGCTGTCATGAAGCGGTTGGACGGTTGAAGGAGAGAAAGACATGGCGAGTGCAGACGGTGTCGAGAAACTCGAGGACGCGATCGTCCGGTCGGCGGAGCAGGTCGCCGGCCAGATTCGCGCCGCGAAAGAGGCTATCTCCACCGTCATTTTCGGCCAGGACCGGGTGATCGAAAACACCTTGGTGACGATCCTATCCGGCGGCCACGCCCTTCTGATCGGTGTTCCTGGCCTCGCCAAGACCAAGCTCGTCGAAACCCTGGGCATCACGCTCGGGCTGGACGCCAAGCGCATCCAGTTCACTCCGGACCTGATGCCGTCGGATATTCTGGGCGCCGAGGTACTGGACGAGAGCAATACCGGCAAACGGTCGTTCCGCTTCATCGCCGGACCGGTGTTTGCGCAGCTCCTGATGGCCGACGAAATCAACCGCGCCAGCCCGCGTACGCAATCGGCGCTGCTGCAAGCCATGCAGGAACAGCACATCACCGTTGCAGGCGCACGGCATGATCTTCCAAAACCGTTCCACGTGCTGGCCACGCAAAATCCGCTGGAGCAGGAGGGCACCTACCCGCTGCCCGAAGCGCAGCTCGACCGCTTCCTGATGGAGATCGACGTCGACTACCCCGACCGTGACGCCGAGCGCCGCATCCTGTTCGAAACCACTGGCGCCGAAGAGACGCTCGCCAAGGCCGCGATGGACGCGGAAATCCTGATCGCGGCGCAGCGGCTGGTACGGCGCCTGCCGGTCGGCGACAGCGTGGTCGAGGCGATCCTGTCGCTGGTGCGCGCCGCGCGTCCTAATCCGGAAGACGGCAGCGACAAGCTGATCGCCTGGGGACCGGGTCCGCGCGCCAGCCAGTCGCTGATGCTGGCGGTCCGCGCCCGCGCGCTGCTCGACGGCCGCCTCGCCCCCTCGATCGACGACGTGCTCGATCTCGCCGAGCCCATTCTCAAGCACCGCATGGCGTTGACCTTCTCGGCGCGCGCGGAAGGCCGCACCATTCCCGACGTAATCAGGCAATTGAAGACGCGGATCGGTTGATGGCCGCAGAGACCAGTCACGAGACCAGGGAGCTTCTAGCAATCCGACGTGCCGATGGCGAAAGCCGAACGCTCGCCGCTTCGCTTCCCCGTCTCGTGCTCGAAGCCCGCCGCATCGCCGCCAACGTGATCCATGGCCTGCATGGCAGGCGGCGCGCCGGCGCCGGCGAGAGCTTTTGGCAATACCGCCGCTTCGTCTCCGGCGAGCCGTCGCAGAACGTCGACTGGCGCCGCTCGGCGCGCGACGATCATCTTTATGTCCGCGAGCAGGAGTGGGAGGCCGCCCATACCGTGTGGGTGTGGCCCGACCGTTCGCCGTCGATGGCCTTTGCCTCCAAGGGCGCGCGCGACAGCAAGCTGGAGCGCGGCCTGATCGTGACCTTTGCGCTCGCCGAACTGCTGGTCTCGGGCGGCGAGCGCGTCGGCATTCCCGGCCTGATGAATCCGACCGCGAGCCGCAACGTGATCGACAAGATGGCACAGGTGATGCTGCACGACGATACGGCGCGCGCCAGCCTGCCGCCGTCCTTCGTGCCGTCGGCGCTGGCCGAAATTGTCGTGCTGTCCGACTTCTGGTCGCCGATGAGCGAAATCAGGACGATGCTTGCGGGGCTGTCCGCCTCCGGTGCGCATGGCACGCTGATCCAGGTGGTCGATCCCGCCGAGGAAACCTTTCCCTATGCCGGCCGGGTCGAATTCGTCGAGCCGGAAGGTTTTGGCGTCATCACCGCCGGCCGCGCCGAGAGCTGGGCCAGCGACTATGTCGCGCGGGTCGCCCTGCATCGCGACGAGATCCGCAGCGAGACCAACCGGCTCGACTGGCTGTTCTCGACCCACACCACCAACCGTTCCGCCGCCGAGCTCCTGCTGTTCCTGCATTCGGGCATGATGGCAGCCAAGGGCAATGTGCGCGGCTCAACCGTCAAGGCGGGGCGTAGCGCATGATCGCAGGGCTCCCCCTAACCTTTGCGCAACCGCTGCTGCTGCTGGGCCTGTTGAGCCTGCCGGTATTGTGGTGGCTATTGCGCGTGATGCCGCCGCGGCCGCGGCGGATCGAATTTCCGCCGACCCGGCTGTTGTTCGACATCAAGCCGAAGGAAGAGACACCATCGCGGACGCCATGGTGGCTGACCTTGCTGCGCCTCGCCGCGGCTGCGCTGGTCATTCTTGCCGCCGCAGGCCCAATCTGGAATCCGCAGACCGGCGTCGGCGGCAGCAATGCGCCATTGGTAATCCTGCTCGACGACGGCTGGGGCGCAGCCGCAAGCTGGGACACGCGGGTCAAGGCCGCCGATGAGTTGATCGCCAACGCCGACAACGATCGCCGCGGCGTCGCGCTGGTGCCGCTCTCCGAGCCCGCACGCGACATCACGCTGATGCCGGCCGGCACCGCGCGCGTCGCGCTGCGCCAGATTTCACCAAAGCCTTATTCGGTCGACCGCGTCGATACGCTCGGCTCGCTCGACCGCTTCCTCAAAGCCACCGGCGACGCCGAGATCGCGTGGCTGTCCGACGGCGTCGACACCGGACGCGGCACTGAATTCGTCGAAAATCTCGCGAAAACCCTCGGCGACCGCAAGCTGACGGTGTTCGAGGGTGGCGCAGCCCCGGCGCAGGCGCTGGTCGCCGCCGAAAACGCCGCGGCAAAGATGACGGTCAAGGTGCTGCGCACTACCGGCGGCGTCGCGGGCGGCGTGGTCCGCGCGATCGACGCCAAGGGCTCGCCGATCGGCGAGGCGCGCTACGCTTTCGGCATGCAGGATCGCGAGAGCGAAGCCGCGTTCGATCTGCCGGTCGAGCTGCGCAACGACATTTCGCGGCTGGAAATATCGGGCGAGCGATCGGCCGGCGCCGTGCAACTGCTCGACAAGCGTTGGCGACGGCGCGCGGTAGGCGTCGTCACCGGCGCGACCAGCGATACCGCCCAGCCGCTACTGGCATCGACCTTCTATCTGACGCGCGCGTTGTCGCCGTTCGCCGACGTGCGGCTCGGCGACCGCGGTGCGGCGCAGCAGGTGATCGCGCAATTCCTCGATCAGCGATTGCCGATGATCGTGCTCGCCGATGTCGGCACGCTGTCGCCGGAAATCCGGGAACGGCTGAATGCATGGATCGATCAGGGCGGCGTGCTGGTGCGTTTCGCAGGTCCCCGCCTGGCGCAGGCCGATGACGATCTGGTGCCGGTGAAACTGCGTCGCGGCGGCCGTATCCTCGGCGGCAGCCTGACCTGGGAGAAGCCGCAGCATCTGGCGTCCTTCGCCGCCGATGGCCCCTTCTCCGGCCTCGCTGTTCCGAAGGACATCACCGTGAACCGGCAGGTTCTGGCCGAGCCGGATGCGGTGCTCGCCACCAAGACCTGGGCCTCGCTGGAAGACGGAACGCCGCTGGTGACCGGCGAGCATCGCGGCAGAGGCATCGTCAGCCTGTTCCATGTCGGCGCCGACTCGCGCTGGTCGGACCTGCCGATGTCCGGCAGCTTCGTCGAGATGTTGCGGCGGCTGGTCGACATGTCCGGCTACACGGCAAAGCCCGGTGCGGGCGTTGCGAGCGAGGCGACCAATGTCGAGACGGTGGCGCCGCTGCGCACCCTCGACGGTTTCGGCGCCTTCGGACCGCCGCCCTCGACGGCGAAACCGATGCCGGCGGATTATCGCGACCGCGCCACGGCGGAGCATCCGCCGGGCTTCTACGGCCCGGCCGACGGTCCGATCGCGGTCAACACGCTGGCCGCGGCCGATCGCATCGCGCCACTCGATACAGCTTCCTTGCGCGCGCAGCGCGCCAGCTACACCAACGCCGAACCGCGCGATCTGCGCGGCATCCTACTGTCCTCGTCGCTGGTACTGTTCCTGATCGACGCAGTCGTGGTCGCAATGCTGGGCGCGGGCCTTGCCGCGCTGTGGCGACGACGTACGGCGGCTGCCACGGTTCTGCTGGCTGCGATCCTGGCCGCGGCCCCGATCGCGCCTTCGCCGACGCGCGCCCAGGGCAACGATGATTTCGCCATCAAGTCGGTGTCGCAGACGCGCCTTGCCTACGTCGTCACCGGAAATGCCGACGTCGATTCCATCGTCAAGGCCGGTATGGCCGGGCTGACCCTGTTCCTGGCACAGCGCACGGCGCTGGAAGCCGGCGACCCCGTCGGCGTCGATCCCGCGCGCGACGAACTGGCATTCTTTCCGCTGATCTACTGGCCGGTGGTGCCGGGCGCACCGAAGCCGCCGCAGGATGCCATCAACCGCATCGACGCCTACATGAAGCAGGGCGGCACGGTGCTGTTCGACACCCGCGATGCCGTCGAGGCACCGCCCGGCGAGAACGGCGCGTCGCAGACGCCGGGCATGCGCACCTTGCGGGAAATTCTCTCCTCCCTCGACGTCCCCGAACTGGAGCCGGTACCGCGCGAGCACGTGCTGACCAAGACGTTTTACCTGCTGCGCGACTTCCCCGGCCGCTTCACCTCGGGCCAGACCTGGGTCGAGACCCTGCCGCGCGAGGATGACGACGACGCGGCCTCGCGCCCGGCGCGCGGCGGCGACGGCGTGTCGCCCATCATCATCACCTCGAACGATCTCGCCGGCGCCTGGGCGCATCGCCCCGACGGACAGCCGATGCTGCCGCTGACGCCGAACGAGCCGCGGCAGCGCGAATTCGCCTTCCGCTCAGGCGTCAACATCGTGATGTACACCCTGACCGGCAATTACAAGGCCGATCAGGTCCATGCACCCGCCCTGATCGAACGGTTGGGGCAATAGAGCATGCAGTACGGTATCGCGTTCACGCCCCTCGTTCCGACCATCGTGATCTGGATCGCACTGGCCGCGATCGTCGCGATCGCGGCGTTGTTGCTGCTCGGCCGCGCGCGCGGCGCCGCCGTGCGCGTCGCGGCACTGGCGCTGATCCTGCTCGCGCTCGCCAATCCCTCCTTCACGCGCGAGGACCGTGAGCCGTTGTCCTCGGTCGCGGCGATCGTGGTCGACAAGAGCCCGAGCCAGAACTTCGGCACCCGCAACCAGGAGACCGCGAAGGCGCAGGAAGCCCTCGTCGACACGCTGAAGAAGATCAAGGGGCTGGAAGTGCGCGTCGTCGACGCCGGACAGGCCGACGGCGAAACCGACGGCACCAAATTGTTCGGCGCGCTGTCCTCGGCGCTGTCGGACGTTCCGGTCGACCGCGTCGCCGGCGCGTTCCTGATCACCGACGGCCGCGTCCATGACATTCCCGCCAACGCCGCGGCGCTCGGCTTCCAGGCGCCGGTGCATGCGCTCGTCACCGGGCGCAAGGACGAGCGCGACCGCCGCATTGCGATTTCGGCCGCCCCGCGCTTCGGCATCGTTGGCCAGGCCCAGACCATCACCTATCGGCTCGACGACCAGGGGGTCACCGGCCAGCGCACCAAGATCGTGGTGCGCCGCGATGGCGAGGTCATCAGCGAACGCAATCTCGTCAGCGGCCAGACCGCCAATGTCGAGGTCGACATCAAGCACGCCGGGGCGAACATCGTCGAGATCGAGGCTTCACCGCTCGACAACGAACTGACGCTGGTCAACAACCGCGCCGTGGTCGCGATCGAAGGCGTGCGCGACAAGCTGCGCGTGCTGCTGGTATCCGGTGAACCGCATTCCGGCGAACGCACCTGGCGCAATCTCCTGAAGTCGGACGCCAGCATCGACCTCGTGCATTTCACGATTCTGCGCCCGCCGGAGAAACAGGACGGCACGCCGATCAACGAATTGTCGCTGATCGCGTTTCCGACCCGTGAACTGTTCCAGCAGAAGATCAACGAATTCCAGTTGATCATTTTCGACCGCTACGCCCGCCAGGGCGTGCTGCCGATCGCCTATTTCGACAACATCGCACGCTATGTCCGCGCCGGCGGCGCGGTGCTGGTGTCGGCCGGCCCCGATTACGCCTCCACGACCAGCATCTGGCGCACGCCGCTGGACACGGTGTTGCCGGCCGAGCCGGTCGGCGTCACCGAAAAACCGTTCTACGCGCACTTGAGCGACGCCGGTAAGCGCCATCCGGTAACGCGCGGCCTCGAAGGCTCCGCCAGCGAACCGCCGCGCTGGAGCCGCTTCTTCCGTACCGTCGATACGCGCAACGCGATCGGCGCGCCCGTCATGACCGGCGCCGACGGCAAGCCGCTACTGTTGCTGTCGCGTTTCGGCGAAGGCCGCGTCGCGCTGCTCCTGTCGGATCACATCTGGCTGTGGGCGCGCGGCTACGAGGGCGGTGGACCGCATCTGGATCTGTTGCGGCGGACCTCGCACTGGCTGATGAAGCAGCCGGATCTGGACGAGGAAGCGCTGCGCCTGCAGATCCAGGGCAAGGACCTCGTGGTGCTGCGCCAGACCATGGCCGACAACGTGCCGCCGGTGACGGTGACCTCGCCGAGCGGCGCCACGAAGGAACTCACGCTGACGGCGAGCGAGCCCGGCACCTGGCGCTCTACCCTTCCCGCCAACGAGCTCGGCCTGTGGCAGGCGACCGACGGCGCGCTGAAAGCGCTGATCAATGTCGGGCCCACCAACCCGAAGGAATTTTCGGAAGTCACTTCGACGACCGAGATGCTCAAGCCGCTGGTGCAGGCCACCGGCGGCGATTCACGCCGCGTGGCCGATGGCGGAAGCGTCGATCTCCCCCGCGTCGTGCCGGTCCGTGCCTCCGGCATCTTCCACGGCGACGGCTGGATGGGCGTGAAGATGCGCGACGCCAGCGTCGTCAAGGGCGTCGGCGTGCTGCCGATGTTCGCCGGGCTTGTGGGGCTGTTGCTGCTGCTCGGCGCCTTTGCGGCGACCTGGGTGCGCGAGGGACGGTGAGCGCAGCCATCGCAGGCTGCATCGTTGCATCAATCACACAATGATCGTCGTTTCGCTGAAGCCCGCCCGCACCTGCGGTTGACATCGCCTGAGCCTTCCGATGTTATAATATAACATCGGTAGCCGAGACGCCTTGGGGAAGGCTCGGCCGCTCGGGGGAAGGCGTACGTCTTGAACTGGTTCCGGAAGCACATCAAGCATGGCTCGCGGCTCGCGCTGTTTGCGCTCGCGGTCCAGTTTGCGCTGTCGTTCGGGCATTTTCACGGAACCGCCGCCGCGCAGGCGGCGCCGGCCGTTCAGAGCGGGCTGGCCGACGCCGATCTCGCGATTGCTGCGACCCTCGCCGGGCAAGACGTGCATTCCGATGCCGCGCAGCCGCAACAGCCCGCTGACCACGACGACGACCAGCACACGGCCAATCTCTGCGCGGTCTGCGCCGTCCTTTCGCTGGCCAACAATTTTCTGTTCGCCTCGCCGCCGCTGCTGAAACTGCCGGAAGCGGTCGAACTCCTGCACCTGACCACCGGCGCCGAGTTCGCGCATCTCGGCTCGCTTCATCCCGCGTTCCAGTCCCGCGCGCCTCCTGCCTCCTGAACTCGATTGATTGATGCACTTCCCAGGGGGATCGCCGCGCCGCGCGGCCGATCCGCCGAGGGAAAATCGGAATCGATCCGTCGCATGTCGACGGGATCAGGATCGGGACAATGACATCCAGGAAGAGACGAGCGTTCCATTTCGGTGGAGCAAGCTGGCTGTTGCTATGCGCGACGGCCGACGGGGCGCTGGCCCAAGGCACATCACAGGCCACGCCACCAGCATCGACACCACTGCCTGAAATCACCGTGACCGCGCCGAGCCCAATCGTGCGGCGTAAGCCGGCAGTGCCCTCACGAACGCCGACACGCGTTGCCCGCGCCGCGCCGGGCCAAAATCGCGAACGCGCGCCGGAGCCGCAGGCCGCTCCCGCTGCGCCCACGCCCCAACAAGGTGTGCTGCCCGTAGTCACCGACCAGTTCGCGACCGTCACCGTCGTACCCAACGAGGAGATCCGCCGCCAAGGCACCGCCCAGCTTGGCGATCTCCTGTTCTCGAAGCCCGGCATTACCGGCTCAACCTTCGCGCCCGGTGCCTCGAGCCGGCCGATCATCCGGGGCCTCGACGTCAATCGCGTCGGCATCGTCGAGAACGGCACCAACGCTGGCGGCGCCTCCGATCTCGGCGAAGACCATTTCGTGCCGGTCGATCCACTGGCGACAAACCAGGTCGAAGTCATCCGTGGTCCGGCGGCAATGCGCTACGGATCGACATCGATCGGCGGCGTCGTCAGCGCAACCAACAATCGCATCCCGGACGCGCTGCCTTCATGTGCGGCCACACCGTTCCAGACCTACGGACTGCCGGCGAAAGCGCCGCTCGCAAACGTGGGATCACCTTCCTGCGTTACGGTCGAAACCCGAACGGCCGTCAGTTCCGTCGACCGCGGTGTCGATAGCGGCATCCTGATCGATGCCGGCGGTGGCAATTTCGCTGTTCATGCCGACGCCTATGGCCGCAAGGCCAGCGATTACAGCATTCCGAGCTATCCGTATTTGTTCGACCAGACCCGTCCGGTCAACGGCCGGCAGCCGAATTCGGCGATGCAGGCGAGTGGTGCATCGATTGGCGGCTCCTACATCTTCCATGGCGGATTTATCGGCGCGGCGATCACGCAGAACGACACGCTCTATCGGATTCCCGGCATCGATGGCGCCGATCACCAGACCCGCATCGACGCGCGTCAGACCAAATTCACGGCCAAGGGCGAATACAGGCCGGACGCGGCGGCGATCGACGCGGTACGTTTCTGGGCCGGCGCCACCGATTACAAGCACAACGAGATCGGTCTCGCCGATCCGGCCGACCTCTCGTCATTGGGCGTTCGGCAGACCTTTACCAACAAGGAGCAAGAAGGGCGCGTCGAGGTCCAGATGACGCCGTTCAATGCGCGCTTTGCCGCCGTCACGACGGCATTCGGCCTTCAGGCCGGGCATCAGGAACTGACGGCGCCGAGTCCGGACGATCCAACTAGCCCCCTCAATGGGTTGTTTGATCCTAACAAGAATAACAGGGTCGCCGGCTACGTCTTCAACGAGTTTAAGTTCACTGACTCAACCAAAGCGCAGATCGCCGGCCGTATCGAGCATGTCAATCTCAGCGGAACGACGCCGGCATTTATTCCAGAGCTGTTCGACCTCAATGCCAATCCCGGCGATATCGGCCCGCCTACAGCGCGCAATCTAAGCTTCACGCCGAAGAGCGCGAGCATCGGCTTGATCCAGGATCTTCCAGGCCAACTGGTCGCAAGCATCACCGCTCAATACGTCGAGCGCGCGCCCAAGCCGGCGGAATTGTTTTCGCGCGGACCGCACGATGCGACCGCCACGTTCGATATCGGCAATCCCAACCTCGGCATCGAAACCGCAAAATCGATCGAGATCGGATTACGACGCGCGACCGGGCCCTTCCGATTCGAAGCAACCGCCTACTACACCAAATTCAATGGCTTCATTTTCCGTCGCCTCACGGGCAACACCTGCGAAGATGTCGCCTGTGTCGGCCCCGCCGATCCGGCTGCGCCGCTCGAGTTGAACCAGGCGATCTATTCGCAACGCGACGCCACCTTCCGCGGCGGCGAGTTCCAGAGTCAGTTGGACATAGGCCCACTCAACGGCGGCATCTGGGGCATCGAGAATCAATTCGACGTCGTGCGCGCGACCTTCAGCGACGGCACCAATGTCCCGCGCATCCCGCCGGTGCGCGTGGGCGGCGGTCTGTTCTGGCGCGACGCCAACTGGCTCACGCGGATCAACCTGCTGCACGCCTTCGCGCAGAACGACATCGCCCCGATCGGCGAGACGCCGACGGCGGGCTATAACCTCTTGAAGGCGGAGGTCAGCTACAGGACGAAGCTCGATCCGTCCTGGTTCGGTGCGCGGGAAATGACGGTCGGGCTCGTCGGCAACAACCTCTTGAACGAGAACATCCGCAATTCGGTGTCCTACACCAAGGATCAGGTCCTGTTGCCGGGCATCGGCGTGCGGGCGTTTGCCAACCTCAAGTTTTGAAGTCCGCGCGTGCAGCGGTCCGCGGGGTGGCGTTAGCTGGTGGTACCAGCTAACGTCGCTGGTGGGATGACGCGAGATGCCAGGCGCAATCTCAGACGTCCCTTGCCCCCTGGAAGCGAGTGCACAAGGAATAGATGACTTCGTCCATCAATGTTCACGTCTACAGCGACGCGCTCGTTCTGCTCGGCACCGCGGGCGTCGTCATTCCATTGGTGCGGCGGTTCGGCTTCAACCCTGTTCTCGGCTATCTCGGAGCCGGCGCGATCCTGGGGCCTCTTGGGCTGGGATCATTCATCGACAGGTTTCCGCTTCTCTACTGGTTTACCATCGTCGACCCGGTAAACGTCTCGGGCATTGCGAATCTCGGCGTTGTGTTCCTGCTCTTTCTCATCGGCATGGAGTTGTCCTACGACCGGTTGAAGGCGATGCACCGCCTGATTTTCGGCTTGGGCAGCCTGCAGATCATCTTCTCGACGGCGGTGATCGGCCTCGTCGCCGCGCTGGCGGGCAGCAAGGCCCCGGTAGCGCTCATCCTCGGTGCGTGTCTCGCCTTGTCCTCGACCGCCATTGTCGTCGAGATTCTTTCCAGGCAGAAGCGGCTCAATACAAGCGCGGGCCGGGCGAGTTTCGCGGTCCTGCTGGCGCAGGACCTGGCAGTCGCCCCTCTTCTGCTTTTCATCTCGATCTTTGGCGCGCA
Organism: Bradyrhizobium lablabi; assembly: GCF_001440475.1. GTDB lineage: Bacteria > Pseudomonadota > Alphaproteobacteria > Rhizobiales > Xanthobacteraceae > Bradyrhizobium > Bradyrhizobium lablabi. The sequence continues at coordinate 22,203 of NZ_LLYB01000122.1, read as the reverse complement.
AGACTCCGGTTCGGTGATCGCCACCCTGGCGCTCGCGCTGACCAACGCCGCCATCGCGCTTGGCGTGATCGTCGTTGTTGGCCGCGTGGTGATGCGTCCCCTGTTCCGTCTCGTGGCATCGGTCGGCATGAGCGACCTGTTCGTCGCCACGACGCTGTTCGTGATCGTCGCGACCGGGGTAGTCGCCGCCCTGGTCGGCTTCTCCATGGCGCTTGGCGCCTTTGTCGCAGGCCTGTTGCTGGCCGAGACGGAATTCCGCAAGGCGATCGAGACTGCGATCGATCCCTTCAGGGGCCTCTTGCTCGGCCTGTTCTTCTTCACGGTCGGCATGAACATCGATTTTAGTCAGATTACGCGCGATCCGGTCTGGCTGATTGCAGGTGCGGCCGGGCTGATTGTCGTAAAATCCAGCATCCTCGTTTTTCTGGCCCGGATGTTTCGCCTCTCGTGGCCGGCTTCGATCGAGGTCGGCCTGCTGCTTGGTCCCGGCGGCGAGTTCGCCTTTGTCGGTATCGGGATGGCCACGACCCTTGGCTTGATCGACGCCAATGTATCGAGTTTCGCCGTCGCGCTGACCACGCTGACCATGATGCTCACCCCTGCGCTTTCTCATGTCGCGCGGCGGCTGGCACCGATGGTGCGCGAGGACAAACCGCTTGATCCTGAACTCACCGTCGCACCAAGCGGCGGGAGCGGCCATGCCATTGTCGTCGGACATGGCCGGGTTGGACAGGTCGTCTGCGCGATGCTCGATCGCCATCAGTTCAAATACACTGCCGTCGACAACGATGCCGCGGCCGTTCCGGAGCAGCGCAGGCGGGGCCGTACTGTCTTCTACGGTGATGCGACAAACCCGGAGTTTCTGAAGAGCTGCGGCCTCATGGAGGCCGCCGCCGTCATCGTCACGATCAACGAAGCTGAAGGCATCGACGAAATCGTTGCGCAGGTTCGCGCGCTGCGGAAGGACGTACTGATCGTTTCTCGTGCGCGCGACGCCGACCACGCGCGACATCTCTATGGAATTGGCGTTACCGACGCCGTGCCGGAAACCATCGAGGCAAGCCTGCTGTTATCGGAAGCAGCCCTGATCGGCCTGGGGGTGGCGATGGGGCTGGTCGTTGCTTCCATCCACGAGAAGCGTGAGGAGTTTCGGCACGAACTGCAGCAGGCAGCCGGAAGCGCGGGCTCCGCGTCGAAGCCGGTGGCCGGCACCAAAAGGCGGCGACTTTTCCGACAATGACGCGCCGCTTCGCCGGCAGCGCTATCGCGCCTTGCTCCAGTCGGGGCGGATCTCGCCGGATACACCCTCGAAGGCACCTTCGACGAGTTCAGCCACCAAGAGGCGGCTGTAATCGACCGGGCCCGGCATGGTCGCCCGCCCCTTCGGTATGACCTTGAAGCCGACGCGGCTGTAATAGGGCTCGTCGCCGACCAGAATGATCAGCCGATGGCCCTTGGCCTTGGCGTCCTGCAGCGAGCGGTCAAGCAGCATGCGGCCGACGCCGCGCTTCCGGAACGGCGGCTCGACCGTCAACGGCCCGAGCATCAAGGCCGGCGTGTCGCCGATACAGATCGGCAACTGGCGCACCGAGCCGACCAGCAATGTGCCGATCCGCGCCGTGAATGAGAGGTCCAGCAGGTGATCGACATGCTCGCGCAGACGGTAGGCGCTCAGCACGAAGCGGCCGGGACCGAAGGTGCGCTCGTGCAGGCGTTCGATCGCTTGCGCGTCCTTTGGTGTTTCGGCCAGGATGGTGACGTCAAGTTCGCTCATGATGGGGCGCGGGATAGCATCTGGCGGCGGCGCGGTCCATCGCTGGAAGCGGCAATCGCCGTATTGCCTCAATCCTTGCCGGTCGCGGGCTGGGACAGATAGGCCAAAAGCTTCATTTCCCGGCGACCGCGCGTCACCGTATCAAGCACCAGCCCCGACGAGATCGACAGCACCGCCACAATCATCAAGCCCGTCGACAGTATCGCGGTCGGAAACCGGGGCACCACACCCTCTTCGAGAAAGGTGATGATGATGGGAATCGCGAGGCCGACTGAGACCAGCATCAGGAACACGCCGATCAGCGTGAAGAACCGCAGCGGCTTTTCCGACCGGTAGAGCTTCAGGATGGTGCCGAGAATCCGGAAACCGTCGCCCCAGGTGTTGAGCTTGCTGAACGATCCCTCGGGACGGGCATAATAGGGCGTCTCGACCTCCATCACCGGCAGCGCCAGTTCGAGCGCGTGCACGCTGAGTTCGGTTTCGATCTCGAAACCGTCCGATAGCACCGGAAAGGATTTGACGAAGCGGCGCGAGAACACGCGGTAGCCGGACAGGATATCCTTGAACGCCTGGCCGAACACCGCGGACAGGAAACTCGTCAGCATCCAGTTGCCGGTACGGTGGCCGGGCCGATAGGCGGCGACCGATTGATCGACGCGAAAACCCACCACCATATCGAGGCGTTCGTTGATCAGCTTATCGATCATACGCGGCGCGCTCGGCGCATCGTAGGTCGCGTCGCCATCGACCAGCACATAGACGTCGGCATCGATGTCGGCGAACATGCGCCGCACCACATGTCCCTTGCCCTGGCGGCGCTCGCTGCGCACGATGGCGCCGGCGGCGCGCGCGACCTCGATGGTGCGGTCCCTGGAATTGTTGTCGTAGACGAAAATCTGAGCGGTCGGCAGCGCGTCGCGGAAATCCGAGACCACGGTCGCAACCGCGGCCTCCTCATTATAGCACGGCACCAGAACCGCAATCCGCAAGCCCGATCCCGTCATTGCACGCTCACCGAATTAATTCCGTCCATGGCGCGTCATACCGCAATCAGGCACTGGCCGGTTGAGGGAAGGCCGCACGATCAGCGGCCCGTTCGCCGCGCAGGTCGAGCGTGGCGAACAGCAAGGTCCAGAGGGAAATCATCTCGATGGGAATAATATAATATGGCGTAAAAATCGGATGGGTCATGAAGAATATCAGGTTTACCGCAAGGTTTACGGCGACCAGAAGCGCGATCTGTCGGCAGCGGCCCTGATCGAAGCGCCAGAGCCAGGCCGTCCAGGCGGCCGATATCGCGAGCAAGGTGAATTGAACGTCAACAAGATAGCTTAACAGGACGCCTGCATTCAGTTCGGGCGGCGCAACATCGACGCCGCCATAGGTGGTCGAGAACGGACTACCCGCATTGATCGCGTTCGCGATCAGGGTCGGCGCCATCCCGATCAGGAAAGCAATACCGAACGAGGCCCCCTGCAGGAACGTCTCCCTGCTGCGCGCCAGCAGGAACGCGCCGGCAAGATAGAAGCAATAGCCCGCGGCGAGAAGCAGGTTGGGGAGGCGGAAATTGACGGAGAGACCGATCAGCAATCCCACCAGCGCGATCAGCAGCAGTTTGCGCTGCAGTCCTTCAACGAAATACCTCGCCGTCAGGAATCCCGCAGCCGCGCACACCATCATGGTCGGCGGCACCGAATAGCTCGCCTTGCTCGGGTTGATCATCAAATAGAGCGCGGCGAAACCGAATATCGCCGCCAGCGCCAGCGAGGCCTGATCGCGTGCGCGAAACAATGCAAGCAGCGCGAAGGCAAGGATCGTCGCGTTGGCCAGCAGGTAGAGAGGGATCACCTGGAATCCCTCGCGAAACAGCGCCAGCGCGAACCCGGTGCCCGGCGGGTATTGCATCACGTACTTGTCCGCGGCTGGAATGAAGGTGTGGCAGGGTATCCGCGCCACGACGTTCCATTCCGCGTAGCCGATCGCCTTCAGCTTGTTCTTGAGATAGTCGTCGTCGTCGAAAATGATGTTGGTATCGATGCCGCCGAGGCCGTGTTTCTGGAACAGATGCGCCTGCCTGAGATAGCAGACGTCGTCATAGACCCCGCGGCTTTCGCTCCAGCGCGACATCGTCCAGACATTGCTCGCCAGCACCGCGAGCAGGCCAATGCCGCAGAGAAGCCTGAAGATTTTCATCCTGCCCACGCCGCCCCCCGTTTGTCAGCTTCTAGGCGCTGCAAGCGCACGAAGCAACAACCGGTCCCTGCATCAGCGCCAGGTCGCAATCCGTGTCGCGCCGTCGAGCACTTCGGCGATCCGGAGCCGCGTACCCCTGGTCGTCTCCGCCGGCAGCGCACCGGCATCATAGAACCCGCACTCGACGATCTCATGATTGGGCTCGGGCAAGCGGTCTTGCCGGAACTGCCTGACGACATACACCGCGACATGGTCGCGGCGGGAGACGTGGCCGTTGAAAAACAGGCCGTGCAGCAGCGGCTCCCCGGTCAGCTCGATCTGCCCCTCTTCCACCAGCTCCCTTTGCAAGGCTTCGAGGAAGGTTTCGCCGACCTCGACCCCGCCGCCCGGCAGGTGCCAGCCGGCGACATAGCTGTGCCTGACCAGGAACACTCTGTTGTCGCCGTCGAGCACGACGCCGCGGACCCCGAGCGTCATGCCGCGGGCCATCCGCCAATACAGATGAAATACGCGGCGCAATGGCGGCCCCAGGCGTTTTCGCAGGTACTGCAGCGCCGTCACGCAAACCTCGGATGGACAGGTGTCACGTTTGATCCTTATATCGCCGACATGATCGTGCGACGGCTCTATATCACAGGGAATGCGGCGCAGCGCGAATGACCGATACCTTCACGCTGGCGCATCTGTCCGATCCCCATCTGCCGCCGCTGCCCGCGGCGCGGCTTCGCGATCTCGCGGGCAAGCGCGCGCTCGGTTATCTCAATTGGACCCGCAACCGCCACAAATATCACCGCCGCGAGGTGCTGGACGCACTGGTTGCCGACATGCAGGCGCAGCGGCCGGACCACATTGCGGTGACCGGCGATCTCGTCAACCTGGCGCTGGAGGCGGAATTCACCCCGGCCCAGGCCTGGCTCGAAAGCGTCGGCACGCCGCAACAGGTGACCGTGGTTCCCGGCAATCACGACGCCTATGTGCGGGCGACGCGGCATCATTTCACCGGCACGTTCGAGCAATATCTGCGCGGCGATGCCGCGGACGGCGCGTCGTTTCCGTTCCTGCGCCGGCGCGGCCCGCTGGCGCTGATCGGCGTCTCCTCGGCGGTGCCGACGCTGCCGTTGATGGCGACCGGCCGGCTCGGCCGCGCGCAACTCGATGCGCTCGACCGCCAGCTCGCGCAGTTGCGGCCTGACGAGGCATTCCGGGTGCTGCTGGTCCATCACCCCCTGAATTCGACGTCGCGCATGAAGCGGCTGACCGACTCGAAGGCGCTGCGTGCCGTGCTGAAGCGGCATGGCGCCGAACTGGTCCTGCACGGCCATGACCACATCCATTCGACGATGTGGATCGAGGGCGCCGACCGCCAGATCCCCGCAGTCGGCGTGCCGTCGGCCTCCGCCCTGCCGCATCGGCATTATCCGGCCGCGGCCTACAACCTGTTTACGATCGCGCGCGACGGCGAAAAATGGCGCTGCGTGCAGACGGTGCGCGCCGTCGACGCCGACTTCCGCGTCAAGCAGATCAAGCAGGCGACGCTGCTCTAGGTTCTTCAGGGGCGAATCCTCAATCCCCGCCGCAGCCGCCGCCTCCATCGCCGCCGTCGCCTCCGCTATCGCCTCCTGAGTCACTGCCGGTATCGCCGAACCCATCGGTGCTGCCGTCGACCGAGCCATCGGCAAAATCGCCGCCGCAATACGCGGCGCCGCTGCCGTTCTTGCGCAGCTCGTCGCAGTCGGGGTGATAGACGAAGCCGTTTGCGACCTTGAGCTTGCTGTCGAGCGCAAACAACAGCGGCAGGCGCGTCGGGCGGACCGGATCGATGTTCTCGTATTTGCAGCAATACCACCAGACCCGGCGCAGACCTTCATTGCTCTTGGTGCTCGCTGAGGACGACGGCGGGTGTGTGGTGGAGGAAGCCGCCGAAGGCGCGGCGGCAGAACGCGTCATAGTCGCGCGTGTACAGGATGAATTCGTGCCAGAGATCGTCGGCGACCTGCGAGGGCATCGAGACGTAGCGCTTACCGCTCATGAGATAGGCGAGGAAAAATTGCCGCAGGCCGCGCGAGACCAGCGCGCTGTCCTTGCGCTCAAATCCGGGGTGGTGCTTCTCCAGCCGTTCGAGCAGCCCGCGCGGCCAGCGGAAGGTGCGGATGAATTCGGCGCGGCGCAGCGTGCGCCACTTGCCGTAGAGCCAGGACATTCCGAACAGCGCGGCGGCCAGCAGGATGACGAATGGTACCGGCGAAGTTGTCGCTGCCACGATGCCCCCGAATGCCCCGAGCCAACGGCCCTGCCTAGAAGTTCTTCAGGCTCGCATACAGCGCCAGTCCGAACAGCGCCACCGCGCCGAGCACGAAACCGAGCACGAACATGCCGAAGCCGCGCCCGCGCGGCTTTTTCTCCACGACCGGCTCGGCAGCGGCGGGCGTTGCCACCATCGCATGCTCGCGTTCGATCATGCGCCGCGCGACATAGCCGGTGACGGCGTCGACGATCACGGGCACATCATGCGACTCGGCGATCACGATGCGGCCGAAGCGCGTGTCCTGCACGAACCGGTAGATGCGCTTGTCTCGCCCCATCACGATATGCGCGACCACATCGATCCACAGCCGCGGCGTCTCGCCCTGGCTGACGCCGCGATCGAACAGGTCGATCTGCTCCGGCACCTCGGCAAACAGCGGATCGAGCGCCTCGTTCAGGATCTCGAGCCGGGCGACCTCGGCATCGCGCAGTTCGACCACGACGCCGGTGCGGTCGGCGGCTTCGATGCGGGCCTGGCGCAGCGCATCGCGCAGCCTGGTCGGTCGCATATCTCGGGCTTCGTTGCCGGTATTTTGCGCGTTTGACATCGGGAGCCGCCTTTATCCTGAAGGGGAGTAGCCTGAGCTTAACCTAGCAGTAACCATGCCTTGCGCAATGGTTGTTTGTTTTCAATGGGTTATCCGTCTAGCGTTATCCCCTGCGGCGAGAGCCCCTCACCCCGGCCCTCTCCCAGCAAGCGCGGGGAGAGGGAGGAGAGCGCAGACCCGCTTCTCAAGCGCAAACGGCCCCACCCGGTTTTCCGGATGGGGCCGCCTGTCCTTGGGGCGTTTCCCTTAAAGCTTATTGGCAGCAGCGGCTCAGGCCGAGATGCGCGAGGGCTCTTCCACGATGGAGAAGCGTACGCCGGCCTTGTGACGGTTCTCTTCCGACACGACGCGCCAGGCGTCCTCGGCTTCCTTGCGGGTCTTGAACGGACCCTGAACCTGGGCCGAGCCTTCCACGAGCTTGTGGAAGTTCATCGAGCCGAACTCGCCGCCAATCACCCAGAAATTGCTGCCTTTGGTCATGGTAGTCTCCTGTTGTCCAAGTAGCGTGATCGATTCCGGCGTTAGCCGAACTGGTTCATCGTGTTGTGGGCGCCGCCCGCCTTCAGGGCAGCTTCACCTGCGAAATATTCCTTGTGCTCGTCGCCGATATCGGAGCCGGCCATGTTCTGATGCTTGGCGCAGGCGATGCCCTGACGGATCTCCTGGCGCTGAACGTTCTTCACATAGCCCAGCATGCCCTGCTCGCCGAAATACTCCTTCGCGAGATTGTCAGTCGACAGAGCTGCCGTGTGATAGGTCGGCAACGTGATCAGGTGGTGGAAGATGCCAGCGCGCTTGGCTGAATCGGCCTGGAAGGTGCGGATGCGCTCGTCGGCTTCGATGCCAAGCGGCGTATCGTCGTATTCCGGCTTCATCAGTTCGGCGCGGTTATACTTGCTGACGTCCTTGCCGGCTTCCTTCATCGCGTCGTACACCTGCCAACGGAAGTTGATCGTCCAGTTGAACGACGGCGAGTTGTTATAGGCCAGCTTCGCGTTTGGAACGACCTTGCGAATACGGTCGACCATCTTGGCGATCTGCTCGATATGCGGCTTCTCGGTCTCGATCCACAGCAGGTCGGCGCCGTTCTGCAGCGAAGTGATGCTGTCGAGCACGCAGCGATCTTCACCTGTACCGGGACGGAACTGGTAGAGATTGCTGGCAAGGCGCTTCGGACGCATCATCTTGCCGTCGCGGTTGATGATGACATCGCCGTTCCGGGCATTGGCCGGCGTCACTTCCTCGCAATCCAGGAAGCTGTTGTACTGGTCGCCGATGTCGCCGGGCTTGTGGCTCACGGCGATCTGCTGCGTGAGACCGGCGCCGAGCGAGTCGGTGCGGGTCACGACGACGCCGTCTTCGATGCCCAGTTCAAGGAAGGCATGGCGGCAGGCCCGGATCTTCGCCAGGAACACCTCGTGCGGCACCGTCACCTTGCCGTCCTGGTGACCGCACTGCTTTTCGTCGGAGACCTGATTCTCGATCTGCAGGGCGCAGGCGCCCGCTTCGATCATCTTCTTGGCGAGCAGATAGGTCGCTTCCGCGTTGCCGAAGCCGGCGTCGATATCCGCGATGACGGGCACGACGTGGGTCTGGAAGTTGTCCACCTTTTCGATCAGTTCCTTTTCCTTCGCCTTGTCGCCTTCCTTGCGGGCGACGTCGATGGCGCGGAAGATATCGTTGAGCTCACGGGAGTCCGCCTGACGCAGGAAGGTGTAGAGCTCTTCGATCAGCGCCGGCACCGAGGTCTTCTCGTGCATCGACTGGTCGGGCAGCGGTCCGAACTCGGAGCGCAGCGCCGCGATCATCCAGCCCGAGAGATACAGGTAGCGGCGATCGGTCCTGCCGCCGAAGTGCTTCTTGACCGAGATCAGCTTCTGCTGGGCGATGAAGCCGTGCCAGCAACCCAGCGACTGGGTGTACTTGGTGGGATCGGCGTCATAGGCCGCCATATCGGCGCGCATCAGCGCCGCAGTGTAGCGGGCGATGTCGAGACCGGTCTTGAAGCGGTTCTGCAGCCGCATACGCGCCACGGCTTCGGCGGTGACGCCATTCCAGGTCGGCTTGGTCTTGAGGAGCGCTTGAGCAGCTTCAATCTCGCTGAGATAGGAAGCCGGTCCCTGGGTGCTGATGCCGCGCGGCTGGTAGTTCATGTGCGTGATCCTTCGACATTCTTGACAGTGCATTGCGAAACGTCCCGAGAGCTAAACGCGAAAAACCTTTTTCCGTATAGGGTTCTTGATTTTGAATGGTGATGTCATGTAACATCTGAACTTGTAATAGATGTAATTTTGTAAATTTTGTCACAATCAAGGTCAGGGAACCTGCCATGGCCACCGACTCCGGAAAGAAGCTTTTCGTCGGGCCCCGCTTTCGGCGGATCCGCCAGCAGCTCGGGCTGTCGCAGACCCAGATCGCCGAGGGCCTGGGCATTTCTCCGAGCTACATCAACCTGATAGAGCGTAACCAGCGTCCGGTGACGGCGCAGATCCTGCTGCGGCTGGCCGAAACCTATGACCTCGATCTGCGCGATCTCGCCACCGCCGACGAGGACAGGTTCTTCGCCGAGCTAAACGAGATCTTCTCCGATCCCCTGTTCCGCCAGATCGACCTGCCGAAGCAGGAACTGCGCGACCTCGCGGAACTCTGCCCCGGCGTGACCCATTCGCTGCAACGGCTCTATGCGGCCTACACCGAAGCCCGCCGCGGCGAGACGCTGGTCGCGGCGCAAATGGCCGACCGCGATGAGGGCGCGCGGTTCGAGGCCAACCCGATCGAGCGCGTGCGCGACCTGATCGAGGCCAACCGCAATTATTTCCCCGAGCTCGAACAGGCCGCGGAAAATCTGCGCGACGAACTGAACGTCTCCGCCGAGGAATTGTTTGCCGCCCTCGCCGCGCGGCTGCGCGAAAAGCATTCGATCGTCACCCGCATCATGCCGGTTGACGTGATGCGCGAGACGCTGCGGCGGTTCGACCGCCATCGTCGGCAGCTCCTGATTTCCGAGCTGGTCGACGGCTCGGGCCGCGCCTTCCAGCTCGCGCTGCAGATTGGCCTGGCCGAATGCGGCGCTGCCATCGACGCCATCGTCAACCGCGCCGGCCCGCTCGACGACACGCCGCGGCGGCTCTACCGCATTACGCTGGCGAATTATTTCGCCGCCGCCGTGATGATGCCCTACCAGCCGTTCCATAGCGCGGCGGAAACGCTGAACTATGACGTGCACGTGCTGGCGCAGCGTTTCAATGCCGGCTTCGAGCAGGTCTGCCATCGCCTCACCACGCTGCAGCGACCGAACGCGCGTGGCGTGCCTTTCTTCCTGCTCCGCGTCGACAATGCCGGCAACGTCTCCAAGCGGTTTTCCTCCGGCACGTTTCCGTTCTCGAAGTTCGGCGGCACGTGCCCATTGTGGAACGTACATTCGACCTTCGACACGCCGGACCGCCTGCTCAAGCAGGTGATCGAGCTGCCCGACGGCACCCGCTATTTCTCGATCGCGCAGATGGTGCGCCGGCCGATCGCGCCGCATCCGCAGCCGCAGCCGCGTTTTGCGATCGGTCTGGGCTGCGAAATCCGTCATGCGTCGAAACTCGTCTATGCCGCGGGGATGGATCTGGAGAAGGCCGAGGGCACGCCGATCGGCGTCAACTGCCGTCTCTGCGAACGCGAAAACTGCAGCCAGCGCGCCGAGCCACCGATCACGCGGACCTTGATTTTGGACGAGAACACGCGGCGAGTGTCGTCGTTCGCGTTTTCCAATGCGCGGGAGTTGTAAGGGCTTGCTTACCCTCCCCTGGAGGGGGAGGGTCGGCTCGCATGAGCGCAGCGAAATACGAGACGGGGTGGGGTGATCTCTCAACTCGGGCACTGTTCGCGAGGAGAGACCGTCACCCCACCCCGCCACGCGCTCCGCGCGCGTCGACCCTCCCCCTCCAGGGGAGGGTGAAGGGAGCGCCGGCTCCGCGACGAGGCATTTCATTCTCTCCTTTTGCGCAGCGGCATGGATTGCTTCGCTGCGCTCGCAATGACGTGGATGTAGCTTCGCTGTCCCGCGGCGCACCGCGCCCGAGTTGTGCTTGAATTCTTCGCCCAAAAATCAGAGGGCGCAGGGAAGACCGGGTGCTGGCTGGCACCCGCGGTCTCGTGTGCAACAAGCGCAAAAGAAAAACGCACACGAGCATACAGGTATCAGCCGAAACAACCGGCCTTCCCTGCGCAATGGTTTTACGGCTTATGCCGCGCTCTCCCCGGAGCCGAATTCCTCTGGCCTCCGTCGCCGGCGAATTGGCGGCTCACATCGCCCGGTTGAGCTTTGCGAACCTCCGCCGGCTTGACACCAGCCACGGGTGCCAGGACCACACGGTTTTGCCGTACGCAAATGCGCCGCTCGTCTGGCGCGCCGGCATCGCTCACGGGAAAACCCGCCCTGCGATTCCTGATCGCGCGCCGGGCGCTGTCGCGTCCATCGCAGCCCGGCCCAACGTTCGTGACGATCGCGATACGCCCCTCTTGCGGGCCGGGATGGCGGGAGTTCTAGGACTGATTTGGGTCTCGCGCGAAGGAGATTCTTTTTTGCCGCACGGCTGGACGGGGCAAATCAGCTTGAAGGGATTGGGAAACTTTTTGTTTTGGCGCAGCGGCCGAAGGCGCCTACCCCTCGTGTGAGGAGACGCGCAGCGCTCCCACCGGTGCCATTCGCCCCTCGAGACGCGCGAAGACGCGCTTCTCTGGATGAGGTCTGGCCGGAGGCTCGGCGAGGAAGATGAAGGACTGTTCATCTGCATTAAGCCTCGCGGCGCGATCGGGAAAAAACGGAACAACCGGCGCGGGCGGAACGTTTGCTTGGTCACCTGCAACAGGAGGGACCAATGTTGAAGAAATTGATTATCGTTTCGACCGTGCTGCTGACGACGGCCGCGTTTGCACAGACCGGCACGAAGTCCCCGGGTTCTTCGGAAGTCGCCCCGGGACAGAAGATGCAGAAGGCCAAGACATCGACCGCGCCGGGTGCGTCGGAATACGCGCCGGGGCATCAGAAGAAATCGGCGAAGGCCCCGGGCCATTCAGGAAGCGCACCGGGTCATCAGACAACGACCGGAATGGCCACGAAGAAGAAGTACTAGTTCTACTTGCGCAGCGCGGCCCGGCATCGATGCCGGGCCGTTTTGCTTTGGGGCGTCCGGAAGGCCTCATCTGCTACGCTGAATGGCCCTGAGATAGCTCACCGCGGCGGCAGCCTCGTGCCGGTTGAAGCGGAAGGTCGGCATCTCCCGGTGAATGGTGGTCAGCCCGTCCTGCAGCCGCGGCACCATGTCGGTATCGTAGAGTTTTTCGCCGAACGTGCGGAATGCCGGGGCCAGCGGATTCGGGCTGCGGCCGGTCTTGCCAACGGCGTGACATCGCCCGCATAGATCTTCCAGCATCGCCCTGGCGCGCTGCTGCTCCGGATCGAGCGTCTGCGCGGCGCTGCTGCCGGCGCCAGGCAGCGGCAGCACGAGACACACGAGTACGGCGAAGGTTCGCAAGGTGAGGCTTCGCAAGGTGACGCTTGGCATCGGTATCTCGCGGTGGCTTCCGGGAATTTACGGAGCCTATGCCGATCGGCCCGAAAACGTCTTGCGATGCATCAATATACCCTTCCTCTCTCCGGAAAGCCGCTTCTGTGTCCCGCTGGTGACGATCACATTTAAAACGTGGGTATTCCGCAATTTTGCGATGGAACGGCCAAGCCGATTCGCTAGTTTTGAAAGCGGCGAATCCCAGAACTCGCGGATGGATGCAGGACCGATGTTGCGACGCGTCAAGCTGATGAACCCGTTCGAAATCGTCCAGGACCGGATCGCGCCGGAACGGCCGCAGCCGCAACCGGTCGAGCCGAAGATCGTCAATCGCACAGCCCGTGCCACGCCGGTCTGCGCCGCCTGCGGTTCCGACGACATCATCTGCCACGCCACCGCGCAATGGAGCAACGAAGCGCAGGAATGGCAGCTCGCCAACACCTTCAACCAGCCGGCGCGCTGCAACACCTGCCACAGCGACTGCAACCTGGTGTGGCTGACGCTGAATTAGGTGACGCAGCGCTAGTCGGCAGCACAAGGCTCCTCGACCGCCGCACATCTCNTTAAACCCTCATGGTGAGGAGGCGCGNNNNGCCGTCTCGAACCACGAGGCCCCGCTGGTGCCATTCATCCTTCGAGACGCCTGCTTCGCAGGCTCCTCAGGATGAGGTCTGGCAGTTGTCAGTCTCAGTTAAATCTCCGCATACACCTCCAGCAGGTTTCCATCGGGATCCCTGAAGAACAGCGTGCGATGGCCGAAGCTCTGGTCGGTCGGTGGCTCCAGCAGATCGACGCCGTGCCGCATCAATTCGTCGGCGCAGCGATCGACGTCCTCAACGGCAACCCTGAACGCAAGCTGCAGCGACGCGCTCCCCCTGGGCGTCGGCGCATCCTTTGCGGTCCGGGTCGGCCGCGCCAGCGCGAGCGTGTTGCCGCCGATCTGGTATTCGATCCATCCGGCCGACAATTCACGCGTCAGGGATAAGCGGAGGATGTCTTCGTAGAAGCGACGCATCGCAGCCATGTCGCGCACGATTATGACGGTGTAGTCGATCGCGCGGATGGATTGGAAGGGTGAAGCGTCGGATGGATTCTGATCGTTCACGATTGCCTTCGCGTTCGGTGGGCTAGCCCGCATCAGCGTAGCGATATGCGGGAATCTGGATAACAAGGCTCCCGGAAATTGCTGCACTGATCCGGGCTACGGCTCATCAAGCGTTAATCGTACCTAGGATAGGCTGCCTCATCGCTTGAGAACAGAGTGATCTGCCGTGGATTTGCTTGAAGGCGCTCTTCGTCTCGTCGGCCTGATTCTCGGCTGGCTCTTTGGCTGGCCAATCCATCTCTTCCGCCGCTGGATCGATCGCCAGCCGGATCGTGATCCCTCGCAGATTTCAGCGCTGGAGAGATTCGGGCGGCACTCGCTCGGCGTGTTTTTGACGCTCTGCGTTCTGCTGCCGCTGGGTTGGCTGCTCTTCAGGTGACGACGACAGCGGGTCGCTCGTAGCCCACATGAACAAGTCGTTCATCCCAGCGACACTTACCACAATTTCCCGTCCACTAGCCGAACGAACAATGGCCCCTTCTGGAACGCAGCCCGGCAAGCGCCGTTAACGACACGCGCACCGTCCAGGCGTCAGGCGCCGATGGAATGGCAGCGCGGTGGAAACTTGAGGAGGCCCCATGTCGCTGGCAGCTCCAGACATCGACCGGTCGACGCTCGGCCTGCATTCGCTTGCACAGTATGAGCCGATCATCGGCCGGAAGGCGGCCGACCGGATAGCCGGGAAAGCCGAGCGGGTCGGCACGCTACGGGTCGCGCATGTCAGTTCCACGTTCTATGGCGGCGGCGTCACCGAAATTCTCACCCCGCTGACGCTGATGATGAACGCGATCGGCATCGAGACCGACTGGCACCTGATCCAGGGCACGCCGGCCTTCTTCGGCTGCACCAAGAAACTGCACAACATGCTGCAGGGCGCCGACATCGACTTTCCCGAGGTCGACCGGCAGATCTACGAGCAGGTGGTGTTCGAGAACGCCACACGAATTCACGTCGAGGAGTGCGATGCGGTGATCGTTCACGATCCGCAGCCGCTGCCGCTGGTGCACCACATCGCGGAACGGCGGATGCCGTGGTTCTGGCAGTGCCATGTCGATCTTTCCTCCCCGCATCCGCCGACATGGAAATACCTGCAGCAATTCGTCGGGCAGTACGACGCGGCGATCTTCTCGTTGCCGGAATATGGCCAGAACCTCGGCATCGATGAGCTGTTCGTCACGCCCGCGATCAATCCGTTCTCCGCCAAGAACGTCGAATTGTCCGATTCCGAGATTGACGATTGCCTGACGCAGCATGGCATTCCGCCCGATCGCCCGCTGGTGGCGCAGGTCTCGCGGTTCGACGTGTGGAAGGATCCCAAGGGCGTGATCGAAGCCTTCCGCATGGCGCGCAAGGAGGTGGACTGCACGCTGGTCCTGATCGGCAACAATGCGAGCGACGATCCCGAGGGTGAGACCATCCTTGAGGACATCAAGCGCTCGATCGACGACGGCATCATCGTGCTTGCCGTCGACGATCCAATTCTGGTGAATGCGCTGCAGCGCCGCGCCGCCGTGATCCTGCAGAAGTCGACCCGCGAGGGGTTCGGCCTCACCGTCACCGAGGCGATGTGGAAGGGCGCCGCCGTGATCGGCGGCAATGTCGGCGGCATCCGCCGGCAGATCGTCGACGGCGAGAACGGATTCCTGGTCGATAGCGTGGATCAGGCGGCGAAGCGGATCGTGCAGATCCTGAAGGATCCGGCGTTGCGCCAGCGCCTCGGTCGCCGCGCCAAGGAAAGCGTGCGCGAAAAATTCCTGATGAGCCGCCTGCTGGAGGACTGGCTGGATATCCTCGCGCGCTATCAGCGGCCGGTTTGACGATCGCGCGGTGAAAATTCCGCGTGCGCGCGGAACGCCTCGCGGGAGAGAGGCGTTCAACTCCCGGCGCAGGACCGGAGCTTAACTGCAGAAGGTGGACACCAACATGCGGATCGCGCAGGTCGCGCCCCTGGCCGAAAGCATTCCCCCCAAACTCTATGGCGGCACCGAACGCGTCGTGGCGTGGCTGATCGACGAACTGGTGAAGCTCGGCCACG
>NZ_LLYB01000122.1:0-6651 GCF_001440475.1 Bradyrhizobium lablabi | reverse complement strand
GGGGGGGGGAGCCGGTCTGGCCGCGGGCGCTGCGGCTCGGCCGGCCGAAATCGGACCCGATGGCGGCGCAGGCGGCGCTGCTCGACGCCGTCGCGCGGCGCGCGAGCGAGTTCGACGTGATCCACGCCCATATCGACTGGCTGCATCTGCCGCTGCTGAGCCGGCTCGGCGTACCCTTCGTCACCACCACGCATGGGCGGCTCGACTTGCCGGGATTTCCCGAGGTCGCCTTGCGTTTTCCCGATGCGCCCTACGTTTCGATTTCGGACAACCAGCGCGAAGCGCTGCCGGAGGCAAATTGGATCGGCACCGTCTATCACGGCCTTCCCGCAACTTCGCTCCGTCCCTCCCTGGAGCGCGGGCGCTACCTTGCCTTTCTCGGCCGGCTCACCGCCGAGAAAGGACCCGAGGCCGCCATCCGCATCGCCCGCGCGGTAAAAATGCCGCTGCACATCGCGGCCAAGCTACCGCGCGGCGAACGCGCCTTCTTCAAGGAAAAGCTGGAGCCGCAGATCGACGGCGAGCAGGTGCGGCTGACCGGCGAGGTCAACGACAAGACCAAGGAGGAATTTCTCGCCGGCGCCGCGGCGCTATTGTTTCCGATTCATTGGCCCGAACCGTTCGGGCTCGTCATGATCGAGGCCATGGCGTGCGGCACGCCGGTGATCGCCTTCCGCTCGGGCTCGGTGCCCGAGGTGATCGACGACGGGATTACAGGTTTTGTCGTGGAGAGCGAAGACCAGGCGATCGAGGCGCTCGGACGTATCGACGAACTCGATCGCGGCCGCGTGCGCGCGCATTTCGAGAAGCGGTTCACGTCGGAGCGGATGGCGAAGGAGTATGTGCGGCACTATGAGGCGTTGCGGCAGACGAGAAGCGAGAGCGCCCTTACCTCCGCGATGGCGTAGCTGCTATAACCCGCGGGCGCGCAGCGAGAAGCTGGGTAATAAGGTCTCGCAGATCGCGGAGTTTATCTTTCGTGCGCGCGAAGGAGCAGTATAGTCCGCATGAGCGGAGCAATATGCAGCGCGTAGGATGGGTCCTCGCGGATTCGCGAGCCCGCCGGATCGGAATTGCAATCTGGGGCGATTTGGGCGGCTGGTCCGTGGCTCGCAGAGCGAAGGCGGAAAACAAATGTCATCCGTCGGACAGTTCGGCCACGACGTCCTCGACTTTGTCAGACAGCACCAGGCCTGGGCGGCGCCGATCGTGTTTGCGCTGGCGTTTGCGGAATCGCTGGCCTTCCTCTCCTTTGTCGTGCCGGCCTGGGCGGTGCTGGTCGGCATCGGCGCGATGATGAAGACGGGCGGCATCGCCTTCCTGCCCGTGCTGCTGGCCGGCGCATTGGGCGCTGCGCTCGGCGACTGGCTGTCGTACTGGCTCGGCCACCTCCTCCAGGACCGGATCCCGCGGATGTGGCCGTTCAGGGCGCATCCTGACCTGCTCAAGCACGGCGAGGCCTTCATCGCAAAATGGGGCGCGCTCGCGATCTTCATCGGCCGCTTCTCCGGCCCGTTGCGCGCCTCGGTGCCGATCGCAGCCGGCATGCTCGGCATGCCGCAAACGACGTTTCAGATCGCGAATTTCACCTCGGCGCTGATCTGGGTGGCGGTGCTGCTGGAGCTCGGCGACGTCGGCGCGCTGGTGTGGGTGTGGCTGTCGCGGGTGATGGAGAGGGTTTGGGGGTGAAGCGCCCGCACGCAGCCCTCAAACCTCGCCGTCCGACCCACCCCAGATCCGCTCCTCCGTCCACCCCAGCTCCGCAAATTCGGCAGCCCGCAACGGCGCTTCACCCACCGCGAAGAACTCGTCGAGCTGCGGGGGGCTCACCGAGGTGCCGCTGAGCATACTGTGCGCCTGGCCGCGATGGTGCACCTGATGCTGGAACAGATGCAGGAGCAGGCGGTCCATCCGCTCGCGCTGGATGGAGGTTTCCCGATGCACGGAGACAATGCGCTGCAGGCCTGCGCTGTCGAGCGCTTCGACGACCTTGAGCAAGCGCCGGTCGACTGCAGCCTGCGCGTCCTTCAGCGCGGCAACCGTTGCACACGGCTCGTCGTTCGCAAAGGCTGCGGGGCCGAGCGTGCCGCCTTCCATCGCATCGACGTAGAAATGGTCGATGATCAGGATGTGGTTGAGCGTGGCGCGCAGGCTCGGAAAGAAGCCGGTGCGCTTCGCGGTGAATTCATCCGGCGACAGCGCCAGACAGGCGGTGAGCAGCCGGTGGTTTGCCCAGGCGTTGTTGTAGGCCATGGTGCGGAAGGGAAGCAGTTCATTCATTGGCGGCTTGCTCATCCTGATACGCCTTCGCTCGTTAGGCTGCGGCGGACACGCCGATCATCCGGGCTACTCTTGCTTGATCGCCGTCTCCCACGGAATTCCGGTTGGCAATCTTTTCACCAAGCCATGCCTGTCAACCAATATCGGTCCATTTCCGGCAAGCGCATCTCTGAAGTCGCCAGTTTCGACAAACTCCCTGCTGTTGTAAAAGAAGACCCAACCTTCGGCGGTCTCGACCGTCTCGTCATGAATGACAACAAAATCGTCACCGACCGCTGCGGCGATAGCATCGACCTCTCTTTCGGCCAGGACTTTCGCGTCAGGAAATAGAATAGCCAATTGCTGTCCTTGACGATCGACGCGCCTCTTGAACCAACAGTAGCCCAACCAACCATCGGCACAGTACTGGAACGGATTCGCGTGGAAGGCGGATTACGCTGTCGCTAATCCGCCCTACCCTCTTCGCCTACTCCGCCGCCTCTCGCGTCGGCGCTTCCAGCACTTCCAGCACCTTCGGCGGCGACATCGGCAGGGCGTAGAAGCGTTTTCCCAGCGCGTTGTAGATGGCGTTCGCCACCGCCGCCATGACAGGCACCAGCGGCACTTCGCCGACGCCCTTGACGCCTTGCGGATGCTTCGGGTTCGGGATCTCGACCAAGATGCAGTCGAGCATCGGCAGGTCCGAGCAGACCGGCATGCGGTAGTCGAGGAAGCCGGGATTATCGACCTTGCCTTCCTTCGTATAAATGTATTCCTCGTTCAGCGCCCAGCCGATGCCCTGCGCGACGCCGCCCTGCAGCTGGCCCTCGACATAACCGGGGTGGATGGCGCGGCCGACATCCTGCACGGCGGTGTAGCGGATGACGCGCGCAATCCCAAGATCGACGTCGATCTCGACGTCGCAAACATGCGTGCCGAAACCGCCGTCCGCGCCTTGCGTGTTGAGCTGCACGCCGGCGCCGATCGGACCGCCCATCGCCGGGGCCTTCTCGGCGAGCTGTTGCAGCGTCAGCGGTTCGAACTGGCCGGCGTTCGGGCTCACGGGGTGCGCGGCGCCGTCCTCCCACTTCACCGCTTCGGGATCGATCTCCCAGATCTTTGCGGCGCGCTCGCGCAGCGTCTGGATGATCTTCTCGGTCGACTGCGTCACCACCATCGAAGACGCGAACAGCACGCGGCTGCCGCCGGTGAGGTTGGAGAAACCGACAGTCTGGGTGTCGCCGATGATAACGGAGACGCGGCGGTAATCGATGCCGAGCAGTTCCGCGCAGATGTTGGCGATGCCGGCGCGCGAGCCGCCGATGTCAGGGTGTCCCGTGGTGACGACGACGTTGCCATCCTCGGTGATGTTGACTTGCGCTGAGGATTCGCCGCCGGCGTTGAACCAGAAACCGGAGGCTGTGCCCCTGCCCCTCAACTTGCCTTGGCCATCGCCGAGCGGCGCGGCATAATGCGGCGAGCTCCTGGCCGCTTCCACGGTCTCGACATAGCCGATGCGCGGGAAGACCGGGCCGTGCGCGGCTTTGGTGCCTTCCCTCGCGGCGTTCTTTAGGCGGAAGTCGAGCGGGTCCATCTTCAGGCGTTCGGCGACTTCGTCCATCACGCATTCCACGGCATAGGCGCCGATCGGCGCGCCCGGCGCGCGATAGGCCGCGACCTTGGAGCGGTTGGAGCAGACGTCAAAACCTTCCGAGAGCAGGTTCGGAATGTCGTAGGGCGTGAAGCTGCACCCGGCGGCGCCGCGGATCGGCGAGCCCGGGAAGGCGCCGGCCTGCAGATAGAAGGTGCCGTGCGCGGCGACGATCTTGCCGTCCTTCGTGGCGCCGATCTTCACCGTGCTCTTCGAGCCCGAGGTGGGGCCGGTCGCGCGCATCACTTCCTCGCGCGTCATCACCATCTTTACGGGCCGCCCGGATTTTTTCGCGAGCAGCGTCGCGAGCGGCTCGAGATAGACGATGGTCTTGCCGCCAAAGCCGCCGCCGATCTCGGCGGGGATGGCGCGGATGTCGCTCTGCGGGATGCCCGTCAGCATCGATGTCATCGCGCGCACCATGAACTGGCCCTGGCTCGAGCTCCAGATCGTGGTCTTGCCGTCAGGCGCCACCGAGATCAGGCAGGCATGCGGCTCGATATAGCCCTGGTGCACCGGGCGCGTGGTGAAGGTGCGCTCGATGACAACATCGGCCTTCTTGAAACCATCAGCGATGTCGCCCTTCTTGTGCTCGAGGCGGCCGGCGATGTTGGAAGGCTTGCCGTCGAACTTGTTGAACTCGTGCAGGATCGGCGCGTCTGATTTGATCGCGTCGTCGATTTCGATCGACCACGGCAGCACTTCGTAATCGACCTCGATCAGCTTGCAGGCCTCGGCTGCGATCGCTTCCGTCGTCGCGGCAACGGCAGCGACGGGGTGGCCGGGGAACAGCGCCTTGTCGCGCGCCATCACGTTACGGCACATCCAGCGCATGTCCTGGATGCCGAGCATGACCGCGCCCTTCTCGATCGGGAAATCGACGATGTCCTTCGAGGTGACGACGGCCTTGACGCCCGGCAGCGCTTCCGCTTTGGCCGTGTTGATCGATCTGATGCGCGCATGCGGATGCGGGCTGCGTAAAACCTTGCCCCAGATCATGCCCGGCATGGTGGTGTCGGCGGCGAACTGGGCGCGGCCGGTCACCTTGTCCATACCGTCAGGGCGAATGGTGCGCTGGCCGATCCATTTATTGTTGGTGACGAGATTCATTAGGCTGTCTCCCGAAACTATTGCGCACGCATTTCGGCAGCGGTTTCCATCACCGCGCGGACGATCTTGTCATAGCCGGTGCACCGGCAGAGGTTGCCGGCAAGCCAGAAGCGGACTTCCTCCTCGCTCGGGTCAGGGTTTTTCTTCAGCAGCGCATCGGAGGCGACCAGCATGCCCGAGGTGCAGATGCCGCATTGAAGTGCGGCCATTTCCAGAAACTTCTGCTGCAGCGGATGCAGTCTGTCGCCCTGCGCCATGCCCTCGATGGTCCTGATCTCGTGCCCCTCGGATTCGACGGCGAGCATCAGGCAGGAGCAGACCAGCCGATCGTCGAGCGTGATCGAGCAGGCGCCGCAATCGCCGGAGGCGCAGCCTTCCTTGGAGCCGGTGAGGTTCAGGGTGCCGCGCAGCGCGTCGAGCATGGTGTCTGATGGCTCGCAGAGGAATTCCATCGGCTCGCCGTTGATCGTGGTGGTGACGTGAACTTTGGCCATTTGCGTTATCACTTTCCTTGAGCGCGTTTGGCGGCGATCCCTGCGGTGCGCTTGAGCAGCACGCCGGCCACCTTGGTGCGATAGGCGATGGTGCCGCGCTTGTCGTCGATCGGACGGCAGGCGGCGGAGCATGCCGCGGCAGCCTTAGCGAGCGCGGCATCGTCGAGCTTGCTTCCGATCAGCGCTTTCGCGGCGTCTTCGACCAGCAGCACGGTCGGCGCCACTGCGCCGAGACCGACGCGGGCTGATGTGACCGTGCCGTCCTTGATCGTGAGGCTGACGCCGACACCGACGACGGCGATGTCCATTTCGGTGCGCGGGATCATGCGCAAGTAAGCGTCGCTCGATCCGGGTGAGCGCGGCGGCAGTGTGAAACTGACCAGAATCTCGCCGGGCTTCAGATTGGTGCGGCCGGGTCCAGCCGGCACATCTTCCACCTTCATCTCGCGGCGGCCGTTCGGGCCCTGCACGGTGACGACGGCGCCGGCGGCGACCATTGCGGGCACGCTGTCGCCGGCGGGCGAGCCGTTGCAGAGATTGCCGCCCGCAGAGGCCCTGCCCTGCACCTGCTTGGAACCGATCAGGTTGACGGCCTCCAGGACGCCGGGCCAGACCTTGCCGAACTTTCCGTGTTCGGCGAGCGCCATGCCGGAGACGGCGGCGCCGACGCGAAAGCCGCCATCGGCGGTCTGTTCGATCGCGGTCATCTCGGGGATTTTCTTGATATCGACGATCACGCCCGGCTTGAGCACGCCGGACCGCATCTGCACCAGAAGATCGGTGCCGCCGGCCAGGATGCGTGCGGCGCTGCCGGCTTTGGCAAATGCGCCGACCGCTTCATCAAGCGTCTCAGGCGCGAGGTATCGGAGTTCCGTCATGGTCTTCCCGCCATCTCCCTTATTCCTGCCCGCCCCATATGGGCGATGGCCTTATATTGGCCCGGCAGTGCGGGCCAAGCCTACACGGGGATCAACGATTGGAACAGCCTGCGAGATCAGGTTGTTACGGCAGGCTCCTATGCGCAGGGCGGGGCTTGCGCGGCCAATTGCTCCGAGGCGGGGATCAATCTCCGACATTGTGAAATCTGTAGATGGGGTAACGGGCCCCGGTCCGCCTTCCAGGCAAGCCGCGCTTGCT
>NZ_LLYB01000121.1 GCF_001440475.1 Bradyrhizobium lablabi | reverse complement strand
CTCGACGGCCAGCTCATGGTCGTCCTCGACGTCGATCGCGTTCTCGAAATCACGCCTGACCTGATGGCGGCATGAAAATCCAACCCGGTATGAAAACATCCCCCGTGGGGATAGGTGTAAGTGGAGGCCTAAAATGAAAACCTGTCTGGTCGTCGATGACTCGAGCGTCATCCGAAAGGTCGCACGACGCATCCTCGAAGGTCTCGATTTTCAGATCGTCGAGGCTGAGGACGGCGAGAAGGCGCTTGAAGTCTGCAAGCGCGCGATGCCCGAAGCGGTCCTGCTCGACTGGAACATGCCGGTGATGGACGGCTACGAGTTCCTCGGCAATCTGCGCCGCATGCCCGGCGGCGACGCGCCCAAGGTGGTATTCTGCACGACCGAGAACGACGTCGCGCATATCGCGCGCGCGCTGCACGCCGGCGCCAATGAGTACATCATGAAGCCGTTCGACAAGGACATCGTCACCGCGAAGTTCCAGGAAGTCGGCCTGCTCTGATCTCGCGCAGGTTTTCCCGGCGGCTCAACGGCCCTCGGCGTTGTTCTTGTAAGTGTACGCTTTTGAGTTGGGTCGGGTGAAGTAATGAGTGTTGCGTTAACGAAGTCTCCACCGCCAATCTCGACACGGCAAGACAAGCTGCGTGTCATGGTGGTCGACGACTCCGTCGTGATCCGCGGGATGATCTCGCGCTGGATCGGCGCCGAGCCGGATATGGAGGTCTCCGCCTCCTTGCGTACCGGTCTCGACGCCGTCAACCAGATCGAACGTATCAAGCCCGACGTTGCGGTGCTCGATATCGAAATGCCGGAGCTCGACGGCATTTCGGCGTTGCCGCAACTGCTGGCGAAAAAGCGCGACCTCGTCATCATCATGGCGTCGACGCTGACCCGCCGCAACGCGGAGATCAGCTTCAAGGCGCTTTCGCTCGGCGCCTCCGACTACATTCCGAAGCCGGAGAGCACGCGTGAGGCAACCGCCGCCGAGACCTTCCACCACGATCTGATCCAGAAGATCCGTCATCTCGGCGCCAGAGCCCGCCGTCGTGCCTCGCCTGCCGCGAGCCCGGCGCTGGCGCCGGCCCCCGACCGGATACGCGAGGTATTGCCCCATCCGGTCGCAGCACCCGCTCCGCAACTGCAACTCGCGCGCCGGTCGTTCAGCATGCTGGCGCCGCGCGTGCTGCTGATCGGCTCGTCGACCGGCGGGCCGCAGGCGCTGATGGCGCTGGTCACCGACATCGGGCCGGTGATCGACCGCTTTCCGGTATTGATCACCCAGCACATGCCGCCGACCTTCACCACCATTCTCGCCGAGCATCTGGCGCGCGCAAGCCGCCGGCCGGCGCATGAGGCCGTTGACGGCGAGATCGTCAAGCCGGGACGGATCTATCTTGCACCGGGCGGCCGCCACATGCGGGTCGTGCGCCACGGCGCCGAGACGGCGATCGCGCTCGACGACGGACCGCCGGTGAATTTCTGCAAACCCGCGGTCGACCCGCTGTTCACCTCCGCGATCGACGTCTGGCAGGGCAGCATTATGTCGGTGATCCTGACCGGCATGGGCTCCGACGGCATGCGCGGCGGCAAGGAGATCGTCGCCGCCGGCGGCAGCGTCATTGCCCAGGACGAAGCCACCAGCGTTGTGTGGGGCATGCCGGGCGCGGCCGCCAATGCAGGTATTTGCGCGGCGGTCCTGCCGCTCAATCAGATTGCGCCCAAACTGGTTCGGTTGTTTTCGGGAGATCGTTCGTGACGCCTTCAGACTATGAGTACCTGCGTAAGCTTCTGAAAGAGCGCTCCGGGCTCGATCTTTCCGCCGACAAGCAATATCTGGTCGAAAGCCGGCTGCTGCCGCTGGCGCGCAAGGCCAGCCTGCCGGGCATTTCCGAACTCGTCGAGAAGATGAAGGGTGGGGCCAGCGCGCTGACGGCGGAGGTGGTCGAGGCAATGACCACCAACGAGACGTTCTTCTTCCGCGACAAGATTCCGTTCGATCATATGCGCGAGACGGTGATCCCGGCGCTGGTGCAGGCGCGCGCCGCGCGCCGCAGCTTGCGCATCTGGTGCGCGGCTTCCTCCACCGGGCAGGAGCCGTACTCGATCGCGATGTGCCTGAAGGAGGCTGGACCCTTGCTCGCCGGCTGGCGCACCGAAATCGTTGCGACCGACCTGTCGCAGGCGGTGCTGGAGAAATCGAAGGCCGGCATCTTCAGCCAGTTCGAGGTTCAGCGCGGATTGCCGATTCAGTTGCTGGTGAAATACTTCACCCAGAACGGCGAACTCTGGCAGATCAGCCCGGAGCTGCGCGGCATGGTGCAGCATCGTCAGCTCAACCTGCTGCAGGACTTCTCCCATCTCGGCGTGTTCGACGTCATCTTCTGCCGCAACGTGCTGATCTATTTCGATCAGAACACCAAGACCAACATCTTCGAGCGGCTGTCGCGGATGCTGGAGCCCGATGGCGTGCTGGCGCTGGGCGCGGCCGAATCCGTCGTCGGCATTACCAACACGTTCAAGCCCTATCCGGATCGGCGCGGACTTTATCGTCCGAACATCGCGCCGGTGATCAGGGTGGGCGCGTCGACGCTGGTGCCGCAAACCCTGCGGGCGGTTGCCGCGGCGAGCTGATCTCGTTCTTCAGCCCGTGCCTTGGATGCCGCCGCGCTACAGAATCGCGTGCGGCAGGAAGCGCGACGTGTTGCCGGTGATCGGGTTCTCGTCCTCGCGGATCGACAGCCCGCACGGCGTGCCATCGACCAGCCAGCTTCCGAGCACCGGATATTGGTCGGAAAAGCTCGGCAGCGACGCGAACGCCTGCCGGATGAATCCTTCCGCGCCATAGGGGCCCTGCTGCTCTGCCAGCGTGGTGCCGGCGCTGACGAGCGCGACGTTGGCGCCTTCCCGCGAATAGAGCGGCTTGCGGACGAACGAGGAGCCGAGCATGGACGCCTTCGGATCGTCCTCGAAATAGGCCGGCAGCAGATTGGGGTGTTTCGGAAACATCTCCCAGAGTAGCGGAAGGATGCCCTTGTTGGAGAGGATCGCTTTCCAGGGCGGCTCGATCCAGCGGGTCGGCGCGCTCGACAGTTTCGCGCCGAACGCGTCCTGAAACATCCATTCCCAGGGGTAAAGCTTGAAGGCAAGCTCGATGGTGCGGTCGTCGAGATCGACGAAGCGGCCATCGCCGCCGAGCCCGACGTCCTTGATGTCCATCAGCGTGGTCTTCAATCCGGCCTGGCTCGCGGTGTCCTGCAAATAGGCAAGCGTGCCGGCATCCTCGGTATTGCCGGTCATCCCCGCGAGATGCAGATGCTTCGCGCCGCCGTGCTTCTTCCAGGCGTCGATCAGACGCTCGTGGATTGAATTGAACTGGTCGGCGCGCTTCGGGATGATGGCGCGCTCCATCGCCTGTTCGAGCCAGGTCCACTGGAAGACCGCCGCTTCGAAAATCGAGGTCGGCGTATCCGCGTTGTACTCCAGCAGTTTCGCCGGGCTCCAGCCGTCATAGCTCAGGTCCAGCCGGCCGTAGAGGCTGGGGTCACGGCGGCGCCAGCTTTCGGAAATCAGCGGCCAGAACGCTTCCGGTATCTTCAGCCGCCGCAGATATTTTTCGTCCCTCATCGCGCGGCCGACCAGTTCGAGGCACATCGCATCAATCTCGGCGGTGGGCGCCTCGATCCGCCGTTCGATTTCGTTCAGCGTGAAAGCGTAATAGGCGCGTTCGTCCCAGTAGCGTTCGCCGTTGATGGTGTGAAAGGTAAATCCAACGCCTTCGGCGGTGGCACGCCAGTCGTCGCGTTCGGGGCAGGGGATGCGCTGCATGAAACTCAGCCGCCCGAGAAGCCGATGGCATGCCCGAACGAGCCGAAGCCGCCGCGCTGCGCCGCGTGCGAGCCGGAATCGTAGGAGGAATGGCTCGATGATGAGGAAGAAGAGGAGTCGCCGCTGCTGTAGTAGCTGCTGCGTCCTGACGATCCGCCGCCGGAGCCGCCGCCAGAGCTCGAGGAAGAACTGCGTGACGAGCATTCGGTCGTGGTTTGCGTCGGCGATCCGTACGCATTCGATGGTTGTTCGCAGGTGCGGTTCGGAATCAGCGTGTAGGCGGCGGTGCCGACCGCAAACGTACCCATCAACAGAAGGGCGACGTGGCCCGAGCGCTTGGCCGGGGGCGGAACGGGACGCGGCGCTGCCGGCACCGAGACCTTGTTTCGCCTGCCGAACTCCTGGTTTGGTTTGTCTGCCATGGCTAGTAGACCATGCAGGCGGCGTTCAGTGCGCCGGCGGCCAGCGAGGACAGTCCGAGCCAGATCGCGGCCGCAAGTTCGCCGGACGCTATCCGCTCCGACAGCTTCGGCACGGGAACCCTGACGAGGTAATAGACGATGATCTGCACGATCAGCGCGATTGCCGCCCAGATCAGGCAATCCCAGACATTGGCCGAATGGGTGATGGCGCTGACCAGCGGCAGCACGAAACCGAGCAGGCTCAAGCCCAGCGCAATCGCGGCGGCCGGCTCGTTGGCGCGGATCAGGTCGAACTCATTGTGTGCCGTGACGCGGGTATAGACGAAGAGGTAGGCCACTACGGCGATAATAGCCGTACAGAAATAGACCAGGAATGCCGGCAGCCCGGCAAGCGATTGCAGGATCATTGAATTCGCCCCAACTCGTGCGTCCTGACAGGTTCGCACGATCTGTCAGTCGGCGCACCGGGGCAGCGGGTTCAATCCCAAACAAAAACCCCGCCATTCGGCGGGGTTCGCAAATCCTCCATGGCGGCCGTGACGCGGACGGCTATTCCCTGACCTCGATCTTGCCCTTCATCGCCGGGTGCAGGCCGCAGATGTAGTCATAGGTTCCGGCATCGGCGAGGGTGATCTGGGTGGTCTGGCCTTTCAGCGCGATCGACGAGCGCTGCGCCTTGGGACCGGTGATCGTCACCTGGTGCGGCGAGGAATCGGCGTTGTGCCAGGTGATGGTCTGGCCCTTGCTGACGACGACGGTCTCCGGACCGAACTTGAAGTCTGATATCGAGACCACGCCGGGCCCCGGCGCGGGCTTTGCCATGGCGCCTTCGGGGGTGCCCTTCAGGCCCGCCAGCGAGATGACGAAATCCTGCCCGGCATGCGGCTTGTGGCAGGTGAAGCAGGTCGTCAGATTGGCCTTGTCGTTGACCTTCCTGTCCGGGCCGAACGCCTGATACTCCCATTCGCCGTTGCGAATGTCGTCCTTGTACTCGGTGCCCCAGCCGTCGCGCTTTTCCATCACCGTGTAGGCGACGAGATCGCCCTTCTGGAAACGGCCGTTGGCATCCTTGAGCGGCTCGCCGGCCGCGTCGAGTTGCGCCTTGTATTGCACCAGCATCAGCACCGTGCCGCTCGGAATCGGCTGCCCCTTGCGTACCGCATCGACCGCTGCCGGCGTCGCATAGAGCTCGCGATACTGCTTGTTGTCGTAACGATCGACCGTGGCGTAGAGCGTGCCCTTGTC
Source organism: Bradyrhizobium lablabi (assembly GCF_001440475.1). Classification (GTDB taxonomy): domain Bacteria; phylum Pseudomonadota; class Alphaproteobacteria; order Rhizobiales; family Xanthobacteraceae; genus Bradyrhizobium; species Bradyrhizobium lablabi. The sequence continues at coordinate 9,777 of NZ_LLYB01000121.1, read as the reverse complement.
GAAATTCTCCGGGAAGACGACCTTGTCGCCGCCGGCGAGCGCCGAGTAGCCGATGAGCGCACCCGATGCCGATCCGAGCACGACAGCGGCAACAAGCCTGACATTTTTCATGACTTCCCCCTTCGTTTGCGGACATTCCGTCAGCTACGAGACACCGCGAAGCGGGTTTCAATCCGGAGGGAAGCGAATTTGTCGCGGTAAGCGGCGGCCCCACACGGTTCGATGAAATTGCAGCGTTCGAATGCGAGGGATTCTGCCTATTGCTCGTTTGGCTGACGCGATCCCCGAGCCAAGCGGTGAAGCAGGCGGAATGCCAGCCAGAAGAACAGAACGACCAGTGCGATCGCCGCAAGCGGCGCAGCCAGCGCCAGAATCGAGATCAGCGAGGCGCTCCCGAGCTCGGCTGTAGCCACCGCCGAATTCCCAAGTCCACCGGTGAAGACGGTGGATTTTGCCCTGAGCATTGCAGTCAGGCCTTGCGTGATGCCGGCAACGCCGCCTCCCGCGATAATGGCTGCCGTCCATTTCACCATCGGCGGCAGGTCGGTCATGACTGCAGCGGATACGATCGTCCCCGCGACGACGGCACCGGGCGTTGCCACCGTGTCGAGCAAATTGTCGACGCCTGGAATGTAGAACGCGGCGATCTCCACGATGGCTGCCGTGCCGAGCATGATGAGGGCGGCAGGTGTGCCGAGCCATGCGAACCCATCGCTCAGGCTTGCATGCCCGGTGTAAGCCGCACCGCCTAGAACCAGCAACGGCAGAAACAACCGAAAGCCGGTCGCGGCAGCGAGCCCGATGCCAAGCGCAACGGACAATGCCAGATCGAAGTGCGACATGTGCGCAGGCTCCATCAGCTCCCGCGTGAAGGATCAGCGACGACCGGATCCAGATGCGTAGCGTGGCGATGTTTCCGCTGCGCCAGTGCCCGCGACGAGCGGTTCGTTCAAGCCGTTCGCCGGCTCGTGATGAGACCATACACGAACAGCACGATGATCGCCCCGACAACCGCACCGATAAGCCCCGCACCTTCGCCCGGGCTGTACCAGCCGAGAGCGCGTCCGAGATACGATGCAACGAAAGCGCCCACGATCCCAAGGATCGTCGTCATGATGAAACCTGACGGCTCGTTGTTGCCGGGCATAATGAATTTGGCGATGACGCCGGCGATGAAGCCAATGATGATCGTCCAGATGATACCCATCCACGCAACTCCCTGCTTTGAGGAGCGACATCTTTCGCTGAGAGGCCAGATTGTAGCAGCTTTGATGGAACTTCGAGCCGCCAAGTTGTAACATAAGGTGATTAAACTTTTGAGGCGCAATCCGAAATGGAGGGACTAACTTGGGCAGCAACTGCACTCTTGCTCAGGAGGATCGCCATGGCGACGAATCTGGTCTCTGCAGTGATGCAATTCCTCACGCCCGACATGATCGCGAAGATCGCTTCTGTTCTAGGTCTCGATCGCACTGTCGCGCAAAAAGCCATCTCGGGAGCAATTCCCGCGCTTCTTGCAAGCTTCGCTGATGTTGCCTCCACCCCCAATGGGGCACGACAGCTCACCAATACGCTGACACAGCAATCCGCATCGATCGAGAATCTGAAGAATCTCATCGGCGGTTCCGGCCAAAACCTGCTGCAGGAAACGGGGTCGAACATGCTTTCGGGCCTGTTCGGCGGTGGAACGCTGGATACGATGGCGCAGACGATAGGCAAGTTCGCGGGGATCGGCGAGGGGACTACCAAGTCGATGCTTGGCATGCTTGGTCCCGTGGTTCTTGGCACGTTGAGTCAACAGCAACGCAGCGCCGGTCTCGACGCAAGCGGGCTGGCGTCCCTGCTCACTTCACAGAAGGATCAGATCGCCGCGGCAATGCCGTCCGGCCTTGCCAGTCAGTTGAGCGCCGCTGGTCTCATCGACGGAGCGAGCGAGAGCTTGCGCAGCGGTGCGGCGGCCGCCAGCGCGGCTGGTGGTCGAATTGCAGACGCTTCGGAGCGGACCGCTTACCGGGCCGGTCAGGCGGCCTCTGCGGCCGCCCGTACGACCGCACAATGGCCATACTGGTTGGTCGCGGTGCTGGTACTGGCTGGTCTCGCCTGGTTCGCCCTTGGTCGTTCAGGGCAGGACGAGGTTGCTCAACTGCCGCCGCCCTCCACGACGCGGACCGCGACCGGAACCGTGGGCGCGGCTCCGACGGATTTGACGGTCGGAGGGATGAATCTGGCGAACCAGGTCAACGCCTCGGTTGGTTCCATCAGGACCTTGCTCCCCGGCATCACCGACGCTGCGTCGGCCGAGGCCGCCCTGCCCAAGCTGAAGGAAGCGACCGCTCAATTGAATGAGGTCAGTACCCGCGCGGCGCAGCTCTCCCCGGAAGGAAAAACCATCCTCGTAAAGCTGATTGTTGCGGCCACCCCGACCATCAATCAGATGTGTGACAAGGTGCTGGCGACGCCCGGGGCCGGCGCCGTTGCGAAGCCGGCGATTGATGAGCTTCGAGGCAAGCTCGACGCGCTCGCGCGTTCCTGAACGTCACAACGTTGTGCCGTCCGGCCAGTGTCGGACGGCGGGGCAGCATGCTGCCGGCAGCTTCGCGCCTGCCGGGGATCGCTCAATCGGTTGTTTGTGTCCAACAGGAGTGAGATCAATGGCCGACAAGACAAGCTTCACGAAGGATGAGTGGACGCTGTTGCTGGAGAGCCCGATGATCGCCGGTATGGCCATCACCGCGGCCGAACCCAGTGGTCTCTGGGGACTGCTGAAAGAATCCTTTGCCGGAGGTTCCGCTCTCACCGAGGCGGCCTCCAGCCCCGGCACCAACGCGCTGGTCAAATCGGTCGTCACGGACTTTGCCAGCAGCGAAGGGAGGAGTGCAGCGCGAGATGGTCTGAAGGCAAAATTCGCCAGCAGCAAGCCCGCTGAAATGAAAGGCAAATGCATCGATGAGCTGCGGCAGGTTTCCGCGCTGCTTGCCGCGAAGGCGCCGGGTGATGCGGCGGAATTCAAGGGCTGGCTCCGGAAAATCAGCCAAAGCACCGCCGAGGCGGCCTCGGAAGGCGGAGGCCTGTTCAGCGGCGGCGTCCAGGTCAGCGATGCCGAGAAGGCGACGCTCGGTGAGATATCGACCGCATTGGGCGTTTAGGCAGCTAAAGGCACCATCATCCCGACAGGCCGCACAACCGACAATCACTGATGGGAACCCAAAACAAAAACCCCGCCATTTCGGGCGGGGTCCAGTCGGGAGGAGTGAGCCTTTCGGCTCGCCGTAAACCCTTGCTCAGGCGGGGATGCGCTCGTCCGCCTCGTGCGGCTCGCGCAGCACGTAGCCGCGGCCCCACACGGTCTCGATGAAGTTGCGGCCTTCGGAGGCGTTGGCCAGCTTCTTGCGCAGCTTGCAGATGAAGACGTCGATGATCTTCAGCTCGGGCTCGTCCATGCCGCCATAGAGGTGGTTGAGGAACATTTCCTTGGTGAGGGTGGTTCCCTTGCGGAGCGAGAGCAGCTCCAGCATCTGGTATTCCTTGCCCGTCAGGTGCACGCGCTGGCCGCCGACCTCGACCGTCTTGGTGTCGAGATTGACCACGAGGTCGCCGGTCTGGATGACCGACTGGGCGTGACCCTTGGAACGGCGCACGATCGCATGGATGCGGGCAACCAGTTCATCCTTGTGGAAGGGCTTGGTCATGTAGTCGTCGGCACCGACGCCGAGACCCTTGACCTTGTCCTCGATGCCGGCGAGGCCGGAGAGGATCAGAATGGGAGTCTTGATCTTGGATACCCGAAGCTGCTTGAGCACGTCGTAGCCGGACATGTCGGGCAGGTTGAGGTCGAGAAGGATAATATCGTAATCGTAAAGCTTACCGAGATCGACGCCTTCCTCTCCGAGGTCCGTCGTGTAGACGTTGAAACTCTCGGATTTAAGCATCAATTCGATCGACTGCGCGACGGCGCTGTCATCTTCTATCAGCAAAACGCGCATGCCAGTCCCCTTGTAGTCCGCCGCTCCGGGCGTCAGGTCGGCCGCACTTGCGGCACTCAAAACGCCTTTGAACAACTGATTCGGATCCTGACAGACACATGGTTAACAAACTCTGATTCCGGTTCGCAAGCTCTTTAAGTGCAATTTTTATCGAATCGCCCTAAGATGTTGCTTCGAAGCAGCTTTTTCTAACCGTGCGTGCTCAGTCTCCACATTAAGAGGCGGGCCTAACCGACTCCCGCGACTTACCCTTCTTCTGACGGGCAAGCGCTCTCAGTCACCAAAGACAGTGACGCAATGATTAATGATGCGGGTAAACACCAGGTTAAGCGGTCTCGGCTAAAACGTGGAAACTTAAGGTTTTCGCAATGAAGGCGCTTGCGGAGCAAATCGGCGATATCGACGGCGTCAATATATATGGCCGTGTTGTGGGCGTGCGCGGGCTGATGGTCGAGATCGCGGGGCCGATCCATGCAATGTCGGTAGGCGCGCGGATCGTCATCGATACCGGCGGTAACCGATTCATCCCGGCTGAGGTCATCGGGTTCTCCGGCAGCAATGCCGTCGTCATGCCGTTCGGCGGGCTCGACGGTGTCAGGCGCGGTTGCCGCGCGGTGATCGCCACGGCGGCCAGCCAGGTGCGGCCGTCACCGGCCTGGCTCGGCCGCGTCGTCAACGCCATGGGGGAACCGATCGATGGCAAGGGGCCGCTGGTGCAGGGCGCATCGCCGATGCCCTATCGCAACGCGCCGCCGCCGGCGCATTCGCGCAAGCGCGTCGGGCCGCCGCTCGATCTCGGGGTACGGGCGCTTAATACGTTCCTGACCTGTTGCCGCGGCCAGCGGCTCGGCATCTTCGCCGGTTCCGGCGTCGGCAAATCGGTGCTGCTGTCGATGCTGGCGCGCAATGTCGATGCCGACATCACCGTCATCGGACTGATCGGCGAACGCGGCCGCGAGGTGCAGGAGTTTCTGCAGGAGGATCTCGGCGACGAGGGTCTGGCCCGCTCGGTCGTGGTGGTCGCGACGTCGGACGAGCCCGCTCTGATGCGGCGGCAGGCCGCCTACCTGACGCTCGCAATCGCGGAGTACTTCCGCGACGAGGACAAGGACGTGCTGTGCCTGATGGACTCGGTCACGCGCTTCGCGATGGCGCAGCGCGAGATCGGGCTGTCGGCCGGCGAGCCGCCGACCGCCAAGGGCTATACGCCGACGGTGTTCACGGAACTGCCGAAGCTGCTGGAGCGGGCAGGGCCGGGAACCGGGGTCGGCACCATCACCGCCATTTTCACGGTGCTGGTCGACGGCGACGATCACAACGAGCCGATCGCGGACGCGGTGCGCGGCATTCTGGACGGCCATATCGTGATGCAACGCTCGATTGCGGAGCGCGGACGATTTCCCGCGATCAACATCCTCAAATCGGTTTCGCGCACCATGCCGCGAGCGGCCGATCCCGCCTACCTGCCCGTGATCACGCGCGCCCGGCAGGTGATGGCGACCTACGCCGATATGGAAGAGCTGATCCGGCTGGGCGCCTATCGGGCGGGTTCCAGTGCGGAAGTCGATGAGGCGGTGCGGCTGCACGAGCCGCTCGAAGCCTTTCTGCGTCAGGCTAAGGATGAAAAAGCAAGCCTCCGCGACGGTTATGGCCTATTGGCGCATATCCTCGGCAATTTGGAAACGGAACGCTAACTTTGTCAGGCCATCATCCCCGGCACATGATTAACGACGCCGGTGGGGCCCCCCGGGGGAGCCGGCTCCGTCCCGCGTGCAGATTGGGACTTCTGGGGAGTATGAGTCGATGAAGTCACGAGAAACGCTGATCCGCCTGAAGAAATTTCAGGTCGACGAGAAGCGCCGAAGGGTTACCCAGATCGAAGGCATGATCGCGGACTTCCAGCGCATGTCGGTCGATCTCGAGCGCGAAATCCAGACCGAGCAGGAGCGGGCCGGGATCAACGATCCCTCCCATTTCGCATACCCGACCTATGCCAAGGCCGCGATCCAGCGCCGCGAAAACCTGACCCGTTCCGCAGACGAACTGCGCATCCAGCTCGAAGACGCCAAGAGCCTGTTGAGCGAAGCGTTCGAGGAGCTGAAGAAGGTCGAGCTGCTCGACGAGCGCGACCAGGCGCGCGAGCGCGCCGAGGAGAGCGCCCGGGAGCAGGCCGACATGGATTCAATCGGCCTGATGCGCGCCCGGCTTGGCGTCGCCTGACGAAGCCTCCGCTGATCTGACACAATCGAAAACCCGGGCCGCAAGGCCCGGGTTTTTCGTTGCCGGCACGCGTCCCGGGCCACTTGGTGGCCCTTTTGACGCAAGGTATGCTACGAAACCTCTCGTCGGCTCCAGCGTAGGACGCGGGTGGAGAATCGAGATTTTGGGGGACGCTGAATGCTGACGCCAGCGGAGCTGGTCTGGCTGATTGCCGCGGTGGCGAAGGGGGATGAGGCCGCTTTTGAGCGCCTGTACGCCGCCACGCGCGCGAAACTCTTCGGCGTCGTGCTCCGTATCTTGCGGCGTCAGGACCTCGCGGAGGAGGTCATTCAGGAGGCTTACGTCAAGATCTGGAACAGTGCCGGCCAGTTCAACCCGGCCCTGTCTTCGCCGATCACATGGATGGCGTCGATTGCGCGCAACCGGGCGATCGACGTGGTGCGCAAGAAGAGCGAAAGCTCGATCGAGGAGGAGCCGGCCGCGATGGAAGTGGCGGCCGATTCACCTGATCCGCTGGCGCGGCGCGAGATGACGGAAGAGTTGAAGCGGTTGCTGGAATGCGTCGGCCGCCTCGAGCCGGACCGGCAGAAGCTCGTGCTCCTCGCCTATTACAACGGCTGGAGCCGCGAGCAGCTCGCCGCCAAGTTCGAGACGCCAGTGAATACGGTGAAGACGTGGCTGCGCCGCAGCATGATGGATATAAGGGAGTGTCTCGGGCTCTAAAGGTCCGGATCTTGAACGATGGCCCATAGCGAAGACCATATCGCGCTCGCCGCGGAATACGCGCTCGGCACTCTCGATGCCGACGAGCGCGCGCAGGTCGAGACCATGATGGCCGTCGACACCGAATACAGCGCGCTGGTCCACGCCTGGGAATACCGGCTCGGCGTGCTCAACCAGATGGTCGGTTCGATCGAGCCGCGGCCGATCGTGTGGGAAAACATCAAGGCCGCGATCGGACATTCGACGGAGGCGCAGGCGCCGCTGGTGCTGCCCCGGGCGGAGCAGCCGGCACCGCCGCCGCCCGAACCTGCCGCCGAGCCGGTGGTGGCTCCCGTGGTAGCCGAAGCGACGCCGGCCGCGCCGGCCACGACGGCCGCGGACAATGCGAACGTCATCCAGTTGGCGGGCCGCGCGAAGCGCTGGCGCAGTCTTGCTTCGGTCGCCACCGCGCTTGCCGCAGCTCTGGTCGCCATGTTGGCGGTGCAGGTCTACCAGCCGGATCTNGCTGCGGCCGAAGCCGCAGATCCAGACGGTCGAGGTGAAGACGCCGGCGCCTTCACCGGCGCCGTCGGCGCAATATGTCGCGCTGCTGCAGCGCGACGGCGGCTCGCCGGCCTTCATCCTGACGGTCGATGCGGCGACCAAGAATTTCACGGTCCGCAAGGTCGGGGCCGATGCCGAGCCCGGCAAGAGCTTTGAGCTCTGGCTGATCTCCGACAAGCTGCCGCGGCCGCGCTCGCTCGGCGTGATCGGCGGCAGCGATTTCACCGCGCGTCCGGTGCTGGCCGATTACGACGCCGGCACCATCAACGCCGCGCTCTTTGCGGTCACCGTCGAGCAGGCCGGCGGTTCGCCGAGCGGCCAGCCGACCTCGGCGCCGGTCTTTACCGGCAAGCTGATCGAGACGGTGCCGGCGCGCTAGCGCCCGCGCACTGAAGCTTCCCCTCATGGTGAGGAGCGCGCCCTTGCGCGCGTCTCGAACCATGCGGCCCCCATCGTGCCCATGGCCATCCTTCGAGACGTCCGCTTCGCAGGTTCCTCAGGATGAGGTCGGTGGGTGTGTCAGGATGAGGTCTGTGGGAGTGACGACGATGCCATCACGCCCCGACAAAAAGAAAACGCCCGTGGGGAGCGGGCGTTTTCGCAGTCAACTTGGGGGTAGTTGGGGTCTTGATTATCCACACGGCGACTTTGGGGGGCTGTAAAGAGCCGCGTGAATTCCGTGAAATCTCTCTCCTTTAGCGTACGACTGAGTTGCCTGTACTCGTAATCACGACCGGCTTGCCGGCCTTCATCACGCGCGTGCTCGCGGTCTGGGTGAGACCTTCATCCGAGGTCGTGCGCGCGGAGATGCTGAACCCGGCGACCACGATACCTACCACGAGCGCCACGACCACGATCTTGAGATGGGTCGTGCGATCTGCGCTGTAGATCGAGTGGTTCATGGAAGTCTCCTGCCGCCTTCCTGCCTACGGATTTGTTGGATGCCTCCGCAGGTTGGTTCAACGTCTCGCGTCAGGAAACGTAGGAATCCGCCGTTCAGTTCCAAAGAGGCGATCACAAGGCGGTGAAAAGACTTGAACGGTCGCGATCAAAGGATCGCGGCGGGTCGGCAAAAATGAACGATTGTTTATCTGCTACAATACGTTATGCCAGCCGAAGCGCCGGCGGCACGGAATCCGCGCCATTTTCCCGATTTTAACAAACCATTTGCATGTGGCGAAATGGCCTCTGCATTTTTACCGCTGATTTGCGCCGCGCCGCCGGTATTCCTTAGACGCTGCCGACCGTCTTCAGCCGCGCACGCGGATGAATTTCGGCCTGCGACAAGACAGTGGTTTGCGAGCGGAAGCGTTCGATCAGCGAGCGCACGAACGGGCGGATCGCCGCTGAGGTAACGAGTACCGGCGCTTCGCCTTCGCGCGCCGCCTGCTCGAAGGCGTTGCGGGTAGCGGTCATGAACTCCGACAGCTTTGAGGGCTGCATCGCGAGGCTGCGCTCTTCGCCCTGGCCCACGATCGATTCCGCGAATGCCTGCTCCCAGCGCGCCGACAGCGCGATCAGCGGCAGATAGCCGTTGTACGTGGTGTTCTGCGCGCAGATCTGGCGCGCCAACCGGGCACGGACGTGCTCGACCATGGTGGCGGGGTTGCGCGAGAAGGCGAGCGCGTCGGCAATGCCTTCGAGGATGGTGGAGAGGTCGCGAATCGAGATCCGCTCGGCCAACAAAAGCTGAAGAACGCGCTGGATGCCCGACACCGTGACCTGGCTCGGCACGATGTCCTTGACCAGCTCGCCCTGTTCTTTCGGCAGGTCTTTCAGGAGCTTCTGCACCTCGCCATAGGAGAGCAGGTCGCTCATGTTGTTCTTGAGCAGCTCGGTGAGGTGGGTCGACAGCACGGTCGCCGCGTCGACCACCGTGTAGCCCTTCAGCGAGGCCTCTTCCTTCAGCGCCGCATCGACCCAAGTGGCGGGGAGGCCGAACGTCGGCTCGACGGTGTGGACGCCGGGCACGCTGACCTGGTTACCGGCGGGGTCCATGACCATGAACTGGTTCGGCCAGATCTTGCCCGAGCCGGCGTCCACTTCCTTGATCTTGATGACGTAGGTGTTGGCCTCGAGCTGGACGTTGTCGAGGATGCGCACCGCCGGCATTACGAAGCCCATTTCGATCGCGAGCGAGCGGCGCAGCGCCTTGATCTGTTCGGTCAGGCGGTCGGTGCCATCAGGCCCGTTGACCAGCGGCAGCAGCGCATAGCCCAGCTCGATCTTGAGGTCGTCGATCTTGAGCGCGGTGGCGATCGGCTCTTCGGCCGTGGCTGCGGCGGCCGCGGCGGCGTCGGGCGCGGCG
>NZ_LLYB01000120.1 GCF_001440475.1 Bradyrhizobium lablabi | reverse complement strand
GCGAATTCGATGGAGAGACGCGCGCTCGGTCCGACCGCGGCGGCGGCATGGACGGCGTGGCCGTGCTCGTCGCGCACCAGGGCAAAGCCGCGGGCAAGCACGCCGCGATAGGACAGCGCCGACAGCAATTGCCCGCTATGGGCGACGCGCGCATCGAGCCGCTGCAGGGCGGTCAGCAGCGCACGGCGGGCACGCTCGGCCAGCCGGTGCGTGCGTTCGCGGTCGCGCGCGATGGTATTGCGCTGCGCCTGGGCGTTGGAGAGCTTTGAGGTCTTCAGCCTGACTTCCAGCCCGGCGAAGCGATCGCGCCGGTTGCGCAGCAGCGCACGGGCGGACAGGCTGATGCGTTCACCCGAAACCGTGAGGCGGTGGTTGGCCTGCGCGACCTGTCCACGCAGCACCTTCAGCGTCAGCCCGGCGCTGAGCTGCGAGAAGCGGCGGTGGTGGGCATGCGTATTGGCCTTCAATCCGCGGGGCAGGGCGGCGCCGAGATGATCCAGCCGCTGCCTGGGGATTGCGAGCAATTCGCTCAAGCTGGGCAGCGCGCGGGCAGCGGCGCGCAATTCATTACGCCGGCTCTCCTGGCCGCGCTGCCAGCACACCATGGTGCGGCGCGCCAGGCTTTCGACCTCGGCAAACAATTCGCTGCGGACCGGGACCGCCATTTCGGCCGCCGCCGTCGGCGTCGGCGCGCGCTTGTCGGCGGCGAAATCGATCAGCGTGATGTCGGTCTCATGGCCGACGGCCGAGATCAGCGGGATCATACTGTCAGCGGCGGCGCGGACCACGATCTCCTCGTTGAACGACCACAGATCCTCCAGCGAGCCGCCGCCACGCGCGACGATCAACAGATCCGGCCGCGGGATTCGGCCGCCTTCCGGTAGCGCATTGAAGCCGCGGATCGCGGCGGCAACCTGCTCGGCGGAGCCTTCGCCCTGCACCTTGACCGGCCACACCAGCACGCGGCGGGGGAAGCGGTCCTGCAGCCGGTGCAGGATGTCTCTGATGACGGCGCCGGTCGGTGAGGTGACGACGCCGATCACTTCCGGCAGCCAGGGCAGCGACTGCTTGCGCGCCTCGTCGAACAGGCCCTCGGCGGCGAGTTTTTTCTTGCGCTCCTCCATCAACGCCATCAGCGCGCCGATGCCGGCGGGCTCGAGCGACTCGATGACGATCTGGTATTTCGAGGAGTTCGGATAGGTCGTGAGCTTGCCGGTGGCGATGACCTCCAGCCCTTCCTGCGGTTTGAACCGCATCCGGGCGTGGGCGAACTTCCAGATCACGGCCTCGATCTTGGCGCTCTCGTCCTTCAGCGCGAAATAGCAGTGGCCGGAGGAGTGCGGGCCGCGGAAGCCGGAGATTTCGCCGCGGACGCGGACATGGCCAAACCGGTCCTCCACCGTCCGCTTCAGGGCGGAGGAGAGTTCCGAGACGGTGAATTCAGGCGCGTTGATGAGGTTCTCAGCAGGCATATGCCTAGAATCGGCCTTTTCCAGCGCTTCCGCAAGGTACGGAGGCCATCACAGGGGTGTCACGGCACATATCCACACAGGAATAGACGCGTTGTTGCGGCCGGCCGCTGTCGTGCTAAACCGTCGCGCAATTGCCGGCAACCCTCCATTTGGCTGCACTTCCCATGAACATTCTCCTGCTCGGTTCCGGCGGCCGCGAACACGCTTTGGCGTGGAAGATTGCCGCTTCCCCGCTGCTCACTAAGCTGTGGTGCGCGCCCGGCAATGTCGGCATCGCGCGGGAAGCCGAGTGCGTGGCGCTCGACGTTGCGAATCATCCCGCCGTGATCGAGTTCTGCAAGAGCAACACTGTCGACCTTGTCGTGGTCGGCCCGGAAACGCCGCTGGCCGCCGGCGTCGTCGACGATCTCGCCGCCGCCGGCATCAAGGCGTTCGGTCCGAGCAAGCAGGCTGCCCAACTCGAGGGCTCCAAGGGGTTCACCAAGGCGCTCTGCACCGAGTTCAGTATTCCGACCGGCGCGTATGGCCGCTTCACGACGGCAGACGATGCGCTGGCCTATGTGCGCAAGCAGGGCGCGCCGATTGTCGTGAAGGCCGACGGCCTGGCGGCCGGCAAGGGGGTTGTGGTCGCAAAGACTCTCGCCGAGGCCGAGGCCGCCATCGCCATGATGTTCGACGGTGCGTTCGGCTCCGCCGGCACCGAAGTCGTGATCGAGGAATTCCTTGCCGGCCGCGAGATCAGCTTCTTCGCGCTGTGCGACGGCGAGACCGCGATCCCGCTCGCCACGGCGCAGGACCACAAGCGGGTGTTCGATCACGACGAGGGGCCGAATACCGGCGGCATGGGTGCGTACTCACCGACGCCGTTCGTAACACCGGAAATCCACGATCAGATTATGGCGCGGATCATCCTGCCGACGGTCGCCGGCATGAAGCAGCGCGGCACGCCGTTTCGCGGCGTGCTCTACGCCGGTGTGATGCTGACGGAGCAGGGGCCAAAACTGTTCGAATACAATGTCCGCTTCGGCGATCCCGAATGTCAGGTGCTGATGTTGCGGATGATGTCCGACATTGTGCCGGCGTTCCTGGCATCCTGCGACGGGGAGTTGAAGCACTTTGATCTGCGCTGGTTTCCCGATCCGGCGCTGACGGTGGTGATGGCGGCGAAGGGCTATCCCGGCGACTACAGGAAGGGCACGCGTATCGAGGGCCTCGACGATGCCGCCAAGATCGAGGGCGTCGAGATCTTCCATGCCGGCACGGCGGCGAAGGATGGTGGCATTGTCGCCAATGGCGGGCGCGTGCTGAATGTGTGCGCGATGGGGAAGACCGTGCTGGAAGCGCAGCAACGCGCCTATGAGGCCGTCGATCGGATCAATTGGCCGGACGGTTTCTGCCGCCGCGATATTGCGTGGCAAGCGGTCGAGGCGGAGAAGGGCGCGCGCTAACCGCCTCCAGCGTCATTGCGAGGAGCGAAGCGACGAAGCAATCCATCTATCCCCGTGTGGAGATGTGGATTGCTTCGCTTTGCTCGCAATGACGGCAAGGCTACAGCAAATCCCCGCCGGCCGCGCTCGCCGTGGTGCCGTGCTCGCGGAACGCCTTGATGACGTTCTTGCCGATCTTCCACTTGTGCACTTCGTCCGGACCGTCGACCAGCCGCTGCGAGCGCACCTGCGTGTACCACTTCGCCAGCGGCGTATCCTGGCTGAAGCCGAGCGCGCCGTGGAGCTGGATCGCGGTGTCGATCACCTTGTGCACCATGTGCGCATGGAAGATTTTCGCGATCGAGTTCTCCTGACGGATATCGAGGCCCTTCTCCGCCTTGTAGGCGATGTGCAGCAGCATCAGCCGGCCGATATAGAGCTCGCTGGCGCAGTCGGCGAGCATGAACTGCACCGCCTGGCGGTCGGCGAGCAATTGGCCGAAGGTCGAGCGCTTGGTGACATGGGCCACCGCCATGTCGAGCGCGCGCTGCGCCTTGGCGACGTTGTGCATGCCGTGGCGGAGCCGGCCATAGGCGAGGCGGTGCTGGCCCATCGCAAAACCATTGCCCTCGCCGCCGACGAGATTGTCGGCCGGCACCACCAGATCCTTGATCTCGATTTCGGAGTGGCCGCCGTGAAGCACATCGTCATGCGGGCCCTCGATCGCCATGTTGGCGACGTTGCGCTTGATCTTGTAGCCGGGGTTCGGCAGCTCGACGAGGAAGGTCGAATACTGCTTGTGGCGCGGCGCGTTCGGATCGGTCTTCGCCATCACGAGCGCCATGTCGGCGACGCTGGCGGAGGAGGAAAACCACTTCTCGCCGTTGAGGATGTAATTCTCGTTGCCATCCTTCACCGCGGTCGTCTGCATGCCGGTGGCGTCGGCGCCGGCGGCCTTTTCCGTCATCGAGAAGCAGATGCGCTTGTCGCCGTTGAGCAGGGGCTTGAGGAACCTCTCCTTCTGATATTCCGTGCCATGGGCGAGGATCGTCATCATCGAGGCATCGTCGGGCCCCTGCGTGTTCATCGACAGCGCGCCCAACATGCTCTCGCCAAGCTCCATCTGCACCAGCGCGTTCGCCAGCGGACCGAGGCCCATGCCGCCATATTCCTTCGGCACCCACGGGCACCACAGGCCGCGCGCGCGGGCCTTGGCTCGCAGCGGTCCTAGCACTTCGGCGAGCGGCTTGGTATCGAGTTCCTTCTCTGCGGGGATGCATTCCTCATGCACCCATTTGCGGACTTTTTCGCGGATCGCCTTGGCCTCGGCTGGAATTTCGAAATCGATCGACATCGGTGGTTCCTCGCTTGTTGTTTCTCTTGGTCGGGCTTGGGGGATGGCATAAACCTGCGGTCTGCCGGCGGCAACGCAAACAAAGTTTGAAGCAAGAGCCGCAGCCCATGGAGGAGCGCCCATGCCCGATCTTGCCGATCTGTTTCCTGGTTACGCGTCCGAATGGATCAACACCTCCTCGGGCCGCATCTTCGCCCGCGTCGGCGGCAAGGGGCCGCCGCTGTTGCTGCTGCACGGATTCTCATCGACGCATGTGATGTGGCATCCGGTGGTGCCGCTACTGGCTGATAGCTTCACGCTGATTATCGCCGACCTGCCGGGCTATGGCTGGTCGGACATGCCGCGCAGCGACGATAATCACACGCCCTACACCAAGCGTGCGATGGCGAAAGTGATGGTGGAGGCGATGGAGCAGCTCGGCCATGTGCATTTCGCGCTCGCCGGGCACGATCGCGGTGGGCGCGTGTCGTACCGGCTGGCGCTCGATCATCCGGGCCGGCTGTCGAAACTGGCCGTGCTCGATATCGCGCCAACCTATGATTATTGGGAAAGGATGAACCGGCTCTCGGCGCTGAAGATTTATCATTGGGCGTTTCTGGCGCAGCCCTATCCCCTGCCGGAGACGCTGATCTCGGACCATGGAGAATTCTTCCTCCGGCAGAAGATGGCGAGCCAGACCAAATCGAAGACGCTCGACGCCATCGATCCGCGCGCGCTGGAGCATTACCTCGCGCCGTTCCGCGATCCCGCCCGCGTGCATGCGATGTGCGAGGACTACCGTGCCGGTGCCTATGCCGACTATGAGATCGACAAGGCCGATTTCGATGCCGGCAGGCAGATCACGATCCCGATGCTGGCGTTGTGGGGCGACGCCGGTGTCGCAAGCGCTGCAACGACGCCGCTCGATACGTGGAAGAAATGGGCGACGAAGGTGGAAGGTGCGCCGGTGGACTCCGGGCATTTTCTGACCGAGGAGAATCCGGAAGCGACGGCGAAATTGTTGCGGGAGTTTTTTACGGCGGGATGATTTCGTAGCCCGGATGGAGCGAAGCGAAATCCGGGATGCCGCGTGCACCGGCCCCGGATTGCTCTTCGCTCCATCCGGGCTACAAGCCCATCAGCGCCGCTCCCTGAAAAAATCCCGCAGCAGTGTCGCGGCCCGGTTCTCGCCGACCGCCGAATAGACCTCTGGCACATGATGGCAGGTTGGCTGGGCGAAGAATCGCACCCCGGAATCCACCGCGCCGCCCTTGGGGTCGGCGGCACCGTAATAGAGCCGCCGGATCCGGGCGAACGAGATCGCGCCGGCGCACATGGTGCAGGGCTCCAGCGTGACGTAGAGGTCGCAATCGACCAGCCGCTCGGTGCCGATGGCCTCGGCCGCCTGCCGGATCGCCAGGATTTCGGCATGCGCGGTCGGATCGCGGTCGGTCAGGGTCCGGTTGCCGGCGGTGGCGATCACCTCGTAATCCCTCACGATCACGCAGCCGATCGGAACTTCCCCGCCTTTTCCGGCGTTTTCGGCCGTTTTCAGCGCCAAATCCATGAAAGAAGGGGCCGTCATGCCTCGTATCATCGGCAGAAACCTGCTACTAGCTGCGCCTTCAGCAAACGTGGATGCCGGTTTTGCGTGAGAATGCGCCTTGAACGAAGCGCGCGCGCGTTACCGCTATGACAGCCCATCCGCATCCGTCTGATAGCCATTTCATCCGTATCCGAGAGACCATTCATGCCCCGCGATAACGACAAAAACAACGATTCCCGCGGCCGGCGTGACCGGCCGGGCGGCGACCGGGGCCGCGCCGGTGCAGGAAAGGGCCGCTCGGGTGTGGCGAGGGGGCCCGAGAAGAAGTTCGCCAAGCGCGGCTTTGGCGCCAGGGACGATGACCGCGGCGGCGGTGAACGGCGGCCGTATGCCGGGAAATCCGACGGCGCAAAATCGTTCGGCAAGAAGCCCTACGCCGGCAAGCGGGAAGGCGGTTCGTTCCGCCGCGACGACGACCGTCCGCCGCGCCGGGATTTTGGCGATCGGCCGCGGGCGCGATTTGACCGGGATGATCGGCCACGTGAGGATTTCGGAGATCGCAAGCGCGACTCCGGAGACCGCGGCGGGCGGAAGGATTTTCGCCCGCGCGAGGATCGCGACGGCGAGAAGCGTTCGTTCAAGCCGCGCGGCGAGCGGCCCAACTATGATCGCGACGATCGCCCGCGCCGTGGCCGTGACGATGCCCGTCCGGCCGGTCGTTTCTCCGACAAGAAGTTCGGCGGCAAGCGGCCCTACACGCCGCGCGGGGAAGGTTTCCGGAAGGATGGCGACCGCCCGCCGCGCGATGGCGAGAAGCGTTTTTCGCGCGGGCCGCGAAAGGATTTCGGCGATCGGCCCGAGCGAGGCGAGGACAAGCCGTGGCAAAAGCGTGATGATCGAGGAGGGCGCGATTCCCGTCCTTCCCGCGATGGCGCGCGTAATTTCGACCGGCCTCGCTTCGACCGTTCGCGCGAGGATCGCGGTGGCGACGAGCGGCCGCGGTTTTCGCGTTCGCGCGAGGACCGGCCGAAATTCGACCGTCCGCGTGAGCGCCACGAGCGGGATGGTGACCGTGGGCGGCCCGCAGGCCGCACCGAGTGGCAGGAGCATCCGCGCAGCGAGGGGCGGTTCAGCGACCGTCCGCGCCGCGACAATGAAGACGACAGCAGGATCTTCGCAAAGCGCCCGGCCTTCGGCGGCCGCGGCGCCTATCGCGAGCGCCCGACCGATTTCGACAAGCGTGCGCCGCGCGCGGAGCCGAAGCCGAAAAAGGCCGGCGAGCGCATCGCCAAGGTGCTGGCGCGCGCCGGCCTTGCCTCGCGCCGCGATGCCGAGGAAATGGTCACGCAGGGTCGCGTCACCGTCAACGGCCGCGTGATCAATTCGCCGGCGCTCGATGTCACCGCCAATGACGTGATCGCGCTCGATGGCAAGGTGTTGCCGCCGCGCGAGCGCACGCGGCTGTTCATGTATCACAAGCCGCGCGGGCTGATGACCACGCATGCCGACCCCGAGGGGCGGCCGACCGTGTTCGACAATCTGCCGGAAGGGCTGCCGCGGCTGATCTCGATCGGTCGGCTCGATTTCAACACCGAGGGTTTGCTGCTGTTGACCAATGACGGCGGGCTTGCGCGCGCGCTCGAACTGCCCGACACCGGCTGGCTCAGGCGTTATCGCGTGCGCGCCCATGGCGAGGTCACCCAGGCGCAGCTCGACGAACTGAAGAAGGGCGTCGAGGTCGAAGGCGTCAAATACGGACCGATCGATGCGACGCTGGAGCGCGACCAGGGCGCCAATGTCTGGCTGGTGTTTGCGATCCGCGAGGGCAAGAACCGCGAGGTGCGCAACGTCATGGCCCATCTCGGGCTCGAGGTAAACCGGCTGATCCGCGTGTCCTACGGGCCGTTCCAGCTTGGCGAACTCGAAGAAGGGCAGGTCGAGGAGGTCAAGACCCGCGTGCTGCGCGAACAGCTCGGCGAGAAGATCGCGAGCCTCGCGGGCGCCGATTTCAACCGGCCGATGCCGGGCGAGAAATCCGACGACGAGGATGACGCGCCGCGCGGCAAGAAGCCGTTCAAGCCGGCGGGCAAGAGCGCGCTGATCGCCGACCGCAAGGGCCGCCGCGTGCTGGTGCAGCGTACCGGCAGCGAGGAAGCCCGCGCGCGCAACGAGGACGAAGCCAACGGCTACGGCCCGCCGCGCCGCCCCAAGCGCGGCTACCACGGCAAGCGCGATCTGAAGCCGCGGGACGAGTAGGGGCGGCCGATGAAGTTCGAATTTCGGCCTTCAACTCCTCATCGCTTCTTTGCGCCCGCACGGATGCTCTCTCCGTTCCCTCCCCCCTTGCGGGGGAGGGGCAGGGAGAGGGGTATCCCACGGGAAGTCTGCCTGTGTGGCACCCCCTTCCCCAACCCTTCCCCGCAAGGGGGACGGGAGCGCAGCCGGGCCGCACGTTGATGCGCGTCGTCGGCGGACGATTGAAGGGCCGCAACCTGGCCTCGCCATCCTCGCGGGAGATTCGCCCGACGGCGGATCGCTTGCGCGAGTCCGTGTTCAACATCCTGATCCACGCCTATGACGATCCGATCGAAGGCGCGCGCGTGCTCGACCTGTTCGCCGGCACCGGCGCGCTCGGCATCGAGGCGGTATCGCGCGGGGCCAGCTTCACGCTGTTCGTCGACAATGGTGCGGAGGCGCGGGCGCTGTTGCGCAACAATGTCGAGGCGCTGGGGCTGGGCGGCGTGACAAAGGTCTATCGCCGCGATGCCACCAATCTGGGACCTGCGCATCCCGTCGAGCCGTTCTCGCTGGTGTTCCTCGATCCACCCTACGGCAAGGGGCTCGCGGAGAAGGCGCTGGCCTCGCTGCGCGATGGAGGCTGGCTGACACCGGGCGCGCTACTGGTGGTGGAGGAGGAGAAGGCCGCGGCGTTCACTGCGCCTGAGGGATTCGAGGAGCTGGAGCGGCGGGCGTATGACGATACGGAGTTCGTGTTTTTGCGAGGTCCGTAGGGTGGGCAAAGCGAAGCGTGCCCACCATTCTCACCGCGTATTTTCGATGGAGATGGTGGGCACGTCGCCATCGCTCCTTTGCCCACCCAACGCTTCACTACCGTCTTCCAAACAACTTCTCGATATCGCTCAACTTCAATTCGACATAGGTCGGGCGGCCGTGGTTGCACTGGCCGGAATTCGGCGTGTCTTCCATCTCGCGCAAGAGCGCGTTCATCTCTTCCGGCTTGAGGCGTCGGCCGGCGCGGACCGAGCCGTGACAGGCCATGGTGGCGGAGACATGCATCAGGCGGCGCTCCAGCGGCAGCGCCTCGTCCCATTCGGCCATGTGCTCGGCAAGATCGCGCAATAGTCCAACGGCGTTCGCCTTGCCGAGCAGCGAGGGCGTCTCGCGCACGGCCACCGCGCCGGGACCGAAGGAGTCGATGGCGAGTCCGAAGGAGGCGAGCTCTTCGGCGCGGTCGAGCAGCTTTTCGACGGTCGCCTCATCAAGCTCGACAATCTCCGGGATCAGCAAAATTTGCCGCTGCACGCCATTCCTCGCCAGCGACGCCTTCAGCTTTTCGTAGACGATGCGTTCATGCGCGGCGTGCTGGTCCACGACGATCAACCCGTCGCGGGTCTGCGAGACGATGTAGGTCTCGTGGATTTGCGTGCGCGCCGCGCCGAGCGGGCGATCGAGCAGGTCGGCTGCGGGCTGCGCCTCGAAGCGCACGTCCGCGGTCGGCGCGCCGACATCGAAGGCGGCCTGGCCCGCTTCGGCAAAAGCCGGCGCGGCCGAGCCTTCGAAGGAAGGTGCGGGCCGCACCGGATAGGCCGGCGAACTTCGCCAGTCCCAGTTGGTCGAGCGCGGCGCAAACGACGGCCGGAACGCCGACAGTGCCGCGCCATCGGTATTCGCCGCGGTGCGCCTGCCTTCGCGGGCAAGCCCGTCCTTCAGCGCATGCACGATCAGCGCGCGGACGAGGCCGGCGTTGCGAAACCGCACCTCGGTCTTGGCCGGGTGCACGTTGGCGTCGACCTCCTGCGGTGCGAGCGTCACGAACAGCGCCACCACGGGATGGCGGTCGCGCGGCAGGTAATCCGAATAGGCCGCGCGCACCGCGCCGAGAATGAGCTTGTCGCGCACCGGGCGGCCGTTGACGAACAGATATTGCCCGAGCGCATTGGCGCGCGTCAGCGAGGGGGCTGCGGCGAAACCTTCGACCACGACGCCTTCGCGCTCGGCGCGGACTTCGATGGCGCAAGAGCGGAAATCACTCCCCAGGATATCGCCGAGCCGCGTCAACCGGCCCGCCGCGCCGGGCAGCGCCGCGGCCCAGGTCACCGGCGCGCGCTCCTCGCCGGCCAATGTGAAAGCGATATCGGGCCGCGCCATCGCAAGCCGCCGCACCACTTCGCGGATCGCCTCGGCCTCGGTGCGATCGGTCTTGAGAAATTTCAGTCGCGCCGGTGTCGCATAAAAGAGATCGCTGACCTCGACGCGGGTGCCCTGCGTCAGCGCCGCCGGCATGATCTGTGATTTCACCCCGCCTTCGACCGACAGCGACCAGGCATGCGGCTCGCTCGCATGGCGCGTGGTGATTCCAAGCTTTGCCACCGCGCCGATCGAGGGCAGCGCTTCGCCACGAAAGCCCAGCGTGCGAATCCGCAGGAGGTCTTCGTCGTCGAGCTTGGAGGTGGCGTGGCGATCGACGGCAAGCGCAAGGTCGGCTGACGTCATGCCGCTGCCGTCGTCGGTGATGCCGATCCGCCGCCTGCCACCGCCGTCGGTGAATATATCGACGCGGCTGGCGCCGGCATCGATGGCGTTCTCGACGAGTTCCTTCACGACGCTCGCAGGGCGTTCGACCACCTCGCCAGCGGCGATGCGGTTGACGACCTGTTCGGGGAGCTGGCGGACGGGCATGGGGCTTAAGCGTCGATTCGAGGTTGAACCGCCATTTTAGGCGTCCCTGGCGGCAATTGCATGGGAAGAGGACCGAAACAATGCCCGGCTGGGAATGAGGGGGGACTATCGCCTTGAAGATGCTGAGGTTCGTTCTCGGCGGGTCGATATGACCTGAGCTTGGACCTCAGATTGGGCCTGGGATTGTGAGGTCGTGTGGTCAGGTATATCGTTTAGAAAAATTATAATCTAGCTGGAGGAACCCATGTGCCACCTGTTCGCGCACCAGCCCCAACGCGACTATGAATCGCAGACCCGATCGCTGCGGATGGGCGGCCATAGCACCTCGATCCGGCTGGAAATGTCGTTCTGGGACACGCTGGAGGAGATCGCGGCGAAAGAGGGAATGAGCCTCGCCAAGTTTCTCACCACGCTGCACGACGAAGTTCTCGACCACCACGGCGAGGTGAAGAATTTTGCCTCGCTGTTGCGCTGTTCCTGCCTGATCTATCGCGCCAAGAGCGCGGTCGTCGTGCCGGAATTTCGCGGCAGCACCGCTGCCATTATGGACGCAGCCGAATAGGTTCCATCCGATGAGGAAAAGCGGCTCGGTCCTTTCAGGACCGAGCCGCTTCCGTTTGCAGGAATAGGGCCGTATAGCGCGCTCGGTATCACCATCCCGGGAGCCGCGACATTGAACGCAGCCCCCGATCAAGGCTCATTGAGCTCATTAGGCCGCAATCGTGTGCGCGGTCCCGCTTTGGCCTTGGCTCGTGAACACGAAGCCCTCGTAGCCCTTCTCTGCGACCTCGGCGCACTTTCTGCGGTATCCGCCAACGCCCTCAGGCCCGAGATAAGGCATGAACCGGCGCGGCTTGCCTTCTATGTTGGCGCCCATGTACCAGGAATTGGTGCCGGGCATCAGGGTCGAATTCACGATCTCAGCGACGTGGGCGCTCCATGCGTCCTGCGCCTCCGGGCTCGCCTCGATCGTTTTGAGCTTGTTTCTTCGCATGTGGGCGATGCATTCGCTGATCCACTCGACATGCTGCTCTATCGAGACCGGCATGTTCGACAGCACCGAGGGGCTCTGCGGGCCGGTGATTGTGAACAGGTTGGGATAGCCGGCGATCGCCAGGCCGAGATAGGTTTGCGGACCGTCCTCCCATTCCTGCGCCAGCGGCCTGCCGCCGCGCCCCTTGATACCGAGGTTCTTCAAGGGACCGGTCATCGCGTCAAACCCGGTGGCGACGACGATTATGTCGAGCGGGTACTCCCTGCCGCCCGCGCGAATGCCATTCGGCGTGATCTCCTCGATTGGACCATCGGTGCTCGCATCCACCAGTGCCACGTTCTTCTTGTTGAAGGTTTCAAAATAGTTGGTGTCGAGCGGTTGGCGCTTTGTGCCGTAGGGATAAGTCTTGGGCGTCAACTTCTCCGCGGTCGCCGGGTCGTTGACGATCGAGCGGATCTTGCGCTTGAGGTAGTCGGCGATGACATCGTTCGCCTCCTTGGAGAAGAACATGTCCTGGTAGTTCGCGAGCCAAAAGGCGAAGCCTCCGGCGTCCCACATCCTGTCGAACTCCTGCTCGCGTTCCTCGGGCGTTGTTTCGAGCACCGCTTTCGGTAAGAAATTCAGTTCGAATCCGAAGAAGGAATCCTTGATGCGCTGGCGGATACCGTCGTAATCGGCCTTGCGTGCTCTGGTCACTTCGGGATCGACACGACCATTGCGTGCAGGCACGCAGAAGTTTGGCGTACGCTGGAACACCGTCAGATGCTTGGCCTGCTGCGCAATCTCCGGGATCGCCTGCACCGCCGTGGCCCCTGTGCCGATGACGCCGACACGCTTGGCGGTGAAGTCGACGCCATCATGCGGCCATTGGCTGGTGTGGTAACACTTGCCGGCAAAAGAGCTCAGCCCCTTGATCGGCGGCATGTTGGCGGTCGACAGGGCACCGACGGCCGGAATGACGAAGCGCGCCGTGACGGCATCGTCCTTGTCGGTGCGCACGGTCCACAGCTCGGTGTCGTCATCGAAGACGACTTCGACGACGCGCTTGCCGAACTGGATGTCAGGCTTCAGGTCGAAGCGCTCGGCGCAGTGCTCGAGGTAGCGCAGGATCTCGTCTTGCTCCGGATAGCGCTCGGACCAGTTCCATTCCTGCAACAGGTTCTTGTCGAACGTGTAACAGTAGATGTAGCTGTCGGAATCGCAGCGTGCGCCGGGATAGCGATTCCAATACCAGGTGCCGCCGACGCCGTCGCCGGCCTCGAACACCGTGACGTTCAGGTCAAGCTTGTCGCGTAGCGAATGCAGCATGTACATGCCGGAGAATCCGGCGCCGATGATGACGGCATCGAAGTCGGGTTTCGCGCCAGCCGTCTGGGATTGGCCTTGCACATTCGTCATGACTTTCCTCCCGTTGTGAGCACGCATCTCTGGTTCAGTCGGCTTCTTGCCACGCGTTGACGCCGACCTGCGTGAACAGCAGGCATGTTGATGGCACCATCGCAAAGCACGCGCTCACGACGCCGGCGCTCTCTCTTGAGTTTCGAACACGTCGCGCGCCGTGGCGCAGTTAGGTCGCGCTCGCCCGACACTATGCCGCGGCGCGCGCCTCGCCGGTCGCATAGGCGGCCGTCTCGAAATCCATGTAGCCGACGAACGAAGTCGGATCGCCGAACGGCAGGATCTGCGTCGCCCAATATCCGCCGAACCCGTTCTTTCGATCGATCCAGAAAAACAGGTTGGCGAGCCCGGCCCAGCCGATTGCTCCGGCTGGCCGGCCGGTTGGCGCGTCCTCGTCGTTCACCATGAAGGTGAGGCACCAGGATTTCTTCAGGCCGGGGAAGAACTCGGCATCGTTCGACAGCGTCGGAATGACGCCCGGCAGCACGGTGACGGTCTGGTGCGCCTGCAGGCCGTTGCGGACGGCGGCCTCGACCGTCTCTTTCTTGAGCACGCGGCCCTGCGGTCCCGCGCCGTCGTTGAGCCACATGCGGATGAACTTCATGTACTCGCCGATCGAGCCGTAGAGTCCATGGCCTCCCATATCGACTTCCGGTTCCGGGGGCAATTGCAGGTCGGGAAGGGGAGTTAGCGTTCCGTCGGCTTCGCGCTGGTGAATGGCAGCGAGACGCCCGCGCATCGAGGGCGTCATCGAGAAGGCGATGTCCTGCATGCCGAGCGGCGCAAAGATCCGCTCCTTCATCACCTCGCCGAGGCGCTTGCCGCGGATGCTCTCGACGACCTGGCCGCACCAATCGATGTTGCTGCCATATTCCCATTTGTCGTCGGGATCGAACAGCAGCGGCGTCATCAGCGACGCCTTCGAGCAGGTAATCACGCTTGGCTGGCCGTGCTCCTGCGCCAAACGCAGATAATTGGCGTTGAAGAAGTCGTAGCCAAGGCCGGCGGTGTGCAGCATCAGCATGCGGGTGGTGATGTCGCGCTTCGGCGCCCGCAGCCTTGGCTTGCCGTCAGTGCCGAACCCGTCGAGCACCTCGAGCTTGCCGATGTCGGGAACGTAGGTTTTGGCCGGGGCGTCCAGGTCGAGCTTGCCTTCCTCGACGCATTGCAGGACCGCTGTCCCGGTGATCGCTTTTGTGGTCGAGAAGATAGCGAAGACGGTATCTGTCGTCATTGCCTGACCGGCGCCAAGGATACGCTCGCCGGCGGCGCCTTCGTAGACGTTGGCCGAGCGATTGGTGATCATCGCCACTACGCCGGGAACGCGGTTCTTGCCAGTCACGACCCTTTGCAAGATCCCGTCACATGCGCTTTTCAAGTTGCTACCCATAGACGTTCCTCCCGTTGCCAAGTTTGATCCCGCGCTTCGCGCCGAATGACGTAAGCCGTTGCAACGTATTGAAGTTGGGTTCCAATCTGATGGTCTCAACGCCAGTTGCGCGAACGAAAATCCGCCGCGGCCGTACAGCAATAGCGACTGGAGTTTGGAGAATGAGTTGGCTCCAGGTCAGCATCACATTTCGACCGGGCGTCTCGAAGCGTAGGCCGATTTCTTGCGATCGGCCATGCATTTCCATCGGCTATTCTTTTGCAGAGGCGGGTCAGCGGTGCTGACACTTGGTCTGCACTGAAACAATTTCATTGGCGCTTTTGCGCCGTCTCTCTCGCTGCAGTGGCTAGAGCCCGGTTCTGACAAAAATCAGAACCGGGCTCCATTTGTTTGAGGCTCTAAATTTCCTTGCGCTGCATCGCGCCGGCGATGTGGTCTGCCTGCCGGATCGCCAGCGAGACGATCGTCAGCGTCGGATTGCAGGCGGCACCGCTGGTGAACTGGCTGCCGTCCGAGATGAACAGGTTCTTGACGTCGTGGGTCTGGCCGAACTTGTTCACTACGCCGTCTTTCGGCTTCTCGCTCATGCGGTTGGTGCCGAGGTTATGCGTGCTCGGGTAGGGCGGCGTCGGATAGGTCACGGTGGCGCCGACGGCCTCGTAGACGGCTGCGCCCTGCTTGTAGGCGTGATTGCGCATCGCGACGTCGTTGGGATGATCGTCGAAATGCACGCTCGCCACCGGCATGCCGAACTTGTCCTTGGCCTTCGGATCCAGCGTGATGCGGTTGGTTTCCTGCGGCATGTCCTCGCCGACCAGCCACATGCCGGCCATGCGTGGATAGGACTCCATCGCTGACGTGAAGGAGCGTCCCCACGCGCCGGGGTTCAGGAACGCCGCCATGAAGGGAACGCCGATCGACAGCGTCTCCATCTCATAGCCGCCGACGAAGCCGCGCTTGGGGTCGTTCTTCGATTCGTCGCGGATGATGCCGGCCATGGTGGTGCCGCGATACATGTGCACCGATTTCTCGAACGCGGCGTACACGCTGCCGGTCATGTGCCGCATATAGTTGCGGCCGACCTGCCCGGACGAGTTGGCAAGGCCGTTCGGGAACATGTTCGAGGCGCTGTTGAGCAACAGCCTTGGGCTCTCGATCGAATTGCCCGCGACCGCCACCACCCGCGCCTTCTGGCGCTGCATCGCGCCGCTCTCGTCGGCATAGACCACGCCCGTCACCTTGCCTGATGCGTCGTGCTCGATCTTGATCACCATGCTGTTGGGGCGCACTTCGAGATTTCCGGTCGCCTCGCCCCTGGGGATCTCGGTATAGAGCGTCGACCATTTCGCGCCCGATTTGCAGCCCTGGAAGCAGAAGCCGATCTGCTGGCAGGCGCCGCGCCCGTCGCGTGGCTCGCTGTTGATCGCCATGTTGCCGGTGTGCACGGTCTTGTAGCCGAGCTTCTTCGCGCCGGCTTCCATCACCTTGAAATTGTTGTTGCCGGGCAGGCCCGCAATGCCGTTGGTGCGGGTAACGCCCATCTTGTCCTCGGCCTTGGTGTACCACGGCTCCATCTCGGCGAGCGTGATCGGCCAATCCAGCAGATTGGCGC
Organism: Bradyrhizobium lablabi; assembly: GCF_001440475.1. GTDB lineage: Bacteria > Pseudomonadota > Alphaproteobacteria > Rhizobiales > Xanthobacteraceae > Bradyrhizobium > Bradyrhizobium lablabi. Next base: position 19,136 of record NZ_LLYB01000120.1, on the reverse strand, counting down.
CGGCGATGTCGCCATAGGCGCTCTTCACCTTGAATTCATGCTCGTCGAAACGCAGCGAGGCGCCGGCCCAGTGCGTTGTCGAACCGCCGACCGCCTTCACGATCCACGCCGGAAGGTTCGGAAAATCCTTGGCGACGCGCCAGCTTCCCGACGTGGTGCGCATGTCGGACCAGGCGAGCTGGGTAAAGCTCTCCCATTCATCATTGACGAAGTCCTGCAGCTCGATGCGCGAGCCGGCTTCGAGGATCACGACCTTGACGCCTTTCTGCGCCAGCTCGTTGCCGAGCGTTCCGCCGCCCGCGCCGGAGCCAACGATCACGACCACGCCGCTGTCATTCAGATCGAATTTTGCCATGTGGGTTCCCTCCCTGACTGTTCGTTGCCGTTGGCGCTTTAAGCCTTCGGGAGCCAGTCGATGTCGGCGAAGCCGCGCTTGATGTAGCCGCCGTGCTCGGCGGAGGAGCCCTCGTAACCGAACTTCGGCCAGACCTCTTTCTGGTTATAGAGGGAGACGACGAGGTCGCCGCGGACCTTCTGGAAGAAGGGGGTCTGTTCGATGCGCTGCAGCAACGCCACGCGATCGTTCTCCCAGGATACCTGCACGTAGGGAACCTTGTGACGCTCGTTTGCCGCCTGATCGAGCTGCGCGACGCCGTCATTGATCAGCGACTTTACGGCGGGATCCTTTGCCGCCTTGCCGTCCCACGGTTTGACGGCGGTGATGTAGTAGCTGTCGCCGAGGAAATCGTGCGGATAGATATCGCGCGCCATCTTCACCAGCGTCTTCAGCGTCGCCGGTGTCAGAGTGCTGGCATCGTCGGCCCAAGCGTCGCTGACACCGAGGCCGGTGCTGGTCGCGATCGCAACCGCCGGCACCGTGGTGGCCGCGCCCTTCAGGAAGACGCGGCGGTCATACTTGCTGCGACGATCGACTTCTCTCATGGATGTCCTCCATTAAATGCTTGTTGATTGCGGTTAACCGAAGCGTCCACCCCGCTGAATTACCTCGATCTTGTAGCCATCGGGGTCGGTGACGAAGAAGAAGCGCGCCAGCGTCTTGCCGTCATGCTTGAAGTCGCGCAGCGGCCCAGGCGACAGTCTCTCGCGCTCGAACCTCAAATGTTCGGCCACGACGTCATCGACCACGACGGCGAGATGCCCGTAGCCGTCGCCCAGCGCGTAGGGCTCCTTGCGATCGAAATTGACGGTCAGTTCCACCTCGAAGGGCGAGGAGGGATGACGCAGATAGATCAGCGCGAAATCCGGAAATTTGAGATGGTCGGCGACCTCTAGCCCGAAGGCGCGCGCGTAGAAGTTCAGCGATTTCGCCTCGTCGAGCACGCGGATCATCGAGTGAACGGGCTTTGCCATTCAGTTCAGCTCCTTCAGATAAGCGATGATGGCGGCGCGGGTCTCCGCCTTGGGCTGGCGGTAGGCCATGATGGAGCCGGGCACCGTCGCCTGCGGGTTGGCGAGATAGGCGTCGAGCCTGGCTTCGTCCCAGACGAAGTCGGCCTTGGCGAAGCCGGTGGAATAGCGAAAGCCGTCCGCCTTGCCGGCGGACTTGCCGACGATCCCAAGCAGCGAGGGTCCCTGGCGGACCGCGTCGGACAGGTTGGTGGTGTGGCAGGTCGCGCATTGCTGTTTGAACAGCGTTACGCCATCCGGCGGCTTCGCTTCGGGTAATGGCATCTGCGCGCCGGCCATGGTCACGACGAGGAGCGAGGCGCTAAATCCCAGCCCGAGTGCCCGTATCGTGCGGAGCTTCGTCATGTGCATCACCGTTGGCGTGCGCAGACTGTAGGTCGCGGAAAATAGGCGGTGGTAGTAGCGGGCTGTTTCAGGCGAGAACAAAAGCGGCCGCGCTTCAGGCGCGGACCGGCTGCCTGACCGCTCGCGTTGCTGGTGCGGGCAGGAGCATGTGGATCAAAACATTTTTACGGAACTTTTCGGGTGCTGCGGAGGCGCCGCATATGCGGTTAGCCGGTGGCCAAGGATTCGCAAAATGACCCTGAAATCCCTGCACGATCACCACATCGCGCGGCTTGCATGGCGCCCGCGTCGTTCGCCACGTGACTGATCCGGCGACGAGCATGTTCGGTGAGGGACGGCGCTTGAAGTAACCGAACTGTTTGCCGCCAAACCAACCCTGGGAGAAATGGATGAAGCTAGTGAAAACCTCGGCGATCGCGGTTGCAATCTCGGCCCTGCTTGCCGGCCCTGTACTGGCGCAAGGCGCCTCATCCGACACGCAGATCCGCGGCGGCGCAAAGGGCACGACCCAGATGCAGGGCGGCGCGTCAGGCAGCATCGACGAGGATACGGCGGGCACCCCCAGTCAGAGGGCCGGCGCGAAAACTGGCATGAAGGGTACCGTCGGAGCCGGCAGCGGCGCGCCTCACGCCGCGCCGAAAGCCACGGGCGGCGCGGCTACCCCTCCAGCGTCCAGCCGGTAAGAGACCACCTGGAGGAAACCCGCCTCCTCCGTCGGGTTGCTCTCCAAACAGAACTCCGGTCGCCATGGGCGGCCGGAGTTTTTTTGTGCCTGCCGCGAACCGAAAAGGCGGCCCGGCGGCTCTAGGGGGGAGAGAACGATTTGAGGTTCTCGCGCACAATCAATGGGAGCTGCTATGTTCTATCGCAAGAATTTGCCGGTTTGGGAGCGGACGACAAGGGTGGTCGCGGGCGCAGCCATGATCGCTTGCGGACTTCTTGGCCTGCAGGGATTGCCGATCGGCTATTTGATCGCCGGAACGGGAGCGGTGGCGATTATGACCGGATTTATCGGATTTTGTCCGATGTGTGCGCTGGCCGGCCGCAGGTTACCGTCGCCATGACGGCATTGGCCAGAACGAGCCGCTGCGATCCCTCGCTGATCGAAGCCGCGCGCGGCGGGGACGAGAGGGCCCTTGTGTCGCTGATATCTGCGGCGCAGCCCGACGTCCGGCGTTATGCCGCGCGCAATTGCCGGGTGTCTGACATCGACGATGCGGTGCAGGAAACGCTGTTGCTCGTGTATCGGCGCATCGGCACGTTGCGAGCGGTGACCTCGTTTTCGGCGTGGCTGTTCGCCGTCGCCCGGCGGGCCTGCCATCGCCTGCTGCGAATGTCGGTCGGAATGCCCGACGTATCAGTCGATACGGCAGACGAACGGTGGGCGCGCCTTGCGCCCGAAGACATTCGCATGGACCTTTCGCGTGCGATCCAGTCGCTGCCCGGGCATTACCGCGAAGTCATCCTGCTTCGCGATATCGAGGAATTCTCGATCGACGAGATTGCCGCAGTCCTTGGCCTGAGCCGTGAAAGCGTCAAGGCCCGCATTCACCGGGCGCGGCTCATGATCCGGGAATATCTGATCCGCGACTGAAAGCGTTTTCGCGCGGGACACCGGTCCGCGTGAAGAAAGCGCGTGAGAACAAAGAAACATCGATTTCACAACAACATCCCGGAGAAGATCAATGTTTGCCAGCAAGACGCTGTTGGAACATTTGCTGCGCGGTGCCGCAGGTATTGGTGCGCTGTGGTGTGCGATCGCGATCGCCGCCAGCCATCCCTGGGCTTCGGTCGCGCTTGGCGGCCTTGTGCTGCTTGCGTTTCGAGGCTGTCCGATTTGCTGGAGCATCGGTCTGTTCGAAACCGTGGGCGAGGCCTCGAAGCGGCGGCGCGATCTCAGTCGTCGAAGCGCGATGGACCGCGCCGTGCCTTGATGTCGCTGCGCCGCTTCTTGCCTTCCAGCCGTCGCTGCTTGGAGCCGAAGGTCGGCTTGGTCGCGCGGCGCGGCACCGGGCGGATCAGGGCTTCGCGCAGCATTTCGAGCAGGCGGTCGATGGCGTCGGCGCGATTGCGCTCCTGGGTGCGGAAGCGCTGGGCGTGGATCACGATCACGCCCTCCTTGGTCATGCGCTGGCCCGCAATCCGGTTCAGCCGCAGCGCGGCGTCCTCCGGCAGCGTGATCTTGCGCGTATCGAAGCGGAGCTGGGCGGCGGTCGAAAGCTTGTTGACGTTCTGCCCGCCCGGACCGGAGGCGCGGACAAAGCCGATCTCGATGTCGTTTTCGTCGATCGTGAGGGAGCGGGAAACCCGCAGCATGGCAGTCACCGGTGAGGCTAGAGAATCGGCGAATGCAAGATAGCGGTTTCAAATGGCGGGCCAAAGCCCGTCGGCCCGGTCGAAAATGACTTCCCGGGCGGTCTTCCGGCCTGAAAGGCCGGGCATCACAGTTCGTCGAGAGCCGCCCAGTGCGGCACATGATCTGCAAGCTTGTCGAGGAGGCGTTCGAACTCCTTGCGCTCGGTGCGCGTCAGGCAAGCCAGCATCGCCTGCTCCCGCTCGCGGAGCGCCGGGATATATCGTGCGTATAGTGCGCGGCCGGCAGGCGTGATGAACAATAGCTGCCGACGATTGTCCGCTCTATCGGTATCGCGGCGCAACAGCTTCTTCTTCTCCAGCGCAATGATCCCGCGGCTGATATTGGCCTTGAGGTGGCCCGAGAACTCGCAGATGTCGCTCGCGGTTACGCCCTCGCGGAAATTCAGGAAGATCAGGGTGACGATCTCCGGCCGCGTCAGGCCGAGCTCCATTTCGATCTTCCGAAACGACGGCTCCCGGTAGAAGTTCAGCACATAGCCCATCTTGTAGGCGATCTTGATCTCGGTGCCGCCGCGCACGGCGGCGATCCCGTTCGCCTCCCGTTCCCGCGCGACTGGCGCGGATCCGCCGTCTCTGGCTTTCCCAGATAGTCTCATATGTGACTTTATTGGTCTCATATGTGACTTTCTAATTGCCTTTCCGATTCGGGTCATCTTAAATCGCGACCAACCCACAGGGAGGGCCGACGCTCGCCATGGCAGATCGGATAGACAAGGCGCAGGCTCGGCGGAACGTCGTGGACGTGTTGCACGAGCAGGAATCCCGGTGCTTCTACTCGGGCACGGAAGCGCATCCGATCTATGTCGATCACGTGCGGCCGCCTCACCGCGCGCCGGGCAAAAATCCGATCGTGGCGGTGCATGGCGCCGGTCACACAGGTAGCTGTTATCTGGCAACGCCTGATCTGAGGGCCGGATGGGCGGTACGCTTCGCGGCCGCGGGCCGGAACGTGTTCGTGCCGGACTGGCCGGGTCACGGCCGCTCGCCGCAGCGGCCGGACTTTCCACGGCTTGGAACCGCCGATGTCGCCACATCGCTCCTTGCGCTCCTTGAGGAGATTGGCCCGGCGGTGCTCGTCGTGCATTCCGCGAGCGGCCCCATGGCCTGGTGGATGACGGAGCGGCGGCCCGATCTTGTCAGCGCGGTTGTCGGTATTGCCCCCGGCCCGCCGGCTAATCTGCTGAAGGACCTGCCCGAGGATCCGGCCGCCATCCTGGCGCTGCACGACGATGCCAGCGCCGGTCGCCCGGTCTATGCGGCCGAGGACAGACCGGTGTGGCTGAGCGCCGAGTTTGCAGTCGCCTCCTGGGCCAACGCGCCGCGTTTCCCGACGCCTGCATTCGAACGCTATTGCGCTTCGATCGTGGCGGAGAGCCCACGCATCCTGAACGAACGCTTCAATATCGGAGGTCGCGGGCTCAAGATCGATGATCCGAGCAACCTGCGCGGCAAGCCCATCCTGATCGTGACCGGCGAATGCGATCCGCGCCATCCGCGCGAGGTCGACGCGAGAACCGCCGGCTATCTCGGTGCCGAATTCGTCTGGCTTCCGGACAGCGGCATCAACGGCAACGGTCACATGATGATGATCGAAGACAATAGCGATGACCTCGCGGCGATGATCCTCGGCTGGCTCGACGCGGTCAACGGCTGACGCTGCCGAGCGGCAGGCAACAAATTGGAGGAGAAGGGATGAGACTGAATATCCTCGGCGGTGCTTTTTTAGCCCTGATGCTGCCGGTCGCGGCTGAAGCCCAGATCAGTGGCGATGTCGTCAAGATCGGCGTCTTGACTGACATGGCGGGCGTTACCGCTGATATTACTGGCAAGGGTTCACTGGTCGCCGCCGAAATGGCCGTGCGGGAGATCGGTGGCACGGTCCTCGGCAAGCCAATAGAGGTCATTTCGGCAGATCACCAGCACAAGGCAGATGTCGGCTCGGCGATCGCCCGCCGCTGGTTCGACGTCGAAGGTGTCGATGCGATCGTGGACGTGCCGAATTCGGGCGTCGCGCTCGCAATCCAGGGCCTTGCGCGCGAGAAGAAGCGGATCGCTCTTTATTCCGGCGCCGGTACGACCGCATTGACCAACGAGCAGTGCTCGCCCTACGGCTTCCACTGGACCTACGACACCTATGCGGTGTCGCACGGGACAGCCTCCGCGGTCGTCAAGGCCGGCGGCACGTCCTGGTTCTTTCTGGCTTCGGACTACGCATTCGGGCATCAGCTCCAGAACGATGCAACGCAGGTAATCACCGCGAGCGGCGGCAAGGTGCTGGGCGCCGTACGCCATCCGCTCAACACATCGGACTTCTCGTCCTTCCTGCTGAGCGCGCAGTCCTCGGGCGCCAAGGTGGTCGGCCTCGCCAACGCCGGCAACGACACCGTCAACGCGATGCGGCAGGCGGGCGAATTTGGGCTCGGGCAGGGTGGGCAGAGCCTCGCTGCACTGATCCTGTTTCTTCAGGACGTGCATGCGCTCGGGCTCAAGGCTGCACAAGGCACATATCTGACGACGTCATCCTACTGGGACATGAATGACGCGACGCGCGCGTGGTCGAAACAGTTCATGGCCAAAACCGGCATGATGCCCTCGATGCTGCATGCTGGCGTCTACGGAGCGGTGCGCCACTATCTCAAGGCCGTCGCCCGTGCCGGCACCGACGATGCCGAACAGGTCGCGGCCGCGATGCGGACCATTCCGATCGAGGACGTTTTCTCCGAAGACGCGCGCATCCGTGAAGACGGCCGCGTCACGCGCACCATGTATCTCGTCCGGGTGAAGAAGCCTTCGGACTCGAAATATCCCTGGGACTACTTCGAGGTTCTTCGCAAGATTCCTCCTGAAGAGACCGTGTGGCCCCTCTCAGCGAGCAAATGCCCCTTGCTCAGCGGCGCGACCCGCTGACCTCTTGGTCCACGGCCTAATTCGCCTTTGGCGGCGCCGCCACGGGCTGGGCGGCGGCCTGCGGGGCGCGGCCGACGATGACGGTGAGCAGGCCCTGGCCCCACAGCTTCTGCGCGGCCTTTTTGGCATCATCCAGCGTCACGGCGTCGACCAGCGCGTTGCGCTTCTCGATGTAATCGATCGGCAGCTTGTCGAGCTGGTATTGCAGCAGCGCCTGCGCGAGCTTCGAGGAGGTATCGAGCGCCAGCATCTGCGAGCCCTTGAGATAGGACTTGGCTTCGTCCAGTTCCTTCTGGGTCGGGCCTTCCTCGGCGATGCGGCGGATTTCGTTCTCGATCGCGTCGACCGTCTCGCCGGCGCGGTCGGCGCGGGTGCCGGTATTGCCGATGAACAGCGCGGAGCGATCCATCCAGAGCAGGGATTCATAGACCGAATAGGCCAGGCCGCGCTTTTCGCGGACCTCCTTGTAGAGCCGCGACGAGGAGCCGCCGCCCAGGATGTGGTTCACGACATAGGCGGCCATGAAATTCGGATCGTGGCGGCGAATGCCGGGGCCGCCGAACGTCACCACGGTCTGCGGCACATCGAGCGGCACGAACGCGCGCTGCGGCGGCTTGGTGGCCTCGACCTCGGCCGCCGGCGACAGGCTGGCCTTGGCCGGCAACGTGCCGAACGTCTTGTCCAAAAGCTTGCCGAGCGTGTCGGCATCGACATCGCCGACCACGGCGATCCGCAACGTATCCTTGGCGATGACGCGGCGGACGTAATCCTTCATGTCGGCGACGTCGATCTTCGGCACGCTGTCGAGCGTGCCGTTGCTCTGCCGGCCGTAGGGATGATCGCCGAAGGCGACTTCGAGGAACTTTCGGCTCGCCAGCGAGGTCGGGTTGGTGGTGTCACGGCGCAGCCCGGAGAGGACCTGTGCGCGAATGCGCTCGACGTCGCTGGTGTCGAAACGCGGCGAGGTCAGCGCCAGATGCAGAAGGCCGAAAGCCTCGTCCTTGTTGTCCTTGAGCATGCGGAGCGAGCCGCGGAAATAATCCCGGGTCGACGAGAAGCTCAGTTCGATCGCGCGGCGCTCGAGGCGCTCATGGAAGGTCTTGGAATCGAGATCGCCGGAGCCTTCATCCAGCAGCCCGGCGACCAGGTTGCCGACGCCGGACTTGTCGGCCGGATCCTGGGCGGCGCCGCCGCTGAAGGCATATTCCATCGCGATCAGGGGCACGGTGGCGTCCTGCACGAACCAGGCCTCGATACCGCCGGGCGAGACCAGTCGCTGGATCTTGGCCGCGGCATGCGACGGGCTCGCCGCCAGCGCCAGCAGCACGGCGCCCGCGATCAGGGTGGAAGCGAGGCGCTGCGCGCCAATCGAAAAACGGATCACGAGCGCTTCTCCTCGCGTTTCGGCGCGGCATCCTTGATCAGATAACCGGTCACCGAGCGTTTCTTGTCGAGCCATTTCTGGGCCGCGTCCCGAACCTGTTCGGCAGTGACGGCGCGAATCCGCTCCGGCCAGCTCCTGATATCGTCGATCGACAGCCCCGTGGTCAGCGCGCCGCCATACCAGCGCGCCAGCGTGGCCTGATTGTCCTGGGCGTAGATCGCTTCCGCAATCAGCTGGGTCTTGACCCGCTCAAGGTCTTCGGCACGAGCCGGATTCTGGATGACTTCCGCGATCACGCCGTCGATCGCCTGCTCCACCTGCGAAAACTCGACGCCGGGCTTCGGTGAAGCCGAGATCGAGAATTGCGTCGGATCCAGCGAGGTGCCCTGATAGCCGGCGCCGGCGCTGATCGCGAGCTGACGGTCAATCACCAGCGCGCGATAGAGATAGGAATTGGAACCGCCGCCCATCAGTTGCGCCAGCACGTCGAGCGCCGGGCCTTCGCCGGCCGCTGCGGTCGCGGAGGAGGGGACGAGGTAATAGCGCCGCAGGCTGGTCTGCTCGACGCGCGGGTCGGACAGCGTCACCGTGCGCGGCGCCGCCGGGACCGGCTCCTGCGGACGGACGCGATGCGCAGCAATGGCCGGCTGGGCGGGAATGCCGCCATAGGCCTTCTCCACCATCGCGCGGATTTCCTTGGCGTCGACATCGCCTGCGATCACCAGGATCGCGTTGTTCGGCGCGTAGAAGCGCTTGTAGAACGCCAGCGCGTCCTCGCGGTCGAGTTTCTCGATTTCCTGGCGCCAGCCGATCACCGGACGGCCATAGGGATGGTTGAGATAGAGCGCCGCCATGATCTGCTCGGTCAGCCGCGCGTCCGGATTGTTGGCGACCCGCATGTTGAACTCTTCGAGCACGACGTCGCGCTCGGGCAATACGTTCTCATCCTTGAGGATCAGGCCGGTCATGCGGTCGGCCTCGAACTCCATCATCTTCGCCAGGTGCTCGCGCGGCACGCGCTGGAAATAGCCGGTGTAGTCGAGCGAGGTGAAGGCGTTCTCGTTGCCGCCGATCCGCAGCACGGTCTTTGAGAATTCACCGGCGGGATGTTTGGCCGTGCCCTTGAACATCAAATGTTCGAGGAAGTGCGCCAGCCCCGATTTGCCGGGCGTCTCGTCGGCAGAGCCGACCTTGTACCAGATCATCTGCGTGACGACGGGCGTGCGGTGATCGGGGATCACCACCACTTGCAGGCCGTTATCGAGGGTGAAGCTGGCGGGACGTTCCGACGTGACCGTGGTCTGGGCAGTCGCGCTGCCGGCGGAGAAAGCAAACGTCGAGATGAAGACTGCAACGAGCGAGGCGGCAAAACGGTGCGATGACATCATGACCTATCTGGCGCGTATTCCGCAAAAGGCGTTACCGGTCCTGCGACTGGAATTCGCGCAAATGTTTAGAAGCGAAACCCGAACAAGATGGTTCGGAACGAAACCGCGGCATCGTACACCGCGCCGGCGCCGGCAATCGTCACGAAGGCGAGAGAAGAGCTTAACTCTTCGCCATGCTTAACTATTCGCCATACTTGCCCTTGGCCGGATTGTATTCCTTGTTCAGCGACTCCTTCGGCCCGGTGCCGTAGGCAAAGTTCGGCGACGGCGTCTGGTAGCCGGGCGGCGGCTGGGTCAGCGAATCGCGCGTCGGTTCGTTCTTGAATTCGGCCGTCTCGGACTTGTTGCCGCCGAACAGACCGCTGAAGCCGCCGCTATAGCCGAGCTGCGACGGGCTCAGGATCGGATTGTTGTTCGAGGTGCCGGGCTGCACCGGATCGTTGTCCTTGCGCGAGGGCGCCGCGGTCTTGCCTACCGCGAGTTCGGCCGGGGTCAGGATGCGGGCCGCTTCACGCGGGTCCTTGTTCTCTTTCTTGCGTGCGGCAATCGCGGCCTTGCGGCGCTGCTCGTCGGGATCCTTGGGCCAGTTCGGCGCCTTTGCTTCGGCTGCGGCCGTTGCCGGCGGCGGCAGATCGAGCTTGGGCGGAACCACCAGCGGCGAGCGCTCGCGGTATTCGATGCCGCGGTTTTCCATGTTGGTGCCGCCGATGCCGCGCATGATGCCTTCGATGATCTTTTCTTCGAAGGTCTTGTCGTCTTCGTCCTCTTCGTCGGCCGCGCGCACGGGGCCAGCGGCCATCACGAGGCCGATGCCGAGGGCAATGGCAGCCAGGCGCAGCGCCCGGCTCAACGAGGAGATCTCAATCATCCAGAAGCGGGCTTCGGTCTCGCGCATCGCGCTGTTCCCATTCACAATTTCTGCAACCCAAGGGGCCGGCCTGAGGGCCGTACTGGCTTCATACCCTAAGGGTCCTTTCGGCCGGGATCAGGGCGCTTTTGCGGCGGGTACCCCCAGGAACGAGTCATACAATAGGCCCGCTACCCCGGCAACAATGGCCACATCCGCAAGGTTAAACACGTACCAATTGAAGGTTTTTCCACCGATCTCGATGTGGAACAGGGCGAAATCGACCACTGCGCCGTGCAGGAAGCGGTCGATGCCGTTGCCGACCGCCCCGCCGATGATCAGGCCCAGCGCCAGCGTCGCGAGCCACGTGCTCGAGCGCGCCATCCAGATCCCCAGCACGATCACGGCGATTGCCTTGATCGCCATCAGCGCGATCTGGGCGAGCTGGCTATCAGTTTGGAACCAGCCAAAGCTGATCCCGACATTCCACGCCAGCACCAAGTCGAAGAACGGCGTGACCCGGACCGCGCCGCGATTGGCAAGGTCGAACACGTAGAGCAGCCAGAGCTTCGAGGCCTGGTCCAACACCAGCGTCACCACCGCGGCAATGACCCCGGCGCGCAGGTGAGGGGTGCGTGCGTGTTCGAGGCCAGACACTTATCTGGCCTTCTTTTTCTTCTTCTTTGCCTTGGCCGCCGGCGGCTTCCTTGCTGCCTTTTTGGCAGTCTTCTTGCTGGCCTTCTTTACCGCCTTCTTTGTCGTCTTCCTGGCCGCCTTGGTTGCCGAAGGAGCTTTTTTCGACTTGGCGGCTTTCTTGGCTTTCGCTTTCCTGGCTTCGGTTTTCTTCACCTTGGCCTTCTTGGCGCCAACTGGTTTGGCCGCCTTATCGGCCGCGGTTTTCTTGACAGAGGTTTTCTTGGCCGTGGCTTTCTTGGTCTTGGCTTTCTTGGCCGGCGCCTTCTCGGCTTCTGCGGTCTCAGGCTTGGCTACGGCAGCCTTGTCGGTTGCCTCCGCGGCCGTGGCTTTCGCAGGCTTCCGGGCTTTCGCAGGCTTCCTGGCTCTGACCTTCTTGCTGGTCTGGTCCGCCGTCACCTCTGTTGAAACGGCTGGCTCCGGCGCTTCCTCCGCTTGCTGCACTGATTCGACAGCCTGCTGTTCGACCAACGCGACGGGCTTGGCGCGCGCTTCAACCGCAGCAACCGGTTTCACGCCCTCGGCAAGCGCCTTCCATTCCCGCAAGGCCTGCGCGTCGCGCGGGGAGACGTCGGGATATTCGGCGTCTTCGCCGACGGTCGGCAGGATCTTCCAGGAACGCGCGCATTTGGTGCCCACGGCCTTTTCGACGACGACGGCGACGCCTGGCACGTCAGCGAGGGTGAACGCGCTGGCCGGCGCGTCGTCATTGGTCACCATGGCGTTCGAGGTGATGCACACTTCCGCCAGATCGATGTCGATCAGCGTGTTGAAGATGTTCTGATCCGACACGTAGACCAAAGGCGACGCCTCCAGCGACGAGCCGATGTTCTTGGCGGCGCGTTCGAGCTCGAGTGCGCCGGTGACGACACGACGGACGTCGCGGATGGTCTCCCACTTCGCGGCGAGCGCGTCGTCGCGGAACTGGTCAAACCCTTCCGGGAACAGCGTCAGGTGCACCGAGGCTTCGGCGTCCGGCTTGTACATCCGCCATGCTTCTTCGGTGGTGAAGCTGAGCACCGGCGCCAGCCAGCGCAGGATCGCGTCGCAGATGATGTCGATCGCGGTCAGCGCCGCCTTGCGCGCCACCGACGACGGCGGATCGCAATAGAGCGTGTCCTTGCGGATGTCAAAATAGAACGCCGACAATTCGGTGTTCATGAACGCCGCAAGCGTCGCCACCACCGTCTTGTAGTCGAACTCGGCATAGGCCTGACGCACGATCGAAGCGCGTTTGGCGAGCTCGTGCAGCATCAGCCGCTCCAGCTCGGGCATGTCGCCATGGGCGACCGCATCGCTGGGATCGAAATGATGCAGCGTGCCGAGCATCCATCGGATCGAGTTGCGCAGCTTGCGATAGGTCTCGATGGTGTTCTTGAGGATTTCGGGGCCGATACGCTGGTCATCGGCATAGTCGGTGGCGCAGACCCAGAGACGCAGGATATCCGCGCCCGAATCCTTCATCACCTTCTGCGGCTCGACGGTGTTGCCGAGCGATTTCGACATCTTGCGGCCGTTCTCGTCCAGCGTGAAGCCGTGGGTGAGCACGACGTCATAGGGCGCCCGGCCACGCGTGCCGGCGCTTTCCAACAGCGAGGAATGAAACCAGCCGCGATGCTGGTCGGACCCTTCGAGATACATCACGGTGTCGTCGCCGCCGTCGATCTTGCGGACGATGTTGCCAAGCGTCGGGAAATTCTGGCGGTCTTCCAGCACGAACGCATGCGTCGAGCCGGAATCGAACCAGACGTCGCAGATATCGTCGACTTTCTTCCAGTCCTCAGCCGCGCGGTCCCCGAGGAAACGCTCTCGGGCGCCTTCCATGTACCAGGCGTCGGCGCCTTCCTCCGCGAAGGCTTCGCAGATGCGCTGATTGACGATTTCGTCCTGCAGGATTTCGGCCGAGCCGTCGCCCTTCTCGCGCACGAACACGGCGATCGGCACGCCCCAGGCGCGCTGGCGCGAGATCACCCAGTCGGGGCGGCCCGCGATCATGCCGTTGATGCGGTTCTGGCCGGCAGGCGGCACCCACTGCGTCACCGAGATCGCGTGCAGCGCGCGGGCGCGCAACGTGTCGCCGTGCCTGGTGTGGCCATCCACCGCAATGTCCTTGTCCATCGCGATGAACCATTGCGGCGTGTTGCGGAAGATCACCGGCTTCTTCGAGCGCCAGGAATGCGGATACTGATGCTTGAGCCGGCCGCGCGCCAAGAGCTTGCCGGCCTCGACCAGCGCCTTGATGACGGCCTCGTTGGCGTCGCCCTTCTCGCCCTTGTCGTTGATGACGCGCTTGCCTTCAAAGCCCGGCGCATGATCGGTGTAGGCGCCGTTCTCGTCGACAGTGTAGGGGATCACGGGATGGATGCCGCGGGCCTCCAGCTCGCGCACGTTCGCGATCCAGGCATCGAAGTCTTCGCGGCCGTGACCGGGTGCGGTATGGACGAAGCCGGTGCCGGTGTCGTCGGTGACGTGGTCACCGGCGATCAGCGGCACGGTGAATTCGTATCCGCCGGCGAAGCCTCGCAGCGGGTGAGCGCATTCCACCGCGTCGAGCGTGTCACCCGGCAGGTCGCGCACCTTCTCGTAGGCGGTGACGCGCGCCTGCTTGAACACTTCTGCAGCGAGCGCGTCGGCGAGGATCAGGAGATCGCCGGTCTTTGCCCAATTATCAGCGGGCGCATCGGTGACCTTGTAGAGGCCGTAGGCGATCTTCGGCGAGAAAGAGATGGCGCGGTTGCCGGGCAACGTCCAGGGCGTCGTGGTCCAGATCACCACGGAGGCCTCGGCCAGCACGCCGTGCGCGGGCGAGGTGACCGGAAATTTCACCCACACCATGTCGGAGGTGTAGTCCTCGTACTCGACCTCGGCCTCCGCCAGCGCGGTCTTTTCCACCACGCTCCACATCACGGGTTTGGAGCCGCGATAGAGCGTGCCGTTGGCGGCGAACTTCATCAGTTCGCGCGCGATCTGCGCTTCGGCCGGATAGCTCATGGTGGCGTAGGGATGATCCCAGTCGCCGATGATGCCGAGCCGCTTGAACTCCTCGCGCTGCACGTTGAGCCAGTGCGTCGCATAGGCGCGGCATTCCTTTCGGAACGCCACCATCGCGGTGGAGTCGCGGAAATCGGGCTTCTGCTTGCCCTTGGAGCGGTAGTTCTCTTCCTCGATCTTCCACTCGATCGGCAGGCCGTGACAGTCCCAGCCCGGCACGTAGTTGGAATCGAAGCCGAGCATCTGCTGGCTCTTGGTCACGACGTCCTTGAGGATCTTGTTCAGGGCGTGGCCGATGTGGATGTTGCCGTTGGCGTAGGGCGGCCCGTCATGCAGCACGAATTTGGCGCGGCCCTCGGCGCTCTCGCGCAGCTTTCCGTAGAGGTCGATCGTGTTCCAGTAGCTGAGGATCTCCGGCTCGCGCTGCGGCAGGCCGGCGCGCATCGGGAATTCCGTCTGCGGCAGGAACAGGGTTTTCGAATAGTCAGGGGCGTCGGACTTTTGCGGCTGTTGGGACATGAATGCTCTGGTTGGCTCGAAAGCGGCGCTGAAAAGCGGATATTGCGGGGTGAACAGGAAATCCCGGTCTTGCGCCGAGCCAAAGCTCAGGCGGAAGCCGGGCCGCTAATGCTGATGGTGCGCCGCGCAAACATGGGGGCTTTCCATAGCAGCCAACCGGGGAATCTCAAAGCCCGGCGGCAACCGGGGCTGGATCACTTTGTGCGGGGCCGGGCCGGGTTTCCGGCGACTGTGACACCCGCGGGTACATCCCGCGTCACCACGCTGCCGGCGCCGATGACCGCGCCGTCGCCGATGGTGACGCCGGGGAGGATAATGGCGCCGCCGCCGATCCAGACGTCGCTGCCGATCCGCACCGGGCGGCCGAATTCGAGGCCGGTGCGGCGCGTTTCGGCGTCGCGCGGGTGGTCGGCGGCGTAGATCTGCGTCGCCGGTCCGATCTGGGTGCGATCGCCGATCGCGACTTCGACCACGTCGAGGATGACGCAGTTGAAATTGAGGAACACCTCGTCGCCGAGTCGGATGTTGTAGCCATAGTCACAAAAGAACGGCGGACGGATTACGGCACTGGTGCCGACATGGCCGAAATGGGCCGAGAGCAGCGCATGCCGCTCGGATACCGGCGCCGCCAGTGCCGCGTTGTAGCGCGCAAGCCAGGCCTTGTTGGCGGCGGCATCGGCCTGAAGTTCTGGATCGCCGGGGCGGTAGAGCTCGCCGGCCAGCATTTTTTGTTTTTCTGTCTTGTTCAACCGATCGTTCCGAGCCTGGGAAATGCATCCGGCGCTGCGGCAAGGGCCGCGCGCGCCCTGGCGCTGTCATCATCCATCCGGCGTATCAACGCTTCGATGTTGTCGAATTTCAGCTCGTCGCGGATGAAACTGATGAAGGCGACGTCGAGCACGGTGCCATAGAGGTCGCCCTTGAAGTCGAACAGGAACACTTCCAGGAGCGGGGCGCCATTGTCGAAGGTCGGGCGGCGGCCGAAGCTGGCGACCGCATCGAACCGTTCGGCACCGCGGCCGATCCGCACCGCATAGATGCCGTGCTTCAGGCTGCAATTCTTGTCGAGGCGGATATTGGCGGTGGGGTAGCCGAGATCGCGGCCGCGCTTCTCGCCATGGATCACCTCGCCGCTGACGAACCAGGGCCCACCCAGCATGGCGGTGGCTTCGTCGATCTGGCCCTCCGCCAGTGCCATGCGGATCGCGCTGGAGGACACCGGCCGCTCCTCGATATCGACATGGGCCTGAACGTCGACTTCAATGCCGAGCCGCGGCCCCTCGCTGACCAGCAGGCTCGGCGAGCCGGCCCGGCCCTTGCCGAAATGGAAGTCGTAGCCGACCGCGATGCCGCTGACGCCGAGGCGCTCGATCAGGTCATGGTGAATGAAATCTTGCGCCGAGGTTCCGGCGCGGGTCTTGTCGAAGGTCATCACGACCGCGCCGTTGAGCCCCGTTCCGGCCAAGAGGCGCAGCTTGTTGGCCTCGTCGGAGAGGCGGAACTGCGGGCTGTTCGGGCTGAAAAAGCTGCGCGGATGCGGCTCGAAGGTGACGGCAAAGGCCGGCTTGCCGTGGGCGCTGCCCATCCGCAAGGCGGCGTCAATCACGGCCCGGTGGCCCAGATGGACGCCGTCGAAATTGCCCATGGCGACCACCGCCCCGCGGGGGATGTCGGCAGCAGGGGTGGTGTCTCGGATAACGGTAAAACCAGTCATTTCAGGGATTCTTCACGAATTTCGGCTCGGTGAACGCGGCCGGACCGTGACGCGGGGGGCCCGCTGAAGTCAAGCGGGGAGGGTCGGGCCAAAACGGATGCAATCCGGCTCCGGCCGTTTACGGGCTGTTTAAGGGCTGATGTTAGAGGTGAGGAGAGGACTGCGGGTCCCGCAGGCCTGTCGAATAATTGTGGCGTAAGCGTTGAGTGGGGGAAAAGATGGCGGTTGATTTGTCCATGCCGGTTCTGGTGGTTGATGACTACAGCACCATGATCCGCATCATCCGAAATCTTCTGAAGCAGCTCGGCTTCGACAATATCGACGATGCCAGCGACGGCTCGGCCGCCCTGAACAAGATGCGCGGCAAGAAATACGGGCTGNTGGAACATGGAGCCGATGACCGGCTACGACCTGCTCAAGGAAGTCCGCGCCGATCCCAACCTGGCCACCACGCCCTTCATCATGATCACGGCGGAATCCAAGACCGAGAACGTGATCGCTGCCAAGAAGGCCGGTGTGAACAATTACATCGTCAAGCCGTTCAACGCGGCGACGCTGAAGACCAAGATCGAAGCGGTCTTCCCGGATATGGCGACGGCGTAAGCTCACCCGCATCATAGATTTTGCTGTCATGCCCGGGCCTGTCCCGGGCATTCGCGTTTTTGGCTGGTCCTCGGCGCTTCCTACCAGCGCAGCTCCCGCATCAGCGCGCGGGGTGGATGTCCGAACAGCTCCTTCACCGAGGCCGCATCGAGCTGGTCGATGCCCTCGAATTCCTCGGAATGGATGCCGCGGGTGAGGAAAAGACAATCGATTCCGAAGCCGAGCGCGCCGGTGAGGTCGGTCCGCACCGAATCTCCGATCGCCAGCACACGGTCGAGCGAGGTCGGCTGGCCGCGGCGTTCGGCGGCGAGCGCCATGGCGCGTTCATAGATCGGCCGGTGCGGCTTGCCGTAGAAGATCGACTCGCCGCCAAGCTCGCGATAGAGCTCGGCGATGGCGCCCGCGCAATAGATCAGGCGGTCGCCGCGTTCGACGACGATGTCGGGGTTGGCGCAAACCAGCGGCAGTCTGTGCTCGCGCGCCTGCAACAGCATTGCGCGATAGTCTTCCGCCGATTCGGTTTCATCGTCGAACAGACCGGTGCAGATGATGTAGTCGGCCTGCTCCAGCGGCGTCATCACGGCGTCGAGCCCGCGATGGATCGACGAGTCCCGCTCCGGACCGATCCAGAATATTTTCTTGCCGGGATGGTCGGCGACGAAGTTCCGGGTCAGGTCGCCGGAAGAGACGATGGCGTCGTAGGTCTCGTCGGCGACGCCGAGCTTGCGCAATTGCCGCTGCACGGAATCGGCCGGCCGCGGCGCGTTGGTGATCAGGATGACGGTGCCGCCGCGCTGGCGATAGGTGTGCAGCGCCTCGCAGGCTTCGGGGAAGGACTCGAGCCCGTTATGCACCACGCCCCAGATGTCGGAGAGGATGACCTCCACGCCGTTCACGAGGTCGCTCAGCCGCTCGACGAAGCGCAATGAAGTCATGATGTAGGAAGCCTGTTAGCCCGGCCCTGCCGCACGGCGCGCCAGTGCGGCGTTGCCGGTCGCCCGCATCGGGGGCTCTGCGGCCGGGCTGGCCATGGGGACCGTGTTGCTGGGGCCATTGGGATGGGCGGAGTCCTTGTTTGCTGTCGCCCCGCCGGTAGCAGATGCCCCCTCGGGCCGCAACGGCCGCGGCGGCGCAAACAGGAAACCCTGTCCAAACCGCACGTCATAGTCGAGCAGGTCCACCACCGCGCGCTCGCCCTCGATCTTCTCGGCGATCAGGTCGATGCCGAAACGGCCGAGCAGGTCGGAAAGGTCGGAGGGGTGGATGTCCGAGGTCGAGCTCTGCTTGGGATCGAGCAGCAATGCCGCCGGCACCTTGATGAAGCGGACGCCGCGATCGGCGAGTTCGCGCGGCTCGATCCGCAAGTCGGTGACATGATCGATCGAGAAGCGGTAGCCGCGCTGCGACAGCGCGGCGAGATTCTCGATTTCGGTCGGGCGGAGATGGCGGAACGCCGCCTGCTTGAATTCGAGCACGAAGGACGGCGCCAGCGCCCGATTGGCCTCGAGGAAGTCGAGGCATTGCGCGAAGTTGGCGGGATTGCCGAGCGTCGCCGCCGAGACGTTGCAGAACACGCCGACGTCCTTGTTGCGCACCATCAGGCGGCGCAACACCTGGACACAGCGCAGCATCACCATGTGATCGATCTTGCCGATCAGCCCGCCGGCTTCGGCGGTCGGAATGAAATCGTCGGCGGCGAGGACCTGATCCCTGTCGTCGCGCAGCCGTGTCACCGCCTCGTAGAAGCGCACCTTGCGCTGCGGCAGCGTCACCATCGGCTGCAGGTAGATGTCGAGCCGGTTCTCCTCGACGGCGTTCTTCACCGCGGCAAGCAGTTGCGGCTGGTTGCGCGAGGGCGAAGCGGCTTCCGCGGCAACCGGTGCCGGCTTTGCGGCTGCAGCCGGCGCGGGCCTGGCGACGGGCGCCGGCTCGGCGGCAACC
>NZ_LLYB01000119.1:2184-20788 GCF_001440475.1 Bradyrhizobium lablabi | reverse complement strand
ACGACAAATGCGATTCTAGCTCAATCGCTTAGCCGCTCTTCACGGACGACGAATTACGGGGGGCTCAAGTCTTGAAACTGGTAGATCCGCCCGATGAAAACCTGTCGGGCGTTTGTAGTTACGTTCGAGGGCCACGGCATTCAGACAATCGACCTGATCTGTGCCAATGTGTCAATCGGCGTTCAATTTGGCTCTGTCGCAGTTTTGATGCAGCACCTTTCATCCTGAGCCGATCAGTCGAGCTTGAAGCAGATCGATTTGCCCGAGACCGTACATTTGACGCGTGACGGGCACCGTCACGAATGGAAGCGGCCGAGGGGGTAGACGACCGGCATGCCGACCGTCCGGGATGCTCTTTGTCGCGGCCATCGCTTCCCACAGGACGGGATCAGATATGCCGGTTGGTCGTATTTCGGATTCCATCAAGCCCGCGCATAGGCGAGAAATGCTGGCGGCGCGCGGCATTGGCGTGACCTATGAAACCGTCCGCCAGTGGGGAAGGGAATTCGGCGTTCTTGGATCGGATCCGCAAGCGCGTTCCCGCTCGCGGTGACAAATGGCATCGGACGAAGTCGTTATCTCGATTGCGGGCGAACAACATTGGCTCTGGCGCGCTCTCGACCAGAATGGCTGCGTTTTCGACGTCTTGATCCAGCGCCGAAGAGACTCGCGTGCTGCGCAGCGGCTCATGAGGAAGCTCTTGAAATCCGCCGGCGAGCCGCCGCGCATGATGATCACGGATAGGCTCCATTCGTACGGTGCAGCCACGGCTAAGATGGGCCCTCAAGCGAACTTCGCCGGCATAAAGCTCTGACCAATGGGGCAGAGACTTCTCATCAGCCGACGCGGCGACGCGAGCGGATCATGAAGCGTTTCAAATCGTTTCTGTCAGTTCACGATCAGGTCGCGAACCTTTTCACATCCCCCATCCCGGAGCCATTACTGCCGACTTCCGTCGTGCTTCGCGTGAGGAGCCTTTGCGATTTGGCTCGAGACCTCCATGACAGCGCTATCGCCGAATCTCGAACCTCTGAGAAGTGCCTTCTTCGGCTTAGCGGTCGATTAAGTTGATGATGCCAGCAAAAGGAAAGAAGTAAACGATGCGTGTCGCGCAGACGAAGATAGGCCAGCGATGGCACCAAGCCAACTTCGTCGCACCCGGCGAGGCCGCAAAGGCGAATTGCTGTAGCGAAGGTTCCATGGCGCGGGATAGTTCTCTTTTGGAGCGGGATGCCGGAGGGCTTGACGATAACTGGCATGCTCGACCAGTTTGTCGAGCGGCATTGTCACCAGTACGCAATCTTCTTGAGATATCCTAAGCACTCGGCTCGAGTTGTCCCCTGGTGTGGAAACCGACAGTTGGACACATTCATGCGACGAGCGACGGAGGGGGTTGAATCGCACGTAGCGTTACGTTGTACGATCTCAATAGGCGGGAATGGTCCTCGACTTGCAAAGCTTTCCAACGACTACGAATGTCTCAGCTCTTAGCCTCACGTTGTCGCCGCCGTCTCGGCGCTCTCAATGCTCTACTTTAGCAATGGTAGATGTTGTGCTTGGTGCGAGCCCGTTCTGCCTCGAATGGACCCGGATCGAAGCTCTGAGGCAGTTAAGGAGGTTGCTCGGGCCGCTCCGGTGAGAACCGCTGAGCGAGCTGTGACGCGATTGCGGGCAACGGTTACAACAAGGATTGGAGGTTTACGAACTTCCTATACTGACCTGTTATGAACGCGATCTGCGCCTTCACGCGCTGGTTTGAGTTGTCGCCTTTAACGCGAGTAGCTTTCATCTCCCAGGCGGTGAAATCCCGATCCACACCCTAGCGCAAGCATGCCAGGAGATGCTTTTCTCGCTTGAGCGGACGTAGAACTGTCCGCCCATTGCACAACTCTCGAACAACTAACGATAGAGAAACGAAAATGGAAATCATGACTGGTGAGTCCATCGTCATCCTAGGGGGCGGGTCGGCAGGATGGATGACTGCGGCCTATCTCAAAAAGGCATTGAAGGGCGTCGATATCACGCTTATCGAGTCTGCTAATGTTGGCACCATTGGGGTTGGTGAAGCCAGCTTCAGCACTATGAGATTGTTTTTTGATTATCTCGGCATTGATGAAGCGGAATGGATGCCAGAATGTAATGCGACCTATAAGCTCGCGATCAAGTTCACCAATTGGACTGCTGTCGGCGGGCATTTCTATCATCCGTTCCAACGCTATGAGGTGGTAGACGGAAACAATCTTGGTGAATGGTGGTTGCACCTAAAGCCTAATGAGACGGCATTCGATTCCGTATGCTTTAGTACCTCCGCTCTATGCGACAACAACAGANTCCCCAAGGTACATGAACGGCGAAGTCTTCGATCACAAGGTCAAAGGCAGGTNTTAATTCTGCAGACAAGACGCCCCCAAATGCCTTCCTATCGGATCACCGTTTGCAGTATCCTTATGGGTATCATTTTGAAGCCAGTCTGCTCGCGAGCTTTCTCAAGAAATATGCGACCGCGCTTGGCGTTCGGTGCATCGAAGACGATGTCGAAGACGTGCTTCTCTCGACCGATGGTTCGATTGATTGTCTTAGAACGCGCAGAAATGGGACAGTGAAAGGATCGCTGTACGTAGATTGTAGCGGCTTTCGCGGTATCCTCATTAACCAGGCGCTCAAGGAACCGTTCGTTTCGTTTCAAGAAGTTTTGCTGAATGATCGCGCGGTAGCGCTGCAGGTGCCCTACCCAAACGACAGATCAGATATCGAGCCCTTTACCTCAGCAACCGCTCTGCCATCCGGTTGGGTCTGGAACATTCCTCTCTATAACCGGGTCGGAACCGGCTACGTCTACTGCAGTCAGTTCATGTCTTCCAAGGAAGCTGAATCTGAGCTTCGCGCACATATAGGTCCGCGCGCAAAGGACTGCATCGCGAATCATATTCAAATGCGAATCGGGCGTTGCCGTAATGCTTGGGTCAAGAACTGCGTCGCAATCGGTTTGTCCTCCGGTTTCGTGGAGCCACTAGAGTCAACTGGGATCTTCTTCATTCAGCTTGGTATTGAGGAGCTCCTGCGTCATTATTCGGGTCCCACGACGGACCCGGATGTAGCGGCTGACTATAATAGAATCATGGCCGATTGCATTGACGGCGTGCGCGACTTTCTTGTCCTTCACTATCGCTCGTCTGACAGGGCCGACACGCCGTTTTGGCAGGCGACAAAGGAGATCTCTGTCCCTCCCTCCGTGGAGCAACGCCTTCAGCTTTGGAAAAAGCGGCTTCCGAACGAAAGGAGTATCAACCCGTGCTATCACGGCTTCGAGTTCTACTCCTATTCTGTGATGCTGCTTGGGTTGAACTATCGGCCCGTCGATAGCCTGCCTGCTCTGCGCCACTCCAGTAATGTAAGCGCTGCCCTCGAGGCATTTCAAGAAGTGCGGGATCGCACGAGTGAGTTAGTCCGCACATTGCCTGGCCATTTGGAATATCTTCAGTATCTTCGAGGAACGAGGAAGTCTTCTGCAACAGCAGAGCAACGCGATGAGATCACGGCGTGAGCTAATGTGAGCGCACACTTACCCGACAGCGGCCAAACGCGACCTGGGCGATTGCCTGTCCCCGCGCGCTGCGGAGGCGAAGGCGACGACTGCGGTACATCCGGCGCTGGCCGGAGCAGCGTGGAGGCAATCTGCATGGAACAAGCGCCGGCAAGGCATTCCACTCAGTCGGCTTTCGCGCGCCGACCGGCGTCACGTGAACATTTGGCTTGCTGGCAAACGATTGCGCCGCGCCCTTGAGCGACGCCATGCGGGCTGGCCACAGTTCTCGGCATGCCTGCCCGGTCGAGGCGATCGGCAAGGCAGATCAGTTCAATGTTCCTAGCGTGCGGTCAATACCGGCATCGAGAGGCGGCCCCGTGCTCGCCGCGATGCAAGCCGCGCGTGCGATCGAGAGTGATCCCGCCGCCTTCACGCGGCGCGATCATTTACGCCATTGCTCCCGACGGCGCGCCGCGCTGCTGATCGCCGCGCTAATGCAATGCTGCGTTCCCTCTGTCCGTCGTCAGATAATTTCAGACTGATCAGGCTTTTCGAGAAGGGAGGCTTTGGCTCATCAGGGGTTAGAGTTGCTTGCAATTGATGCTGCGAACGGCGCTTTATGATGCTGTTGTGCTTGACACGTTTTCGCTTGGCGAGGATCGGCCTCAGCCCTGCCGAAGTAACCATCGGCAGGAGTGAGGTTATCGATGCTCTCATGAAAGCGGACGTGATTGTGGTGTTCGACGAAGGCCCGTATCTGGTCGGATCTGTCGGAGATGATCAGGATCCGATCGTCGGGAAATGGGGCGCCAGTTCGCCGATCAGCGCCGCCCCTCTTGCTTAAAAAAAGGCGTCGAGCAACACCAGATGCGGTTTTAGCCAATCGACGCCCATGGCAAAGGCCTCTTCCGGCGTTGCAAGCTCGGTGCGTCTCGATCTCCTCATGCAGCATGAATTGCAAGGCCGCGCGGGTGATCTCGTCATCGTCGACCACGATCACCCGTCGCTGGTCGACTTCTTTCGGCTGTCCGACACCGATCTGCAATGTTGCTCTCCTGAAAATCCGCTCCGACAGACCGGCTTGCAAGAGCATTAGAGATTTCCGTTCCGTGCATGAATGCATTGAAATGGCCCGCCAAGCCGGCGTTTTCCCGTTTGATGCTGGCGATCCTTGTCCGGCTTCTGACAGCGGCACGAATCCTGTCACGTTCAAAACACCTGGTTTCATCCACCGGCTCGCGAATTTTTCAAAGTGTAATCAGAAGCTTAAAGGGCGTGGACAGGGTTGGCACGGCGGTTGCTATCAGGATGCAGCAACACTGAATAAGGGCTGAGTGCACGCAGACGCGCGAGACGAGCGCTGCTCTCCTTCCCTTGAACCCGTGTGCCTCGTTTCTGAGAGAGAAACAAGCTCGCGCGCGAGCCAGCGCGCAATCTTTGGCAAATTGGTTGATGGAGAGCAACATGGCTTCACTGAGACAAATCGCGTTCTACGGTAAGGGCGGCATCGGCAAGTCGACCACCTCGCAAAACACGCTGGCGGCGCTGGCCGAGATGGGTCACAAGATCCTGATCGTTGGCTGCGATCCCAAGGCGGACTCGACTCGCCTGATCCTGCACGCCAAGGCGCAGGACACGATTTTGAGCCTGGCGGCGAATGCCGGCAGCGTCGAGGACCTGGAAATCGAGGACGTGATGAAGATCGGCTATCAGGACATCCGCTGCGTAGAGTCGGGCGGTCCAGAGCCGGGCGTCGGCTGCGCCGGCCGCGGCGTCATCACCTCGATCAACTTCCTGGAAGAGAACGGCGCCTATGAGAACATCGACTACGTCTCCTACGATGTGCTCGGCGACGTCGTCTGCGGCGGTTTCGCGATGCCGATCCGCGAGAACAAGGCGCAGGAGATCTACATCGTTATGTCCGGCGAGATGATGGCAATGTATGCGGCCAACAACATCTCCAAAGGCATTCTGAAATATGCCAACTCTGGCGGTGTGCGACTCGGCGGCCTCATCTGCAACGAGCGGCAGACCGACAAGGAACTGGAACTGGCGGAGGCGCTGGCCAAGAAGCTCGGCACCCAGCTGATCTATTTCGTGCCGCGCGACAACGTCGTGCAGCATGCGGAGCTGCGCCGCATGACCGTGCTGGAATATGCGCCGGAATCCCAGCAGGCCGATCACTATCGCAATCTCGCAACCAAGATCCACAACAATGGCGGCAAGGGCATCATCCCGACCCCGATCTCCATGGATGAGCTCGAGGACATGCTGATGGAACACGGCATCATGAAGCCCGTTGACGAGGCCATCGTCGGCAAGACCGCAGCCGAACTCGCAGCCGAGTAATAGGCCAGACCGAGAGAGGCCGGCCTTCCCAACGCTGATTAGGAGGTCGGCGCTCCGGCGAAAGATGTCGTGACCAGCATCACGACATACTTGATCACTGTGAAAAGGTCGGCAATTCATGTTTGAAGCCCAGTTCTTTCCGCTTAGGGCCGCCAGAGCGACTGAAGCGAACGATGAGCAGCATAGGGGAATTGCGACATACCGCCTGCTCACTGGGGCGGACCCCGCAGATGCCGATATAGCCAGTGACAGCAATTTCGATCGTCACGTGCTGGCGTCCATTCTGGCGGCCGCCACGATGGATGGTGGTCTGGTTTCAGAGAAGGTCGGTCTGTCCAGCCATGAGCTGGCCGCGGTGCTGGAGCAATACTTCCCGTCGATCCGGATAAACCGCGAGGAGTTGCCCTTGGGTGTCAAGCGCAATGAGATCGACGAGGCGGCAATGTTGCGTGATCTCCTGCTCGCACAACGCTCGACCGAAGGGGACATCGGCAACTGGCTAGCTGCGATGATCGCGCGTCGCGCAATCGAGCCAAATCACTTGTGGGAAGACCTCGGATTGCGCGGTCGTGGCGAACTATCCAGGCTCCTAGGCCGCCATTTCGCACCACTGGCCGCGCGCAATACCAATAATATGCGCTGGAAGCGCTTCTTCTATCGCACACTGTGCGAGGACGACGGCCTTGTCATGTGTACGACACCAGTGTGCACGCAATGCAACGACTTCAATCTTTGCTTTGGCGATGAAAGCGGCGAGAGCCGGATGGCCGAGCGTCGGCGGGACGTTCTGCTGCAGGCGGCTGTCCCGGTCGCCGCCGGCACCTGGCCGATGTGAGCGACATCAGATGAATCGGCCGTTGGCCAGACTTCCGACCAGCAACGCCGGGGATCGTGCGAGCCTCGACGAGGTGCAGGTAGAACCGGCCTCCGTCCAACTCAGCGGGCAATCTCCCGCCGTTGGCGGCTGGAAGAATGTGTTACTCAAGGCCGGGCTACGACCGACGCGGCAGCGCCTGATGCTAAACGAGCTATTGTTTGCCAGGGGCGCCCGGCATGTCAGCGCAGAGATGCTATTTGCCGAGGCGCGCGAGACCGGCTTTCCGGTCCCGTGGTCTACCGTCTACAACACTTTGAACCAGTTCACGCAAGCCGGCCTCTTGCGCCGGTTCTGCCTTGATCGTTCGCGAGCATTATACGACACCATCACCACACCGCATCCGCATTATTATCTACATGGCGAGGATACGCTGCTCGATGTCCCCAATGCGGATCTCCTGCTTGTGAAGGTGCCGGAGCCGCTGCCAGGCCACGAAGTCTCCTGCGGCGGTCTGATCATCCATCTGCGCCGCAAGCGGAGTTGATACCATCCAGCGCGTGGTGAGGTAAGCCGACGCCTTGAGTTTGCGATGCTGTCGCGTTTGCGACAATCCTAATGTGCCGAAAACTGCTTGCTAGTCCAATAGCTTGGGGCCGGGCGCCGGCGTGGCATGCGGGTTGCTCAAGTCTTGCTTTGCCAGGAACAAGGAGCCTTCCATGATCGCCGTCGCCTCTGCCAAACCATCATGGTCCAGGACGTCATGGGGAGGTCCGATCGTACTCAACGACACGACGCTGCGCGATGGCGAACAGGCTCCTGGTGTTGCCTTCACCACCGACGAAAAGGTGACGATCGCGCAGGCGCTGGCGCGCGCCGGTGTCACCGAGATCGAAGTAGGCACGCCTGCCATGGGCAGTGAGGAAATCGCGGCTATCCGAGCCGTGGTCGAGACCGGTCTTCCGATCACCAGCATTGGCTGGTGCCGGATGCGTGAAGTCGACGTCGATGCGGCAATCGAGGCCAAGGTGTCGATGGTCAATGTCTCCATCCCGGCCTCTGACGTGCAGATTGCCGCCAAGCTTGGCGGTGATCGCGAGCTGGCGCTGGAGCAAGTGAGACGGGTGGTAAGTTATGCCCGCGAGCGGGGGGTTGAGGTTGCCGTCGGCGGCGAGGACTCCTCCCGCGCAGATGTCGATTTTCTCACCACGCTGATCGCCACCGCAAAAGCCGCGGGCGCACGGCGCTTTCGCATTGCCGATACGCTCAGCGTGCTTGATCCCGGCTCCACCTTTGCGCTGATCGCTCGTTTGCGTTCGACCACCGATCTTGAGCTCGAATTTCACGGCCATGACGATCTCGGGCTCGCGACCGCCAATACGCTCGCCGCCATCAAGGGCGGCGCGAGCCATGCCTCGGTGACTGTCATCGGTCTCGGCGAGCGGGCGGGCAATGCACCGCTGGAAGAAGTCGCGGTCGCTCTCAAACAGCTCTACGGGCGCGACACCGGCATCGTGCTGCCGGAGCTGCAGAACGTCGCGGCCGTTGTGGCAGCCGCGGCTGCACGCACGATTCCTCTGAACAAGGCGATCGTGGGTGAGCATGTGTTCACCCACGAATCCGGCATTCATGTCCATGGCTTAATGAAAGATCAACGCACGTATCAGTCGCTCGACCCCCATTTGCTTGGTCGCTCCAACCGTATTGTGATCGGCAAGCATTCCGGGCTGTCGTCGATCACCACGTTGCTTGACGAATTGCAGCTCGCCGCCAGCGCCGAGGAGGCAAGACAGATCCTGTTGCGGGTGCGGAAACATGCCATCGAGCACAAGCGACCGGTCGCGTGCGAGACGGTGGTGGCGATCTGGCGCGACGTCTGCGAGCGCTTGTTGATCAATGGTGCGTGAGGCGGCCATAGTCCGGCATTATTACAGCCGATCACTTCGAAACCGCCGGCGTGCCACGGAAGCCCTCGCTGACCCACGACGACATAGGCCTGGAGGCCATATGCAGCGCCGCCTGCGCGAAGCAGCGTCGCAAGGAGATGACCAGCCGGCGTCGGGTCCCGACCACAGGCCGGCGATCTAACCCAATGGAGATAACGCGATGAGCAACACGCAGGCGGCAGTCGGCATCCTGGATCGACTTAACAAGGCCTCCTCGGCCGAAGACGTTTTTGCGCTGCTTGACGTCGATTACGACCCGAAGATTGTCAATGTCGCGCGCCTGCATATCTTAAAGCGCATGGGACAATATCTCGCCAAGGAAGTATTCGAAGATAGCGCGGAGGCCGAGGTCAGGGCGCGGTGCAAGGCGGTGCTGGAGCAGGCTTATGCCGACTTCGTGGCGTCCTCGCCGATCGACCAGCGGGTGTTCAAGGTCTTGAAGGATGCGGTCGCGGAGCCCAAGAAACCGGCGGCATTCGTGCCGTTGAGCTCGCTGAAATAGCCTCACACATGGTTCAGATCTGCCCCCAAGCCATGTCGGTGCAGCGCGTTGTGCCATATTCCTCTTCATCCAGATCAACTCTGTACAGCAATGAAGCGAAGCGGCGCTGTCGCATTCGCGACTTATGTCGGAATTGTAGGATCGGCGATGCTAACGCCCAGTCTTTGTCAACTTTCTTAAGTTGTTGAATGGACGGCTGATTTTTGATGTCCCCAACTGGTACGACACTTGCTGTTCTCCGGCCAAGTCCGTCATTGGCGCCGACTACACAGTTTTGTTGCCGTCGGAGATGAGATTTGGAGAAAAACCAAAAATGTTGTGCCGTTACTGCTCGCCGCCGCGCCGGGATCATCTTATGGCTCACGCTAGCGTAATGCCGTTCGCAGTTGCCTCTGACGCCGCCATTGAGGCTGGGATTGACCCGGAGACGGCCGCCAATGGTAACTCGCGTTCCACGCTACTCTGGAGAAGGCATGCACAGTATCGTTTGCACCAAGCAGGTTCCCGATTCCGCGCAGATCCGCGTCAATCCCGTGACCAACACCATGGTGCGTCATGGCGGCCGAGCATCATCAACCGATACTTGTTCGCGCTCGAGGCCGCGCTCCAATTGCGTGACAAGTTCGGCAGCGAGATCACCGCGCTCACCACGGTCGACGCGGAGCGCCGCGCCGAACCCGGCGTGCAGATATTGCGCACAAATCCGCTGGTCAACCATGGCGCAGGCAACGAGCCAGATTTGCCGTCCGTGATGACCGCCGACCTGCGGGCGGCGCTGGGGCCGATTGTAAAATGGAGCGCGCAGGAGGCCGACGTCGAGGAGTGTCGAAATGCGTCGCGCTCGGCTCGCGGGTCGTCAAGCGGGCCTTTGCGCCGGCGCCACGTGCCGAGAAGGCGGGGCTGGTGGAAGCCCCCCAAGCAGCCGATGGAGGTGCTGATGAAAGCTATCTTGAAGGGCCAACCCAACCTAGAGACCGATCTTGTGGCGCAGGCGCGCAGGTTCTGAGGGGAATTCAAAGCTATGAGCAACGTCACCAAAGCTCCCACGCCTGCCGCGGCCGGCCGCGCAGGAATCAAAAAAGAATTGCCCGAGCACTTTAAGGCCTACAAGCACGTCTGGGTCTTCGTCGAGCAGGAGCGCGGCCAGGTGCATCCCGTCTCCTGGGAACTCATGGGCGCAGGCCGCAGGCTTGCCGACAAGCTGAAGGTTGATCTCGCCGCGGTCGTCATCGGCCCGGAGGCCGCAAGCACGCGCAATGCTGCGCTCGAATCCTTCTGCTACGGGGCCGACCTAGCCTATCTTGTGAGCGAGCATGTGCTGTCGGAGTATCGAAACGAGTCCTACACGAAGGCGCTGACCGATCTCGTCAACACCTACAAGCCAGAGATCCTCCTGTTGGGCGCCACCACGCTGGGTCGCGATCTTGCAGGATCGGTAGCCACTACACTACTTACGGGTCTCACTGCGGACTGCACTGAGCTCGACGTTGACGCGGATGGTTCGCTTGCCGCCACGCGTCCGACCTTTGGCGGATCGCTGCTTTGCACGATCTACACGTTGAATTACCGGCCGCAGATGGCAACCGTCCGCCCGCGCGTGATGCCGATGCCAGAGCGTGTCGCGCGCGATGCCGCCCGCATTGTCGTCCATCCGCTCCGCCTGCTCGAAGAAGACATCGTCACCAAAGTGCTATCCTTTCTGCCGGACCGTGATTCGGCCAAATCCAATCTCGCGTATGCCGACGTCGTCGTCGCCGGCGGGCTGGGGTTGGGCTCGCCGGAGAGTTTCCAGCTGGTACGACAGCTCGCCACCGTCCTCGGCGCCGAATATGGCTGTTCGCGTCCGCTGGTACAAAAGGGCTGGGTCACCTCCGACCGGCAGATCGGCCAGACGGGCAAGACCATCCGGCCAAAGCTCTATATAGCCGCGGGCATTTCTGGCGCGATCCAGCATCGGGTCGGCGTGGAGGGCGCCGATCTGATCGTCGCCATCAATACCGATAAGAACGCGCCAATCTTTGACTTTGCCCATATCGGCGTCGTCAACGACGCTATGCACTTGTTACCGGCGCTGACGGCCGCATTTCGTGCACGGCTTTCACCGCATTCGCGCGACCGTATCGCGAGCTAAGGAGGTTGTTGTGATCGAGGAGAAGTTCGATGCAATCGTGGTCGGCGCCGGCATGTCGGGCAACGCGGCGGCGCTAACGATGGCTAAACGCGGCATGAAGGTGCTGCAGCTCGAGCGCGGTGAATATGCCGGATCGAAGAATGTTCAAGGCGCAATCCTCTATGCCGACATGCTCGAAAAGCTCATCCCGGACTTCCGCGATGACGCGCCGCTCGAACGTCATCTCGTCGAGCAACGGTTCTGGATAATGGACGATCGCTCCCATTTCGGTGTGCACTACCGCTCCGAAGACTTCAACGAGGAGCGGCCGAACCGGTATACGATCATCCGCGCGCAGTTCGATAAATGGTTCTCCTCGAAAGTGCGCGAGGCCGGCGCGACCGTGCTGTGCGAGACCACCGTCACTGAGCTCGCGCGGGACGCCAATGGGAAAGTCATCGGTGTTCATACGGATCGCTCCGACGGCGAAATCCAAGCAGATGTCGTGGTGCTGGCCGAAGGCGTGAACGGCCTTCTCGGTACGCGTGCGCACCTGCGCGAGCGGCCCAAGCCCGACAAGGTAGCACTCGCGGTTAAGGAAATGCACTTTTTGCCGCGTGAGACCATCGAGGCCCACTTCAATCTCAAGGGCGACGAAGGCGTCGTTGTCGAAGCGGCCGGCACCATTTCCCTTGGCATGACCGGAATGGGCTTCATCTATGCCAATAAAGAGTGCATCTCGATCGGCATCGGCTGTATCGTCGCCGACTTTCAGCGCACCGGAGAGACGCCATATGGGCTGCTCGACTGTTTCAAGCGTCACCCATCCGTGGCGCCCCTGATCGAGGGCTCGGAGGTCAAGGAATATTCCGCCCACCTCATTCCTGAAGGCGGCTACAAGGCGATCCCGCAGCTCTATGGCGATGGCTGGGTGGTGGTGGGCGATGCGGCGCAGCTCAACAATGCCATTCATCGCGAGGGCTCTAACCTCGCGATGACTTCGGGCCGGATCGCGGCGGAAGCGATTGTCCAGGTGAAATCGCGCTGCCAACCCATGACCGCGGCAAATCTGTCAGTCTACAAGAAGATGCTGGATGACTCTTTCGTGATTAAGGATCTGAAGAAGNCACAAGGATATGCCGATGCTGATGCATACCAACTCGCAAAACTTCTTTCTTANCCTATCCGCAGCTCGTCTCGAAGGCGATGCAGAACTATGTACGCGTCGACGGTACGCCGAAGGCTGAGAAAGAGAAGGTGACAATGAAATCTTTTGTCAACGCGCGGTCCTGGACCGGTCTATTTGGCGATGCATTCCGCCTCGCCCGTGCATGGCGCTAACCAGCCCAAATCGAAGTCAAGGAAGCTGAAATATGAATGTCGAAACACCAGTGCGCGTCGAGGACAAGCTGTTCTATAACCGCTATCTTGTCGACGTCGGTCGTCCTCACGTCAAAGTGCGCGCACACACGAAGCCATCCCCGCAGTTGCTTGCGCTTTTAAAGGTCTGCCCGGCGCGCTGCTATGAGCTCAACGATAAGGGGCAAGTCGAGGTCACCGTCGACGGCTGCATCGAGTGCGGCACCTGCCGCGTCATCGGCGAGCCCACCGGCGACATCGAATGGAGCTATCCGCGTGGCGGATACGGTGTGTTGTTCAAGTTCGGATGAGAGCTGCACGGCAGGCGTAATGTGATCCCCCTTTATTGAGACGATCTCACTGCCGATCCATGTCTCGGCGCCGCCCTTCTTGTGCAGAGAGACAGTATCGTTGGCAGTAGCTGGTGATGTGCCCGGCGCACGGAACGGTCGCGGGACCTTTGCCTCGCAATCCGATTCTCCTAGCTTTTCTGCGCGCCATCATTGGCGCACCGATTAGAAGATCTGGATCTTCCCGCCGCTGCACGCCGGAGAACCTCATGTGCGTTGCTCTCGCTCGTCAACGCCTGATCCAAACGCGGCAGGCGGCTCCGCGAACGCCGGTTTGGTGGGAGCCGGCGCCGGTAGGCGGCAGCAGCCAATCTCATCAACGAGGCGCGGAAATCGGGCGAGAATGTCGTTCCTTTGAGAAGAGGGAGCAGTTTGGTGACAGCAACGATGCCCATGAAGGACGGCTAGGTCATGCGCGCGAGGCGCATGTTCGAGGAAGATCACTTGCACCTACGAATTGCTGACCCCCATTTCCCTAGCAGGCGTCCGGGCCAAGTCGGCGAAGGACGAACTGATGGAGTACCATCAGGAGTTCTTCTGGCATGACACGGCGCGCCTGGTTTCGGGCGGCGAGATCGTCAAGGTTGTCCGGGCTAAGCGAGAAAGATGGGTTCGAGCGATCGCCCCGCTGCACAGCCACTGATCAACGGAGCGAAGCAAGGAACATGTCATGGGACGTGTGAACGAAAAGGTCATTCTGGTGACCGGCGGAGCTCGTGGGATGGGTGCAGCTCATGCGCGCCTTCTTGTAGCTGAAGGCGCCAAGGTAGTAATCACTGATATTCTTCATACAGAAGGAGAGGCTCTCGCGGCTGAACTGGGCGCTTCCGCCATCTATGTACCTCAGGACGTCACCCAGCCGGAGGAGTGGGCTAGGGCGGTTGCGACCGCCGAGAGCAGCTTCGGCGCGCTGCATGGGCTGGTTAACAATGCTGGCATCGCCAGCATGGCCCCGATCGAGCAGTTCCCGCTTGATCAGTGGAACAAGATTATTGCAGTCAATTTGACCGGAGCGTTCCTTGGAATGCAGGCGGCTCTGCCGGCAATCCGACGCGTAGGCGGAGGTTCGATCGTTAATGTCTCGTCCGTCGAGGGGCTCCGGGGCACTGCCGGGCTTCATGCCTATGTCGCTTCCAAGTTCGGCGTGCGAGGCATAACCAAGTCTGCTGCTCTGGAGGCCGCGGCCTCGGGCGTCCGCGTCAACTCGATCCATCCCGGCTTCATCACCACGCCGATGACCGTGAGCTTCGATCCCTCCATTTTCCCCATTCCACTGGGACGGGCAGGCCAGCCGCAGGAAGTGTCGCAGGCAGTCTTGTTCCTGCTCAGCGACGAGTCCAGTTATCTTACCGGTTCCGAGATCGTCATCGATGGCGGTCTGACGACCGGCGTCCCACACAAATGGCTGGCACCCGAGTGTATCTTTTGATGAGCACCAACTGATCGTCCCGCCAGGACAACGAGACGGCGGTTCGTCGTCTCAGCTCTCGGGATCTTCGGACCCGGTATCGCCAACGATAACTTCTCCGGGGGGCCGCAGTTTGGCGCCAGCGCAGCCCCGCGGGCACCCTCGATGCGCGAACAGTGCTTGCAGCTGGAGCAGAACGGAGCTGTTTTAGCGACTCGCTGCACTCGGTGATGCGGCGATTAGATCAGGTTCTGCCTGCGCTGGAGCAGGCCGAGTTCGACCAAAAGGCGATTGATTAACGAGAACGACACGTCAAGTCGACGAACCAGCGCTTTGTGAAGGGTACAGAGCAATGGTCGCCCTGAGTCCTGGTGTGCTTAGGTGAACCGCAGCACTGCAGCGTAGGCAGCGGGATCAACTTTGCGACGTTGCGTAGGTTCTGGGCGTGCCAGCCAGGAGCAACTCGTCTTGAGCAGCAGCTGGACCTCGCAGCCTGAGCCAGTCAAGGCGCAGAATCGAGCACTGGGATTTGCGGGAGGCATGTTCAGACAACATCGCGGCCCAGCCTGGGCAGATGTACATGTCGCTTTATGTCATAGCCAAGCATTTCATCAGCGGACCCTCGGGGCGGGGGCAGGGAACGTACTCCGGCTTGAGCACGCCTCCGAATAGGATTCGGAAGGCGGGATTGCGAATCAGCAGCTCAGCAGTGGTATCGACGTTGAGCGAGTGTCGAGTTGCTGGGTCTCGCCCCTTGGGGCGGTAAACCAGTCGATGCTCTCCGGTAATGCGCCGCAACCATCACCCTTCAAAATCATGCTTATGGGGTTCCGGTTCCCGAGCCCTTATGTGGATTGCGCTTGTCCTTATTTACATCGTTAACGGCTTTGAGAATTTTGGGGTCTTCCTTCTGCCATTGGGACCGGCTTGGATATGGTGCCGCGGTCGCCGCTGAACTCGGTCCCGATGCCAGCGCAGGCACAGAGCGGCCGATCCTCGTTTTAGCGCGAACCAGACGACATCCTTCTTCTTCGTCTCGGGTTCGGTTCGCGGGCATATCCGGCAAAGCCGTTGAAGGGCACGAGACATCGGTTGTCCAGCTTGAGCCGCATGCGCCAGTGTGGCGACGTGTTCCGGATGCTGCTCACTGGCGAGCCCGCCGGTCTGCGCGGCTCAAGCCGCAACGGGTCGGAGATGTGGACGAAAGAGCGCTAACGCCTGAAAACTGCATAACCCCGCGCCAAAATGAAGACTTTCCGAATGCATCTTGTGGCATGCTCGCTTTTTTTAACACGTCGTCCCCTGCATACAATCGACAGCATCGATTCCAAGCGCCGCCCACACACAACAGGACCAAAAATGAAGAATGAGAAGAAGCCGGGAAGTGATCACGGCGCGGATTTCGTCGAAATCACGATGGTCGTGAACGGTCAGCCTGTCGTCATTAAGGCCATAGAGCAGCAGCCGCTGCATGTGGCCCGCCAAAAGGCGCTGGAGGAGACCAATAACCTGGCTCAGCCGCCCGAAAATTGGGAGATCAAGAACGAAGCGGGCGAGCTGTTGGATCCGGACAAGAAGCTAGGCGAGTTTGGATTTGGCAAGCAAGTGACGCTGTTCCTGAGCCTCAAGGCTGGCGTGGCCGGTGGCTGATCTCCAAACTGTCGATCCCGAGGTCTCGCGCGTAAAGTTCGAGCGGGAGCTTGCCAACTATCGGAGCATGGAATCGGCCTATCGCAAGAGGGGCTGGATCCTGCTTGACGCAGAGTTTCCGGAGATCTTTGTGGCTTTCGCGGCGACTAAGCCGAGACCGCCTCCGATCGTCGCTGCCATCGTGCTGAATTTTACGAATTACGATCTGCGGCCGCCCTCCGTCAGGTTCGTGGACCCTTTCATGCGCGAACCGATACCCGCCAAATTGCTCCAGCTGCAAATGCTTCGCCGTGCGGCAATCCCCGGCGCAACTCCCGAGACCATTCTGGCGCTGGCCCAGCAGGGAGGGGTGCAAATGACAAACATGATTCAGTACAACAGCCCTGATGATCGGCCATTTATTTGTCTTCCCGGCATTCTCGAATACCACAACAATCCCGCTCACACGGGTGATTCATGGCTGCTGCATCGAAGCTCTGGCGAAGGATCGTTGGCTTTTATCCTCGAAAAGATCTGGCACCACGGGGTAAAGCCGATCGAGCATTACCAGGTGCAGGTCCAGATCCCGGCGGTGAACGTGCTGCCCTCATTACTGGCCGTACCGGAATGAATCAGATTGCGGACGTTACGGTCCTCTCGGTACCGCCTGGCTGCGTAGACGAACTCCATGCCCATTTGCGGAAGGTGGGTCGTGAAGGGCATGAAGGTCTCGGCCTTTGGGTAGGCCGTCAGACGGGGCACCATTTTCAGGTACATAGGACGCTCATTCCTGCCCAGCGCCACATACGTACTGCCGATGGGGTGTGCGTCGTAATAGGACCTGAAGAGCTGCATCGCATAAATGTATGGCTGTACCGGGAGAAGCTTGCGCTCATTGCCCAGATACACAGTCATCCCGGCCGAGCCTATCATTCCAGCACGGACGACGAGTACGCGATCGCCACGACGGTGGGGTGCTTGTCTTTGGTCGTGCCGGACTTCGCGCGATTGCCCTTCGATCTCAGGAACGTCGCATCGTACCGGCTTGACGGGGCTGGAGTGTGGCGCCCCTTGTCGGGGGGCCAGGTTACGCGGATGATTTTAATCAAGGATTGACCGATGGCCATGGCCAACTTCATGGACCGCGCGGCGTCGGCAGCGTCGCGGGTGCTGACCAATTTCAAGGCGTCGGCGTTCGAGGACAGGCTTGCCGCGCAAGTGATCGGAGTGTCTTTCGACGGCGCAGCCGTGCAGTCGCGGGAAGGCAGAGCCAGCCTGGATATGATCATCAGGCTGTTGTCGCGTCTTTATCCGACGATCGCGCTGCAGCCGCTTGATGCAAAGGCGAAGGATCATGTTCCAGTCCTGGAGTTCCTGGCGAATTCTATAAATCCTGAAATCGAGCTCGCCAAAACCAGGAAGGCCGTCAAGGTTTCCGTGGTCGTTGGAAGCAGTCCGTCGCGCATTAAGTGTCCGACCTTCTTCATCGGCTCGGACGGATGGAGAGCCAAACTTTCGAGCCGCGGTCTGGTTGGCTCCGGCAACTCGAAGAATCCGTTTGGCGCGGGAGCTGCGTCATGCTTCGCGGCAGCCAACGTCTTTCGGACGGTATTTGCCGACCAGCTGGAGCAGGGCGACGCCGACGAACTTATCGACCTGTCAATGCTGACCTACGCCCAGGGTACCCCTGACTCCGGTCCTGGTTTGGAAGGAACGGATATCGGCGAGACTCACCTCGTCGGGCTCGGCGCGATCGGCAATGGTGCCATTTGGGCTTTGGCTCGCACGGCGAGCCTTAAGGGATCGCTCCGTCTGGTGGACGATGAGGAGGTCGATCTTTCGAATCTACAGCGCTACGTGTTGGCCGGCCAATGTGATGTTGGTTCACCAAAAGTGGATCTGGCGCGGGCCGCGCTCGCGGACACCGCGCTGGAAGCGTCGGCGCATTGTGCCAAATGGGGCGTCTATGTGAGCGACCGGAACGATTGGATGTTCGAAAGAGTAGCTGTCGCATTGGACAACGCTCCGGACCGCATTGCCGTGCAGGGGGCGTTGCCGAAATGGATCGTAAACGCCTGGACACAAGAGCTTGATCTCGGAGTGTCGCGCCATGGCTTTGATGACGGCCGGGCATGTCTGGCCTGCCTTTACTTGCCTCACGGGAAGATAAAGGACGAAGACGAGAAGATTGCTGAGGAGCTGAAGATGCCGGAGGCCCAACAGGAGATCCGGGATCTCCTTCAGACGAACAGGCCGGTGGATGTAGGTTTCGTCGAACGTGTCGCCAAAGCGTTCAACATTCCGTCCGAAGCCCTTAAAGAGTTTGTCGGCCAGTCCGTCCGATCCTTTCACCAGCGGGCAATCTGCGGAGGGATTGTCATGCGCCTGACGGACGGAGCGCAGCCGGTGAGAGCCGTTGTGCCGATGTCGTTTCAGTCGGCTCTCGCTGGCATAATGTTGGCGGCCGATCTCGTGAAGCACGCTTCCGGGCTTCTGAACCTGCGGACCACAAGCACACGGATTAACCTACTTCGTCCACTCGCCTCGCATCTTCACGATCCTAAGGCGAAAGATACGTCGGGACGGTGCATTTGCGCCGACGAAGACTACT
>NZ_LLYB01000119.1:0-1883 GCF_001440475.1 Bradyrhizobium lablabi | reverse complement strand
GACTGCACGATCGCGGCAAAGCGGACCGCGCTTTGGATGGCAGCCGAGCTGACGCCGGCTTCCCGCAGCGCCTTCTCATGGGCGTCCATGCAGGCGCCGCAGCCGTTGATGGCGCTTACCGCCAGCGACCACAGCTCGAAATCGGCTTTGTCCACGCCGGGATTGCCGATCACGTTCATGCGCAGCCGCGCCGGCATCGTCTTGTATTCCGGATTGGAGGCGAGGTGAACGAAGCGGTAGTAGACGTTGTTCATCGCCATCATGGAGGCCGCGGATTTTGCCGCCGCGACCGCGGCCGGCGTTATCACGACGGCGGCCGCAGATTCCATTGCGGCGATCACCACGGGATTGCGGACCGCAATCGCGGTGGCGAGCAACAGCCCGTATTTGCTCTGCGGTGATAGCGTCTCATCCGACAGGATCGAAGCCAAGTTGAGTCTCACGTCCTTGGCGAAATCGGGAATCTGGTCCTTTAGCTGTTCAATCGACATTGATGCCTCAAGCAACTTTCAGGGTTTCGCCGCCGATCTCGCGGTTACAGGCGCAGAGCTCGTCGGTCTGTAGCGCGTCCAGAACGCGCAGCGTGTCCTTCGGGCTGCGGCCGACATTTAGATTGGTCGCGTAGACGTGCTGGATGGTATTGTCGGGGTCGACGACGAATGTGTAGCGATAGGCGACGCCGTCGGGCGAACGCACATCGAGGCCATCGACCAGCCCGCCCTTAGTGTCGGCAAACTGCCAGATTGGCAGATGTTGCAGGTCCTTGTGCGAGCGCCGCCAAGCGAGCTTGCAGAACTCGTTGTCGGTCGAACCGCCTAGCACGACAGCATCGCGCTCGGCGAAATCCTTCGATAGCCGGGCAAACTCCGCGATCTCGGTTGGGCAGACGAAGGTGAAATCCTTGGGGTAGAAGAAGATGACTTTCCATTTTCCAGGAAAGCTGTTTTCCGTCAGCGTCTCGAACGCGCTCTGCCCGTTTTCCTCGTGCAGATGAAAACCGGGCTTCACGCCTGTGATTTCGAACGACGGCAACTTACTTCCAATTCCAAGCATATTGTCCTCACAAGATTGCTTCGCGCAGAAACCGATGATTCCGGCATCAGGCGAAGCAAGCGATATGCCAGATGATATCGCGATTCAACTGGGTGAAATGTGACAATCGGATGCTCGTCGTGATGGCATCTTAACAGCATGGTTTGAATGGTTCTGCCGTCCTGCATCAACAACCGAGCATGTTGCCGTGCTCCGCCGGTTGCGCGCCTTTGAACGATTAGCCCCAAGCCAACTGTTCGGGTTATGATGCCGAACGATTGCAATTGATTAAGATGAAACCCCGCGCCCGCGGCAATGTTCCGCCAAGCCACCGATTGCCCGACGCGCACGAGGACAGCGGATGTGAGGTGGCGCGGGAACCGGCAATGACGGTGTTTTGGTCGACGCCAATGACGTAGCGCACGTTCCCGGGATCAAAATTGTGGATGTCCTCCCGCGCGTGATCAGTCTATCGGATCTGATGTGGGTAAATAGCCGCTGACGGGATGGAATGCGCGCGGATGCGCGGCAGGCGCAGGGCGATGTCGCGCCACCATCCCTCCACGACCTGGCGCTCGCACAGCAGCGTCGTGCCGACATCTCGGGTGAATGTCCGGCAGGCGGCATGGCATTTTTCGGGGACGGCGGTGAGGAGCGGCACACCAGCAATGATGGCATCAGCAAATTCGTCGCGCAGGCCCCGGCCGGACGCCTCTTGCTTAGAGAATTTGTTGATTACGAGTAGATCGACGTGCCGCCTGATCGCCGGGACACAACAACTGCGGCATCTGCGAGCCCATTAGAGCGGGTTCCGACCAAATTGAATCGTTTGGGATTCCCAAATCAGGCCG
>NZ_LLYB01000118.1 GCF_001440475.1 Bradyrhizobium lablabi | reverse complement strand
GACAAATGCGATTCTAGCTCAATCGCTTAGCCGCTCTTCACGGACGACTACTTGTGCTTCGTACGCGCAGCGCATGACTCCGCGAGCGTGCCCGGGCCATGATCTCTCACCCGTTCGAAAGCAGCGACAGGCGCAGGCCTGGTGAATCTTCATGAGAACGACGGCGCTTTCCCAAAAGACTGCTCAGCCAAGGTCATGAGATCATGTCTGTTAATCCGGATGGATCATAATGTCCATGGTTTCGTCGCTGTCCTCAAACGGATCGGCAAACCCCTTGTCCTCTACCAGCTTCACGCCACACAGGCAGACCTCGCCGTCGATCACGGCGAGCGCGACCGGCTCAAGGGCTTTTCCGTTGCAGGGGCCATCGATGCAAAACCCGCTATCGATCTCGAACGTCGCACCGTGCCGGCCGCATCTAATAAAGGCGCGGTCCGACGAGAAAAATCCTCCGGCGCCGATGTTGAGCCAGACGCCGTCATGCGGGCAGCGGTTGACATAGCCGTGGTAGGCATTTCCGAATGTCCGCACCACGACAATCGGAAACGGCCGGCTCTCGCCGCTTTCATCGATCCGCGACAGGCTAAAGCCCTTCGCGCCGCCCCGCTCGATTAGATCGGCGTGACAAATGGCGAACACCTCAATCTCTTGGCTGCCCATGTCGCGATGCTCCCTTGGCTCATGCTCGTCACGCTTTCCTGCCTGAAGGCGTCGACGACGGCACGGGTCAGCCGAAGCGCGCCAAAATCCACCGGCCAGCTCCTGGCAGGCATCGACGGCGCGCTGAGAATGCCAGAACCAAAGTGCGCCGCGAAGCCGGCCGGGGCTCACCAATCTCCACCGCTGTCCCGTTCAGGAACAATGATCTATTGCGAAATCCATTTGCCTTCTCTGCTATTTAACCCCGAGCCTGAACAAACCCGAGCCGAAGCCCAAGGGCTCGATTCATGTTTTCGTTACGAGCGCCTTGGGCTCGCGGGCGAGCCGGAAGGGCCGCTTTCGAGCTTCTCATTCTCTTCGCTCGCTCTTCGCGCTTGCCATCGAAAGTTCCTTGCGGCCTCGTTGGCCCCTAGTCTGCCGCCTGCATTTGTCTGGAGTATTCGGGTTCTGCAGCACCGCCAACAGTGATGTAGCCTGAATGATCTCCATTATCTTGTCCCAATATGAGACCGTGACTGTCATTCAAGCCTTCCCTTTGCGTCGCATTGAATGCTCTAATAAATTGCTGCGCCAGCGCCGATGTTGATTGACGCATCCTTCACCGTCTCCACGATGAACTCAATTTGGTCGCTGGTCAGATGGGTGTGAAATGGCAGTGCCACGGCGCGATCGGCGATCTTTTCCGTGACCGGGAAATCGCCATGCCGATAGCCGACATCAAAATAATGCCGCTGCAAATGCAACGGATAGCAATAGGCGGCGGCCTCGACCTGCTCGGTGCGCAGGTCATCGACGATGGCATCGCGGCTGGAGCGCGTGAAGCGCGTCCCGAGATGGACAAGATAGAGGAACCAGTTCACGCCGGTCGCATCGGGAGCCACATAGGGCGGCTTGATACCCTCAAAGGATTGCATATGCGCATTGTAGAGCTGTTCGGCGAGCCGGCGCCGCTCCAGGATTTCCCCGAGGCGCCTTAGCTGCGCAAGGCCTAGCGCAGCTGTGAGATCGCTCATGCCGGCCTGGTGGGGCGCTGCGCTGCTGATGACAACGGAGAAGCGCTCATCCAGTCGATGTGCGCGATGGCGACGTAGGCCAACGGCCAAGTCGATGTCGTCGGTCACCACCATGCCGCCTTCACCGCAGGTCAAGGCTAGTGGCTGGGCGAAGTCGAACACGGCGATATCGCCAAAGCGGCCGACGAGCTCGCCCTTGTATCTCGAACCGATCGCTTCGGTCGAATCCTCCAGGAGCGGCAGCTGATGGCGCTGCGCGATCGCGCGCAGCTCCGACCATGGCGCTGGATGGCCATTCGGGTTGCCACCTATAATCGCCCGCGTGTTGGCCGTGACACGCTCTTCGACCTTCGCCGGAGCCAAGGCTCCCGACCAATAGTCGACGTCGGCAAACACGGCCCGCGCGCCCACTAGACTGATAGCATGCACCGTCTCGCGAAACGAATAAGGCGAGGCAATCACCTCCTGCCCGGGTCCGACGCCGAGCGCTTTTAGCGCAAGCAAGAGCCCGATCGTGCCGCTGGGGACGGCAACGGCATATTTGCGGCCAAGATAGGCGGCAAAGGCTTTCTCGAAGACGTCAGTGATGGGTCCATTGGAGACTCGCGGCGAACACAGCAGCGCTTCAACGGCAGAGAGCTCGGCGGAGGTTATATCGGGATCGGAGAGCGGAATGAAGGAAGCATCAGCCGCGTCTGCGCCATGGTTGCGACGCCCTGCGACTCTAACGCCGGTCACGGTCCGGTACTCCTTGCCGCCAGCAGGATGCCAATCGC
Organism: Bradyrhizobium lablabi; assembly: GCF_001440475.1. Classification (GTDB taxonomy): domain Bacteria; phylum Pseudomonadota; class Alphaproteobacteria; order Rhizobiales; family Xanthobacteraceae; genus Bradyrhizobium; species Bradyrhizobium lablabi. The sequence continues at coordinate 86,359 of NZ_LLYB01000118.1, read as the reverse complement.
CCGCGCAGGATCAGTCGTGATCTGCACGCAGCGATCGCAGCCATCGATCAGATGCAGGTCGAAATGCGGAAAACTCCTGAACGGCCGCTCCGTCACGTCAGAGGCATCACAGCGCGTCACGGCGAGCTGCGGAAAGCGGCGCCGCAGCTCGGAGAGTGAGCTAGCATCAAGCTTCGCTTCCGCAAGCACGCGTTCGATTTCGATCAGTTCGTCTGTGCCAAGCGGCATCGCGGCTCCCATATAATTGGTTCCAAAATCAGCTTCATTGCCAGAACAGCCGCTCGGGATCGGTGTTCAATTCTTCGATTGCGGAGGTCAGGCGGTAGTAGATGCTATAAAACTCCCAGAGTCCGCTTGCGTGGTTCTTTCGAAACAGCTTCCACATCCCGTTCACCGTGTCATGGTGGACTAGCGCGACGTCGATGAGGCCGCCGTCCTTATCGATATTGTGAGAGCAGCAGGGACTCTCGATCAGATAGCCACCCCTCACCGGTTTCACATTCGGCGAGACATAGCGATAGCGCTGGCGCGAGCTCAAGGCGCGCTCGATCCGCTTGCAATCGAGCTCGTTCGGATGAGGATTAATCCCGATCCCTACTTTTCTCATTACCGCGGCATTCATTGCGAACGGCTCCCCTCAAAGCACTGTGATTTCTTCTTCAAGACAGCCGACGACCAGCCGCTCGCCATACTCGACGAGATAGATTGGCACGTTCGCTAAGGTATGCCTTCCGACCTGCACGATCTCGCCGATCGCTCCGGCGCCGATCAAGAATCCGTTCGCCGGTGCGTCCGGAAAGGAGCCGTCGTTAATGAGGTCGACCGCCGCCTTGACGCGCTGGCCCCATTGGTACTTCGGCAGCCTCGGGTCGGTCACGGGGCGGCCTCTTCCGGCAACGGCAGGTCCTCAAGCTCCTCGCGCGCCACCACCGGCTCGAGCTCCTTGCGCTTCATGCCGACGCGGTTGCCGCTTTCGAGAAATTCGACGCCATAAATGTAGAACTGCTGCAGGAAAGTGCCGATTGAGACGACGTAACCCACCTCTCCCTTTTTGGCGAGGATCTCGCCAACTTCCTTGCCGGCATAAGTTCCATCATTGTGGATGGCGCGGTTCGCCCGCACCTTTTCGCCGAAGCTGAAGAAAGGCGGCCCGGTCAGCTCGACATCCTCACTGTCGCGAACGATGTTGCTCATGTCCCACTCTCTCTCGGTCGTTCGGGCCGGATCGCCACGCGCCCGCGGGCGACTTCCTGCACCATCGCGTCATCGTCCTCGGTCAACTCAGCCAGTTCGGCCGCTCTAATGCGGCTTGCCACCTCATAACGGACGCGCCAATCTGGATCGCGACGCAGCACGCTAAGCGAATCCGGAGATAGCCGCCGTGCGATCTCGAGCCGCACGCTCGAATCGTGATCATTGACCATGCCCAGAAGCCAGTCATAGGGAATGCGGAGCGCAACCACGCGGCGCACCTTGGGCTCGTCATCGTTCATGAGACGCCCAAGCAGCGCCGATGCGATCCGGCTCGCCACCACCAGGCGAACGTAATAGTCCTGATCCGACATCATTGGCGCCAGCTCCTCGCCTTCCAGCAAGGTCGCAACCCGCATCCTCACATCCCGATGCGGGTCGCTGCGTAGCCGCAGCACAAAGCGCTTGGGAAGTCGGCGCACCGCGTTCCAGCGCACGGTTTCCTCGGCGTCCTCGAGCAGCATCGGCAGTAGGAACAGGTTGGCGTGTCTGGCCGCGATCGCGCGCACCTCGAAATGCGGATGTGTGATGTAAGCGTCGGCTAGCTGCGGATTCCAGTTGAAGAAGCGGTCTATGCGCTGGGCATAACGGTCGTTGACGCAGGCTTGCGTCAAGCAGCAGCCGCCAGTGGCCCTGAGCCCGAGGTGCCTGCAGGTGCCGCAGTCGATCTCATTGCCAAGCCAGTCGCGGGCCTCATCGATGTCATCGATCATCGTCTTGTCCTATCCGCTCAACCACGTCTAGGAGTACCTTGGCGCCGATTTTGTCGGTCGGGTCGAGCTGCGGCCGCGTGCCCTTCATTAAGATTGCCGAGCCGCATCTGCAGGTAGGCGTAGGCTTTCAGTGAAAATAAATAGAAGCGCGGCAAGCTATTCTCATAGCAATCGAAAGCAGCATCGGTCGCGCTGACCCGCCGCCAGTCGTCTGAGAGACCGTTTTCACGCGCTGCCTCAGAAATACAGAGCTTTGCGAGCTCCAACGCCTCGGCCAAGCGAGCCTTGTAGAAATAAAAGCGATAGAGTCCGATCAGGACGGCGGCGTGTCCCGGCGCCAGCGCCTGCGCTTCGTGCAGGTGTTTTTCCGCGATCTCGTCCAGGTGGTAGGTCTGCCCGGCCTGCCACAGATGATCCTCCGCTTCGCGCGGCAGGCCATTTCCGAGTAGCGTGTGCGCGGTGAGCGCCCCCTTCCTCTCGAACAGCGGATTGCCTGTCCCATCGAGGTTCATCGGCAGCTTTCCTCTTCGAACGGGCAGCCTTTGCGGTGCTGCTGGAGCAGCACACCCAATCCTGGGAAGATCAGCTCGGTCTTAGCAGCGGTGTCGGTCAGATCGGTCGCGAGACGACCAGCATTGGCTGGTTCTCGGCATGGAGAAGCAACTTCGGGCTGTTGCGGGTCGAGTCCTTGCTGAACGGGCCGCGGTGCCGGGGCAAGACCTATATCGCCGGTACAGTCCTGGCAACCATCTGCCGTGATGGCGAGCCGGACGCTGGCGCCAGCGGTGCAATCGGCGCGCAGCACGAAACTCGTGAGTTTTTCAGCGGTGGCCCCCAGCGTGAAAGTCATAGGCTCGAGCCTCTTTACGCCGGTGCCTGGTAGCGCGGCAATGAGGTGTCGACGACGCATGTACTATCGACCGGGCACACCGCGACGCATTGCGGCTCGTCGAAATGGCCGATGCATTCGGTGCATTTCTTCGGGTCGATGACGAACGCCCCGCCTTTCTCCGAGATAGCGACATTCGGACATTCCGGCTCGCAAGCCGAGCAGCTCGTGCATTGCGAGGCAATGATCTTGAACGGCATGACGTCTCCCTTAAGCAGCCGAAATCATCGCGCCCTGCCGGATCGCCGCCTCGCCCTTCTCGACATGCTGGATCTCGCCGCTTTGCACCTTGTCGAGATATGACTTGAACCAGGCGATTGCTGATTTTTCGATGAACTCATAGGCGTAGTGTTCGACTGGCTCGATTCCGGCCTTCAACAGATTGCTTTTCGGACAGCCGCCGATCTTGGCTACAAACACCGCATGGCAGTCGTTGATGGCGCGGATGATGGTGGAAAGGTTCTCCTCCTGGCCATAACCGCCTCGGCAATAATGATCGACGCGGCGATGGCCAACGAATTTGGCACCCGTAGTGGAGAGTTCGTATACTTGGAACTCCTTGGCATGCCCAAAATGCTCGTTGATGAGGCCCGAGCCCCTCGTCGCCACAGCAACCAGGAGCTTGATGCCACTCATTTCGCTGGCGAGCTCGGCGAGCTCCTCCTGCGCTGCGGCAACCTTGGCGGCGCGCTTCTCCTCGACCTTGGCCTGATAGGCCTTGCGCATCTCCAGATCATAATTGACGTCCATGGCCATAATCTTCTCGGTAGTGAACTCCGCACCTCGGTCCTCGCCGAGCAGGCCAACAGCGTCGGCGCGGCACTGCCGGCAGTGCCGCATCATGTTCGTCTCGCCTTCGCACACATCCTGCAGCGCCTTCAATTCTCGCGAGATCGGACCCCGCTGGCCGTTGAGACCAAATACGGTGCCGTGCTCGGGCGCGGAGATCAGTGGCATGATGTTGTGTAGGAACGCGCCGCGCGATTTGATCGCCTTATTGACCTCGACCAGATGATGGTCGTTGATGCCCGGGATCATCACCGAATTGATCTTGCATAGAATACCCCGCTTCGTCAGCATCTCGAGGCCTTGCAGCTGGCGCTCATTTAGGATCGTTGCGGCTTCGAGGCCCGTGTAGCGCGTGTGATTGTAGAAAATCCAAGGATAGATTTTGGCGCCTATTTCAGGGTGGATCATGTTGATGGTGATGGTGACGTGGTCGATCTTGAAGCGGGCGATCGTGTCGACATGGTCGGGCAGCATCAGGCCATTGGTCGACAGGCACAGCTTGATGTCGGGAGCGGCCTTGGCCACCAGCTCGAAGGTCTTGAACGTCCTTTTCGGATTGGCCAGGGGATCGCCGGGTCCTGCGATGCCGAGCACCGTCATCTGTGGGATGGCGGAGGCGACCGCCAGCACCTTTTTCGCCGCCTGCTCCGGCGTTAGTTTTTCGCTCACCACGCCCGGGCGCGATTCATTAGCGCAATCATATTTCCGATTGCAGTAATTGCATTGCATGTTGCAGGCAGGCGCGACTGCAACATGCATGCGGGCGTAGTGATGATGCGCTTCTTCGCTGTAGCAGGGATGGTTCTTGACCTTCTCCCAGATCTCGGTCGGCAGCTTAGCCTGGCTGGCTTGCGAGCCGCAGCTCGCCTTGCCGCTGGCGCCGGACGTGCCGCAGCCCTTGTGCTCGGCGATCACCTGCCTGATCTCGCCGATCTCGACGGCGCTTGCTGCCGAGCTTGCTTCGTCCAGCGCTGATACGTCCATCCTTCGATTCTCCCCTGCAGGCGGAAACTAAAAAGACGATTTGCAACTCGCGTGCCATGGCCGGGAATGGCGAGGAATTTTGATCTAAGCCAAAAGTGAGCCGCCTGCCGCGGTCGGCCGTGGAAGCAAAGCCGTCTGCACGAGATTAGAAATGTTCAAAGCGTGACAAGGCGTCTCGATCCTGACAGTGAGCGCAGTCAACCCCAGGCGCGAAATTCAGGATAACTTACGTGCGCCGGCAAGCGAGCAACATCGCCCCATATGCAAGGTCTGTCAGGCAGCGAGCAGGATCGCGGTCGCGCGCGGGAGCGGGATCGCAAGCGGCGTCAGCCCCTGTTCGACCAGAAAGCGCAGCTCGTTCCTGGACAGCACACCCGGTTCCACGATGGTGTAATGAACACCGCTCGAGCGCTTGATGAGCTGCCGCGCATAGGTTCGCAGCAGCTGATCGTTGAAGCGGCAACCGATGAAGAGAAAGCTTCGGCCACTGCGCCGCTCTTTCACCACATCGGGGATCGGCGCTTGAATGTCGATCTCGGTCAGCACCTCGACATAGTCAGCGTCCGAGATCAGGAAGTTCCTCGCAGGCAGTACGCTGCCGTGCGGCTTGTAGAGGACAGTGGTCCAGCTCTGCGCCGCAGCACGATCGATCTCTCTGCCCTCCGCATTATAGAAGCGATACCAGCGCTCCTCGCAGATGCCGGCGCGGGTGATGCCCTGCACCTCGCCCCATCCCTCGTGCTTGCAAAGCGCCGTACGCATCGCGCTATCATACCAGGCATCGACGATGAGAGGCAGGGACAACGCGGCGAGATGATGATGCAGTGGCATCGGCTCGACCGGTGCAGCAAAGGCCTGCACCATCAATGCGGTCACGGTAGAACGATGCTTGTTGCTCTCGATATACTGCGCCGACGCCCAGACATTGCACTTGGCCCGGCGCGGCAGAGCGACCTTGGTGGCAAAGAAGGCAGCCAAGGTCTCCGGATTCATCGGCGCATCCGGATTGGACGAACCGGCCAGGCCAGGTCCGAGATAGGGAACAATGCTGCCGGAACGCAGCCGGTTCGCCACGTCAGTGAGAATCGCCTCCGCATCGGCAGCGTCAACAAAGTCGATTTGCGGCAGCGTCTTCATCACTCGTCCGCGCCCTCGCCACGCTTCCTGGCATTGACCGTGATCGGGAGCGGCGTATCGCTGGCCATCTCGGGCAGATCGAGCACCCAGCCATTGGCTATTTTGATCCAGCCGCCCCACAACATCTCGTGCTCCGATTCAACGATCGGCTCCTCGAGATCTTTTTTCGGCACGTAAATCGACAGGCCCGCCTCCGGAGAGCGGCGAATCATGATTTTCATCAGATCAACTCGTGTATCAGGGCGAATTGGCGGCGTGATTGGGATGCTCTCGAGACATGGTGCGCAGGTGAGCCACGATGCCGGACATTATTAGGACGACCTGATCGACTTCTTCGACGGTGGTTTCACGCGACAAGGAAAAGCGCACCGCGCCGCGCAGGCTCCTCGCAGGCACGTTCATGGCGCGCAGCACATGAGACGGCTTCATGTAGCACGAGCTGCAAGCTGATCCCTGCGAAGCGGCAATGCCCGCGCGCTTGAGATGATGGACGATTGCTTCGCCTTCGAGATCTTCGAAGGCGATGTTAACCGTATTCGGCAGCCGATTGCCGACATCGCCGAGCGCCATGCAGTGGCAGTTGTGCAAAATCGCCTGCTCCAGGCGATCGCGCAACGCACCAATTCGAACGCGCTCCGGCTCGAGCCGCTCGGCCGCAAGCTCTGCAGCTTTTCCAAGACCAATGATGCCCGGGATGTTCTCGGTTCCGCCGCGTCGTCGTCGTTCCTGTGCGCCGCCCCAGATCAGCGGCCTGAATTTCGTGCCTTTGCGTAAATAGAGCGCTCCGATCCCTTTGGGGCCATGCAGTTTATGTGCCGACAGCGACAGCATGTCGATAGCACTGTCTTTCAAGTCGATGGGCTCCCTGCCTACGGCCTGTACCGCATCAGTGTGAAACAACGCGCCCGCCGCACGCGCCAACCCAGCCAGAAACTCCACCGGGAAAATCGTACCGGTCTCGTTGTTGGCCCACATAACCGACACGATCGCCGTGCGTGGTCCAAGCGCCCAGCGAAAGGCCTCGACGTCAAGTCGTCCGCGCGAATCCACCGGGATCACGTGCGTCTTGATGCCCCTTGTCGCCAATTGCTCCACCATAGCTAGAATGGCGGAATGCTCGACGGAAGTGGTGACGATCTCGTCGCGCCCTTCCTGGGTCGCAAGCGCAGAAAGGATGGCGGTATTGTTGGACTCGGTCCCGCCGGAGGTGAAGACGATCTCATGATCGTGGGCGGCTCCCAGCAAATCCTGCAGGCTGCGGCGCGCCTTCCCCACCGCGCCCGCGACCTCGCTGCCGAAGACATGGCTGGACGAGGCATTACCGAACCGCTCTGTGAAGAACGGTAGCATGGCTTGCAAGACGCACGGATCTGTCCGTGTGGTCGCATTGTTATCGAGATAGATCGGCACAAACACCTCGTTCAATGCCGCGTATTGCCGACGCCGGCGACCGGGATCAGGCGAACGAATTCGCCGAGCCTTTCAACCAGCCGCGCCTGAATGCTTTCTAGCGTCACGCTTGAAAGCTTGCAGAATGCGCAGGCACCAGTCAGCTTGACCATGATCTTGCTGCCCTCGGTCCCGACCAGCTGACAATCGCCGCCGTCGCGTTGCAGATTGGGCCGGATCTCCTCGATCACAGCGCGAATGAGTTGCTCCCGATCGCTCTCAATGATCGGCGCTTGCTTTAGTTGTTCTGGTTCCACCAGCATGCTTCGATTTCTCTTTTCATCTACCGAAGGATTTTCCGCAGGCGCAGCTCGAGCTGGCGTTTGGGTTGTCGAAGGTGAAGCCCGATCCCTCCAGCGCCACCACGAAATCGATCGTCGTGCCGGCGAGGTGCTCATGGCTCTTATTGTCGACAAACACCTTGATCCCGTCGCGCTCAATGACGGTGTCGTCGGACTTTGCCTCGTCGGCAAAACCCATCTTGTATTTGAATCCGTCGCAGCCGCCGGTCTCGACCATGATGCGCAGGCCGCTCGTCGGCTGCGCCGAAGCCGAGATCGCGCTCTTGAGCGCATTCACTGCGCAATTCGTCAGATTGATCATGGCACCCATATTTTCCCAACTCGTTTGCATGAGAATTGGCAAGTCGCATGCCAGCGCGCACGAGCCTGACAATGCTTACTTTTTTCAAAATCGCGCCTGTTGGCTTTGCGACGTGTGTCGGGTTGCTGACAAAGGTTTTCGAGGTATCGCGGAAGCTTTTGGGCGTCTTCTTTATGGATTAGCCGATGAAGCGTTACGAACGCGACGGCAAACAATTTGCATTGCGTCTTCTGCCGCCGGAGTGTCCGGCGATTGTCTTGGATCGAGGGATGATTTTTTATGACTGCAATCGAGAACACCGCGCTAGGCCGGTTGGAGAACGAGGGACGCCTGCTCAATGCCATATTCAAGGGCGGGACCACCAAGGAGGGCCGGTTCGGCTTTCGCGGCGATATCGCCCTAAAATTCCAGGCCCAGGTCGCCGACGAGAAGCGGCCGCCCCACTATTCGATCGAGCAGGTACTGACGGTCGTGCAGCAGGGCGAACGCAGCATTTCGGTGCTTGCCGGCTATCTGCACTGCTTCGCTTATCTTGCTGATGTCGCAAATGTTCTTGACGGCGCGCTAAGTCCTGATGGCAGCTACTTCATGTTTTGCAACAACATAGACCTGTTGGCGAAATATCGAATCAAGCTCCGCGGTATCACCTTCAACGTGCTGCCGTGCGATGAATCCACCGTTTGGAAGGAGATGATGGACCTGGTCGGGGTCGACAAAAATGACATTAAGAAGCTCGACGCGCCCGGCAAGCTCGACTACCTGCTCGACGCAAGCAAGGGTGTCGATGCGTCCTATGATGAAATCTCTTACGAAGACGGCCTGAAGAGGATGGAACCAGTAAGAAACCGTAACGAGAACCGGCCGGTCTGAGCACCGACTTCAACTTAGCCAGAGGAATCCTCCTCCTGGACAAGCCGCACGCCGGTCGCGCAGATATCGCCGTCCAGCACCGTCAAAGCGACCGGCGTGAGACTGCTGCCCTTGCACCGGCCGTCCACACAGCGGCCCGTGCCGAGCTCGAAGGTCGAGCCGTGTTTGCCGCACATCAGCCGTATACCGAGGGGATCGAAAAACTGGTTGCGTTCCCAGTCGAGATTGACGCCAGTGTGCGGGCATTTGTTGAGATAGGCAAACACCCGCTTGCCCCAGCGCACCACGACAATGGGCCACGGCCTGTGACCGCCGTCTTCGTCCACTATCATGAGGTGGAAGCCCATGGCGCGCTGGCTTGGAATATCGTTGAAGCCGCAGATTGCGTAGGCGATATTCGACTGCGTCCGCCGCTCGTTCATGACAAGAGAACCTTCAACTGATCATCCTGCGATGACTCTTGCAAGAATCGCGCAAAGTTCCGGATCGCCCTACCTGTCTTGGGAGTCCGACGCGCGTCGTCGCAAAACGAGAACCGCTCGATCATCGGACCAACGAGCTTTGTGGGATCAGGCACCTCTTGGCTGTTTAGGAATCGGATCGTAAAGCGGCGCGCTCGACCACGTAAAGCAAGACTCTATCTACGTTGTTCGCCGCCACGATGGTCCGAAGGCAGCAGGAGCACCATCGTGTGCCGAGATTCCGCGGTATCGCAATGGTCGACGAAGAAGCCGCCGGTTTCGTAGACGAGAAGCTTATAGAAGTCGGCCACCACCGGCTCGCTCAAACCAAGCCATCAGTTCATCAAGAACATGACTGCACCGGAACGCAGCACATGTTGGAAGAGAAGCTCTCGCGGCTTTCCACAGCCGCTATCCGGATGTGAACCGCTTCGTAATAAGAAATGTTCGCAGCAAATAATTGCGTTCTCTGGCCTTAATCCATGGTATTCTGACAGCTGATGATATTTTCGAATGTCCCGGCAGAGCCTGCCTGAGGTTTTTCGTGGTCCACCGCCCCCTCGCCGGAAGGGTCTATGTTGTTACCTGCCGCCGGAATCGGCCTCCCGCTCCAAAGCAATGCCTCTCACTCGATCGGCGCCTGCACGAGTGAACCAGCGCCGCGAGCTGCACTATCTCAACATTCTGAATATATAGAACGCGACGCGTAGACTGTGATCTTTCGTCATCCTTTCGGCTCCCGTCCGAGGAACGCATGTCACGCCCCGCCGCGTTCGGCGGGACCGGCACCTTAGCGAGGCGTCAGTTCAATTGCTGTGCTCACGCGCTCGGGAAGTCGCCTCGGCGAGGGAAAGCTGAACGGAAGGGTGGCGTTGGCGAGGGCATCGAGCGCCGACCGTTTTTCCGACGGCCGTCGCTGGACCTATTGTCTCTCCAGCTCCGTCAGCTTGGTTTGAAGCAATTGCGCGCTGCGCGTATCGGGCGGGCAGCGCCGAAGGGCGCTCGCCCGCCCGGTAGCGGCGAATGTTGTTGCGATGCGTGCGCATGTGAGCAAGGGGCTCGTCGATCATCGTCGTTGACCCAGCATTTGCTATGTCAACTCCTTTGGGTGTGGGCGAGGGTGAAGGCAGTATCCGCAAGCGCTGCTTGCACAGCGCCCTCACCCCACGTTGTGGACTTGCTCTGACTGAATTGTCGCCCGAGAGAACACCGAAGACGGCGCCCCTTGTACCATATGGCCGCCTATCCGCACGCAATGAGGACGTTACCGCCGTCCCGGCAAGCGCCGGTGTACTGAGACTCTATCCCATTTTCTGCTTAGTTGTTTTACGTTGTTAGCGCGCGAAGCACGCCGGGTCGGTTAAGCAAAAAAAGAGATCGCAGATGCCATTCAACGGGTCCTCATCGCATTCAGGATATGACGTATTGGCTACGAGTACCTTGGTGTCGACCGGTGGTGCGGCACCATCAGCGGCGAAAGTCGGTACCGCCGCTGCAAGCGCGACGGCGCTCGCAGTAACAAACAGCAATTTTTTCATTCGAGACTCGCTTCCTTAGATTGGCCCCAGCTGCCCTCAACAGTCTTAGATGACGACCGCACAATTGGTAAAATACATTCTCTTGATCGGATCTATCTACGGAATGGATCGACGAAGCGATGGCGATCATCGAGCAGATGACCGGGCTTTTTAGAGCAGAGACCGTCGGGCTCCCGTTGCGCGTGACGCGCGATCTGCAATTCCGCAAGACAGTCCTCGAACAGGTCGCGGATATTACCGCCGAACGGGACGCGCTGTGGCAGCGTCTCGCATTGCTAGCGAGACCGTCGCGGTCAACCCGCCCGACCAACCGGCCGTGTAAGCAATTGGGGGCGCGTCGGCGGGTGCTTTCGCGCACTGCGGCGCATCGGATCATTACGCCCATCCAGGGGCCGGCGCCAAAATGGTAGTCTATGCGACATTTCCGATAAATTGATTTTATGCGATCGGGCGCATAACTTTTGTTTATGCGCCAGATACGATATTGCTCTTTTATCGGGTTCAGCGAATACGGGGCCGGAGAGTGAGCCATGACCGATCTCGCAAGAACACCGCAGCAGATAGGCAATCTGGTACGCCGCGCCCGCAAAAAGCGCGACCTCAGCCAGACGCAACTCGCCGACCAGGCGGGAGTGCGGCAGGAGACCATTTCCCTGATCGAGACCGGCAACCCGGCCGCAAGGCTCGAGACTATCCTCGCTGTGCTGGCCGGTCTCGACCTTGAATTTCGCATTGTGGCCCGTCGCAAGGCTGGCCCGGCGGAATCGAGGAAATCTTCTGATGGGCCGCCGTCCTCGCCATGCACCGCTGCGTGTGCTCCTCAACAACCGACTTGTTGGCCACCTCACCAAGGCGGCAAGCGGTGCTATTCAATTCCGGTACGAGGATGATTGGCTCGGGTGGGAACATGCCCTTCCCGTCTCGCTGTCGCTGCCGCTGCGCGAGGATGCCTTCCGAGGCGAAGCCGTTACGGCTGTCTTCGACAACCTCCTCCCCGACTCGGACGCCCTGCGCCGCCGGGTGGCGCAAAAGGTCGGCGCCGCCGGGACCGATGCCTACAGCCTGCTCGCTGCGATCGGCAGGGACTGCGTGGGCGCCCTGCAGTTCGTCGCCGACGATGATGATCGCCATGGCGATGGTCACACTATCGTCGGCGACGCCGTCGACGACGAAGCGATCGAAAAGCTTCTCAAGGGGCTTACCCAGGCTCCGCTCGGGCTCAGGCGCGACGATGATTTCCGGATTCGCTGGCAGGCACGCAGGAGAAGACGGCCCTGCTGCGGAACGGCGGCAAATGGCTGAAGCCGCGCGGCACAACGCCGACCACCCACATTTTCAAGACGCAAATCGGGGAGCTGCCCAGCGGCATCAACCTCTCGAACAGCGTCGAGAACGAATACTACTGCCTGAAACTTGCCGCCGCCTTCGGCCTGCCGGTGAACCAAGCCGAGATTGCCACTTTCGGCAAGACAACGGCGCTCGTGATCGAGCGCTTCGACCGGCGGTGGACCCGGGATGGCCGTCTGCTCCGCCTTCCGCAAGAGGATTGCTGTCAGGCTCTGTCGGTACCGCCGACGCGCAAGTACCAGAGCGATGGCGGCCCCGGCATGGGGAAGCTTCTTGGTCTGCTCAAAGGCAGCGATAACCCCTCCGAGGATCAGGCGATCCTGTTGAAGGCACAGATTTTCTTTTGGATGATCGGCGCAACCGACGGCCACGCGAAGAACTTCAGCGTCTTCATAACACCGGGCGGCCGCTATCATCTGACACCGCTCTATGACGTGCTCACGGCACAGCCCAGCCTCGACACGGGCCAAGTCCAACGCAAGCAGATGAAGCTCGCAATGTCGGTAGGGACGAACAACCATTACCGGATCGCCAAGGTGCAGGGTCGGCATTTCGTACAGACCGGCCGAGTGGCGGGCCTACCGAAAAAGCTCGTGCAGGAGTCAATCGAAGGGGTAGCCGCTGCCGCTCAAGCTGCGCTCGCCAAAATCGAAAGCGAGCTGCCAAAGGGCTTTCCCGAGGCAATTCATACTTCGGTGAAAGCGGCCGCTATGCAGCGCCTGCGTTCATTGAAAGTATAAGCTGGCAGGTCAGGGCTTCATCAATCACGCTGCATCTGGCGCAAGACCCGCCGCCAGTCGCTCAACGAGTGTGACGCCGTCGCGTAACGCGCTCTCGCGGATGACCAGTCGCTGGCGTTCGCGGTAGCTGGCGTCGCCGGTTCTGGCGATGTCGTCGGCATCCACCGATCCATCCCGATGGGCGAGCAGATGCCGCTGATGGAAAACACCTGCGGCCGCCGTTTTCCGCCCGCAGCAGCGCGGAAGTGCATGGGGGCCGCAGGCCCCAAAGCAACGGAACCGACGTCAGCCGGAGGCTGGCCGTTCAGACTGCGTCACGAAACGCTTCCGGCGACGTGCTCATCTTTCAGATAAAGCTGGCCAGGAGCCTCTCGGCCTCCTCGGTAGATTGTCCGGCGTCGGTCATGCGTTCAATCAGCCTGCGCTGCCGAGCGAGGGTCGTCTCCCCGTCCCGCACATGCCGCTGGAGCATCTGAAGCGCGGTTTCACCGTAGCGCATGCCTGAGCATAACAGCTTTCGGCTCTTTCTGCAGACCTGCGCCAGTGATCGTTACCGGATGGCAGAGACGGCAACGGCGGCGCCGGGAACGCGGCGAGTAGGGCTCGGTCCGGACGGACGAGGCAGACTAGGATTCTTTGTGAAAGAGGATGTCGTTGACCCGCCTCTTTGTAAAGCGCCTCGATCTCTCTGCTGAACATCCGCTTTCCGGTATCGTTCAAGATGAACGAGCCCAGCCTTTCAAAACGCTCAAACAGCAGCGCGACGTCAGGCGTAAGCCCTCCACTCGGTAAACAACGCCAGGAGATGGTCGCTCAGCGCCGTTGCGGCGCTCAAGCCCTTCAATCTGTTTCCATAACTCTCCTTCGTCACCTTTCCAGGCCCACAGGAAGGGGGATTCTACAGCACGAACCTGCTCCCTGTTGTCGCGTGCAATGACCGCACCAAACAAGTGGTGAAGCGCTTTCCAGCGCCCCGCCCGTGTGCCGTAGAAAGGCGCGGCGCGCTGGCAACCTGATTGATGTGGGACCATAAACGTTTTTGGCTGATGAGATGCGGTTCGGTAGGCCCGGACCTGCCCGAAACTAGCGGTCCGGGGCGCAGCCGAAATGTCGGCTAAAATTTGCAATCGCGCAGATGTAGGATTGTCGAGTCCACGGTCACAGATTGCGGACCATCATGTCCTCGATCATTCGGTGCAGAAGAGGGCTCATCGTGGCCACTGGGTCTTCTGTCTTGAGAGGGTGGTGCGAAGACCAACATCCTCTCAGATAGGACACCTCAGTTCAGCAGGGTTGCCCCACTCCCGTCCAGCGGGTTCGTTCAAACGTGGGCGAGATCAAATGGGAGACACCCGGGCGAGATCATCGGAATGCGCGTGAACGAGCCGCTTGGCAGGTCAAGCCGGCATCTTTCGGAGCCCCCATCCGGAACTCGAAAACCCACGGCGGCCGCAACGGGGCATCATCGGGAAAAGTCGGTATCAGCACGATCGGCCCATTCGGCCGCGCGGGCGCCAATCGGCTGTGGCCTGAAGGCCCGGCTCAAGACATTTTTCGTGTGGCAATTGATTCCAAATACAGCCCGTTGGGGTCGATATATCGGTCCGCGAGGCGTTGGAGCAAGGTATCCACCTGGTCTGATGTAACACTGAACTCTCCATAGTTTGGATCGAAGAGCGTGGTCCTTCCATCGAAGGTCGACGTCGCAACTGTGTGTCCGCCACCTTCGACGAACTTCAAACTAAGCAAATACCTCGATCCGTCGGCAGTGAGTTTGCCCAACATGCTCGAGATACTCGCAGGGTCGTCGAAGCTGTAAACCTTCTCTTTGTGGGATGGTCGCAAACCTGCTTCCTGAAACATGGCGTATTTTGCGTCACTGTTGGCCTGAGGAGGTTCTGCTCCTTCGTTTCGCAAGTCCTCCCTGATATCTTGATAGCGCTGCTGCCACACAGCCGCTGAGTCGTGCCCGTCCGATCCGGGCGTTAGCGTAGTCATTCGGGATCTTGGGCTGTACTGGAGATTGCCGAGCCATTCCGCAGCCAGCCCAACGCATATGCCGTCTACATTCGCGTCCGCCAATTCGGCCACCCTGTAGTCGAACAGTGGGTCATTCGGCCTCACTGGACCGGATGTACTCGGGTTGTTTGATTCCGAGACATCGGGCTTGCTGACACAGCACCCCATGTCGGGCAAGTCCCCAGGCAGCGGGCTCCGCCGCAGCGCGAGATCCGCAACTGTTTCCATAAAGCTGTCACTGTCCACCGACTGACTCGGTTCGACAGCTTGGGTCGGCGGTGTGGATAAGTTACTGATCCGATCATACATGGCCGTTCGCTTTCCTTCAGCGCAAGTCCCATCGCAACACCAAGCTGCTCAGGGGTGCTCCGAATGATAGTCAGAAAAGCTGATCCCAAGCTGACGGCCAGGCGCTACTCAGGTTAGGGAGACGGACGGGACGCGCGGACCAAATCGTACATGTGGGCGTATCGCAGCGGCCAGGATAGCCCACAGCCGGTCGCTGCTGTCCGATTAGCAGGCTGGTCGTGGCCAGGAGCGGATGATCAGGCGGCGCTGCTCAGAGCGCAAATCTTCTCTTGGCTGATCGTCGCGAGCGATGACTATGCGAAGAATTTCAGCATCTTCATCACGCCGGCGGCGCTATCATCTGACACGCTTTACGACGTGCTCACGGCACAGCCGCGTCTGGACGCCGGTCAAATTCAGCGCAAGCAGACGAAGCTCGCGATGTCGGTAGGGACAAACATTCACTACAAGATTGCCCAAGTAGACGGCCGGCATTTCTTGCAGATAGGCGAAGCCGCGGGCGTACCGAAAACGCTTGTTCAAGAATCAATTGAACGTGTCGCCTTCACCGCTCAAGCTGCGCTCGGCAGAATTGAAAGCGACCTGCCAAAGGGCTTTCCCGAGGCAATCCATAATTCGGTGAAAATCGCCGCTATGCAGCGCCTGAGTTCATTGAAAGTGCACTAGCAGAAAGATTACGATTTGCTACCGGGGGCGAACTGCATTTGCGCCGTATGGCGCTTGCAACCGCACCGGCCGCCGTTGACTAGTACGCACGAAGTGGTCGCCGAAACGAAGACGCTGGATTGGATTCTGAGGCACCCCCCCGGAATAGCGCCCCCCGGCTTGCCTGCGCCACTAACTCCTCAGAACAGCTTGGCATTAAAGGCGAATAGCTAGAGAGTGGCTTATCAAGCAAGCCTAGTTATGCGAACTTTCGATGGCACAGATCAAGGCGCCCCCTGGGCACCGCACCCCGCGAATGGGAGCGCGTCAGATCTACGAAGCGCTTAGGGATCAGATCCTGGGGCGCGTGTACGGCGCCGATGGGCTGCTGCCGTCGTCCCGCGCCCTCGCCGCGGAACTCGGCGTATCTCGCGGTACGGTGACGATCGCCTATGAGCAACTCGCGGCGGAAGGCTTCATCGAGATCCGCCATGGCGCACGACCGCGCGTTGCACAAGCTGTTATCGAGAGGGGACGCGTGCGCACTACGTCGCGGCCGTTGTCACGGAAGGTGCGACTGTCGGGGTACGGTGAGCGTTTGAGACAGGTCGCGCCGCGCTCGGAGGAGCAATCTCGCAACCTCCTCGCAAATTTTCGATATGGTGACCTCTCACCATCGGATTTCCCCGTGCTCGCGTGGAAAAGAGCCGTGGTCGCTGCAATGACACGGCGGCCCGCGAGATTGGCCTACAACGATCCTTGCGGCTCCCGGCGGCTGCGGATGGCGCTGCAGGCCTATCTCTGGCGTTCGAGGACCGTGCGATGCGACGTTGATCAAATCATCATCGTGAACGGTTCGTAGCAAGGGCTCGATTTGTGTGCGCGACTGCTGCTCAACTCCGACGATCGGTTCGTCATGGAAGACCCTGGCTACCTGATGGCAAGGCACGTCTTTGCGGCGAACGGGGCTGCCGCCGTGCCGATTCCAGTCGACGTCGACGGAATGGACACGGAGCAGCTTGCGAAGACCGAAGCGCGGCTCGCGTACGTGACGCCGTCGCATCAATTTCCGCTGGGCGGCGTCATGCCGATCGCGCGTCGGCACCAGTTGCTCGCCTGGGCAAGAAAGTTCGACGCCTATGTAATCGAGGACGACTACGACAGTGAGTACCGATACGACACTAAGCCGGTCCCCCCGCTGCATGCGCTCGCAGCTAGCCAGGACGTCATCTATCTAGGGACAGTCTCCAAGACGCTCTCGCCTACGCTGAGGATCGGCTATCTGGTGGTGCCCTCTCAACTCCAGTCCCTGTTCGCCGCGGCCAAGCAGATCATGGACAGGCACACGCCGCTGATCGAGCAGGAAGCGCTCGCGACGATGTTCGAGACCGGTGCATACGACAGGCACGTCAGGCGAGTCCGACGGCGCAACGGCGAGCGACGGCAAGTCCTGCTCGACGCTTTGCGCCGCAGATTTGGCGATCGAGTCCAAATCGACGGCGCAGCCGCCGGCTTGCATGTGGTGGTCTGGTTTCGCGATCTGCCCCAAACGTCCGAAGCAGCGTTGATCGAGGCTGCTCGCGTCAAAGGCGTCGGCATCTATCCGGTCGCCCCACTCTTTCACCCCCATCCTAGCCGCCGGCAGCGGCCGGACGTTATCGGGCTTGTCATGGGTTACGCCGCACTGGAGGCGCGCCAGATTGAGCGCGGCTGTCAGCTTCTGGCTCAGGCGGTCGATCAGCTTCGTTCGCGGCGATTGTCCTAGTCGCCATGCCCCTCCAACTGGACCATCAAAATCAGTAATAACTGGCAGTTCTAACCGCACCAGGCTGGGTCTATCCCAGGACCGAAAGAGGAGAACCGCCATGTATGTGCCCCCCGCCTTTAAAGATGACGAGGTCGAAAGCATCCGAGCGACCATTTGGTCCGCCGGCCTCGCCAACCTGGTCACGGCCACCGCGGACGGGCCGATAGCGACGCCCTTGCCGCTCTTCCTCGATGAGACCGAAGGAGAGCACGGAGTGCTGTACGGGCACTTGGCGAAGGCCAATCCACAATGGCGTTCGGCTCCGACCGGCGAAGCTCTGGCCATCTTCATGGGTCCGGAAGCCTACGTGACACCCTCATGGTACGCCACCAAGCAAGAAACCGGGAAGGTAGTGCCGACATGGAATTACATCGCCGTCCACGCGTACGGGCCGGTTGAGTTCTTCCATGAGCCCGAACGTCTGCTCGAGGTGGTCACGTTGCTAACGAACACCCATGAGAAGTCGCGCGCGAAGCCCTGGGCCGTCAGCGATGCCCCCACCGACTTCGTTGCCTCCCAGCTGCGAGGGATCATCGGAGTACGCATTCCGGTCACCAGGTTCGAGGGCAAGCGCAAGATGAGCCAGAACCGGCCGGAGGCTGACCGCATCGGCGTCGCCGCCGGCCTTGCGGCTTACGAAAAGCCGCAAGATCGGGAAGTGGCTTCCCTCATTCCGATTCCGGCCTGAGGTTAGCAGTCATCGTGTGCGAAGACCGGCCCTAGACGAACTGGTTGACGCGATTAGAGGGGTGGGCGATGCTGGACTTCCAGACGTTCTTCCTGTTCTTGGCAGCGTCGCTGCTTGTGGCGATCACGCCGGGGCCAGGAATCTTCTATATCGTGGCGCGAACGCTTGTCGGCGGCAGAACGGAAGGGTTGGCATCGAGTGTTGGCCTAGGTCTCGGCGGCCTTGTGCACGTGTTCGGCGGCGCCGTCGGCATATCAGCGCTCGTCATCGCAAGCGCCGAGGCATTCACTTTTTTGAAGATCGCGGGCGCCCTGTATCTCATCTGGCTCGGGCTCAAGACCTGGCGCGAAGCGCGCATCGTCGAGCCGACCGAGATGCAGACGACCGGGGTGCGTCGGGCCTTCCGCGACGGCATCATCGTCGAGGCACTAAACCCGAAGACGGCCGCATTCTTTCTCGCCTTCATTCCCCAGTTTGTCGACCCATCCGCGAACGTCGCCGCGCAGTTCATCGTCCTTGGGCTCATCTCGGTTGCACTCAACACCAGTGTCGATTTGGTTGCGACCCATTTGGCTGCGAGAGCNGAGAGCCGGCCTTCGACCGTTAATCCTTGCCAAGATGCGACAGGTGTCGGGTNGTCATCATGTGCGCACTGGGAGCTACGCTAGTCTTTGCCCGTCGCGCGAGTTGATATCCGCAGTTGGCTCATATCGATCGACTTCTCGTGCGCCTGTCTGAATGTCTTCTGTCGCTAGACGGCCATGGCCGAGAAGCAGCAAAATCGACGCGAATGCCCCTTCTGCGAGTTCGGGAATGGCCGAGTTGAATCCGAAATTCGCTCCGGAGCTGACACCCGGATATTCCTGGCGCGCTGCGCGTGCCCCAAAAAGAGCAAATCGTTGATGTAGATCATTTCCCGAGACTACCAGGAATCGTATTCTCCACCTGGAAAATGAGGGACGTTCCACATGGTACCGGGCTCAATAGCACATCACGAAAAATGCCCTCAGTGTGGCTCTGGACTAGTCCACCTCGAGTGGTATGAACGCGTCAATGGACAGGAAATCCACCATCTTTGGCGCTGCTGGAACTGCAAAAACGAATTTGTCACCGTCCTCACTTCTGACGAGAAGGAGCCGCCAGTCACTGAGATCACAGAACCGTTCTTTACCAGCTTGCTAGTCTGATCAATGACGCCCGAGCAGGTCGGCCTTACAAGGAAATCATTCGATGCATGTGGTAGTTGCGCCGCGACATCCGCTGACCTGTGTCACAGTCGGTTCATTGGACGAGCCTCCGATGCAAGAGACCTGTTCGCAAGCGACATAGAGCGGCAGCGGATCACGCTGATGGACGTAATCGCGGCGCTGGTCGGCTCGCTCGACGAGCGTCCGCTGCTCCGATCAATACTCACGAATTCCGCAGTTCTGTGAGAGCGAGAAATGGCACCTCAGCCTATTGTCTCAACGCGGCCTCGCTTTGTTTTTTGCTCACCGCCTATCCAACTGCGTTACAGGCTGAAGGCGTGGATACTTGCAACGCCATATTGTCCGATGCACTACTAACAAAGCAGGTTGGTACAAACGACCGAGGTTATCAAGCCGCAGAGCATTATTGGGCGTGCAGCGCCAGCAGCAGCCAAATTCAGCGTCACTTTCAAATGTCAAAAACCCGGCAAACTGAGGCAAGCGAAGGCGGTGGCTACGCGGGTGTCACCATACAAGGCTCGCACAGCACGCTAGTCGCCGATCATAGTAACACCGACGAAATCGATGCCTGGAAGCGGCTGAACTGCCTAAGGACTGATCGTCAGCACAACGAAACGGCAGCAGGTTTTCTTTCCGAGCAGTACCTCGGTCCGGGAGTCGCCGAAAACTGGGCAAAATGTATAGCAAGCCGCGATGGGTTGCAGTGCACCGGCCGTCGCCAAAAAGCTGGAATAAGTTTCACCGTAAGCTATCACAGCTACGATGTCGCCCTCCCAGTGATAACCGAATTCACGGTTCACCGCGGCAGCACCTCAGAAAGACTCGCTCGCGGCGCGAGAATATTGATCGGGACCAAAACATCTTTTATCAGACGAGATCCGAGCACCGACACAACCATTACCCTGAATGCGGTACGAGGCGGTAGCATTGCTATTTCCTGCAAAGTATTCGTGCCAAAAGATCAACCTCCGCCCGAACCGCCAAAGCCGAGTCAAGTGCGATAGAATCCAAAGTGCTGGATCCGCTACCATCTCGGTCGGAAATGGTGTGGTGGAACCATACGGCACGGACCAAGAGCCACCCCGGCTGGGAACGAGCGTGGGTGAGGCCGAAGAGAACGGCAGGACCTTTACGAGCAAAACGGATTGGACACGGCTCGTTCGCGACAGCGGAATGAAGTTAAGAGTGGGCGATATCCGGTTCCATATGCCGCAGATGTTGAGCCATCCGAGCCGGCATTTTCGATTCGAGTTTCGATACCTGCGGGCGACGAGAACATGATTCTAACTTGGGGTCGGCTCGGCACCCGCAAGCTGGCGGGAATGGATCGGCGCCGAGGGGCTCTATCCCGAGCGCAGCACATGGAAGAGTCCCTTCCCAGCGAGGCTTTTCCGTTAAAGTCGCGCTTGCCCGCGAGACTGGCGGACAGAGGCGCTGTCAAGCGGCTTCCGTTGCGGCGGGCTGGTGGGTCTGGCAGTTGGTCGGACAAACCCGGGCGCAGGCGCCGCAGCCGATACAAGCGCCCTGGTCATTCATCACCATAATCTTCTTTTCGATCTCATCGTCATCGTCGAGGTCGACAAGATCGCCCTCCTCATTGATCCCCTTCAATGTCATGACGTCGCGGCCGCAGATCTTGAAACAGCGGCCACAACCGATGCACTTCTTGGGATCGATTGAGATCAGGTAGTTCGGCGTCCAGTCGCGGCCATCGCGCGTTGCAAATGACATGATCGGATACCCTTTAGGCCCTTTCCAGCGCCTTGAGATCCTCGCGCTTACGCTCGAGTTCGGCAAAGGCATCGTGCGCCTTCTGCGCTACCGCCATGATCGAGGTCCAGTTGACGGGAAGTTCCTCCGACAAATCGTGCAGATCCATCTTGGCCTTCGTCGCCTTGACCGATAGCTTTCTTATTTCCGCTTTAAGCATTTCAAGGTCGCTCATGAGCTGCTCTCAATAGTTAGCCACGTCGGGAAATTTCCGGGTCATCTCGATGCCGCCTTCGACGTATTTGCCACCCTCGGCGGCGAGCTGTGGGAGATTGTCGAAGCCAAAGCGATGCACATCGCGCAGCTGCTTGTTCATCACGATCAGCCGGCCGCCGATCAGCACCATGCGGCCAAAGCCTTCATGGTGCATCCTCAGCATCGGCTGGATCATCACACCCGTCGCCTTCTCGATCGAGAGCGCGACTGCATTGAAGAACAGCTCCAGCCGCCAGACCGTATCCGGATCCGGATCGCCGACGATCGGCAGCGCGCGCCGTTTCTCCTTGTCCAGAATATACGGTTCGAGCAAATCGAGATCGCTCTTACCGTCCCACGCGCCATGGACGTCCTGGGCGCGCCAGATCTTGATCAGTTCCCTCACGAATGGCGCACCGAGCGCGCGATCGGTCTGCACGATATCCGCGGCTTCAGTCATGTCGTCCTCATTCTTCGAAATCGAGCGTGCGCTTCTGGTCCTTTGCCAACGCCTTGCGCAGCCAGGGTGGCGGCGTACCCTTCAGCACGTGCCGAAGCTTCTCGACCAGCACCAGGATGTTCTCGGGCTTGTTCACCTTGATCGGATGTATATTGTTCGCCACTACCCGCGCGGCACCGGAGCCGCCGATGGCCCCGACATAGAGGATGGCGCAATCCTTGATTGCCTCGATCTTGGGCGCGAGCTTGTCCTCGTTGCCGTCTTCCTTGAGATCGCCGTCGAATTCAATTGCCTTCAGAAATACGTGCCCGACCGGCCCAACATCATAGATTGCGATGTACTTGGCCCAGCCAAAATGCGCATCGACGCGCCTCAAGTCTTGGGTAGCGAATGCGACCTTCATGCCATCGAACCCTCTGTTGCGTCAACGAAGCTGCGGCGGCCGGGTTTTAAGGACCGTCTCGAGGTCCGCCAGCTATCGGGCGCCGGCTGATGATTTTCCTCGCGGTCGGCGATCACGAGATTGGCGATGCTGAAGATCACATCGCGCGTGCCGCGATAGCCGACGGATAGCTGGTGTCCCGCGCCGATTCGATCGAACATCGGAAATCCCGCGCGATAAAACGGAATCTTCAGCCGCGCCGCCGCTTGGCGGCCATGCGAATGCGTAATCAGCAGGTCGCAATTCCTCGTCCTAGCAAGCTCTTCCAGATCCTCGAGATCGCCGATCAGCACCTCGTTGGTTCCGATCCGCTCCAGCACCGGCGACTGCGTGGTCGTCACGGCCGCCGTCACCTGCGCGCCCATCTCGTGAAGCATGCTGGACAGGTCGAACAGGAGGTCAGGCTCGGCACCGATCGCGAGCTTGCGGCCGCCGACATGGAAATGCGCGTCCAGCATCGCATCGCTGAGCTGGCCGCGCTGGCGCCGATATTTAGCTGGCACAGGGCGGCCACTGATGTCGCTCAGGAAAGCGATGAATTCATCGTTGGGGATGAGGCCGCACAGCCGCTCGAACAGGCGGAACGGCACCCCAGCCTTGGCCTGTATGGCTTCTGCCGCCCGCCGCATCTGCTCACCGATGGCAATGGTCCAGCTGGACCGGCCCATGCCCGCTACTTCGTCAACCCCGATGCCACCAATGGTCGTTGGCGTAAACTCGTCCGGGATATGCCCGTCCAGAGATCCCGCGAGATCAGGCAGGAAGGATGGCTTCAGGCCGAAATCCTCAAGGATCGTCCTAAGTTCGTCGAGGTCACCCGGCGTCAGGTGACATCCGGGGAGGACATTCACCCGCGCGGGATCGCGCTCCACCCCAACCGGAGGCGCCTCCACCAGTACCTCGACCATGCATGCCACTGTCTTTGCCCAGCCATCCTGGAACGCGTCCTTGAAATCGGGCGTCGAGACAAAGACTAAAGGACATTTTGCGAGCTGCGGATGCTGCTCGCGGATCAGCTTGATGTAGCCGTCCACGTCATCGCCATTGGTTTCGGTCACTCCGGTCGAGCAGATCCCGATGATCTCCGGCTTGGCACGATTGTATATGTTGAGGATAGCCTGCTCGACATTTTCATAACCGCCGAGCACGGTCGCCACCTCGCTCATCGCAGTCGTCTGCAGCGGCACCGCCTCCTTGAAATGCCGCACGAACAGCGTGAGCCCGAAAGATGTGCACCCTTGCGAGCCGTGCAGAAGCGGCATCGCTCCACGCAAACCCATGAAGGCGAATGCGCCGCCAATCGGCTGACTCATCTTCAGCGGGTTGACCGCGCAGGCCTTCTTCGGCGTGGTGACGATCGCCATGACGCCGGCCTATTCCGCGGCCTGCAGCATGGCAGGCGGCGAGGACACCGGCATTTTCGTCAGGATGTCCTCGATACGCCTCTTGCAGCAGCCACCGAACGCGCTGGTGTGCTGCCTGACTGCCTCGACGCTGGTCAAGCCATGGGAGCGGATCGCATCCTCGAGGGTGCCGAGATCGACCTCCTTGCAGAAGCAGACCTTTTTCGCGCGCCGGGTCGTCTCCGGATCGGCGGCGACATCGACAGCCTGGACGTCGATCTGCGCCATCCCGTTGGTCTGCCTATTCTTGGCCACCTCCTCCCACGGCGCTGGTCGACGCAGCTGCTCCCACATCGGGTTGAACAGCGCCTTGTCGATCTCCTCGACCAGCTTCACCATACCGATGTAGCCCATATAGGCGTGGCAGCGTTCCTGGTTGATGTCGAGCCAGGGCATCGCCGCTTTCAGCGCAACAAATTGCGATTTGCCGCCGGAGAGCATGATATCTGCTTTCGCGTCCTTCAGCATTTCGTATATCTCGCGCGGCGTCATGTCCCCGATCATGAGGGCATCCTGCCCCATGAGCTCCTTGATGCGCTCTTTGTCCTGCTTGGTGGATTTTTTGACGCTGGTGCCGACCAGCTCGAGCCCCGCCTCCTGCAGCGCCGCCACGACGGACCAGGATTTGACACCACCGGTGATCAGTAGTGCCCTCTTACCGGCAAAGCGGGGCTTGTACAGTTCGATCGTCGCCCAGGCGCGTGCCTCCTCGCGCGCGATTACCGACTCGGTGCGCTCGATCAGTTCGCAAGGCGCCCCGCGCTCGACCAACAGACGAGCAATCTGGCGCAGCGAATCGCTAGAATCCTGGATGCCATAGAACGAGCCCTCGAAAAACGGGATGCCGTAACGACCCTCCATTTTGCGCGCGACATTGATCATCGCCTTCGAACATACAATCATGGCAGCGCGGGCCCGGTGCGAAGAGGCGACTTCGCGGTATTTGCCGTCCCCCGAGATGCAGGAGAGGATGCGGATCCCGAGCTCGTCAAGCAGCGGCTTGACCTGCCAAAGCTCGCCGCAGAGGTTGTATTCGCCAATCAGGTTGATGTCGTAGGGCGTGGTGTAGTCCGGCTCTTCCGTGCCGATGACATGCTCGAGCAAGGCCTCGCCGGCGAGCTTGTTGCCGAGGTTCTTGGGGCCGACGAAGCCCGGCGAATTTATGGGAATGACCGGTTTGCCAAGCTTTTGCGAAGCCGCCTTGCAAACCGCATTGATGTCGTCGCCGATCATGGCGGGAACGCAGGTCTGATAGACGAAAATGGCCGGCGGGTTGTACTTTTTGATGATCTCTTTGATTGCTTTGTAGAGACGCTTCTCGCCCCCAAATACTATATCGGTTTCGTTCATGTCAGTGGTGAATCCGGTACGCCAGATGCTGGCGCCAGACGACGCCGCACCGCGGTTATCCCAGGAATTACCCTCACAGGCGATCGGACCGTGCACGAGATGGGCGACGTCGGTAAAAGGCTGCAGCGCAATTTTGGCACCGTCGAAGGCGCAGCCGCCTGCGGCACCGCCCGGCTGCAGCTGCTTGGCACAGCCCTTATTGCGCTCGGCATCCGATTTGTTGGCGTTCTTGGCGCAGCCCGGCTCGTTGAAGATCTTCTGGATCGTGGCCGATAGCGAACTCATCCGTCTCTCCTCTCAACCGCGCTTGTTCGCGAAGATCAGTCCATCCTGCGCTTAGGCCATCGCCGACGTTTGCCGACGATGGCGTGCGCCGTTCGTCATCAACGAATGATGTCGAAGCTATAGTCGGTCTTGCCGGCAATGTTGGTCTTTTTGTCGATCTCGTCGAAGATCTTGTCGAGAATCTTCACCAACACGTTCATGCCCCCCTGATAGCCCCACAGCGGAGAGCGATGATGGTGATGCCGATCGAAGATTGGAAAACCGATCCGGATCAGCGGCGTACCGGTGTCGCGCTCCAGATACTTGCCATAAGTGTTACCAATCAGGAAGTCGACCGGCTCGGTGAACAAGAGCGAGCGCATATGCCAGAGGTCTCGCCCCGGATAGGCATGGCAGTTCTGCCCAAATGGCGAGCTCCCAAACAACGCCTGCATTTTCTCCTCCCAGGCCTTGTTGCCGTTCGTGGCCAGCACATGGATCGGCTCGGCGCCAAGCTCGAGCAGGAAGGCAGCCAACCCATAGCAGAGATCTGGATCGCCATAGATCGCGAATTTCTTGCCGTGAATATGCGCGCTAGAGTCGGCCATCGCGTCGACCAAGCGGCCGCGCTCTCGAGCCAGTTCCTCCGGGATGTCTTTGCCACTGATGCGCGACAGCGCCATGAGAAACTCATCCGTTGCGGACACGCCCACCGGATAATTGAAGGCCACGACCTCCTGGCCATGATCGGCGATGAACGGCAGCGTCTTTTCCGTGCACCACTGCTGCATCGAGATCGTTGCCTTAGCGTGAACCGCGTTGGCGGCGTCTTCCAAAGCCGTGCCGCCGTCATACATTCGGAACTCGCCGTCGGTCGGTGTATCGAACACATCGGAATTATCGGCAAGAACGGTGTTCTGGATGCCCATCAATTCGAAAATGCGCTTGATCTCGCGGATGTTGCCGACCGTGTAGCCGTCAAAGCCGCCGATGAGGTTGATCTTCTTGTTGGGCGCGCGCTCGAGTTTCGAGGCTGTCCCGGCCTTGCCGTCCCAGAAATGCTCCAAAATGCCCTTGAGAGCATTGTCGTACCCGGTGACGTGGCTGCCCACGAAGGCTGGCGTGTGCGCAAACGGTACATCGAAATCAGCTGGCACCGAGCCTTTTTCCTTGGACGTTTTGATGAAGGCGTTGAGGTCGTCTCCGATCACCTCCGCCATACAGGTGGTGGAGACCGCGATCATCTTGGGCTTATACATATTATAGCTGTTGGCGAGCCCATCGATCATGTTGTTCAGCCCGCCGAATACCGCAGCGTCCTCCGTCATCGACGAGGAGACGCAGGAGCTTGGCTCCTTGAAGTGCCGCGATAGATGGCTGCGGTAATAGGCCACGCAGCCTTGAGAGCCGTGCACGAAGGGCAGCGTGCCCTCGAAACCAACTGAGGCGAACACCGCGCCTAGCGGCTGGCACGCCTTGGCTGGATTTACCGTGAGCGCTTCCCGCGCAAAATTCTTTTCGCGATATTCGGCTGTCTTTGACCATTCCCTGACGCGTTCCACCTCCGCGGGATCGCGGGGATTCTCGAACATCTTCTTCTTGTTGGCCAACATCTGCTGGTATTCCGGACCGCGGAACAGCTCGAAATGATCGAGCACGTGTTCTGCACTCTGCGCCATTGGTAGGATCCTTTCGAAAATAGTGATCAATTTTGGCTTCGCGCTCTCAGCAGAGAGCCGGGCCACTCTGGGTTATTCGGCAGCCATCAGCTTCGGCTTCGAGACGTTTTTCCACGGCGCTTTGGTCTTTTTCCAGATCGGTGAGTTGATGGCCATGTCCATGTCGCGCGCGAAGATCGCAAATCCATCATAGCCATGATACGGACCCGAATAGTCCCAGGAGTGCATTTGGCGGAACGGCACGCCCATCTTCTGGAAGACATATTTTTCCTTGATGCCTGAGCCGACCAGGTCAGGCTGGATCTTCTCGACGAAGCGTTCGAACTCGTAGCCGGTGACGTCGTCGTAGATCAACGTGCCGTCCTTGACGTAATGCTGGGCAGTGCGCTGGTAGTCGTCATTGTGGCCGAACTCGTAGCCGGTGCCGACGACCTCCATGCCGAGGTCCTCGTAGGCGCCGATCACGTGGCGCGGACGCAGTCCGCCAACGAACAGCATCACGCTCTTGCCCTCCAGGCGCGGGCGATATTTAGCGATCACTGCGTCCACCAGCGGCTGATATTTTTCGATCACCCGCTCGGCACCCTCCTTGATCTTGTCATCAAAATAACCGGCTATCTTGCGCAGCGACTCCACGATCTTGGAGGGCCCGAAGAAGTTGTATTCGCACCAGGGAATACCAAATTTCTCCTCCATGTGACGCGAGATGTAGTTCATCGAGCGGTAGCAATGCAGCACGTTAAGCTTCGCCCTTGGCGTTGCCTCTAGCTCGGCCAGGGACCCGTCACCGGACCACTGCGCGATCACGCGCAGGCCCATTTCCTCAAGCAGAATTCGGGATGACCAGGCGTCGCCGCCGATATTGTAGTCGCCGATGATCGCGACATCGTAGGGCGTCGGCTCGAACGTCGGCTTACTCTCGGGCGTGACCTTGTCGAAGACCCAATCGCGCACTGCGTCGTTGGCAATATGGTGGCCGAGCGACTGTGACACGCCGCGGAAACCCTCGCAGCGGACCGGCACGATGGTCTTGCCCTCATATTCCTTCGATTTTGCCCTGGAGACCGCCTCGATGTCGTCACCGATCAGGCCGATCGGGCATTCCGACTGGATGGTGATGCCGTTGTTGAGCGGGAACAGCTCCTGGATCTCGTCAATGATTTTGACGAGCTTCTTGTCGCCGCCGAACACGATATCCTTTTCCTGGAAGTCGGATGTGAACTGCAAGGTCACGAAACTATCGATGCCTGTCGTGCCGACGTAATAGTTACGCCGCGAGCCCCACGAGTACTGTCCACAGCCGACCGGACCGTGGCTGATATGGATCATGTCCTTGATCGGTCCCCAGACCACACCTTTGGAGCCCGCGTAGGCGCAACCGCGGATCGTCATCACACCTGGGATGGATTTGATGTTAGACTTGACTCCGCAGTCCGACTTGCCGATCTCGTGAACATTGAGGTGCTTGGCGCGCCGTTTTGCGGTCTTCTCCGGATAGACCTTCAGCACCTCCTGAATCAGCTCTTTGTTGCGGGCTTTGATTTCTGCGATGCCCTGGGACGTGGCGAGACTCATGCTGATATCCTTAAGTTTCCTGTTGCGACGGCGGCTCTCCGCCAAGAGTTTTGCAACGACCGTGCCAGCCGCGCGTGAGCGCAAAAAAACAACGCAGTTGAAAGTACATAGCCACGTTCGCGCGGGTAACCGGACTGTTGTTGCAAACCCGACATCGAGCGTGTCTACCGTTCTCGTTTGATCCTGTTCGAAACAAAAATAAGGTCGGGCGCGCGTGATATTGCATCGCATTTGCCCCACAAGACCGCGAAAACATTGCGACACGGGGCCCGCTGACGGAATTGGCACGTGTTGAGGCGCCCCAGCTGCAAGGCTGGCCAGCCGGTGTGAATCACCATCGTCGCGAAGCCTGACCGCTGCTCAGCTCTTGGCGACGCTGGTGCGTGCGCACATTGCGCCTGACCTCCCTCGCTATTCTGATCCCAATCCTCTTGGGCCGACCAGCCAGAGAGATCGCCGCGGCCGTCCCGCAGGCGTTGTTCGATTGCCTGACCACTTCAAGCCACAGCGCTCGTGCGATTTCCGCTCTATGGTCTTCTGCATGCGCGTCGCAGACCGCCCTAGCTGATGTGCCTTGAAGCCATGGGGCCTGTAGATGGGGGTACGATCCGATGTTGCATCCAGGCTGCCGGGCGTGCTTCACATCCGGCTCCATCCACCGGACAACTGACCTTGGTTAGACGAGCATAGAACTAGAAGCGTGGGGTCAGGAAACACGAGAGTAGCATGTCATCCCATTCTGAAGATCTCCTTTCGGCGGCGCTGGCCTATCACCGGCTGCCGCGACCCGGTAAGCTCGAAATCCAGGCGATCAAGCCGCTCGTCAACCAGCGCGACCTTGCGCTCGCCTATTCCCCCGGCGTTGCCGCCGCCTGTAATGAGATCGCCAAAGACCCCGCTGAGGTCGCCTCGCTGACGGCGCGTGCCAATTTGGTCGCCGTGGTCAGTAACGGCAGCGCCGTGCTCGGCCTCGGCAATATCGGCCCGCTGGCGTCCAAGCCCGTGATGGAAGGCAAGGCGGTGCTGTTCAAGAAGTTCGCCGGCATCGACGTGTTCGACATCGAGATCAAGGCCGACACGATCGAGCGGGTGGTCGACACCGTGGCGGCGCTGGAGCCGACTTTCGGCGGCATCAATCTCGAAGATATCCGCGGACCGGAATGCTTTTCAATCGAGGCGCAGCTGAAGGAGCGCATGAAGATCCCAGTCTTCCATGATGACCAGCACGGCACCGCCATCATCGTGGGCGCTGCGATCGTCAACGCGCTGCTTCTAAACGGCAAGAAGCTGCCCGACGTGAAGATCGTCTGCTCCGGCGCCGGCGCGGCCGCGATCGCCTGTCTCAACCTGCTGGTGTCGCTGGGGGCGCAGCGCAAGAACATCTGGGTCTGCGACATCGATGGCGTTGTCCACGAAGGCCGCAATACCTCGATGGATCCCTGGAAGGCCGTCTA
Organism: Bradyrhizobium lablabi; assembly: GCF_001440475.1. GTDB lineage: Bacteria > Pseudomonadota > Alphaproteobacteria > Rhizobiales > Xanthobacteraceae > Bradyrhizobium > Bradyrhizobium lablabi. The sequence continues at coordinate 56,320 of NZ_LLYB01000118.1, read as the reverse complement.
TGCGCAGACCACTGATGCGCGGGTGCTTGCGGATGTCATCCCCGGTGCGGATATCTTCTTGGGGTTGTCAGCGCCGAACGTGCTGAGACCGGAAATGGTCAAGCAGATGGTCGACAAGCCGCTGGTGATGGCGCTCGCTAACCCGGTGCCGGAGATCATGCCGGACGAGGCCCGCAAGGGCCGTCCCGACGCGATGATCTGCACGGGACGTTCGGACTTCCCGAACCAGGTCAACAACGTCCTGTGCTTTCCCTTCATCTTCCGCGGCGCGCTCGATGTCGGCGCCACCGAGATCAACGAGGAGATGAAGCACGCGGCGGTCGATGCAATCGCGCAGCTTGCGCGCGATCCTCCGTCGGACGCGGTGGCTTGCGGTTGCGATGCCAACGAGACGCAGGGCTTTGGGCCGGGATCGCTGATCCCGAGCCCCTTCGACCCGCGCCTGATCCTGCGCATCGCGCCGGCGGTGGCGAAGGCTGCGATGGACTCCGGCGTTGCGACGCGGCCCATCAAGAATTTCGACGAGTATCGCGGACTCCTCGAGCGGTTTGCGTTCCGCTCCGGCCTCGTCATGAGGCCGATGTTCGCCAAGGCCAAGACGCAGCCGGTTCGCGTCATCTACGCCGAGGGCGAGGACGAGCGCGTACTGCGCGCCACGCAAGTGGTGCTCGAAGAGAAGCTGGCGCGGCCGATCCTGGTGGGGCGGCCCTCGGTGGTCGAAACCCGCATCAACCGGTTTGGCCTCTCGATCAAGGCAGGCGAGGATTTTGACCTTGTCAATCCCGAGGACGATCCGCGCTATCGCTCCTATGTGCAGTCCTATATCGACATCGCAGGGCGCCGCGGCGCCACGCCAGATGCGGCGCGCACGGTGGTGCGCACCAACAATACGGTAATCGCGGCGCTCGCTGTGGTGCGTGGGGAAGCCGATGTCATGCTATGCGGCGTCGAGGGGCGGTACATGAGCCACCTGCGCCATGTGCGCGAGATCATCGGCTTCTTGCCGGGGACCAGCGATTATGCGGCGCTGGCGCTGATGATCACCAGGAAGGGCTCCTATTTCATCGCCGACACTCAGGTGCGTCCCAGCCCAAGCGCGGAGGAACTGGCGGAAATGGCGTCGCTGGCGGCGCTGCACGTCCAGCGCTTCAACTTCAAGCCGAAGGTCGCGTTCGTGTCGCATTCCGACTTCGGCAGCTATGACACTGATTCCTCGCACAAGATGCGCCGCGCGACCCAGCTTCTGAAGGAGAAGCACCCAGAGCTCGAGGCCGACGGCGAGATGCAGGGCGACACCGCGCTGTCGGCCGCTGCACGACGGATAGTGTTGCCGCAATCGAGGTTGGAAGGCGAGGCCAACATCCTGATCATGCCGACGCTGGATGCGGCCAACATAGCCTATCAGACGATCAAGGTCCTGGCGGATGCGCTTCCGGTCGGACCGATCCTGATCGGTCCGGCGCGGCCGGCGCATATCCTAACGCCCGGGGTGACCGCGCGCGGCGTCCTCAACATGACGGCGGTCGCCGCCGTCGAGGCCCAGGAGCGCGCCGGCCGCCCGCAACTTGGCTAATTGAAGGCGTCGCCTTCTGGGCGCAGACAGTTTCGATTTAATCTCGGAGAGCGGAACGACCATAATCATTCCACTCCTCCCTCCGCTCTTCCCGCATTCGCAAGGCAGTGTTGTCCACCAGCCAGCATTCGCTACCTTCGGGAGAGTTCTGTTCGCGGCCTGTCCATCTACACGGAGACTACAGCAGACCCGCCGATCTCATCGCGACTAAGTTTTACGGGGCATTCGCGCCTACACCGCGCCGCTTGAGTGCGCGACCGGATGCCGACGAAGCAACTTCTTGCGGTTGTGGTCGGCGCGCTCGAACTCATCCCGGCGTTGATGATCGCGTTGAACTTTGCTGCTCGCTTCTTTGTGTTTGTCTAGGTCCTTTATGTAGGGATCTCGACTTGTTATTTGTACGTCTTCCCGGAATCAGCCGGCGCCCGGCAACGCAGGGGACTGATCGATGCCGTGAAGCACTCGCGACATCGGCGCGCTGTTCATGAACTCCGACCATGTCCGACGACGGCGGCGCGCCCTCTTCGCTGCATGGGCGATCGCATAAGTCACACGCAGCTTGGCACCAGCGAGGCCGCCAATCAGAAACGCCGCGGATAATGTTTCAATCTTGCTGCGCGCAGCGGACCCGCTCATGGGCCGCTCCTTATGCCTGCACGCACGTGCCGGGCACCGGGCAGATAACGGCGCATTGCGGCGTGTCGCAATGCCCCTCGCATTCAGTGCACTTCTTCGGATCGATTACATATATGTCGTTCTTGAGGCTGATTGCTGCGTTCGGGCATTCAAACTCACATGCGCCGCAGACGGTGCACTGGGAGGCGATTATCTTGTAGGCCATAAACTCCGATTCCTTGGGCAGGCGACGGGACATCTTTCTTCCCTTCAAAGCTCGTGCCAAACGCCGAGCTGATTTATCTCCGCTATTTTCCCTCCTGTGCATGTCCTGGGCCAGACAGCGTGTCGCGACCGCGACACTCGGCTCACAGACGCTTGATCTGGAGGCCGCACTTCTTGAGCGCGCAGCCGGCGTGGGTTAGCCCGAAAAGCGAATCGCCTCCCGCCTGCACTCAGCCCGACTTCTCCATGGCCGTCGTAACGTGGTCGCGGTCGGTCATTTTCGCGCCGTCCCAAATGCTCCGCGGTCTCGTCCGGGTTCGGCCGCAGCTGTAGCGAAGCTCAATGCACGACCGTTCTGTCTTGCTTTCCGCGCGTTTGATTAATTCTGCGATCCGCGGTCTACCCATGCCTCATCAGCGGCAGACCAATCTCCTTTTTGGGGGCCGCATACAAGCCAGTCCCAGTCGCGAGTTGCTCTCCGTCAACAAGACGTTCAAATCGTTTAGTCACGTTTTGAGCGGCACAGGCTCCGAATTGAGTTTGGAGCCTCAACGTCAAGGGAAGTATGGTCGCTAAGAGCCGTTTAAAGGCGGAACGGTGTTCAAGCAGGTCGCTTCTCAACGATTTTTCGCTCCGCATCAGGAAGCTCGGTTTGAAGCAAACTACGAACACGCCAAATGTCGTTCCGCACGGATTGACCTCACTTAAGCTAGCATCAATCGAAGTCATCCCGGATCCCAATACTTAGTTTAGAACCTACCTTTGAAAACTAACCAATCGTGCCATTCTTCAGGGAGCTACCGTATATTTGCCTTGNCGCCTCCATCTCGAATGATTGCTGTGCGCGAGGTTTGTATCGATCGATGCCANCTCATCGCAGCGTCTCTGTCGATAGAACGCCTCGTCCAGACACAATCTGTGCAGGATAGCCGTTACCTCGCTGAAGCGCCAGGGAGATTTGATCACACTATCCAAGGCTTATGACGATACGATTACGTGCTTCTCGTATGCCTAAAGGAGGCATCGAGCACATCTTCGGGTGAACAGTAGTGCGATGGCGGGTGGATTTGGGCTAGGTGTGGTGAGCGGCAACCGGTTGTGGCGCAAGCTTGCACGTAGAACGAGGCGGAGGCAGCCAGCGCATCGAATTCTTCTCTGGACTGTTATCGGGATGGACGAGACGACGATCTGGTGGTGGACGAAGGTAAGCTGTTGGCTGATCGGGACGCGATCAAAAAGAGCATTCAAGCGATTCCTTGGCCGGCTGCGCGCCGCCCCAGGGTGCTGGAGCGCTTCCCCGCTCAATAAACTGAGCTCCCCAAGAGCGCGATGCGAGCCCGGACGCCCTCGACCAGTTAGAAGTTGAGATCTGTTTTGGCTTCCGCATCCTGGCCATTGTCGATGACTTCACGCGCGAATTTCTTGCTTATCCTTGATACGTTGGCCGCCAGGCTTGCGGGTCGGGGCGAGCTCAATGCTGTGATTGCATTGCGCGTTTGTTCCGGCGATGATCGTCCCTGATAGCGGCAAGGAGCTCACCAGCATGGCAACATTGCGCGGGTCGCAGCACCGAGTGGCACTACATCGAAGCGAGCCACAGTTATCCTTTGGTCCAAGTGTCACATCAGCTCATCATATCTCTTGTATTCATCGGTGTGACCGTTGCCAACCCGACCGCCACACTCACTCGGCGGAAGGGGCCATCAGTTACAGAGTGCTAGGTATTTCGGGAACACTGGCTGGTAGGCCGCGTCCCCATGAACAGGTTCCATTTTGTGGAGTAGCATCATGACGCCTGCAAAATCCTCACAAAATAACGTGTGTGCTGACTTGAGGGGTGTTCTGGAGCATGCTGTCCGGATGGTGCCCGAAGCGAGGCGGACCTCTTCGTTGAAGGCATGCCTTGCTGAGAAGATCTTAATTTTGGCCGCAGGGGGTGAATCGGATCCAACTATCTTGGCGCGTGTAGCGGTGCGGACAGTGCAGGAATCCTGTCGTAGCTGCTACGGATGTGAAGGATGGTGACCTGCGCGCAACATCTTGCGTATCGCGCGGGCACTTGAACTGCTGCACTGGCGGCCGAAGGCTGAATGATCCTTGCCGCAATAGCGATGGTGTGATTTCCTGGGTCCTCAAGGTCGCTTTGGTCTTGGGTACGGGGCCTTAAAGTTCAAATCGTGTCCTGCCGGCAGAATTTCAAAGCTCGTCATCAACAATATGCACGCGAGTGCTGGCGACAGAAGATCTCACTGTCAGGTGGGTTCTGCCGCATTGATTGATCAGCGACGCAGTCCTCCCGCATTCGCGCCGATTAAACCGCTCATGCAAATTCGAAGCCTCTTAGTGGATTACCATCCATGTCGAACCAAAATTGTCGGATAGCTCGCGGCTGGCTTGACGCCGACCAATCGCCCTCCCCTGCCCGCGTCCGGCAGCTGGGTATGTGCGGGTGAAAGTCCTGCAGGAGACGACGAAACAGAATCGGGTCGCTGCGTGACATGCCTCTGAACCGCTATCGGGTGGGACGATTCCGGACGACGTACGGCCGGTTTGGCGGCGTCCAGATCGGCGCAGAGTCGGATCGTCACGCAACTTGCGCTGTGTGCGCATTCAGATTAACCAGTGACTGAAGACCGCTGTAGATGTCTGGCGACCCCGATTTCCAGTGAGTCCAAGACATCCGGTCTTCCTACGTCCATTGGCCTTGCGGTCTGACGGCAGTCGCCGTCTGGAGCACCACCTTCTCATTTAGGAGCGCTAGCTTTCGAGAAGTTGACTAGACGAATCAGCGTGAGCCAATATGTACCGCGGCGCATCGGTGAACTGGAGGCTGCTGCGCCGAGACGGCACCGGTCATTGCCGACGCCCGGTGCATCCACCGTTTTTCAAACTTTGCGAAGAATCGGACACAAACGGCGCCGCTTTATCAGCTTTGAGACCAATGTCTAAAAATTGACGCTACGTACACCCAGTACGAAGCTGTAGAACCTCGAGTTTTCAAATCGGCACGCTGCTTGCTTCGTTCATGCACGACGACACATGAGGGGGCGGTGATGGGGCGGACTTTGCACGTGCTCGGTAGCGTCCGGTGGCCCCGCCCTTCGAAGGCGCTGTTTCGGTGATCATAGTCGTCAAGAATTTGCTCGCGCGCAAACAGAAGCTCATGGAGCAACTGGGCGTCACCGAAGACGCTGACGAGCGAGCCAAGATCGGACGTCAACTTCAGCAGATCAAGACCGCACTGGCATTTTTGGAGAAGACTGAGCCCAAGATCGAGGAATGACCATTGAATAATGACGCAGCGATAATGGCGGGGATCCATGAGACACGATGCACTTCATTGTGCTCGACCGGCGGAGTTCCCTCAGAACCCTTCAAGCGAGCACCTCAACCAAGGGGCTATCGGCAAAGCCCCGCGACGAAATCGTTTGCGGCGCACTATCATCGCCAAACTGAGCGCGCGTAGAGAAAAGTCAACATTCCAGGCCTGGAGCGAAGCAAATTTCCCGTGGAGAAAAGGTCACCGGCCGCTGGATTTCAATCCGCGGATCTTCTCCGCATCGTTTTACAATGCCGCATTGCCCGGCCGCTGCTTGCGCTGCGGCTGAGCTCGATAGATCTTGCGGGTGCCTGGGCACAGGCGCCACAGCGAGCCACGACGCCGAGCGCGACTGGAGACGAGAGAGCCCTCTCGCCCGCACGGCTCTGACATCATGTGGTGGTGCTGTTGCGGGCTGAGGGTGGACCCGCGCCGCCGATGCAGGTTCGTGGGGCGCTCTCCTCCGCAGTGATGGCAGCTGAGCGAGAAGCGGTCGAAAAGTTTGGGCGTCAGTGGCATTACTTCTCTGACTTGTCAGCTTCTCGAAAGCCGCTCCCCCCTATAAAAAGAAGATCTGATGACCTATGCTCGCGGGGAACATAATGAATATCGATACACCGAACACGGCAGAAGACTCCGCTCAAGCTTACGGTCTCCTGCGGCAGCATCAACGGGCGCCGGAACAGCCGTGCGACCTGAGCGGACAAACCAGGTCACCAGCACACCCGGCTGCGGGCCAAGCGAAATTTGAGCAGCAGCTAAGTGACGTTCGGCCAATCCACCAAACGTCTGATTCAGCCACCGCTTTGACAGATTCCGAAGTTGGATCGCCCTCGATCATGAAGAAAGGCAATCTGGGAGCGTGCGCTATCCAGGAAAGCGAACTGTGCCCAGCCCTATCGTTCATCCGAGGGCGCGCCGAACTTGCCGCATCACTGGCCGGAGCGAACGTTGAGGCGCTCAGGAACGAGATCAGGCTGGCTGAGCAGCGAACAGCACAGTGGCCGAGAACAACCGGATATTCCGCGGGCAGTATCGATGGCGACCGCATTCTCGAGGAGGTGTTGGCATCATCGTATCTGCCGCTACATCGTTTTCAGAACGAGGAAATCGATTGCGAGCCGCTCCTAGATAACGAGGTGAGTGCCATCGCGCATGTGCGTTCCTTAGCGGATTTGCGTGCTCACGCTAGCCCGCATGTTGCTAAGGCCTCTATCTGCTCGGACGACGAAAGGGAGGACGAAATTGATATGGCGCGCCTCGCTGCATTGCACACCCAAGGCGTTACAGAGAGTGCTTTTGTGTCATTGTGCGAGGACCCCTCACGACTGCTCCTTTCAAGGGACGAGACCGAGCACGGCGCAAAGGCAATTGCAGAGAACGCTAAGAAGTTACACACCTACACGGTACCGAGTGTCACCGCTTGGCCGACCAAAAAAAATCAACGGCATTTTAGAGCGCGGTCATGCTCCTGGAGATGAGGAATTGCGAGTTTGGATGAGGGGAATACCGACCGAGGAGACCGAGGTCTTGTTTCTGGGCGGCAATCTAGCTGAGTATCGGACAGCCAGCGTAGATAATCCGAACACGGCTGGCGCACTGCAAGATGGTCCGCCCGTCAAGAAAGCAAGGGTGAGCTCCGCTGCGGGGACGATACGGCATCATCACGGCCAAACTTGATCGCAGCTTGACGCGCCACTCAGGCGTTCGCGTCAAAGCTCATTGATACAAATCTGCATTTCGCCTTCGCCGCGGTTAGCCCAGCTGAACCACGGAATGAATGTCAGCCGCTGCGGTTGTAGCTGTCCTGCCAATTTGTCCTAATGATAAAGCGCGCTTTCTTCAGAATGCGTGTGTTGCAACCGGGCCCCAGGAAGCCACACGTTGTGTAACTCGGTCCCGTTGTCGGCCTCTTCGAGACAATAAATCAAAGGGCCACGCTGGATAGCCACCTTGCACGCTAAATTGCGAAGTTGCGGATGGCCGTATATGCGGCGTACTTCCCTCGGCAGCGATAGTTTGACCCGATCTCCCTGCCGCCACGTGCGGTGAATATGCAAATAGCCCTTGCGCGACTCGCAATTGACAGGTTCGCCGTTCAGGGTCGTCTCCGGCGCTGCACCATTCCGGCAGGCGCAGGGCGAGCGTGTGGACGATTGGCTGTGCAGATTCCACACCGATTTCCACCTCGTCTCTCCAAGGATAGTTGCCGCTCATGAGCAACTGCAGCGTATGCCCGCCGACCGATACCGCCACTCTGTTGCCAATATAGAGATTGATATAGAGCGCGTCGGAGCATGGCGCATGTAATGACCAATTGATGTGAAAATGCGTGCGATGTTCGGCGGACATCAGGCGCAGCTAAACCAGCGTTGCCGCACCGCCGTGACATGACTGTAGATGCCATCTGACCGCAGCGGTTTGGGATGAACATCGAGCGGGTTAATATAGAAATCGGGTTAACATGGAAATAGTGACGCTCATCGAAAGCGATGCTGCCCAGGACCGTATTGTATAAGGCGCGCTCCATCACGTCGGCATAGCGACTGTCCACTTCCATCGCCAGCATACGGCTCGCGAACATCATCAGGCCAATCGACCCGCAACTTTCCGCGTACGCTGTATCGATCGGCATGCTGAACGCTTCGCCGAAGCTTTGCGAGCCGATACCGCCGGTGACATAGATCTGGCGCTGCACCATGTTATACCGCAGGCAAGCCTGGCGTTGCTGCTGGTTCTGGCGCAGACGCGCCAAATGAGCGACCGCAGTCATGAGGTATACAAACCGTACCGCATGACCGGTTGCGGTCCGCTGTTCCGAACTGGCAGGTGCGCCTGGCTATAGGCTTTATTTCTTACCAAACAGGGCCTGCCAGATTGTCTGACGTGGCAAGATGCCGGCGTTTCTCGTATTCTATGTCATCGAAGTGCGGCTCTGTGCCGCGTTGCTCCACGAATAATTGGCTGGCGTCAGATATCGCGGCTCCTGCGTCACTTCGTAGAGGCGCGTCAGTGCAAGTTCAATTTCTGGATGGCCATCATAGCCGTGTAACTGACCGCGGTCTGGGCCGAAAACTGTGTCGAGGTGGTCAGCAACCTTGCAAACGAATCCAGCAGGCGTCGTTTGCCAGTAGCCAGAAAGAAAGCGATACCCGCTTCATCAAGTGCCCGGCACAATAAAGCTCATGGCATTCGGCTCGGTTGCTCCAGCGGTCCTGAGGCGCCTTCGCATGAAATAGGTGTTGAGATAGCCATCGCCGCATTGGGCGGCCGCAATCAATTCAATCAGCTCATCGGCGGCTTTCTCCAGGTCCGGATTGGGTATCTGGCACAGCGACTAAGCAACCGCTTCTAGCCATTTTGCCACATCACTGTCCTGAAAAACCGGGCCGTAGAACTTTCCCTTCGCACGTCCGGCGGCAATACGGAAGTTCTCTACCGCGTGGATCGGTGTCCTTTCGGGATGGCGGTCGTTCAGCGCGTCACATTGATAGGGAATCGCCACTTCCCTCACTAAGTGCTGGCATTTCCCAATCAGCGGATCCGAGACTTGTAGGTGTGAAGATTGACTTCGGCGACATCGCGCTGATTCATCTTGTTTCTCCTTTGTGGGGCGAACGGGCGCCTAGCTCAGCCAAGCCAGCTCGCCATGACCGTTGTTGAGGTTGCGGCCTCGAAATTGGCGGCTGCGCAACCAAATGGAAAGGCTGCCCCCTATGCCGCTGGACGGCGTAGGCCTCAGAAAGGGCTGGTCAAGCTGAGCTTCTTTCCAATCGCCTACCGCTGAAATGTTATGCAACAATCGCGCCGGAGGTTGTCGGATAACAAACGCCGGCCTAAGCCTCGCCGTCAAGCCAGCCGATCTTGCACTTCAGGAATCGAAAGCCCAGCACCTCGAAGCCGGCGCGCTCCCTGTTGTCCCGGCCGTAACCATGGCCGCCAGCCGCCGGCTCGTAGAAATAGGCCTCGTAGCCCATCGCCTGGAGTTTCGCGGCCATTTTTCGCGCGTGTCCGGGATGAACACGATCGTCCCGCCGCGTAGTGGCAATCAGGATCGGCGGGTATTTTTGGCCGCGCTTGGCGGCATGATACGCGGAATAGGTCTTGAGCCACTCCCAGTCGTCGAGCTTGTCAGGGTCCCCATATTCTGCAATCCAGCTTGCTCCTGCCAGAAGCTTGGTGTAGCGGCGCATGTCGATCAGCGGGATCGTGCAGAACAGCGCGCCGAAGCGTTCCGGATAGCGCGTCAGCATATTGGTGATGAGGATGCCGCCGTTCGATCCTCCCTGGGCTGCGATCCGCTTCGGCACCGTCACCCCACGACGCACGAGATCGGCGGCAACGGCAGCGAAGTCGTCGTGCGACAATTTCTTACCACCGAGCCGGCCGGCATCGTGCCAGCGCGTACCGAACTCGCCGCCGCCGCGTAAATTCGCCTGCACCGTGGTGCCGCCGCGCTCGAGCCAAAGCTTGCCAAGCGCTGAATTGTAGTACGGCCTCACGGAGATCCCAAAGCCGCCGTAGCCGCTCATATAGACGGGCGCATCGCCCGTCTCGTCGGCCGGACCGGTCTGTACATAGGGGATGCGCTCTCCATCAATCGAAATGGCTTCGTGTTGGGTGACCACCAGCCCATCCGCGGTAAAGGTCTTGGGCGCCTGCTTGAGCACGATCGGACTGCCGACGTTATTCTCGATCAGCATAAGCGAAGCTGGCGTGAGCGGATCCTGGCTCCCGGCGAGCAGGTCGCCATTGTCTTCGGATGGATCGCAATCAAGGGGCCGGAGGTCGACGACCCCGCTGTTGGGAAGGTCGCGCAGCTGCGCGCGGCTCCAGCCCTTGTCGGATGGCGTGCAGATCTCGAAGAACGGCCGCAGCTCGTTGAGAATGGAAAGCACAAGCTTGCCGGCACTCCAAAAGAAACCCTGCAGAGCGCGGCGGGGGCCTGGTTCGAAAAGAACCTCGAACTGACGGTTGCCTTCAAGGAATGCCGCCAACGAGATGACGAGCACCGTATCGGCGACATAGGTCCGCCCCGCCACAGACCAGGACTCGCGCGGCTTGATGGCAAGCCAATCGCGATGGGGGAGCATCCAGATGTTGCTTGGCAGATTGATTTTGGTCTTGGGACCGGATTCGTCACCGAGCCAGATGGCAAAATTGAAGGCGTCCACCCCATCGACGAACCACATTCTCGGCGGCGCAACGGTGTGGTCGACATTGCAACCGACTCCGACATGATCGGCTGCGATTTTAAAGATCGCTGGCGCTTGATCCGCCTTCGTACCGCGCCGCCACAGCCTCACCGTGCGCGCATAGCCGGAGGTCGTCGCCATGCGCTGCCCATGCGAGCTCGACAGCACCAGCGTATCGGGATCGAGCCATTCGACCGCTCCCTTGGCTTCCGGCAAGACGAAGCCATCACTGACAAACGCCTTCGCGTCTGTATCGAACTCACGCAAGGTGACGGCATCGCTGCCGCCGCGCGACAGACTCAAAATCGTCCGTCTATGATCCCCGGCCAGTGAGGCCGTCCCGTTCAGAAGCCAGTCTTGGCCTTCGCTGTTAGCGAGCTGATCGATGTCGAGCAGAACTTCCCACGACGGCTTCGGCGTACGAAATTCTTCCAGAGTAGTTCGTCGCCAAAGGCCGCGTGGATTATTGGCATCCTTCCAGAGATTGTAGAGATAGTCGCCGCACCGGCTGACATAGGGGATATTGTCCGGTCGGTCATAAATCGAGGTCAGCGCATCGCGATCCCGCTCGAATGCGGCGCCGCCTAACACCTGCAGAGTATTGCTATTCTGCCGCTCGACAAATTTCAGCGCCCGCGCGCCTTCGATCTGTTCCAACCACAGATAGGGATCATCGTCAGGAGCGGAAAGCGTGGGCTTTCCAACCCGCGACTTTGTCGTCGCTCTTACTTTGACCAAACTTCACTCCATCCCTGGCAATGANCGCGCAATCCTGAAAAGGCATTGCATTAAAGCTTTTAATATGTTGCATCCAANCCTCCCTGATTCGGTCGCCGCACGGGGTCCTTGATCCTGTTGCCATGTGTCCGCCAGTTCCATCAATTGCTGAATTTGGTAGTTGATTGGGCGCGCTCTGACGCATCTGGCCAATCCTCCACACATCCAACTGAAGCCGCTGGTGGCAACTTTCATCTTCCATGCGAGCTTGGCGTTCCTTGCCGAGCAAGACGGCATCGCCGAGCGGCCTAAGCGACACCGTAGACGATAACACTGCTGCAAAGCGCCGCTGCGGACCGTTTCAGACGCCAAATGCTGTCAGCTTCGGGCCGCGCATCTGCCTCCGAGCAAAACCATCGTTCGCCTGAGAGCCAGATAATCCGAGTTTGAGTGTAATACTCCTGCCCCGATGAGTGATAGATGCGCTCGCCCGTGCTCTTGCTGATATTGCCCTTTATCGGACACCCGACGAGGATGGGCCCCACACTCCGTCGCGGCGATAATGCTGCCAAAGATTGCCAATCCGATTGCAGTGGGGACGATAGCTCGGGACTTTGGACGTCGGCGCGCGTCTTGCCCCGGCCGAGATGCGTTCTATCGAAGTCCTATCGAGGTCGCCCGGCACGCATGGGCACACGTGTGCTTGGCTATCGTACAATCGTTCAAAAACCGTGCAGCATTGGCGATCGGAGAAGGCGTGGCTTGTCAAAGTTGTTCGTAGGTCGCCGGTTAGAAACCGAAGCTAACATCCAGGAAGCAATTCGGCCTTCCCCACGCGACAACAGAACCTATCGTCTCTCGGTCGCGGAGATGCAAACGATCGATCTACGAGCATTGCTTTTTCAATGAAAATGAGTTCTGCATAGCGGCGCGAGGACCAAGCTCTCATTTTCGACGAAAGCTATCCGCTCATTCAGGTCGGGCGCAAACCTCATCTTCATGGCCTGACGGCCCAAGCGCATCACAGCCTAAGCTTTAATCCGCACAGGAAGAGCGGAATAACCGTGCACAAAGTTAGATGCAATTCGATCGGGTTCGCCGACAACCTCGACTTCGAGCCGCGCGTTCAAGACTTCTTCCCAGAGGATTTTCAGCTGCAGTTCGGCAAGATGTCGACCAAGGCAGCGATGGATGCCGAATCCGAACGAGAGATGCTGCCGGACGTTCTTGCGGTCGATCAGAAATCTGTCGGCGTTCTCTATGGCCTCTTCGTCGCGGTTACCAGAGATGTACCACATGACGACCTTGTCGCCCTTCCTGATTTGTTTCCCACCTACGACCATATCGGTCGCGGCGTTGCGGCGCATATGTGCGATGGGAGTCTGATACCGAATAATTTCGGACACCGCGCTCGATACCAGCTCGGGATTATCGCGTAGTTTTCGCAGCTCGGAGGGGTGCTGGTTCATGAACAGGAGGCCCCCGGTAATCGAATTACGCGTGGTGTCATTTCCCCCGACGATCAGCAGAATCAGATTCCCGAGAAACTCGCTCGGCTCCATGTGTCGAGTTGCAGGCGAGTGCACCATCATGGAAATCAGGTCCATGCGCGGCTCGGCATTGATGCGCTCGTTCCAAAGCTGCGTGAAATACTCCAGGCACTCGGACAAGATCGTGCTTCGCTTATCCCAGCTGTCGATCGCGTGGCCCGTTTTCGGGATTGCAACAGCTACGTCTGACCAATAGGTCAAGAGCCGCCGATCCTCGAATGGAAAGTCGAATAGCGTGGCCAGCATCTGCGTTGTCAACTCGATGGAGACCATGTCGACCCAATTGAAGTCATGATTGCGCGGCAGGCTGCCCAGAATCGTCTTGACCCGTCGGCGGATCAAGCTTTCGAGCTTAATCAGGTTTTCCGGCGCGACGATCGGGCTTACAGTATGGCGCTGCTCGCCATGTTTGGGAGGAGCCATCTTGATGAAACTCTGAGTCCAGTGCTTTTCAGGCACGTCGACAATAGCGACACCCTGCTCCGACGAGAACGCTTTGTGATTTGTATCTACCGCTACGATATCTCGGTATTTCGTTACGGACCAATATGGACCATAAGGGCTGGCTTGACAGTAGTGAACGGGATCTTCCATTCGCAACCGCTCGAAGTAGCCCCATATGCTATCATCCTGAAAGCGCTTGGCTTCGCTTACATCCAGATTGCTCAGCGAGATCTGACACACATCCTCGGCTCTCAAGTCCGCCAATCGCGCTTTCATGACCAGATTGTTGTCTCTTGAGATATACGGATCTGGTCGCGATTCATGGTTCGAGCTGCCGTGACATTTTGGGTTGCGCGGGTCGGTGCGAACAGAGTATCTCAAAGTGCAGGCAGCCTCCCCTACCACATCCAATAGTAAGGATCGCATTGACTTTACAAATCGATCTGCTCCAGTGGATGGATGAGAGCTGGCACTGCTATCCAGACATCGCGCAATGGCGGTATATCGCCGCTGCGTTGTCAACGAGACGGAATATGACCGCAGCTTCCAACTTCTTTGAAATGACCAAACTCGGCGTCTTTGGCTCCTCACAGGAGGTCGCACGATCGTGCAGTGACAACCACCAAAAGCCTCGTCGTCCTCGACGCTTGCGGTTGCGCCGCTCCGTCGACAAACACCAACTTGTTCTTCCAACACAGCAACAAGCCTGCGACCATCTATAATCCTGACTAGCCAGTTGAATTTAGGCGCGGCAGGACGCCTCCGCGGACGATCGGCACGACGGCTGCAACGCTCGATCACCTGCTCCATCGCCTCCATATGGTCCGGACCGTTCGCGACGGCTATCGCCTGCGCGACCAAACAAGAAAACTCCACCGCCGCGATCGGGAGAGAACAGAATGTCGCGTTTGGGGGGGCCAAATGCTGTTCCGCGTCGCCAGATTCCGGAACCATCTCCGCAGGCCCTTCTAGCGCTAGGCAACCGAGCGCAGCATCTCATCCGGCTGGAAAGAAACAAGGCAGCGCCGCCACGTTTGCGCTCGAACATCTCAGTCCGCAGAGGAGAACACGCCCTTAGAGAACTCAGGCATATCAGGATGGCTATCAAGCTTTGTCGTCGCTCTAAGAGGTGGTTCTCATTTGTAAGCCGAGCACCAACCAAGGCGTATGGGGCCAGCTTGTTCGATGCTCTACGCAAGCAGCATCGCGGGCGCGGGGCGACAAGTGTCGCTCACGTCGCGTAGGCATTTACTACCAATAAACCTCCGTATGGTTTTACCAACCTTTTTATGCCGGCCCGTTTATCTTCGTACAGTTGAGCCAATCCTCGACTTGGCCCTAGCTTTGCGAGCAAGCGAAAGCGGCCGATCCCGGGAGCTCGAGAACTCGAGCACACCGTCATTATTGGTCTTGTTGAGGAGGGAATGCCCTCGGCTGGATCGGTCTATGGTGCCAGCTCCCAGTCGTAACACCAAAGCGGGGATGGACGGAGACGCGGTGCAAGAATTGAAACGGTCCGGATGGTCGCTCGAGTTCCGTTTGATTGAAAGCGAGGCCGATGCCTACCCCTGACTAGCACCGATATGCAGCAAAGCGGCTTCCGGTCGTGCGGTCCTGCTTGCTGCTGCGGCAGGATTATCGGACCCCAAGCGGAAGCGCTGCGCCAAACGGCATCTAACGAACAACGATTCTGTATCAAAGAAGAACCATATGCTGCCGAAACATTTGCGTCGCCTCGAGGCTGAGTCGATCGAAATCATGCGTGAGGTAATCGCCGGGTTCAAGAATCCGGTTATGCTCTACTCGATCGGTAAAGACTCGAGTGTCATGCTGCACGTCGCAATCAAGGCGTTCTATCCCGCGAAGTTGCCGTTTCCCCTCCTTCACGTCGATACGACCTGGAAATTCCGCGAGATGATCACTTTCCGGGATGAGACGGCCAAGCGGCTAGGCGTCGAACTCATCGTCCATGTGAACAAAGAGGGCCTTGAGCGCGGGATTAACCCGATCGATTCCGGCTCAGCTCTTCATACTCGGGTGATGAAAACCGATGCCCTGAAGCAGGCGCTCGATCTCTATCAGTTCGATGCTGCGTTTGGTGGAGCGCGACGTGACGAGGAAAAGAGCCGCGCGAAAGAACGGATCTTCTCCTTCCGTTCAGCCGGGCACGTGTGGGATCCCCGCAACCAGCGGCCGGAGCTCTGGAACCTCTTCAACACCCAACTTCTCCAGGGCGAAACCATGCGTGTATTCGCAATGTCGAACTGGACCGAGCTCGACATCTGGGAATATATCATGCTCGAGAAGATCCCGGTCGTCCCGCTCTACTTCGCAAAGCAAAGACCCGTGGTGCGGCGAAGAGGCGCAACGATCATGGTCGATGACAAACGATTGCGTCTTCAATCCAACGAGACGCCGGAGATGCGCATGATCCGCTTTCGCACGCTGGGATGCTATCCGCTGAGCGGGGCCATCGATTCCGACGCGACCACAATTGAGGACATTGTCGCGGAAATGCACACTGCGACCGTATCTGAGCGCCAGGGGCGCTTGATCGATACCGATGAAGCCGCTTCGATGGAGAAGAAGAAGTGGGAAGGTTACTTTTAATGCCTTCCAAGGCAACAATCGACCGTGTCCAGGCCGGCAAGGACCAGCTGCAATTCATCACCTGTGGTTCGGTAGACGACGGAAAGTCGACGCTGATCGGACGGCTGTTGCATGATAGCAAAGTGATTTACGAGGATCAGCTCGCGGCGCTGGCACGCGACAGCGCTAAGCACGGCACCACCGGCAATGATGTTGATTTTGCTCTGCTAGTTGACGGGCTTGAAGCTGAACGGGAACAAGGCATCACGATCGATGTGGCCTATCGCTTTTTTACCATCCTGCGCCGATCGTTCATGGTGGCAGACACGCCCGGCCACGAGCAGTACACCCGCAACATGGCAACTGGCGCCTCGAACGCCCAGCTCGCCATCATCCTGATCGATGCCCGCAAGGGCGTGTTGGTCCAGACCAAGCGTCACTCCTTTATCTGCTCGCTGCTAGGTATCCGCCATGTGGTGCTGGCAGTGAACAAGATCGACCTGGTCAAGTACAACAAGGAGAGATTTGATCGGATCGTAGGCGAATATATGGCCTTTGCTGCCGGTCTTGGCTTCACCTCGGTCGTTCCGATCCCGATCTCCGCCCGGTACGGCGACAACGTCATCAACCAGTCCGATAAAACCAAGTGGTACCAAGGGCCGTGCCTGCTCGACTATTTGGAGAGCATCGATATTCAATCCGACGTCGCGAGCCAGGTTTTCCGCTTTCCGGTTCAGTGGGTGAATCGGCCCAATCTGGACTTCCGCGGTTATGCCGGCTCAGTCGCCTCCGGAAGCATCTCGGCGGGAGATGAGATTGTTGTCGCAGCGTCTGGACGGACCACGCGCGTCAAGCGAATCGTGACCCAAGACGGCAATCTTGCCCGCGCCGACGCTGGCGATGCCGTGACCATTACCCTCGAAGACGAGATCGACATCAGCCGTGGCGATCTTCTGGCGCGTCCAAACGAGCGGCCTGAGGTCACCGACCAGTTCGCGGCCCATCTGATCTGGATGGACAACGATCCGCTCGTTGCTGGACGCAATTACATCCTTCGCATTGGAACTCGGACCGGAGTCGCCGGTAGCATTACCGCGATCAAGCATCGCATCGACGTCGACACACGTGAGCACCTGGCAGCCAGAAAGCTTGGCCTCAACGAGATCGGCTTCTGCAATGTCGCGACAGCACTGCCCGTGGCCTTCGATCCGTACGAGGTCAATCGCAAGACCGGATCGTTCATTGTCATTGACCGCTTTACCAATCGCACCGTTGGCGCCGGCATGATTGCGTTCCCGCTGCGGCGGGCTACCAATATTGTTCGGCAACCTCTTTCAGTGGGAAAGAGCGAGCGGGCCGCCCTGAAGAATCAAAAGCCTTGCATCATCTGGTTCACCGGCCTGTCCGGTGCCGGCAAGTCGACAATCGCCAACATCGTCGATCAAAAGCTGTTTGCAATGTCGTGTCACACCATGCTGCTGGATGGCGACAACGTGCGGCACGGGTTGAACCGAGACCTCGGTATCTCCGAGGCCGATCGTGTCGAGAATATTCGACGTGTCGGCGAAGTCGCAAAGTTGATGGCCGACGGTGGCCTGATCGTGATTTGCTCGTTCATTTCGCCCTACAGAGCGGAGCGAGACATGGTGCGCAACCTGGTTGCTAGGGAGGAGTTCATCGAAATCTTTGTCGACACGCCGCTTGAAGAATGCGTGCGGCGCGATCCCAAGGGTCTCTATTCGAAGGCGAAGTCTGGCAAGATCAGGAACTTCACGGGTATCGATGCACCCTACGAAATACCGATGAGACCCGAATTTCATCTCAGGACCATGGATCAGACGCCCGAGCAACTTGCGGAGGCCGTCATAGATGTCCTGAGGGCGCGCGCAATCGTTCACGGTCACTAGTATTGCCGAATTTTATGCCTTTGTCGGAACTCTCGACCCGACGAGATCTAGCTACTTGCGCTGTACTACGGCGAGGGCCGCCTTGCTCAGAGGGTCTGCTGGCTGCAACTCCTATTGCAAGCACTAGGAGTAGTCCTATGACAAAGGTAAGCGCAAAGAGATCCCATCTGGCGGAGCGGATGAGCGATCGGCTATCGGCTGCGGAGTGTGTGAGCCGATGTGAGCTTCTATGTCTGCGCCTAGTTCTGAAACTAGAACCTTCCATATGATCGAAGCGATCGCAGAGCGTCTTGAGGGAGCCCCGCGACAACTTCGCCGACGCTGGTCGGATGAGTTCAAGGCACAAGTCGTGGCAGAGGCGCTGGAGCCCGGCGGGAGTGTATCGGGGATCGCCCATCGGATCGGCATTCACCCATCGCAGCTCGTCGCCTGCGTCGCCATGCTGGGGCCGAACGAACTTACCTGTCGCGGCCTTCGAGTCGCGAAGCCGCCGTGGCGTGCATCAGTCTGTCGCCGTCGAGCAGCGCGTTTGCACGACTGTACAATGAAATCGTGCGATGGCTCCGCCGAAAACCGAAACGATCGCAATCAAGACTCGGGCCTCTCAGCAACCCTCGCCCGAATTGATGGTGAACTCGCAGAGGCTTTGGCCACGACACGGCAGATCGTAGAAGCCGATCGACCCAGCTCGATTAGGGCTGAGGATATAAATCGGTTTGTGCTTGCAGCGCTGAACAATGGTCGTCTGCACGTGCAAGCGACCGAGATCGCAAAAGCACTGAGGGGTTCAGCGTCAGCATCCGCACAACGTTAGCCTCGTGCACAGCGACCCGGCGCCTCCATTGTTCGCGGTGCGCGACACGCTTTCCCTCGGCCGTCAGGCGCGTCGATCTCCTTTCATTTCGCAGAAGCGCGTGACCAGACCGGCGACTATCCTCAACCGCCGTTCATTCGGGCAAGACCCTCTATAACCCCGCCCCCGGGCACGTGGGGGTCTCCGCTCCCGTCTAGCCCCCGGCCAGTAACAGCAAGGGGCTGACGTAACCGAGCGTGAAAGCAGAGGGGCCTCTGATGAAGCGGTCTTCAGTTTGTTGTCTTGAAGCAGCTCTCTTATGGTCTTGTCCGCCATATGCATTTGGCGAAGGCCGCCGCGCCTGAGCAGTCTGGCGCGTTTAAGACACCCTTCGGCGCTCTTGCCCGGGAGCGCTCGATCTCGAACAACGCATCAATCCGACGCACGACCTTGATCGGGGATCCGGGACAGAGGGCTTCTTGCCGGGCGAGCATAGCCGGGATAGCGCATATCCGATCCCGAAGATCCGGTGAGCACCGACCGCGCTCATGCGACATCTTTGAGCGGACTGACGCAATTTGTTCAACCTGGCCAGAGAAGATCTGGCGAACTGATCACATCTGCCCTTGCCGCGCGGCTCCTCTTGGTGAGCCCCGAGCGCATCCGGCAACTGTCAAAGGAGGGCTGGATTGAGAAGCACGGGCGCGACCAGTTTTTTTCTGGTCGATGTCGTGCAGGACTACATCCGCTTTCGGAATGACAGCGACCGGCGCGCGCAAAAGACGGCGGCCGATAGCCGAGTCCGCGACGCCAGGGCACGCAAGATCGAGTTGCGCAACGCGGTGCGCGAAAGTCGCTTGATCGAGGTCGACGAGGCGAGCGACCGTCGAGGCCATGATCGGATTGTTTCGCGCGGAGACCGCCGGCCTGCCGGCGCGCGTCACGCGCGACTTACAGTTCCGCAATACAATCGAGATCGCTCTAATTTGCCATCATTGAACGGGTGGCAGATATTGTCGCCGAAAGGAGAGGCGCTGTGGCAGAGGCTCGCGCTGTTAGCGAGGCCATCGCGGCAGATGCCGCCCGACGTATGAGCAGCGGAGAACAGGATATATTCGCAAACGGCGGGCGTGCCGGGACCGCGTGATCCAAAGCTTGCGCCCTATGTCATCGAGCCCGAGCGCGTTGTAGCCAGCGGCTCCTCGCGCCGTGTCATCCTCATGTTGCGCGTGCAGACCGGCAAGACCGACGCGGCGCTCGATTGCGCCGGCCAGCTGCTCGACCAGCGCCCGGGCCCTATCCTGTATGGCGGACCGAAAAAGCAGTTCCTGACCGAGCAGTTTGAGCCACGCGTGATGTCGCTGCTCGGCGAGGCGCCGACGCTGACCGCGAAAGTCGCGCGTGGCAAGCGGATGACGAAAACGCGAAAGCCAGTGGCCGGCGTGCCGGCTCGTCTCGACGCATGCCGGATCATCCGCCGCGCTGAAATCCGATCCCGCCGCGCTCGCCTTCATCGATGAATACGACGAGATGAAAGGCGATGCGAACGAGCAAGGCGGCCCGTTCGGATTGGTCGAACGACGCGGCGATACCTAAGGGGCCAACCGGCTTGGAGTTTGATCCTGCGCGGCAAGTGCTGAGCGCGTCACCGCGAGAATTGCGGGAGCTGGCCGGCTTTCCAGACCGAAGCCCTATGATAGCTAAGGTCGGAGCCGAGCTGCACGCGGAGCTCGGCATAATTGATCCAGAGAAGCAAATTGATGTCCTAGTAGGCATCTAGCCGTCGCTCGTTTGGGGCGGGTAAGCAAATCTATCGCACTATATAGCAGCCAGATCTCTGCATTGACCGAACTCGCAGCCGCACCCAGCGATGAATCCGCATTTTCTGAATCGTCCGCANATGGGGTCAAAGCCAAACATCCAGATTTTTATGAGAAGAATACGTTTGAAGAGTGGATACGCCCTCCTCTGACGGCCGGCTTGATCGAGCGATCTGGAGATCGGATTCGAATAACCGATCTTGGTTGCTAATTCTTGACTTATCTGCAGGCCACTAATCTCTCAGCGGACAAGGCTTGGTGATTTGTGATCATTCCGTCTCCCTCGTCGTGGGGGGCAGGCAAGGTAAAGACGCCTTCCGAGCTTAATGGTTGAGCTCCGCCATTGGTCAGTTCGTTAAACGGACTATACGGGTATAAACGCCACGATACTATCGTTGCGTGTGAGCAGGTTTTAGAAGTGAGGCAGAACGTCCGGACGAAGAGACAACGGCTGAAATTGCAGCAGTGCGCGCCCGATCTAGGCGAACAGTTTGCCGAGCTATTTTTGCTGCAAGAGCAGGTCAGACGGGCGGAAACTCTAGATCCGGAAAGCTCCTAGCGGAATTCGAAGCTCACCGGGAGCAGACGGCGACCAAAGCTCGCCGAGTGATACATTAGAATCGTCGCCGAGCTTGGACGTGATGGAGGAACGTCGTGAAACGAGCCGAACTGGAACGGATGACTGTTGACTAGCTCTGGACGTTGCACGTTGAGGTCCCTCAACTCTTGCAGCAAAAGATCCAGCAGGAAAAACTGCGTATAGACGAGCGCCTGAGGCAGTTGGCGTCACCGAGTCGGTCATATCCGCCGGTAAAATACCAGAATCCCGATCAGCCATCAGAGACCTGGACAGGTCGAGGCAAGCAACCGCGGTGGTTGGTCGCGCAGTTGAAGCTCGGAAAGCGTATCGACGACTCCAGAGCTCAGCCGCAGAGCAAGGGACGAGTCGGTGACCGCCCGGCGCAATCCAGCAGATAGCGAGCCTGATCAGCTGTGCCGTACCCAAGGCGATCCTGTTCTGTCGGAGGTGGGCGGACTCAAATGTGTATCTCTCCCATTGTGTTGTACTGGTCACGTGTTCTTCATGAAACGGATCTATAACTAAACAAGGCCAGTTGCATTTGCAGGAGAACACCTTGACCCGCTTGTTTGTGCTGCTCCTCTTCGCCCTTGTATCTCTACCGGCTCACGCGCAGTTAGCAGTCCCCTCTACGTGGGTGAATCAAAGGGGCTCCATTCTTTCGATACAGGCGATCGACGCATCAACAGGCAATTTCACGGGAACCTATGTGAACAACGCGGCTGGATTTTCTTGCCGGGGACAGCCTTACGCTATGGCGGGCAACGTCGCGGCGAACAAAATAGATTTCTACGTCAATTGGACGTCACCCACAGCTCCCAACTGCAGAACAATCACGATCTGGAATGGCCGTGTGGCTGGTGACAAAATTCCAACGCGATGGAAGCTGTACTACGTGGGATCGGACTGGAACTTTCACAAAATGACCGGCCAGGACCTCTTTACGAGGAGGTAGACTAAACCTGGTTCGAGCCAGTATAACTTATGCCTTAGTTCATCGACTGGCAGAGATCATCGGAAGCTAAAGATCGGCAGTCGCGTCAATCGAATCTCAGTTGACCACGTTGAAGCGAGCTTTCGTCGACAGATCTGACATGGAAATCGCCCGGAATATACGAAGATTTATCCAGCGCCAGAGCCCCTGGTCGCTCATAATTCGAAGTGATGGCTTGCTGAGATCGAGAAAAGAGCAGCTCACGGGATTATCGCGTGGGGGCCAGACAGTCTTGCGCGCAATTTGATTGATGGCGGACGACTCATCTACATGCTCGATTGTGGCGTGATCCGCGATCTCAAATTTTGCAACGTACACCTTCGAGAACAACTCGCAGGGCAATGCTTCGGCGGGACGTTAGAATTTTTTGGATGCAAAACGTGCAGAGACATTCATGAGGTCTCATGAATTTTCGGGGACTGGAAGCCGACGAGACGTTAGACCTTTGCATGGCGAAGGTGCTGAGTGGGCACAGGAAATCTGGCGCGATCTGCAAGCCTAAGACGCTCAGCGCACCATACAGAATAGCAAACTTCTCCGGCAAACGATTTGAACCGGAGGCGGTGGCAAAGGAAGAGGCTTCTCGTGCTCGCCAGGCAAGTCGCGAAACCAATCGGTAGAGCGCGAGGAGACGGCGCCATGTCAGTCGCCTCTCCCTAGTGATCTCCTCTCTCCGAAGGCTTCTTTTTGGGCGTGCATCAGCACTGCTCATGCAATAAGGCAGTCCATGGAAGGTCCGCCCGACGGACCGGCCGGCAAAACGGTCATGCGCTCGCGGATAGAAATAGCCCGTCGGTCGCGCTGATGCTGCGGCGTTGAGGCAACGTCACCGGCGGTAGTATGGCGGCAATCATGGTGATAACCGTCATAAATATACGATCAAAGCGTGCTAAGCGATTCGATCCAACCCATTGCTGCTGCTCGGAGTGGAGCGCAATGTTTTTTGTTTGGTGATTCATCGAGATGGATGTTCGCACATGGCCTACGACACTGCTACGGTTCACATGCTCCGCAACGTCCTTGATGAAGTGCTTGCTAGCTCCACGTTCATCGGGCAGAAGCAGCGCTCTGCGCTGGAGATCGCGGAGACTCACAGGGAGAGCGGGAGGCTGCAACGATCAAACAGCACTTGCTGCAGCAGTTTTTGGCGAGCGATAGCTATAGCGTAAAAGCTGAGAAGGCCGCCTCGATGGCAAGCACGGCCCCGCGTTTGTCTTCGGGGATAAGCCATTGGGGATTCTAGTGACCCCCATGATCAGCGGCGCAATGTCGTGCGCATCGACTGCTTTGCCTGCGATTGACCTGAAGCCCTTGCCAGGTTGTCTCCTCGTAACGAGGCTCTATAGCTTGCATGAGAGTGTTCAAGGTGGCGAAAGACCTGCTTGATAGTTGAGGTCCGGTGAAGCTTTCGATTACCCACGTTTAGCCGAGTGCGTCGGCAAGGCGGCAGCCCCAGATCTACATATAGCGGACGCTCGCCGAGATTCGTTAAGTCGCCACCGTCACGTTACGGAATGGAGCGGCCGAGGGATAGATGACCGGCATGCCGACCGCCCGGGCCCTCTTTATCGCCGCGAACGCTCGCACCGGAAGTGAGCAGCTATGCCGTTTGGTTGTATTTCCGGATTCACTTAGCTTGCGCATGCTGGCGGGGCGTGGCGTTGCGGGAACCGAAATTCGGCAGCCGTTCTCCGATCGGATCCGCCAGCGCGCCCCCGCTCGCCGCGACAAACGGCATTTGGACGAAGTCGTTATCGCGATCGGGCGAACAACATTGGCTCTGACGCGCTGTCGACCAGAATGGCTTCGTTCTCGAGGTCTTGATCCTGCGCCCAAAGAAACTCGCGCGCTGCGCAGCGGCTGATGAAGCTATTGAGATCCGCTGGCACGCCGCCGGGCGTACAAGGCTGAGAAATTGATCCGCAATCTCGCGCATCGACTGGACCTGCAATGGCCCGGCGTAGCGGCGAGCTTCCTCGAAGGCCTCGATGAAATCCTGACTGTCGTCCGAAGGAGCTTCGTCGATTGCTCGCCTGTACCAAGACCGCCGAGAACATGATGGGCACCATTCGCGTCACATGCAAGTCAAACGGTCGCGGCCGGCATGATCGAGGCCAACAAGGGCTTCCGACGATCGAAGGCGCATAAGCAATTGTTGGTTCTGCGTGCGGCTCTCCAAGCTCACCACAATCGCATGACGATCAACCCCGTTGCCCACGTTACGAGTGCGGCGTAAGTTCATTCTGGCAACGTCGGCCCGACCTAGCTAGTTCAACAGCGATTGGGACATCCATCACTTCGGGGCGGCGCCCTCGCTCGGGCACGTGCAAACGTGGTTAACACATGCTTAACGAGATCGAATAGCGAGCCCTACCAGATAAGGTAGGTGACCGGTACGACATGGAGACGTAGCAGTTCGCCGAAACTGGCCGTGAGATCGATATCGACTAGTCAATTTGCTTGGGGCTCCGGCGCTTCCCGGCCTGCGGGCGCGATACGCTCTGATGACTTTTGAAGGAACTGCAAATGAACCGAACCATCGCAATTCTGCTCGTGCTCGTCGCGCGGCCGGTGTACGGCGAGGAGGCCAAGCTACCGCAAGACACTTCCGAACTGCATCGCATCTGCGCGGAGTGGTTGCCGAACTCTAACGATGCGCCACGTGTGTGCTTTGTTGCACTTAATATGGAGCGCGCGGCGCGCAAACCGGCCGTTCGTACTGACGACGACGAGACGCTAAAGGCACGCGTCGCGCTGTCCTACATCGATTGCGATGGAGATTTTACCGTACGGAATGGTCGCTTGGGCCTCTATATCGACGGACGCTTCGTCTCCGACAACATCTCGGGAACGTACTTGGGGGCTGTTCGCGTGTGGGGGGGAGAGGAAATGCGCTACACGCTGGTGTTTGATGACGATCTATCACACGCGACGCTTGGGGCCGCAAGCGGCGGCACGAGCCGCGCCAAGTGCGCCCCGCGGCTAGCGTCGCCATAGCGGCGCGTTTGAATCACGATTAGCCCGGGCTGAGAATCGCGCGGGTGAGTGCGGCATCAACGATCCTGACTCCTACGCGTAGTGCGCGAAAAGGGCCCGCGCTCGCGTCTTGCATCTACAACAGCGACTTCGTCAAGCGCAATTTCGCACAGCAGCTTCCCGGGATTCTCACGCTCGGCGAGCCGCGATGGCAGCAAGCAGTCAGCCAGCGGTTCGGCCACAGATTTGCCAGCGCACTCCGAACGCGAACAAGCGGCGACAAAGAATGTCACGCGCGACGCAAGCGCTCCCTGATTGTCGCTGATTGGATCGACGGCGTGCCAAGTGCCTATATTGAGTCAAGGTTCACGGTTAACCCGGTCGCCTCCGTCGGCCATGGTGACATCCGCGGCATGCAGTCCCGGATCGCCGGGCGGAACGTCAAAAGATCAACTCTGCGGATATTTCTGGGTTAACGAAAGAATGCGGGGAGACAAAAATCGCGCTCCGCGGGCACGGAGCGGACGTGACGTCGAACCCACCCTCTGTGCGTTCCAGACGATCGTCATCACCATTCCAGGAGATCGTGATCGCTATTTCCAGCGGATCGTGATCGGAGGCAGCGAGCCGGACACTCCGACAGTCTGCGACCCAAGGTAGCTTGGTCTTTTGCCCGACAGCAGAGGATCGGGATGGCGACAGAGACTGTCCATGCGGCGCCTGGAGGCAGCAGACGCTAGCCGACGGATATCGGTGGTCTTCAAGGTATATGCGCGAGCAAGTTGCGGGCCTTCAACTGCATCCAGAGTCGTTGGCGAACATCACATTGTTCCTTGAGGGGCAGGTATGACATGTTGAAGGTCGTGGTACCCTCTGAGCTCGCTGATCGTAGGTGAGCAGCGCACCACTCCGTACGTAGCAATCCTTTCCGGGAGATATCGAATGCCCGCGACCACAGGCGAAGACGAGAAACGCGAACGGCGGATGTTGGATCGTTTGAAACACAGCCATCATCTGCGGTAAGATACGCAATCCGCCAAGTGTGAGATAGGGCGCCAGGCTTCCCTTCGGGACCAGGACGGTGCGTTACGGCCGAGTGGTCCGAAACCGAACGGAACGGCCAGTTCCCGCGGTGCTGAGCACATGACGCGAACTGAATGGCCAATTCCAAGTCGCTCAATATCTGGACGCCCCCTACAGTTCAGCGACCAGTAAATCAGTCTTTCCAACTTCAATAATGCGGCGCAGCGCGCCGATATGAGCCGCGACACTGCGATCGTCGTAGGCGATTGCACGAAGCTAAGGCCTCGCACCGGACCAACCGCGACCGCCTTCAAATGGCTTCGCATTGAATGCTCCGGTCGGCCCGTAAATGTTTCGGAAGAAGTCGGAGAGTTCGGTATGGTCGGCAAACGTCAACGGACTCTCCCAACGCAGCCTCCACTGCACTCGCGAGAATGCTTGCAGTGCCTGTGCGTTCCGCGCTCTTAATTCGGAAACCGTGCGCCCAGTATCCCCGGCTCACGGCAATGTTGCATCCCGAAACGACACTAGATCGAATCTATATGCAGCCTTGTGCGCTGGAATGCCGCTATCACTCGGTCGTGAGCCTCAGTCGCTGTACGGCCAATCGATAGAATCTCTGCAACGTAGTCTCGGTTACTGCTCGGTGGATGTACATACTCTCCTGGTTTAGCGATCGGAGAAACCGTCGTAATTCCCGGCATGCGCAGAAGTTCACCAACATTCTCTATGCCGCGAAAAATGCCAGGAACATCTGCAAACAAGAAATGAATTGCAGCGCCGCTGTTTCGCATAGGAGCCCAACTAGGATTCTTACCTAATGCCGCATCCAGAACGGCACGCACTGCACTCCGACCGGTTGCCATCTCGATAAGATGGCTGCCGATCTTGCCACCTGCGAGCCTGGGATTAATTTCGATGACGCGTGTTTCGTTGCCGCTCACCCGGCATTCGGTGTGCGCGGCGCCGTGATCGATGTTTAATGCGGCTAGCGCCCGCCGAGTCGCTGCTATCGCCGCCATTGCCTCTGCACCCAGATATGGAAAACTATGTCCCGCTTCAATGAAGTGATTGCGATCGATGCCGACCATCTCTTTACTGGCAACACCTATGATTTGGCAGCGGCCGCCTGGATATTGGATCGTTTCGACGCTAAACTCAGTACCCGAACAATAGGCCTCAAGGAGGACCCCCCTCGGCATTAGTTGGTCAGCAGCATTACGCGACCAAGCCAGCGCAATCTCTATATACTCCTCAAGCTCGCGTTGATTGTTGATACGCCTTACGCCGTAGCCATCATTTTCCTCCTGAGGTTTGATCACGAGCGGGAAGCCGAGCTGGGCCGCGCCGCAAATGGCATCGTCTCGACTCTGTGCCAGAAAGAACGGCACATTGTACTCGGCTGCATGCTCTGCTAGAGCTATTCGCATGCGGTGTTTGTTCCGGGCTGAGAGCGCGGCCTCATAGCTGAGCCCTGGGAGGTTCAATAGCCTAGCAGCCAGCGCCGCTTGAGGAACGTACATATCCGCTGTTGTGGTGACGGCAGCCACATCGAAAGATTGGCTCTGTTGCCGCGCTGTGTTCGAGACCTCTATTGGGTTATTCGTGTCGCAGACCAAAATCTTATCGACGAATGACAGAATTTCGGGCCCATACCTTCCCGGCTCGCGCGTGAGCAGAACAATATGTAAGCCGTCGGCACGCGCCAGCTGATTGGCGCATGCTCCCGCTCCCGTCGTGCTCGCCTCAACGAATATAATCGCGCGGCCCATGTTCCCTCTGCAAGACTTGGGAATGCGGCTCTACTCATCCAGTTTCGGATCGATGAAGAACGTGTGATACCGCAGCGTAACAAACTGCGGCGCTAGAGCCGCAGCCACCAAAGTCAGGCGGCCCCTGAGGGTCAGCCGCGCAGTTGGGATTGATATGATGCCGCCCGTACGAGGCCACGGTACTGCCGTGAAATCCGGTATCCGGTGGAAGAAGATAGCTCCTTCCGCGAACTCCGGTAGTTGCGATAGGTTAATCGTGAAGCGGTCTTCGCTTAAGCGCGAGAGGAAAGTGTGCGGTGGGCATTCTACGCCGATGTGTTCCTTAGTGGTGCCACATCGATCACACTCTTCCCGTTCGATAGGCAGCAAGTGTGAGGCCAACGGCTGATAGCACGTGACGTAACTTACTCCGCCACAACGCTCGCAAATAGCTCGAACCGTATCTCCCCGGCAACAATGGGCTGCGTATCGCAGCTGAATCCATCCTTCTTTGCGGATAAAACGGGTAAGGATCTCGAATAGCTCGGCGCGCATCTTGGCTAATTTTTCAATTAGGTCTTGAACAGCTAGGCTCAGCTCGTTAGCCGGAAGCGCTCCAACTCGCGTGGNCATGGGCAATACATCCGGCGCGGCTCGTCAGAAGCGTTACGCGTATATAGGANCCCGGTCACCAGTTGGTTCTCAGGCATCCAATGCAAAAGGGTGTCTGCAAACTGTTCAAGCCAGGCAACGTTGCTAACAAGATCACAAACACCGGCGGGCGCAGTGCTGGCAGACGCCACAGTTGGAGGGCGAACCTGAGATGAACTCAAGTTGGCAGGATAACTAATACAGGGGTCTCCCAAAAGTTGGAAAGCGCAGCCTCTCTGCTCCAACGCGTCCGCCTGTAAATTCAGATTGTTCACGATATGGCCGAGCGGCTGTCCTGCAAGCAAGGCCCGGGCAAAGGCTTCACCGTATTGGGGCAGTATATGCAAATTTCTGAAACTGCCGATTACTACAGAGCCAGCTGCGAACAGTGTTCTGGCCAGCGAATATTGTTGCGGGACACAGGAATCACCAAGTCGCATGGACGAACAACAGTTCAGAAACACCGCTGCTCCCAGTTGAAAGCACGGTTGAATAACGGGGCCGCTTAAAAATGTCGTTTTGAACGTACTTAGCCATTTCGATCCAAACTGGACGCAATATTCCGCCCCGTGACCGGTAAGAGCCGTCCCAGTGGGGCGTGGCCGTTTGTCATCAGTTAGATGTGCTAGGAACTCGTCGATAACGAATTCCGCCGTGCCATCTCTCCGATATTCTCTAGCTACTTCTCCAGCGAGTAACTCACAAACCGAACCGTTACCATCGATCGTGTAACTTTGATCCAAATAGTGATCGTCAGATGCCAAATACAACCCGCAGCCTCGTGTTGAATCTTGACAGGCCCATTCAGCCAAAGATCTAGACGTAGCAACGGTAAGCTGCAGCCATGTTCCGCAAAAGGTGAGCGAAGACGCTTGGCATGATGCCAAGAACGTCTCTAAGGCAATGGCGTCCGGAATGACCGTCAACGGGCGCCTAGGAAATCGCCGGGCTGCGAATTCGGCAGTTTGTGAGGAAGCCAGAATGAGATGTTCGGCCATAGTGCAACGAGCTCAGTCAGTAGCCGTCCGCAGGCGGTTTGCCTCTCTTCGAACTACGCCAGCCATAAAGTTAAGGGCGATCTGCGCCGCTAGCTTGGATGTCATCTCGTCGCGGTCCAGCGGCGGACTTACCTCCGTAATGTCGAGAGCAAGCAAATGCGCTCTGGCAGCAATTTCAAAAACTACGTCCAGTACTTCGTAAGCTAGAAATCCGCCTGGATTTGGAACGCTCGTTCCCGGTGCATGAGCCTGGTCTACAGCATCAATGTCTACCGACAAATACACTCCATCCGCTCCCTCGCTGACATGCTTGAGAGCGGCGCCAACAGCGGCCTCCCACCCCATTTTTCGGATATCGTAAGGTGTCAGGACAAGCATTCCGTTTGTTTCTGCCAACCGCATATACTCTTCTGAATAAATCGGAGCGTTGATCCCGAGCTGAGCAACGTTGTGATAATCGATGACGTCGGAAATGGTTCTCATCCAGTGACCCGAATGCTCTTTTCCTGGAACGGGTAGCCGCATATCGAAGTGCGCATCGAGAACAATCAGTCCTAGCTTTCCATCACTCAACCGATCCAACACACCCCTGATTGCAGGATCAGTGATGGAATGATCCCCACCTAGAATGATCGGCCGAACGCATCTTGGCAGGCTGGAAACAGCTCCTCGGATGCTCCCATAGGTCTGCTCTAGGGAATGCACGACATCTATGGGTTTGCACCGTACCAAGGTGGCGTCGGAGAGCGAAACTCGCTTGTCGACGCAATAGGTACTACTGGCATCAAGCGCTTGCAAAATCTTTTCGGGCCCAAAACGACAGCCCGGGCGATGGCTGACTGCATAATCAAACGGGACGCTAATGAAGGCAAATGCCGGCTCATGGCGCACCTGCGTCGCGTCGGTCGTCCAACGATCCCGAATCCAAGGCACTGTCGAATCGACTACGACAGGTAGGTGGTCGCGCGAGAAACTCATGAAGGACCGTTCATCATGCCTTTGAAGCGAGCATCGCTGCCTTCCGAAACTGCTTGAGGCCACGATTCACCACCTCATCTTCTCCATGGCTCGCTTCAAAGTTCCGATAGAATTCCAGCTTACGTTCCAAGCCAGATGAGCTTACGGTATCCCACACTCGCTCCCGCAAGAGACAGAAACCGTCCTGCACCGGTTCACGGATGTGCCTCGCAAAAGTTGCGTTCCAAATCGTTTGAAGGCTGTCGCACTTGGTATGACCGAGAAAACGCCCCAAGCCGTTGCAATCGTACACCTCTCCGAAGAGGTTCACGAACAGCCCAACATTGACTTGTCGGCAGCGGTAACCGCCAGTCATGGGTCGAGACGGACGATACGAGAGACCGAATTCCTCCTCGTCAATCTTTCGTATCATGTTGTTGATATGATCAGCACGCGTTCTCTCGATAAGCACTGAAGATCGATCCGCTCGCCCCTCAGGAATCAATGGCACTATATAGTTGTGAACGTTGTTGAGACGGCACCAACGATGAAGAGACGCGACCTCAGCAAAATCCTCGTTAAACTGCGGCGTGACCACCGCATCGATCGCTACTCGCGTTGGAATTGATCGGTTGAATCCCCGCTTGAGCAACGTCTGCAAGGCAGCATTGGATTTGGCGCCGTATCCTCGCGCCCCCGCCATCTTATCCTGGATGGCCACATCGTGGGAATTGTGCTTAATGAACACCGTTGCTCTCAGCTGAAATAAGCGCTCTACGGCCGCGCCATCTAAATGGTATCCGCTGGTGAACACTACGGGAGTCATGCCGTGCTGTTGCACGCTCTCGACGATTTGCCAAAACTCGCGATCGGCCATCGGCTCCCCTGCGCCTGGGAATTCTACTGTTGTGGCTCCCATCGCATGCGCCTGTGCGATCAAATCAAGTCGTTCAGCAGTGCTTAATTCAACGCGATTAGGCATGTCGCTATGTCGATCAGAGGTACGATCGCAATAGAAGCATTTTAGTTCGCATTCGCCAGTCAAGTCTATATCGAGATGTAGCAGGCGGTTATGCAAGCGCGCGTCTTCGACTAGATCCCGCGCGTAATCGGTACCTGCAGCCCAGAGGTTTTCAAGTCGCTCTCGCGCAGCCAGGATATGAGGAAGTCGTCGAGCAACGATATCAGCGTCAACAGATGACATGCTCCCTCACAGAAGGTCCAAATGAATAGCTAGTCGGTAGTCAATAAAAACACCCGTTGATAAATCGACAAAAATATACCTAAGGCTGAGCCTCACCGCCCAGCCTTAGGGTGGGACCGGATGAATTCACATGCGATCTAGACTTGGACAGCGGCGAGCAACTGTGCGATTCGCGTCAGTTTCTCGTTCACGACAGCAAGCTGCGTTGCTTTTTGAGCCTCGGCGACTTCGCGAATTGCTTCCTTGAGGGCTTCGGCTTCCTGGCCCTGTCCATACGTCGGCTGCTGCGTCATGCTCGTCTCCTTCTCGAGTGTTAAGTAATACGTCTCCACGCTAAAGCTTATCAAGCTGCCGCCAATGTCTGCGTACCGCCAATCCCGACGTGAGTGTCGGACTGCACCGAAGCGAGTCTGCTAGCGCTACTGGGACGCGCATTTTCGCGAAACGCTCATTCGCCAAACGCTCACAAGATTTCGACAAACGCTCACAAGATGTTTGTGCCAGAGACAAATCGTGCTGTCGCCTCCTTGTTTTGGTAGGATGCAAGTCCAGGTCGCGATCCTTCAGCGCTACCTTCGCTCAGGGAGGCTCTCGCGCCGCGGGCATTGGTCGGGGTCACTCGATGAGGGTGGAATGGGCTTATTTCAAGAAGAACAGCTCCGAAGGTGTGGCTGAGTTCCTAGTGCAGCGGGTCGAGCAAGGCATTGCCCAACCCGGTAATGAATGTCGATTTGGATTTTCTATAGCTTGAAGACAAGTGGACCCGCACCGCTCCGGCGGCCCGTTTCCGCCGTAAAAGTAGACAGCGGGTAGCGACTTGGCCTGCAGGTCCGATTTCAGCTCTTCTTCCTAGTACCCGGCAGCTCAAAGAGAACGCCAATCACTTCGAGCAGCTCCGACGACTCGGGAAATGGCTGAGTGGTTCAAGGCTTAGCAGTTCCGGGGCTGTCGTGCCGTCAGGATTAAGACTCTCCAGGACCGCGAATGGTTGTTTGACCTGAAGACGTTTGAAGTAGCGCCCGCCCGTCTTATCGATTGCGACGACAAGCCGCTTATCTATCGAGTTGACGAATACCAGGCGGGCCGGCAGGGCCGGACGCGTTATGAGAACTGCCCCTCCATCGCGATAGGCTCAGCGCTTCTACCCTTGACCTCGAGGAACCTGGCATCTTTGAGCAGTGACTGCACCAACCCGAACTCCGGCACGGCCGCGAGCTCACGGCCTGCAACTTTTGCGGGCACAGGCACGGCATGGTCTGCGAAAAGCGTGCCGACGTTTTGCGCCGGACTAGCTTTTCTCTTGGCGCGAGTACCGGAAGCGGCAGTTCAGGTGGCTCCAGTGCTTGGCCGGTCAGGACGACCATGTCGGGATGCGTGTCCGAATCATCGTAGCGCCGAGCCAACAGGTGGTCGCCGAAGGCCGCGACGACGAGACTGTGACGGGTCATTAGAGCATAGTTGCTCACGATCAGGAGATCGCCCAAGCCCGCTACCGGATCAAGCGTGCCGGTGGCGAGCTGGTAGACCTCATGGTTATGCAATATGACGGGCTTTCTGGATTGCCATTCCTCAATCATCAGTGCGCCGTCTCCGACACGGCCGTCGCTCCTGGCTCCGGCGGCAATGCCCGTATTCGCAAGTGGAAGTGCCTTGACTGCACCGGCATGGCTCGGAGGAAAATCGGCTACGGTCTTCTCCCAAGTGAACACGCGCGGGTCGCCGGTATATGCCGTGAACTTCTCGTGCACGTGAAAGGCCTTGTGAAGTTGTTTGCTAAGTTTGGTGTCCCAAAACGTCTTCACATCCATCGCCTGCCGCGCTTGACTTGAGGCCAGAGCGTGGGCGTGACGTGCCGGTTAGACGCATCCATTCGGGTATGCGCTATCCGAGGCGATCAGTATCCAGCAGTTGTTTTCTGAGACTGGGTGCTCATCGCAACTCCATCTTGTTCAAGATGGCTCAGATCTATCCCGCATTCTCGCTTGTGATTACCGCAGTCTCGAAGATTTGCAGCGCGCTGCCTCGGCTGATTGCTGCCATTAACCTTCGCAACGAATTTGGCTTTGGTAGAATCAAACTTCTCTTGGGCAAGCGCCTTCTTTCGGGCGCGTGCGTCGCTCTTCTTACCCACCTGGGACGAATAATATTCGTGCACGGCACGCCTGCGCGATAATTGCATTGGAAGCTTGCCCGATAGGCGTATGCCGGGAGCGTCGAGCCAGGGGCCTCTTGATGCGTGAGATTACTGAGCCAGTGCGCGGTGTTATCTCCGTAGAAATCAAGTACCTTGTTGACGGTCTCGCGTTCGTCAGGTGTGAGTTGGCCGTTATCCGCTTTCCCGAAAAGCGATGCATCAACCTTGAACCTGCCGCGATGACGCGCGTACAGCTCCGTCAATACGGGGCCGTTCGCGCAGGCCCTGAAATCGCTGGACAATAGGTGCTGCTCATCCAAACGAAGCTCCAAGCTTGAGAGTTCTGGAGCTTCATCGCTGACAGTTCGCCAGCGCGCTCAGTTATGTACTTGGCCACATCGAAGACCGCTGCCATCACCCAGACCCCGGATTTGAACCCCGTTATTAGAGGCATGTTAACGTTCCCGCAACGTTCCCGTTCCGAACGCCATTTGGCTGAATTTTCCGGGTCTTTTTGCTTCCCGACTCAGCGACTCAGGCGTTATCGGAGCCGGAGGCAGCGCGGACGTGACTCGCCGCCTTGAGTGAGCGAGAACCAACGCTGTCCCTACCACGCCAGCGCTGCCACCGAAGTTAGCGGCGATGACTCGGCGCTCGCCTATTGACCATGAAAGCGCTGTCCTACCGCACGTCGCAAACTTGGTGGCCAGCCTTCGCCCTTGAATTAGCAAGGCTCACCACCTCGCCCTTCGGGACTTGCGGTGGTGCGTAATCCTCGGGGTGCCGCCAAGTTATATCACGGAGAAGGACTCCAGGGCACCTACCAGGATTGGTGGCCGCCTTGATCGACTGCCTTCGTCTAAGCTGCTTGCAGATTTAGGGGAGACTCGAATGGCCAAACGCGCACGCATTCGTTGCACCAACAAGACGAACAGAAAGAACACTCACGAAGGAATCACACATGTCGGCGGACTAAACCCCGACGGAACGCTGTGGAAGCGATCCATCGTGAGGCTATCAAAGATATCAAGATCGACGAATGGAAGTTCTATGTCGAAGAAAACGGCCGCAGGGTTGATGTGGTGTGGGCACAAGTACATCAAGACGACGGCCCGCCTCTGAGGCCGCAGCTCGCAAGCTTGGACAACTACGGGCGCTCATCTCAGCCGCGTAGAACGACCCTGACCATCTCCCGGCCCTGATGCAGACAAGCCGGGGCTACGGCCGTGGTGATGCGAGCTCGGCGTGAGCACGTTTACTGACTATTCTGCGGCGATTTCTCGCTCGATTGTATCTTCAGCTCTGTGCATGCCTGACGCAAGTTTATCAACCAGCCATAGCGGTTTTCACCGCGGCGTCTTTTACACCCTCGAACGCGAAAGCATCGACCGCTGGAATTACTCATTCTCGTTCGACAATAAAGTAAAGTCCGGTACGGTCCAAACGAGGCTTGGCCTCCTCGCAGTCCGACGCGTTCGGACGCTCATTGACCGAGCACTGAAAAACGGGTGAGAGGCGGAGCGCGCCAGATGCACCACGCTCTGCCGCGATCGGCGCCGGCTGAGGGCCCGCTCCGCCCTTGCGGCAGAACGAACGACACCAGGCCGGGAGAAAGGACCCTGGGCTGGGGCCGCACCGGCTATGAGTTAGATATGGTGCCGACATTTGCGACCCGTAACCGGCCGCAAGCTCCGCTCCGGAACAGATTCTGCGGCCGGTGCCATGACGTTCCGCTCGATCGGCGCGGCAGGCAAATTCATAGCACAAAGGCCGGCCAGCGTCCTCGTGTCAGAAATTGTGCCCCGTTTCATTCTGATGGACTTTTTGCTCAGGAGGCAAGTGCTAACGATCAATGCGGCTTCCGAAAGCAGGCGATCAAGCAGTCTTCGTTAGCCGACTGACCTTGGCACTGAACCCGCTCGACTTCGACTAGCGATTTCTTCAACATGGCGATGCAAGTCTCTGCTCCAGCGGCATGGCCAGGGCTGCAAGTGGCATTCACGGGCTGACCCAAAAACCAGCTGTCCATCTGATGCCAGCATCTGCACCAACTTGCGAATGATCGCACTCATCTCGACCGTGTTCTCAAGATAGTAAAGGAGTTCGGCCACTACGATCAAATCAAACGGCTTGGTGGTCGAAAACTGCTGAACGTCCGAAACCATCCAGTTTATGTGCGACCACTCTTTTGTGCGCAGGCGAGCTCTACCAATCGCTTGCGGCATAACGTCGATGACTGTGAGCCACTTGCAGTGAGGTGCTAGTACTTCCGTAAAAGCGCCGGCCGCGCACCCGACCTCGAGGGCGTGTGAAATCGCGCCTTGCGAAAGCGATAGCCTGAGCATTTGCGAGTGACGCTCGCGCTCGAATGGATTCCCGTTGAGCCCCACGGATCATCGGTACGCGTCCGGTGACGGCCCCTGGTTAGGTCATCTTGAGCGGATGGCTGACCGCGCTTATGCGGCGTGAGCGACGTTCTGAGGTCGCCAATTCCAGGGCATGAGTTCGTGGATGCGCTTGGCGGGATGATCCGGCAGGCGGGCCAGCACGTCCGCGAGCCAAGCCTGTGGATCGATGTCGTTGAGTTTGGCAGTGGCGATGAGGGTGTAGATCGCAGCCGCACGCCGGCCGCCCTCATCGGAGCCGGCGAAGGTCCAATTTCTTCTGCCCACGGCGACAGTCCGAAGCTCGCGCTCGGCGGCATTGTTCGACATGCAAAGCCGTCCGTCATCAAGGAAGCGGGTAAATGCGTGCCAGCGGCTGAGGCAGTAATTGATTGCCTTGGTCGTATCGTTGTTCCTGGAGAGCTTGGCGCGCTGTTCGCGCAACCACGCCTGCAGTTCGACGATCAGAGGGCGGCTACGCTCCTGGCGCACGCGCAGGCGCTCCTGCAGAGCAAGACCGTTGATCTCACGTTCGATGGCGAACAGGACATCAATGCGCTTGACCGCCTCAGCCGCGATCGGTGCCTTGCTGAGCCGCGCGAGATCAAAGAACTTGCGCCTGCCGTGCGCCCAGCACGCGGCCTCGATGATCGGACCTGCTTGGCGATTGGTCTCGTAGAGCTTGCTGAACCCGGCGTAGGCGTCGGCCTGCATCAGTCCAGCATAGCCCGCCAGATGCTGCTCCGGATGCTCACCGCCACGGTCCGGCGAGTAAAAGAACACGGCCGCTGGCGGATCTGGCCCGGCAAACGGGCGGTCGTCGCGCACATAGGTCCAGAGCCGGCCGGTTCGGGTCTTGCCCTTGGCCAGGACCGGCACCGTGGTGTCGTCCGCGTGGATGCGTTCGGCCGCAAAGACATGGTTCCGGATCGCGTCAACCAGCGGCATCAGGGTTGCGGCGGAGGCTCCCACCCAATCTGCCAGCGTCGAGACATCGAGGTCGATGCCTTCACGCTGGTAGACGTCGCTCTGACGATTGAGTGGCAGGTGCAGGCCGTACTTGGCGAACAGGACATGGGCCAGCAGCTTGGGCCCTGCACGCCCGCGCGCAATCGGGTGCGAGGGAGCCGGCGGCTGGGTGATCGCTTCGCAGGCCCGGCAGACGAGCTTCTCGCGCACGTGCTGGATCACTTTCCACTGGCGCGGAACGAGCTCCAGCGTCTCGGTGACGTCCTCGCCGATCTTGCGCAATCGGCTGTCGCCACAGCATGGCCAGGTCGCAGGCACCGGATAGACAAGGCGTTCCCGCGGCAAATGCTCCGGCAGCGGCCGGCGGGCTGGCTTGCGGCGCTCGAACGATGGCACCGCAATCTTCTCGGCTGCTATTTGCGCCGCGGTCTCGGCTTGCGCCGCGTTCTCCTCCAGGTCGGCGAGTTGCAGCTCGAGCTGGTCCAGCAATGCGCCTCGCTCGGAGGACTGTCCGAACTGCTCGTGCCGCAGCTTCTTGATCGTGAGCTTGAGCTTCTCGATCAGCAGTGTCCGTGCCTGAGCTTCCGCCTCCGCGGCCAAGCGGGCCACTCGCTCGGCGCGCAGCATCGCCTTCAGGGTGGTCACATCGTCGGGGAGAGAATCATCGGCGCCCATCGCCGACCAGAGAATCACAAGACGCGGTCTCTGTCCGGGCTGCTGGTCGCGCCGTCGATTCAAATCACAGCGATCAGCCGGCCGCCTGCGGCCGCCACGTGTGTTGCGGCATCCGCCAGTCAATGCCCTCCAGCAAGTAGCCAAGCTGGGCTGGGGTGATTGTCACCACGCCATCAGCCGACGACGGCCAGAGAAAGCGGCCGCGCTCCAGCCGCTTGGCATAGAGCGACATGCCCAGCCCATCATGCCAAAGGATCTTGATGAGCTTGCCGCTCTTGCCACGGAACACGTAGAGGTCGCCACCGTGCGGGTCGCGCCTAAAGGCTTCCTGCACCAGCAAGGCCAGCGAGTTCATGCCGCGGCGCATATCGGTGTGGCCGGTCGCAATCCACACCCGTACGGCGGGCGGAACGGGGATCACCGCGGCCGTCCATCTGCCAGTGCCGCGACCGCGGCCTTCAGCGTCGCCGCGTCGACCGTGCCCGTGATCCGCATCCGAGCCCTGGCCGCAAACTCGATCTCGATCGCGCCGCCGCCGGCCGGCCCGACCGGACCAGCCGTCGGCCCCGATTCCGCGACCACCATCGCCGGTACGAAGCCCGTTTGATGGCCGGCATCCTTCTCGGGGCGAAACGACCGTCGCCATCGGAGCAGCAATGAGCGCGAAACGCCATATCGCCGCGCCGTCGCCGCGACCTGGCGCGGCGCCTGTAAGCTCTCCAGGACGATCTTGAGCTTCTCATCCTCGGACCAGCGCCGCCGTCGGCCTGTGTCCACTACTTCGAGCCGTTCGACTTGGGCGCTGCGCCTATCACTGTCCATAAGGACAGTTCTCAACAACACGCCTCACTCGGCAAGGCGGCCGTCACCGAACGGATACGATCATCGGAGGCCAGTTCCTGTTGTAGTGATTGATACTTGTTGTCTGGAGTCATGAATTCCCGACCTACGTCTACGGAAGAATGCACAGTTGGCCCGCGCCGATGCGCTGCCAGATGTGATCGGCCTCAAACAACCACGCGACATCTCCGCGCCATTGTTGTTGAGTGCCCCCTCCCCCGGGCCGGAGACCAGTCTCCGCGGCCTACCAAATTGAAGTGCATTCCCTGGCGTGTTGAGCACTTCGTCAGCCCAATTCCCATACGGCGCACGCATGTGTGCCGTAACGAAGCGTAGTTTGCCATGCCGATGGCCGCTCGCCGTTAGGAGTTCATGTTCCACTTCTGCTAGGTGGATCTGGTAGGTTCGGGTGATTCATCATGTGGTTTGCGATTTCGTGCCCTTCTGTGCCCATCCACTGGATCAGCTCCGGCCCTTCGCGGCGTACCACCGGTCCGGCAGATAACACTATCCGCCGGAGCCATTGGCGCTTCGGACACGTAGGTCAGGTGTGTCACAGTTCTGGTCCGTTCCGGTCTATCATCGTACCGTTCGGCCATTCGCCCATCGGCCGGGCAATTGGCAAAACCAAGACGAGTACGTCCTCATCAACCCGAGTGGGCGGCAAGTTCAGATACACATCCGGATGGGTGGATTTCACACGAACTCCTATCAGAATATTCCCCAAGCCCTGCCGGCCGAGCAACCTTGTGATATGTTTCTGAAGCGCCGGTCGGACTGAGCCGAAACCGAACGGAACGTCGAGTTCCCGCAGTGCTGGGTACATGACGCGAATGGAATGGCTGATTCCAAGTCCCTCAAGATCTGGACGCACCCCGTACAATCCGAGTTCAGCGACCAGTAAATCAGTCTTTCCAACTTTTATAAAGCGGCGCAGCGCGCCGATGTGAGCCGCGACACCGCGATCGTCGTAGGCGATTGCACGGAGCTCAGGCCTCGCACCGGCCCAACTGCGAGCGCCTTCAAATGACTTCGTATTGAATGCTCCGGTCGGCCCGTAAGTGTTTCGGAAGAAGTCGGAGAGTTCGGTATGGTCGGCAAGCGTCAACTGACTCTCCCAGCGCAGCCTCCACTGCACTCGTGGGCGCGTCGCTCCTTCCCCTGCAGGATCGGACACCGTGGTACTCAATTGCGCCTCCTACGCCTTGACCGGCGTTCACCGACTGCATACGCCAATCGCGTTTCGTCGCGAACCTAAGGCGATTTATGAGAGCAATTCAATTCTACTCAGGTAATTAGCCAATACACGCAGGGATTGGAAAGCTATACCGAGGTTTTCGGCACTATCCTGAATCTTTCGCAAATGTGGAACGGCCCGCGATACATGGACATTTTCAGTCGATTTCACACATGGACGACGGGGCTAAGCACCTCAAGAAGTGATTATTTGTTGTCTAATATTTGTGCTCAAACCCTGTATCACCATACGGCAGACTTTTCGAATCCGAATTTCGGATCTCCTTCAGGGCCTCCGATGGCTCGGGCTCAGAGTCGGCTCCGCAAATTTGAACAAGACGATAAGTGGAGCGAGAGACACTCAAGAGTCGTGCCAACAGCGGGCCAAGAGACGCCGAAAACCTCTGCCTGCTTTGTGATCGACAGATCGTGCTTACGGTCGATCATCGCTTTGCGCTCAGCAATCCCGCCTTGGTGAGCGCTCCTTCTAAATTGATCCGTAAAGAAATGCCTCCCCCGGCGGAGCCAACCTAGTGGTTTCCACGGCCTCTGTGGATTCCGTAAGAGCACGGTGAAGAGGACGTGCTCCCCCACGGTGCCAGTGTCAGGCAAACGCCCTTCTCACGCCATGAGAAGAGCCGCCCGCATGGCGGGAGGGCTCGTGGTGGTGTTGAAGCACCGCACCCGCGCGCAGCTCCGCCCCTGATACAAAGCCCTCGCCGTCCGGGGACGATGGACGGCGAGGGCCAGGTTCCCCGGAAGGCTGCTTCTGTCTTGGGCGGCTCGACTCGGTATGACAGGAAGCCGAGCTGCACCCGGAGCTCGGCATAATTGATCCAGAGAATAAAATTGATATTTTAGTACGGCATCTAGCCGTCGCTCGCTTGGGGCGGGTTTCGAGCAAATCTATCGCACTTTATTGGCGCCAGATCTCTGAATTGACCGCACTCGCCGCCGCACCGAACGGTGAAGCCGCACCTTCTGAATCGTCCGCATNATGGGGTCAAAGCCAAACATCCAGATTTTTATGAGAAGAATACGTTTGAAGCGTGATACGCTACCATCTGACGGCCGGCTTGATCGGGCGATCTGGAGATCGGATTCAAATAACCGGCCTTGGCCACGAATTCTTGACTTATCTACAGGCCACTAATCTGTCAGCGGAGACGGCTTGGTGATTGCCCATCCAATTCGTGATCATTCCCTCTCCAGCGCAACTTCGCCGCTCGGAGCGCGCGAGTAAAAAGTGCGACGCAGTTCTCGATCTCGAGCTTGAGATAGGCAATCAGCGCTTCCAGCGCTTGATAGCTTCACCAAGGCGCCCCCCGAGCAGCGCCGCGCGATGCCGAAGCCAATCTGCTGTTTCCGCCACAACATCGAAGCTCACCGAAATCTTTCCGTCGAGCATTCTTAGCTCGCCCAGCCGCCATGATGACGGCTTACCCTCACGCCGACAACGTTCTATCGCGAACAGCCGATCGAACCGTACAATTGGGCGTTCCCCGATCCGACGCCCAAATTGCTGCAGGGCCCACCGGTATACGCCATCCCCGGGAATCATGACTGGTACGATGGACTGGTGCTCTTCTCGCATTCTTTACTAGGCGTTTTCCTCACATGCACCTTGGCGGTTGGCGTGCGTGGCAACGAAGGAGTTACTTTGCGCTGCAATTGACTGACAAATGGTGGATCTGGGCAATGGACGCCCAGCTCGACGACACTGTTGATCAGCCGCAGAAGGACTACTTTGATCAGATAGCCGAGTGCATGGAGAAGGATTCAAGAGTCATACTTTGTGGTCCCGAGCCTGGGTGGCTCTACACGCTGCAACAGAGCTCGAAATCCTTTGGCGTGGTCGACAACATCGCGTGGAGCGCGGCCAGGCATCACATGAAAGTGCCCATCGTTCTTTCGGGAGATACCCACTATTACAGCCGCTATGCCGGTGACGACGGGGTGACACAATTCATCACTTCGGGCGGCGGTGGCGCATTCCTCCACGGTACGCACTGGCTCAAAGATAAGGTCGAATTGGAAGAGAAGCTAGGGCAATGCTTATTGGCTCGGCGGCAGGGTGAAGTCGCTTAAGCGCCGATCCAAGGTACCCATCGACGGACAGGGTCTCTCTCCTTCAGCGCCGCTCGCAGTATTAATCGGTCCTCCTCGTCCGTGAAGCTCCGCTTTTTCTCCCCCTGCTTGGCACGAACATCAATAGTGACCTTTTCGGCTACATTTTCAGCAAGAAGCAGTTTCTGAACTCCCCATTGCAGTATCGCACGCACGGGTGCGAGCTTTGCATCTCGAACCGTTTTTGGCCTCAATCCGGCTTCGACCATGGAGGACTTCCACCTAAGCAAATCGTCTGCAGTCAACGCAGACGCGTTCTCGTTCCAAGAAACGAGGCCAAGTGCTTGATTAGCCTCTGCCACTCGTAAACTGTTTTCAGGCCTGGGCGTCGCTCACCGGTCCATCCTTCGACCAATTTGGAGAAAGAAACCGTTTCTCGGCTTGATGCGGGCGACGCTCTCTGATGTATCGCGAACGGTGTAATGGCTTCGAATGGTTCGCCATCTGCCAGCCGTTTCAATCGAAGGCTCGCCCGCTGAATTACTCGCGCAATGCAACGGGCAAGCAAATGACGACCAGTCTCATCGAGCTGCAAACCGCGAGCTTCAGAAAGCTCGGATGCACCCTGAAGGCACCATTGTTCCATCTGCCTAACATCGAAGTAGCCCTCCGCAGCCAAGGGCCTATCGAGTGAACTTAGGTCGCCATCTTTGATCACGGGCAGTGGTGCGAGTACCCTGTCACCGAATTCAGTCTTCCACGTCTTTTGGGCGCTCGGATTATCTCGATGCTGAGCAATCCACCAGTCGCCAAGCGGTAAAGCCAGATCAAATGCCTCTCTTTCGCTGAGAGCCTTTGGAGGCGATCTCAAGTTTGACCACCTCAGCTCGACGTCGGCTAGAGCTGCAGCATGGAGACCTTTGGCAGCCGCCGGATCGCGCGTACCCAAGCTCCGTTTCTCTTCGCGCTTGCCGGCAACACGTAGCAGATCATCTGGCACGCGCTTTCGCAGCCAATAGATGCCTGTCTTTGGGTGCTTCCAGGGACGAGCCATTGCAAGGGGCATGTGTACCACCCGTGTGTGCCAATCGGGTAGCCCCAAGTGCTTGATTTCACTGAATAGCTCTGGATATCAGTCGCTTAGTAGCGACGTGGTGCCTAGGGGCGGGCCAAACAGGTCGGAGCGCAATCCATCAAACCAAACAATGCAGAAGCGGAGCTCACTATGGTGGTCGCGTTGTCGTGGCGATGTTGGATGAAATCTATTCGGCGCAGCGGGCTTTACTTACCGGAACGATATGGGCTGTGCACGACCGCCTACAATCGGGTCAACCTGTGATCAAGGCCGCTATCGGGCGATCGGCCCGACTGGATCCTGTCGTCAAGGCCCACGATGGCAGTTCGATTGTACGCGTCCATCAGCACGTCTCGGGGTAAAAAAGAGTGGAGATCCTTGTGTGGCCCGAAGCCGAGGCGCCTCCTCCCCAAGATCCACGCGTGGATTGAAACAAGGCCGCCGGATCGCGTCCTGATCTGGCTCCGTGAGGTCGACGACGCCACCTGGCCGACGCCCTTTTCAAATCCTAAGTTAGACGGGCCAATGATAGACACCTCCCCCAAGGCTTTCCCTGATTGTTGCTCGGTTTATTTTCTTATTTTCGGTCGAAGTGTCGGCCGGGCTGCCGCGCTCCACTGGTTCTAAGCGCACTGCCGTGTGGGTTCTACGGGCCCTCATGGCCGCCTCGATCAGCCAATTCATTTAAACGAAAGTCTGTTTCGGCGTCATCAAA
This sequence comes from Bradyrhizobium lablabi, assembly GCF_001440475.1. Classification (GTDB taxonomy): domain Bacteria; phylum Pseudomonadota; class Alphaproteobacteria; order Rhizobiales; family Xanthobacteraceae; genus Bradyrhizobium; species Bradyrhizobium lablabi. The sequence continues at coordinate 12,344 of NZ_LLYB01000118.1, read as the reverse complement.
GCCCGAAAGCACGGAACCCTGTCTTCCGCTCAAGTCATTGATATAAATGGATTAATTGTACCGAGACAGCCTGACAATGCTAGCGCTAGCTGCTGAATCAGTGCGAGCGCAAGAGAGCGTAAAACATTCGTATAGTTCTCTAGCTGCTTTCGTTAGTTTAGGTTGATGGGTGATCAGCTTACTGGATTCAAGTTCGCAAGCTCACGCAGTTTTTTTGTGCGGGCGTTGATGACGCTAACTTCGTTGTACCTTCACTTTCGCCGCGACGGCGTTCGGCTATTTGGAAATGATATTGGTGTTATCACTGATGGGCAGCCTCATCGCATCTGCCATGCTTTTCGTCTTCCCCTTCGCTGTTTTGGCCTACTTCTTTGCGCCGCCTCCTTTCAATCTACGGGTTGACGATCCGCAGACTCTTCCTGTGATTGTCGCCTTTGTTGTTGTCTCAATTGTCGGAACGCACCTAATCGAAAAGGTCCGCCGAGAAAGGAACGTTGCGCTTGAGGCCGCAGCGAGGCTCCGGCACGGCGAGGCTGAGTTGCGCGACCGGGAGAAACAGTGGCGCGAAATCTTCGAGCATAGCCCCGTCATGCACTTCATCGTCAATACCACCGGAATGGTCCTGAACGTGAACACGTTCGGCGCCACACAGCTCGGTTATGCGCCCTCGGAGCTTGTCGGGCATTCCGTGTTGAACGTATTTCTGGAAGACGATCGTCCGTTTGTTCGCGAACGCGTCAGTCTGTGCATTGAAACAGTTGGCCAATCGCACACTTGGGAGATCCAGAAGATCAGGAAGGATGGCTCGGTGCTGTGGGTGCGCGAGAGCGCCAAAGCTATGCAGGGGGCAGACGACAAGCTCGTCGTCCTCATTGCCTGCGAAGATATTACCGAGCGAAAGCGGACGGAAACTGCCCTGCGGCGGAGCGAAGCCCATCTCGCCCAGGCGCAGGAATTGAGCCGCACCGGCAGCTTCGGCTGGAACGTCGCCACCGGCGAGGTCCACTGGTCAAAGGAGACCTTTCGTATCTTCCAATACGATCCGTCGACCAAACCGACGCCGCAACTCGTCGTTGATCGAACCCATCCAGAAGATCGGGCTGACGTGCGAGAGACCATCGAACGAGCGGTCCAAAACGAAGAGGATTTCGAGCACGAATACCGACTGCTGATGCCGGACAGCTCGGTGAAGCACCTCCACGCGGTGGTACGAGCCACTAGAACCGCCTTTGGTGATATCGAGTTTATCGGCGCAGTGACGGATATTACGGCTGCAAAGCAGGCGGAACAGCAGTTGCGTCGTAGCGAGGCCTATCTGGCCGAAGCCCAGCATCTTAGCCACACGGGCAGTTGGTCCTGGGACGTCCACCGTCTCGAATTTGTGTATCGCTCCGCCGAAATCGATCGTCTGTTTGGCTTCGACCCGGGACAGTCTGTATCGATAGAGACCATCCGGTCGCGTATCCATCCAGACGACTTGCCGCGACTTCAGGACGTGCCGCGCCAGGCTATCATAGGCAATGGAGGACACTTCGAATATGATTTCCGAATCCTTCTTCCAGATGGCGCGATGAGGCGCATACATTCCGTTGCGCACGCCGTGGTCGGCAGCGACGGCAACGTCAGCGAGCTCATCGGAACGCATATGGATGTCACCGAGCAACATGCGGCTAGGGAACGATTAGAAAGGGCTCTTGCTGCGTTGCACGAAAGCGAGCAGCGGTTTCGCGACTACGCCGAAACGGCCTCCGACTGGCTCTGGGAGACCGGGCCGGACCACCGGGTCACGCTTTTATCGGAGCACACCAGCGCAGCAGGCCTTCCGGCTTCAGAGGTCGTCGGACTGCTTCGCTGGGAAATAGCGCGCGATTTCGACGCAGAACCCGAGAAGTGGCACCAGCATCGGGCGACACTCGATGCACGTCTTCCGTTTCGCGATTTCATCTATCGCACCCTCACTCAGATGGGATCTCCAATTTACGTCCGAACCAGCGGCAGGCCATTCTTTGATGCTGACAACAATTTCCTCGGCTATCGCGGCGTCAGCACCGACATCACCGCAACCATCCGCGCAGATCAGGCCGAACGAGAACTGCGGAAGGCACAGGCAGAGCTCGCGCACGTGACGCGGGTGACGACGCTCGGCGAGCTGACAACCTCCATCGCCCATGAGATAAATCAGCCGCTTGCCGCCATTGTCACCAATGGCGAGGCTTGTCTGGGTTGGCTTGGTCGCGAAACTCCTGATCTTTCCGCGGCGCGCCGCTCAGTGGAGTGGATCATCGAGGACGGGATCCGGGCGAGCGAGGTGATCCGCCGCATCCGCGCGCTTGCGAAGAAAGGCGAGATCGAGATGGTGCCGCTCGATATCAACGACATCGTCCAGGAGGTAATCGCTCTGGTGACACGGGAGCTTGTCGGCCATCAGGTGAAGTTGCGGACCGAGTTGGCGCCGGCCCTCCCCCTGATCCTGGGTGACCGGGTTCAACTGCAACAGGTGATCACAAATCTAGTGATGAACGGGATTGAGGCCATGCAAATGGTCAGGGACCGGCCGCGCGAACTGATGATTCAGTCATCTCGAGACGATATGGGACACGTGCACCTCGCCGTGACTGACTGCGGTATAGGGATCACCGAGGACGACGCGGATCGCGTGTTCAATCCCTTTTTTACCACTAAATCAAGCGGCCTTGGAATGGGGCTTTCGATCTGCCGTTCGATTGTGGAGGCTCACGGAGGGAGCCTATCGATCGCTCGCAAGCAAGAGCCGGGCGCGACGTTTCAATTCGTCCTACCGTTCCATAAGGAGGTCGTGTCGTGACTGGGCGCTCCGACTTGCCGCACCAAACCGTAAAGGTCGAGAAGCCCAGCGGAAGGGCGATCGTGTTCGTGATCGATGACGACGTCTCAATGCGTCGTTCGCTCTCGAATCTTTTTCAATCGGTGAACTTGGACGTTGCTGCGTTCGGATCGGCTCAGGAAATGTTGCAGGGCAAGCTTCCCGAGGTCGCCAGCTGCCTCGTCCTTGACGTCAGGCTGCCAGGATTGAGTGGCCTCGAGCTGCAGACCGAGCTAGCCAAGTTGAACCTTCACATTCCGATTATTTTCATCACTGGCCATGGCGACATTCCAATGAGCGTCAAGGCGATGAAGGGTGGAGCGGTCGACTTCCTTACCAAGCCGTTTCGCGATCAGGAGCTGCTTGATGCCGTCGTCGCCGCGACCGAACGGGATCGCAAGAGGCGGGAGGTTGAGAAGACAGTTGCGAACCTGCAGTCCTTGTACGACACCTTAAGCTCACGCGAACAGGCAGTTATGAAACTGGTCGCCGCCGGGCTTATGAACAAACAAGTAGCCGCAGAGCTCGAGCTCGCCGAAATTACCGTCAAGATCTATCGCGGGCGGGTGATGAAGAAAATGGGCGCGCGGACGCTGGCCGATTTAATCAGAATGGCTGAGGCCCTCGGAATTTGTTCCAACCACCCCGAATAAGCCTAAGTATGAGTTTACAATCTCATCCCGCAAGCGCACCCTTTGTCCAGGCGGCTGTGCTTCGGCAAGCGCCTTTCCCGCGATAGAGGGGATCGTCTTGTCTACGCCTCCGCTCATTGCCATCGTCGACGACGATGGTTCAGTTCGTGCTGCGATAAATAACCTTTTGAAGTCCCACGGCTATATCGTTCATACATTTGTGTCGGCCGAGGAGTTCTTGCGCTCGCCCCACCTGAACGGAACATCGTGTGTGATTGCGGATGTGCAGATGTCGATTATGGGCGGCTTGGACCTGCTGGCACATATGCGGGACCATGGCTACGGTGCACCCTTCATTTTCATCACTGCCTTTCCCGATGATCGCGTTCGCGCGCGTGCGCTGAGCGCCGGAGCGATTTGCTTCCTGGCCAAGCCCTTCGCCGGACAGCACTTGATCAGGTGCCTCGATACTGCACTGGATAAGCATCGCGGCGGAGCCAGCGCATGAGACGATAAGCACGCAGTCTGCTCAAAGTTCGGGTCTGCTTTGTGAGCGCGGGCCGCGGAACCGCGCGCTTCGCCATACCACAAAGTCGATGAGGACCTCGGCCTCAAGCGCAACTCGCCAGCAATCCTTGGCGATCGGGCTTTTTTGCTAACATTCTTCGTTCACTATTCGTCACGTTGCTTGCGGCCGGCCTGCATCAGCTACTGTTGTTGAGGTCTCCAATGAAGCCATCCGGCCAGTCCTCGGTTGCACGAGCTAACCGAAGTTGCACGCCTCGCTTCGGCTTTATGAATCTGAGAAACCAGCACGTTGAAGAAGAAATTGATATTTGGCTTGCCGAGAACCACAGCCGGCTCGATTAAGCCGCCCGCCTCCTCCACTCTCTTGGTCAGGGCTGCCGGAGACTGCCGCTGCGAGAGTGCAGCTCGGGCTTCTGCAAGAGCTCCTTCAAGGGCCGACTCCATGTCATGCTAGGACCCGTGGAGCACGACAGTGCGCACTGTTCGGATTTTGGCACCCGGTGCGTGACATATGATGCAAGAAATCGAAGAGTTCTTTGGAATAGGACAGCTCGCCATCGGTGATGACCCGCCATCTCGGTTATCACCCCTCTGGGCGGCCGATGGATTGGGTGTAGATTCGCCTGGAGCCATCAGCGACCAGCGAGATCCGACATCTCGTTGCGGGCCTCCGGCTCCGTCGTAAGTTGAAGCAGATTATCCGCAGGGAGCCCCTGCCCCACACCAATGAGATCTCGCTATGCTTCATCGTAAAACCGCTTAAGCAGGAGCACGCCTACACTTCTTTGAAGTTCCCCTATCTGCAGTAACGTTGCATCGCTTTCTGGGCCGCGCGGAAGTCGCGTTGCTGACGATAAGATGCCGATCAGCAGTTGGAGCAGCTCCTCGATCGCGGCCGCATCATTGCCCTTTTGAAGCCCGTCACTCATGCGAGCAATCTCCTCTATCGCCTTCCAATCTTCCGGAAGCGTGACTTCTCGACAAAAAAGCATCCGTCGAGGGTTTAAAGCTGCGGGTACAGCGAGGCCGCAGACCGAAGAGTTGGAACAGGCAATGAACGGTACTTTTTGGCAGTTTCCGTCCCTTTAGATGGGCGCACACTCCGACGGATTGCTGCTTTAGGCCTGCGCGCAAGTGTCTTGCTGATCAGCTCGGCCACAGCCTCATCCTCAACCGTGCCGGGTCCACTGGTGGGCGTCTCATCGTAGATGATCGCGATGTGATTTCCGATGACGCCATTGGGCCAGTTGCCGATCCTATGGGGCCGACCACCAAGCCGGGTCGCCAAGACGATGTTGCTCGGCTCACGTTGGCAGGCCAGCACGATCCCTGTTCGCTGCGTCAGCGCCGCGACAGCGAGCGCGACCGTGTTATGGCCGTGAGCTGCGTGTCTTCGTCGCTGGAAATAGTCAGCATCGCCTTTCGCCCGTTCGGTGCGCATCGGTACCTCCTTCATCGGGATACCCCGAATTCATGCAATAGTCATGCTACGAAGTTGCGGGACAGAACACTAGCAACGAGGCGGGGTCACGCGAGAATAACCTGAGCAAACGTGAATCGCGATGTTCTCGTGACGCGATATTCGATCACTCGCGGAGAGCGCAAACAATGTGCCGGCGGCACTGTCGACCAGCACCCCGTAACTCGATGGTCTACGCGCATCGAGCGGTCGGCTATCGCCGGAGCAGCTGAAGAATGACAGGTGCCACCGCATCGAGGTCAGGGGTGCCGCGATGGTGCCGGAATTTGGTGTGCGCCTTGCTTCACGAGAGAAAACACGCGCAGCCGCCAGATCCCTTTGGATCAACGCTGCAGGTTGTCAGATCTCCGACATCTCCGTCTTGAACCCGACGTGCCTGATGTTGAAAGATGGAAGGTCATCTGATGACTATCGCCTCTCGTGCTGGGCCGAACGGATTGCTGACGATCGTACGCCCCTGTGGCGTTGGCGCCCACCTCACGTATCGTTAGGCTCTGCTTCTTCGCGCGCGCTGCCATCGAGACTAGCAAGCTATCTGGTCGAATTATCGCCTAATCCGGTGACCGTCGCGCCGGGTTTTCCCGATTCTTTGGCGCTCTTGCCTCGTTCGCGGCCCCGTTTTCGCGGCTGGCACGGTGCTTGCTGGAGATCACTCGCTAAATGCGAGGTCTGCGGTGACGTCACCAGCGGTCCGCACGCCACCAGGCGATTCGTATCTTTTTGGAAGGACGAGATCTTATCGCGATCCTAGAGAAGTTTCACCAAACCAATGATCGAAGGCAGTCTCGATGAAACTTTCGAATTTGAACCTGCCGGCACGTCGATCCTCAATCAAGCTAGTTCTGCACCGAAGCACGGGAGACCGGCGAGTTTCGGGCGCATCCCATCGACAACGGTACGGACGATAGGTGCGCGGCCGATTTTGCGTCGCACGAACAGCGCACCAAGCCGCCGATTGCCGCGGGTTCTGATGATTAAGCAATACAGCCCTTCCCCATTCAGCCCCGCAGCTGAATAGTTCCTTTGGTGAAGAAACCGAAAAGGCTGGAACACCCATGAACGAAACGATCTCAATCGAGAATGTCATTCCGCGTACCGATGTCGTCAAACGCGCAGCGCGCATTGGCGCGGAAATCAGAAACATCAAGCTCTCGAGCGATTTGCCGGATCAGACGATCGCTGCAATCAACAGCTTGCTGCTCGACCACAAGGTGATCTTCTTCCGCAACCAAGGTCATCTCGATGACGCCGAGCAGGAGCGATTTGCCGCCCGTTTCGGGAAGCTGGTGCCGCATCCGATGCTCGGCGTTGCCAAGGGAACGGCATCGCTCCTCGAGCTTGACTCCGCTCGCGGTGGTGGCCGGGCCGATGTGTGGCATGCCGATGGGACCTTCGCCGATGCCTATCCCAAGATTTTGGTTNCTGCGGGCCGTTGTGATCCCACCATTCGGCGGTGATACGGTGTGGTCGAACANCCGCCGCGGCTTATCTCGATCTGCCGCCACCACTGCAACGGCTTGCAGACGAGCTCTGGGCCGTTCATAGCAACGTCTTCGACTATGCCGGAATGGCCCGAGTCCGCGAGGTCGATAAAAAGCATTTTGACGAGGTCTTCACCAGAACCATCTTCGAGACTGAGCATCCCGTCGTGCGTGTCCACCCCGAGACCGGAGAGCGGACGCTAGTGCTCGGCGCGTTGGTACAGCGTTTTCTTGGCATCCCCAAATATGACGGTCAAAAACTGTTTGATATACTTCAGTCTCATATCACCGCGCCCGAAAACACCGTGCGCTGGAACTGGAGGGAGGGCGATGTTGCGATCTGGGATAACCGGGCCACGCACCATTATGCAGTCAATGATTACGGCGACCAGCATCGCATCGTTCGTCGCGCCACCATCGAGGGTGACGTGCCCGTCAGCATTGATGGCCGGTGCAGTGTAACGCGCGTAAAGGTCACCAAGCAGCCGCCCATAAGGCGTTCACACATTCACGGAGATCCGGCCGTTATAGACTATGCTCCCGCGCTCTCGACTTGTACTAGTTGAGGTCAAACGGCCTGTGCGGGTCTGATGAAGATCTGGTTTCGCGAGCCTCATCGAGAGCGCGGTCGGCGCTGCAATGGACGTACAGCGCTAGGCCACCGCGTATGCGCGACGGCCGAGGTAATCAACTCGAGGGAAAGCGAGTTGCCTCAAGGTGCCGGCAAGTGATGGCAGAGGAGATCGGCAGCGGCACGTATCAACCGGAGGAGGTTGACTTTCGTTCGTCCAACGAGAGCCGTGAATATGAGGAGCTCCAAACGCAACGGTTGGCCTGACGTTGCGGCAGCTTGTGACACAATGCATGCCGCCGGACCTGCTCGCGAGGAGGCGGTAGCGCCTTGCGATGGCAAAAGGAGAAAATCGGGTGCGACCAGAAGGCGAGCATAGCCTGGCTTCTCACTGGCAGTATCAGGTCAGGTTCGATGTGAATGATTCCGCCACCGCGGAATCGGTAGGCCGAAAGCTCCCTGCTCCGGCACTGGCACCGCTGTTCAATATCCTTGCCAAGCATCGCGCCGCGCCGAAATGCCAGTTCGATGCCTTTGTGGAGTATGTCGCCGCGGCAGAAGAGCACGGCATCGAAAACTATCCGCTCTACCAGTGGACAAAGGCGACGATCAAGAATCCAGCGAATAAAGAAAAGTATTTGAAATCCTTTGCACTCTACGTAGACGATCGGGAGATCTATGCCAAGGAGATTGCCGACGCGCTGGAGGCGGACTTGCAACCGCTCACCATTAGCGGGCTCGTCACGCGAATATCGAAGTACGATACCAACCCCGCCAACAATCCTCAGCCGCGGCAGGTCCCCCGTGATTAGGGTGAACTGAACGCCGGCTATTGGCCCCAAGCCGAAGACCATCACTAAGGACGCGCGTCCGCTGCGGGGGATTGTGTAGCAAAGGTCGATCTTCGCAGATGACCGCAATTCTGCAGGCCGTGGGCGCGACTTCCGTATACAAATGTGAGGGACCTCACTGCATCACGCAAGATTTCACAGGCGACTTCAATAATGCGGTTGAGATCATACGATCAGCGATCGCTCGCTGCTTAGTGCTTTTCGCGACAATTTCTGAACCCTGCGACTTTCGACTTTTGCAACACTCTCTGGGGTGAATCGGACAGTGTTGGCGCTGGCCTTTGACCGATGCTCATGGGCCTTACTCGAACCTGTCGNGCCTCGCGGGGCGGATCCGACGATTGTGATCAGAAGAGCGCTGGGTGTCGAANCCTCAAGCAGCCGCATAGAACGCTTCCCGAATGAGATTCGAGATCGCGCCGGAACCAATAATCGTTGCCTTTCATGAACAGTTCGGTTTTAGGGCCACGCGACTAGCCTTGAGGACTTAGAAGAATATCGAGGTAGACACCAACAAATTCAGAGCATGTCCCGTTTGGCGTGTGTGTGTAATGCTCGTCGGGTTGTTGATGTATGCCAGTCCTACACTTGCATATATCCCGGGTGTCAGATGCGCGGTATAGGTACCCAAGATCGCTGTGCTGTCGCGATGCACGAGATTCCCTTTAGCCAAGGCAGCGTCCACTGCAAAGTTGCTCCAGACGGTGTTAGTGGCAACAATAGCAATCTGATCACTGGGCCGGCTGTCAAACAGTCCCTTCGCATAGAGACGAAGCTCGTAATATTGACTGACTTTGTTTAAGTCAGGTGGAGCGCACATTACCGAGAACCCACCATAGATACCACGAGATGCCGAGCCCTGTACATCAGCCTGCCAGAGCTGCCTGTCCGCTGCGACGTAGTAGACGCTGTTCGCCTCGGCTCTCGATTGCTGCGGATACTGCAAGTTCTTGTAGCTGCTGTTATTGAAACCGGCGCCCGCCCGCAACCAGGTCTCAGGTACGCCCGGAGCAGCCTTGTTCTTGTAGCCAACTTCATCAAGCAAAAGAATGCCCGTGTTGGCGGTGCTCCAGCTTAAGCCGGTGGGATTTTCGATGATCTGCGCATACTGACCGTCTGGACTGATTGAACGCTGGATTGAGACCTTGTCATATAGGTGATCATTAAAATTGTACTTCACGTTGAGAGCTGGCGTAGGCGCGGCATTGTTGCTCATGCCAGCTTGATACAGGATATTCGACGAGGGCGCCAAAACGCTTGCTCCTGCATTCCCTCCAACCAATGTGCCTGCGAACTCATTTACATTTCTGAGATAGCCCATTTTGAGTTCGAGTTTTCTGTCGAAGAACGTCTGGTAGTAGGCCAACGTATTGAGACCTGCTCTATCTGGCCCGCCGGGTTTCCATGTCCAGTATTGCTGCTCGGCTCCCACGATGATCTGACCATCGGGAATTCCAAAGCGGCTGAGATCGTAGGTCACTATCATGAAACTTACGGTACTAAATGTCGGATTCTGGCCCATATATAGCTGATTGGCGGTGGTGGCTCTGGCTGCATTTGGCAGTTGATTGTCTATGACGCTGACTACTGTCCCCCCAACGTAGCCGATCCCGACGTCTGCCAGCGCGGATCTAACGCCAGCTTTATCCTGATCTATCGTATCGGCAGGACCAGGGATATTGAGCCACATACCTTTTTCGCGGAGGTTCTCGAACTTTGCGAATGGGTCGATCTCCTTTTGAGTTCTGTTCTTAGCAATTTCATCCGCACTGCCGCGCTTTGCGGCAGGCACACTGGAATTTTGTGCTAGCGCTGAGCTAGAGACGAGACGCGTTGCTCGTTTGAGCTGGCGGGTTTGGAATTTTGTGGCGCAATCAGAGTCCCTCTCAATTCCTCTTTTAGCAACCTCATCTGGAATGTTGCGTTCTGGCTTAAGCCCATTGGCCTTCTGTGCCGGCGCCGGACTGCCGACGAGGCTCGCAGCTAGGGAGAGTGCGAGAGCAAGCCCTCTTTGCTTCGTAGTTGATCGAAAGCTGAAAACGTCTGTCACAGCGGTCGCCACGACAAAGTAACCATGCATAGTGAACTCCACATCCGAATTGCTAATCTCGAATAGATTGCGCTCCGGCGTAACTTGCCCGGAGCGCCCCCTAACCTTCTAGTGTCTGGAGGCGGGGCTGATGCTTGGCAGCAATCGGCCCGTCAACCCGCTGAGCCTCCCGAGCCTCACCGGCCGGCGAGCTATTGGCCTGATCGGCGACGCACGTGTCGAGTGCGCCATAACGCGGCCGAGCTAGTCGACTGGTCCAAGGCAGTTCTGCTGCGCTGCCGCCGTGTCGAAAGCGGCCGGGTTTATTCGACCTCTTTGCTCCGCGAGATAGTGAGGACGGGTGGCGGCGCCTTGCTGTCCTCGCCACCAATACGCTGCGAGCGACCCACCTCTTCCACTACAAGCATGAGGATTTCGGCATTCGACGGCGAAGAGGACGTCTCCTTCGAGAGATGGCAGTAATCAGAAGACAGGGCTCGCGCGCCAGCGACCACGCGTTCGCTCCATGATACTTCGCTGGCATCGCGTTAACCGAGAGACGAGGCAACTGACAGGCCGAAAGCCCCTTTGCAACCTGTGCGCTCGGCGATCGCGCCAGAAAGTGCATCATGGGTACCACAAAAAGGGAGCGATCGCGACTGGAGCCGATTTGACGACTACAAACGCGCTGGCACATCCATCAGGGCCGTTGGAGCGGCCAGTTCTATGTTGCATCTCAGTCCTTAAAGTGTGCCCCGCCGCGGACCTTCATTAACCGCCGATTGCCATGTGTCCGTCATCTCCACCAACTGCTAACGTTAGTAGTTGACCAGGTCGCAAGGCGTTGCTTATCGATGCAGGATCGTGGCCTGCTCGGATGAGGCCTCCTCGGCATCTAGAAGAACTCTGCCCATGCTGCTATCATTCCGGAAATCGGGCGTCGGTCACTCGCGAGCGCCGCAGCCGTTCAGCTCTTTGCGCGCGCATCTCTCGGCGGAAACGCAGCTGAACCGCGACTTTTTGATCTGCATCATTAACGTCGTGCTCAGCCGATGGCTTTCAGGGTTGCCCGGATAGGCCCAGGCAAGAACTTGGCCGAGTTCGTCGTTGGGGTGACGATTGACGATCGTCCACAGGAAGCCGGTCGCGTAGGCGAGAGGACCGACGTCATTGATCCTGCAGATTTACGCCGACCACCGGACCCGCCGAGCGGGTTTGTTTCCAATTTTTTGCTGTGGAATTGAGCTACGGCGTTGTGCTCCGTATTCGACTGCGCCCGGCCAGATAGCTTCAAGAGTATTTGGGCACGAGCCGACTATTCCGGCGCATGAAGATTGGACTCGGCTGCCAGCTCGTAGAACTCTAAGTGGCGCGTCTCGCCAAGGGATGGACTTGCGGGCCAGGGGCAGTGGGGATGCCTGGCTCGATACGAGTCGGAATGATAATTCAGGAAACAACGATTGGTTCGCATACGCGCGCCGGCAAATGGAAGATTGTTTGCAGGCTTTTTCTGAATGGCGAGGAAATGCTGCGCGATGACGGACGAAGACGAGAACTATTGCTTTGCAGTGGCGCTATGATGTAGGAGCCGACCATGCGCCACGAGTATCAGATCGCGCCGATCATTAGGCGGGGATGCAAAACGAAGAGGGCAACTTGCGGAGAAAGGCTTGTCGATGGTTGCGGCTCGTTGCAGCTCTTGACCATCGTGTCATAGCGCGTCAGCGAGCAAAGCCAATGCTGATATCGAGCGAGGGATGATGGAGATGATGGAAGAAGCGACCGGTTCGGACTTGCCGTCGTCATTGCACACCTCGTCGAAACGCGTTCCGTGGGTTTTACTGCTCGTAATTGTCCTCGTTGGCCTCTGCGCTGCAGGAGCCTATTTCTGGACTAATGTCGGACACTTTGTCGAGACGTCGGCGGCCCG
>NZ_LLYB01000117.1 GCF_001440475.1 Bradyrhizobium lablabi | reverse complement strand
CCATCAGCGATCGCTCACCGCTGCAATCGCCTTCTTAACGGACGACTATAAACCGAAGCGGAAGCTTTCAGTCTACCGGGTGCTAAAGGCCCATGACCTGATCACGGCCCGCTGGCTTCGGATTTCGGACGTAATAGGCACTCTAGCGCGGGTGAGGGCCGTATAGGCGATGGGTCTCCTTGAGCAACCTGAAGTGATGCATGGCGAGACATTACCATAAAGCGGGTATTGTGACCCACTGGCAATCCGGTCTCCTTTCGCGTGATCTATCTTCTTCGGACCAGTCTACATGAAGTCATCGTCGTCCCAATCGGGCGTGGTATTTTGAGCAAGCTGGGCCGCTCTGGTATCGCTGCCGCTAGTGTCAGTAGCTTTAAGATACAATGGAGGCTTGTTTTTCCGCTGCCATTCGCCATCATCATTCTTCGTCCACTTGTTAGGATGCTTGGCTGGGTCAAGCACCATCATCGAGTCACTCACCTCAACAAAACCCAACGCCCGTGCGCGGGCCTTCGCTTCGTCATTGACAGCATGAGAGAGGAGCAAAGGCCGTTCGCCGTCGAGCCGAAGCTGATGTTCCAACAGAATATCGCCTGCGTTCTCGACGAGGGGATGAGTAACCCGAAAATCTACAGTGGATGTGAGTTCGCTCCGTCCGGCAAACTGTTCCCGCCAGCGCGCGCGTGCCTCTTCGTCTTTGAACACATCACTCATGCTAGCTCCGCCTTCCGTTCGGAGAAGTCCAACACTCTTGTTGCCTAACTGATAGCTGAAATAGCGTGCGTTTTCCGAGCCAGAGTTCCTCCCGTGGTCATAGGCAACTTGTGCTGTGCGTGCGGCTTTCGAGGATACGGGATCCGAGTATATCTGTGATTTCGCGGCGATATCCCCGATTTCATCGCCATAAAAGTCCTTCACCTTTTCTTCGAATTCAGGCCTTTTGATCTCCACCACAGGAGGTCGGCGAACGAGGGAGTACGAGGGTTTTGCTCCGGACGAGCTAGCCCTTGGCGCCTCTATGTGCATCCCAGCAAACATGTCCGCAAAGCGTTGGCTGTCTGCATCAGATTGCGCGTGGTTGGTGGCGGATTGTCTGATTTCATCAGCGTCGGAAGCGCCGGGGGAGCTATTGATTCGGCCATACATGGTGATTGGGTTTCCTATCGGTGAAGTGCTCTCGCACGGAGTTCAGGCTCGTCGGACACCGCGAAGTTGATAGTCAGCCTAGCTGACGACGAGCTGACGCGCAGGCGTTAAGCGTGTACGATCCGGCGTTCTACGCCAAGGCCACGCTATGGCGAACGCGGCAGCGCACGCGACTCGTGCGAAAGCGGTTGTAGGCTGTCAGATCCGGTATCGGCATTCCCAGCAAGTGCGAGCGATAGGCCAAGATTGTTGCGTAACATCTGATTGCCTGGGGCGGCTGCGAGAGCCTCGCGATATAGCGCTTGTGCCTCATCATGACGCCCCTGGGAGTCGAGGGCCACCCCTTTTGCGTTCAGGGCACGCAAATCACCAGGAACTGCAAGCAAGATCTTGTCGGTTACCTCAAGTGCTTCGCCCGCGCGTTTCTGTGCCAGAAGCGTCTGCGTAAGCGAGATTGCCGCATCGACATTGTCTGGCTTTTGCTTCAGAGCCTCGCGCAAACTTTCCTCGTTGGAAACTCGGAGGAGGGCGTGTGCAATGCGCTCGCGCATAGCAGGATCGATGTCCTTGGCGCCCAGCAACTCTGGCCGCGGCGTCTCTTGAACGGAGATCACTTGGTGATCCAAGCTGGCGCAACCACCAAGCACAAGAGTGGCGAATAAAGCGAGGAGAGTTAAGCCCGAGGGCGGATGGAATGCATACAATCGTGCAGCGAATGTTGTTGTAGGTGAATTCATGCCATTTATCTCACGACCGACTGCTGTGCTCTGTTAGCCATTTGTGGCAAGCAGGGTGCGTTGTTCTCCTGTCGGAGCGTTTTCCTTGGTACCTCTAAGCTTGAGCGACCCCACCGGCTGTACCGTGAAATCGGAGGCGAGATCCTGATAAGACAGAACAGGAAGATCGATCCCGTTGCGGGTGAGAAAGCCGCGGACGAAGCGTCGGATATCCAGCGAACTCAGGATGACGGGCTGGCTCTGACCTGCTGGCACGCCTGAATGAATCTGGCGCAGTTGCGACAGCAACATCTCGCTATGCCGGTCCTCCAGCGCGAGGTACGGCCCGACGGTAGTCTCTCGAACCGCACTGCGAATTACATCCTCAGTTTCACGTTCTACGATAAAGGCGGGCAGGACACGGTGAGCGTTGGCATGGCGAAAGCAGATTTGCCGTCTTAGGCCGGAGCGAACATATTCGGTGAGCAGGACGGCATTTTGCTCGCGTTCGCTCCATTCGGCGAACGCTTCCAAGACCAGCCGGGTGTTACGAATCGGGATGCCCTCGTCGAGCAGGCGACGCAGGACATCGGCGATCCGGGGAACTGGAGTCGTGCGTAGCACTTCCTTCACCAGGTCGGCATATTCCTGCTCCATCCGGGCAAGCAATTGTCGCGTCTCTTGAATGCCTACCAAGCGCTGCGCATATCGCGTCAGTACGGAACTGACGCGCAGGGCGATGATTTCGCTCGGACGGTGATGCCCGATCCCGGCCGCTTTGAGAGCTGGTGCATGGCTCTGTTCGATCCAGATCCGGTCGGTGTCTGGATCTTGCCGATACGGGATGCCACTCAATTCAATGTTCGCTCGGTCGTCGGTGAGCGCGAGCTGCGTCGGATCGACTCGATCCCGTTCAACCGGTACCCCTTCCACATCCAGCCTGAACTCGGATTGGGCCAAACGTTGATCGACCTGGACTGGAATGCGCGGAATCGTGATGCCAAGATCGGCTGATACCAGCGCCGAAATGCGAGCGATGTGCTGCTCAACTTCCTCTCTATCAATCGCGTTTACCAGGTTAGATGCAAAGAAAACCGCGACCGGAAGCGCCTCCGCAGGTATGGTTTGCCTTTGAGCCTGCGCTGGTGTTGAGGTCGGAGCACTAACGTTGGCGCCCGTCTTGGAGCCCGTGTTCGCGCTCTTAACACCGCCTTTGACATAGCTTGCCCCGGCAAAAAGTGCGGCCAGCATGAGAAACGGGGGCAAGGGGAAACCAGGTATCAGCCCCATGAGAAGTAAGACGCCGGCCGCTAGCCGCAATGCCTGGGTACTGGCCGTGAGTTGGTTGATGATATCGGCACCAAGCTTGAGCTTGGAAGGACCATTTACACGTGTGACGATGGTTGCGGCCGTAACCGACAGCAGGAGCGCCGGAATCTGAGAAATCAACGCATCGCCGATGGTGAGCAGCGTATATTGATGCAACGCCTCATCGACGGACATGCCCTTGGAGAGCAGTCCGATGCTGATTCCTCCCAGCATGTTGATGCAGATGACTATGAGGCCGGCAATGGCATCCCCTTTCACGAACTTCATGGCGCCATCCATTGCACCGTGAAGTTGGCTTTCTCGCTCCAATGAAGCTCGCCGGCTGCGTGCCTCGTGCTGATCGATATGACCGTTGCGTAGCTCCGCGTCGATAGCCATCTGCTTGCCTGGCAGAGCGTCGAGTGTGAATCGTGCTGAGACTTCAGCAACGCGCTCGGCTCCCTTCGCGAGAACCATGAACTGCACCATGGTCACGATCAGAAATATAACAATGCCGACCGCGATGTTTCCTGATATTACGAACTCACCGAAGGTATGAATGATGCTGCCGGCGTCTCCCTCAGCGAGAATCAGCCGCGTTGTCGCGATGGTCAGCGCCAGACGAAAGACGGTAGAGATCAGGATGACGCCGGGCAAGGACGAGAAATCCAGTGGCGTACTGAGATACAGAGCAACCATCAGCAGCAATACGGCAAAGCCCAGATTGAAGCCGATCAGCATGTCGACCACGACGATCGGCATCGGCATGATCATCATTCCGATTGCCAAAAGCAGCATGAACGCGACCATGAAATCCGGGTGGAATGGCGCGCGCACGATAAGCTTACGAAGAAGGTGTGGCATGGAGAGCCTTCTTATTGTTGTTGCGTTGGGGCTGTCCTGCCACGCAAGGACACATAGTCTTGGAAGACTGCCCGCGCCTCGTCCATACGGCCGGCCCGTCGTAGCGCGTGACTGCGGAGAAGCGTCAAAGGCAGATGCGAGGAGGGCTCGTCGTCAAGCGTGTCTAGTCTATCAAGCACCGCAAGTGCTTCATCGCCAAAGCCCTCTGAGATGAGAGCATAGGTAAGAATGCGAAGCAGGTCGACGTCTTGCGAGTAGTCATGGGCAATGAGCCGCAACAGAGCGAGAGCTCGTGCGCTCTGTCCACACGCAAGGTGGACGAAGGATATTGCGCAGACCAAATCGCGCTCCTGCCCGGAGATTGGCAAGACATCGCCGGTTTTGGAAGCATCGGCCGGCGGCGGTGGACTGGCGAACTGCGCTCCGTCCGAGTCGATCATGCTAGCTCCCAATCAAGCTGTTCTGGTTCTGCCGGAGCAGGATGAGCCGGCGGAGCTCCTGCTGCAGGGCGTCGGTCCCTTCATGCGCCGAATCCTCCGGTCCGGCCCGTAGCCTATCGGCCAAGCGCTCCAGAAGAACACTATGCTTCTCTGCTCGCAGCACGTCCGGATCACGCAGGCGTGGTGTCACGAAGGAGAGCAGGCCAGTTGCGAGATTGCGGCCATAAAGTGAAGCAAGTGCTGCACGGGGATCGAGCTCAGCTATCCGTACGCGCCTCTCGTTGAGACTGACACGCGAGACGGCATCGATATCGTTGACGTCAAGCGCGGCCTCGATTGGCAGATCCGGCGCCTCGGTATCCGGCCAAACCGACCCGTGCCTCTTCTCGCCACCGCCATCGGTGCCATCGATCTCTAAATTATGGACTTGAGGGAGGGCCGGCCTGTTCGCTGGCTCATGGTCGTGGGTGTTGAGCCTTTGCGAAGAGGTGCCAAGTCCGACAGGATGCTGGGGCAGCTTGGTCATGACGTTCTCCTTTCCTGCGGCGGTGGAGCTCTAATAGGGGAGAGCAGCAAGCCGTCCATTCCGGCTGAGCAGTACACGTCTCGCCTCGATCCGATCGACGGTCCATCCGTCATTCAAGAGCGCACCCACGAAGTACTTTTGGCCACCAATAAGAAGGTAGGGGTGGGCTCCGCGCCACACTGCCTGGACAGCAATTGAGGAGGGCGGCTTATCCTCCTTCACGGTCACTCCATTTACGAGTGTCAGCGACCCGTTTGTGTGCTGATCGAACCATTGCTGAACCTCCTGCCATTTACTGACTGTCGCAGGTGTCACTGTGCCCTCGGCGCTGACCACGCCTGGCCCAGGACCGATTTTGATGTTGAGAAGTCCCGCTTTGTTAACCTCCTCTTGCAGTTGTTCGGCGGCCGCATGGAGAGGGCGATCATCAGGACCATTGAGCGTCAGCTTGGGTGGAAGTGCGGCAACAGGGGGCGCATCGGGGCTCAGTGCACCGGCACTGCCGTCGAAGAGGAAGCTGATTGCAAGAGTGGCGATCCCGACGGAGCTCAGCAAGACCAAGGCGACTGCTATTATCGAGACACGCGACAGGCCGGTTGATGCTTGCGCCGAATCCTGCGTGCAGCGAATGGACATCGTGCCCGCATGAACGACGGCAGGAAGAGAAATAACAACCCGCTTGCCTACGGCAATATCTCCGCTTCCTTCTATGCTGAGTCCGGCTGCTAGAGCCTCGATCTCCATCGAATCGTGCAGGGGGGTGAGACGGAAGTGATTGGGCTCGAGCCCCTGTTCGACGAAGACAATATCGGCATCGAGGCCACTTCCGATAAGGCTCGTTCCAACGGGCGCTTCACCGGTCACTCCGGAATAGATCCCTGATAGCACTTCGAAATGAACGGAGGCGGGTTCATTCACGGAGAGTCTCCTGAGCAACGAGAAGCCGTACGGCGTTGCCGTACGGCCGGTTCCGAATTCGTCAGGCTGTAGAGAGCATCCAGCACGCGAAAAGACGGCCGCCAGCTCCCGCTTTCAGCGCTAACTCACGCGCTCGTCGGCAACCTTCTTTTCGGACGAGAGCTCGGTCGTAATTCTGCGCATCACGATGCTGTTGGCCTGAGCTTGTTTGCTGACACGCTCGAGCTCGGCGAGCTGCGCGGCGAAATCGCCAGCCCCCGTAGCACCGGTTTGCTGATTCGTTGCGACTTCAGATGCAGCGGGGGAACCGCCAACGGGAGAAACCATATCGACTCACCTTTCTGTTTGGAAGTTAGTGGTACTGATGACCTGCATCACGCCTAACCAGCTGGGGTAACGACGGCAGGAAATGAAATCATTACATGCGCGCCCGGCGCGCCATTTAAGAGCGTCAATTCGCCGTTGCCGTGGTTACACTGCGGGGTCTTTCCTGCTGCAGGGCCATTATCCTTGGCGACCTTGTCAGCATCAGCCTTCTCAGGCTCCAATTTGTGAATAACCTTCTCGAAGGCTTGGTCGAGTACCCCACCAACAGCGGAACCAATCGCCGCTCCCTGCGGCCCACCGAGGTATCCACCAGCCGCGCTTCCGATCATTTCTCCAATCATCGCATTCTCCTGTGTTCATCTGCACTACGCTCAATAGACGACTCATCGCCTAGAGGTCAGCACTCTGATCCTAGGAGGATTACCTTTCGAGAAGCTGACGAGTCCGACAAAGGCCGCGGAATGAGTCGAGGTGGCCCCATTTTTCTCTCCCCGAACAATGTGTCGGTACTCTCGGTTCATTTTGGCCGACGTTGGCGCGCACGCGACAGCGCAGGTTTTGCATCTCAAAGGTCAAGTGCTCCGAGTAGTGCTGGAGCGCGCCGCGACAGTGGAGCTGTGCTAGGTGTCGGCCTGAGGGAGCATGCCTCCGAGCAGATGACTGCAGGCTGGATCGCCTGGTGCGTCGTAACGCCGTGGACAAGTCCTCGAGATATCGCCGCCGCGGCGTACGCCGATATTTATCAGTCAAAAGTACGCAAGCGGACGGTGTAACGCCCATTTTCCAGCGAGCAATCGGGCGAACAAAAGGCGACGTGTGCAAGTGCGAGGCCTCGCAACAATAAGCAAAACTAATTTCGAACAGGTGTCTGTTCCGGTTATGGCCCTCCACGGCACCTGAAGACCGTCTCGAGCATTCACGCGAGAGGCTCGACCGGCGTCCTTCAGAGAGCGTGGTCGCTCGCCGGCCGCGCGTCCAAAGATGTCGTTGTTACGACGCCCGTCATTAGGAGCGGTTCGTCGTGATCACATGCTCTCAACATTCAGGTGATACGACAGCTGATGTGCTGGTGGCGATTATCCTATCGTCAGCTTTTCGACAGGTACTCCGGATACACTTCCTGCGACTTGGATACGCTCGACGTGACAGTCCAGATTCCCGAGGGGCAAGGGGGAGAAGTGGTCCGCCGATCAAGGCTGTTGTCACCTGCAACCAGAAACGCGAGAGCGTCTGCTGCTGGCCGTGATCTGGGATTGGTTTTGAAGGGCCTCGGCGCAACGTGCCAAGTTGATTGTGCGGGTGGTCCTCGCAGTCTGTCGCTTCCTTCAATGCAATAGGAGTGAATGAAAATGCCGTATCTTCCCGTGGTGGGCGGTTCCAATCCGGCGGTAGGGCTCGTGCCTGAGGGCGTGCCCGCCGTTCCAATGTTCAACGTCGCATTGGGGCAGTACGCCGGCGCTGCCGGCGTCCCGGTGGGAGCCTACCAGTACTTGCCGGTAAATAGTCCGGTCGTTGTCGCTCCCGCCGTACTCAGTCCAGCCTACGTTGCTCCAACCCTTCTCGCCCCGCCGCCGCCTCCCCAGTTCGCGTCGGTCGCCCAAAACCAAAGCCCGTCGTCCGCAATTGATCCGGTGTGGACGCATGAGGTCCATGATGGCAAAGCCACGATCCACCTTGGCGATAAGTACACAATTACGGCGGACGAGAAGGACGGCACCTGGACTGTCCGCAACAACGAGACCGGCCACGTCACGAAGATCCACGGCGATCCTCATGTCGATGCTAATGGAGACGGCAAGGACGACTTTGATTTCAAGAAAGGCATGACCCTGCAGCTCGACGATGGCACGAAGATCACCATCGATACAGCCGACTACGGCAACGGCAAGAGCATCTCCTCGAAGCTCACCATCACGAATGGCAGCAACGCCATGGTTGTCGAGGGGCTCGGTGACGACAAGGATGGTGCCAACAATCTTAAGGTGACGCAGTCAAACGCGGGCCTCACTCTCGATGCGCTGACATCAGATGGTTCACAAACGATCCATGAGCAAGGTCAGGGTTGGGTCGACGGCGCCGGGCGCGAGGTGGATCAGGCGAGTATCGATGCTGGTGAAGAGGGGCGCGCCCCGGGCGCCGGCTCTCAGTCCCAGTACACTCCTCAGCCGCTCGCTACTCCTTCGTACTACTACTATACTCCAGTTTTCGTTCCTCCTCCCCCGCCTGTGTCGATGACCCCAGTTGCGGTTAACCAGAGCCCGCCACCGAAAACTAATCCGGTGTGGTCGCATGAGGTCCATGACGGCAAGGCAACGATTCACCTTGGCGACAAGTATACAATCACCGCCGACGAGAAGGACGGCACCTGGACCGTTCGCAACAACGAAACCGGCCATGTCTCGAAGATTCATGGCGATCCTCATGTCGATGCTAATGGAGACGGCAAGGATGACTTTGATTTCAAGAAAGGCATGACCCTGCAACTCGATGATGGCACGAAGATCACCGTGGATACGGTCGACTACGGCAAAGGCAAGACCATTTCGTCCAAGCTCACCATCACGAATGGCGACAACGCCATGGTTGTCGAGGGGCTCGGGGACGACAAAGATGGTGCCAACAATCTGAAGGTGACGCAGTCCAATGCTGGCCAAACCCTCGATCAGCTGACGTCGGATGGTGCACAGACGATATATGAGCAAGGTCAAGGGTGGGTCGATAGATCCGGATGGCAGGTCAACCAGGCGAGCATTGACGCCAATGAGCAGGCCGCCGGGTGAGGCCGATCTGAGCACCGTTCAAAGAGAATGGGAGCG
Source organism: Bradyrhizobium lablabi (assembly GCF_001440475.1). GTDB lineage: Bacteria > Pseudomonadota > Alphaproteobacteria > Rhizobiales > Xanthobacteraceae > Bradyrhizobium > Bradyrhizobium lablabi. The sequence goes on along the minus strand of NZ_LLYB01000117.1, from coordinate 25,898 downwards.
GGCGCTGTCGCCCGCTTTCCCATGCTCCCCAGCGCGCGCAGGGAAGCACCTCGCTTGGGGTGCCCATGCATTATCCGCGCTCTTACCTTTCGATGATTTGATTGGTATTTCTCTGCCGGTAACAGTCTGCAACCAAGCACGACTCGATGGGTGGGGGCGTCTCGAAGACCGAGAGCTGATCCAAGCTCCAGTCGACATTGCGCAGGCTTCTGCCAATAGTTCGATTGTAAGGTCGGTTGACAAGAGGGGACGCCCCTCGGCGCCCCGGGTGCGCGGCGAATACCACGCGGCCGCAATGCGCGATCTATCGTATTTGCGGCCAAGAGCGACGCGCCGAGTCGTTAGGCGCATCACCAGCCGCTAAAAGCGCGCGAGGACAGATAAGACGCCTTGTGACGGCGATTGCCTGAAGCAAGGCGAGTCCTTCGATATGTGAGCCGGACGTCTTGGGCTACCAAGATATGGATGACCGGAGTGACCCGGAGCGAAAACACCCTAAGAACTGTCACGCCAAGCTCACCGCAACCTGTCTGAACGACCAGGCCCCATCGGGGTGCGAATCCTCCGGCTGCTGAGAAGCTCCTCTCCGTCCTCTCTTCTCATCGTTGCATGGATGTGCATTTGCGCTCGTTGCTCCTGATTCGACAGGGCCGAATCAAACATCCTCTTCTGTGTCGTCCATGGCAGAATCTAGATCGGCTTGTGCGTCGCTGACAATTCGCATTGCGAGCATGCCCAGAGCCATTTCGAAAGCTTTGCATTGTTGCATGGCCTGCGAGTTGGCCTCATCGGCCGCCTCGGTTCCGTCAAAATCCACGCCGTTATTGCCTCCCGCTGCTCCGATATCGGGTGCACCTGCGTTCATGTTCGTAACACCGCCTATAGATAACCCACCCTCTCATGCTAGCAAGGTTAGCTTTCGAGAAGCTGACGAGGCTCAGAGCGTTCATGATAAGCCATTGGAGACCGCATCGATGTTCCGTCAGGTGCGGCGTTGGTGGTCTGCCGAAGAAAAGCTAGTGCTGGTCGAGGAAGAGTGTCGCGTCTGGCAAGACGGTCTCAATGGACGCTAGCACGGCGGCAATCCGAAAGGCGTGTTCATTAGAAAAGCTCCTGCAGGGCAGCAGCTCTCGCCAGGAAGGGACGTCTGACTTGGCGGCGCCGCGACAGGCTTTAGATGTTTCCTGGCGGGCGTCAGCTGCGGCCGCGAAATGGTGCAGCAGTGCCTCTGATTCGAGATCAGGCCTGCGGCATGTGGCGTCGCAGGATTTAGACGAATGCGAGGCGGCGAGTTGTCGTGGGTTTTCGTGTGCAACGTCGCGTGCGCAACATGTTGGCAGATACCAAACAAATTCGGCCTTAGCTTTCGAATAGAAAACAGGCAACGCGCTTCGTTTTGCCCACCAGCTGCCCGCGCGGCGGCCTGCGCACAAGCACCCGGCGATTGGCCCGGCTTTTGCTCCGCTGCTTGCCTACGGCGTGCGGCTCCCCTGCCTTGTCGGGATCGTCCGCTGCAGAATGTGGATCTCGATGCGACCAAAGGCGATGCCATGAAGAATTGGAGTTCCGTTACAACCAAGGTGCTAGGCACGGCCACTGTTGCAATGGCCTTAATGACGCGCACCGCGCTGGCGGTCGAACACAACGTTGAATACAAAAAGGATAATAGCAGCAATCCTAGCCACATTCCTGAAAACAGGAGCGTGCTTGCACAGATCACGGAGACCTCGGAACGACCGGCAAGCTTTACACTTGCGAACGGCCTGCAGGTGGTAGTGATCCCCGATCATCGCACGCCGATCGTGACGCAGATGATATGGTATAAGGTCGGCTCCGCCGACGATACGCCGGGCAAATCGGGGCTTGCACATTTCTTCGAACACCTGATGTTCAAGGGCGCAGCCAAGCATCCGCCCCGCGAATTCTCCCGGACCGTGTTGCGAGTCGGAGGCGACGAGAACGCCTTCACCTCGATGGACTACACCAGCTATTTCCAGCGCGTGCCGCGCGAGCAGCTGGCTAAAATGATGGAACTCGAGGCCGACCGGATGACCGGTCTCATTCTCAAAGACGAGAACGTGATTTCCGAGCGCGACGTCGTGCTGGAGGAATTCAATAGGAGCGTCGCCAACAATCCCGATAGGCGGTTCACCGAGCAGATCAGGGCGGCGCTTTACCTCAACCACCCGTACGGCCGCCCCAATCTCGGCTGGCGGCAGGAGATCGAAAAACTCGACCGCGAGGACGCGCTCGCGTTTTACAAGCGCTTCTACGCGCCGAACAACGCGATCCTGATCATCGCGGGCGACGTCGATCCAAAGGAAATTCGCCCGATGGTGGAAAAGAATTTTGGCGACATTCCTGCGCAGCCTGCGATCCCCGCGAAGCGCATGCGGCCACAGGAGCCGACGCCCGCGGCACCCCGCACCGTGACACTCTCCGATCCCCGCGTCGAGCAGCCCACCTGGCGCCGCTATTATCTCGTGCCATCGGCTTCGACCGCGGCCGCAGGCGAGAGCATTGCCCTCGACGTGCTCGCCCAAGTGATGGGCGGTGGCACCAACTCCTATCTCTACCGTGTGCTGGTCATCGACAAGCAGCTCGCCATCAGCACTGGCGCGAGCTACCAGGGCACCTCGCTTGATCCCTCGCAATTTATGATTTCAGCCACGCCGAAACCCGGCGTCCACTTCGCCGAGATCGAGGACGCGATCGACAAAGTGATCGCCGACCTCGCGCAAAATCTCGCGCGCGCCGAGGATCTCGAGCGCGACAAGACCAAGCTGATTGCGCAAGCGATCTACGCTCAGGACGATCAGGTAATGCTTGCGATCCTGTACGGCCGCGGGCTCACGACGGGGCTCAGCGTTGAGGATATACGAAGTTGGCCTGACCGCATTAGCGCCGTCACCGCCGAGCAGGTGCGCAAGGCCGCGCAGCAATGGCTCGACAAAAAACGTTCGGTAACGGGCTATCTGATCAAGGATTCTGCGCCCAAACGCGAGGAGAAGCGCTCGTGACCTATTCCTTCACACGCCGTGCCGTCCTCGGTGGGGCTTCGCTCGCGATAGCCACGCTCGGCTCTGCACGATCGCTTGCCGCGACCAGGATTCAGCGCCTGGTCTCGCCCGGCGGTATCGAAGCCTGGTTCGTGCAGGACGCCACCGTCCCGCTGATCGCGATGGAATATGCCTTCGCCGGCGGAGCGACCCAGGACCCCACAGACAAGCCCGGCGTCGGCCACATGGTTGCCAGCCTGCTCGATGAAGGGGCCGGCGATCTCGACTTCGAGACCTTTCACGAGCGGCTCGACCGCCGCGCCATTGAGCTGAGCTTTACCTCGAGGCGCGACCAGTTCCGCGGCTCTTTGCGAACGCTTAAGCACAACAAGGACGAGGCTTTCGATTTGCTGCGGATGGCGCTGACCTCGCCGCATTTCGATGCGCTCGATGTTGAACGCATCCGTGCTGCGGTGCTCGCGAACCTTCGGCGCGACTCCACCGATCCTTCAACGCTCGCCAATCGCAAGTTCCTCGAAGTCGCTTTCGACGATCATCCATATGCCCGCCAGGCCGGAGGCACCGTCGAGAGCGTGCCAAAAATCGACGTCGCCGATTTGAAACACTATGTCCGGCGCGTGATCGCCAAGGACACACTCAAGATTGCGGTGGTGGGTGACGTCGATCCAGAGACGCTTGGCAGACTGCTCGATAAGACGTTTGGTAGCCTGCCGGCCAAGGCGGAGTTGACAGAGGTAGCCGATGTGATCGCGGCCAAAGCGCTGCAGTGCGTCTTCATTCCGCTCGACGTGCCGCAAACGGTCGTGACCTTCGGCGGTGCTGGCGTCCGCCGCAGCGAGCCGGATTTCATGGCCGCCTATGTCGTCAACCATATCCTTGGTGGTGGCGGGCTGTCGTCGCGGCTGTTCCGAGAAGTCCGCGAGAAGCGCGGGCTAGCCTATTCCGTCCATGAGGCGCTCTTGTGGATGGATCATTCCGCCTTGTTTGTCGGCACTACCGGCACCCGGGCCGATCGCGCCAGCGCGACGGTCGAGGAGATCGAGAAGCAGGTCCGCCGCATGGCCGAGGAAGGCCCGCCCCAGCAGGAACTCGATGACGCCAAGTCGTACCTGAAGGGCTCGCAGATGCTGGCGCGCGATACCTCATCAAACCTTGCGCGGACGCTGCTGCAGCATCAGCTCGACAAGCTGCCGATCGACTATATCGAGAAGCACAGCGCGCTCGTCGATGCGGTGACGCTGCAGGATGCCGGGAAGGCGGCGCAGCGGCTGTGGGGTCCGGGTCTGCTCACCGTCATCGTCGGCCGCTCCCCACTGGCTGCAGCCCGGTCGACCACCGCGCCATCGGCCACGACGCCGCGGCCCGCGGCAGTACAGCCAGGCACCGCGCCATCAGCCGCAACGCCGGTAACACCCAATTAACTTTGTATATTCGTGAGGTGACATGCGATTTGAGCCTCTTTCTTGGGGGCCGCGACAGCTGCGGTCGTGGCCGTCAATGCGGCGGATCTCGGCCCCGGCAGTAAAGGTCCCACCGGCACTGTCGGAGCCGGACTGGAGGATATATCGGCGGGCACGTCGGAGCCGGCGACGGCCGGTGATCGTTTAGTGATCCTTATGTCAGTCGATTTACGGTGAGTCGTCGATACCCCTGTGTTCCTGGCTGGAGGTCAGATGGGCCAAAACTGGCGAGAGAGCACTGCGTTTTTTGGCTCGAATCGGATACCGTGGGCGCTGCCTCGGACGGTACAACACCTGTCTTGCCGTCTTCGGCATTGTCGTGAGCGCAAAACTCAAAGTAGGTCCCGGCGTCTTCGTCATCGGCCCCGCGTTGGCCCGCACGGCCACACGCTGGCCTGTTTCAAGGCACGGTTGGGTTGGGTCGCGGCGATGTCGTCAATAGCAACGAATTTTGTGGTGCGCCACACGGGCGCACTCATCTCGACTATGGTCGTCTCGGTGCCACCCTCGGCGCGGGCGTCGAGCAAGTGCTCACACCGGCATGGACGGTTAAATTCGAGGCGCCATCTAAGCTTCGAGCGAAAAGCACAGCGTGGAACGATAGGACACGTTCCTGCAGGCTCCATACAAGTTAGACTGAAGATGCTCGCTCGTCGCTCTAAGCTTCGCACGGCCGAGACNAATACAGAGACGGGGGCACGGATCCTGCAGCTCGGTCGTGCGGACTCTTGGTNATTCCCTTGAACCGCCAATGCCTGACCAATTCTCTGAAAGGACGCATTGGGTACACTCATCTTAGGAGGCCAAGATAGCCAAGTTAGTCGACGCCGTCCGAAAGAACGTCGCCAAATGCTCCTGCCGCCGGCGACGTCCCGAAGGTCTGCTGGCGGGACGGCTATGCCCGTGCCGCGGGCTGGGCTATGGAATGCCTATTCGGTGGGCGCGTCGCCGTGCGACTGTCCAGGCCAAAGGCCTGCGTCCAGCGACGGTTTGACACGAACAAACCCGTCTTGTCGCAATTCGGCTGTGTGGGGCATACCCAGCATGGTGAAAGTTGTGGTCGGGGAGGTATTGGTAGGCAAGAGTCCGGCCCTCCTTAATATGTTGATCTGCGCATCCGAGGCCGTATGGGGAAAGAAGACCCAGTGGTCGGCTATGAGACGTTCGTTTTCTGGAATGAAATCTGTGAGTTCCAACAACGCAGCCCCGGCGGACGAGGACGGCCCGGCTCGCGACGGCCCGGCCTTCGACGGCCCGGCCTTCGACGGCCCGGCCTGCAACGGCCCGGCCTGCAACGGCCCGGCTTGCGATGGTCCAGCCTGCGATGGGCCGGCTTCCACATGCTGCCAAATCAGCTCAGGATCGAACTCGGGGAGTTCCGCGATGGCTTGAGCAATCGGCTGCTGCGAGCCAGGCTGCGGAGAGCTTTCCCTGTCGGCCACCAATGGCCCGGGGGAGGGCGCAGCCGGCGCATATAGATCATCGTCCCAATCCAACAGTGATGGATCGGGATGCCCCGACTCCAAGTATTGCGAATAGGGATGGCCGGCGTCCAGATATGGCGAGTAGGCTTCGCCCTGCTGCACGGGAGACACCGCAGCAGGTGGCGGAGCACTACCTTCGAACTCGCTAAGCTGGTGCTCAAAGCCCGCTGGGTCCGCGGGCGGTGATGGTGAATCGGGCTGCGGGCTCGTGTTCGTTGGGCTGATTGAGTTGAAATCCATCCTGTTCCTCCTTTGAAAGTTTGGCTCGAGCCCTAGTTCGACGAAGGCATTTGCATTGCGACTTCCAGAGAAGCGTTTCGACTCGTGTGGAGTGCAGCCTCCGAGCTGCCGGCAAAAACGGCGCCAGCCACGCTTGCCGTTATTCCGAGCATCGGGTGCTCCATTACGATGGATAGGCGGCATTGCCGTCTAGACATCCGCTCTGCCATGCTAAGAGAGTGAGCTTTCGAGAAGCTGACGAGCGTCAACAGGATTCGCAATGAGCCAATGGAGACGGCATTGACCTCCGCCGAAAGCTGCCGCGCATTTTCAATTTCATCTCTGGCCTGGCGCAGGCTCGCGCACGATGCTGTCCTGACGCGGCGCGTCGGAAGAATAGGGGGCTTCCGGTCGTCCATCGCGAATGACCGTGGTTGAGGAGCCACGAAATAACTTCAGCACCGATTCCCGCGGCTGCTTTTCGATAGCAGCGTGCGGCCGCGCCTGCGCCTCCGCTACAAGGCCGTTGAGCGTTTGGTCCAAGAGCGCGATGAAACGTGGTGGACCAGAAACCAGGACGAGGCCATCTCCTGGTGCCGGTCTCACAAGATAGCGCTCGTCGGAGATGTCGAGTGCATCGAGGGCCGCTTTGAATGCATCGAAGCTGATCGGCTTCAACACAAGCAGACGACTTTGCGCCTCATTTGCAGCAGTTACATACAGCACGAGCCCATCATAGTACCATTGAAGATTGTATNAGATTGGTCAAACGGTCGAGGAACTCGCGCGGTGGTAAATCTGGCATGCGTCCGCGAATCCGACCCTTCACCTCCGTGCTGACGTTCACTCTAATATTGAGGTTGTTACCGAATTCCAGCAGTGCGGCAGACAGGTCCTGATCCAGAACCGTGTAGCTATAAGGTGCCGAAGGCAGCGAGAGCTGAGCCCCAAACGCCGTGAGTGCCCCGGTGCAAAGGAAAACTCCTGCGCCCGCAAATCGGTTCAAAATGTTCAGGATGGTACGTCGGCTTAGCATTCCCAAGTCCCTTAGTCCTGAGAACAAGTATTNAAGACTTCGCCCAAATTGGAAGCCGAGCGTGATCTCTAAAATGGCCTTATGACTCGCGTGGTCGTCAGCTTGCGGTCAGCTGGCCTCTTTACGGTATTGAGCATCAATTCCTAACAATGGCGATGTTTCATCGGCGCCAAACCAATGACACCTTCGATCATGCTAGGCGCTATGCCGATCTCTCTGAACCCTGCCGAAGGTCTGTCCGGGCTCTGTCAGCCGGCAACTATCGGCGAGCAGAGCCAGTTTCAGTAGACTTTTGTTCAGGTGGCGTGCCTTCGATTCAAGATGCTGCCTCCTCAGTCGTAGATGGATCGGTATTGATTCTGCCGGTATCGGAAGTTCACCGTGCAATAACGCAGGCGAGTCCGCCTGGCGAGCGCGTCCCCCAGGCGCACACTCTCTCTGCAATATATCGGAGCAATACAGGTCCATCTGTCGGCAGTGTGCTCGCCTGGATGTTTCGGACCGAGTGATACCAGCCAGTTTTGCCCAAAGCCGACGCGCCATCGGCGCGCTAAAGATGCGCCGATGGTGCGTCCAGGGACGTAACACTTACTTGGTGCGCCCATTGGTGACGGAGCTTGATCGGTAAAGCGAGGCCCCGTCATAGATATGTAGCCAGGCGAGATAATCGCGCATTGGCCCATCGTCGAGTAGGATTGGCTCGTCGCGGGTAAACCGTTATGCCTTTCGCTGTCACGGCCCTTCAGTACAGACGAAGCAGAACCACACAATTGAATCATCCTGAGAACTCGTCAGCTTTTAGAAAGCTAACCATCCTAAAATGAGAACTGGATTCTCAAGGGCGAGGCCGCTTAGCGAGCGCAAATGGAATGAACGTGGCAGCGCGGTAGTCGGATGGGCTCAATGTAATCGGAGGATCGCGGCTTGCAGCTGCGCCAGTTTCTTGTTGTTGCTGTTTTCGATTGGACAACGAGATTTGCTGTTGAAGCCTCGCTCGCCTTGAGCCGTGCACACGTCCGAGCTGATCTGGCGGATTTGCGCACAATCGACATTCTCAAGGACGATTAGAGTGGACCGCAACAACATCAACCCATTCAGCCCTGGTAAGTTTCAGGCGTACAACGCCCCGCTGCAGCAGCAGGCGCAAGAACCGGGCAATACGAGCCAGCAAGCGATGTTTGAGCAGCAGCTGAGCGAGCTGCAACACAGTGCGTTTTATGAGAACTCCGCAGAAGCGGGTTCGCCTGATGGGCAAGCCGCAGACCGAGGTGAGGCGATTCGGCGCACTGATGTCGGCGATTCGATGCAGGTGCCGTCCAAGCGAAGCCGCGAGAACGATGGCCCGGACGAGGAGCTTTTTTCTAGATTCCGCGAGGCATCAAAGAAAAGCCGAGCCAGCGATGGCACGATCCGCGAGGAAGCCAAGAAAAGCGGACCAAGCGATCGCACCATCCGAAGGGATCTAGAGGTACTGCGCAACTTCAGCGCCTGGCGTCAGGCGAAGCAGAAGCCACCAATCAGCAGCCGACTAGAGAATCTTCAGGCATTGCGTGCCGAGGGGAACGAGTTTGCGGCCAATGATGTTCGCTTGGGCGCTCGTATCGAGGCAGCGTTGACAAGGCTCGAGCAATTCGCTGTCGGAGCGCCGGTGACAACGTTGACGCGAGGGGGCCGGCCGGTTGAGGCTCCCGTCACCGCAGTTGGAGCGTCGGTGATGACGTTGCCGCGGGGCGGCCGGCGGGTCGAGGCTCTCGTCCCTGAGGACGAGGCGCTCATCAACGCTGCGTGTGACGGAGGCGTTAAGCGCGGCTTTGCGGAGGTAACCATGCAGGAGTACCGTAGGGCTCTTAACAGCTTCGGTAGGTGGCTCAACGAGAGCGGGGTGAGTATTACTCAGGCTGGGCCCGAGGAGCGAGACCGCTATATTAACTCTGGGAAGGGCTCGTATCTTAGAGAGTTTCCACGCGCGTGGAATCGTCTTCAGAACTACCGACAACGCGCCAACGCGCCGCAGCCGTTCCCGCCTCAGGAAGTTTCCGCCAGCGCGGATGACGAGGCGCTTTTTCTCGGATTCAACGAGGTGGCCCCGAAAATCGGCGTGAACCTGTGGGCACTTCGCCAGTTCAGCGCCTGGCTTCAGGCGACACAGAAGCCCTCAATCACGGGTCGGGTTGAGAATCTAGAGGCTTTACGTGCCGAGGCCGACGAGTTTGCGGGCGATGACGTTCGCTTGCGGAATCTTCTCAGGACGGCGTTGCCAAGGCTCTGGCAACATCAACAAGCTGTCGAGGCGAACCGAGCGCTGGGGTTGGGTCCACCGGGACAAGCGGGCTCGCTCGCCGGGCAAGGCGCTCCGCAGCAGAGCTCGCTTCAGGAGCTTCCGGCAACGCCCGCTACCCCGAGCGAGGGAGCGTGGGATTGGTTTAGGGAAGTGATGCAAGAACCAGCTCCGTCATCGTCCGCACCACACCGTGGCCTGCAGCCCAGCTCGTATCAGGAGCTTCCGTCAACGCCAGCCACCCCGAGCGCGGGAGCGTGGGATTGGTTTAGGGAAGCGATGCAAGAACCCACTCCATCGTCCACACCACATCGTGGCCTGCAGCCCAGCTCGTATCAGGAGCTTCCGGCAACCCCGGCTACCCCGAGCACGGGAGCTTTGGATTGGTTCAGAGAGCAGATGCAAGAACCCACTCCGACGTCGTCCACGCCGTATCGTGGCTCGCGGCCCAGCTATTGGGACTGGCTTAGTGAACAGGTGCAACAACCCGAGCCATGGTCGTCTGCCAGGGCTGCGGCGTCAAATATCTACGGCGGCCTTGAGCCAGTGCCTGATCCGAATGCGCCCACAGTGTCTGAGTTTGACTATGCGCACTCTGCGTCGGCGCGTGGTATCGCCAGACCCCCGTCGTTCATCGGGCCATCATTGCCCCCTCAAGAGCTACCGGAAATCGGACATATGGTCGACAACTGGCGCCACCGTTCCCAACCTGCCTCGGACGCCCTGATCGACATACTCGGTAACGTCGGTCTCTTGCCGAATCAGTTCGGCCCAACACAGTTCACCATCGAGAGTCAGCATTACTCGGCCACGTTGGGACCGGGAGGACGCAGGGACGTTCAACTCATCCACCATCCGCGCGCTAGCCAGATGAGTGAACTCCGGAGATCGCGTCAGCCGCTCCACGAGCCTGCGTCAGCCAGCGCTCCCTCAGACGTTTATGGCAGCGTTGAATCACTGGTTGATCTCAATCCAATCACACGGTCCGAGTTGCGTGACCATGCTCAGCCGGTGCGGGGCGCCGGCTCGTCGTCTCCTGGATCATCAGGGGCCTATCGCCGTCGAGCGGAGCTACCGGATATCGGACCTTTTCTCGGCGACGATTGGAACCACAGCCGCTGGGACAATCAAGGCCAGGGCCGAGAGGTTTCGCACAGCGGCATGATGTACATACTGAACACGTGGAACCTACTTCCGACCCCGCAGAACCGGCGCATACAGTTCACCATAAACGGTGAGCTCTACACGGCCGAGTTGAGGAGCAGGCAAAGTAACGCGATCTTGGGATCCGGCCACGTCGTTTATCTCATTTATCACCCTCAAAGCGACTGAAGAACGCGCTTGGGCTGGGAGTCCCCGAGTTCTTCGTTTCGATGCGCCCAACATCCCATGCGCGAAACTGCGAATTCCGACGATCTCACGCGCGTGTACCGACGCGCTGCGCCTGCGCCGTGCGAGATGATTTCGCCAACATTCCGGGATGATCTCGCCGGGCGTGGAGGCGTCTTCTGCGGATGCTTCTGGCTCCGAGCAAGTCGCACGGGATTGGGGCCTGACGTGCCAGCGAATAGGGAACGCGCGGACGGTCCTAGACATGAACTCCGCCAGCGCCCTAGCTCTCGAAGGAGGTACTCTCGGCAGTTTCACGGCATCGAGCAGCTGATCGATATTGCCTCGAAATGCTGCGACGACCGGATCTTTGTTCAAGAATGTTTAGGCCGCAGAAGTGGCAAAGCCGTTGATTCGCTCTCAGATACCAATACCTACAAGCTGGAAATCCGTAGCTTTTTCTCCGCAGACGCTGGTGACCAAGCGGCTTCTCGGCGGTGAGAGAGCGTGGCCGCGCCTGTCGTTCGGCCATGAGGCCTTTGGGCGTCTGGTCCACTAGCGCCACGAAGAGTGGCGGACCGCTATTTCCCGGTGGCGGTCTCTCAACATAGCGCTCGTCGGAGATGTTGAGTGCATCGAGGGCCGCTTTGAACGCATCGAAGCTGATCGGCTTCAACACAAGCAGACGACTTTGCGCCTCATTGCAGCAGATGCATATGCATACAGCACGAGCCCATCGTAGTACCATTGAAAATTGTACNAGATTGGTCAAACGGTCGAGGAACTCGCGCGGTGGTAAATCTGGCATGCGTCCGCGAATCCGACCCTTCACCTCCGTGCTGACGTTCACTCTAATATTGAGGTTGTTACCGAATTCCAGCAGTGCGGCAGACAGGTCCTGATCCAGAACCGTGTAGCTATAAGGTGCCGAAGGCAGCGAGAGCTGAGCCCCAAACGCCGTGAGTGCCCCGGTGCAAAGGAAAACTCCTGCGCCCGCAAATCGGTTCAAAATGTTCAGGATGGTACGTCGGCTTAGCATTCCCAAGTCCCTTAGTCCTGAGAACAAGTATTNAAGACTTCGCCCAAATTGGAAGCCGAGCGTGATCTCTAAAATGGCCTTATGGCTCGCGTGGTCGTCAGCTTGCGGTCAGCTGGCCTCTTTACGGTATTGACCATCAATTCTTAACAACGGCGATGTTTCATCGGCCCCAAACCAATGACACCTTCGATCATGCTAGGCGCTACGCCGATCTCTCTGAACCCTGCCGACGGTCTATCCGAGCTCTGCCAGCCGGCAGCCATCGGCCAGCAGAGCCAGTTTCAGCAGACTCTTTTGCATGTCGCTTCGACATCAGACGCTGCTTCCTCAGTTACAGATAGGGCAGCGTCCGTTCCTGCTGTGTCAGAGGTTCAGCGTGCAACAGTGCAGGCTAGCCCGCCTGGCGAGCGCGTGCTCCAGGCTGTCTCTTCGATGTATCGGGGCAACCCCGTTCCTTCTGTAACGAGCGGCGGTGTGGCGGCCATTTCGAAGGCCGTTCAACCTGGGCCGGCCGCTCAGCCGCTTTCTCGGTCGCAGCTAGTCGGGACGAATCCCGCGGGCAAGCCGGAAGGGGTGCTCGACTTCGACACGATGGTTGCGGGTCTGCGAGACGTTTACAAGGGTGTCGTCGAGGTTTCGCTTGTGTCCAAGAGCACCGGCGCGGTCAGCTCATCTTTGAACAAATTGCTATCGGCGGGCTGAGTTCGTTGACGTCTGGTTTCATCTATGGACAAAACGGCCATGCCCGCCTATCCGGTCGGCGGTTGCGTGTTTTTGCCGTGCTATCGCTTCTCCTCCCCTTGATTGGCTGTAAGGCCGATCTCTACACCAAAGTGCAGGAGCGCGAGGCCAATGAGATGCTTGCGCTCCTGCTTAGCAAGGGTGTCGATGCGGTCCGTGTTACTGCCAAGGACGGGACCAGCACGATCCAGGTCGAGCAGAAGCAGCTGGCCTTTTCGATTGAGTTGCTAAATCTAGAAGGTTTGCCACGCCAGCCTTTCAAGAACCTCGGCGAGGTGTTCAAAGGATCGGGCCTGGTTGCCTCGCCGATCGAGGAACGCGCCCGCTACGTTTATGCCCTGAGCGAAGAATTGTCGCGCACGATTAGCGATATCGAAGGCGTCATATCCGCGCGCGTCCACGTTGTTTTGCCGAAAAATGATCTCTTGCGCCAGGACACGATGCCCTCGTCGGCGTCGGTGTTCATTCGACATAATTCCAATGCAAAGCTCTCGGTTCTGCTACCGCAGATCAAGATGCTGGTCGCCAACAGCATCGAGGGCCTATCCTATGACAAAGTGGCGGTGGTCTTTGTGCCAGTTGAGCGGGCTCCGCTTGAACTGCCGGCCCGGCCAGCTGCGTCCGCTCAGTCGACCAAATATATTTCAGACCCGCTGCTTGCGGCCGCTATCGGGGGAGGTGGCGCTGCCGTTGGCGTTCTGTGCTACATATTCCTGGGCTCTCTTATGCGTCAGGGCGCCCAGCCGTCGCGCGCGCGATCCAGATTTGGCATCCGTTCGAACACGCCGGCTATCCTGCCTCCCAGTAAAAAGATCGCTTCCGACAAGGCATAGGGAGTGAGAAAATGCCCATACCGCTGCCATCTACCGGTTCTAATACGTGGTCGGAATCGCTATCTGAGGGCCTGCGAGAGCTTGCTGCTTCTACCCATCTGACCCGATTTGTTGCACGCCTTGACGGCCGGTTGTCGGCTTCGACTTTGGTGCGGCTACAGAAGAGCTCGAGGCTGCAGGTAAGACTTGCTGAAATGCTGCTTGGTAATGAAATGGAGTCCAGCGGCCGTGACTGGGGAGATGATCTTCTGCTCGGCCATAATCCGAGTAGGGCTGCTTTGCTTGCCGGCAGTATCTGGCATGCTCGCTCGCTCCTAAAGCTCGTCTCAAAGCAGCATCTTGCGATTCTGCTCGGCCGTATCGGGGCAGAAGCGCACGCTTTCGGTATCCGGAACTTGGCGAGCGCGGTCGCAATCACCGCTACCGCTGATCCGGAGCAACTTTCGCAACAGATTGAACACGATGGCCATGCCTGCCTAGGTGCTTGGATCAACGAAGCCTCGGCACTTGATCGCACGCGCGTGCTGTTACGCTTGCCCACGGGCACTGCTGCGGAGAATCCAGCGGCCGAACACCGCAATGCCGCGGGCCCAGTGCTTTCCTTGGTGATAGCCCATTTGTTGAGGGAGGCGCCACGGCATGACAGCTGATGACCCAGCGCTGCCGGTGGCCCCCCAGATACGGCCGCTCGGGCCTGTCATACCGGCTGCCGAGATCGGAATCTGGTGCGATGCCGTAGAAGCGCGAGCGGCTGCCGAGCGGCATCTGCAACGCGTTCGCGGCTGGGGACGGACAGCTTATAAGCGGGAGCGGGAGCGCGGCCGTGCGGATGGCTTCAAGAGTGGCGCCGAGGAAATGTCTCGGCTGATCGCGCAGGCTACTTCCGCACTTGCGCAGCGAAAAGCCATTCTGGAGCAGGAGTTGCCGCAGCTCGTCATGGAGATCGTGAGCGATCTGCTGGGCGCGTTTGATCCAGGCGAGATGTTGGTGAGGACCGCTCGTCACGCGATCGAGCAAAAATATGGTAGCGCGGATATTTGCCTTCATGTCTCTCCTCTGAAAGCCGATGCGCTGGCGCGCGAGTTCGCTACGTGCGATGGACAGGAGGGCCGGCCGAAAGTGCGGGTTGATCCGGATCCGGCTCTAACGACAGAGCAGTGCGTGTTGTGGAGCGAATTTGGCAATGTAGATATTGGAGTTGCCGCGCAGCTCCGAGCTCTACGCCTTGGCCTGGGTTTGCCTTCAAAGGAAGACGGACCGTGACCACATCAGCAACCCGTGCGGAGGGAGAGAGGAATCTGCACGCCGCGCTATCGTCTCTGAAATCTACAGCAAAGCATATCGACACGCGTGCTGTACGAGGGCGGATCACACGGGCGGTCGGCACCTTGCTCCATGCCGTCTTGCCAGAGGCGCGTATAGGGGAGCTTTGCCTGTTGCAGGATCCCCGCACCGGATGGTCTCTCGAGGCCGAGGTCATCGGCCTATCGCAAGATGGGGTATTGCTCACTCCTATTGGTGATATGGCGGGCTTATCCAGCCGAGCAGAAGTGGTCGCGACCGGACGAATGCATGAAGTACCGGTCGGCCCCGATTTGCTTGGCCGGGTGATCGACAGCTTCGGCCGGCCAATCGACGGAAAGGGTCCAATCTACGCCGCTCAAACTCGTCCGCTGCGCGGTAAGGCTCCCAACCCAATGACAAGGCGCGGTATCGAGCGAACATTCCCACTCGGTGTCCGTGTCTTGGATGGGCTTCTGACATGTGGCGAGGGTCAGCGGATCGGCATCTACGGAGACCCAGGGTGCGGTAAGTCGACGCTCCTGTCGCAGATTGTAAAAGGCGCGGCTGCCGACGCCACCATAGTCGCGTTGATCGGTGAACGCGGTCGTGAAGTGCGGGAATTCATCGAGCAGCACCTTGGTGAGGCAGCGCTTCGCCGCACCGTCGTGGTCGTTGAGACCTCCGACCGCTCGGCAATGGAACGAGCGCAATGCGCTCACATGGCGACGGCACTCGCTGAATATTTTCGTGATGAAGGACTTCGCGTCGTCCTGATGATGGACTCATTGACGCGCTTCAGCCGCGCCATGCGCGAAATTGGCCTTGCCGCAGGAGAGCCGCCGACGCGGCGCGGCTTTCCGCCATCGGTTTTTGCGATGCTTCCTGGCCTGTTGGAGCGTGCCGGCATGGGCGAGCGCGGCTCAATCACGGCCTTCTATACTGTGCTTGTCGAAGGCGACGGCTCGGGTGATCCAATCGCCGAAGAATCACGAGGCATTCTTGATGGCCACGTTGTTCTCTCACGCCTTTTGGCTGCACGCGAGCATTTTCCAGCTATTGACGTATTGTCAAGCCGCAGCCGTGTGATGAATGCGGTCGTCTCTGTATCGCATCGAAAGGCGGCTTCCTTCTTCCGTGATCTGCTCTCCCGCTACGCCGAGGCCGAGTTCTTGGTGAAGGTTGGCGAATATAAGCAAGGCAGTGATCCTCTGACAGACCGGGCAATCAATTCGATCGAGGAGTTGCGGAAATTCCTGCGTCAGGGCGGAGACGAGGCGTCAAGCTTTGAGGAGACGATCAAATGGATGTCACGTCTGACCGCGTGAATCGTGCCCATGCCTCGAAATTGCGGCTAGTGAAGGATATGAGACAGCGGAGCGCCCTTCGTGAGGTGTCCAACATGGAGGCCCAGCGCCGCACCGCGCTTCAAGCGGTGGAACAAGCTGTCCGGGATCTTGCAACGGCCGAAAAAAGCCAAGCGGCGCTCGAAGCGGAGCTTTACCAAGAACTGGCATCATCTGATTCGCTATCTGTCGAAGAGCTCGATCGTCGCTGTCACATCGTCATTGGACGGCTCAAAGCTGAGATCGCAGGAGCACGCCGAACGCTTGAGGAAGCGCGCGCCGCTCAAGAGCGGGCCGAGACGGCGGTCTTCGAGGCGAGGACTACTTTGACTAAGTGCTCAGCTGCGAGTCACAAATGGCAGCAAATTGAAGGCGACGTTCAGCGCGCGAGTGATGCCCATTCAGAGGTGAAAGCCGAGATAGAGGCCGATGATGAGGTTTTGCTTCGGTATGGCAGTGGTTCGCGTACTCACACGGCTAGCGACTAAATTCTGATGGCTTCTTCTGTTATGCTAGGGAAAGCGCCTTGTCTTGTAGACGCGCCTGTGACCATGGCTACGGGTGAACAATCGGGATTTAAACCGGCGCTAATCCTGTCCCCTTCGGTCGTCTCCTGGCTCAACGAGATCGCTGCTGCCCGCAAGCCTCTGCAAAGCCGTCTAAGTGATAAGCCGCTATCCGTGCGAATGGAACGGCTTGTCTGGGGGCCGGAGCCGTGTGCGGTATCGATGCTCGACTGCGTTTGGGCCATTGGACATGAAACAATCGTCTTATCATTGGCCCGTCCGGTTGTAGAAGGGCTGATCGCGACGGTGCAAAGCGGGCTTGGCCTACCTGCCGAGCCCACTCGTTCGCTCCTCGTCGAATTTGCACTCGATCCGTTGCTCAATCAACTAGAGGGTCTGACGCAACAGAAGTTGCAGCTGATCTGTTTGAGCGAAGCGACGGCTCGAGGTCCTTATCTGGAGCTCGAAATCACCTTCGGCCCATTCAAGGGCAAAGCGCGCCTGTTCCTGTTCTCTTCTCTCGATGATTCAGTTCCACCTGCGTTTCGGGCGTTAGGCGGACTGCTCAGGCAGCTGCCCCGAGAGGATCGCCAGCTTCCCTCAGAATTGCCTGTCATCGTTAAGGGAGAGATCGGCTCGCTCCGTGCGACAGTCGCGTTGCTACGGAAAGTAAATGCAGGAGACGCTCTATTGCCGGACGTAATACCGATCGCCCGTGGCCAAGCCATCCTCAACACGGGAACCTTATGGGCTCCGGCCCAGGTTGCAGAGGATCGCTTGATCGTACGGGGGGCATTCCGCCTCCAACCACATCCCTTGGAGTGTGCACATATGATGACCCAATCCGAAAAACCCCGGCCGCCCTCTGAAGGTGATCTCGACAACATCGAGATTACTCTTGTTTTCGAATGCGGCCGCTGGACTGTCGCACTCGGAGCCTTGAGGGATATCAGCGAGGGACATGTGTTCGAACTTGGTCGGCCGCTCGACGGACCGGTTGATATCCTTGCTAACGGCCGCCGCATAGGCCGCGGGGACATCGTAAGCATCGGCGGGGAGCTCGGCGTCAGGTTGCGGGGCAGGTTGGCCGTCAATGACTGACATTCAACCGGGAATTCTTGGTCTTCTTGCGCTCACAGCCGGCCTTGGCCTGCTGGCGTTTCTAGTCGTAACAAGCACAGCGTTCATAAAAGTATCCATCGTGCTCTTCCTCGTTCGCAACGCGCTCGGGACTCAATCTATCCCACCGAACCTCGTCCTATACGGGGCGGCGCTGATCCTGACAGTTTTCATTAGCGCGCCAGTGATTGAACAGACCTATAATCGCCTTTCTGCGCCACAACTCCGCTACCAAACGGTCGACGATTGGCTGAGCGCCGCAAAGGACGCGCAGGAGCCGCTGCGCGGGCATCTGAAGAAGTTCACCGCTGACGAGCAGCGCCGTTTCTTCTTGGCTTCAACCGAACAGGTCTGGCCCGAGGAAATGCGCGGCAACGTGAGCGCCGATGACCTGGTCATTCTGGTGCCATCTTTCCTAATTTCGGAACTCAAGCGTGGATTCGAAATTGGTTTTCTTCTCTATCTGCCCTTTATCACCATCGATCTGATTGTAACGACCATCTTGATGGCCATGGGTATGTCGATGGTTTCGCCAACGGTGATATCCGTGCCTTTTAAGCTGTTCCTATTCGTCTCAATCGACGGCTGGTCGCGGCTTATGCATGGGCTGGTGCTCAGCTACACAACGCCGGGAGGCTGAGCATGGATGAGGCGAGCATTCTCACTCATATGAGCCGGTCACTTGTGCTCTTCATGATCTGGGTTCTGCCTACGCTTATCGCGGCGGTCGTTGTCGGATTGGTCGTCGGCATCATCCAAGCGGCAACGCAGCTTCAGGATCAAACGTTGCCACTGACTGTGAAGCTTCTGGTCGTTGTCGCGGTGATCGCTTTGTTCTCTCCAGTGCTCAGTGCCGCGCTTATCAAGGAAGCAGAGCAGGTATTTACCGACTTTCCCGCACTCACAGCAAGTATTAGTCGACGTTAGATGAACGTCCCCTCACTCACCGAAACGCAAACTCTGATCCAGGAGGCGATCGAACTCGTGCTTGCAGCCGGGCTCGCAGCAGCCCGCGCCCTTGGCATTATGTTGGTCCTTCCCGTATTTACGCTGCCGCGCATTAGCGGGCTGATCCGCGGCTGCGTGACCTTTGCGATGGGACTGCCATGCCTGTTGCAGATCAGGCACGGCTTGCAGTCGTTGGATCAGGGCTCACGACTGATCAGTGTCACGCTGCTCGGTTTGAAGGAGGTGTTCGTCGGCCTGCTCATCGGCTTTTTGCTCAGTATTCCGTTATGGAGCATCCAGGCAGTGGGTGAGATCATCGATACCCAACGGGGGATTACGAACCCTGTTGCTTCCGATGATCCAGCCACGCGTGGCCAAGCTTCGGCGACGGCGGTTTTACTCGGTACCACTGCGATTGCAATTTTCGTTCTAGCCGGGGGATTGGAGAATATGATTAGGGGCCTTTATGGCAGCTATTTGATCTGGCCCGTGTATCGACTGATGCCTAGCTTGACCGTGCAAGGCGCGATGGCATTTCTGGGGCTTCTCGGCCACATCATGTATACGGCGCTACTGGTCTCTGGCCCGGTGTTGGCATTCCTGCTGCTACTCGATGTGTCGGTCATGATACTCGGGCGGTTTGCGCCGCAACTCAAACTGAACGATGTCTCTCCCACCATGAAGAATCTGGCGTATGCGACAATCATGGTAAGTTACGCCACCTTCCTCGTCGAATATATGGGATCGGAAATCAGTCAGTCCAACACCGTGCTCGAGTTGTTCAAGAACCTCCTTAAATGAGTGGCTCGAGCGAAGAGAAGAAGCTCCCTCCCACTCCCAAGAAGCTAAAAGATGCGCGCAAGAAAGGGCAGACTCCGCGCAGCACCGATTTGGTCAGCGCAGTCAGTGTTTGCGCCGGTTTCGGCTGCCTCTGGTTAAGAGCGGGCCTCATTGAGACCAAGTGGTATGAAACAGTACGGCTAGTCGACAAACTGCAGGAGCAGCCGTTCACAAGCGCGGTCCAGCAGGCGCTGGGCGGCCTGATCGAACTGTTTCTTGCGGCCGTTGGTCCATTTCTCGGGGCCGGTGTTGCCGCTGGTATTCTAGCGGGGGTCCTGGCCAATGGTGGATTAAACGTCTCTTTCGAGTCCTTAAAGCCGAAATTCGAGAAATTGGACCCCATGAAGGGGCTCAAGCGGATTGCGTCTAAGCGGTCGCTCATTGAACTCTCGAAGTCGCTTCTTAAGGTGTGCGTTCTCGGCGCAAGCTTGCTGCTCCCGGTTATCGCAAGTTGGAAGGCGCTGGTATACTTGCCAACCTGCGGTATGGGGTGTCTCAGCTTCGTCTTCACTGAGATCAAATTGCTGACCGAAATTGCTGCCGCAGCTTTTCTGATCGCCGGATTGGCCGATCTTCTTATCCAGCGCTGGTTATTTCTACAGGACATGCGCATGACGGAGACCGAGGCCAAGCGCGAGTCCAAGGAACAGCAGGGCAATCCGCAGGTCAAACGAGAACACCGTCGCCTTCGTCAGGAGACGGCGAACGAGCCTCCGCTTGGCGTGCATCGCGCGACACTGATAGTGACAGGACAAGCGATCTTGATTGGGCTTCGCTACATTCGTGGCGAGACCGGCGTACCGATCGTGGTTTGCCGTGGTGAGGGCGAACTTGCCTCACGACTGCTTGCTGAGGCGCAGTCGCTGCGCCTCAGCATTGTTCAGGACTCGGCCCTGGCGCGTCAGCTCATGCGGAATGCCATGCTGGGCAACGCCGTTCCTGGGAAGTGCTTTGAAGGGGTTGCGCGAGCACTCTATTCCGCCGGGCTGGTCTAGACATTGTGTTTGGCAGCAATGATTGCGACGCGATCCGGCGCGCACTATCGCGGCGACTGTATATCCCTCGTTGCCGTTGACCCGGTTTCTGGCGAGGACCTCTTGGCAATTCCATCTTCCAAGTCGCTCTTGTTGCGCCGTCCCATGGACCCATATGTGGCAACAGGAATGGCGGCACGATCGCCTTTTGTTGCCATGACAGCTCTATTGTCCAGCAGGTCGCCCGGATCGTTGACCATGATTCCCAGATTGTTGCGGATTGAGCAGCCTAGCGCCTGGTCGAACGAATTATCGTTAACCGAGGGACCAATGATCGAAAGAGACGGACAGACGGGAGGACGTGCTTCATAGACAATGGCCTCGATTTGCACCGCGAAGCCGACAGGCCGGTCGATGCGAGGGCCGAACAGGCGGACGTTGTAAGGCGCGACGCCCATTGCGCGGGCCTCGCTGGCTACCTGCGCGGCGAGCCGGGGCGAGCCGGTGATATCGAGATGGAGCGCATCAAACCGACCGCGGCTGGCGCCGGCAATGAAATCCCTCAGCCGATACCGCTCGAGGCCACGAAGGCTCTGCAGCACCAAGACACTGTTCTGCTGCTGCACCACGGTTGCTTGTTCAGCCGCCCCGGTATTGACCAGAGCAGTGCTTGTGCAGCCGCCTAGGCTCGCCATCAGAACGAACAGATGGGGCAGGGCTCGTAAAGTCATTCGGCGATCCTTATTCGATAATAAAGCCGGCACCGCCTGTCGCGCCTGGTACACTGGTGCGCGGAGCGTCGCGGCCTCGCGGCGGGCTCGCCAACGTGTTCGTCAATGTGCGCCCCAGATCTGAGGGCGGTCCGATGCGGTCGGCGGGCGCGCTCATCCGGTTCGGATTCGACGCTGGCCGGACAATGTAAGGCGTGACAATAATAACAAGCTCCGTCTCCTGCTTTTGAAAGGACGAAGAGCGAAACAGTGCACCGAGAATGGGAACGTCGCCTAACCAAGGAAAAGTACTGATATCCGTGCTGAAGTTACGCCTGATTAGCCCGCCTATTGCAAAGCTTTGTCCGCTCCCAAGCTCGATAACGGTCTCCGCACGCCTTGTAGAGAGGGCAGGCACGGCCATACCGTTCACCTTGACCTCGCCTTCTTTTGAAATCTCGCTGACCTCAGGTTTGACGCGGACATTGATTTGATTGTTGTTAAGAACGGTCGGGACGAAATCGAGGCTCACTCCGAAGTGACGAAATTGGATCGAAACCTGTCGGTTGTCCTGCATGACGGGAATTGGAAATTCGCCGCCCGCCAGGAAGCTCGCGGACTCACCGGACATTGCGGTGAGGTTCGGCTCAGCCAGCACTGAAGCGAGGTGCTCGCTGGCGAGCGCGTCGAGAACAGCGCCGACGTTGATACTACCGGCGCTGAAGCCGATACCTGCCTTGCCGCCTCCGCTAGCCGTGCCGGAACCAGCACCTTTGCCGCTGCTAAAGAAAAAAGTGCCATTCTGCCCCAAAGCGGAGAGGTTGATGCCGAGCTCCTTGATGGCGCTGCGTGAGACCTCCGCTACGCGAACGCTCAGATTGACCTGTAATGACCCGGCGACCTGAATTTTATTGACGACAAGCGCACCCGGACCGAGAAACTGCTCTGTGACCTTCACGGCAGTGGCAACGACATCGGCATTGGGAGCCGTGCCGTTAAGGATCGCGCCGCGGGGGGTATAGCTGACTTGGATCGGATAGTCGCCGACCTGGGCCTTCAGCATGGCACGCAGATCCTCGATCGGTTGCGTCACGACAACACGCAACTCGGCGAGAGCTTCCCCATTGTCGTTCAAAGCGAACAGGCTGGTCCGTCCGGACTTCTTGCCAAAGACGAAGATTGTCGTGTTCGATGGGGCTTGATAATCCGCGATCGTCGGGTCGGCAACAAAGATGCTCGCCGCCGGCCCGGGCAGATGAATTGTCTTGCCGAGCGAGGAGGAAAGGTCCACCGTCCCATTGATACTGCTAGAGGGCGCGCGCGGCGGCCTCCCTCCAGCGTCTCGCGTTGTCTGAGCTGCGGCAGTTGGTGGTGATAGCAAAGCGACCGCGCACAGGAGGTGGGAAAGAGAAGGACAAACGACAGACCAGATAGCGCTAGCGACGATCGAGCGTCGATCGCTGCCACCCTCATTATCAAGAGCGATCTTCAAGGTAGTCTTTGCTTTCAAGTTCGATCGACTAGGCGGCCGATGCCGCGCTATTCAATTCAAGGATATAGCCGACGCCGCGTGCGGTCGTGATCCGTAGCGTTGCACCAGACTGATTCAAATGACCGCGCAAGCGATAGATTGCGACTTCAAGCGCATTGGTAGAGACCTCGTTGTCAAACGCATAGAGGCTATCCTCCAGCGACGCGCGTGACACGGCGCGGCCTGCGCGGCTAAGCAGATGCTCAAGAATGCACACCTCGCGGCGTGCAATCTTTAGCGGCCGACCACCAACTGAAACTTGCCGGGCGATCGGATCGAATTTTAGATTACCAAACACAACGACGGGGGCTGTCATTTGCGTTGATCGCCTCAGAATGGCTCGCATCCGAGCGATGAGTTCATCAGTAGACACGGGCTTGGGCAGAAAATCGTCTGCACCACCATTGAAAATGGCGATCCGCCTACCGAGATCATTGCGGCTGCTCATCACCATGGCAGGCATAAAATGTCCGTCGCGTCTCAACCGCTTCAGCCAGTCCAGGCCGCTTCCATCCGGTAGAGCCAACTCGAGCAGGAGAATGTCGTACTTGGCGTAATCCAGAGCGGTCGCCGCCTCATCCAGAGTGCCCGCCACATCAACCGCAAAACCGCAATCCGAAAGCGCACCTTGCACAGCGCGCGCAAGGTGCTCATCATGATCAACCAGTAGCGTTCGCATTTCATTGCCTCTTCATGCCAAAACTACCACGCAGATCACCGTCGACCATGAAGTCGGGCGAAATTGAGTTCTCCAGCTTCAACGTAAACGTCGGGACACGGTACCTACCAAGAAGAGCAATGTTGCTGACGGCCAATCTCGCTCTGCTCATTGCCTGCCGATTAATTTCGGCCGTCTGCTGTGGATCGCATGCGTCCTTGACACTCAACGTGGTCTTGATGTCGGGAACCAGCCCAGAATCAGTCAAAGCATCAAGCGCTGTGGCAGGACCCTCGTGCATCTTTGCGCCAATCTCGGCAGTGCTTCTGGTCATCGGCTCGGCGAATGCATCGCCAGCACGCGCAATCGAAACCAAAGCAAAAGAGAGAATGGCTGGATTGGCATCCGAGCTGATAGGAGACATTTGGAAGCTTCCCATGTTGTCCTGACTCTGCGGTGAGCCTTGCTATGCCATCGACCTGTGAGGCCGTTTGGCCACGGCAAATGCAACCTTGAACGCGTGAAGACGTATCGTCCCCCCGCAGCAGGCCGATGTTCTAGATGCCGCTAGCGTGGACGAAACAGCCAATGCACCGCGGACTATGAAAAGATTGTCTTGTTGGGCGGTGACGTGCATCAGGAGCGGAAGAGACCCGGCATTCAGACAGATCTAACACGCCCGCTAGGCTCCGGCCCATCTGGCACACCGACGAATGACGGGTCCGTCCTCGCAGTGGCGTTATCGGGCCTGTGGTTCGGGTGGTTCCGCCGTCTGCATTCCACCTCTCGCGACGAGCGGCGACACATGCCGAGCTTGGACTCAACTTTGTTTCCCGCGCGACAACGAGAACAAGGCAGCGAGGGCTGCTCTTAAGCTCCTCGTGCTGTTGCAGCCTCAACCTGGCTGGCGCGGGTACCCCGTCCGGCGCGTAGGCGACGTTGCCAACAGGCCTTCGGGTAGACTGATCGAGGAGCGTGATGGGGTTGGGCGTGGCCCTATGGGTTGGGGACATTCGCAATTCTTGCTACCTGTCAGGAGGTGTTGCGCGCGACGCATCGTCGCGACTGATGTACGAAACCCTACAATCTGACGCTACGTGCGATTCAAGTCCCTTCGAGAGCTCGTTGCATGGAATATTTTATAAATCTCAGGCTTGCTGACGCAGCCACGGGGAATTGAATAAAAAGCACCGCGCATCAAGCAGCAAAGCACCTTAGGGGAACCAGAGGGCCTTCGCTGGCGCCGAGACTCTCCATTCGTGGTCATCTGGACGGAAAGCCGATGCCTGTCATGGCGGTTGAGACATTTCGCGCTTCTTGCTAATCAGTATTGTCGCCAGTGTCGGAAACACCGCAATCTGACGCTGCGTACGATTGGGTCTTCCGAAATCTCGTTGCATGAATATGAGCTGCAGATCCCCTGAGCTCGGTTCATACTCTCGTCCGACGTGTTGCCGTCTTATATCCGATGACGTCGTCCGTGCACCGACGCAAATTGATAAGCCATCGCGCGGATGAAAGTCATCACTTCACCCGAGATAAACAAGCGGCGCGACGTTTCCTGACAGATCACCATCATTGTGTCCGAGCTACGGGCTCAATCGGTGCCCGGCATAGTTCTTCATGGCTCGCAACTTGGTGCATTTCCAAAGCGCGTCGGTTACACGCTTGACGGTGCGCCCGTCATCGGTGGCAATTGTCGAGCTTCGTGGTGTGGCCTCTACGCCCGTTCGAGTGATTTAAGGATCCGGGCTGATTAGGGAGTTGCATGCCAGAGCCTGCCATGAAGGCGAGGCCGCTTCCCAAGACGAGCGGCCAAGGTGCAGCGGTCATCAAGTCAAAGGAGCTTCTGGCGAGGGCCGTTACGAACGATGGGCGCCACAACGAGCTAGAGTGATACGGAAAGGTCCATCGACACAGGTACAACCACGGCCAGCCCGCGCATCATAGTCGCGCGCGTCCCGGCACAGAGATCGGCGGGGTCAGAGCGAAAAAGGCCGCGTTTGCGCTTAAGCCTCCAGTTAGCGCTTGCCGGGACCCGGAGATGCAGCCCACCTAGTTGCTCAATTCGCGCTCGAGCGAGGGGGCAGGGCACGAGCTGAAACCGAGACTGATGCCATCACGGCAAAGCGACCCGAGGCGATCGACAATGTTTCGGTGATAATCCCCCGCAATTTACCCACCAGATCAGAGGATTCGGTGAGGTCGCGTGGCAGGCAGGAGCCGCGCGCGGGGGATCTGTGCGATCTCGTAGTAGAAGCCGGATGGAACGAGCCGCTGCCGCGCCCGAGCACCGGGCGAGATTCAAGACCCGATGCTCTTAGACTAGACGATCGCGCTATGCGACTGAGAAGGAGATCTGCGGCCGCAGCGCGGAGCAGCGTCGCCTCGTGCGGCAGCAGAAGAGCCGACCACTGCCTTCGAGGCCTGGCTGCGGGCCAAGCTGGCTGTCATCACCCAGAAGATCAACCTCGCGAAGCCATCCGCTAGGTCCTCTAGGTGGTGTGGACTCTAAGGATTCCCTTTTAGGAGCAAATCAGATTCAA
>NZ_LLYB01000116.1:7072-22751 GCF_001440475.1 Bradyrhizobium lablabi | reverse complement strand
CTCAACCGAAGCAGGCCGCGCCGCGCCCGCCGGGACCGCCGCCGCAGCCGCAGTTCCAGCAGCAGCCTCAGCAGGCGCCGCCACCGCCACCACCGCCGCCGCAACAGCGGCCGGGTGGACTGTTCGGCGGATTGTTCGGGAATTAGGCGGGATCGTCGAATCCGTAGCCCGGATGGAGCAAAGCGAAATCCGGGGTCGGTGCCACGACGTGAAAGTGGTCCCGGATTGCATCCGGGCTACGCGCGCTATGGGCTCCGCGCAATAATCGCCAGCGCCTCCGCGCCGCTGATGCTGGGCTGCAGCCGCATGAACTCCGCCGGCTCGCCCACGATCGCCTTGTCGAGCAAGGCGCGATAGCGTCGCCTTGAAATTTCGACCGCGCCAAAGCTGCGCAGATGCTCGGTGACATATTGCGTGTCGAGCAGCTCGAACCCGCCCGAGATCAGCCGCGCCACCAGATGCACCAGCGCCACTTTCGACGCATCGCGAGCGCGATGGAACATGCTCTCGCCGAAGAACGCGCGCCCCAGGCTGACGCCGTAGAGCCCGCCGACGAGGTCGCCGTCCTGCCAGACCTCGACGCTGTGGCAGTGCCCGAGCTCGAAGAGCCCGAGATAGAGATCGCGGATGCGCTTGTTGATCCAGGTGTCGTCGCGGCCCGGCTGCGGCGCCGCGCAGCCGGCAATGACCGCCTTGAAAGCGGTATCGACGGTGACGCTGAAAGCATCCGAGCGCACGGTGCGGGCGAGCCGCGAGGCAATGCGGAAGCCCTCGAGCGGGATCACCCCGCGCAGTTCCGGCTCGACCCAGAACAGCGTCGGATCACCGGCGCTCTCGGCCATCGGGAAGATGCCGCAGGCATAGGCCCGCAGCAGCACTTCAGGGGTGATTTCGGAAGCGGCTGACTCGCGTGATGTCATGCCTGGGAGGATAGCAGGAGGCAGCGGGCCTATGCTACGTACGGCAAAAAAAGACGGCGCGCCCCGGATGGCGGGAAAGCGCCGGGAGGAAAAGAGGGACGCGTGAAAATCACCTGGAAGACCGTTGCGCCGCTATTGATCTGGCTGGCGCTTTATCTCATGCCGGTTCCGGCCGGCCTCAATGCCAATCAGTGGCACTATTTCGCGCTTTTTGCCGCCGTGATCACGGCTCTCATCCTGGAATCGATGCCGGTGGGCGCCATAGGCCTCGTCGGTCTGACGGTTGCGGGTCTCTCGGGCTATGTCGAGCACGATCCCAACAAGGCGCTGCGCTGGATGCTGGGCGGCTTTTCCGAAAGCACGGTGTGGCTGATCGTCGGCGCCTTCGTGTTCTCGATCGGCTACCGCAAGAGCGGGCTTGGCCGCAGGCTCGCGCTGCTGCTGGTGCACCATCTCGGTCGTCGCACGATCGGGCTCGGCTATGCGGTGGCGTTCTCCGACCTCGTGCTGGCGCCGGCGACGCCGTCCAACACCGCGCGCAGCGGCGGCACCATCTATCCGATCGTCAGCAACATCCCGCGCATCTACGGCTCGGAGCCGGGGCCGACGGCCGGCAGGATCGGCACCTATGTGATGTGGACGGCATTTGCCACCACCGCGGTGACGAGCTCCTTGTTCCTGACCGCGCTGGCGCCCAATGCGGCTGCGCTTGCCATCGCCAAGAGGATCACCGGCGTCGAAGTTGAGTGGTCGCAATGGTTCATCGGCTTTGCGCCGCTCGGCATCCTGCTGCTGATCCTGGTGCCGCTATTGAGCTACGTGGTTTGCCGCCCGGAAGTGAAGGAGAGCCCCGAAATCGTCGAATGGAGTGCGAGCGAGCTCAAGACAATGGGGTCGTTGTCGCGCAACGAGTGGATCATGGCAGCCTTGGTGCTGCTGGCGATGTTCCTGTGGATCTGCGGTTCAAACCCGACCATCAGCCTGCCGCTGCTGGGATCGAACTTCATCAACCCGACCATGGTCGTCTTTGTCGTGATCTCGCTGATGCTTCTGACCGGCGTGATCGAGTTCGAGGACATCGTCCGCGAGAAGAGCGCGTGGGAGGTGTTCTTCTATTTCACCTCGCTGCTGACGCTGTCCTCGGGCCTCAACGAAATCGGCTTCATCAAATGGGTGGCGGAGGGCTATGCCAAGGAATTGGCGGGCCTCGGTCCGACGCTCGGGCTGATCCTGTTGGTCTCGTTCTTCTTCTGGGTCCACTATTTCTTCTCCAGTATCACCTCGCATGCGGCGGCGGTGCTGCCGGTCGTGCTCGCGGTCGGCAGTAGCATTCCCGGATTGCCGATTCCGACATTGACGCTGCTCTGCGTTTATTCGCTCGGGCTGATGGGCGTGATCTCGCCCTATGCGACCGGACCGGCGCCGATGTATTACGGCAGCGGCTACATCGGGAAGGGCGCTTTCTGGAAGCTCGGCCTGATCTTCGGCGTGATCTATTTTGCCGGCCTGCTGCTGATCGTGCTGCCGTGGCTCAAGGTGGTATGACCCGAACATGAGCGCGGTGCTGATCGTCGTCCCCGTGTTCGCCCTGATCGGGGCGGGCTATGCGGCGGTGGCGCTGCGTTTCATTACGCCTACGGCACACAAGGGCATTGCCGAGTTCGCGTTCAGCATTGCCATTCCGGCGCTGCTGTTCCGGATTGTGGTCGTCGCCGAATTTCCCGCCGTCAGCGCCTTCTCGGTGTGGGGCGCCTATTACGGGGCGACGGCGGTGATTTGGATCGTCGCGCTGCTGGCGTCATCGCTGCTGCGGCAATCCCGGGCGGATGGCGTGGTGCTCGCGATCGGCTCGATCTATGGCAACATCGTGATGCTCGGCATTCCCCTGATATTGTCGGCGCTGGGAAGCCAGGCTGCCGGCTCGATGGCGTTGATCCTGTCGGTCAACACGCCGCTGCTGTGGCTTTGCGGCACGCTGCAGATGGCATGGGCGGAACGGAAGTCCTCGGAGAGCGCACCGCTCCTGGTGCTGCGGGCTATCAGCGAGATCGCGCGCAACCCGATCATGCTTGCGCTCGGCTTCGGCTTCCTCTGGCGCCTTACCGGATTGGGGCTGCATCCGGTAGCGGACAAGACGCTCGACCTGCTGGCGCAGGCGGGCTCGCCCACGGCGCTGATTGCGCTCGGCATCAACCTCTTTGGATTCAGGATCAAGGGGCAGGCACTCGGCATGGCCATCATGTGCGCGCTCAAGCTCGTGGCGATGCCGGCCGTTGCCGCCGTCCTCGCCTTCTACGTCCTGGCCTTGCCGCCGATTTCCGCGGCCGTGGTCGTTCTGTTTGCCGCGATGCCGACCGGCGCCAATGCCTATATCTTCTCGGCCCAGTACGGACGGCTCAACGAAGCCGTCTCCGGCGCTGTCGCGCTCGGCACGACGCTGGCAGCGGTGACGCTGCCGATCGTCGTGTCCTTCGTGACGGTCGCGCTGCGCTAGGCGGGATACGACTAATCCGCGAAGCCGAACAGTTTGGCTGGGTTGGTGACCAAAATTCTCTTCAGCTCTGCCTCATCGGCCACGTAGCGATAAAGCAGTTCGAGCAGGTCGGCATCGTTGGGCGGCTGCACCACCGACACTGGGTGCGGCCAGTCGCTCGCCCACACGCAACGCTCGGGCGCCGCCTCGATATAGGCGCGCGCGATCGGAATGACGTCATCCCAGGGCGGACCCTTCTTCGAGGTCTTTTCACCGAGTGACAGCATCACCCAGAAATTGCCCTTCGAAAGAAGCTCCAGCATCTTCTGAAAATTCGGGTCGTTCTTGCCGCCGGTCGGGTCAGGGCGCGCCATGTGATCGATCAGCACGGGAACGTCGAGGTTTTCGTATTTGGCGGCGCTGGAGACGATGCCGTCCTTTTCCGGCTGGATCTTTGCGTACCAGCCGAGTTCGCGAATTCTGGCGATCGCGCGGGCAAAATCCTTGTCCGAGAGCACGGCGCCGAGTTCCTGGCGGAAGCTGAAACGCGCGCCGCGCACGCCGGCGTCGTGCAGCTTGGCGAGGTAGGCGTCGTCGGCTTCGGGGAACACCAGCGCATTGGCGCAGCCGCGATAGTTCGGCCCCATCGCCGCAAGCGCATCGAGCACCACGGCATGGTCGGCGCCATAGGTCGTGGTCTGCACGATGATGCCGCGCTCGATGCCGAGCGCCCTGTGGACGCGCAACGCAGCTTCCCAGGTCGCGGTCGGCATCTGGTAGGCGGCGCCGGGCCGCACCGGATATTTCTCCAGCGGGCCGAGCACGTGAAACTGGCTGTCAATGCTCTTCGGCGGCGGCAGTCTTGAGGGGCGGCGCGGGTTCGGATCGAACGGAAGGTAGGTCGGCATCTAGGGTTCCTTGTTGAGTAGCGGTCAGCCGATCACGGCCGTGAAATCGCATTGCACCAGCGCGCCGTTTTCCATGTCCATCTGCAGCGCGTGGCGGGCAGGGCGCGAATGCTCGTCGGGAAACATCTTCAGCCACTCGACATTCACCGGCGCGCGCTGCGTGCGGTCCTGCAGCCACACCGTCATCTTGATGATGTCGTCCGTTGTGCCGCCGCCGGCCTCCACGATGGCTTTCATGTGCGCGAACATATGGACGCACTGTTCCTCGATCTTTTCCGGCATCTTGCCGGTCGCTGGATCGCGGCCGAGGATAACGCCGGACATCAGGAGATTGCCGATGCGGGAAGCGTTCGGAATGGGATTTGCGTGCTTGAACTCGCCAATATGAATGCTCTTGCGCCTTGTCATTATTACTCTCCCTGGGACGCTTTTTTATTCAAACGAACTGGCAGGACACCGATCCGAACCGGCCGTAATCGGCATGGAACGTGTCGCCTCTGGCAATGTCGACCGGGCGGGTGAACGATCCCGCCAGCACTACTTCGCCGGCCTCGAGATGCTCGCCTTGCGCCGCCAGCCGGTTGGCGAGCCAGGCCACGCCATTGGCGGGATGGTTGAGAACGCCGGCGGCGATGCCGGTTTCCTCGATCTGGCCGTTACGGAACAACAGCGCGCCGATCCAGCGCAAGTCCGCATCAAGCGGACGAATCGGGCGGCCACCGACAACCAGCGCCGCATTCGCAGCATTGTCGGAGATCGTGTCCATTACCTTACGCGGCGCCTTGGTCTCGGGATCGACGCGATGCATCCGCGTCTCCAGGATTTCCAGCGCCGGCGTGACGTAATCGGTGGCGTTGAGCACCTCGAAGACCGTGCAATCCGGTCCCTTCAACGGCGCCTTCAGCACGAAGGCCAGTTCGACCTCGATGCGGGGCGCACGAAAGCGATCGAACGGGATCGGCGACGCGTCCGGATAGAACATGTCCGCGAACAGCACGCCGTAGTCCGGCTCGGAAATACCGACCGCGTTCTGCATCGCTTTCGACGTCAGGCCGATCTTGTGTCCCCTGACGATACGGCCGCGGGAGAGCTGCAGCTTGGTCCATGCACGCTGAATGGCGTAGGCGTCCTCGATCGTGAGATCGGGATAGTCGCGCGTGAACGCCGGGATCAGCGACTTGCTGCGCTCGGCCTCGTCCAGGCGCTGCGCCAGCCGTTCGACGGTTTGTTGATCTAGCATCGGCCTATTGCTCCTCCGCCACGGTGTTGCGGAGGATGCCGATTCCGGCGGATTCCACCTCGACGACATCGCCAACCTTGAGCCAGCGCGGCGGCGTGAAGCGCGCGCCGGCGCCGGTCGGGGTGCCGGTCGCGATCATGTCGCCGGGCTTCAGGGTGGCGAAGGTGGAGAGATAGGCGATCAGGAAGTCGAACGGGAACATCAGCCGCTCGGTGGAATCGCTCTGGCGCACCTCGCCGTTGACGCGGGTGACGATATCGAGCGGACCGCGCGGGTCGCATTCGTCCGAGGTGACGAGCCAGGGACCGATGCTCCCCGAACGATCGAAATTCTTGCCTTGCGTAACGTTGAACTTGCCGTGGTGCAGCCAGTCGCGAACGCTGCCCTCGTTGCACAGCGTCATGCCGAAGATGTGGTCGAAGGCGCGCTCGCGCGGAATGTGCCTTCCTTCCTTGCCGATCACGATCACAAGCTCGCCTTCATAGTCGAGCTGTTCGGAAATCTTCGGCTTCTCGATCGGCTGGCCGGAGCCGACGACGGAGGAGGGATTGCGGACGAACAGGCTCGGATATTTCGGCAGGTCCGAATTGTCCTTGTACTCGGCGTTGCGGTCGTTGTAGTTGACGCCGATGCACCAGAGTTTTTCCGGGTTCGGGATCGGCGGCAGCAGCACGAGGTCATTGAGGGCATGATCCGGCTTGGCCCCGTCGATCATTTGGCGCGCCACGTCCAGACCGTTTTTGACGATCAGGGACCGAAGGTCGGGACATTTCGGACCTAACCGTTTGGTGAGGTCAACCACGCCGCCGGCAACGGCCGCACCGAAGCGCGGCTCGCCGTTTGCGAGATAACTCAGAAGACGCATGCAGTGGATCTCCGGATCAGCGCTGCAATAAACGCAGCGACAACGCGCTTCGGCGTTTTCAGGATTCAGTTTTCGAAGTCTGGAACACCGGCTTCAAGGTGACGATTTCGCCGAGCTTGGCGTAACGGGGACCGGCGATGCGGGCGATCGGATCGAGCGCCTCGGTTTCGATCTTGCCGTTGTTGAGCAGGCCATCCCTGATGTGGAAGACGAGCACTTCGCCGACGATGAGCCGGCTGCGGGTCTCGCCGAATTCGAGGCACTGCCGGAAGCGGCATTCCATCGCGATCGGTGCGACCGCCAGGCGAGGCACCTTGATCCGCTCGCCCGGCAGCGTCGAAAGCCGCAATTCCTCGACCTCGCTGACATCGGCCGGATGCTCGGTGGAGCTCTCATGCACCGCATTCATCAGGCTGGAGTCCGCGATGTGAACGACATACTCCTCGTTGTTGAGGATGTTCTGCGCGGTATCCTTGTAGAGCCCGCCCTTGCGGCCGACGCTGATGGCCAGCATCGGCGGCTTCGGCGAGACGAACGTGAAGGCAGAGAACGGGGCGAGGTTGAGCACGCCGCTGCCGGACAGGCTGGTCACCCAGGCGATCGGGCGGGGGACCACGATGCCGGTGATCAGCCGGTAGGCGGTTTCGGGGTCGAGATATGCCGGATCGATCCGCATTGGAAAGACCTTCAGTCAGCCTTGATGTTCGCCTTGCGAACGACGGGAATCCACTTGGAGTCCTCTTTTTCGAGATAGCTCGTGAATTCCGCCGGTGTCATCGACACAGCCTCAGCACCGAGCGCGTTGAACTTCTCGACGATGGCGGGATCTTTCAGGAT
Organism: Bradyrhizobium lablabi; assembly: GCF_001440475.1. Lineage (GTDB taxonomy): Bacteria > Pseudomonadota > Alphaproteobacteria > Rhizobiales > Xanthobacteraceae > Bradyrhizobium > Bradyrhizobium lablabi. Next base: position 15,508 of record NZ_LLYB01000116.1, on the reverse strand, counting down.
CTCTGTGAGCGTTTCGTGGAGCTTGGCCACGATTTCGGGCGGCGTACGTGCGGGCGCGAACAGGCCGGTGAACGTCTGGCCGTCAAATTCCTTGTAGCCGAGTTCGGTAAAGGTCGGGACGTCGGGAAGCCAGGAGGCGCGGTGGTTGCCGGTAACAGCAAGCGCGCGCAGCATGCCGCTCTTGATCGAAGGCAGTCCGACCGAAATCTGGTCGAGGGCGAATTGCACCTGTCCGCCGATCAGGTCGTTGAGCGCAGGTGCGTTGCCGCGGTAGTGCACCGTCAGCCATTGCAGTTTCAGCGTCTCCTGCATCAGCTCGCTGAGCAGATGGTTCGTCGTGCCCTGGCCGGGTGACGCCATCGTCAGCTTGCCCGGATCACGGCGGGCAAGTTCGATAAACTCGTTCAGATCCTTGGCTTGCACCGATGGATGCACTTCGAGCACCAGCGGCGTCATCGTGATCGAGCTGATGGGAACGAAATCCCGCTTCCAGTTGTAGGCGTCGCGCTTGGCGATCTCGGGCGCGAACAGCACCGGGCCGTTGGCGCCGACGAACAGTGCGTAGCCGTCGGGCGGCATTTTCGCGAACGCCTCGCCGGCGATCAGGCCGCCGGCGCCGGCCTTGTTTTCCACGATGAAGGGCTGGCCGAGCTTGGCCTGGAGCTTGTCGGCGATGACGCGCGCGGCGCTGTCGACATTGCCGCCGGCCGGATAGGGGACGATCAGGCGCACCTGTCGCGCCGGCCATTGCTGGGCGTCGGCCGGTGTGTTCGTCACCACAGCCAATAGCGCCGATACAGCGATGCCTGCGACCGCAAAAAACTTCATCGGATTCTCCCGAAAACGGCACATTCGGCCGTTACTTCTTGTTTGCGCGAACCCCGTCCCAGCGGCATGCGCATCTATTGTTCCGCGCGGCGGATTTTGCGCTTGCCCCTTCCACTGTCGACGAAATTGTGGTGTTTCTGTCCACATTGTGGGCAGTGAGAAATGCGCATGACAAACGGTCGGTTAAGGCCGCGCGGCGGCGAGCCGCTGCCGGGCGGCCAGGCGATCCGTCGGGCGGTGGCGGTGCTGCGAACGCTCGCGATTGGTGGTGAAAGAGGCGTGCCTCTCGCGGAAGTCGTGCAGGCCACATCGCTTACCCGCCCCACGGTACATCGCATCGTGCACGTGCTGATCGAGGAGGGCATCGTCGAGCGCAGCGAGCGGACGGGCAATTACGTCGTCGGCCGTCAGGTGCCCGAACTGGCGCTGGCGCGGCCATCGCGTTCGCCGCTGTTGATTGCGGCAGAGCCGCATCTTGCGGCGGCTTCGGTGCAATTTGGCGATACACTGTTTCTGACCGTGCGCACCGGTTTCGATACCTTGTGCGTGGCGCGCCGCATCGGCAGCTATCCGATCCAGATATTGTCGATCGAGGTCGGGGTGCGGCGTCCGCTCGGCGTCAGCAGCGCAGGCGTCGCGATCCTGGCTGCCATGCCGTCACCGGAGGCACGCAAGATCGTGCTTGCCAACGAAGCTCGCTTCAAGGCCTACCGGACCGATGCGCCGACCGTGATCGGTCAGATCCAGCTCGCGCGCCGCCGGGGCTACAATTTGCGCGATGTCGGTCTGGTGCAGGGTACGAAGTCGCTTTCAGCCTGGATCCGGACGCCCGACGGCCAGCCCGCCGGGGCGATTACGCTCTCTGCCATCCGAAACAGGCTGGGTCCGCGCCGCGCCATCGAGGTGGCGGACTTCCTGGTCGCGGCTGCGCGTTCGATCGAAGCGGCGATGCCGCGGGACCGGTAAAGTTCAACCTGCTGCGGCAGCGTTGCTCGGTTTTGCTGCCGGCGCTGCCGGAACACGCCGGAAGCGCAGCACGATCCGTGTGCCGTGATGGTCGGGATCGCGCTCGGCGCTGGCGTCCAGCTTGGCGGCCATCGCGCTGACGATGCGCTGTCCCATCCCGGTGGAGCGCGGGTCGGCCTTGGCGTTGAGACCGACGCCGTCGTCTGTAATCGTGACCAAGAGGTCCTCGCCGTCGGCCTTGAGCTCGACGTGAATGGGACCGGCGCCGTCGGGATAGGCGTATTTGACGGCATTCATCACCAGTTCGTTGACGATGATGCCGATCGCCACCGCGCGGTCCGGGTCGATCTCGATCGGTTCGGCCTTGAGCGTCAACCGCGACATCCTGTTGCCCTCGGCCGAACGGCGGAGGTCTTCCAGCAGGGCTTCGAGATACTGGTTCAGGAGCACGCTCTTGAGGTCATGCGAGGTGTAGAGGCGGCGGTGCACCTGGGCGACGGCGGCGACGCGGCCCATCGCATTGGTCAATGCGGCCTTGACGTCGTCCTGCGTGGCCGAATTGGCCTGCAGGTGCAACAGCGAGGCGATGATCTGCAGCGAGTTTCCGACGCGGTGGTTGACTTCACGCAGCAGAACTTCGCGCTCGGCGGCGAGGGCCGCATAGCGGTCGCGCGAGGCGTGAACCTCGGCTTCGGCCTCGTCGCGCGCCCGCTGCAACTCGGCCTGCCGGAGCGCACCGTTGACGGCGACCTGCAGCAGCGGAATGAAATCGCCCTGCGTATCCTTGACGAGATAGTCGGCGGCGCCGGCCTTCAGCGCCGTGACGGCGATCGCCGAATCCTGCGCGGCGGTGACGAACACCACGGGCGGGGCGTCCGCGATCGCCATGATGCGTTCCAGCGTTTCGAGGCCGTCGAGACCCGGCATGTACTGATCGAGCGCGATCACGTCGATGCCACCTTGCGCCAGCCGCGCCAGCCCTTCCTCTCCGCCTGCCGCGTGGACGACCTTGAAGCCGGCCCGCGTCAGGCCGCGGTCGACCAGCCGGGCGAGGCCGGCGTCGTCGTCGATATACAGCAGTGTCGGCGTCGCAGGTTTCATATGGCTGCCGGGGGGACCTGAATGACGGAAAAGAACAGACCGAGCTGGCGAATGGCGTTGGCGAAGCTTTCGTAGTTCACGGGCTTGGTAATGTAGACGTTGCAACCGAGTTCGTAGCAGCGCTTGATCTCATGGGAATCGTCGGTGGTGGTCAACACCACGACCGGCGTGGTCTTGAGATATTTGTTTTCCTTGACCCGCTTCAGAATGTCGATGCCCGTCGTGTCGGGCAAATTGAGATCGAGCAGGATCAGGAGCGCGCTGCCCTTGTGGTTCAGGCCCGTCCCGTCCGTGCCGAACAGGTAGTTCAGCGCGGCTGTACCGCTGGTGAACGGAATTATCTCATTGTTGACACCGGACCGGCGTATATTTCGCTCGATCAGGCGGGCATGCCCCTCATCGTCCTCGATCATGATGATGGTGACTGGATTACTCATGTACGTGTTTTCCGGTTGCCTGCTGGCCAATTGATAGGCAGCGTAATCGTGAACGTGCTGCCCTGGTGAAGTTCCGAGGAGACCGCCATGGTTCCTCCCAGGCGGCGCACCAGGGCGCGGACATGGGCGAGCCCGATGCCTTGTCCCGGCTTGTCCTGGGTTCCTGCCCGGCGGAACAAATCAAAGATTCGCTGGTGGTCCTTCGGGTCGATGCCGCGCCCGTTGTCCGATATCTCGAAAATCGCAAAGCCGAGCTTGGTGCGACCACGCACCGAGATTTCGCCGGGGACCCCCGTCTTGAGGTATTTGAGCGCATTGTCGATCAGATTGGAGAAGATCTGCTCCAGCGCAAGGCGGTCGCTGACGATATTCGGCAATGCATCAATCCGGATCTCGGCCTGGGCTTCCGCGGCCTGATGCGCCACCGTCGTCACGATGGCCTCGATCAGCTCCCTGGTGTCGATCCAGACCGGCTCGAACTCGCGCCGTCCCTCGCGGGTAAGGTTGAGGATCGCCGATATCAGCCGGTCCATCTTGCCGATCGAAGACTTGATGAAGCCGAGCGCCTCGGAGAAATCCTGCGAGAGCTGCTTGTCGGCCCCCTCGAGCGCGGGCTCGGCGGTGTCGGTGGCATTCTCCGGCGCGGGTGGTGCTTCCGATTGCGCGCGGGAAAGTGCTGCGATCCGTTTGAAGATGTCGCCGCGCAATTCCTCCAGCTCGCTGGTGAAACCCATGATGTTCACCAGCGGGGATCGCAGATCGTGGCTGACGATATAGGCGAAGCGCTGGATCTCGTCATTGGCCTCGCGCAGATCCGCGGTGCGTTCGTCGATCGTGGCTTCGAGGTTGAGATGGCTGTCGCGCAGCCTGGCGTCAGCCAGGTCGCGCGCGTGCGACGAACGCCGCACCAGAAGAATCGCTATGCCGGCAAGCACGACGACTAGACCCGAACCGATGCCGGTGATCGAAGCCGCCAGCGTCTGGCTGCGATCGGCATTGGTCGTTCGCTCGACAAACAGGCGATCTTCTTCTGCCCGCATCCGCACCGCGAGATCCTCGAGATGTTTCATGGTGTCGCGTCCGATGCCCTCGCGCACGATCTTGGCGGCGTCGCTCATGCGCTGCGACCGGGCCAGTTCCATGGTCGTACGGAATTCCTCGACCCGCTGGTCGTAGAGCGGCATCATCTCGTCGATGAGCCGCCTTTGCACCGGATTGTCGCTGATGAGCTGGCTCAGCCGCGTCAGCGAAGGCGCCAGTTCGGTCATCGCCTGCTCGAAATCGGCCTGAAAATCCGGCCGCAGTGTCGCCAGATAGCCGCGCTGGGCGCTCTCGGCACGCCGCAACTGCAGTTGGACGAGCGATATCTGGTTTTCAACCTCGAGGGTGCGCACAACCTTGCGCGCGTCCTCGCGCGCCATGTTGACCAGATAGACCGAGGCGGCGCTGATGACGGTCAGGACCAGCAGCCCCGCCCCAAGCAGCAGGACGTGGCCCATGGCGCGTTTGCGCTGGGTATCAGCGGTCACAGTGGTCTCGCGTCATGAGCAAACGGAACAAGCGCCCCTGGCCACCCCCCAATACACGTCAACGTGCATGGAACCGATTGGTTCCATGCGCCGTCTAATATTGGGGTATCGCCGCTCAGGAGGCCTTGCCGTCTACGGGCTTGCCGGCGAGGTACTGTTCAAGCCAGTGGATGTGGTAGTCGCCGTTGATGATGTCGGCCTCCCGGACCAGCGCCCGGAACAGCGGCAGCGTGGTCTCGATGCCGTCGACCACCATCTCGTCGAGCGCCCGGCGCAGCCGCATCAGGCATTCGGCGCGGGTCTTGCCGTGCACGATCAGTTTGCCGACCAGCGAATCGTAATAGGGTGGGATGACGTAGCCCTGATAAACGGCGGAATCGATCCGCACGCCGAGCCCGCCGGGCGGGTGGAATTGCGTGATCTTGCCGGGCGAGGGGCGGAAGGTCTGCGGGTTTTCCGCGTTGACGCGGCATTCGATGGCATGGCCGATGATGGCGATCTCTTCCTGCTTCGCGGGCAGGTCGCCGCCGGCGGCGATGCGGATCTGCTCGAGCACCAGGTCGATGTCGGTGATGCTCTCGGTGACGGGATGCTCGACCTGGATGCGGGTGTTCATCTCGATGAAGTAGAACTCGCCATCCTCATAGAGGAATTCGATGGTGCCGACGCCGAGATATTTCATGTCCCGCATCGCCTTGGCGCAGGTCTCGCCGATCTTGGCGCGGGCGGCGGCGGCTAGAACCGGCGAGGGGCCTTCTTCCCAGACCTTCTGGTGACGGCGCTGCAGCGAGCAGTCGCGCTCGCCGAGATGGATCGCTCCGCCGCGGCCGTCGCCGAGAATCTGGATCTCGATGTGGCGCGGCTTCTGCAGGTATTTTTCCAGATAGACGGATGCGTCGCCGAACGCCGACTTGGCTTCATTGCCGGCCGTCGTCAGCGCCATCATCAGATCGTCGGCGGTTTGCGCGACCTTCATGCCGCGGCCGCCACCGCCGGCAGCGGCCTTGACCAGCACGGGGAAGCCGATCGCCTTGGCAATCGCCATCGCGTCGTCATCCGACGAAACCGCGCCGTCGGAGCCGGGCACGACGGGGATGCCGAGCCGCTTGGCAGTCTTCTTGGCCTCGATCTTGTCGCCCATCAGGCGGATGTGCTCGGCCTTCGGGCCGATGAAATGCAGATTGTGCTCGGCGAGGATTTCGGCGAAGCGGGCGTTCTCGGACAGGAATCCGTATCCGGGGTGCACGGCGTCCGCACCGGTGATCTCGCAGGCCGCGAGCAGCGCCGGGACGTTGAGATAGGAGTCCTTGGACGGCGGCGGCCCAATGCAGACGCTCTCGTCGGCGAGCCGCACATGCATGGCATCGGCGTCGGCGGTGGAATGCACGGCAACGGTGGAGATGCCGAGCTCCTTGCACGCGCGCAGCACGCGCAGGGCAATCTCGCCGCGATTGGCTATCAGAATCTTATCGAACATCGCAGCGCCTGACGTTGACGAGTTTTATTCAATGATCACGAGCGGCTCGCCGAATTCGACCGGCTGGCCGTCTTCGACGAGAATTTGCGTCACCGTGCCGGCGCGCGGCGACGGGATCTGGTTCATCGTCTTCATCGCTTCGATGATCAGCAGGGTTTGTCCCGCCGATACCTTGGTGCCGACGTCGATGAACGGCTTGGCGCCGGGCTCGGGCGCCCAATAGGCGGTGCCGACCATCGGCGAGGGGACCACGCCCGGATGCTTGGCAAGATCTGTCGCCGGCGCCGTGGCAATGGCTGCCGCCGCAGCCGGCATCGGCTGGTAGCTCGCCGGCAGTGCCGCGGCTACGCTGATGTTGCGCGCGACGCGCAGCCGCAGGCCGTCGCGCTCGATTTCGATCTCGGTCAGGCTGGTCTCATCCAGCAAGAGCGCGAGTTCGCGAATGAGCGCGCTGTCGTCGCTCTGCAGATTGGCGGCTGATTTGTCCGCTGACTTGTTGTCGGGCTGGCGGGCCATGCTCTTTGATCCGGAATCTCGATGTGGGTGACGGCTTAAGCGTCAGGCTTGGTGTCGTTCGATCTCAGTGATGTCAGTTTTTGAAGGTCAGGTCTTCGCCTTGGCGCCGATCTTGGCGGCCAGGCCATTGATTGCGAGCCGGTAGCCGTCAATGCCGAAGCCGCAGAGCGAGGCGAAGGCGGCCATGGCCGTGAAGGAGTGGTGGCGGAAGCTCTCGCGGGCGTGGATGTTGCTGATATGCACTTCGACCGTGGGGATCTTCACCGCGACCAGCGCGTCGTGCAGCGCGATCGAAGTATGCGAATAGCCGCCGGCGTTGATGATGATGCCGACCGCCTTTTTGGCGTGCGCTTCGTGGATGAACTCGATCAGCTCGCCCTCGCGGTTGGACTGGCGGCAATCGGCCGTCAGGCCGAATTGCGCCGCCGTTTCCACGCAAAGCTTTTCGACATCGGCGAGCGACGAATGGCCATATTTTTCCGGCTCCCGTATCCCCAGCATGTTGAGGTTCGGGCCGTTGAGCACATAGATCGTCGCGGCAGGGGATTGGGCCATCCGGATTCCAGCAAAGAAGGGGCGGGTCAGGTCGCGGGGTTATAGGTAACAACGGGGCCAAGGGGAAGCCTTGCGGCTTGCCGGAGTGTCACCCAAATGCCTCATCCGGTTCGTAAAAAGCCCGATGGAACCTACGGAAATCGCTGGTTAACCAATTCTAAAGGGTGGCCGGCCCGTTCCACCGCTCGGCGATCGATCCTCGTCCGCAAGGCTCACGGTCCGGTCCTATTTCGGTTGCGGGCTGTCGGCCAGCTTGTTGTCCGGCGGCGTGGGCCTGATCGCGGGCGCGACCTTTGCGGCCGTTGGCTGTTTGGCGCCGTTTGCCGCGGGCTCCTTTTGCGCAACCGGCGGCGAGGGTGGTTCGGGGGCAACAGGGGCGCTCTGTCCGAGCGAGACCGAGATGCCGAACAGGCGCCACTGCCCGTTCACCGGCGCGAACGACAGTTCGAAATTGACCTGGGTCGGCACCGAGGGAAAGAAGCCCGCCATACGCATCGACCCGCCGGCTTCGATCTGCGGCAGCAGATTGAGCTGCGGATCGATCACGGCAACACCGGACAGATCGATATTGTCGCTGCGCAGCTTGGCGAAGATCTCGCCGAGCCGTGCCGCGGTGTTGGATTGGAAGCCGGGTGCGCCGATGTCGCGCAGCACCGTGTAATGCCGGTCTTGTTGGCCTGGTCCAGCGCAAGCAGGGCTGACCGGATCAGGATAAGCACGCCGTTGCGGTCAATCTGCGCGGGTTTGGGCGCTTTGGCTTCACGCCTGCCGAGGCAGCCTTCGCGCTTGAGATTATCAAGGGCGACGGCCGGCAAGCCACCGCCGACCGGCTTGGCATTACCGTCGGCACGGCACGCAGCCACTTGTCGAAGATTTTCGAGAAGACCGGCGTGACGCGCCAGGCTGAACTCGTGCGCCTGCTTCTACAAAAGTGAGAAGTGCACGAGAAAAAGGGCGGGCATTTCTGCCCGCCCTGATCCCTTGCGAAAATCTCGCCGTTAGGCTTCCAGAATCGCCACGATCTCGA
>NZ_LLYB01000116.1:0-6993 GCF_001440475.1 Bradyrhizobium lablabi | reverse complement strand
GGAAGTGCACGTCGCGCGGCACGCGGGTGCCAACCGAAATCGAGAAGTTCACGTTGGTCACCGGCTGAACACGCTGCTCCCTGATCACGCTGGTGATCTGGGTGCGCTGCTCGGTCGAGAGCTTGGCGCCAGCGCCCGCCTGACCGGTCGTGGTTTGGCTCGCGGCGCCGCCCTGTGTCTGGGTCTGCGTCTGGGTGCGATCCTGCTGACGGTCCTGCTGTCCTTGGGCCTTCTGGTCACCCTTGTGCATGCTCTTGTCGCGGTCCTGGGTCTGGTCACGCTGCGTCGTGCTCTGCTCACGCTGCGTGCCCGGGCCCGCGCCCTGGCCGGTGGTCTGGCCCTTCTCGGCCTTGCCGCCGCGCTCCTCCTTGCCCTCGGCCTTCATGTCCTTGCCGCCCTTCATGTGGTCTTCGGCGCGCTGGTTCTTTTCAGCGCCCATTGACTTCGGCTGCTCAGACTGCGCGCCCTTCATCTCGGACTTGCTGCCGGGCTCGCGCTGCATGGTGCCCGACGACGGACCGCCGCGCTCGGAAGGCGCGCTCTGCTGCGCCGTGGAACCGGCCGTCCCGGTGTCGCGTCCCATGCCGGTGCCTTGCGCGTTCGCAAAGCCGGTTCCGGCGATCAGCGCCGCTGCGGCGACCGAAATCAGAAAGCGATTACTCATCGAATGTCTCCTCACGTGTTCTGCACATTGCCCGCGCGAACAACGAAAGGAATTGCCCGATGTTCCTGTTAGTTGGAGGTTCCGCCGACTTTTGTTTTGTGAATGCAGGATGAACGCCGTTTGGCCGCTGCGGATAGCTTTTGCGGAACGCTGTCGTTACGCGAGCGGTATCTGCTTTGCTTGAAAGCGCGATCGCTTTCGAGCGGAGACCTGCCAGCAAAAGAAAAATCCGGCTGCGACGCAGCCGGACTTGATTGCTTCAACGATTTCGGCTGGCCTCAGCAGGTCGCCTTGCCGCAACGGGCATTGTTGATCTTTTCGCGCAGGGCTTCAGCCCCGACCGCGCCGATCACGACCTGCTTGCCGATCACGTAGCTCGGCGTGCCGTTCATGCCCATCGCCTCGGCGAGCTTGAAATTTTCCTCGAGCGTGTTGCGCACTTCGGCGCTCGACAGATCCTTCTCAAGCTTCGCCATGTCGAGGCCGACTTCCTTGGCAACCGCCATCGCGCGTGCCTTGTCGGCGGCGCCGCGGCCGGTCAGCAGCTTCTGATGGAAGTCGAGATATTTCTTGCCGGTCGGATCCTGCATGCGCACGGCGACGCCGACCTGCGCGGCCTCGACCGAGCCGGCACTCAGGACCGGAAATTCCTTCAGCACGACCTTCAGCTTGGGGTCGGCCTTCATCAGCTCCATCATGTCCGTCATCGCGCGCTTGCAGTAGCCGCAATTGTAATCGAAGAACTCGACGAAGGTGACGTCGCCGTCCTTGTTGCCGAGCGTGACGTTGCGCGGCGAATTGAAGATCGCCTCGGCGTTGTTGGCGACGCCGGCTTCGTGCTTGGCGGCTTCCGCCGCGGCCTGGCGCTTGCTCAGCTCAGCCATCGCCTCTTCGAGCACCTCGGGATGCGCGATCAGGTAGTTGCGGACGATGGTCTCGATGTCGCCACGCTGGGTGTCGGTGAAGCTCTGCGCGGAAGCGGGCAGCGGCGCGCCGCAGAGCGCCACAGCGAACAATGCGGGGATGAGAAAACGGAACGAGGGCATCGGTAAGTCNCTTATGCGGCGGGGTCCCGGGCAATTCTGCTGAAGGCCGGCTCCTGGAGAGTNATCTCGGTTGGTGGCGACCAGGTCCTGGGTGAACCAGGTCGGATTATAGCCGAATGCGGTTGATTTCTAGTTGCTCTTCTGGCCCGGCAGCGGCTTGGCGCTCACAATGTCGTCAGCCTTGACCCATCCGGGTGTGCCGATGGCAAAGCGCGTTTTGGCGCGTGAGGCAAGATCGCGAGCGGTCTTGCTGTCGCCGCGAAGGTAGGCGGCCTGGGCCGAGGCGAGGTCGGCCTGCGCGTAGTCGCCCTTTCTTCCATAGGCCATGGCGAGCTGGGTGTAGCCGATCGGCGCCTCGGTCTCGCGCGCTAACGCCCCGCGCAGGATCGAGATGGCCTCGTCGGTATAGGCGTTGTTGCCGGTTGCCACGAGGGCCTGTCCCAGCATCATCTCGATCAGCGGCGAGTTGTTGGAAAGCTGCACGGCCTTGCGCAGCGGCGCGATCGCCTCCTGCGGCTTGCCGCCCTCGAGCAGCGCTTGCCCGCGCACCTCGTAGAAGTAGGCATTGTTGGGCTGCTGCTGGATCAGGGCGTCGATCTGGGTGAGGGCGCTGCGCAGATCGCCGTGCCGATAGGTCGCGATCGCGTGCGCGTAGCGTGCGGGCAGGCTGTTGTTGGACATCGGATAGCGCCGGTACACGGTCTCCTGCCGCTCCATGAAGGCCGAGATCTTGGCGCGCACCATGTCGTGACGGAGCTGCAGGGCAGGGTCGTCCTTCTTTTCCCAATATGGGCTCGACCGTGCCAATTCTTCCAGCGCGGCGACGCGCTGCGCCGGCATCGGATGCGACTGAACGTAGGGATCGGCGCCGCGCGCGGCGAACAGGCTTTCTTCGGTGAAGCGTTTGAAGGTCTCGTACATGCCCCTCGAGGACTGGCCGGTGGCGTTCAGAAATTTCACCCCGGCCTTGTCGGCGTTTTCCTCCTGCTGGCGCACGTAAGAGAGCAGGTTGCGGCGGATGATTTCTCCGGGAGCCGAGAACATCGCCGCGCCGGCGTTGGCCAGGCCACTGCTGCCGCCGCCTTGCGCGCCCGCGACCATCGCGCCGGCGCCGAGCAGCATGGCAATGATCATCTGCGTCTGCGCCTGCGCCATCTGCTCGCGCATCTTGGCGAGATGACCCCCGGCAAGGTGGCCGGTTTCATGCGCCATCACGCCGATGATCTGGTTCGGCGTTTCCGACTGCAGGATCGCCCCGTAGTTCACGAAGATGCGCCGGCCGTCGGCAACGAAGGCGTTGAAGACGCTCTGGTTGATGATCACCATCTGGATGTTCTGCTTTTCCAGACCGGCGGCGCGCAGGATCGGCCTCGTATATTCGCGCAGCAATTGTTCCGTCTCGGCGTCGCGGAGCACCGGCGGGCCTCTGTTCTCCTGCGCCGTCGCCGCCATTGGCGCAGCGACAAGCGCGACGGCCGTGGCCAGCGCGGTCAACTTCAGTGATTTCTTGCGTAAGGCGATGCGGAGCAGCATGAGCGGTCTTTGGCGATGGGCTTTCGTTCCGGATTTGGCCGGAAGCCGGTTCGGTCCCTGATTAGATCAGAAACAGGTCCCAGTTTGTTGTTTCAACGCGTTTCCTTTTCCGAGCCGGGGTATCACTGCATGAAACCGGTACCACTGTGTGAACCTGGTATCACTGCGCTTGAAAACGCTATAACAAGCCATCGAATACGGCCAGTCTGGGGCGGTAACCGGTTCGGGAACCTCGATTCGGGCAGCGCCCGCGCAAATAACAGAAATCGATGCTGGAATCGACACTTAGAGACCGCGCGACAGCGCTATTGACCCCCTCGGCACGGAGCGACGTTCCGCCCTTCATGGTGATGGACGTGATGGCGGCCGCCGCCCGCATCGAAGCGGCCGGCGGCCATGTCATTCACATGGAGGTCGGGCAACCCGCGGCGCCCGCGCCCAAGGTCGCGATCGCGGCGGCGCATGCCGCGCTCGACGCGGCGCGGATCGACTACACCTCCGCACTCGGCATGCCCACGCTGCGCGCGCGAATCGCCCGGCACTACCGCGATACTTACGGCTGCACGGTCGAGCCTGACAGGATCGTGGTTACGACCGGCTCGTCGGGTGGCTTCATTCTGGCGTTTCTGTCGATGTTCGAGCCGGGCGGCCGTGTGGCGGTCACCGTACCCGGGTATCCGCCTTACCGGCATATCCTGACCGCGCTCGGCTGCGAGCCGGTGCTGATCGAGACATCGAGCGCGACGCGCCATGCGCTGACCGGCGAGGCGTTGCTGGCCGCGCACGGCAAGGCGCCGCTGAAGGGCGTGCTGGTCGGCAGTCCCGCCAATCCGACGGGAACCATGATGTCGCGCGAAGCGCTCACCGGCCTGATCAATGCGGCGGAAAGCGCCGGGATACGTTTCATTTCCGACGAGATCTATCACGGGCTCGACTATGCGTTCCCGGCCGTGACGGCAGCCGAGCTGTCGCAGCATGCGCTCGTGATCAATTCGTTCTCGAAATATTTCTGCATGACCGGCTGGCGGGTTGGCTGGATGGTGGTGCCGGAGCCATTGGTGCGCCCGATCGAGCGGCTGCAGCAGAACCTGTCGATCTCGGTGCCGACGCTGTCGCAGATCGCGGCCGAAGCGGCCTTCGAGGGCCGCGACGAGATGGAGGCGATCAAGCACGGCTATGAGGAAAACCGCCGCATCCTGATCGAGGGATTGCCGAAGGCCGGGCTTACCAAGTTCTTGCCGGCGGATGGCGCCTTCTACCTCTACGCCGATGTTTCGGATTTCACCTCCGACAGTTTCGAGTTTGCCGGCCGCATGCTGGAGAAGGCGCATGTGGCGGCAACGCCGGGCGTCGACTTCGATCCGATCCAAGGCCGCAGCTTCATCCGCTTCTCCTACGCGCGCTCGGCCGACGAGATGCGCGAGGCGGTGACGCGCATCGCGCGCTGGCTTCGTTAGCGCGCAGCAATCCGTCATCCACATCATTCTCATCTGCAATCAATCGGGGAGCCATCATGTCTGCCAGAACCATGCCTGAAACCGTCGTCCCGTCGCATTTCCCGATTGCCGCGCTGCTGTGGCCACATCGCGCGGACGGCTCATCGGGCTTGTTGCGCAGCGTGATCCTGATCGCGCTGGGAACCGCGCTGCTGACCTTGTCGGCCAAGGTCAATCTGCCGTTGCCCTATGTGCCGATGACGCTGCAAACGCTGGTCGTGCTGATGATCGGCGCGGCCTATGGCTGGCGGCTCGGCAGCGCAACGCTCATCGCCTATCTCGCCGAAGGGGCGATCGGACTGCCGGTATTCGCAGGCCCCGTCGGCGGCCTCGCGCCGCTCGTCGGTCCGACCGCCGGATATCTCTTCGGTTTCGTGGCAGCGGCTTTTGTCACGGGATGGCTCGCCGAGCGCGGCTGGGATCGCTCGGTGTTTTGGCTGTTCGCCGCGATGGCGCTCGGACACATTCTCATTCTCGCCGCCGGATTTGGCTGGCTGGCATTCGGCGTGAAACTCGGCGTGGAAAAGGCGTGGCTGGTCGGCATTGCGCCGTTCATCGCGGCATCGCTGATCAAGAATGCGCTCGGTGCTGCATTGGTGCCGGCGATCCGGCGGATTGCCGACCGCCGCGATTAAGCGCTCGCCAACACCATTGACACCGCTCGCCTAAAGGACTTTGGCTGTGTGCGACGGATTGGCGCATGTCGACCAGTCCGCGCCACCAAAGGGGAGTGAGCGTCATGGCGGCAACGATCGCGACCGAAGCGCCGGCGAGTGCGGCAAAGCCCTGGTATCGGGTTCTTTACGTCCAGGTCCTGATCGCCATTTTGCTCGGCGCGTTGGTCGGCTGGCTATGGCCTACGCTTGCGACCAACGACTGGATCAAGGCGCTCGGTGACGGCTTCATCAAGCTGATCAAGATGGTGATCGCGCCGATCATCTTCTGCACCGTGGTATCAGGCATCTCGCATATTCAAGATGCCAAGAAAGTTGGTCGCATCGGCGTCAAGGCGCTGATCTATTTCGAAATCGTCTCTACCTTCGCGCTGATGATCGGTCTCATCGTTGGTAACGTGGTCAGGCCCGGTCACGGTTTCGGCGGCAGCATGGCGAATGCGCAAGCGGTCGCCGGCTACGCCAAGCAGGCGGAAGCGCAGAAGTCGGTCGATTTCTTCCTGCATATCATTCCCGACACCGTCGTCGGCGCCTTTGCGCAGGGCGAAATCCTTCAGGTTTTGCTGTTTTCGATCCTGTTCGGCTTTGCGCTGATGGGACTCGGTGAACGCGGCCATACGATCCGCGCCTTCATCGACGATGCCGCGCATGCGATATTCGGCGTCATCGCCATCGTGATGAAGGTCGCCCCGATCGGCGCGTTCGGCGCGATGGCGTTCACGATCGGAAAGTTCGGCACCGGTGCGATCCTGAACCTGATCGGGCTGATCGCGACCTTCTACGTCACCGCCGCGCTGTTCGTTTTCGTGGTGCTCGGCGTGATCGCGCGGATCGTCGGTTTCTCGATCCTCAAGTTCCTGGCCTACATCAAGGACGAACTACTGATCGTGCTCGGCACATCATCTTCGGAAAGCGCGCTGCCATCCTTGATGGAGAAGCTCGAACGGCTCGGCTGCTCCAAGTCGGTCGTGGGCCTCGTGGTGCCGACCGGCTACTCGTTCAATCTCGACGGCACCAATATCTACATGACGCTGGCGACCCTGTTCATCGCGCAGGCGCTCGGCTTCGATCTCACGTTCGGCCAGCAACTGACCATTCTGCTGGTCGCGATGCTGACCTCCAAGGGAGCGTCCGGCATCACCGGCGCGGGCTTCATCACGCTGGCGGCGACTCTGGCCGTGGTCGACCCGCGCCTGGTCCCGGGCATGGCCATCCTTCTCGGCATCGACAAGTTCATGAGCGAGTGCCGCGCGCTGACCAATCTGTGCGGCAACGGCGTTGCCTGCGTGGTGGTGTCGTGGTGGGAGGGCGAGCTGAATAAGGAGAAGCTGCACGCCAACCTGAACAAGCAGGTTGATCCGTCCGACGTCGAGACGGCGCTCACCACGGGCTGAGCAATCAGCTCGGCGCAATAAAAAACCGCCCGGTTTTCGCCGGGCGGTTTTTCTTTTGGGTTCGATTCCTTACTCGCCGCTGCCGAAGCGCCGCGACCACCAGCCGGCCTTGCGTGGCGCGGTTTCGCCCGATGGGGCCGGCGCGGGCTCGGCCGTAGCGGGCTCGGCCGGCGCGACCGGCTCCGG
>NZ_LLYB01000115.1 GCF_001440475.1 Bradyrhizobium lablabi | reverse complement strand
CTCCTGCGCCGCAACAGCCGCCTTTTTCAACGGAATCGGCCAAAGGCAGACATTAGCTTTTGCCTCTCTTTACCATTTTCGATTGTGACAAATGTGCAGGCGTAACTACGCGCTATTCTGGAAAGGCAGAACCGCATCATTTCGGGAGAGGCTCGCAATGGCTGCCTCAACGCTTCACATCGTGTTCAATTCGTCCGCGGCGGCTGGCCTGCGCGACGCACTACGACAGGCAGGCCGCGACGAACGCGTGGTCGGCCTTTCCGACTGCCTCAGCTTCGGCCCCATCAACCCACCCGATCCCGAGTTGCGCAGGAGGTGGGTTGAAGACGAACTCGGCTATACGGGTTGGGAGGAAGTCGTCGGCGAAGCAACTTCCTTCTGGTCCGAGGCGCTGTCGATCAGCAGTCGAAGGGTCGCGTGGCTGTCGGGACGATCCACGCAAGAATATGCGGGTTTCCTCGAATGGCTGTGGCGGCTTGGCGAAGAACCAGTCGAGGTTGTCGATCTCAGCGACGTCATGGTGGCAGGAAATGGCACTGGGCCGACCAAGCCACACCCTGCAATTTCCCTCGCAATGTTGCCTCCACACACGATTCTCGAAAATGAACTGTTCGACCGCACTGAAACACTCACAGCGGTCCTGCGCGCACGGTATCGAGAATTGTGGGGACGCTTGAGGACCGAAAATGCACCACTGCGCGTCCTCAGCGAAGGTGAACTTGTATCCGCGCCGCTTTCATTCTTTGACCCGCTCCTGTTGTCGTGCGCAACGTCTGAATGGCAAAAGGCGGCAAGGGTTGTTGGAGAAGCACTCTCCGATTTCTGGGAGACGTCAGTGTTCCAGACCGACGATCTCGTCTTGTGCGCGCGTGTTCGCGCGCTTGCCGGGGCTGGCGGTCTGGAATTTCGGGGAAACCTATCTGACATTCAGAATAGCGAACTGCGGTTACCGATCAGTCGGGCTCGCCACGACTGAAAGGCTCATGTCAGTGCGTGCACGCCCTAGGCAGTCTGAGGCTTCCGCGACGCCACGAACACCCCGGTGAGCACCAGCGCAAACCCAATAAAGTGGAACGCCTGCGGATGCTCGCCAAGGAAGGCGATCGACATGATGGTCCCGAACACCGGCACCACGTGAAAGAACGGCGCGGCGCGGTTGGCGCCGATCAGTTGCACGCCGCGATTGAAGCAGAGATAGGCGATCGTCGAGGGGAACAACGCGACATAGGCGAGGGTGAGCAGGTTCTCGGTGTTGATCTGCATCAAGGGCCGCGTGAACAGTTCCCATATGAACAGCGGAATCAGGCAGGCCGCGCCGGCGCCGAAGGTGAAGGCGACGAACGACAGTCCGTGGATCTCGGGACGCTTCAGCGACAGCACCGAATAGAGCCCGAAGATCGCCAGCGCCACGAGGAAGATCAGATCGCCGCGGTTGAACTCGATGTTGGAAAGCTTGGTGAGGTCGCCATGCATCAGGATGATGACTACGCCCACCATCGACAACAGGACGCCTGCGGCTTGCGCCAGCGTCAGCCGCACTCCGAGCAGAATGAGCGACCACACCGCCACTACCAGCGGCCCGGCCGATTGCAACAGCAGAGTGTTCAGCGCCTGGGTATGTTCGAGCGCCCAGTATTGCAGCGTGTTGAACGCGCCGATGCCGGTAATCGAGAGCACGACCATGACACCGAGCCGGCCGCGGATCGCGTTCCAATCGCGCACCAGATGTTTCCAGGCAAAGGGCAGGATGATCAGGAACGCGAACGACCAGCGCAGGAATGAAAGCGTGACCGGCGCGATGTGGCCGGCGGCCAGCCGCCCGACGATGGCGTTGCCGGCCCAGCACAGCGCGGTGATGCTGAGCAAGAGGTAGGGCTGGTTGGCGAGCCAGTTTGCTGAAGGCGCTGACGAGCTATGTTCGGTAGCCGACATTCGAGAATTGTGCCCCGGTCATGATGCCGCGGCCCCGCCCGGCTGGTGTCGCCGGGCCGGAAATGTGGCCCGGCCCTTGTCACAGACACGGATTTGTGGCGCTCATCAATGGTGCAGGATGCATCGCGACCATGCAGGGCGCCCCCCTGCACATTGTTTGGGGTTGCCAGCAGGCAGGCGAATATGCAATCAAAGGACGATTGATTCATGTAACCCAACCTTGATTTGTTTTTTGGGTCGCATGCACTGGGTTATTTGGCGTTATTTCGTATTGAGCGTCCGTTTCGATCGTTGGGACCACGGCTTTTGAAGGCGACTGCTACGTCGGCAGCTTCCTCTCTCCGTGAGGTCGAATTTCTAGAGATGGTGGATCATTCCTTGAACAAGCCGATGTCGGCCGAAGAAGCCGAAGCCGAAACGCGCCACCAGTTTGCCGTTCGCGCCAACTCCATTCTCGCCTTCATCGAATGCGATGAGGAGCAGCGCCCGAAACTGCGCGCGGCCATCATCGAGGCCATGCTATGGGCGCAGGCGCAGCCGAAGCTCACCCAATAGGCCAGCGCGCAATAGGCCAGCGCCGAGGCCGCTCACGCCACGAGCGCCCGCGCGATCGCGCCCGCAGCCTTCAGGGCGTCGTTGGGATCAAGTTCGACCTGCAAGCCGCGCTGGCCACCATTGAGGAACACGCTCGGATGGCTGAGCGCGGCCTCTTCGATCGCGACCGGCACGCGCTTCTTCTGCCCGAACGGCGAGATGCCGCCGACATGATAGCCGGTCAGCCGTTCGGCGTCCGCCGGCCGCATCATCTTCGCTGCCTTGGCGCCAAAGGCGCCCGCAAGCTTCTTCATGCTGACTTCGCAATCCGACGGCACCACGGCGCAGACCGGCTTGCCGTCGACCTCGGCCATCAGCGTCTTGAGCACGCGCGAGGGCGGCACCCCGAGCGCTTCGGCGGCCTGTCGGCCGATGCTCGCCGCATCCGGATCGTAGTCGTAGGCATGGAGGGTGAATTTGACGGCGAGCTTTTCCAAAGCCTGCGTTGCACGGGTGGTTTTCGACATGGCCTTTCCGTCATTGCCCAATGTTAATGCGTTCGCCGCCGGGCGGTCACAAATTTTCCGGGGATATCAATGGGTTGGAGCCGTTCTAAGGACCCCCTAAAACCGCCTTCTTGCTTGCCTAGAGCACCCGCTTCCTTTATCCGGTGGGTGCCCCGCGCGCGAACGGCCCCGGCCGTGATTTTGGCTGGGCAAGCTNAGCGTTTTCGAGCGAAGTGGATACCGGTTCGCGTGAAGAAAACGCGTCAAAACTAAAGGGCGCATGACTCGTAGAAGTGGATACCGGTTTTCCGGAGAGATCATGCTGGGACCACCAGAATTGCAGGGAACACCTTAGAAATGGCCAATGTTGTCGTCGTCGGCGCCCAGTGGGGCGACGAAGGGAAGGGCAAGATCGTCGACTGGTTGTCGGAGCAGGCCGATATCGTCGTGCGCTTCCAGGGCGGCCACAACGCCGGCCATACGCTTGTCATCAATGGCGAGACCTACAAGCTGGCGCTGCTGCCGTCCGGCGTGCTGCGGCCAAGCAAGCTCGCCGTCATCGGCAACGGCGTGGTGTTCGATCCCCAGGCCTTCCTCGAAGAAGTGGCCAAACTGAAGGGGCAGGGCGTCGCCATCAGCCCGGACAATTTGCGCATTGCCGAGAACGTCACGCTGATCCTGCCGCTGCATCGCGAACTCGATGCCTTGCGCGAATCGTCCAACACGGGGACTGCGATCGGCACCACCCGCCGCGGCATCGGCCCGGCCTATGAGGACAAGGCCGGCCGCCGCGCGATTCGCCTGATGGACCTCGCCGATCTCGACGCGCTGCCGCACAAGATCGACCGTCTGCTGGCGCATCACAACGCGCTGCGCCGCGGCCTCAATCTCCAGGAGTTCGACGGCGCCAGCATTCTCAAAGATCTGACCGAAATGGCGCCGAAACTGTTGCCCTATGCCGAAACGGTGTGGCGGCTGCTCGACCTGAAGCGTCGCGAAGGCAAGCGCATCCTGTTCGAGGGCGCGCAGGGCGCGCTGCTCGACGTCGACCATGGCACCTATCCCTACGTCACCTCGTCCAACACGGTGGCGGCACAGGCCGCGACCGGCACCGGCATGGGCCCGGGCGCGGTCGGTTACGTGCTCGGCATCTGCAAGGCCTATACGACCCGCGTCGGTCTGGGGCCGTTTCCGACCGAGCTGAACAACGAGATCGGCGAGGAGATCGGCCGTCGCGGCAAGGAATTCGGCGTCAACACCGGACGCAAGCGCCGCTGCGGCTGGTTTGATGCCGTGCTGGTGCGACAGACTGTCCGCACCTGCGGCATCACCGGCCTGGCGCTGACCAAGCTCGATATCCTCGATGGCTTCGACACCATCGAGGTCTGCACCGGCTACATGCTGGACGGCAAGGAAATCGACCATCTGCCGGCGGGCGAGGGCGCCCAGGCCCGGGTGGTGCCGATCTACGAGACCATCGAGGGCTGGAAGGAGCCGACCGCGAATGCACGGTCTTGGGCGGATCTCCCGGCCCAGGCCATTAAATATGTTCGCCGGGTCGAGGAACTCGTGGGTTGCCCCATTGCATTGCTTTCCACCAGCCCCGAACGCGAGGATACTATCCTGGTACAGAACCCGTTCGAGGCTTAACGGGATGTTACTTCCGGGTCTGCAGTATTGAAGAGAAATGGCTGATTATTACCCGCTGATCGCACGCGCTATTGCCGGCCTGGACCCGAACGCTCCAGGTGAGAGCCGCCGTGCGCTCTATGAGCGGGCCCGCACCGCGCTGATCGCGCAGTTGCGCAGCGTTCAGCCGCCGCTGTCCGAATCCGAAATCACCCGCGAGCGGCTGTCGCTGGAAGAGGCCGTGCGCAAGGTCGAATCGGAAGCCGCCCAGCGCGCCCGCGAGGCATCGCGGCCCGGCGGTGGCGCGGCTGCGCGCGGCGGCGATGCCTT
>NZ_LLYB01000114.1:893-37883 GCF_001440475.1 Bradyrhizobium lablabi | reverse complement strand
CGCACGCGTTCCCGGGCCCGGGCGCCCTCGCGGTAACGGGCCAGCGCGCCCACTGCTGCGGAATGGCCCCGCCCCCACAGGCCGATCAGATGGCCGGCGGCGCGGCCGGTGGCGCCGCCCGCCCAGACCAGTTCGAACGGCGAGAATAGTTTCCAGCGGTCCTCACCCCACAGGATGCTGCGCGCGATCATCTGCCCTGCCATCGCTGAGGTGTTCAGCCCCTGCCGGCCGAAGCCGCTGGCGACCCACAGCCCTTTGCGGAGCTGGCCGATCTGCGGCATGCCGTGCACCGTCACCCCGACCGCACCGCCGAACACGCCCGATATCGGGACTTTGCCGAGTTTCGGGAAAACGGTCGCAATGCGGCGCTGAATCGCGGGACCAAAGCGGTGCGGCCGCGCCTCCCAGGTGGTTTCCGGACTCGCCCACATCAGCCGGTCGCCGTCGACGATCCGGAAATGATCGATGCCGTCGCTGTCGGTTACCGATCCCCTGAAGGCGATTACATCGCCAAGCCGCTCGCCGAGCGGCTCCGTCACCGCGGCATAGCGCCAGACCGGCAGCAACGTCTCCGACAGGCGACGCAAGGGAGCGCCGAGGTGAACGTTGCCGGCCAGCACGATATGCGAGGCGCGCAGCCGGGCCGACGGCGTCACGATGCGCTTGCGAATGCCTGATGGATCGATGCTGACGACGGGCGTGTCCTCGAAGATGCGTGCGCCCGCCCGCCGCGCCCGCGCGGCAAGGCTGTGGACGTATTTGCGGCCGTCGATCTGGAATGCGCGCGGATAATAGATGCCGTGGAAATAACGCCCGGTCCCCAGTTGATCGCGAACGCGATCGACCTGCCACCCCTCGACCTCGGTCTCGAAATCCTCGCTTAGCGTCTGTAGCCGGCTGATCAGCGTTTCGCCGGCGTCGACATTGGAGACCTCCAGCGCGCCCTCGCTCAGTGCAATGCCGGGCATCGCCTCTTCGGTGGCGGCGGCGCGAACGTAATCGGCGCCCTCCTTCGACAGCGCCCACAATTCGCGCGCGTCCTCGAGACCGACGCGTTCGATCAGGTCGCCGATCGGAAGGCTGTAACCCGGCATCACCGTGCCAAGTTGATGGCCGGATGCGTTCCAGCCAACATGCCGGCCCTCGAGCACGGCGACGCTGGCGCCGAGCCGCGCGGCCTCCAGCGCTACCGTGAGACCGGCAAGTCCGGCTCCCACCACGCAAATGTCAACATCGAGGTCGAATGAGAGCCGCGAGCGAAAAGGCGCGTCGTCGTCGGGGCCGTCGGTCGCACTTGTGAAAGTCTCAGGCATAGCGTTTCTTAACGGACCGCTGCGGCGCTTGTCACCTTGTCAGAGACATGAGCTTGTAGATTAGTCCAGACTAAGACCGAATCGAGAATGCGCCCATGCGCCGTTTGATGCTGTTGCGTCACGCCAAGACCGAACACGACGCGCCTTCGGGCCATGACCACGACCGCCGTCTCGACGAGCGCGGCCGGCGGGATGCCGTCGCCATTGGAACCTGGATCGGCCAACATCCGCCGCTTCCCGATGCCGTTCTGGTCTCGACCGCCGTGCGGGCGCGGCAGACCTGGGAGATCGCGCGCGATGCGATCAAGGATGCAGTGCGGGAACGGCATCGGCAGCCGCAGGTCGAACTGCTCGACGAACTCTACGGCGCCGAGCCGGCGCAGCTCTTGCAGATCATCCGCATGGCTGACGTCACCGACCCCGCGCGGCTGATGCTGATCGGTCACAATCCCGGCATGCATGAGCTGGCCCTGATGCTCACTGGCAGCGGCGACAAGGCGGCGAAGAAAGCGCTTGAAGACAATCTGCCAACCGCCGGCCTCGCCATCCTGGATTTCGCGACCGACGACTGGAGCGAGGTGGCGTTCCGGCGCGGCACGCTCGTTCGTTTCACAAGCCCGAAACTGCTGAAGCAGGCGCTGGACGATTGAGCCGCGCGGACATAAAGGCCCGCCCGTGCTAGGCTGGCCATGACCTGTTTTCGAGCGAATTAGCAACAAGTTCGCGTAAAAGAAAACGCGTCAAAACAATGGGCTGGAATAGGGCTCTGACAAATCAGAACCGGACCGGCCGGAAGCCGGAGGCGCAGATGTTCAAGTCGATTCTCGTGCCGATCGATCTGGCCGATACGGATCTGGCCAAGCCCGCGATTGCGACCGCCGCAACGCTGTCACAGACTTGGAACGGCTCGGTGCGCCTGCTCAATGTGTTGCCGATCACGCCGGTAATGCTGGCGGAATATGTGCCGGCCGATTTCGATGCCCAGCAGCGGGCGACCTCGGAGGAAGCGCTCGCGATCGTGGCCGCTGAATCCGGCATCGCCGCGCCGCGCATTTCTACCGCGGTGCGAAAAGGCGGCATCTATCATGAGATCCTCGAAGAGGCGGCCGCGGTCAAGGCCGACCTGATCGTGATGACCTCACACCGGCCGGCGATGCGGACCTATTTCCTCGGCTCCAACGCCGGCCATGTGGTGCGCTATGCCAAATGCTCGGTGCTGGTGGTCCGGCACTGAGGATAGCGCGACCGCATAACGGCAGCGCCATTGACCTCACATCATTCGCCCGAACGTCGGATCGATCAGGCCGCGCACGGCCGTCTCGATCTGGCTGCGCTCCACCCCGATGTCGCGGAGCGCGTGGTCGTCCAGTTCATGCAGCGTTTTGACGGCTTCGCGGTGCGCAAAATAGGTGACGATGCCGTTCGCCCAGCCTCCGAGCAGGCGGAAAAATCCGGTCCGCGCGTTTCGGGACGCAGGCTGGCCTGCCGTCTGGGATACCGTCGTCATCGTTCTTCTCCTTGCTTTTGCGCGGCAAAGCGCTGCCGCCGACGCAAACGCCCAATGCGCTTGCGCCTATTGATCCGATTGCTTGCACCCCTCTCAGTGCAATCTCTGGCTTGATGGTTCCAAAATGATCCGATACATTGCTCGGTGCAAGGAAAACATTGCTCTCGGTGCAATAATGTCAAAGTTCGAGTACCTGAAGCTTGCCGATACCGTCGCCGCCGAGATCGCCAACGGCGCCCTCAAGCCCGGCGACCGCCTGCCCCCGCAACGCAGCTTCGCCTACGAGCGCAAGATCGCGGTCTCGACGGCGAGCCGCGTCTACACCGAGTTGTTGCGCCGTGGCCTCGTGGTCGGCGAAGTCGGGCGCGGCACCTTCGTCTCAGGCGAGACGCGCCGCGGCATCACCATGCCGACCGAGCCGCGCGGTGCGCGCATCGATCTGGAAGTCAATTACCCGATACTGCCGACGCAATCGGCGATGATCGCGAGAAGCCTGGCCGGGCTGGAACGCCCCGAAGTGCTGGATCTCGCGCTGCGGCACTCGACCACGACAGGCACGCTGGCGGCGCGGACCATTTCCGCCGAGTTTCTCTCCCGCGAGGACTGGACCCCGGCCCCCGATCAACTGGTTTTCACCGCAAACGGCAGGCAATGCATCGCCGCTGCGCTAGCGGCGATGGTGCCCAGCGGCGGCCGCTGCGGCGTCGAGGCGCTGACCTATCCCTTCATCAAGGACATCGCCGTCAGGCTCGGCGTATCGCTGGTGCCGCTTGCGATGGACGAGCACGGCGTTCGCCCGGACGCGGTACAGAAGGCTCACCGCGAAACCCACTTGTCGGCGCTCTATCTTCAGCCGACGATTCAGAACCCGCTCGGCATGACCATGCCGCCGGCGCGCCGGGCCGATTTGCTGCGCGTGGTCGAGAAGCTCGGCCTCACCATCATCGAGGATACGGTCTACGGCTTTCTCGACGAAGAAACGCCGATGGCCGCGCTCGCGCCGGACAGCTGCATCACCCTCGACAGCCTGTCGAAGAAGGTGGCACCAGGCCTTGCGCTCGGCTTCATCGTTTCGCCGCCGCGCCTGCGCGAACGCGTCATGGCCGCGGTTCGATCGGGCGGATGGACGGCGTCCGGATTTGCCTTTGCCGCCGGACAGCGGCTGATGGCGGACGGCACGGTCGCCGAGCTGTCACGCCTGAAGCGGATCGACGCGGCGCGGCGCCAGCAGATGGCGGCCAAATACCTCGCCGGTTTTGAGGTTCAGGCCAACGTCAAATCCTACCATCTCTGGCTGACCTTGCCGCCGCATTGGCGCTCGCAGACATTCGTCGCGGCGGCGGCCCGGCGCGACATCGCGCTGACGCCCTCGACCACTTTTGCGGTCACTCCCGGTCACGCTCCTAACGCCGTCCGCCTGGCGCTCGGCGCCCCCAGCACCGAACAGCTCGATCTGGCGCTGCGTACATTGTCAGGGATGCTGACGGCGAAGGAAGACGTCGATACGACCGAATAGCGCTACCGGTCACAGGTTTCGCGCGCCGGCCACTCCGCGATAAAGCCCCTCGCCTTGTAGGGCTCGATTTTGTCCCATTCACGGAGCATGCGGCGGCTGAATTCGGCGTCGGTATGCCAAAGCGCCCGCGGCGTTTTAAAACTGTCGACCATGACCAGCATCTTCTCCACTTCCGGCCAGTGCCGATGCAGCGTCATCGGATAGCGGCGCGCCGTCCAGGTATTGCCGAGGCAGATCACGCTGCCGATGTTGCCCAGCCCCAGCGCGGCGTCGATGATGGGCAGCGAGAAGATCACATTCTCGCCGGTATTCATCGCGCGATCCTCTCTCAGGATGACGCCGGCCGGGACGCCGCGCGCGATCATGGCATCGGCAATGATGGCGCATTCCGACCGGTCATCTCCCGGCGTCACGCCGCCGCTTACGATTGTCCAGCGAAAATATCCCTCTCGCCACAGCCGGCAGGCTTCCTCGATACGCTCGTCGACATCCTCGCGCGTGCCGAACACGAACAGCAGATCGGCCGGCCGCAGCGGAGTCTTGACCAGGTGCCGCGCATTGATCGCGGCAATCTCGGCTTCCGTCGGCAATCGCGTCGTTGCGGTGATCACGGTATCTCGCCTGCTTTCGGGGAAATGCCGCACAGAGTGCCGCGCCCCGCGGCGCTTCACGAAATCACGTTTCGTGTCGCTTGATTGCGAAGCCCGCTACGGCAACAATGTCTCGGGCAGCTCGTCGAACGTATACCGGCGCGGCCGGTTGCGCTTGATGAAGCCGCCGATGGTCCAGGCAAACCAGATGGCGATGCCGACGAGAAACAGCGCGCCGGTGAATTCGGACGTCGCGAGCGCGCGCACCAGAAGTCCCACCATGGCGATGGCCAGCAAGGCCAGCATCACAACTGCCGCGCCATAGGTCGCCGTCCCGATGCCACCGGCCAGGGACGCCTTGCTGCCGGCCGCTTTCATTCTGCGGTGCAGCTCTGTGATAAAGGCGCGGTAGCCTTGGTCCTGCGGCGTCATCAACGTGACCGTCTGCCAGCTCGTCGAAACGATGGCGATCCGTCCGCCGCCCCTACGTTTGATATCGGCGCGAAAGCGGCGGGCTTGCATCGTCATCGGTCGATACGACAGGCGGATCGAAGCGATCTCGGCATAGGGCCATACGCCCGACCGGCTGCCGATCCGCCACGACAATCCGGCGTCCGTCAGTTCGAATTGCTGCGCCGACGAGATCAGCGACGCCTTATATGCGTAACTGATCGCGCGGGCGCCCTCGCCTTCCGTCGCCTGGTTCGGTCGTGATGTCGGCAATTCAAAATATCCGTGTCGTTTAGGGGCCGCCTGCTTGCGCGGCGCGCCGGCTTTACCTTACAAGCGGTCCATGGCCCAGACGACTTATTTTCCGCGCCGCCTGATCCTGGCCGGCGCGATCGTTTCCGGAGTGCTGCTGGCGCTGGCCGTGCACATGCTGGGCGCGCGCTACGGGCTCGATCTCGGCGGCCTTTGGCGTTCCAATACCGGCGAGTTCATGCCCGCGGGCGCCGCGATCGCGTGGTGGCTGATCGCGACCGTGGGATTCTCCGGCGGCTATTTCACCGCCAATTTGATGCACGGTGCCGCCTCGGGCCAGATTCCACAGCGGATGCGGCAGTTCCTGATCGTGGTCGGCGTGCTGATCCTCGCCGGCGCCGGACAGGCGGCCTCGGCGCCGAGTCCGGTCCCGACCGTATCGGGCGTGCTCGCCGGTCTCGCAGCCCTGTGCCTCGGCGCGGTGATGGCGTTTTGCGGCGCGCATTTCGCGCTGCGCAAGGCCTGAGGAAAGAAGGCTCAAAAGCAATCAGGCGACGGCCTGCGCGCGTGCCTTCGAGAGCATGGTTTCCACCTCGGCCGCGGGACGCGGCGGGCTAAACAGATAGCCTTGCGCCTGCGTGCAGCCTTCCTGGCGCAACAGGTCGAACTGCCCGTCGGTCTCGACGCCTTCCGCCGTGGTGACGATGCCGAGACTCTTGCCGAGGCCGGTCACGGCACGGACGATCGCCATCGAATCATCGCGCGTCGCGAGTTCAGTGACGAACGAGCGATCGATCTTGATCTTGTCGAACGGGAAGCTGCGCAGGTAGCTGAGTGAGGAATATCCGGTTCCGAAGTCGTCGAGCGAAATCCGCACCCCGAAGGCGCGAAGCTCATGCAGAACCGAAAGCGTGGCCTCGCTGTTCTGCAACAATACCGATTCCGTAATCTCGAGCTCGAGCCGGTGCGCCGGAAGGCCGGAGGCTTTCAGCGCCTCCTTCACCGTCAGCACCAGATTGGGATTCTTGAACTGCACCGGCGAGAGATTGACGGCGACGCCGACATCCCGCGACCATTGGGCCGCGTCCATGCAGGCCTGACGCAACACCCACTCGCCGATCGGCACGATCAGGCCGGTTTCCTCCGCGAGCGGAATGAAGTTGGCCGGTGAGATCATGCCGCGCAACGCGTGATTCCACCGCACCAGGGCTTCGAAGCCAACGACGACATCTTTGGCGACGTCGCGGATCGGCTGGTAATAGACTTCGAATTCCTTGCGCTGCAGCGCCGCGCGCAAGTCGAGTTCCAGGAGCCGCCGCGCCTGCGCGCGGGCGTCCATCCCGGTCTCGAAGAAACGATAGGTGCCGCGGCCGTCCTCCTTGGCGCGATAGAGCGCGAGGTCGGCCTTCTTGAGCAGTTCGTCGGGATTCTTGCCGTCTTCCGGCGCAAGCGAAATGCCGATGCTGACGCCGATCACGAGCTGGTGGCCGGCGATCTCGTAAGGCGCGGAAACCTGCTCGACCACGTGGCTGGCGAGCAAGGCGACAGCGGACGGATCGCAATCGTTGCAGAACTGCACGATGGCGAATTCGTCGCCGCCGAGCCGCGCCACCGTGTCGTTCTCGCCGATGCATGCGCCGAGACGGCGGGCGACTTCCTTCAACAGCGCGTCGCCGACGGGATGGCCGAGCGAATCGTTGATGTCCTTGAAGTGGTCGAGATCGAGACAGAGCACCGCGAGCTGATCGCTGCGTTTGGCGAGCCGCAACGCCCTTTCGAGCTGCTCGCGGAACAGTATCCGGTTCGGCAGATTGGTCAGCGCGTCATGGCGGGCCATGTGCGAAATCTGTTCCTGGGCCTGCTGCCATTCGGTGATGTCTTCGAAGGTAGCGACCCATCCGCCGCCGTTCTTGGGCTGATCGACCACGCGGATCGACCGTCCGTTGCGGGTCAACGTCCTGGTCACGCTGTCGCCGGCCTTGGCCGCGGCAATCACGCTGGCGACGAACTGATCGGGATCGCCGTCCCAGCGATTGAGCGCCTTCTGCTGCCGGAGCACGTCGAGCAGCAAACGGCCCTGGAGCGCCATGCCGGTCCGCCCCATCATTTCGGCATAGCGTTGGTTGTTGAGCAGGATGCGGCCATCCGCATCGAACATGCAAAGCCCCTGCGACATGTTATCGAGCGCGGTATCGAGCAGGACTTTCTGACTATGGAGTTCGCCCTTGGCGCGGCGGTCGATCATCGCCGCCAGCAGCGACAGGCCGAGGATGGCGAATGCCGCGACCGCCGTCAGGAACGACAGCGCGGTCGGCGAAATCGACATCACGTCGGTACCGAGAGTCGGATCCGGAATGAGAGTAACGGCGCCCATCGCCGTGAAATGATGCGAAACGATGGCAATCGTCAGCAGCCCGGTGGCGGCCATGGTATGGACGGGATTGTCACGGCGTACCGCGACGAGAAGCGCGATGGCCGCGAACAGGCTGCCGAACACGATCGAGGCCAACACGAGGCCCTGCGACCATACAATGAACGCCGGCAGCTCGAGCGCCGCCATGCCGGTATAATGCATCGCTGCGACACCGCCGCCGATGACGGCGCCGCCAAGGGCAACCACCCACCGGCGTGAACTGGATAACGCAATGCAAAGGCCGGTGGCCACGATGGCTATCGCGAAGACCAGCGACAATAAAGTGACGGGGATGCTGTATCCGGCGCCTGCGCCCGGATCGTAAGCCAGCATCGCGACGAAGTGAGTGGCCCAGATTCCGCAGCCTCCGACAGCCGCGTCGAGACCGATCCAGACCGCGCGCGTTCGGCCGCGCGATGCCCTGGCGCGATGAAACAGGCTGATGGCAACCGCGCTGGCGAGCCAGCAGATGGTGCCGGCAAGCACGACCAGTCTCCAGTCATGCTCGGTGGTGAGACAAGTTAGGACGCGATACATTTACAGGCCCCCGATAGCCTGTAACAGCAATCCCATTGGTATATTTGAGGTAACCCGCCACGGCCGAGTTGTGCGGATGGTGAACGAATATCGCAGACGGCGCGCCGGCGGCCTCCGCCGCACGGGAAATATGGTTTCCGATCCGTTACCGCCGGCCGCCCCACCAGATCGCGGCGGCGGCGGCGAGCAAGACGCCGGCCGAGATCAGCAGCGACGCGTGCACGCCGTTCATGAACGTGCCGGAACGGCCCACAAGCGAACCGAACAAGGCGACGCCGAGCACACTGCCGGTCTGCCGGGTCGCGTTGAGCACGCCTGCGGCAATGCCTGAGCGCGATTTCTCCACGCTGCCGAGCAGCGTCGAGGTCAATGGCGGAACCAGCAATCCGAGACCGGTGCTTAGCGCGATCAGTTGCAGGCAGATCGACCAATAGCTGGTGTCTGCAGCGATTCCGAGCATCGCAACACAGCCGGCCGCTGATAGCGAGGCGCCGGCTGCGATCGTCGCCGATGCGCCGATGCGCTCGGCCAGAAGCGGCGCTATCAGGTTGACCGGCAGCACCGCGCCCATCATCGGCACAAAAGCGAGCCCGGTCGCGAACGCCGACAATCCATTGATCTGCTGAAAATAAAGACTGAGCACGAAGATCAAACCGTAGATGGCGACATTGACCAGCAAGCCGATCAACGACGTCAGTGCAAACATCCGATTGCCAAACAGTGCGAGCGGCAGCATCGGCTGCTTCGTACGCGCTTCCCGCCAGACGAACAGGACGGCGAAGGCCGCAAACGCCACGAAGCCCGCGATCACGAGTGAATGGTCCCAGCCAAGCGAGCCACCCTCGATGATCGCGCCGGCGAGCGAGCCCAGCGTCGCGATCGCGGCGATCTGGCCGGGCAAGTCGATCTCGCGTTCGGGCGTACGCGTCGTCTCGTCGGCAAAGCTCCAGGCCAGCCACAGGCCGGCAAGACCGATCGGCAGATTGACGAGGAAGATGGAGCGCCAGCCGACCAGCGTGATCAAGGCGCCGCCGACAAACGGTCCTGCCGTCAGCGCTAGGCTCGCACCCGCGGCCCAGATGCCGACGGCGCGCCCGCGGGCCTTTTCTTCCGGATAGGCATGACTGAGCAGCGCGAGCGAATTCGGCACCAGAATGGCCGCGGCCAATCCCTGGACGCAGCGCATCATGATCAGGATCGCCGCATTGGCCGCCAGCGCGCAGCCGACCGAGGCTGCCGTAAAGATGGCAAAACCCGCCATGAACACCCGCTTGGCGCCGATCCGATCGCCGAGCGCACCCGCCGTCAAGATGAAAGCCGCAAAGGCGATGGTGTAGGCGCTCACCACCCATTGCAACTCCGTGACGCCGCCACCAAGCGAAATCCCGACGGCATTGAGGGCGGTATTGACGATGGTGACGTCGAGCTGAACGACACCATAGCCGAGGCTCATCGCGGCGAGCGTCAACGCCGCCGCGTACTTCGACGGCGCCGGTCCGGCTCCGGCTACGGAATGGACTGCCGCATCGGGGCCGGAAAGCGGCCTGAAATTGAGATCGGCGTTGCGCATGGGTCATCCCTTCAGGGCCCAAACGCCGTTCAAGCTGGTCCGTTTCAGTATGATATTTCGTCAAAGATCGAAGTATGAATGCAGCCGGCCGCCGGCACAAAAAAACGCCGCGCGAGATATTCTTCCTGCGCGGCGTTTTGCCTCAACCCGGGCGATGATCAGCTTGCGGCGCGCAAATTGACCTTGCCTTCCGCCAGCGAGGTCAGCTTCTTGTCGGTCGTCTTTTCCTCGTCGAGCGTCTGCTGCAGGATGCTGGCGCAATCGTTGCGACCAAGCTGCCGTGCCCACGCAATCAGGCTGCCGTAGCGGGTAATTTCATAGTGCTCGGCGGCCTGCGCGGCGTTGATCAGCGCTGCGTCCAGCACGTTCTTGTCAGCGACCTCGCCCGCGACTTCGTCAGCCTCCTCGATGATGCCGTCAATGGCCGGGCAATCGACCGCCTTCACCTCGGCGCCGTGCATGCGGAACACCTCTTCGAGGCGCTGCACATGCGTCCTGGTTTCATCGAGATGCGTCAAAAAGCCCTGTTTTAGCTGCTTGTCGGTGGCCTTTTCGGCCATTTTCGGCAGTGCTTTCACGAGTTGTTTCTCGGCGTAATAGATGTCCTGCAATTGATGGATGAACAGGTCGTTCATGGTCTTGATGTCTTGGGTGAACAGTCCCATTGCGGTCGTCCTCCGGTTGGAACACGTGCGGGTACAGGCCCTCGTTTTGGCCCGTCGCGCGTTTCGTGTTCGATGCTGATGGAAGCTAACCGGCCCGCGAATGCGATGTTCCTAACGACCCCGAAAACGTCGCGATGGAACGCTGGAACGCCGCGGCCAAAAACAACCCGCAGAAACGGACCTCATTGCGACTCAAAATCGTTAACGCGGCGACATATGTAGGGCGTATGACAAAGACGGCGAGCGAAGCCAAAAGGCATGCTTGTCAAGGGCTGCACAACGGTCCGGTTTTGGCTTATGGGTTGCGCGCACGGTGCCTCTGCCCGTCGACTGTCACCTGTCGTGACAGGCCAACCTTTACGTATTGCCGCCCCGCCGGGAGGATGAATGCATCGGCTGCTGACCGCGCTCGGGCGCGGCTTCAAGGAGAAGATCGGCTGGAAACGGCTAGGAATCGCTGCGAGTCTTCTCATCATAGCTCTTGCGATCACCCATCTGGTTCGCACCCTCAAGGGTGTCGACACCGGGGTGATTCTGACGGCGCTGACCGAAATCGCGCCGCATCGCATCGCGCTGGCGGCGCTGTGCGTGGTGGGTGCGTTCTGCACGCTGACCTTCTATGATTTCTTCGCATTGCGAACCATTGGCAAGAATCACGTCCCCTACCGCATCGCCGCGCTGTCGAGCTTCACCAGCTACACCATCGGCCACAATATCGGCGCCACGGTCTTTACCGGCGGCGCGATCAGGTTCCGGATCTATTCCGACTACGGCCTGACGGCGATCGATGTCGCAAAAATCTGCTTTCTCTCGGGCCTCACCTTCTGGCTCGGCAATCTGTTCGTGTTGGGCATGGGCATGGCCTGGCATCCCGAGGCGGCATCGGCGATGGACCTGCTGCCGCCGGCGATGAACCGGCTGATCGCGATCGGCTGCCTGGCCGGCATCGCGGCCTACTTCGTCTGGTTGCTGATGGGCAAAGGCCGCCGCGAGCTCGGGCAGAACGGCTGGAAAGTCGTATTGCCCTCGGCGCGGTTGACGTTGCTGCAGGTCCTGATCGGCGTCGTCGATCTCGGCTTCTGCGCGCTGGCAATGTATCTGCTGATGCCGATGTCGCCGCATATCGATTTCGTTTCGCTGGCGGTCGTGTTCATCCTGGCGACGCTACTCGGCTTTGCCAGCCACGCGCCCGGCAGCATCGGTGTGTTCGACGCGGCGATGCTGGTGGCGCTACCGCAGTTCGGCAAGGAACAATTGCTGGCGACGCTGGTGGTGTTCCGGATCCTCTACTTCATGATCCCCTTCGGCATCTCGATCTGGATCAT
Organism: Bradyrhizobium lablabi; assembly: GCF_001440475.1. GTDB lineage: Bacteria > Pseudomonadota > Alphaproteobacteria > Rhizobiales > Xanthobacteraceae > Bradyrhizobium > Bradyrhizobium lablabi. Next base: position 25,745 of record NZ_LLYB01000114.1, on the reverse strand, counting down.
GGGGACGCGCGAGCTCTGGCTCAGCATCGTGCAGCCCTGGCTGGAACGCCGCCGGCTCGAAGCCTGCACCGCCAAGGCCAGGGTGCGGCAACGTGTCGAAGGCCGCCGATCCCGCGGGCAGTAACGCTGTCGTTATCTGCGCCGTCTGGTCTTTTGGGGCGGAGCTGCCCCATTCTCTTATTTCCGCCTTACCGCTAACGTCAAACGACGCCATGGCTGGAATTCTCACACGTTCGATGATGTCGGTCGCGCTGATTGCCGCCGGGCTGGTCGGCATGTCCGCATCCGTTGCGCAGGCCCAGACCGCCGGCGGCTATGGGCCGCTGCAGATTTCCTGGGAAGTACGCAACCGCTTCCGGCTGTTCCGCGAGGAGCGGGACTTCCTGCTGCACGCAGAAGCGGGGCGTGGCCGCAGCGTGCTGGCGTCGGAGCAGGTGCTAGCAATCCAGAGCGACGGCCGCGGCTGGGCGCGCAACACCGTGAACCGGCTCTGTATCGATCTCGCTGGCCGCGTCAGCGAGCCCTGCACGCGCGACAACGTCAAGGAAAGCTATCTGACGCCGATCGATCATCCCGTGGTGATCCGCCTGACGGGCCCGGTGCCGGTCGGCGCCACCTGCGCCTGGACGGTCGACGACGGCGACGGCCCGCAAACTTCCACCTTCGACTGCGCCGAGCCGGTCAATCTGCGGGTCCGCTACGGCCGCACCACAGTCGTGACCGCCGACATATCCTCATCGGAAGGCACCCATCGCGCTTTCACCGAGATCGCGGTGCGCGACATCTTCATCGCAGGCCTCGGCGACAGCGTCGCTTCCGGCGAAGGAAATCCGGACCGTCCCATCGCGCTCGCCGATGAAGGCTTTTGCTTCCGCTCCTATCTCGGAACGGCGGCCGCGCAATATTATCGGCCGAGCCGCGCGAACTATAAAGGCGGGCGCGCCTGCGAGGCACCCGATTCCCTCGCCGTCTGGCAACGGCAGAGCGCGCTCTGGTTCAACCCCGCCTGTCACCGTTCGCTCTACAGCTATCAGACCCGGACCGCACTGGCGCTCGCCATCAGATATCCGCACATCGCGGTGACCTATCTGCCGCTGGCCTGCACCGGCGCCACCATTGCCGATGGACTGTTCGGCTCGCAGCGCGCCCGCGACTGTCTGCCGACGAAATCGGGCGGCGCGTGCCAGGGCACCGTCAACGGGCAACTGGCCGAGCTGCGCGACGCCGTCGCCGCCGCGAAGCGCCGCCAGTCGGACCGCCAGCTCGACCTCGTGCTGCTGTCGATCGGCGCCAACGACATCTATTTCTCCGGCCTCGTCGCCGACGTCATCGTGGACACCGCGACCGAACGCGCGCTGTTCCGGCGCAGCGGCGTGATGGCTTCGGTCGACGACGCGCGCAGCGCGATGGCGCGGGATCTGCCGCAGGGCTTTGCCAAGCTGCGGGAGGCGCTCAAGCCCCTTGTCGGTGGTGACCTGTCGCGGGTGGTCTATACCGCCTACGCCAATCCGACGCTGGCGAATGGCGGCGCGCCCTGCCCCGGCGGACGCGGCGGCTTCGACATTCATCCTTCCTTCAACGCACAACCGCAGCGGCTGGCTGCCGTGTCGAATTTCGTCGAAAATGAATTCCTGCCACAGCTACGAGGGCTGGCGCTCTGCGAAGGCGGCATCCTGTGCCGCAATCCGCGCACCGACCGCATGACCTTCGTCGACAGCCATCAGGCCGCTTTTGCCAGCCACGGCTTCTGCGCACGCGCCGAAAGCGATCCCGAATTCGACCGGCAGTGCTTTTCGGCGAAGGGCGACAGCTTCGATTCCGATATCGTCACGGCCGCCAGCCAGCCGATGGTGTGCGGCCGCAGCGCGGGCGAGTATCGCGCCTATCTGCCGCGTGCGCGCTGGATCCGCGATGCCAATGACAGCTACTTCGCGGCGATGACCTACCCGCAAGGCCTGCCGACGTCGCAGCAGCCGTCCGATATCCATGACGCAACCTGGGGCGTGTTGTCGGCGGTCTATGGCGGCGCGGTGCATCCGACTGCCGAGGGCCACGCCGCAATGGCCGATGCCGCCACGCCGGCCGCCGCCGCCGTGCTGCAGCTCGATGCAGCGGTACCTGAAGTCACCTCGCAGCCGATCGCGCCACCAGCACAGCTACAGATGCAGAATGCGCCGCGGCCGCCGGGAGGCCGCAGCGGCGGGCTGAACTAGCAAAGGCCGACACGGCTTCGCAGCGTGTTTGCTATTTGGCAGGCGCAGGTATCGCGGGCGCCGGAGTGGTGGCCTTCTTGACGGCCGGAGCCTTCGCCGGACCGGCGGGTGGCTTCATTGCCGCGGCGTACGCCGGCAGATATTTTGCGATGACCGCGGGATCGACCTGCGCCAACTCCGTGTCCGGCAGTCGCGTCCACACCTCATCCTTGCCGAACAGCGAGATGCCGAGATAGCCGCGCATCGTCAATGTCTGCCCATCGGGGCTGAGCGTCATCTTGGCCTTGTAAATCTTGCCATCGCGCGGATCGAGCACGTTGCCGTTCTCATACTTCAATCCGTCGCGCTTCATCTCGCGGATGAAGGAAAGCCCGAGCCACGGCGCATCCTTCCGGTCGTCGGTGCACTTCGAGCAGATCGGATTCGGAGGATCGCCGGGCTCAGAAAACAGCTTGGCGAACGCGCCCTCGAAGCTGCCGTTGCGATCAACCACCAGAAACCATCCGACCGGCTTGCCTTTCTCGGTCTTCTGCCACAGGCCCGCCGCAGAAGGTTCCGCGGGCTGTGCGGCGAGTTCGCCGGAGAATGCGAGACCGATCACGATCGAGAGCACCAGTTGAAATCCGGTCGGCTTGCGCATCGTCATCACCTGATCAATTCCGTAAATGAATGGCCGCAGACTAAGGCCATTTCGCGGACGGTTCCAGTCGCGATCGTCGCCTTAACCAAGCACCGTGCCTGACATTTTTGGGAACTAGCTCACCCCGAGCTTCTTCTGCAGGCTCGACGACGAGGTGGTGTACTGGAACACCAGCCGCTTGTCCGGATAGACGTAGCGATGCGCCTTCTGCGCCATCAGCGCGCCCTCGTGGAATCCGGACAGAATCAACTTGAGCTTGCCGGGATAGGTGTTGATGTCGCCGATCGCGAAGATGCCGGGAACGTTGGTCTCGAACGCGGCGGTGTCGACCGGCACAAGATTGTTTTCGAGCGCGACGCCCCAGTTCGCGACGGGACCGAGCTTCATGGTCAGCCCGAAGAACGGCAGCATCGTATCGCACTCGATTTTGGAGATCGCGTTGTCGTTGCCCTTCATCATCGCAGCCGACAGCTTGCCGCCCTCGCCTTCGAGCGACGTCACCTGACCGATCTTCAGGTCCATCTTGCCGCTCGCCACCAGCGCGCGCATCTGCTCGACGCTGTGGGGCGCGGCGCGGAAATCGTCGCGCCGGTGCAAGAGCGTCACGCGCTTGGCGATCGGATGCAGATTGAGTGTCCAGTCGAGCGCGGAATCGCCGCCGCCAACGATCAGGATACTCTTGTCGCGAAACTGCTCCATCTTGCGCACGGCATAAAACACCGAAGAGCCTTCATAGGCTTCGATGCCCGGCACCGGCGGACGCTTCGGCTGGAACGAGCCGCCGCCCGCGGAAATCGCCACCACCTTGCACTCGAACACCTTGCCGGCATCGGTCGTCACGCGGAATAGCGGATCACCGATCTTCTCGATCGTCTCCACCATCTCGTTGAGATGGAAGGTCGGATGAAACGGCTTGATCTGTTCGAGCAGCGCGTCCGTCAGGCCCTGGCCGGTGACGAAGGGAATGCCGGGAACGTCGTAGATCGGCTTTTCCGGATAGAGCTCGGCACACTGGCCGCCGATCTTGTCGAGGATGTCGACCACATGCGCCTTCATGTCGAGCAGGCCCAATTCGAAGACGGCAAACAGGCCGCACGGACCCGCGCCAATAATCAGCACATCGGTTTTGATCACTTCGCTCATGTCAGCTTCTTTTCGGTTGAACCTGGCGGGAAGGCCGCATCTGTCTAGCCAACCCGGGGCTAACAGGAAAGCCATAATATGGCGGTCGCGATGGCGGCAACCCCTTGCCGCCATTCGACAAGTGGGCTGTAAGGGAACGAAATTTTTGGAGATTGCCCCTTGAACGCCCCCTTGCGTCCCGACGCGACCCCGCGTCTGGAGGATTTTCCCTACCGCCTGTCGGACAATGTGAGATTTGCCGACCTCGATCCCAACCAGCACGTCAACAATGCGGTCTACGCGACCTATTTCGAAACCGGCCGCGTCACGCTGATGAAGGATCGCAGTTACGGGCTGATGCCGGAGGGGCTCGGCTGGATCATGGTGCGGATCGACATCCATTTCCGCGCCGAGTTGCACTGGCCGGGCAAGATAGAATTGGGGCTTGGCGTCGCCAAATTCGGCCGCACCTCGGTGAGCTTCGATCAGGTGGTATTTTCCGAAGGCAGATGCGTAGCCTCGGCGCGCGCGATCACCGTCCTGATCGATGAAGCCACACGCAAGCCGGTGCCGCTGACACCTGGGCTGAAGGCGAAATTTGCGCCTTGGATCCGCCGCGGCGTGGATCCGGGATGAGGTGGGCCGCGCTGCTCCTGCTTGCGGTCGCGAGCATCACGCCACGATCTGCCGCGGCGGCGGACTATCATCGCGAGGAGTTGCGTATCCCGATGGAGGCCGCGGGTCCGCGCGTACTTGAAGCGATGCTGCTCAGGCCCTCGGGCACGCGGCGCTATCCCCTCGCCCTGATCAGCCACGGCACGCCGCGCGAAGGCATGGCGCGAGCGCCGATGTCGCCCTACGGATCTTATCGGCAAGCGCTCGAATTCGCCCGGCGGGGTTTTGCGGTGCTGGTCTTCATGCGCCGGGGCTATGGCGATTCCGGCGGCCAATATGCCGAGAGCAGCGGCCCGTGTGAGCGGCGCGACTACATGCGGGCGGCCCGCGAGTCGGCAAGCGATTTGCGGGCAGCGATCGAGGCCATGAGGAGCCGGGCCGACGTTTCGACCAACGGCATGATCGCCGTCGGCGTCTCCGCCGGCGGTTTCGCGTCGCCGGCGCTGACCGCCGATCCACCGCCGGGCCTCGTCGCCGCGATCAACTTTGCTGGCGGCCGCGGTTCGCGCGCCAGCAATGAGGTCTGCGACGAGGATGCCCTCGTCCGCGCGTTCGCCACGCTCGGCAGGACGTCGCGGATTCCGACACTGTGGATCTATGCGCAGAACGACAGGTTCTTCGGGCCAGAACTCGTGCGCAGAATGTACGCTGGCTTTACCGGCGCCGGCGGGCGGGCTCAATTCGTCGACTTCCCGCCACATGGCGAAGACGGGCATTTTCTGTTTTCGCGTGGCATCCCGCTCTGGACATCAACGGTGGATGGCTTCCTGCGCGATCAGAATCTCGGAACGCGCGACATCGCCGCGATGCCGGCGCCATCGTCAATTCCGCCGCCGTCGCAATTGCGCGACAAGGGACGCGCGGGATTTGCCGACTATCTTTCCGCGAGCCCGCACCGGGCGTTTGCCGTCTCGCCGAAAGGAGCTTTTGCTTTCCGCAGCGCGCGGCGGTCGGCGCGCGAAGCGGCGGAGGCGGCCCTTGCCGCCTGCGCGGAATACGCGCCCGATTGCGCGCTATATGCGGTCGACGACCATCTCACTGAGACCGCCAACGCCGGATCGCGCTGAACGTCGTCCGGACTTCAGGCCTGGCGTTCCGGCGTCGACACCACGAGGCCGTCGAGGTCGTCGCTCACCTTGATCTGGCATGACAGGCGCGAGTTCGGCCGCACGTCGAAACCGAAATCCAGCATGTCTTCTTCCATCGGGGTCGGCGCGCCGACCTTCTCGCGCCAGGCTTCCTCGACATAGACGTGACACGTCGCGCAGGCGCAGGCGCCGCCGCATTCGGCTTCGATGCCCGGGATGGCGTTGCGAATCGCGGCTTCCATCACGGTCGCGCCGTTCTCGACTTCAATGGTTCGTTTTTCGCCCGTGTGGTCGACAAAGTGGATTTTGGCCATGATCGCTCGTGCTGCCGGAATATCTGAGGAAGGTCCCGGCAGTTCGTATAACGGGTCGATCCGTGCAGCGCCAGCGGTCGGGACGAAAACCTTGAACGAGGCGTTATACGATGGTTTTGGCCGGTTTTCCCGTTCAGGAACGGTGCAGAGCCGCCTCGATCGCTTCCCGCGCCTGCGCAACCGCCTCGCAGAGTTCGGCAAGCGCAGCCGAGACGTCGGAGCCACGGGCGATGACCGCCTCCAGCCGGGCAGCGGCATCGGCGACGGCAAAGGCGCCGATCGCGCGGGCCGAGCCCTTGAGCGTGTGCGTCAGCGCACTGGCGTCTGCAGGGGTGGCGGCGAGCGTGTGCACGAGTTGTAACGACTGGGCCGAGAACATCGTCAACACCTCCTGCTCGATACCGGCATCGCCGAGTGTCATGCGTTGGAGATGGTCGAAATCGATCGGCCCGCCGCCGGGCGCCAGCGGTGGCGATGGCATCCATTCTATCCGTTCGAGAGGAAGCGGCATGGCCTTAATTCCGGGTCGCCCGCCGCACTGATTCTGGCTTTGGGGGCACGCCGCAGAGCCAATCATGGCATCGGTTAACGGAACGTTCTCGGAGTTATCCCCAGCTTCGACATATTTTAGACATTGTTTAGCCGCCAGCCCGCCTTTATTAGCGATCCGGTTCCAGAAACCTGTGTATCCTTAGGACCTTAAGGAACAAAGCTGTTAACGATGATTAAGAATGTCTTAATCGCGGCCATTTCATTCGTATCGCTCTACCAATAGGATGTTTGCGGATGTGTGCGGACAAGCTGCCGGCGGGCACGCTTGCGGTCCGCTGGGGGTTATGAATCCAGCTTCAAGCTTGCGGGGGTTTTAGCAAGAACGGCTGGACGCGTACGTTTGAGAGGGCTCGGACTGACATGGCGAACAATCCGAAGAAGGTCAAAGATCCCACCGAAGTCGCGCTTTCCGCCATTCAGGAAGCGCTCAACATCAGCGATACGTCTGTCGACGCCAACCGAAATTCGATTGGCGGCGAACTCGCGCCGCCGACCATGCCCTCCGCCGCGCCGTCTTATTCTGAAACGCCGTTCGACACGCGCGGCAGCGCCGAACGTCCCGTGTTCGATCCGATCGAAGAGCCGCGCAGCCCCCGTCGCGCCGCCAATGACGATCGCGAAACCATTGGACAGATTCTGCAGGCGATCCAGAAGAACCACCCTGCGCGCAGCGTCTACACGCTTGCCACCGTGTTTGGCGGCGTCTGGGTGCTCGGTTGCGCCCTTCTGACCATCAGCTTCCTGCCCTCGCTGCAGGCGGCGATCGGACAGAGCGGCGGCGTGCTGGTGCTCGCCGGTCTTGCCGCGCTGTTCTTTGCGCCGGTGCTGTTGTTCTACTTCCTCGCCAGCCTCGCCTGGCGCGGCCAGGAAATGCGGATGATCGCGCAGTCAATGGCGCAGGTCGCGATCCGCTTCTCCGAGCCCGAAGGTGCTGCTGCCGATTCCATGGTGACCGTCGGCCAGGCGATCCGACGCGAAGTCGCCGCGATGGGCGACGGCGTCGAGCGCGCGATCGCGCGCGCCGGCGAACTGGAAACGCTGGTCGCCAACGAAGTCGCCGCGCTCGAACGCGCCTATACCGACAACGAAGTGCGCATCCGCGCGCTGCTGCAGGACATCGCCCATCAGCGCGACAATCTGGTCGGCCAGGCCGAGCAGGTTCGCAGCGCCATTTCCGGCGTTCAGATCGACCTGCGCCACGACATCGCGCTGATCTCGGACGCGATCGCCTCGCGCGTCGACGAGGTCGCAAAAAGCATCACCGGCGCGCTGGAAGAGCGAGGCCAGCACATCACGAGCGCGCTCAGCCACGCCGGCGACAACATGATCCTCGCACTCGGCGAGCGCGGCGGCGACCTGCTCGACCGACTGGAAGAGGCCAGCGCCGAGACCACGCGCGCCGTGCTCGACGCCTCCGAGCGGCTGACCACCAGCCTCAACTTCAAGACCGGCCACGTCCACGACGAGTTCGTCGATCTGGCCGACCGCGTCCACGAAATGCTGAACGAGCGCATCGACCGCATCACCGGCGAGTTCGAACAGCGTTCCTCGACCATCGTCGACGGCATCTCCGACCGCACCGAACAGGTCCACGACTCCCTGAAGAACTCCTCCGACTCGTTGCTGCTCGAGCTCGAGCTGCGTTCGGGCGATCTCGTCAGCAAGATCGACGATGCCGGCAACCGGCTGGCGAGCCGCATCCTCACCTCCGGCGACAAGGCCAGCGACGCGCTCGACGTGACCGTGAACACCCTGGTGGCCAAGGTGATCAGCCAGACCGAGAACGCGCATGACAGCCTCGCGCTGCAAATGAGCGCGTACGACGAACTGGTGAAGAACCAGGGCGCGGAGCTTGCGGAAAAGTTCGCCCGCGACAGCGGCACGCTCGGCGCCCTGATCACGCGGCACATCTCGGAGTTCGACCGCACCATCAAGACATTCGGCGGTGAGATCGTGGAACGGATGGGCGCGCGGACCCAGGAGATATCCGACAGCCTGAAGAACTACGTCGACACCTTCGACACCCGCCTGGTCTCGAATAGCGGCGAGATCACCGCTTCCCTCGATCAGCGGCTGCTGCAGTTCGAAACCCAGCTCGGCACCCGCGTCAGCAGCCTCGACAACTCGCTTGAAGGCAAGATCAAGTGGTTCGACGAGGCCGTCGACGGCCGCCTGAAATCGCTTGAGACGACGTTCGACACCCGTGCCAGATCCGTCACCGAAACCATCGACAACCGCCTCAGCACGCTGTCGGGCTCGCTGACCGACGGCGCGGCGCAGGCGATCCAGTCGATCGACCAGCGGCTCAGCCTGCTCACCTCCTCGCTGACCGAGGGCACCGCGCAAGCCATTGCAGCGGTCGACCATCGTATTGCCAACGTCACCGAAACCATCGACGGCCGCAGCGCCCATTTGACCGACACCATCCAGGCGCGCTTCCAGGAAATTCACCAGGGCATCGAGACGCGCGTCAGCGACATCGCGAGTGGCATCGAGGCCCGGGTCGGCGTCCTCGCTACCGGCATCGAAAGCCGGGTCGGCGTCATCGCCGGCGACATCGATACCCGCGTTGCGCAATTCGAGGATCTGCTCGGTTCGCGCATCGAGGCCGTGGCAGGCCGGATCGAAAGCAGCGGCCGCCAGGCCAGCGAAGACCTGATGTCGCGCGCCGAAATGCTGTCCACCGGCATCAAGTCGCATGTCGAGGACGCCGAGCGTTCGCTGACCAACCTCGTGGTCAATACTTCCGAGACCATCCAGACCGGCGCGCGCACCGCGCAGCAGGCGCTGCTGACGGTTTCCTCCGATGTCGGCGCGCAGCTCAAGCTGACCTCCGCCGAGGTCGAAGCCGCCCTCACCGCCGTCGGCACCGGCGCCGCCACGTCGATCCTGGCCAGCGCCAAGGATGCGCAGACCACGCTGGCGTCGATCTCCTCCGAGGCCGCCACGCAGATCAAGTCGCTCGCCGCCGACGTCGAGCGCACGCTCTCGGCTGCAGGCGACGCCACCGCCGCATCGGTTCTATCGGGCGCGCGCGAGGCACAGAGCACGCTGGTGACCGCGTCCGCCGACGCCGCCAGCCACGTCAAGTCGCTCGCCGTCGATGTCGAGCGTTCGCTGTCGATCGCCGGCACGGCCACCGCCGAGGCCGTCACCGCGGGCGCCCGCGAGGCCCAGAGCACGCTGGTTGCCGCCTCCACCGAGGCAGCCAACCAGGTCAAGTCGCTCGCCGCCGACGTGCAGCGCGCGCTGTCGATCGCCGGCACGGCCACCGCCGAGTCGATCACGGCCGGCGCCCGCGAAGCCCAGAATACCCTGATGAACGCGTCCGCCGACACATCGACCCAGGTCAAATCGCTCGCCGCCGATATCGAGCGCTCACTCTCGATGGCCGGCAACGCCACCGCCGAGTCGATCACCACGGGTGCGCGCGAAGCCCAGACCACGCTGATGACGGCATCTTCGGAGGCCACCAACCACGTCAAGTCGCTGGCGATCGACGTCGAACGCACGCTGACCGCGGTCGGTGCCGCCGCCGCCTCCTCCCTCCTCGGCAGTGCGCGCGAGGCGCAGAGCTCACTGTCCACGACCTCGACGGAGGCTGCGAACCAGATCAAGGCGATCGCCGCCGACATGGAGCGTGCGCTCGGCGCCGTCACCGCCTCTACGACTGACACCATCCAGACCACCGCGCAGAACGCGCAGAGCGCGCTGGTCGCCGCAACCAACGAGGTCAGCTCCAAGGTCAAATCGACCTCCGCCGACATCGAGCGTTCGGTGCTCGCCGCGAGCAGCAATTTCGGCTCGACGATGACCGGCAAGACCGACGAAATCGTCACCTACGTTCAGCAACAGACCGACCGTCTGGCGCAGATCGTGGACAGCCGCCGCGGTTCGCTGATCGAGGCGCTCGGCACCAAGGCTACGCAACTGACTGGTGACATCGACCGCGTCACCGCCGACGCGCTGAAATCGATCGAAACCCGCGGCCAGGCGTTCTCGCAATCGATGTCGACCCACGGCTCGGACGTCGCGCGCACGATTACCACCGCCGGCGATCTCGCCACCGGCGCGGTGGCCAAGTCGCTGAAGGACCTCGAACAGGCGTCGCGTTCGGCCATCGACCAGTCGCGTCAGGTGTCGATCGCCGCCGTCACCGAGATGCAGGAGACCAGCAAGATCCTGCGCACCGACACGGTGGCGCTGTTCGAGCGGCTGCGCGAAGGCAACATCCTGCTGCAGGAAGTGCTGACTGGCGCCCACGACAATCTCAACTCGCTGGAACGCGCGCTGGTGACCCGCGTGGCCGACTTCGTGTCCGCCATGAACGACGTCACCGCCCGCAATGGCGTCGCGACCCAGACCCTGGAAGACCAGCTCACCGTCTTCAACGGCAAGACCACGAAGGCGCTGGAAGATCTCGGCTCGCTCTCCAGCGAGTTCGAGAAGCACGGCAAGGCGCTGGTCGAGGCGGCCGGCGTGGTAGAAAAGGCCAACCTCTCCACCACGACGTCGGTCGCCGACCGCAAGTCGCAGCTTGAGTCTCTGGTGACCACCATCGACCTGCGCACCACCGACCTCGACCAGCGGCTGTCGCGCTTCACCGGCCTGCTCGATGAATCGCTCGCTGCAGCCGAAGAGCGCGCCCGCGACATCGCGCGCGTGGTCGCGGAGACCGCGGGCGCCGGATCGGCCGCGATCAGCCGCCAGTTCGAGGCAGTGCGAACTGCGGCCGAGAACGAGCGGCAGCAGACCCTCCATGCGATGAACGACCTGTACCAGCAGAGCACGCATGAAACCGATGAGATGTTCAAGCAATCGACCGAGAAGTTCGCTGCGATGGTGCAGACCATGAAGCAGATGGCGGCCGAGATGCATCAGGAACTCGAGGCGACGCGCAACGAGCTGCGCCGCGGCGTGCTCGAGATGCCGCAGGAGGCCGCCGACAACACCGCGCAGATGCGCAAGGTGATCGTCGACCAGATCGAGGCGCTCGCCGAGCTGAACCGGATCGTCGCCCATCATGGCCGTGGCCTCGACGTCGTGACCGCCGGCCGCGCCAGCGTGCAACGCCAGGAAGAGCCGGTGATGGCCGCCGTCAGCGGCCGCAACGAGGTGCGCATGCGCGACGCCGCCAGCAGCGCGTCGACCCTGCCGCCGCCGGACCTCGGCATGCCCATGCCCATGCCGATGCCCGCCCAGCGCCGCACCGAAGCCCCGCCGGTCTCGCCGGCGGCCCAGGACGCGGGACGCGACGGATGGCTGTCCGATCTGTTGAACCGCACCGACGCCGGCGGACGCGAAACGCCGCGGGGCCGGCAGCAGGGCGGCGCGGCCAACCCGCTGGAATCGCTGTCGCTCGACATCGGCCGGCTGATGGATCGCAACCTTGCCGCCGAAATGTGGGATCGCTACCAGCGCGGCGAGAGCAAGGCGTTCACCAAGCGCCTCTACACGCCCGCCGGCCAGAAAGCGTTCGACGAAGTCGCCCGCAAGTACCGCGCCGACCGTGGTTTCAAGCAGACGGTCGACCGCTACATCGCCGAGTTCGAACGGCTGCTGGACGAGGTCGCACGCGAGGATCGCGGACCGCAGGCGTTGCGCGGCCACCTCACCTCGGAGACCGGGATGGTCTACACCCTGCTCGCGCATGCGGCGGGACGGCTGGGGTAAAGGTTTGGATCAATCGTAAGTCAGAAACGGAGGCAGGGATGCCTCCGTTTTGTTTTTCCGACGACGAGCGAAATGCAGCGCTCTGGATGGGAACGGCGATGGACTACATCAAGGTAAGCTGGAAACAGGACAATCCTCACACTCCGGTCCTGCTTTACAGCGAGATGGACGATGAGCGGTGGGAGGTCAGGAAAGTGGAAGTATTTCCCGACGGGTCGTTCGGATATGCTGATCGCTCCACGTCTCGCGGGACGACTTTCCTGGGCCTCGAACCAATACCGACGCTTTCGGAGATTGCTGCAATTCCCGAGTTCGAACCTGTGGCGATCACGAAGGAAGAGTTTGAAGCAATGTGGTTGAAGGCCGCCAGACAAAGTCTGACGACGGGATAAATCAGCCAGCCCATTGCCGATTTGCAGGTTGCCGTCATTGCGAGGAGCAAAGCGACGAAGCAATCCATACCATCGGCGCGGAAGCTATGGATTGCTTCCGCCTTCGCTCGCAATGACGCTGTGAAAGTGCGGCATCGCGGATGGTGACAGGGCGAGGCGAACCATTCGCTATTCGCCGCCTACTGCCGCTTCTGCCCGCTCGGCGCCCTCGGGGCTGCCGGTGCCGGCGCTGGCGCTGGCGGCGGTGCGGCCGCCTGGCTGTTGCTGCTGCCTCCGCCGCCGAAAATCACCCGGGTCGGATTGCGGTCGAAATTGTTCACGGCGCGGCTGATGTCAGCGAGGGTGCGGCGGCCGTCGGCCATCAGTGCGCCCGAGCGCTTGTCGAAATCCTCGGCCAGATCCTTGATCGCCTTCACCATCAGGTTCAGTTCGCCGCCGGCGGCACCGCCCGCGATCGTGTTCAGCCCAAGCATCAGGCTGTCGGCCTTGCCCATCACGCCGTCGACCCTGAGCATGACGTTGTCGATCTTCTCGGAGTTGCGCGCCAGCGCAGCCGTGAAGGTCTCGAGATTCCGCAGCGAGTTCTTCACGGACTCCTGATTGTCGGCGACGAGCCGGTTGACGTTCTGCAGCGTGGCGCGGATGGATTCCGTCACATCCTGCAGCGCGCTCGGATCGGCCGTCAGCATCGGCACGCCATCCTCGTCGAGCGGCACCGCTGCCGCATTTTCTTCGCCGCCTTTCAGTGAAATCGCGGCGACGCCGGTCAGGCCCTGGAATTCGAGACCCACAAGCGTGTCTTTCCGGATCGGGGCGTTGTTCTCGACCATCGCGAGTGCGACCACGCGCCGCGGGTTGTCGAGTTTGACCGACACAACCTCCCCTATCCTGATACCGTTAAAGTTGACGCTGCCGCCATTGCGCAACCCCGACGCCGGGCCTTCGAACACGATGCGGATCGGGCTGCGCAGCTTGGTGGTATGCAGGCTCTGGAACCACAGCACAAAGCCGAACGCCGCGGCGATCACCGCCAGCGTGAAGGCCCCGATCAGGACGTAATTCGCCCGCGTTTCCATAACTCAAGGTACTCCGAAACCAGGGTCTAACCGGCGTCGCCGGTAGACCCGTCATTATCTCATGTTTGAGCATGATCCGATCCGAAAACCGATCACACTTTTGGGGGTCCTCTAGCCCATCACAGCGCGGGCGCGTTTGCCGTGAAAATATTGCCTCAGCCAGGGATGCTGCGAGGCCTGCATGTCGGCAATCGAACCTGCAGCAATGATCTTACCGTTCCCTAAAACCGCGATGCGGTCGCAGGCCGTGTATAGGCTGTCGAGATCATGGGTTACCATGAAAACCGTCAGGCCCAAAGTACGCTGCAGGGTGCGCACCAGTTCGTCAAAATCCCCGGCGCCGATCGGATCGAGCCCCGAAGTCGGTTCATCCAGGAACACCAGTTCGGGATCGAGCGCGAGCGCGCGCGCCAGCGCCACGCGCTTGATCATGCCGCCGGACAGTTCGGACGGATAGCGGTCGGCAACTTCGGGCCGCAGGCCCACCATGCCGAGCTTGGCCACCATGATCTCATCGAGCAGCCGCTGCGAGACCTTGAGATATTCACGCACCGGAAACTGGATGTTCTGCCGCACGGTGAGCGAGGAGAATAGCGCGCCCTGCTGGAACAGGATGCCCCAGCGGCGCTCGACGCCGCGGCGCTCCGCGGCACTCGCCGCGTCGAGATCGACGCCGAACACCTCGATGCTTCCGGCGATTTTGGGCACCAGACCGATGATGGTGCGCGTCAGCACCGATTTTCCGGCGCCGGACGGGCCGACAAACCCCAAAATCTCACCGCGCTTGACGTCAAGGTTGAGCCCGTCGAGCACCCGCGTCTTGCCGAACTGCACGGTGATGTCGCGCACCCGGATGATGGCGTCGGTAATCTCACCCGCCATGGTCACATTCCGATCGAAGCAAAGAAGATCGCGAACACGCCATCCATCACGATCACGAAGAAGATGCCCTTCACGACGGACGATGTCGTGTGCTGGCCGAGGGATTCAGCGCTGCCCTGCACGGCGAGCCCCTCGACGCAGGCGACGATGCCGATGACGGCCGCCATCACCGGTGCCTTGATGAGACCGACCACGAAATGATCGATCGAGATGGCGTCGCGCAGCCGCAGCAGAAACGCCTCAGGCTCGACGCCGCCATAGAGCCAGGCCACCAGCCCGCCGCCGTAAAGCGCGGCCATCGCCCCCAGGAACGCCAGGATCGGCAGCGCCAAAACCAGCGCGAGCATCCGCGGCAGGATCAGGACCTCGATCGGATCGAAGCCCATGGTGCGCAGCGCGTCGATCTCCTCGCGCATCT
Source organism: Bradyrhizobium lablabi (assembly GCF_001440475.1). GTDB lineage: Bacteria > Pseudomonadota > Alphaproteobacteria > Rhizobiales > Xanthobacteraceae > Bradyrhizobium > Bradyrhizobium lablabi. The sequence goes on along the minus strand of NZ_LLYB01000114.1, from coordinate 10,700 downwards.
TCATCGAGCCGAGCTCGGCGGTGTAGGCCGAGCCGGAGCGGCCCGCCACCATGATCGCGACCAAGAGCACGCCGATCTCGCGCAGCACCAGCACGCCGAGCATGTCGACCACGAAGATGTCGGCGCCAAATTTTCTGAAATGGAAGATGCCCTGCTGCGAAATGATGCAGCCGATCAGGAACGTGATCAGCACCACGATCGGCACCGCGCGCCAGCACACCTGCTCCAGATGATGGATGGTCGAGGTCAGGCGGAAGCCGCGCGGGCGGATGATGACGTGGGCGGTCGCTGATAGCACCGCGCCGAGCATGTCGATCAGCCCGATCAGGGTGCCCCCGATGCCCGCCACGGCGCGGCCGATCTGCTCCAGCATGCCCGTGATCGTCACTCGCTCGGTCTCGACGACCGGCTCGGCCTTCACTCGGCGCACTTCGTCGACCAGGCTGGAATAATTGTCCGAAAGCCCGGCGATCTGGGCCTCGACGCCGCCATGGGTCAGGCTGCGGCGCAGGCGCTCGATCAGCCACGCGCCGAACGTGTCGAGCTTCGACACCTGCGAGACATCGATGAAGATGTTGGGCCGGGTGCCGCTGAGCTTCTCGGCATCGGCGACCATTCGTTCCAGCATCGGCGCAAAGCGGGCCGTCCAGGAGCCGGCTGCGCACAGCGCCAGCGCGTTGCCCCTGGCTATCCGCTCCAATGTCGGGTCGCCGTTCACAATACCCACCCTTCGGCCCCGATATGCGCCCCTGAAAAACGTCAGGTTCCGCACGCCGCTCGCCTTGTAGAATCTGCCCCTAACCAGCCATAGTTGGTAGCGGCGGGCAAGCTTAGGTTCAGAAAATTGCCAGATTTTGAAATGACTTCCAGCGCATCTCGAAAGCTTGCCGTCAGCATCGAACGCTGGCCGATCGCGGGCGCTTTCACCATCAGCCGCGGCGCCAAAACCGAGGCCGTCACCGTCGTCGCCACCGTGAGCCAAGGCGACCGGACCGGCCGCGGCGAATGCGTGCCCTACCCGCGATATGGCGAGACCGCGGAAGCGACGCTGGAAGTTCTTCAAGCGATGCATGAACCGCTTGCCAAGGGATTGGACCGCGCGGCCCTGCAGGCGGCGATGCCCGCAGGCGCCGCCCGCAACGCGCTGGATTGCGCGCTATTGGACCTCGAGGCCAAGACCGCGGGACAGCGGGTCTGGACCCTGCTCGGCCGGTCACCGCCGCGGCCCTGCACCACCGCGTTCACGATTTCACTCGGCACGCCGGAAGCCATGGCGTCGGCCACCGCGAAGGCCGCGCACCGGCCGCTGCTGAAGATCAAGCTCGGCGGCGATGGCGATGAGGTGCGGATTGCCGCGGTCCGCAAGGCCGCCCCCGAGTCCGAACTGATCGTCGATGCCAACGAAGCCTGGACGCCGGATAACCTCGAATACAACCTCGCCGCCTGCGCCAATGCCGGCGTCACGCTGGTCGAGCAGCCGCTGCCGGCCGGACGCGACGAGGCGCTGGCCCGCATCAGGCGCCCGATTGCCGTGTGCGCCGACGAAAGCGTGCATGACCGTGCCTCGCTCGAGGGGCTGCGCGCGCGCTACGACGCCGTCAACATCAAGCTCGACAAGACCGGCGGGCTGACGGAGGCGCTCGCGATGGCGGATGCCGCCCGGGCGCTCGGCTTCGAGATCATGATCGGCTGCATGGTAGCGACCTCGCTGGCGATGGCGCCGGCCATGTTGCTGGCGCAACAGGCGAGGTTCGTCGACCTCGACGGTCCCCTGCTGCTGGCGCGCGACCGCGACGGCGGCCTGCGCTACGACGGCAGCCTCGTCTACCCGCCGGAAGCTGCCTTGTGGGGTTGATGCGAGAGCCGGTCCCGCGCGAGCCAGATCACCAGCCCGCCGAGGGCGGCCATGACAGCCATCCCGTAATAGATGCCCTGTCCCCACATCTCGTAGATCGTGCCTGACGCAACCGAGGCGAGACCGGCGACGATGCCGCCGCAGGCGGTGAGATAACCCTGCGCCCTCGCCATCACGTGGCCGGGCACATGGCGCAGCATCAACCCCATGATTCCGACCTGCGTCAGCCCGAAGCTGAGCGCATGCGCAAGCTGGACGATCGCAAGAACGGCCAACGGCAGGTCCTGCGCCGTCAACACCCAGCGCACGGCCGCGCTCAGCGCCGCGATCACCACCAGCATCGACGGCTGCAGCGTGAAGCGCGGCGACAGGGCGAACAGCACGATCTCGGCGATCACGCCGAGCACCCACAGAACCGCAATGGTCAGCCCGTCATATCCCGCCTGCTGCCAGGCGATCGACGCGAAAATGTAATAGGCGGCGTGGCTGCCCTGGATCAGCGCCGAGGCCACGATAACAGCGAGAAAGCCGCCGTCACGCAGCAGCGCGCTGGCGTCCCCGGTGACCGGGCGAGCAGCCTTGGCATCGTCCAGCGGCGCCAGCGCAAGGCTTGCCAGCGCCCCGAGCGCGGCCGAGCCGGCGATGATCCAGATCAGATTTTTGGCGGCGATCAGGTCGAACAGCATTCCGCAGACCAGCGCGCCGAGAACGAAGGCGGCCGAGCCCCACAGCCGCAACGGTCCGTAGTTAAGGCCGTAGCGCTTCACCCCCCGCAACGCATAGGCATCCGTCAGCGGCACCATGGGCGTCCACAGGCAGCAGGTCAGGACGTAGATCAGGAACACCAGCACCGGCAGATGCTGGGTGCCCAAGGGAAGAAAACCCAGGACGAAAAAGCCCAAGGCGGTGGCAAAGGCGGTCAGGATGATGCCGCCGCGCAGGGCCTGACGCCGTTCCGCAAAGCCGGTCACCAGCGGCAGCGCCGTAAACCGGGTCACCGGGGGGACGGCCGTTATCAAGCCTATCCAAAACGCATCAATCCCGACCGCTTTCAACCATACCGTGAAAAATGGCAGGTGGGTGCCGGTCATGCCGAACAGCGTGCCGTAAAATAACGCCACCCGGGTCGCGAATCGCTTCGATGCGTCTTGAGAAGCGATGGGGATTTGTGATTCGCTTGGCATCAATTCAATTGCGATTCGGTCAATATCGTGTTGTTTCGATATCGCAATGCGCGCCGATTTGCGCGAAGAGTTTGACATGGCCGACGAAGCATTCGCCCTTTCGCCGATTTCAGCCCGCGCCACGCTGCCGAGCGAGGAGGATTATGCTGCAATCGCTGAAGCCTTCATGGAGACTTCGCGGGGGCGCTGGTTCCTGACCGAATACGCCAAGCGCAACCGCAATGCCGACACCCGCATGGTGCTGGACGCGGTGTCGCGGATCGAGCAAAGCCTCACCACCCAGAAGGAAGAAACCCTCCGGCGGGAAGAAAGCCTGCGCCGGGAGGAAGGCCTTTCGGCGCAGCAGGCAGCCGAGGCCATCGCCGCGGCGGCCGCGGCGCAGGATCGGCTGACCGAGGCGCTCGACGCCATCCGCGGCGCGGTCGAGGCGGCTGAGGAATCGGCGGTCGAGGCGCTCGACAGCCTCGCGCTGGACCAGCGGCTGGCGCCAGTTCGCAAGGGCGCGCGGGTGCTGCGCGAAATCGCCTGGCGGCTGCGGGAAATCGGCAATGACGGGCGGATCTGCGACCTGATCGATTCGCAGGTCACCGTCATCGAAAGGGGCACCGAACAGTTCTCCTCCGAGGACGCCAGAGTAGCCCTCCGCGCGGCCTTTGCCGCCCTGCACGGCCGGCTTGTGGAAGTCGAGGACGAGGATGCCGCGCCAGTGCCGTTGGCCGAAACCGATGCCATGGCCCCCTTCTCGGCCGTGCCGGAAATGCCCGAGACGACCGAAACGTTCATCGCGCCGGAAGCTGAGAAGCCTGCCGAGACGCCGTTCACTTCCGAGACGCCGTTCATTGCGCTGGCCAGGTCTGCCGAAGCCGCGCTTGCGGCCGCGGAGGCCGGGCTGAAGGCAGCGGAAGCGCGCCAGGCTGCCGAAGCCGCCGTGGCTCAGGACAGCTCGGCCCAGGATACCCCGGTGCAGGACGCGGCAGCCCTGCACGCGGCCACTCAAGACAATTCCGCTCAGGACAACGCCATCCCGAATGTGGAGGCCGATCCTGACGCGGAGGACGAGGCCGTTCTCGACATCATCGCGATGGAGATGGGCGCACCGGATCCGATCAGCGAGGCGGAGATCGCCGAAGCGATCGCCGAGCAGGTCCGTGCAGCGGAGCCTGCCCCGGTTGCTGCCAAGGTCGTCGCCGAAGCGCCCCAGCCGGTCGCCACACCGGCGGCACCGCCGGTTCAACAGGTGGTTCAACCTCCCCCAACGCCCGCTGCTGCGGCTGCGATGGAAGTGTCACTTGGCGCGACCCTCATCGCGAGCGGCATGCTGAAAAAGCCGGTCAGTGCGGCCAACGACCCGCTGGCGCCGATCCGGCGCATGAGCCAGGCCGAGAAGATCGCGTTCTTCTCGTAAGAACTGCGCTGTCGCGTGAAGCCCGCTGGCTTCCGCGACGCACCTGCAGCATTTGTTGCACCTGCGAATAATTCGCTTTCCGGTTGATTCACTTCTCCGCCGAGATCAAGCTGGCGCGATTGCCGTCTTGGGAGACAGCCGTGCGAACCAAGATCATCGTCAATCCGATGGCGAACAAGGGAAACTGCGGCAAGCGCTGGCTGCAGATTTGCGCTGAACTCGAAAAACATCTTGGCCCGCTGGCATCCTCGGACGTGGCGATGACGCGCGCGCCCAATCACGCCACCCAGCTGGCGCGGGAAGCGATTGACGCCGGCTATCGCCGCCTGGTCTCGGTCGGCGGCGACGGCACCTTCAGCGAGATGATGAACGGCGTGATCGCGGATGATCGCCCGATTGCATCAGATCTGGTGCTGGCGCAACTGCCCGGCGGCACCTCGAACGAACTCTCCCGCTCCTTCGGCCAGCTTTCGCTCGCCGAGGCCAGCAAGGCCATCGCCATGGGGCATACGCGCGACATCGACGTGTTCCGTGCCGATGCCAAAGGCTATGCCGGCGGTCAAGTCACCCGCTACGGCTTCGTGCTCGCCATCGTCGGCGCCGCCGCCACGATTTCATGGCGCGCGCAACGCGTGCCGCTGCTGAAGCGATTGGGTCCGATCAGCTATGTGCTGATGACGGCGTTCACGTCGCTGACCTACAGCCCACGCTACTATCGTATCCAGATCGACGACGAGGCCGAACAGCGTCTGCCGATGTGGTCGTTGATGCTGTGCAGTTTCGACGGCGCGGGCGAAGGCCTGATGCTCGCGCCCGGCGCCGACCCGGCCGACCGCAAGCTCGACCTGATCATGGTCGGCGACATGGGGCGCTGGGAAAGCCTGACCAGGATCGTCCCCAACCTCGCCGATGGCAGCTATCTGGAGCACCCAAAGGTCTCGCGGCGCCACGCGAGCCGGATCACCATCGACAGCGATGACATGATCCGCGCCGATGTCGATGGCGAAAGCATCGGGCAATTGCCGATGTCGGTGACGATGCTGCCGTTCCACCTGAAGGTCGCGGCGGTTAATCGGTCGTAGAGTGCCACTCCCGTCGCACCTGGCTTCACTACGCCGCGACGTCGCTCTGGAACGTCAGACTGGATTCCTTGATTTTAGTGATCTCAAAAATGTCGCTCGCCAGCCCCTATACCTTAATGGACTTTCTCCTAGCGATTCCAGCATCCGACGTTTCTCACGGATGGCTCACAGCCGCCGGGCTTTGGCGTCAGCGCTTCGCCGACGGTTTACTTCCGCCTCGATTTTCGCGATGCCAGTGGAGTTTACACCCCGGATGTCAGCCACCCTTGCCCGTGTACAACACTCCTCTGCGCGATCGATCGCGGACTGATCCAGGTAGACCCGCGCGAGGTGGTAGAGATTCTCCGAATCCGCACTCTTTTTCACCGACGCTTCCAGATGTTCGCGCGCCTGCCGCGGCTGGCTGTCGAGGTGGTAAACCCAACCGAGATAATCCTCGTACCGAGCCTCAATCTCCAGGCGCCGGTCCTCGAAGTCGCCGAGCTCATCACGTTCAGCCGTCGGCTGCGGCTTGCCGAGGAATTTCAGATGCCGATGGACGAAGCCGAGTTTCCGGCGCGCGCGCGCGACGTCGCGGCCGCGCTCGGCGGCGACCAGCGCCAAAAGGAGACACACCTTCAACAGGAAATAGCCGGGCGGCACTTCGCTGTCGTCGGCGGACTTTTGGGGCGTCCGCCACCAATTCGTCGATGAATCCGGTCGTGCCTTTGGCAGCGCAGCCCGCTTCGCTTTTAAAATCTCCTCAAGCGCGTCGCGCAAATGTTGCTCCGCCGATTCGAACAACTCCTGCTCGATGTCGTTCTGTCCCAGATGCAAATAACATTCGCTCGGAAAGTGGCCCAGGGCCCGGGCCATCTGGTATTGCTTCTTCGCCCGATCATAATCCATCAGTTGGTCGTGACACAGGGCGCTCCAAAAATGTAACTGAGCTCGACGTTTGTAGTTTTCGGCGAGATCGATGGCCTGACCCAAAGTTTTGATCCCATTACGCCATTCGGACTTTTGATCCTCGCGATTGGTCAATTGCTCCCCACGCGAAAAAAGCATGGCACCAAGGCATTCGAGGGTCCAGGAGTCAGATGGGTCGAGCGCAAAGCTCCTCCGCAATTGTTGTTCGGCCTGGTCGTAATTGGCCAAACGCCAATGCACCCAGCCCAACCGCGCCATCCTGCTGGCCGAGAACGGATCCAACGCGAGCGCCTTTTCAGCGAACTCAAGCGCTTCGATGAATTTGGATTGGAGCACCTTTGCGTGGGCGAGCCATTCGTAGGCAACGCCTAACCAATCCTCAGCGGGATAGTACGTCTCCAGGTGAGACACGGCCTTGCGGAGTAGGCGTTCCCTTTTCCGAATTCTTGCAGGGTGCGACCCATCCTGCTGGTTTAGCAGCAAACGCCAGATTTCGATGCAGAAAAGAGCGCGCTTCCAGGTGATTATTGGGACCATTTCCGGCGGTTCGGTCGTACGCAGCGCGCTCCTTCTGGCGTGCATGATGCGCTCAAGCCTTTTCGCATCGGTCTCACCGGGCTTCTGCTCGAGCGTATCGACAGTTTCCACGATGTGTTCGATAACCCGGCACCGATGCGCGTCCTGCAATTTGCGACACACTGTTTGCAGTTTCGACAGCAAGTCCTTGCCCGAAGGAAAAACGAACATCTCCGGCGAAGTGAGTATCGACGGCGAAGCGAGCGCCTTGTCGCATGCTTGCAAAGCCGTATGACGGGCCGTCATAGCCCTCCCGCTCTGGCGTCCCGGAATAAACAGTTCGACAAGGATACTGCGGAGACTTTGTTCGGCCTCGCGTACCTCCAGGAACGCCGACGTTGCCGCGACAAAGACGTGAAGGTATGCCCGACCGTGCTTTGTCCCAGCGAATTGCACGGCGGCCTGGTACGCTGTTAATCCCCTTTCGAGGCCCGCACGACTGACCTCTTCCGGGGCCGTCAATGCCTCGCCGAGCTGAAAGTAGAGGTCCGCTTGCGGCCGCTGTCGAATCGCCTGGCGGAGAATCCGAACGCTCCGCCGAGGATTGTTAAGCTCCAGATGCGCGCGAGCGAGATGGTAGAACGATATCGCCATCGATTGCCGCGGCGCATCGAGCGGACGCACTCGCCATGCAGCGCAGCAGAGGTCGCGCCAGGCAAGGGCGGCGGCCGTCTCGCGGTACTTGAGGCTCGACCGCCAGGAGGCCTCGTTCTTCAGCTTTACTCTATTTGTTTGCTCGGCTTGTTTTGATTCCTCCGTTTGCTCGGTTTTCGCTTTTTCCTCTGTTTGTTCTGCTTGCTTCGATTGTTCTACTTGCTTCGTCTGCTCTGCTTGCCCCATTTGTTCCATTTGCAGTAGCTGCCAGACAAAGCCCTTTATGGTCCACGCCCGCACGTCTCTCGGGGCGTGCGCAATCGCCCGGTCCGCAAATCCAAGCGCCAACCGCCATCGCCGCGCTTCCCCATGAATCAAGGACAGCGCATAGGCGGCATCGGCGTGTTCGGCGTGTGCGGGAGCATCTTCGATCGCTCGCTCGAGGGCCGCCCTGGCTTTTACCGGCTTTTCGCGGTCGCGGTAGACAATGCCGAGGTTGTAGCTGCATCGCGCGAAAGTTTTGTCGAGCCTGAGCGCCTCGAAGAAATGATGCTCGGCCTCGCGCAGGTTGATTTTTTTGTCCATGTCCGTGGTCAGCGAGCGGCGGTAGGCGCGCAGGCCCCTGCTGAACCACTTGACCGCCTCCCATTCCTTCGATCCTGTCGGCACGTTCGTCGTGAACACACGGTAGACAAGCTCTTCCGCCATCTCACGGAGTGCGCTTGCCGTATCCTCCGCAGAAGCATTAGCGGGTAGATCGCGCTGGACGCGCCAATTCCCTTCCGCGCCCGCCATGTCGGCGAGCAAGGTCAGGCGATTGCCGGTCCGGTGCAGGCTGCTCGACAGGCGTTGCTTGGGAATCGAACGCTCGAATGCGGCAATGAGCGGCCGCAGCGACACGCTAACAGGCCCAAGCTTCACATTGGATTTTTCGCCGACGACACTCGCCAAGGCGCCGGCCGGATTGTCGACCCCGGCCTTCAGCGGGGAAAACGGTTTGCCGATCTGGGGCCGTGGATTGGCGTCGTCGATTGTCCTGTAAAGCTCGCTGAGCAGGGCGAGATCGTTGGCGAGGTCCGCCGCAAGTCCCGCGGCGAAGCTGTCGTAGTCACTGCCGGCATGGTTGACCGTGGTGAGGATGACGAAGCCTCCGCTGCTGCGGTAGGCGCGAACGATCAGCCAGAGCAAGCCGTAGACTACGGCCACCTTGGCGACGAATGGCCAGGTGACGACTGTCCGGGTAACGAATGTCCAAGGGTTGAACGTATCGGTATGCTTATAGTCAAGCAACATACCGACGCCGGCCAAGCCGATCCCGACCGCGGCCAAGCCGATCGCGTGCGGGCGCCACCCCGAGACGAGCCAACGCCGCGCTTCTCCGACAGCCCGCGCTACCCAGTAGGCGGCGTACCGAAACCAAATAAAGCGCCAGAGCACCATGGTCCCACCGCGCGCTGAGCGGCTGAGGCCACCAACTTGCGCGCGTTCCGCGGCGGATGCAAGCACAACGAGCGCGGGCGTAGCGCTCCTCGCGCGGGGGTGTGGGATTGCTCGCGCTGAACATGCAGATGCGTCGCACTTGTACCATACGATCTTCCAGGCAGGCTGCCCGAATAGGGATTGCGCTTGCCCNCGCCAGCAATTCGCCGTTCGTCCCGGTCGCCATGGCGAGCGCTTCGGCGGGCGTATACGAATGGACCAGCGAGGCCAGAATTGCCCCCTGGCGCTGGGCTAGCGCGCGGGAGAACAGGACATCGGTGCCCCACGCCGTCTTGAGCTTGTACTTCTTCGATTTTGCGCAGCGCGGCACAAGTTTGCACTGCCATCAGGTCGACGGTTGTGCTCTCATTGGCTGCGCGCCCCCCTGCTGATCGTTTCAGCCCCAGCTCCATGGTCGGCTCGAAAGGAAGCGCTAGCCCGGCGTTGATCCCCACGCTTCGCGCCGGTCGTCTTTATGAGTTCACCTGGAGTGGCAGCCATGGTGCAGAACCTAGTAGCCGGATTGGTCGTGGTGGCTTTGATTATCATGGGTGTGCTTGCCTACGCCCAGAAACATGAGGGATGCTTGCACGGGCGCTCGCTCCAAACCTTCAAGCCCTGCGGATCAGTTAGCGTTGACATGTAGCGCTGGCCGCGACGTCTGGTTTGAGTCCGCAAAAGCGCCGGATTGCGGACATCGATCAAGACGCGCTCACTGATCTC
>NZ_LLYB01000114.1:738-809 GCF_001440475.1 Bradyrhizobium lablabi | reverse complement strand
CATGCTGTCAGAGGGAACGGTGAGCCTATCTAGATACGCGTGGTCCGTCGGACGACGGCCACTGGGCGTGG
>NZ_LLYB01000114.1:144-333 GCF_001440475.1 Bradyrhizobium lablabi | reverse complement strand
CCATCTCGTCTCCAGCCAGCGTGATTCCGCCCGTGATGTCCTTTTCTCCTGATTGGTATTTCTTTGGCGTGAGCCCGAACAGCGCGCCTGCCGCCTTCGATTTCGCGATGCGACGAGGGTCATCAATCGCCGATTTGTAGGTAATGGCCACCAAGGGGCCAACGCCTGGCACTGTCATCAGCCGGCTAC
>NZ_LLYB01000114.1:0-109 GCF_001440475.1 Bradyrhizobium lablabi | reverse complement strand
GCCTTGTGTAGCCTTCCGTACTCTGCCTTCAAGGCAGATCGCGCCGAAAGCGTCGCACCGGCAATGCGCTCTAATGTCGCCTGACCAGCCACCAACTCTCGGATCCGCG
>NZ_LLYB01000113.1:4129-29775 GCF_001440475.1 Bradyrhizobium lablabi | reverse complement strand
GGTCACACGCTTCGCGAATTACCACCCGTCACGCAAGACGGCCCCCGTCGGCTTACGATTACCCACATTTTTTTGAGGTGCACTGAGCCGAAAAACTTGAGTCGCCAGAATCGCTTGTGATTCTTTGATGGGCACCTGATTCGAGAAGAGGTGCTCTATGGGACTGACTTCACGCGCCCGGGATGAGAAGGCGCATCGGTCGGCGTCTGACGCGGTGACCTGGTTTGACCGTGAAGCTGCGCTGTGCGAATTCCAGGACGCTCGGCTTGGCGAGAGATTTCGCATGCTGCTGAAGCAGATTGGTGGAGACGTCGGCCAGAGCATTCCTATGGTTTGCCAAGACTGGGCGAATACCAAGGCGGCCTATCGTTTCTTCTCCAATGAACGAGTAAGCGAGGCCGACATCCTGTCTGGTCATTTTAAATCGACGGCGGGAACGCATCGCGGCTGCGAAGGGACCTGTTCTTGTTCTGCATGATACGACCGAATTCACCTATCAAAGGGAGCGCCCGGATCTGATCGGGATGATTAAGCGCATCCCCAAAAGCAACTCTCGAAGATTGGACGGAAAACCCCAAACGTACACGACCTGCGGAATATTGATGCATTCGAGCCTTGCGGTGACCCTCGATGGGCTTCCGCTGGGGCTCAGCGCTGTGAAGTTCTGGACCAGAAAGAAATTCAGAGGGGTCGCTGCGCTCAGGCGCGAGGTCAACCTGACACGGATCCCCATTGAAACCAAGGAGAGCATTCGGTGGCTGGAGAACCTCAAGCAATCCACGGAGCTTTCGAGAAGCCATCGCAGTGCATCCATATCGGTGATCGTGAGGCCGATATTTATGAATTGTTTTGCGCCGCCCAAGAGGTTGGAACGCATTTCTTGGTAAGGGCCTGTGTCAATCGCCTGGCAGGCGATGGCGATCATACCGTTGCAACGATAATGGATGAGGTCTTGGTCAAAGCTCTCCACCGGATCGAAGTCCAGGATAGCAAGGGCAATCCAGATCAGGCTGTTCTTGAAATCCGGTATCGCAAAATCCGTATTCTGCCACCGATAGGCAAGCAGTCGCGGTATCCAGCTTTGACTTTGACGGTGATCCACGCTGATGAAAGAGGAGCGCCAAAGAACAGAAAGAAGATTGAATGGAAACTCCTGACCGATCTTCCGGTGCAATCGCGCGGGGATGCGATCGAGAAACTCGAATGGTATTCCCTGCGATGGAAGATCGAGGTCTTCCACAAGATACTCAAATCCGGCTGTAGGGCAGAGGACTCGCAACTGCGGACTGCTCAGCGATTGACGAATCTGATCTCGGTATTCTGCGTTGTGAGCTGGCGCATTTTTTGGATGACGATGCTCAATCGTTCAGCGCCAAATGCTTCACCGGAATTTGTGCTGACCAAAGCTGAAATCCAATTGCTTGATCGGCTCGTCAAAGACAAGAATCCAGTCAGCACACAACGAAAAACATTGTCGCATTATCTCATCAAGATCGCCAGGCTCGGCGGCTATCTCGCCCGCGCCAACGATCCGCCACCAGGGAATCTGATCATGTGGCGCGGATTATCGCGATTCATCGATATCGCAATGGGAGCAAAACTCTGACTCAAAAATGTGGGTAATCGTAAGCCCCGTCGGATGCGTACCAGGCATCGCTCAGAGACCCTTGTCCCACAGCGCGACCATGCGGAACGTCCGGCGGCGCGCCCCGGCGCCGCTCAGATCGGCATCGATGCCCGCGAGGATTTCCCACAACGCGGAGAGCGAGCGATATTCGACCGACTTGTCCGAATAGCTCACGCGCTCGGCGCCGGATGCAATCGCGGTCAGCAAGTCTTGCTGCCGCTGTTGCGTGAATGTCAGCGCGCCCGGTTTCCTTGCCATGGCTCACACTCCCAAATGGCCCGACCGCACGATCCGGCGCGGCGCACGCGGGAAATTCCGGTGCGTCGGTGGCACGTCATTCGGTGGCGGCGGGTTCTCGTTCGTCCTGGCGGTCGCCTCTCGCTCTCGCGGCTGGCTAACCCGCTGCATGTTCATGAGGTAGCTAGTCGCGGCCAGCATCGCCTCGCAGTCGAGGAAATGGTTGTTCTTCGACCGCCTGATCCACTCCCGGCGCCCGGTCGGTGACCTGACCCGCGCCTCGGAGACAATCTGGTGGCAGTAATCGTCATCGATGCCGACCGGCACATTCCATGCGCCGGGCGTTTCGGACGGCCAGCGCAATCGCTCGTGCACCAAGCACTTCCGGTGATCGGTATCGAGCCGCACCAGATCGAGACCGAACTTCGCCGCCTTGCCGGATCGATTGACCTCGATCTTGGAGAGTAGCAGCGGCACACGCATCGGCGCGCTCGATCCCTTGGTCGGGCGGACGCGCTTCGGAAAGCGGCGACAGAATTCGTAAACGCGATTGAGCGGCAGAGTGTCCGCCTTGCCCGGGCGAAAGCAGCTATCGACGAACGTCAGATGGATCGGGAAGCCATCGATCGGCGTCGAGATCAATTCGGCGAGCTGATCCCACACCTCGTGTCGGCGGTGTCGCCGCGCAGATATCCCCAATCGATCAGCCATGACGTGGCCCGGGGTCCCCAGCAGCGAATGACGTAGGGGATAGATTGCTTTTGCACGTCCGCGGCGATCGATAGCCGCAGCACGCCCTCGGGGACTTCACCGCGCCGGTATTCGGCGTGGCGCGCCTTCTCCTTGATCTCGGCCCATTCCGGCACCTCGCCGCCACCGGGCGAATACAACTCACCGAAGCCTGCATTGATCGCCTGTTGCACCATCGCGTCGTCGCCAAGCGCGATAGCTTCGAGACCGGAATGCGATCATCGAACGAGACGAACGGCGATGCGAGGCCCGAGACCCAATAGCTCACCGACATCGTATCCGGCAGATCGCCCGAAACCTGGCCGTTGCCATCGATGGTCTGGCCGGGCGCGACATACTGGCCGCGCTCGTTCATCGCCGCCTTGTAGCCGTCCTCGATGACGCCGCCGCAATGCGGGCATTCCAGATAGGTTTCGCGCGCCGCCGCCATCGGCGAAACCTTTGGCGGATAGCGCATCAGGTTGAAGCGCGGGACGAAGTATTCGCCGCAATGCGGGCACGGCCAGCACCAGTGATGCCGCGTGCTTTGCTGCCAGAGTTGCCAGATCGGGCTTTCGATATCGTCAGCCACGGCAACGTCCAAAAGAACAGCTTGGATCGCTTGTCCTCGACGGCCTCTACGCGCCCGCGCTTTGGAGTCGATGTGACCACGCAAACGAAATCCGCTAGGTGTCGCCGCGCCGCTCGACGAGACCGAGCGGGCCGCCTTGCTCGTTCACGTTGGCGCGCATCTCGTCGTACTCGTCGACCAATGCCAGGACAGCCGGATCGGACTTCAGTGCCGCCGATGATCCAAATGCGCGAGGCGGAACAGGACGCCCGCGACGAGCTTGCGGGTCTTCGTCATCCGTTTGCCGCGCGCCAACCTCTCGGTCAGCGTCGGCGCCTGATGAGCAGCGCCATGACTCGCGGCTCGAACTGCTCGATGAGAAATTGCCGGTTCGGCCCGACGTACAGAATCGGCCCCCGCCGCTGATCAAGGCTGGCCCGCGACATCGAGCATCGCCTCCGATTTGCCGGTCTGGGCGCCGAACACCATGACCACTCGGCGGAACCGTCCGCTTGCGATCATGCGCTCGGGCGCGATCACGTAAGGCGTCAAATGCGGATCACGCGGACCCGGGATTGCTGCCGTTTGCGGATAGATGCGGTTCGTCGCCGCCCACTCGTCGGGCGGCGTTGGCCGCGACGGTCTCGCTAGCAAAGCGAGCCGATGCCACAGCACGTCCCCTTTCGGCGGCAATATCTGCGACCCGTTCGAGGATATCATTCAAAGCCGTTTCAATTGTCTTGCGGAATTGCAGATCGCGCGTCACGCGCGCCGGAAGCCCGGCGGTCTCTGCTCTGAAAAGCCCGGTCATCTGCTCGACGATTGCCATCGCTTCGTCGATCTCGATCAGGTGGCCTTCGCGCACCGCATTGCGCAACTCGATCTCGCGCGCCCTCGCGTCGCGGACCCGACTGTCAGCGGCGGATTTCTGCGCGCGCCGATCCGCGTCGTTGCGAAAGCGGATGTAGCCTTGCACGACATGACCAAATAGAACTGGTCCTTGCCCTGCTTCTCGATCCAGCCCTCTTTCGAGAGTTGCCGCACGCGCTCTGCCGAGACCATGAGCAGGCGCCCGGCATGATTGCTCGTCAGTAGTTGGCCGCGTCCGCCACCGTCGGCGCCCGCTGGTGCGGGATTGGCGCCCGGGGCGGCAGAAGACCCGCCGGGATCGGGGCGGCCCCCGGCGGTCCCTGCGGGCGATTGCGGAGCCGCCGTAACGCTTTGATCTTCCGCCATTTTCAGGCTCGCAATTCGACCCTTTGGATCTTCCAACCACCGACCAGTGGCCTAAATCTGGGCCATTTCGTCGGGGAAATGGCCCAATACCGAGCCGCCCGACCGATTGCCGGGCGCTGATGGTCAGCTTCCCGGCCTTCGGGGTCGAGGCGTTCTGCATCCCGCGATGGCCTGCCAACGAGGAGACCCGGGAATGACGAATTCCGAAACCGGCGCCACGCCCTTCGCGACGCCGCAATCACTGACCGACTGATCGCGCATCGGCTATTCGCAGCGCCAGGCCGCCGATGCGATCGGCTGCTCGCGCGGCGCATGGGACGGTTATGAGCACGGCGACCATCCGATCCCGAAATACATCTCGCTCGCCATTGCGGCTCTATCGCTCGGGGTTGGCCGATGACGCTGACCGAGGTCGAGGCCCGCGCGGTTGAGGCTATCCGTAAGGCGGACCACTTCACCGCATCGATCTTTCTCGGGCCCGGTCAGTACCGCATCGAGCGGCCGCCCACGGTTCTCGCCGCGATGCAAGCCGCGCGCGAGATCGAGACCGAGCCAGGCGCCGTTACCCGGCGCGCGCTCATTTGCGCCATCGCGCCCGACGGCCACGCCACGCTGCTGACCGCTGCGCTACTCGCAAAGCTGCTTTCGCTCAAATCGTAAGGCCATCCGTTTACCGCGCTCAAGTCACACAATAGCTGAACTCTTCTAACGAACGCGAGGGGCCATGAGCGTCCCAACTCCGACCCTCGGCACTGCAGCAAAGTTGCGTGATGCTCTAGGTTTTTCACGGCAGACCGCAGCATCTCGGTCCGGGCCGTGACGTAAAGTGTTCGCCAAGACTCCCGCAGCTCCGGGGTGAAAGAGGCGTCGCCTAACTTGCACTCAAGGCTCCACATCAACGCCTCCCTCATTGCGACATAGTCGCTGGCTGAACGCCAAGTCTGGCGTGTTTGTAACCTGAAAGCGCGATCAGCGATTGGAACATCGGTCTCTCGTCGAGCGAGGCGACCAGCGCCGTGATCATATTCAGCACCTTCATCCGTTGCCGCTCGATGTCTCCGCGAGCAAATCTCTTGCATCGGGAGCTAGTTCGACGAACCGTGTGTAACACAGATTAGCGATGTCGCGACGGATCGGCCACATCGCATCAAACGACATCCTTATGAGGTCGACCTGCTCGGGTGTCATTGGTCAGACGAGCAGGCTCGTAAGGATTGGGTTTGTGATCTGACAGCGCCTTCTCATCAGACCTGACGACGGTGACAAATTCGTGGACTTCGTCCGCATTGGGCTTTCATGCCACTCAAGGTGGAATAACCCATAACCGCAGCGAGGGCATTTTCCGTGATGGCTCAGTGAGATTAATGCCATATGGCACCTCGACTCCCATGCGCACATAGATCCTTACGTCATTTCTTGAACATCAATGATTACCAGCTTGAGAGGAGAGCAGCGCGCCAGAAATATTCAGTTTCCGTCTCCCACGCGATGTAACGCTTCCGTTCTGGGGAAGATCAGTATGTCGTGGCGATCGCGCCACCCCAGCGGTAGTTCACGCGGACCAAACCGATATCGACGTCCTGACCGATCCGGGCAGTCCCTGCAAAAGCGCCCGCCGGAACACCCACGATTCCGGGTGAAAAAAAGAAATCGATATCCCGATGACCCATGAACAGGTGGTCGTATTCAATGCCGACGGACCAGTTCGGAGCGAAGCCAAATTCAAGGCCGGCCCCTACCGTGCCGCCCCAGCGGGTTTCGCTGCCGTTGTCGATGGTCAGCCCAGACGTAGAATCGAAGGCCCGGTATTTGTCACGGACGACTGCAGCCCCACCTTTCACATAGACCAGCACATTATTCCAGGCATAGCCGACTTGGCCCGTGAACAGGCCGAATGCATCAAGCTTGGATTCATCCCGGACGCCTGCGAAAGCAAGGTTGGCATTGGAGCCCTTGAAATCGGCCCAGTTGCCCTGCGCCTCTAGGCCGAACACCGAGTTCGCTATTTGCCAGCGGTAGCCGATTTGACCACCGACCGTGCCTCCAGTCCCATTATGGCACCCCATGACAAGGGGCGGAGCAACGACAACGCCGCCGGCGTTGACTAGGTCCCAGCACTGATGCGCAGAGCCACCGCCGCCATTGATGCCGACGTAAAAGCCGCTCCAATCGTAGATAGGGATGACCGGCGGAGGCGCTTTGACGTAGGGCCGGGCGGCCAGATCAGCGGCAGAGGCAGGAGCAGCCAGCGTGATGAGGGCTACCGTGCCCAGCAACAATTTTTTCATTCTTCTCAACCTAATTTCGAATTCGACTTCCTTGACGGTGTATGGACAACGACTGACATGTGTTCGTCTCTCCAGCAATTGCCAGAGTTGGTAGTTGACTGGGGGTCCTGAGAGGCCGGTGAAATTCGCGCGATTACGTTGGAGCGTGGCGGTCGCCGCTGCCGCGCCGCTGTGCCGAGGGGACCCCAGCCATCGCCTGCTTGCCACGCGCAATGCCCCGATACATCCCGGCGCCGCGCCGCTCGATCTCCGCATAGGGGATTTCTTTCGGCACCAGCCGCACCCGCGCCGCCGCGAGAAAATAGATGTACCGCATCTGGTAGCCGTCGAGCGGCACGCCCTGTCCCGACCATGATCCGCCAGTTCTTGCGAAGTGATCCGCGCGGTTCTTGCCGGTCACTTGCGTCATCTTGTGCGTGACCGAGCCGTCGGACAGTCGCAGAAGGCTCTTGTTCACTTTGATCCCGGTCTGGACGAAGCCCGCCGCGCGATAGATTGTGCCGTCGCCGCACTGGCATCCATCGGCGAACGAGATCACCCATTCGATGTGCGGATAGTGCTTCTTGATCATCCGCATCGCGACCGCCAGCGCGCGGCTTTCGGAATTGCGCGGCAGGGCTTCCGAGAACGCTAGCCGGTTCAACTCGAGGAAACCATTCCACGCGGTCTCGCGCACCAGCCCTTGAATGTTGCTCTTGTCCATCGACGGGGCCGAACGTCATCGCGCCTTCAAGGCGCCCGCCGAGGAAGACACCCAGCGCTAGGAAAGCGTTGTTGACCGTCTTGTGGCTGTAATGCAGCCGGATGATCAGCGCGTCGGCGTCGCGCTTCGCGATCGGCGCGACGTAGATTTCTTTAGCTCGTCACTGAGTCCATAGAGCATCATTCGAAGCTCCGGTCCGAGAGTACGGCGGTACCATGGTTCGGCCGACTTGCAGGTTGTAGTCGGTGCCGCTCATCTCCCACCTCTAAGGTAAATCAAACTACCCATCGGCAGTTCATTACAAAAGTTGTTTATTGCGCTTCCCATTCGCAACGCAACTATCGAACTGAGCCATTTCGGACCTTTCTCTTAAATGCGTATATACTCCTAAGTGCCGGGGAGATTGCGGCTCTAGCGATTAGAGCTAGAACTCCCGTAAGCGATCATCATGGCGGCGCGAGCCTTGTCGAGCCCGAGCAGTTCGATCTTGAGCGCATGGTCTCGGTCGCCAAGGGAGACCAGCACATTTTGGATATAGACCCATGACACCGGGGTAGCCAAGTATTGCTCGAGCAGCGGCTGCGCGGCTGTCGGTATTGAGACAATGTCAGCAACTTGACGCCACACGCCGCGACGAAGTGCCTGCAAAGCCCGCGAATTCACTTCGGCACGCGACTTGCTCTCTTTGCGGCATCATCACCAATCGCACTGCGATGGTCTTCGGGACGGACTCGGCGCGCGTCGCTGTTAGCGTCTGATCCGCCCCGACGGTTTGCTGCGCGATAACTAAGGGCGCTCGATTGTGGACCGAGAAAATGCAGGGACGTGTTGGATGCGATCTGGAGTTCTTCTTTTGGGAGCCACGACAATTGCGCTCGTCGCAAGTGGTGCAGCGAATGCGGCAGATCTTGAGCCAGAAGTGAAACTGCCAGCGGCGGTGTGGAACTGGACCGGAGGCTATCTTGGCGGGCATGTCGGCGGCGGGTACGGCCGAACGTCCTTCAGCAATCCCTATGGTCCGTCCATCTATGGCGATGTCGTCGATACCCCAGTGTTCCTCGCAGGTGGCCAGATTGGCTACAATTGGCAGAAGAACGGCTGGGTGTTTGGTGTCGAACTCGATGCCAGCGGTGCTGCCTCTGACGGCACAAATACTTGCCTCGCGGCGTCCGGCTTTGTCGTGAGTGTAAACTGCAAGGCAGGTCCGAGCGTCTTTGCCACCGCGACCGGCCGCGTCGGTTACGCGTTTGGCGCGTTGGGCCGCACGTTGGCCTATCTTAAGGGAGGCGTGGCTTGGCAAAACAATCAGGGCGACGTTGTCAACAACAACGAGTTTGAGGGCCGGTTCCCACAGGAGAAAACCCATTTCGATTATGGTCGCCTCGGTGGCGTCATCGGCCTGGGCGTCGAGCAAGCGCTTACGCCCGCATGGTCGGTCAAAGCTGAGTATGACTATCTGCATTTCGGCGGGCCGAGTGTCGCAACGCCTCCGACGGTGCAGTTTCCGCCCTTCGCAATTGTTCCGGCGAACACAACGAGCCCGTCCAGCAATTATCACGTCGGAAGGATCGGGTTGAACTACCATTTTGGCGCCGACCCCTGGGCGGCGCAATGGTCCGATGCGCCGCTGTACGCGAAAGCACCCGCTAGCGTGCCGCCGATTGCTTACACGGCCGGTTGGTCGTTCGAAGGCGGATCGCGGCTCTGGCTCAGCCGGGGACGATTTCAATGGAACGCCAGCGCGGTGCCCGATGAGATCGCAACTGGAGACCGAAACATTCTTGTATCGAGGCTCACCTATCACGGGCTTGACGGACTTTCCGGAGAGCTATTTGGCCGTGTTGATAGCCCCTGGAGGGTATTCCTGAAGGGCAACGTGGGGATCGGGCGCTTCGACAAAGGAAGCATGAATGATGAAGATTGGGGCATCGAACGCAGCTTCTCCTATTCCAACACGATATCAGGCCAGGCAAACGGAAGGTTCACGTATTACACGGCCGATGCGGGTTACGATTTTCTGCACGCCACCCACTACAAGGTCGGCGGATTTATCGGCTGGACCTACTACGCACAGAGCTCCGACTCGAGGGGGTGTATACAGATCGCCAACCCGATGACTACATGCTTGCCGCCTGGCGACGACAGGATCGTTGCAAGCCAGAATACTCAGTGGAATGCACCTCGTCTCGGCCTAAGCGCCAAAACCATGTTCACCGAGCGTTGGCGTCTGAGCACGGACGTCGCTTACCTGCCCTGGACCGATTTCAAAGGGCGTGACAATCATCTCTTGCGCCCGACGACCACCTTTATTGATCAACGCGGGAACGGAGGCGGGGGTGTACAGGTCGAAGGCGTGCTGTCCTACTTCATAACCAAGAACTTCAGCGTCGGCGTCGGTGGCCGCTATTGGGCCATGTGGACCAAAAAGGACGACATGCACAGGCTGTGGTGGTCCGGAAACAACTGCGACTAGCTTTTCGAAGTTCAGCATGGAACGGTGGGGTACGTTCTTTCAGGCCTCCTATAGGTTCGATTGAAAGATCACACCTCCAGCCAAGCTCCGGGCCTCTTCGACGCTAAGAAATGGCGCGCGCATCGAGCAAGGATCATCAGCCATGTCCTTGCCGGTCGCGAGCCTTGTCGAGCTCGAGCAGTTCGATCTTGAGCGCATGGTCGCGGAAGCCGAGGGACATCAGCGCATTGTGGGCGCCGCTCCATGACAGGGCGCCCGCGACGTAACGCTCGACGATTTTTCGATAGTAGGAGCGCCATTGCGCGAGGTACTCGGGATCGAGGTGATTGATCACCCTGTCTCGGGCCACGCGCTCGATCAGCACGGAGTCAGTCCTTATAGGGCGGCACGCCCTGCCGGGGATCTTCCGGCTGGGGCTGCTGCTGCTCGGATTGATCCGCGGGCGGCTTCTCGCGCTCGGCATGATCCGCCTGCGCCTTGTCCTTGTGCTTGTCGTCGTCGCTAGGTTTGGTCGCCATGGCTCTCTCCCTGTTAGCGGCACCGCGTGGACATGGCGCGGATGACCGCGATTGCCAGGTTGAGCGACATCTCCTGCCGCATCACCTCGGCGAAGTCCCTGTAGAACGGCACGTCTTGCTGGATCGGCACCGACGGCCGCAGCGAATACACCAGCTTGATGCGGCCCTTCGCCTTGCGAGTCGAACGGCTCTGGCGCTGGAAGATGAAGCGCCCGCGCTTGAAGCTGTTCTGCAAGTTCTTCGGCTGCTGCTGCTTGCGTACAGCGCCGCCGCTCGTCCGTTGCACGTTGACCGACGACGGGATCGGAAGGTTGCCGCCCTTCGCTCGGCGCGTGCCACCCGTGGCATGCAGGGCGAGGTTCGCCGTAAATATTAACGGACGGATCGCCCTTCGTCTCGCGCGACCCCTTGGTCGTCAGTGCAGCTTTCAGGAACGATCGATTGCGGACCGACGACGGCCATGTCGTCTCGATCAGATATGACCGGGTATTCTCGGCGGGCATGTTGAGCGTGGTCGCCATGATATAGGGGATTTGATCGGCGGTCCCGCCTAGGTCTATGGCGCGCTGCTTGATCTTCGAGAAATCAAAATCAACCCCGAGCGTTGGCATGGGCAACCACAAAAGACCGATCCCGCCGCCGAGATCGGTCGAACAGTCTAGCGTTTAGTGTGGAAACACCACGGCGGCCCGATCCATCAGCGCGTGGCTTTGGACTNGCGTGCGCGTGCGCGTGCGCGTGCGCGTGCGCGTGCGCGTGCGCGTGCGCGAAGAAAGCACCGGTTTTTTCAAGTCGTCAACGTAAATTTCTGCGCCTTGCTTTGGCAGCTCGGGGAAGATGCCTGGCAAGAGATCAACGTCCAAATTGATTACGTCGAGGGTAATCAGTCGTTTAGTCACCGCCTTGCGCAGCCGTGCGAGCGCCTCGGCGTAGCTCATGACGCGCCCAAAATTTTTTGCTTCGATCCGCCAGGCACGATAGGCGGCGTTGAACCAAGCGAGATCACCGGTCGCGTTGGCCTGGTTGATTGTCTCTTGCACATGGCGAACCGCCGCATGCACCCGCGACATCGCTGCGTCGTGGTTGGGTGAGTGTGATCTTCCGACGCGCGGCGACCGCCTCGACTTGGCGCCGAGCGAACTCGGCGCGGACCGCAAGCCGCCCCTCGGGATCGCGCGGCAGCACCTCGGTCGCCTCGGCCACGATCGCCTATGTCGCGATTCTTCCCAGAACGCGCAGCCGATCTCCGACCACGGCCAATTGTCCCGGATGCCATCGAAGGTCTGAAGGTAACATGCGGCGGTGCGGGTGTGGGCGACCTTCAAGGGCGAGAGGGAGCCGCGCTATTTCCCGCCGCTCGATGCCGCGCCGGATCAGTTCACGCCCGGCAAGCTGCGCCCGAAGCGGAACGACTGCGGCCGGATCAAGGGCTCGCCGCTTTGGGACATCAAGCCCGACCTGCAATTGTTCTACAACACGTCGCGCAATTGGGCTCGCATGTATGCGCCCGATGTCATCTCCGGGCGTGGTCAGAAAACCCAAGCAATCGATTTTGCAATGCTTTATCTTATGCCATCGCGGATCAGGTAGCCGCGCGCCACCCCGCCCCCCCCCGAGCAAAAGGCCCCCCCCAAACGGAACCGGCGCACCATGAGCATCCAGCAGGTACACCCGCGTGTTCGCGATCGGGCGGCCATGCGGCACAGCGTTGTCGCTGAAGAGCCATCCCGAGGTCACCACGACCGTAGCTTCAGTCGGCCCATAGTTGTTGATGAGCTTGAGAGCCGCTGGTAGAAGCCCAGGCACACGCTGGAGACGATCCCCGCCAACAAGCATTACTCCAATCTGCAAATTGATGAGCTTATCTTCCAGCGCGAGTGTAGCCAGCGTCGTGATCAAGAAGGCAATGTCCAGCGATTGATATCGCCACCATTGCAGCAGATGCAAGGACGACAGACAGATTTTACAACACTACCCGCAGGACACTCGACGATCGGCTATCTCAGCCCGGTTGAGTTCGAGCGCAAGGTGGGTTTGGCTTAACCCGATATCCATCAAACTAGCAGCAGCTCGATCTGGCGTGGAGCCCACCTCGTTCGATCTGCAATACAGTGCTTCACACTGGCGATGCCTGCAGAACACCTCACGTCGGCGCGTCTTGCGGTAAACGCGTTCTATGGTCCGCCGCGTACGGTCCCTCAAGGGAGTACCACGATTTGGGCCGAACCGCGCTGGCGGGCCTTCTCCATTGCGGCGCGGCACGCGCTGGGGAAGGTCAACGGTATGACCGTTCTGAATTCATAATCTTGGGCTGTATTTTGGGGCGAGATGATCCGAAAGCGCCAATAGCGGCGCCCGCTAGGCTTCTTTCCGTACTCGCGCTCCCAGCGCGAAGTGTCNAATCCGCATAACACCCATGTTCGGTCTTGATGGTCTCGAAGAGTCCACCTTANCCCCTAGCTATCGTGCTGCAGCGGGTCAGCCCTTCCGGTGGTGACGTTGGGCTGGCTTTGATGTCTAAGATGCGGGCAGCTCGGATGGATACCAACTACAGACTGAACGTCGCCATGCTTCCGAAGACGAATTGAGCGGGGCATGCGAACGCCGGGCCAGATTTACACTGAAGCTGCCATTCCAGCCACCGACTTGCTACAGAAAACGCCCAAAGACCGTGCCCACTCCGGGCCGACGATCACCTCGCCGACGGTCCCAAAAAAGTAGTCACTTCGAGGTCACAGCCCAATGGTTGACGTCAAAGTTTAGTCCACCTGGGGACGAGGTTATCTCAACGCCGTATTGGACGCTGCCGACGATTATGTCGCCGAAGTATCCTTTCGACTTGATCCATTGCAGGATACTCTTGAGATCCACGGTCTCGCTGTTGGTCTTGGAAGTGCGTAGGAACGAAATGACCTTGTGTTTGTTCCAGCCTTCAAACACATTCCAAGTCGCTCCGCCCACATTGATGCCTTTGTAGACGGGAATCGCGGCCCCGGAAGAAGTGTAGTTGTAAGAAATGGGCTTAACATCGCCGCTTCCGTCGGGATTCCCCGTGTAATTGGTCCAGAGCATTATCTCATAACCATTTGAGCTGTCCCAGATATCGTAGGCGAAGTTCCAACGGCCGCCAGTCGGGACGCTCTGATTGAAGCTTGAGCTCAGGTTGTTAATCGCACTCAGCCGTTTCCCAACGTTGAAGGCCTGGTGGGGATAGCTCTTGATGCCGTCGGTTTCAGGTTGGTTCGACCACACATTCCATTGATTGACCGCATGCACCGAGATCGTCTGAGGCCCAGCACCTTGGCCATATACGTCGTTGTTCCAGGAATAGCCATTAAGGGAATAAGTACCGTATTGATCGCTCGAACTCCAGATCGGCGCTTTCGCGGACGCTGGGAACAGCGCAATCATTACCGCAAAAGGCAGCGCAAGTACGTTCAGCTTCGACAACTCAGACATTCTAAATCTCCACCTGAGATCTGCCCGCCAGCGACCCAGTAGCAAGCAAAAGTGATGCCACAACGAGAACCGCGGCATCTTTTGCGCGCTTGACCTCGTATTCGCAACAGGAAGGCGGGTTCTGCTTCTGAACGCCGGAAGTACTGCACCTAGATACTGGGCGTGTCGCAGCACGATCGCGGACTGCACTGGATCCAGGCCTACGCAGGTCTCGATCGTTTTGCGCCGAACTATAACCATGCCGCACCAGACGTGCGCGTCCGTCGGCAATCTGAGAGCCCTTAGCCCAACAAGAAAGGTCTCGACGTCGAGCCCGACGGCCTGCTCTGGAAGCTGCCGCTGGTCTCGTGGTGTTAACAACGGACGCCCCGACGATGCAGATTAGGCTGCTTCACCGATATCATGCGTTATGCTGTGCAAGATGGGTCCGGCTTAAGATCGTGAGCTGTCTTTGGGGGCTTCCCGAAAAGCGCAGCACCCTCTCATCCCGAAGAATCGAAAAGGCGGGCGACACTGCTTTCAGCGCCAGTGCGAGACAGGTGATAAGCGACCGATCTAAGGAATCGCCAGATCGCCCGCGCTGTTCTTCTGCTCGACCAAGCCTGATCATGCTTCTTGTAGGCGCGCTAGCACGTCGTAGATGTGCCGCAATGGGCGCTATGTCGACAGTAGTGTCGAATACTGGGCCTTCGTCGCGCCCTGAACGAATACTTGCAAGATGAACGATCTCGATCCTTTCGCCTAGCTCGCCAGATTATTGATGAGGATTGTCTATGGTCATGAAGCGCAAACTTGGCCAACTGCTTCCTCTACGCTGTTACGGGCAGCCTTGAAAAGAGGTTTCTTGGAATGAGGCTCACCTTAAGTGAGTGCCGCTGACGGTATCGGCATTCTGTATGGAATCTGGAAGTGTGAAGCAGGCCAACGCAGCTAGCCGCAATTGATGCAGTGTTAATCTCAAAACAGAGCTGAGAAAGCGGCAGGCCGCTCAGCTGAGCCACCATTCAACCGAGGCTGCTCAGTGCTTCCATGGAAATCACCGCAGGCGACAGATTCGGCGCGTCCTCACCCAGCAAGGCGGTCAGCGCCTCCTGGAAATCGCCGGTCGAGATGCCGCGCAGATACAGCACTGGCAACAGCGCATCCAGACTTCGGGTCCGCCGTGCCCACAGCGGCAGGATCGTCGAGCTGAACCGGATCCGCTCGCCAATTCGCCGAGAAATACCGCGCCAAGTACGGCCGGGCGATCGAATGTCTGGTCAAGGATCGCGACGCTCCTGGCCTTCTACGACTTTCCTGCCGAGCATTGCGACCACCTGCGCACGACCAATCGCATCGAGAGCGTGTTCGTCACCATGCGGCGCAGGACGTGCGCACCACGGGCTCGTTGTCGCCGACCACCGCCAGGCTGAAGTGTCATCGCCGCATCACGAGCTTGGCGGCCCAAAGGCACAAATCAGTTGCCGAAGATCATCGCAGGTGTCAGATTCAACGATGGCATCGAGATCATCCAAATGCCGGCAAACAGCGCCGCCTGGTCACCTCGTCACCCAAAATCGCGACGTCCGGAGGGAATTCATGCTGCGCTCGAGCAAGCTGCAACGAAGTCCTAACCGAGCTCGGCGAAGAACTCGCCAAGACTATCGTCCATTGCGGTCGGCAACTAACATTAGGACGCCCCCTGGCGTCGAGCACCAACGGATCCGCCTAGAGGAGCCGGCGGATCGGTGCCCAGCGATACCACTTTCATCATTGATGAGTCTTGATCAGACGAGCGAGCCGCTCGCGGCAATTGCGAAATAACGAATGTCGTCGATTTCGCGGTCAGACTGGACGATTTCACGTCGCACTGGCATCTGCCGCTTTCGATGTATCTGATCGTTTGGTCGACAGATTTCTCAAACGGCTGAGGTCGGAATTTACTCCACCAAAGCTTCTAATCCTCTCGTGGGGACTTCGCTTCAATACCAGTTGAGCTGCTTAATAGCTTCGTCAGCATCTGCCTCACAGGCTCGCTCATAAACGGCCTTAATATCCATCCGAAGGCGCCTACCGCAAAGACTCCAAACGCAAAAACGCCAAGCGCACTCCAAACAACCATCTTCATTGTGGGTCGCTCCTGCTTCGGTTGAGCAGTATCGCCAACAAAGGCCTGCGAGGCACCTATCAGGATTGGTAAAGGACGGGTCTCAAAAGTTGCGCTACGGTCGCCGAACACGCGTCCATTGTGAGATTAGGAAGTGAACATGGGAAACCTTGGAATTCAAATGGCCAACCGCGCACGTATTCAGACCGGCTGAACGAACTGATGCCCGTATTCCCGCTTTAGAAATCGCGCGGTAGCTTGGTAGCGCGGCCAACCAATCATGTATAGCGAAGACGAGCAGATAGATGATAGGCTGTTACGTGCTATCGCCCGAGCAGAGACCAGTCATTAGTCGTGAGGCGGCGACAACAGCGGACGAGGACTCTGATCAGGATCGCGATCAGCACCTGGACCTAAAGGAACTTGTACCAGGATCGAGACGCCAGCGCGGCGGCCGCCGTTCCGGTCTTGTGATGATTTTCCTCCCTCAATACGAAACCGAAAATCTAGCCGCCGCGCGTTGAGAGGCAACCGACATCACACGAGCGCCACCTTGTCTGGTTCAAGACGACGATGTCGGAAGTCCGACGGTCAGCAACGTCATTCAAAAGCAGGCAGTTGCGCGTATTTCCGCTCGCCATGCAAGGCGCTCACCAGATTCCGCGAGCGGCACGCCGATTGCGGGAATCAGGAGCAAACCCGCCACTGCCAAAGCGCTCGCGGGCGGCCCGTCTCAGGGACTGCCAATGAGCCGCGCTCGATTGATCCCGGTCAAGCACTGATGCCGCTTATGCTCGGAAGTGAAGAACCGGCGAACATCAATGTTCGCGATTGCCGCCAAGTTCACCGAGCCGGCGGGGCACATCGCAACCTTTAAGCAGAAATCCAAACAGAAGGCCGTGTTCGGCGCGAGCCGACCCTTTCTAATCAGACTACGCAGGACGGGTCGTGCAAAGTGATTCTCTCGGCCAACGATTCCCGCACGAAGAAATTGGTCCAGGATGTTCTGGCACTACGGGAAAGCCGGCTCACTTACGCCAGCGGCAACCTGGTGCTCTGGAGCAGAATGGCCAAGTTCGTGAACGGCTCCGACACGTTGGCTTGGCGCGACTGCCATTGCCAAGCAACTCGGTTGCTCACGCGGTGCGATCTATAAGGCGCTGAATGCGATCTAATGCAGCCACGACATCAGCGCCTTGAAGTCTGTCTCGGCCACCGCAACACCAGCACACCTTGAGGTACACCGAGCTATCGCCAACAAGGTTCAAGGACTTCTGGAGGACGTGAAGGTGTTGGCTGGTCTTCAGTTACCGGTCTGTGCAGTTTGATACTTGAGTGACCGTCACTTGCGCATTTCGCGTATGCAACGGCAGCGACGACGATCAAAAGGAGATTGTGTACGAAGGACGTCATGACCATTCGCCATGATTCTGATGCCATGACTGCCATGCAATACTTGCTGTGGGCATTGGAGCACATCGAGAAGACCGGCGATCGCAAGGCTGCGCACCACGCCCGCCTAGCCTTGGAAGGCTTGCGCGAGCGCACCCATCGATCGAAGAACACTGGCGAGCCTCCGTAGTCCCACGGTGTTCCCGACCCCAGTGAAGGGCTATAGCGTTGTTCGGCCAGCGCGGCTAATGGCCATACTGGGGCTGAACCTTATTGTGGCAAGGCCCGACGTGTGTCGTCCCACAACGTCATGCGTCGGGCCACCCTTCAGTAGTCGCACCTATCCCTTCCCGTACCTTAGCATCGTCTGCTCGACCTCAGACGCTAGCTGTGTCAGATGGGCCGCTAGCCGGTCGAATAGTTCGCGCTTCTTTGGATCGGTCGCCAAGTCTCGGATTAGCTCGCACTCTGCCGCATCCCTGCGTAGCTTCTCCAACTGCGCTAGCATGTCCTGCATTGAGCCGCCCCTAATCGCTAACGTCGCCGATCAAACAGAACCACAAGAGCAATAAGTGATCAGGCCATCCTCTGCGATGTTTAGCTGTGCCTAGACGATCATCCCGCTGCTGGTTCGGTAGGTGACCAGCACATCCTCACCGGCCACGTGCAAATCTAGTAGTTCGAGCACCGGACTTTCAATGAACCGGCGCTTCCAATAGGCCGCAATAACTTGCTGACCGTAGATGGCGTTGCTACCTCCACAGGTGCAGTCGATCAGAGCGTCAGGGCTGTGCATCCTAACCATCTGGTTGATGCGACGAGCGCGGTAAGCGTCTAGCCAGTCTACCGCGACGGCCATCGGGTCATAGGGCGTCATGGTCCCATATCTACTTTCCATTGGTCAGCCGGGATAGGACGGCCAGCGCGAACATTATCTCAATGTCATGGAGGGAACCAGCCGCAAAATCGCGCGTTAACCATCATTGGAGGTGCACATAGCAGCAAGACGACAACCAGCATCGAAGCGACCTGGATCGCCTATTGGCAGGAAGGGACCGCACAAAGCAAACCCGAAATACAAACGCCGCTCGCGTCAGCCGTGGAGCGACAAGGAAGTAAAGCAACTACGCTCGCTTGCCAAGGCCAACACGCCAACTGGCGTCATCAGCCTGAAGATGGAACGTCCACCCGCGTCGATAGCAAGCAAGGCGCAACGCGAGGGCATCTCCTGAGATCCACCAACCGTTCCCCTTACAATCGGCGCACGGCCGCTAAGAAGTCGCGGCGCTAGTTTCGGGCTGATGGTCTCTCTTCGATTATCTGGCTCACGTCAGGCTCTTCGAGGCCGTCAGCGCGAACACATTCGCAAGGCCGGCCCCGCACTGACAACCCGATTCTTCCGCCCATGCTCGCGTTGGGTGGTTCTCGCAAACCCAGCCGATACCAAGACAGACCTTGCAAGGGGGCGATCACGATACCAGCCTAATCGGTCGCTTCCTGTACGCATCGATGCCGGCGTTCGAGAGCAACAGCCTGCGCCGTTCGCCACGTCTCATCATGCAAGCAATGTTGTCGATCAGAAATCGGGAGGTGTCGTTGGGTTCGCCGAGTTCATCCATCCTCTCAAGGACGCTCCAAGCAATGTTGAAAAACTGCTCAAAGAGGTCGGTATCGGTCATGCGGAGATAACGAACACTGAACCGCTGGGTTCCTACACAGGCGGTTTCAGACCGGCCAGTTCAGCCATTCGCACAGCTGGGTATCGTTCCGCCGACGGCGACGGTCGGCGTCAGGTCGGCGGTTTCAAATCTTGCGAGGCCAGCCAACGCTTCACCCGTGCCTCGTTTTCAAACTGAAGCGCCCCGCGCAGCAACTGGTCACGCTTGATCCCAGCGGGAGTGCCACCGCGGGCCTCCTTGCGCAGCCGCTCTGCCTGCGCTGTTGGGCTTTGGTCGAAACGATAGACCTTGTCGCGCTGCTCTTGCTGCATCGCCGTTCTCCTTTTTCGGATAGGCGAAAGCGCAACTGGCGTTCTCATCACCGATAGATGCCGAGAGCCTTGCGGTGATGGCGGTAGTCTACGCACCTTCTGGCAGCGCGATACAACAAAAATCAAGGCTTGGACAATCCTTTGAACGAACTTGCCCGCAACAAGCCCTCCGACGCGATGTCCCGGTATTCAACGTCGGCGTAGAACTTCAGCTCAACCCATGTCGCCTTTGGCTTCCTAATGGCCTTGGTTAGCTTGGACTTGGGGCTGACCACCGTGTCGAGCTGCCGCCTGATTTGGTTGGACACGGTGCGGCACCAGCCCGTCCGACCTTACCCATGTAAACCAGATCACTGCCTTCCCGCCTTCCAAGAT
Organism: Bradyrhizobium lablabi; assembly: GCF_001440475.1. Taxonomy (GTDB): domain Bacteria; phylum Pseudomonadota; class Alphaproteobacteria; order Rhizobiales; family Xanthobacteraceae; genus Bradyrhizobium; species Bradyrhizobium lablabi. The sequence continues at coordinate 10,091 of NZ_LLYB01000113.1, read as the reverse complement.
ACAGCGCAGCAACACCCGTCGGATCTTTCACAAACCCGATAACCGGAAACTTGCCCTTGTGAACCGCCTTGATCTTCAGCCAGTTTTCGTTGCGATCTGATCGGTACGCGGCGTCAGCCCGCTTCGAGATGATACCTTCCCAATTCAACTTGGCTACATGGTCAAACATCTGTTGACCATCCCCGGTCAGGTGTTCGGAATACAACACAGGCAGTTCGATTGCGTTCTCACCGAGCTGGGCAGCAAGGTCTGCTTGCGTTCAATCTGGGGTAATTTGCGCAGATCACCGTCACGCCACAACAGATCGAAGGCGTAATAGACCAGCCGGCCCTGTCTACCTGCCGCTAACTCCGCCTGCAGTTCGCTGAAGTGGGTGCGCCCCTCATGGACCACAACGACTTCCCCATCAACGCTAGCCTGGCCGGGATGTCGAGAGCGGCAGCGATGGATGAGAAGCGCTTTGTCCAGTCCACCCCGCTGCGGATGTAAACCTTCTTCCGACCGCGATTGGCATGAACCTGGACGCGGTAGCCGTCGTATTTGATCTCATGCAGCCATTGATCGCCAGGCGGTGCCTTGGATTTCAACGTGGCTAGTTGAGGCCGGATGAATCCCGGCATGGAATACGCTTCGACACAACGCAAACTCATAAAAAAATGCCCGCCGCGCTGGAAGGCAACGGCGGACATTCTTACCCACTTCGCAGGAATCCCGAACAATCAGGGGACGTGATCGTTGCTTCCACCACCAATGCTGAGTGGTTGCTACTTGGCGGAACACCGCTCTTCGATCCAACTCATCTTTCCGCAGCTTGGACAGCGCAGCAGCCGGTAGCTCTTGCCTTGGCGAGCATCGAGAACAGCCATCGCCACGGCGAACCCGCCACAATACGCACAGTAATTAGTCGGAGGGATTGCCTGCCGGGACACTTCGGAAGAGTCGAGCTGTTCACTCATGTGACGCCGCCCGTGGTTGGTTGGGCGATTCCACTAACTCAGAAAGTGGACATTTGGTTTCGACCATCCCGAAAAAAACTGGATCGCAGTTCGCCACACCATCACGCTGGCGCGGACCTTCTAGCAACCAACCCAGGTTCCCTAAGGTTAACCCGGCACCACCGGCCAAGGCTTTGTCTGTAGGCGCCGGTGGCTGAGAGACCCATTGCGCTCCCGCCTGCACATCACAAGGGAGCGTGTCGTGATCGAACTGCCCCAACTCGATTCGTATTCAATAGCAGCACGAATCTGTCTTGGCGTTGCAATCTTCGGCGCAGCGCTGCTCGTAACGGCAGTGCTTGCAAGCACCGTCGTCGTCCGGTGAGAATGCCTTCGTTGGGCCTCCGCACTTCAAGGTTGGTTGTCGAGGTCAAGTTACGTTGGAGATTTCAGGCCGGGTGACCTTAACCAGTCGCTCATGTGTGACGCGGTGTCAGCCTGGTCGGCCTTTCGAAGTGCGGCCTCCCGCTCTGCTCCATGAGGTTGCAACTCGGCCTGCTCGCGGAGCAGCCTTGCCTCTTCTGCCAACCGACATTCCAGAGATTCCGTCTGTTTGATACGACGACGCCTCAGCATTGGCGCTGCTCCCCTGCTTGAGTGAGGCGGGAGCGCACATTGCGTTCACATCACCGACATCTGCCCATAACGGCTCGGTGATGGAACAACCTATCTGTCTTTGGCGAACCTTGACTGTTCGGTAGCGGACTTAGCGACCTTGCCCACGTAAAAAAGCCCCGGCGATGGACCGGGGCTAGGTTACTTGGGAGGAAACTAGAACTACACAGAACTTCAGATGGCGTCCCACTGCTCGACTGGTAACGAAGCCTTGTAAGTCGCCATGATGTCGGTGGGGTTGATCGTCGATGACGCAGTAGTCGCTTGCAGCGGCGTAACGGCCTGCGACCATGCGATCAAAGCTGCAACAGCAATTCCGATTCCAATTGTGCCCGTTGAGAAGAATAGCTTGAACATGATCGCATCCTTCGTGTTGGTGGATGCCGCGATCATGAACTTGTCGCGTTTCAGGACTTTGCCGTTTCGCGAGAAAATGATGTCGTCAGAATTATTTTGTTTCGTGGGAGACCGAGAATAGCCGCGCAGGTTTCGTGAGAAGCTGCGAACGAAACAGCCTCACCGTTCCGTGAGATTATGGCACCCGGATTTGATCACCCGCCGACTGGCCCAGCCATTCCGTTGCGGTCGCAGATTTAAGGAACATCGCCGTTCATCTTGCTCCCGATGCTGCACGGCTTGTTGAGAAAGTATTCGCGGTTGCCGAACGCCTTGGCGGCGTACTGATCGATGGCCACCAAGATGGCCTGAACGTGGTATAGCAGTAGCCCTCGCGGGTGGCCAAGTGGGGGAGGTCCGCCAGAGCCCTGATGAAGGGCGGCGGATCAGGATCGCCTTGGAAGTGTTTCCCCATTTGCGGCCTCCAAGCACCTTACCTTTTGGCTGGGGTAGTTTGGCCTTCAGTCGGTCGCGTTCGGCGCAGAACGTGTTCGATTTTGTCCAGCAACCGCTGCAACAGAGCCTTCGCTGACGCCGAGGCGGTGCTGCCTCGCTGTAGCTGAAGCAGTTCCTTCCGCTGCCTACCGACCAGCCGCCTCAAGGCTATCTCTGCACGGATTTGATCAAGCCCCATTGCGCCACCCCTGCGCGAGAAGGCATTAGAACAAAATAAGAACTTGGCGTCAACCACCCGTAACTCATGGACGCCTTCCAGATATGGAAGCACTCCAAATCTCGAAGTAAAATCAATAAGTTGATTGGATTTTTCGCTTGCGATGATCTTTGGGGCGATGCTAAAGGCCGCGCTGTGACGAGGGCTGATCTCGGTCAGGACCCGTCTTGAAAGTGAGCTGCCTCGCGACAGTTTGCGTCGGTCTGTCTGGGCATGGCTGCGGAATGCAAACATCCAAGGAATACGATGCCACGCTGCCGAGTAAATGGCTGCGCGAATGCTCGCGCCGGTCACTCCCATCTTTGCTCCAAGCATAGGTCCCGCAAGCGCCGACAGAGCCATGAAGAACAGCGGACGGTCAGCAAGGCCGACCTGAAGCCGTTCATCGAGATGGTTCAGGCGAGGATCGCGAAGCAACCAGATGCGAAACTCTGGTCCATCTGCGACCAACGCTGGGAAGTGTTGATACGCGATTGGAGATCGCAGCCTCCGAAGACTATCTTCCGCTTCGTAAGGGCTTCGACCAACGAACTTCTGCAACTGGCCAACACCGTGTCAGGCCGCGATGTCGCGATAACGGTCATCGCGATGTATCTGCTCTAGGACCATGACCCTCTGCTGTTCAAGAACGAGTCCTCCTTCCGCACCCAGCTGGTGAGACGAGTGAGAGGTCTTTCTAGCGGCAGCTATGGCGAGTGGGACACTGCAGGCGATCCGGCCACCCCATATGACCTCACGCGTCTTGGTACTCATCGTCGTAATTTGAGCGACTTGGCGTATCTCCGCAACTTTACTAGGCTTTGGGGCCAGGAACGGATGTCAGGCGCTATAGGTACGGGCTGTGTGTAACCTTTATTCGATCACGACCAACCAAGAAGCAATTCGAGCGCTCTTCCACGTGATGAACAGCTACGTCGGCAACCTGCCGCCGATGCCAGGCGTGTTTCCGGACTATCCGGCGCCCGTCGTCCGTAACGCCGGCGCCGAGCGCGAGCTAGTCCTGATGCGCTGGGGCATGCCGTCACCGCCCCGGACAGGCGGGCCGCCCGTGACTAACATCCGCAACACTTCCTCGCCGCATTGGCGCGGCTGGCTGAAACCGGAAAGCCGCTGCTTGGTGCCGTTCAACAGATTTGCCGAATACGCGCGTCGTTTGGTTCGCCATCAATGATGATCGGCCCCTGACCTGCTTTGCCGGCATCTGGACCGAATTCAAAGGCGACCGCGGTACCAAATCGAACCCCGTCCCGGGGCCGCACCTGGTCTACGGTTTCCTCACCGCAACGCCGAACGCTGTCGTTGAACCGGCCCGAAGGCCATGCCGGTCATCCTGCAGACAGACGAGGAACGCTACGTCTGGATGCGAGCACCGTGGGACGAGGCCAAGGCCCTGCAGCGTCCGTTACCCGACGATGCGATCAGGGTAGTTGCTAGAGCCGCTGACAAGGAAGACAAAGCAGCAGCATGAAGCTTACGAGTGATCGCCCCTACTCCGACCCCGAGAAAGCCGCGCGCCGCCTGATGGAGCACGCGCGCGCCTTCGAACCTAGCCACGATGGTCGGATCTACATCGAGAAAATCAACGAGCAGTTCCTGTTCAAGGACAAGGGCACACCGGCCGAATACAGCGCTGGCCTCGCGCTCGCTATCGAGCGTGGCTGGCTGGAATTGCACGAGAGCGGAACGTTCGTGAAGCTAACGCAGAGCGGCGCTGATCTATTTGCCTAAGACAAATGTCCGCTTATCCCCAAGAGCGGCGCAAAAGCGGACATCACACGAGGTCCGAGAAGGGCCAACAGGCGACTTGCAGGCTTGGCCTGATATGAACGAGGCCGCCAACCGAGGCGGCCTTTGGGATGACCGCTGCGCGGGGCGGTGTCGAGCGATGCCGGATCACCCTGCAAGACCACCTTTACAAGCGACCTCTACAAGTCTCGCTATACCTGCGGCAATTTCCTGCGCCTTGTTCGCCCAATTCGTTCTTGTAGAGGCAGGCTTGTCTCAATTCGGCGCACACATCCCTCCGAACTGGTCTTTGGCAGGTCTCACGGTATCTGCGGCAATTTCCTTCGCCCCGTTCCCCTAGCGCGTCCTTGTTTTCGCAGGCACGCCGCAATTGCTCGCATTGCCCACCCCCTCGACCGTCGTACACTCGGACGCCTCCCGGTCCAACCTCAATGGATTGGGAAAAGGCCGAGATCGGAATTACAAAAAGAGCGGTTGCCGCTGCGGCGCCGAACGCATAGTGGCGCATTGCTTTCAACATTTCTAATCCTCCAGTTGCTATGTACCGGTGAATAGAGAGGCCGCTTCGGCGGCCTCTTTATTGTCGATGGGAAGGCACGGAGCGAAGAAATGCACCATCGTGGATAAGAAGCCGACCACCACCACCACTGTCGTAGTTGGCGACGGCAAGGGGTTCAAGTCGCGCACCAGCGCCAGTTGACCCTTCGGCTGGTCTGATCAGACTCGCATTACGCGTGCGATTGCCTATTTATCCCGCATGCCTAAGCCTGCCTTCGATCCCTGCATTCCGATGCGCGGGACCAAGGTCCCCGATCGGCCGGAATGGCTCCACGAGATCAAGCATGTTGGCTATCGGCTAATTCCTCAACGTGAAGGCAAGCGAGTGCGGCTGTTCACTCGCAACGGGTATGAATGGAGCCACCGTTTTCCCCTCGTCCTCGAGGCCGCGCTCCGAAACCGCCAAACCTATTTTGTGATCGACGGCGAAGCGGTGCTGCTTGGCGTCGACGGACGCACGATGAGGAAGTCCAATTCTCTGCCTTCGACATGCTGGCGAGCGATGGTGACGATATCCGTAACCTGTCTGCGCAAGTCTAGCTTGTGCAGGCTCCTCGCGCGGCGAGTGGACGGCAGCTTCCTGCGACAGCAGCGGACGAGGACACCGATCAGGATCGCAATCAGAGCCTGGACATAAGGGAGGTTTTTACCACGGTCGAGACGCCCGCGCGGCGGCGCAGTTCCGATCTTATCATGATTTTCCTACCCCAACACGGCCTCGAATAACTGGCCGCGCGCTGAGAGGCGAGCCACATCACACGAGCGGCCACCTTGTCCGGTTCAGACAACGATGTCGGAGGTCCGACAATCGGCAACGTCATCAAAAAGCAGGCAGTTACGGTGTTTTCCTCGCCAAGCAAGGCGCTCACCAGATTCGGCGAGCGGCACGCCGATTGCTGGGATCAGGCGCAAACCCGCCGCCGCTGCCAGAGTGCTCGCAGCGGCCCGTCTCAGGACTGCCCGATGAGCCGCGCTCGAT
>NZ_LLYB01000113.1:0-4123 GCF_001440475.1 Bradyrhizobium lablabi | reverse complement strand
CGATCCCGATTAAGGCACTGATGCCGCTTATGCTCGGAAGTGAACAGTCGGCNGAACATCAATGTCGCGCTTGCCGCCGAGTTCACCGAGCCGGCCGGGGATATCGCATCCTTCAAGCAGAAATCCGCACAGAAGGCCGTGTTCGGCGCGAGCCGACAGCTTTATAGCCAGATCACGCAAGGCGGGTCGTGACAAATGATTCTCACGGCCGACGATTCCCACCCGAAGAAATTGGTTGAGAATGGTTTTGCTGTACGTGAAGGCCGACTTACCCACGCTAGCGGCAACCTGGTGCTCTGGAGCAGAACGGCGAAGTTCGTGAACGGCTTCGACACGTTCAGGACGGCATCTATCCTAAAACTACAGATCTGCAACTCCGCCCCGGCGCTCTATGGCGCTGCGGTGGAAGCGATGAAGGCCATCGATGCCTATGAGGGCATGCAACCGAAGCTGGTCGAGGGCGCAACCATCACGCAGGCCTACCAATTCATCAAGACGGTCAATGCCGAGCTCAGCGCCGCCCCGCTTCCGCAACTCGCAGACAGCAAGAGCGTTTCGCGCTGGCTCGTGCCGCAGGAGTTTGTGACCCGATCTTGCGGAACGTCGTGCGGTTGCAGACTGACGCCGATAACCGAGCGACGCGCGCCTAAAGGTCCCGGTAGTCTACTCAATTATTACGCGAGCATGACAATGTGCTCGAACAGTTAAATTGACGCGCATGGATAGCCTTTCACCAGAAATCTGGCAGTCGCTCGGGCTTACGATCGAGCTCGCGAGCGTGACGACCGTGATCCTGCTGATCGTCGGCACGCCGCTCGCGTGGTGGCTAGCACGCTCGAAGAGCCTTTGGACGGAGGCCGTGGCCACGATCATCGCGCTGCCGCTGGTGCTGCCGCCAACAGTACTCGGTTTTTATCTGCTCGCCCTGCTCGGCCCGAACGGCCCGGTCGACCTTCTCGCCTCTCTGTGGGGCGGGCGCACGCTGGCCTTCACCTTTGCGGGGCTCGTGGTTGGATCGGTTTTGTCAGCGCTGCCTTTGGTGGTGGAGCCCATCCGCTCCGCCTTCGCTGCTGTGGGTGACCGGCCGCTGGAGATCGCGGCTACTCTGCGCGCCTCACCCTTATATGCCTTCTTCACGGTCGCCCTGCCTCTGGCGCGACCGGGTCTTCTGACAGCCGCCGTGCTTGGCTTTGCGCATACGATCAGCACGTTCGGCGTCGTGGTGATGATCGGCGGCAACATTCCTGGGCGTACCAAGGTGCTGTCGGCCTTTCTCTTCGACTTTGTCCAAGAGTCGCGCTGGCGCGAAGCAAGCTGGCTTGCCGGCGCCATGGCGATGTTCGCCGTTGCGGTAGTCCTCACCTTAACCTTGATCGACAAATACAGCAGAAGGAGGAGCACGTGAGGACAGCCACACCGGGCCATATTGAGATTGCCTTCAGGGGCAGTATCGCTGGCTTTCCACCCGATACACACTTCAGCGTACCGGCCAAAGGCGTGGCGGCGATTTTCGGCCCGCCAGGCTGCGGAACGACTGCGGTGGCACGCTGCATCGCTGGCCTTGAGCGTTTGCCGACCGGCCTCTGCGCCATCGATGGCGAGGTATGGCAGGACGAGACTACCTTCCGCCCACCGCATCTGCGTTCTATTGGCTATGTGTCTCAGGAGGCGGGCCTTTTTCTCCATTTGTCGGTCAGGCGCAAACCTGCTTTATGGTGCGCCCAAACCCAAACCGATGCCGATCGCGTTTGATGAGGTGGTCGAACTGCTCGACCTAGCGCCGCTACTCGACCGCTCTCCCTCGCATCTATCCGGCGGGGAGCGGCAGCGCGTCGCCATGGGTCGCGCGCTGTTGTCTCAGCCCAGACTGCTTGTGATGGACGAGCCGCTTGCTGCGCTCCACAGCCGCGCCAAACGTGAGATTCTGCCGTTCGTCGAACGCCTGCCCGCGAAGCTCGCGCTGCCGATGATCTACATCGGCCATGACATGGCGGAGATCGAACGCTTTGCCGATTATCTCGTTATGATGGATCGCGGCATGGTGACTGCGGCTGGGCCGCTGCATGTCTTGCAGACCGATCCTGCGCTGCCGCTTGCACCAAGCCGCGAAGCCGCCATCAGCCTTGATGCCGTGGTGAGCGGCTATGATGGACGCTATGGGCTTCTTATTCTCCGCCTCAAAGGTGCGCGCCTGTTGGTTCCGGCGCCGCCGCTTGCACCCGGCGTGCACCAACGGCTGCGCATCGCCGCCTGCGACGTCAGCGTCGCGCGCGAAGCGCCGCGCGCAGGCTCCATCCTCAACGTCTTTCCGGCGCGCATCAGAGCCTGTTTGCCGCTCGGCGCGGCTGAGATCACGCTGGTACTTGCGCTCGGCACTGGGGGCTCGGGCGCAGAGATTTTAGCGCGCATCACGCGTTTCTCCTTTGATTCGCTAGGACTCAAGGATGGAATGGACGTATTCGCCCAGCTCAAGCACATCTCGCTACTCTCGGCCTCTGAACCGCCACTGCAAACCATACCAGCTTCCACGCCAACAGCAGAGCCTGGACAGGCAAGCGCCGCGGCGTGAAACGAGAAGCTCGGCACGAGAGGCGAACAGCATCATCTTAAGCCTCCACTCTTGTCGTGCCACGCCATGTGCGGTTGAAGACGCCGATATCGGAAGCACGACAAGCCGACCCAGCCATTCGACAGGGCACGCTGGCAGCTATGCGCGTTTACTGTCGTCAACCAAGTCCGCGCACCATTTTCCTGAACGGCACGCGGATTGCTGGGATAAGGAGCTAAAGAGCCGCGATGGCCAAAGCCATCGCAGCGGCCCCGTCCCAGGAATTTCCGATGACGCTTACCCGATTGATCCTGATCAATTCAATTCTGACGCTGCTTATGATCGGAAATGCAGAAGCGGCAGAGATCGATGTGGCGGTCGCTGCGAACTTCACCATGCCGGCCAAGGAGATGCAGCGTCGTTGAAGCAAAAGACCAGGCGAGGCCCCGTTGAGCTTTGGCGCGAGCGGACAGTTTTACGGCCAGATCACGCAAGGGGCGCCCTTTGAGGTGTTTCTCTCGGCCGAATGCCCGCCCGAGCAAACTGGCCGAGAACCGTCTCGCGGTTCCGCAAAGCCGCTTCACCCATGCGATCGGCAACCTCGGCTGTGGAGTTCGACTCAGAAGTTCGTGAACGACGCGGAGACTTTCGCAAAACTGTCGATCTACAATCCGGCGGCAGCGTTCTATGGCGCAGCCGCGGAGCACGCTGTGAAAGCGCTCGGCACCTGTGAGTCGACGCAGCCGAAGCTGGTCGCGGGATTCTCGCGTCTTTCTGGGACGGACGCACCCTCCCCTTCATCTTTGCCGGGCCTGTGGTCGGATCAGTTTTATACGCGCTGTCTTTCGTGGTACAGCCGCTTCCGAACGCCTCCGTGGCCAAGCTGGCTTGCCGTGGGCATGGTGATGTTCGGCCTTGCGGTAATCTTCACCCCAGCGTTGATCGAGAAGTGCAGCGCAAGTAGAGCACGTGAGGACAGCCACACCAGACCGGATCGAAATCGCCTTCAGCGATAGGCTCTCTAGCTTTGCGATCGATGCGCAGTTCAGTGTACGGGCCAAAGGTGTGGCGGCGACCTCCAGCACGCGCGCATGACGCGCCGCTGCCTATACGCTAAGGCTCAACTATGGAATTGACGTATTCGCCCCAGGTCAAAGGCCGTCCCGCTGGCACGACCTCTGAACCCTAGGGCATCGCGCCATCTACGCCAGCAGTAGATACTGGACAGGCAGGCGCTGCAGGTGAAACGAGCCAGAGGATCAAGCCTATGATCGCCAACCTCGCCGAGATCGATCCCAAGCGCCTTGCGGCAATCCTCTACAGGCCGGAACAAGACGCGGATAGACTGCTTGCCGACTTCACCCAGGATCTCGCGCGGCAAGGCGTGCGCGTCGGCGGCATCGTCCAGCGAAACTTCAAGGGCGCAAACGGCACGAAAACCATGCTAGCGCTCGACGTTGCAACGGGGCGCGAGATTCCGATCTGTCAACCACTCGGCAGCGGCGCCACGTCCTGCAAACTCGATGCTAGAGCGGTTCCCGATCAGGTTGGCGCGTACCCGGCGGCTCCGAAGTA
>NZ_LLYB01000112.1 GCF_001440475.1 Bradyrhizobium lablabi | reverse complement strand
GCATGCGACAGCTGAAGGGATCGAGATAAGCCTGGTCGACAAGTTCGGGGGCGAAACGCGCCGCTCGACCTATGATGCCGTCGTTCTCGCCACCGGCTACGACAGGGAAACGCCGCACGCGTTTCTTGAACCTATTCAACGCTACATTCGCGACAGCGTGCCGGATCGAAATTACAGGCTGGTCACCAGTCCGGCGTTTCGGCCGCAAATCCATCTGCAGGGATATTCGGAAGCCTCGCACGGCCTCAGCGATACGCTGCTCTCCGTTCTGGCTGTGCGTTCGCAGGAAATCGCCGAATCGCTGCTTGCGACGATTTCGCGCCGGGAACTCATCGCCTAGATCGCCTTGCCAACGAGGTTTGCTTTCGGATTTCAGGTGGCCGAGGCGATCACGCGCCATTGCGCTGTGGATCCAAGGGCAGCCGGCACGGCGAGCACCGAAGGAGACGACCCGGCATCGACGATCAATGTATCAGGTGGGATCGTGAAACCGACACCGGCCGCCTTGAGGATTGCCTCCTTGAGCGTCCAGTAGCGAAGGAAGAGGCGGGGCCGCAGAGTTGCAGGGGCTTTTGCCAGCTCCCGACGCTCTTCTGCCGCCAGGGCGATTTCACTCATCGCGTCCATATCTGAAATGTGCCGCAGCGGCTCGATATCCACCCCGATCGGCATGTGTGCCGCTGCGACGGCTACGGCGCCTCTCGCGTGGCTCAGGCTGAAGTCGAGCTCTGCGGGGGCATCGACGAGCACGGGCTTGCCTAGCGCGGATTGTTCAAATCGCAACCCGTCCGCTGCCCGTCCCGCGATCGCTCCAAGCAGAAGGCGCGCGCCGGCATGCGCGGCGAGATAGCCCATGCGATCCTCAATGTGGAGGAACCGTGCCATGCGATCGGTTTCTTTGGCATCGAGCACTTGCATGGCCTGCTCGACCCTGAGCGTATCGGGTCCGTCGCCGGGCGGAGCCACCTTCGCCAGCCAGAGAACGATCTCTTCCGACTTCAGTTCTTCGATCGGGCGCGCGAAACCGGCATCATGCAGACATCGCAAGCGCAATTGTTCCGGCGGTGCCGTGCATTTGACAGCGAGAGACCACACGAGGGAGTCGTTTGCCTGATCGGTCGAAAGCGATGCGGCAAATGGCCCGTGTGTCACCTTTCGAAGATTCGTCATGTCAATTGGCTCGGCGCACCCTGCATAACTCCATGCAACTCACGAGTGTATTGATGCACAGGCGGAAGCGATCTGACTTAGAATCCATCTAACTGAGAGCGATCGACACCATGTGTGGTTGCAACGAACGCGGGTTGTGTCGATAGATTCATTCTTAAGCGCATCGGCGCGATCTGCAGACTTATACGTGGAACCGACCATGACAAAATCCGCCGCTGTCGAGCAGCCCATGGATAGCTATCTGCCGGAGCGGATTGCAACCATCCTGGTTGGCAGCCAGCATGCAGGCCTCATCAGCAGGGAGCCGGCCACGCGCATCGACTACCTGCTCGAGATTGCGTCGCTTCATACCAGGAACGAACTCCTCAGGCAGCCGGGCCTGGGACGCCTGGGCGTCCAGCGGATCGAAAAGTGGATGAGGCTTCACGGCCGGCGCCTTCGCCGCAACGAGGAGAGCCTCGATAGCGTGATCTGCCGCTTCGGCTTTCGGCAGGCATTTGCCGACGCCAGAACTGGTCGGGCCGGGCCGGTACTGGTGATCTCGCCGGAGTCCCGAGACAAGCTCCTGCGTGGGCTCGGTTCATACGATATGCGCGCCTGACAACCGACGGATCGACGGATCTCGGCGCGACAACGTGTCCGGGACACATGCTCCTCGTGCGCACCTACAGTCTGGGCAAGCCAATGCCAAAGCAGGTGCGCAATGAACAAGGGCATTCGTATTTCAACGCATGCATCCACAAATGCGTCTCGAACACGATCGAGCCAGGTGAGGCAGGAGGGCTTTGTACTGGAAGTTGCAGGAGTGCCGACGCTTGTCTTCTCTGCAACGTCAGCGCGTTCCGCCGAAAAGTTCAGGAAGCAAGCGTGGCTTGAAGAGGAGTTGCGCCCTTATTGCTCCGGGGGACACCCCGTCTGGGACGGAAAAGCCGAGCTCACGGTGCGGCGCGCCAATCCCGCCGAAAGTGCCGAACTGGAAATTGGCAGGAAGTGGGCCGAAGCCGAAGGCGACGATACGAAGTTTGTCTTTGCCTTTCTCATACCGATCGATCCACTTCAGAACTGAGACCGCGGCCAGAAGTCCGAAATCAGCTCCTTTGCAAGCGCCTCGCGGTGACTGCCAGAGACGAGCGCGTCGGATGGCATTTCAGGGCCATCGAGCATGAGTGCTCAACCTGCGGCTGTTCGGAAAACGCCATCCCTCGTCAGTCAAAACGAAGCTAGCTTCAAAATTGTTGACCTTCGATCTTCACGCCGCCGACAGCGGTCGGTCGACTGAATAGCTGTGTCATTGGAACGTATTAGCAGCGAGAAACTTTCGTTAACGTTGCCGGCGGCGGAGCGCTCGCTGCAAAATAGTTTGGCGATTGCTCTTGACGGATTCGCAAATCTCTGTGCATACCGCTGCCCCACAAAACGCCGTCGAATTCGCCGGCGCTCTTTAAGGACCAAGACCGTGTTGCGATTGCGCTCACATATCGTCGCGAAAGCCGCCGCCGCGCTGCCGTTTAATCGGTCGTGCGATTGGTCGCGCATGTCCGTGACGGAACACGGTCCACGCTATCTGACGAAACCCGATTATCTCGGGACCAGCAGGATAGCAGGCAGAGCGTAACAGGCAGCGGGAATCCCCCCTCTGCCAATCAGGCGGAGGGCAACATGGCCCGCAACAGCACCACCAGGACAGGACTCGAGAAGCACACCCGCGAGAGGATTCTTTCCTCGCCGGTCGCGCTCGCCTTCGTGCGCACCGTTGTGGCGCGCCGGGGGATCTCCGAGGCCGAAGCCCGCCAGATTTATCTCGACTACATCAACCGATCCTGGTCGGCGGGTCACCGCGGCCGCCGCGTGATGACGTGAAGTGATTTCGAATACAGGATGGTCGCCCCTGCAAGGACATAAGGCGATCCGCTGACCGGTACCGGTCTCCTTCGGTGGAGCGGCAAATGGTGGTTTCAGGCAGCGAGTATTTTTTGGCCGGGCTTTCCCCGGCCGTTTGTAGATTTTCATGCCGGCGTAGCACAGCGGAAGTGCAGGGTTTTCGTAAAGCCAAGGTCGGGAGTTCGATCCTCTCCGTCGGCACCATTTCGCTCCACTAGCCCAATTGGTAGAGGCGACGGACTTAGATTCCGTGCGATGGCGGTTCGAATCCGTCGTGGAGCACCAAACATCGCAATTTCATTGCATAGGCGATGTCTCGACAATGTCCGTGTAGCCCAATCGGTAGAGGCGGCGCTTTCAAACGGCGCGCGATCGCGGTTCGAATCCGTGCACGGACACCAAGCCTGCGTAGCCCAACTGGTAGAGGCCCAGCCTTAAACGCTGCACAGTGCAGGTTCGATGCCTGCCGCGGGCACCACGGAATTTTGAGGCGGTCGACGATTCACATCGCAGCCAAAGCGGACTGCCACATTGATCGCCCGACGCATCGTCGCGATTAATCCATCCGCTGCGGTTCTTGCCCGGCGGACCTGTCCTTCAACGCGCGCTTAGCTCAGTGGTAGAGCGCCTGTCTTACATACAGGATGTCGGCCGTTCGATCCGGTCAGCGTGCACCAACTCGCGTCCGTAGCTCATTCAGGAGAGCGCCGCTGTGACACGGCGGAGGTGGCAGGGGCAGAGCCTGCCGGACGCACCATCAATTTCCTCTCGTAGCTCAGTGGCAGAGCAATCGCTTGATAAGCGATCGACGGATGTTCGATTCATCACGGGAGGACCAAACAACATGGGAGGTCACCATGACCGAGAACTTGCCCGCCGGTGCGCATCGTCTCTCCGCCGAGAGCCAGCTCGCGCTTGCGCGAGCAAAGGCGAGGAGCGACGCCATCATGGCGCGTCACGCGAAACCGGCGCGGCTGGCCGCCGCAACCATCAAGACGATGGATCCGGAGCGTTAAACCTGAATGGAGATGGAGCGGACTTTTAACCCGTGCGCAAGTGGTTCGAAACCACCCGGATCCTCCATCACGGACCTGTGCCCCCAGCGGCCAAGGGAGCGGATTCTTAATCCGTCGCGAAAGCATCGTCGGTTCGAGTCCGACCAGGTCCTCCAACTGATTTTTCGCGCTCGTGGCGAAACTGGTAGACGCGCCGTCTTGAGAGGGCGGTGGGAGACCATGCCGGTTCGACCCCGGCCGAGCGCACCAATTGCCCATGTCCCCATCTGGCGAAGGGACCGGACTGTCGATCCGGGAAGGCGAGTTCGATCCTCGTCATGGGCGCCAATTCCAGGATGTAGCTTAGCCCGGCTAAAGCGCACGCCTCGGGCGCGTGAGACCGCAGGTTCAAATCCTGCCATCCTGACCAATTCGGGCGTCTAGCTCAACGGTAGAGCCGGCTGCTCATAACAGTCCAAATATCGGTTCAAATCCGGTGGCGCCCACCACCAAGAAAAGAGGAGAGGGCAATGTTCGCAGCAAATCCAGCTCTTGTCCTCAACGCCGACTTCCAGCCGCTCAGCTATTTCCCGTTGTCGCTGTTCAACTGGGAGGACACCGTCAAGGCGGTCGTGAAGGGATCGCATGTCGTCGTCGCGGAATACGATCAGGTTGTCCGCAGCCCCTCGACGGTGATGCGGCTGCCGTCGGTCATCGCACTGCGCGAGTATGTGCGGCCGCCGGCGCGAGTAGCCTTCACGCGCTTCAACGTCTTCCTACGTGACCGCTTCCGTTGCCAGTATTGCGGCGACCAGTACCTCCGCGGCGAACTGACGTTCGACCACGTTGTCTCGCGTGTGGACGGCGGCCAGACGTCGTGGACGAACATCGTGGCGGCTTGCAGTCCTTGCAACACGCGCAAGGGCCGCTTCTACCTGAAGCCGCTGCGCGAGCCGTTCGAGCCGACGCAGTACGACTTGATGGCAGCCCAGCGTTTGTTCCCGCCGAACTTTCTGCACGAGACCTGGCGCGACTATCTGTACTGGGACGTCGAACTCGAGAAGTAACGCCGGCGGCGAGTTTTTGGCCGCCGGCGTCCATCACCACGTAGCTCAACTGGACGAGCACGACCCTCCGAAGGTCGAGGATGTAGGTTCGAGTCCTATCGTGGTGGCCAAATATGATGCCCGCGGCGAAAGCCGATGGTGTTGCCCTGGATGACGAACCGGACAAGCGCGCCGGCGCTGCCTTGAAAACAGATGGGCGCCGCGAGGCGTTGCGGTGCAAGCCCGCCGTCACTCCGCCATTTGGACAGTGAACCGGCGCGCCGCCGGCCTCGATTGGAAATCGAGTGGGCGCTTTCCGCGCTGGGGATCAGGGCCTCCGCTGTCCGCCACCCTGGAGCATGATCCGGACCCGAAGGGCCGCGCCAGCGCAAAGTGGGCACCGGTTNCTCGCGACAAACGCGGAACGCGTTTGCGCGGAGATCATGCTCAAACAAAAAGACAGATTGGGATAACGGTTCGAAGAAGCGTTATCCCGATCCTGGAGAGTCAACCGGACAGGCGCGCCGGCACGGCTTCGAACACCGATGGCACCGAAAGGTGTGAGGCTCGGGTCCTCGGCTCTCCGCCATAAACGATCGCGCCAGGCCGGACGTACGCCGGCGCCGCTGAGGAGTTTGCAGCCTCGGCACTTTTTATCGCAGGCAGATCGGTTAGGTATCCATGCGGTCTCATAAGCCGCGTTGAGCCCGGTGCAACCCCGGGGCCTGCAACCAACTTCACGGGTAACGCCAAGTCTGGTGACTGAGCGGGTCTACCTGCGCCTTTGCGCATGCGCGGTTCAATTCCGCGGTTACCCACCATCAATCGCGGACGTAGCTGGAAGGTCGAGCACCTGAGTGCCACTCAGGAGAATCGGTTTCGATTACCGACGTCCGCGCCATCTAGCCCAGTTAGCAAATCTGGTGATTGCACGCGCCTGAAGAGCGCAGGAGGCCAGTTCAAATCTGGCGCTGGGCACCATTTTCGGGGCAAGCAGCGGGCTGCAGTTGATCCTTGCAAGATCGACGTCCGGAGTTCGACTCTCCGTTGCTCCACCATCGCATTCCCGTCGAGCCATCTCGGTGAGGGCGCTCCGCTGTTAACGGAGGAAGGCACGTTCGAATCGTGCGGCGGGAGCCAATCCACCACTTCCGATCTCGGGTCGCCGAAACGGAAGCGACCTCCATCGTGGTCGAAAAAATGCACATGCTGCCATCGTCTAGCGGCAAGGATGCCCGGTTCTCAGCCGGTCGACGCGGGTTCGAGTCCCGCTGGCAGTGCCATATTCATCTTCCCGTAGCTCAACTGGATGAGCAGCGCGCTACGAACGCGAAGGTATGCAGGTTCGAGTCCTGCCGGGAAGGCCAATCTCTGCTGGGTAAAGCTCGTGCGGAAGAGCACCGCGTTTGGGCCGCGGAGGCGTGTGGTCGGAGCACGCTACCCAGACCATCATCGCGCGCTGGCCGATCGGCTAGGCAGTGGATTCTGAATCCGCTCAGACAGGTTCGACTCCTGTGCGCGCTGCCAATTCGGCCCCGTGGCGAAACAGGAACGCGGCGGTCTGCAAAACCGCTATGAGCCGGGGCAGCACCGGCCGGGGCTTCCAGCATGCGCTCGTGGACCAACTGGACGGTCAGCCGTCTTCTAAACGGCCCTATGCTGGTTCGAGTCCAGCCGAGCGCGCCATCATTGAATTGGAGAGTTGGCCGAGTGGTAAGGCAACGCGGTGCTAACGCGTCGAGTCCTTCGGGACGCACAGGTTCGATCCCTGTACTCTCCGCCATCACAAAAGCCCGAGCCAAAAGCGACGAACACCGCCTCGGCTCGAATCTTTATGCATCAAAGGCGGAGCGCCAGGATGCGTACTCATAAATCTTCGTCGATGTCCGGTTCGCCTCGACACCGACCGCCTTGTGCAACCGACAGCAAATGTAGCGATGGGCCAACTGCGGACGAATTATTGATTTCCGGCGCGGAGACGGGTTGGCCACCCGACACGGACCAACGTTTCATCTGGATCAGACATGGCAAATTCGTACATCCCCCACGGCTTGTCTTCGGGTGATTGCTGAAATTCGCGCGCCGCAGCGTCAACACTCTCAAGGTAGAGATAAAGCCCGAAAGGGTTTCTGCCCGGTGTTAGCCATCCCTCGACCGCGTCCGTCAAATGCAGATATCCGCCTTTTGAGTTCGACAGCATGCGATAGGTGTCGGGTTCTCCCGGAGCAGGCTTTTGGCTGTCCGGGCGCACGAAGCCTAATCGATTGTAGAACCGCTCCGACGCATCAAGGTCATTGCAGGGCAGGATCGCGATCAAAGATCCGGAAGGGCTCATTCATGCACTCCGACTTAATGCAACAATTCTCGTCCACTCTTCTCAAGGTCCGAAATTTGTCGCCTTTAAGGTTGGAGTTCGAATTGGGACAGTGACCGCCCCGGGTCATTTTCGACCGCGGTTCACCACATACAACCAGATGAGATTCCCGTCGATTGAATTTTGCGGGCGTGGCGNNNNTAGAGGGCTGCGTGCCTGTCTTCCAAACAGGAGGTGTTCGGTTCGATTCCGANCCGCCCGCACCAACCTGCCATCGCCTGGTGCCAAGGGTACGGCGCTTTCAACGCTGGACTTCGCGGGTTGAACTCCCGTTGGCAGGACCAGACTCATGACCAAGTTCTTGACCAAATTCTTGGGCGCGTCGCCAAGCTGGCCAAGGCGCCGGATTTTGATTCCGGTTATCGCAGGTTCGAGTCCTGCCGCGCTTGCCAATTCTTCGCGGGGCCTCGGTAGGGAAGGGGCCGGCTCTCATAAGGCTGGAGTGGCGGGTTCGACCCCCGTACCCGCGACCATTTCCGGCGCTTCGGGAGTTGGCTAGGACGTGTTCTCATAAAGCCGAGGTCGGCTTCTGGGTTTTAAGCAGAAAGTTTCTGCTCAATCAGAGTATTGCCGGTTTTGACCCAAAGCGGACTAAGACTTGATCGACGCGACGTCGGGAATTTGAGCAAAGACACAACTGTCTCGAAGGGCTCCCTGCGGATTGTGACACTCATTTTTGAGAATGCCTTCCAACGTGAAGCCGGCTCGTTCTGCCACTGCGCGTGACCGCAAATTCTTAGCGTCGCAGCGAATTTCCACACGGACGAGCCCGACAGACCAAGCGAATTTCGTCAGTGCCAACACAGCTTCGGTGATGTAGCCGTGCCCAACCCAGTCTGTGCTGCACCAATAGCCGATCTCGCCTCGTGGAACGGTCCAATCGAACCGGAAAAGCAACAATTCCCTATGAAGGTCCCCGCGCGCCTCTCGAACATTGAGAAACGAAATTCGGAGCGGCTTTCAAAGTCGGTTTCTCGTCTAGCAACCTGATCGATGGTATCCGACATCGTCGGCCTTACGCCTTGCGCCCACTCCATCCAGCGTGAGAGTTCGGTCCAGCTTGCTAGGATTGCCGCATTCACGGCCGGTGCATCATCCGCCCCAGCACCACGGAGACATAGGCGTTCGGTTGCCAGACTACGTGCAATCGGGGTTTTCCCGTCCGTATTCAACTTCTGCCCCGTCCCAACAGCCGCATTTGCGCTATGGTATCTCGGAGCAGGTAAGCTGCAAAAGGCTTTGTCCGAGTATTCTAGTCCGTTCCTGGCCCTTTTCGGACCCGCATGACGAGCGCGCAGATGTCCGGTTTGTTGGGTGGAGCAGACTAGCGCCTGATGGATTGGCGAGGTTGCCTGCTAACATCGAGACTTTTCCGCCTCGACTTGGCATGATTTGATAGCCCGCGGCGAGCCCTGGCGCGGCTGCAGGGCAGTTTGGGGAAGCAAGCTCAGCCGTACAGCACGTGCTTTCGAGGAAGGCGACCAATCTGTAGAGAGGCGCTCGATGCAGGAGAATTCGTTAGTCAGTTTTTGCGGCGTCTTTGCCTTGCGTGACGGCGTGAGTGAAAAAGAGTTTTTGCCAAAGTTGCACGCCTTCTTTCAGCATTTCATAGACATGGGTTTTGCCACCGGCTATCGCATCATGCGCCGCGAAGCGTTGGACGGTTTTGGCAAAACGCTACCGGCCTTCACGTATCGAGGTGAACTCACCTACGCAGACTTAGAACGGGAGCACGCCGCTTACGAATACGTCAAACAGCACAGCGAAAGGGTACACGCGCTGCATATAGAGATGAACTCACTGGTAAAACCCGAGGCGGACTTTTTTTTGGAGACGCGCATCTCGTAGAGCACGAATGTCTGCCTCTGGCCGATACCGTTGAAGAAGTCGGTCCGCGACCGCGGGCGCCCCCAAT
>NZ_LLYB01000111.1 GCF_001440475.1 Bradyrhizobium lablabi | reverse complement strand
AACTACTTCGGAGCCGCCGGATACGCGCCAACCTGATCGGGAACCGCTCTAGCACCTGCTCGGTCACGGCGCCGCCACAAGGGCGCATGTCATCGGGAGCAAAGGTCGGGGCCCGGCTTCATCCGAGCAAAAGCGGCTGGCTTCCATGTTCGCCACGTTGCCGGCCTGCATCACTTCGTAAACGGCGTGGAACCGTGCAGCTCGCGCTCACCCGCACGCGACTTGTGGATCTCGCATATGGAGAGGCAGCCGCCAATTCTCTTAAAGCACGCTGGCGTCTTATCGCAGGCCAAGAGCGAACAGAAAGACAAAAGGCAAGCGCGACGAGTCCCACCTACTCTTTAGGGTGCGCCATCTTTCATCATACCGGGTTGCCGGGCTGGTTGCGTCTCCAGTCGGCGAGCGTTGACAGCGCGCGGTCGAGCTCGCCGCGCGCGGATTCGTTGTCACTTGTCTCCTGCCATACGAGGCGCATCCAGGCGAGCCAGGGATCGAGCTCGGCGCCGCCGATGAAAGAACCGAGATAGCGCTGGCCCGCTGAAATGGCTCTTCTCGGGCGCATATAGCCTTGGCCCGCCCTCCACTCGGTGAGATAGCACTTGAACATCTCCTGGTGACTGGTTGATAACCTTCATGTTGGCGCGAAGGTTTGGTGGCAATTCATCGCCCGGTCGTTGGGTAGCGCATGGTGGTTGTGAGCGTACGAATTCCTTCTGTACGTTATTCCCGAAACTAGGCACTCGCACTCGTACTTCTGGTATCTAGTTCTGTTCGGCTTAACGTCACCGCTGCACTTCCCATTGTTGTCGCCCTCTCTCTCGTCTTGTTAACCGCGTGAGATTCAACGGCGTCTGGCAGGACATCACAAAGGGATTATCTTGGCGGCGTCCGGATTGGCCGGTGCGTTCGCCGGTGCCTTGAAGCCATTCGCGTGACAGGGGCCAAGTGCTTTTTTGCGGTCAGGTTAACGAGCAGACAGCTGAAGGAGTTGAAGTTGGTCCTGCCAACGGGAGTTCAACCCGCGAAATCCAGCGTTGAAAGCGCCGACCCTTTAGCACCAGGGGATGGCAGGATGGTCGAGCTGTCCGCATCGAACCGAACATCTCCCTGTTTGGAAGACAGGCACGCAGCCCACTACGCCACGCCGCAAAACTTAGTCGTGTCTCAGTTGGCTAGCGCAAGGAGGGGAATAATGGCCTATTATTTGTTGGATACACCTGTCCTAGCTGCGGTTTTGAAACAGACACAACCAATTGCGACGGTGCGACGGGATTGTTGTATGGAATGATGAAGATCGTGATTCCGCTCATTGCGCTGGTTGCGGAAGAAAAATTTCGACGATCACTTGCCGCGAGTGCGAGCGGACTTTTGGTCTCTGATCTAGATTCTCCAAACTAATACACTACCTAAAATTTTATCGACCTGAAATGAATTTGGTTGTATGGAACATCACGTTCTACCTCTCAACCGAAAGACAAGAATGGTTCAGATCTCAGGATCTGTCTTGGTCAATGTCACCGGTTTAGCCGCGGCTGGCACGGTAAGCGCACCCGGCCTGAGGGTTGGTGATCGCGTCATCCAGGCGACCGCCGCCTCACTCGACGGAAACATCAACATCTTCGAGGCGGTCGTTACCGTCGATGACGAACTGCAACAGTTTGGGGCCTTCGGGTCTGCGGTGCCGTTCGAGATCCTGGCGCTGCGCCTTTGATCCTTTAGAAATTCGATCTATGGCGCAGGGCGCGGGAATCCNTTCTCATGGCTCGTGGCCAGAAACATGATCTCCGGTATATTATCGCCGGGAANCTCTATAGAGAGTGCAGGCATGGCGAAAGAACCTGATGGTCTCGAGCGTGTCGGAGAGATCGAGATCGACGAGTCGGCTGCGATCACAGTTGAGCAGATCGACGACGAGATAACCGTCGCTATTGCGAGCATTGTGGGCGTTCATTTTCAGGTGACGGCGGATCAGGCGTTTAAGCTCTCTCGCGCCCTGGCTGTGGCCGCCGAGAGTGCGGCTAAATTCCGTGCATCAACCGAGACGTAGCCGGAGAGTATAGGGAATCGAACCTGTGCGTCCCGAAGGACTCAACGCGTTAGCACCGCGTTGGCTTACCCGTTGGGCCCACTCTCCGAACTGAGCGAAGTTAACGTTTGAAGGTACTTGACGGGAATTGCGGCCAGACCTCATGATCATCGCCGTTGGGACGAGCGATCTTTAAGCTTGGGTCCCAACACTCCTCGCCAGAGCAAAAGATGCCGGGGCGTGCTCTCGCCAGCCCACCACGTTCCCACTTTATGGTGATCGTGGACGGAGTCGAACTGGCATCCTCCGATTTAGGAACCAGCGCTCTGTCTAGTTGAGCTACACGACCATCGATTGTTTCTTCTCCGGCGCAGGTGTGTCGAGTTTTTTTAGAACAGAGCGGGAGTCGAACCCGCCTGTCCGGTTTTTTAGACCGTACTCTAACCGCCTGGGTCTCTCGCCAAACGACGAGTTCTAAAGCCACAGATTATTTGTATTTTTCGCGCGCAATCCGTGCCTCGGCCGCTATATTGGAGGTCAAAGGAGAATGTTTCTCATGCCAAATCTTTGGACTGGATCGCAGTGGAAGGTAACGAACAAAGGCGTCGAGACCATCGACAATAGATATTTTATCGAGAAAAGCCGCGTTCACGACGACGAAGGCGGGCAATGGACGTGGGAAGATCAGATGGACGAAAAGGGCTGGGTCGACATGGCCGACTTTCGCCGCGCCTTGGCCTTCGCCCGGACCAAGTGGCCCAAAAAGTAATGGCTGCGCGCACAGGAGGCGAACCAGTCTGAGCGTCCTAGCCGATCGGCCGGCGCGCGATGACGGTCTGGGTAGCATGCTCCGACCACCCGCCACGCGGAGCTCTTCCACACGAGCTTTACCCAGGGAAAATCGCGCCCCTGGCAGGAGCCAATCCTGCATGCTCCAGTTGCGGTACTTGGTCGTCCGTTAAGGCGATTGCAGCGGTGAGCGATCGCTGATGGCTGCGATGAGGG
>NZ_LLYB01000110.1:36707-38142 GCF_001440475.1 Bradyrhizobium lablabi | reverse complement strand
GACGTGACGTTCACTCGGGAGACTTGACATCATCGGGCCCATTACAGAAGGACGTGTACTCATAAATCAGGGGCGTCGTCTTCGTCGCGCCTGATATCGGCTCACCGCTCAACAGCATCACAAAAGCGGACATCGCCAGAGGTCGCCGAAGGGCCAACAGGCGACATTCGCCAACTGAAGGAGGCCACCAACTGAGGCGGCCTCATTTTCGGGCTAAGCGGCTTTGTTCGCGCAGGACCACGTTGTATCGGTCGACCTGACCCGCAAGTCTTGACCAGGTTTGAGCAATATTCCTCAGAACCTGAACCTCTTCTTCGTTCTTCGTCGTTTTAATCAAGCGAAGGCACTCTGCTGCCTGATCTTGGCAGTGCTGCTCGCTGCAAATTTAGAGATCAGAGTTGAGAGTGAAGTGCCTGCGCATCGCACAGATGCATGTCGCCTGTGGGGCAAAAGCGGCGGTGTGGACTTGCGCGGGCCGATGTCCGGCCTACTGCTGACAACCGACGTGGCGAATGCTTGAGCGTTGTTCGGCTACGGGCCAAGAGGCAACGTTGTAGATTAGCCCCGACATGACAGGAAGGCCGCCCTTAGCTTTTGCGTCATCATAGAGGCGGCACAAGAATTGACGCCGCGCCATGGCAGGCTTGTTGTTGTATATAGTCCTCGCTTTAAGGCAGCTCGGAGAATTGCACTTTGATTCTGTTCAGAAAGTTAATCGTCGTTCTAAGTGTTTTCCTGGTGTCGGTGGGCGCCGTGGCGCTCGGACGCAGGGCCTATGTTGAGGCGATAGGCAGCGATGAGATGGATTACCGCGGCGAGAAGATCCGACTGTCAAAGAAGTACGTCGATTACGACGACTACAAAAACGATCCGGCCAACCTTGCAGCATCGGAGATTCCGCGCGTTGAGAAGCTGATGACAGATGCGCAGGTTGGCCCGGATTTCGCGGACTGGCACGACGTCGCGCATCAGCTCAGCAAGATCAAGTTTCCGGGCTACGGCATGGCAAGCGGTGAAAACGTTGTCGCCGCCGGACGAGAGTTTGCCGTCCGATTCATGGAAATCCCGCAAGTCGCGAAGGAACGCTATTTCGTTCTCGAAAAGCTGGCAGGGGGGACGTTCCGTCTGGCTGATGATTTTGTGGCACAGTGCGACCCTGGGTCGGCCTTTGCCCCGATATCCACCATTCACCTCGTTGACGACAGACTGGTTTATGCCGACCGCAATGGCAGGGTTGTCCGCGAGACGCCTGTAGCACGCTGAGACGCCGCGTTCATTCCATCTACCGCTCACAAGGAACAGAGTCAGCTATNGGGTCTTGGCTGTGTGAAAACGCGAAGACGCTCAATCGCGATAGAAGAAGTTTTTCGTCCAAGACCGTTTTAGTCGCTCAGCGCGCAAGCGGATTCAACTTAGAGATCGAACTGAAAAATAT
>NZ_LLYB01000110.1:3949-36699 GCF_001440475.1 Bradyrhizobium lablabi | reverse complement strand
CATTCTTCGTCGCGTTTCGATTTTTGAGTTTTTACACAGCCAGGGTCAAAAGCGGCGGTGAGGACCTGCGCGGCCCGATGTTCGGTCTACTGACAACGGACGTGACGAATGCTTAAGCGTTGTTCGGCTACGGGCCATCAGCCGGCATGAGAATGCATCGAAAATGAAAGAGGCCGCCAACTATGATAGCCTTACTCCGGGTTATCGGGCGGTCTTTCGGCTTCAAGTTCCTTTATGAGATCGGCGATGTGTCGAGCATCTGCAGATTTCAGTATCCGCCGCACTATGACGTGAAAGCCCTTGATCTTGACGTCTATTTCGTCGCACGGACTGCTCTGTCACGCTCGATGAGGGCGGGCCTAGGCAAAGATGTCGAGGCTCGCACCCGCCGGTCCAAGGATTGGATCTGGCCGACGTTTAGTGTCGAGCGCGTTCAAATGAGAAAGCGAGCCCCTAAAGGAAACGGCGTTCTCGGTAAGAGTGCTGGTCGGGCTTGAGGCCTCTTTTGCGGCGTCGCGCAGCCCGGAAACTGTCCCAACCTGGTTGGGATGTGCCGGGTCGATGAATTTCTTGGCGTGATCGACATCCGTGCAGTTCATGCATACGAACCCGTTGACGATCTGCATGAAGGCCGCTCCGTTTCAGCCCGTGAATTGTCACCCGACCAGTTTAATTAATCTCTAAGATCGGGTATTGGTTGAGGGCGTCATGCCCTCGATAGCCCCCGGGCGCGAGGATGGAGATGCCCTTCCTTCTGACCCGATAGCTCGGGTTTGTTTTTTTGGGCCTGACAGGCGTTTCCGCGAAGTAGCCAAGGCGCGATGAAGTTCGCACCTTCAACGAATGTCCGCTCCNGGGTCTTGGCTGTGTGAAAACGCGAAGACGCTCAATCGCGATAGAAGAAGTTTTTCGTCCAAGACCGTTTTAGTCGCTCAGCGCGCAAGCGGATTCAACTTAGAGATCGAACTGAAAAATATNCATTCTTCGTCGCGTTTCGATTTTTGAGTTTTTACACAGCCAGGGTCAAAATGGGTCGTCCCTGACCGCGGCGGCGTAGTCCGCTGCTCGTTCAGCAGCTGACGAGTCATCGACATAGCTGGTCGGCAGCTGGGCCAGAAGCAGACCGATACATTTCGATATAAGTCGTGCGGTCACGGACAGATGCACACAAAACCACCCGCGCAGTGCGGAATTTTGATGGGAGTAACGTTTGCGTTTTATCGCGCCCCTCTAAGAATATGCAGCGTGCGCTAGGAGGGGCCGATTTTCAGTTTTGTTTTAACGTATTCAAAATTTGCAATCTTCAATCCGTTCGGGTTGCTGGGTGTTTGTGCCGGAGCGTTAGCCTGCTCTGTCGTCGTTTCCCCTTGGGGTCGCCCCAAGGTCTCGGACTGGTTTTTGGGGTTGATTGCCAACTCTGCTCATCTGGCATTTCTTTATGCCGCCTTAGCCGGACCGTCGCAGCTAAACGTTCTCATTCTAGCTCTTGTTTTTGGGGGTGGTGTAGGCTTCGGCCAAGGATGGTTCCTGCGTTTGCTTTGGCTTACCATCTGGCCCCGCAGAATTATCTAAGGCGCGCGTTCGGGCCATGTCTACTTTGGGGTCACCAGCAGTGGTGCTTAGCCGATCAGAAGATTTCCGCTCGGCCCTCAGAAGCCGACATCGCTTTTGTGAGTACGCGCCTAGATCAGCGATACCAGCCCGCCGCCATGGCGCTCGAGACGGCCCGCCAGTTCGAGTTCGAGCAGTACCGTGCGAACGATGGTGGCTGATAGCCCCGACATCCGGATCAGATCGTCGAGGCTGACCGGGCTCGGGCCGAGCAGCGAGACGATGCACTCGCGTTCGCCTGGATCGGTGTCGAAGTCGAGCGGCTCGTCATTGCCTTCGCGCGCCTCGAGCACGATCGGCCGCTCCAGGATCGGCTGAACCGCGTTGATGACGTCGCTGGCTTCGGTGACCAGCGCCGCGCCCTGCTTGATCAAATCGTTGGTGCCGGCGGCGCGTGGATCGAGCGGCGAGCCCGGCACCGCGAACACTTCGCGGCCCTGTTCGGCGGCCATCCGCGCCGTGATCAGCGATCCCGAGCGGTGAGCGGCCTCGATCACGACGACGCCGAGCGACGCGCCCGAGATCAGGCGGTTGCGGCGGGGAAAGTCGCGGGCGCGCGGCACGTGGCCGAGCGGCATTTCGGAAATCGCGCCGCCGCGTTCGAGGATTGCCGTCAGCAGATCTTCGTGCTCGGGCGGATAGATCCGGTCATGGCCGCCGGCCAGCACCGCGACCGTGCCGCTCTGGACCGTCGCGCGATGCGCAGCCTGATCGATGCCGCGCGCAAGCCCTGAAATGACGACAAAGCCGGCGTCGCCGAGATCGCGCGCCAACTGGCCGGCGAATTTCAGCCCGGCGCCGGAAGCGTTGCGCGAGCCGACGATCGCGATCATCGGCCGCGTCAGCGTTTCGGGTGCGCCGCGTACGCCGAGCAGCGGCGGCGGATCGTCGAGCGCCGCCAGCCGCGGCGGGTAGGTGGCTTCACCCGGCGCGACCAGCGAGACGCCGATCTTCTTCGCCGCAGCGATCTCGGCCCGCGCTTCCTCTTCGCTGCAGATACGTCCCGAACGCGCAGCGCCGCCACGCCGCGCCAGATCGGGCAGCCGCTCCAGCGCCGCCCGCGCATTGCCGAAATGGCTGATGAGCGAGTTGAAGGTGCGCGGGCCGACATTGTCGCTGCGGATCAGCCGCAACCGGTCGATCCGTTCGGCGTCGGTGAGGTGAGGGGTAGGCGGTGTCCGGTCATGCATGCGGATGCAGCTTTGCCCAACCTGAGATTGCGATCAACCTGTTTTGGATTTTTCAGTCGTCATGGCCGGGCTTGGAAGCTCGTTGACCGGGGAAATCCCCGAGCATAACGGCTGTGCAACTCACCCGCTTGCTCCGGGTCGAGGTGCTCCGTAACCTGCGTCGTCATCGTAGGAAACATCGTCCATGATATCGCTCGCCGACCTCCAGCGCCGCATTCATGCCGGCGAACTTTCGCCCGACGACGCCATCGCGCAATCGCAGGAAGCGATCCTCGCGCAGGAAAAGACCATCGGCGCGTTCGTGTGCCGTGCCGAAAATGTGCGAGCGCCGAGCGCCGGGCCGCTGCGCGGCATTGCGGTTGGCATCAAGGACATCATGGATACCGCGGATTTCCCGACCGAAATGGGCTCGCCGATCTACCGGGGCTTCCGCTCGCGCGGCGATGCGGCCGTGGTGATGATGCTGAAACAGGCGGGTGCGACCATCGTCGGCAAGACCACGACGACGGCATTTGCATCCGTAGATCCGACGCCGACGCTCAATCCGCACAATCATGGCCACACACCCGGCGGATCTTCGTCCGGCTCAGCGGCAGCGGTGGCGGCCGGCATGATCCCGCTGGCGCTGGGGACGCAGACCGGCGGTTCGGTGATCCGACCGGCCTCGTTCTGCGGCGTCGCTGCGATCAAACCATCCTATCGCCTGCTGCCGACGGTCGGCGTGAAGTGCTACTCATGGACGCTCGACACCGTCGGGTTGTTCGCGGCCGGCGTGGACGACGTGGCGCGCGGGCTGTCCGCGATGACCGGTCGGCCTGAATTGATGCTGTCCGCATCGGTCGCCTCGCCGCGCATCGGCGTCGTGACGCAACACTTTGCCGGTGCGCCGGAAGCCGCGGGTGCTGAGGCGCTGCAGACCGCCGCGCGCGTGGCGGAACGCGCCGGTGCTACTGTGCATGGGGTTGATTTGCAGGAAATTGTTGCGCAGGCGTGGCGCGCCCATCCGCTGATACAGGAGTTCGAGGCGCATCGGGCGCTCGCCTGGGAGTACCGCGAAAATTACGACGCGATGCCGCCGCTGCTGCGGAGCAAGCTTGACGAGAGCAGGGACACGACGCCTGCCGCCTATGACGCAGCGATCGAAACAGCGCATCGCGCCAGACAGGCATTGGAAAAAGTGTTCGACGATGTCGATGTGCTGCTGACCCTGTCGGCACCCGGTGCGGCGCCCAAGGGATTGGCCTCGACTGGAGACGCCCGTTACAACCGGCTGTGGACGCTGATGGGCGTGCCCTGCGTCAACGTTCCCGCGCATGTCGCGGAGGGCGGACTGCCGGTCGGCGTGCAGGTGATCGCGCGATACGGCGCGGATGCGCAGGCATTGGCGGCGGCGCGGTTTGTGGAGCAGGCGCTTGCCCGGAAATGAAGCCTTACTTCGCCCCGATCCGACCTTCGGTGCCGGATTGCAGCCGCTTGATGTTCTCGCTGTGCTTCCAGAACAGGAGCAGCGTCAGCACGACGAACAGCGAGGCCAGCGCGGGGTGGCCGAACCACCACAGGAACAGCGGCGTCACGAAGGCTGCGATCAGCGCCGACAGTGATGAATAGCGCGTGGTGAAGGCGGTAGCCAACCAGATCAGGCAGAATATCAGCGCTGCCGGCCAGAACAGGCCGATCAGCACGCCGATATAGGTGGCGACACCTTTGCCACCGTTGAACTTGAGCCAGACCGGGAAGAGGTGGCCGAGGAAGGCGCCGAGCGCGGCCAGCATCGCCGCATTGGCGCCGCCGTAATAGCCGGCGATGATGACGGCGATCGTGCCCTTCAGCATGTCGCCGATCAGCGTTGCCGCGGCGAGGCCCTTGCTGCCGGTGCGCAGCACGTTGGTGGCGCCGATATTGCCGCTTCCGATCGTGCGCAGGTCCTGCGTCCCGGCCAGTTTGGTCAACACCAGGCCGAACGGGATCGACCCGAGCAGATATCCGATCAGGAAAGCGACGATGAGAAATGCGTCAGACATTGCGGTAGCTCCCACCGCAGCCCGTTCCGGGCGAATCAGACATGTTCATAGACCGTCCGTCCGCCCACGATAGTACGCACGACGCGTCCCGAGAAGCGGGCTTCGTCGAACGGGGTGTTCTTGCATTGCGATTTGAGGTCGGTGGGATCGAGCACCCAGGGCGTATCGGGATCGATCACGATGACATCGGCCGGGGAACCCGCCCGCAGCGAGCCGCCGGGCAGGCCAAGCAACTCCGCCGGCCGGGTCGACATCGACCGGATCAGCGTCTTGAAGTCCATCTCGCCATTGTGGATCAGCCGCAGCGCCGCCGGCAGCATGGTCTGCAGGCCGACCGCGCCGCTCGCCGCTTCCGCGAACGGCAGCCGCTTGACCTCGACGTCCTGCGGATTGTGGTCGGACATCACGACGTCGACCAGGCCGGAGGCGACGGCCGCGACCAGGGCGAGGCGGTCGTCCTCGGTACGCAGCGGCGGCGACAGCTTCAGGAAGGTCCGGTAGGGGCCGATATCGTTTTCGTTCAGCGTGACGTGGTTGATCGACACCGACGCGCTGACGTCGAGGCCGGCGTCGCGCGCGCGCTTGAGGATCTCCAGCGACTCCATCGAGGACAGCGAAGCCGCATGATAGCGCCCGCCGGTCAGGGCCACGAGCCGCATGTCGCGCTCGAGGATGATGCACTCGGCGGCATTGGGAATGCCGACCAGGCCGAGCCTGGCGGCGAACTCGCCCTCGTTCATCACGCCTTCGCCGACCAGATCTGGGTCCTCGGTGTGGTGGACGATCAGCGCGTCGAAATCGCGCGCATAGGTCAGCGCCCGGCGCATCACCTGCGCATTGGTGACGCTCTTGTCGCCATCGGTGAAAGCAACCGCGCCGGCAGCCTTCAGCAGCCCGATCTCGGTCATCTCCTCGCCGCCCAGGCCTTTTGTCAGCGCGGCCATCGGATGGATGTTGACGATCGCGGTGTCGCGGGCGCGGCGCAGCACGAAGTCGACGGTCGCCGAATTGTCGATGACGGGCGAAGTGTCCGGCTGGCAGATGATGGTGGTGATGCCGCCGGCGGCCGCCGCCTGGCTCGCGGAGGCAAAGGTTTCGCGGTGGCTGGCGCCGGGCTCGCCGACAAAGGCGCGCATGTCGATCAGCCCGGGGGCTACGATCTTGCCGGCGCAATTGATGATGTCGGTGCCTTCGGGCACGCCGGCGGCGCCAATGCCGCGTTTGCTGTCGCGAATGGTGCCATCGGCAATCAGGACGTCGCCAGGCCCGTCGAAATCCCTGGAGGGATCGACGACGCGCGCGTTGGCAAGCAGGATCGGTCGGCGTTCGGTCAGCATCTTAAGCATTCGGCAGGTTGCGGGCGAGCGCTTCCAGCACCGCCATCCGCACCGCCACTCCCATTTCCACCTGTTCACGGATCAGCGATTGCGCGCCGTCTGCCACGAGCGAGTCGATCTCGACGCCGCGGTTCATCGGCCCCGGATGCATCACCAGCGCATCCGGTTTGGCGTAGGATAGTTTCTTCTGGTCGAGGCCGAAATAGTGGAAGTACTCCTGGCTCGACGGCACAAAGGAGCCGTTCATGCGCTCGCGCTGCAGCCGCAGCATCATCACGATGTCGGCGCCATTGAGGCCCTCGCGCATGTCGCGCGCAACCTCGACGCCCATCCGCTCGATGCCGCGCGGCAGGAGCGTGGAGGGGGCGACGACACGGACGCGGGCGCCCATGGTGTTGAGCAGGAGGATGTTGGAGCGCGCGACGCGGGAGTGCATCACGTCGCCGCAGATCGCGATCACGAGGCCTTCCAGCCGGCCTTTGTTCCGGCGGATGGTCAGCGCGTCCAGCAGCGCCTGGGTCGGGTGTTCGTGGGCGCCGTCGCCGGCATTGATCACGGAACCGTCAACCTTGCGTGCCAGAAGTTCCACCGCGCCGGAGGCGTGGTGCCGCACGACCAGGATGTCCGGGTGCATGGCGTTGAGCGTCACCGCCGTGTCCATCAGCGTCTCGCCCTTGCGGATCGAGGACGAGGACACCGACATGTTCATGACGTCGGCGCCGAGCCGTTTTCCGGCCAGTTCGAACGAGGACTGGGTCCGGGTCGAGGCCTCGAAAAACAGGTTCACCTGGGTGCGACCGCGCAACGAGGTGCGCTTTTTGTCCACCTGGCGGTTGAGCTCGACATATTCCTCGGAAAGGTCGAGCAGGCCGGTAATATCGGCAGCGGAAAGCCCCTCGATTCCCAGCAGATGCCGGTGCCCGAGGACGAAGGTCGATTTCGATATAGGGGTCATTAAAGCCAGAGCTATAGGCAGAGATGCTACCCGGGGCAAGCGTCAAATCCGGCGTTCTGACTTATCCACTAGGGCTTCGGCGACAGGGTAAATGGCCCCCGCCGGTGTTCCGTGGCGGCTGTTTCCGCTAGGATGACAGGATCGACGCGCGGTGCATCGGGCCAGGGAAACGTGCGG
Source organism: Bradyrhizobium lablabi (assembly GCF_001440475.1). Classification (GTDB taxonomy): domain Bacteria; phylum Pseudomonadota; class Alphaproteobacteria; order Rhizobiales; family Xanthobacteraceae; genus Bradyrhizobium; species Bradyrhizobium lablabi. The sequence continues at coordinate 29,408 of NZ_LLYB01000110.1, read as the reverse complement.
CATTTCATTCAATCCGTCGTGATCGCTTTGCGGACGCTGGCCGGCGCGATCGCCTGCATGGCGCTGGTGCCTCTCGCGGCCGCGCCGGCCATGGCCGAGAAGCGCGTGGCGCTCGCCATCGGCAACGACCTCTATCCCAATCTACCCGCCGACCGGCAGCTCAAGAAGGCCGTCAACGACGCCGCCACGGTCGCGGGGACGCTGAGGTCGCTCGGTTTCGAGGTCATCGTCGGCACCAACCTCGGTCGCCAGGCCATGATCGACAAGCTCGCCGAATTCACCGCGCGGCTGCAGCCGGGCGATACGGCGGCGCTGTTCTTTGCCGGGCATGGCGTGGCGATCGCAGGCGTCAACTACCTGGTGCCGAGCGATGTACCGGCGGTGACCGAAGGCGCGGAGGCGCGCGTGCGCGGGGCCTCGCTCGCCGAGCCGGATCTGATCGCCGAATTGCAGGCGCGATCGGTTCGCGTGGCGCTGCTGGTCATCGATGCCTGCCGCGACAATCCGTTCCCGCGTAGCGCCGGCCGCTCGATCGGCAACACGCGCGGACTGGCCGACGCCAAGCCTGCGCGCGGCATTTTCACGATGTATTCCGCCGGCATCGGCCAGACCGCGCTGGATCGCCTCGGCGTCAACGACTCCGCGCACAATTCAGTCTTCACGCGGATCTTCGACGAGCAGCTCAAACGGCCGGACCTGCATCTCGGCGATCTCGCCGTCGAAGTGCGCGAACGCGTCGCCGAGCTGGCGCTGAAGGCAACCGACGAGCGCGGCCAGCCTGCGCCGCACGAGCAAACGCCGGCCTATTACGATCAGACCCTCGGCGGACGCATCTACCTGGCCGGCCAGCCGGTTGGCGGCCGCGTCGAGCAGCCCGCCACCAAGCTTGCGAATGTCGCGCCGGAATCCGAGCGCGTGGTGCGGCCGTCGCGGCCGGGCGCGCCGGGCGAAAGCTGCGCGCGCAACGGCAACGAGACCTATTGCGTCAGTTCGGTGCGCAAGTCGCAGTTCGGCAATTCCTATGGCGTGCAGAATCTTTTCACCGGTTCCACCGGCGACGCATGGGTGGAGGGCAGGGACGGCAATGGCGTCGGCGAGTGGATCACGATCGAGTTCGACGCCATGCGGCTGGTGAAGTCCATCACCGTCCGAAACGGCTATCAGAAGAGCAGCGATATCTTCCAGAAGAACAACCGCGTGCGCCAGTTGCGCGCCGTGTTCTCGCGGGGCGAGACGCAGACCTACACGCTGCGCGACAGCCTCGGCTCGGAGGTGCTGACGCTGTCCAAACCGGTCAGGGCTTACTGGGTGAAGTTCGTCATCGACGAGGTCTGGGCAGGCAACAAATATACCGATACCGCGCTCACGAAACTGGTGGTCAGTTCGGAGCGGGTGCCGTGATCCACGCAGGACGAGGATTTGCTGCGATCGTTGCGGCATGCTGTCTGGCCAGCGCCGCCGCGCAGGCGCAAAAACTGCCCGCCGGCTTTGTCTATCTGCGCGATGTCGATCCGACCATCATCCAGGATATCCGCTACGCCGGCTCCAACAATTTCGTCGGCCGTCCGCTCAGGGGATATCAGGCCGCCGAATGCGTGGTGAAGCGCGAGGTCGGGACGCTCCTGAAAAGCGTTCAGGAAGAGCTCGCGCAGCAGAACCTGTCGCTGAAGATGTTCGACTGCTACCGGCCGACGCGCGCGGTTGCCGACATGGTGGCCTGGTCGCGCGACGGCCGCGAAACGCCGGCGCAGAAGCGCTACAATCCCGCGTTCAGCAAGGCTGATCTGTTTCGCCTGGGTTATATCGCCGAGCGCTCCGGCCATTCCACCGGCGCCGCGCTCGATCTCACTTTGGTCGACCTGAAAGTCGACAATTCGGCCACCTTCGATCCCGCAAGGGACTATGCCGACTGCACCGCCAATGTGAACCTGCGCGCGCCGGACGGCAGCATCGACATGGGCACCGGCTATGATTGTTCCGACACCAAATCGCACACTGCGGCGAAATCGATCACGGCCGCGCAGCGCCGCTGGCGGGAGAAGCTGGTTCAGGTGATGGCGCGGCGAGGCTTTGTAAACTATTCGAAGGAGTGGTGGCACTTTTCGCTGCCGGGGGCGGGCGGGCAGGCCTATGATTTCCCGATTACGCCGCGGAAATGACAGGACGGGATTTCCTCAAATCCGAAGTATTTTCGCAAGACAACAGTTGCCATCGCAAAAGTAGCCGAGTGCGCGTTCAACACTCCTTAATTGCCGACACATGACATGGGGCAACACGGGAGCGCGAAGCATGCGTCTCGCAGGCATTTTAATTGTTGCCGTCGGCGCCGCCGGCCTGGCCACGTACGACCAGTATGACAAGCGGGTGAACTATCGGCGCGTCGATGCCCGCATCAGCGGCGTCAACGAGCAATGCTACATGGAAAAGGTCACGCGCGAAGGGATCACGAAGACGACGTCGACCTCCGACCTGCTGCGTTGCGAACTTGCTGAAGCCCTGACGCGCGAGCACCCGAAGTGGCAGGGTTACAGCGTAAAGCACAAGATCGAGATCAAGGTCGCCTACGTCTCGCCGGTGGATGGGGCTCCGCACACGTCAAGCCTGCAAATGTCCGCCTTCCCCAATGGCCGGCCGCTGCGCGCAGGGGAAATCTTTCCGATCCTGGCCTCCAAGACCAAGGCGGACAAGACGCGTTCGATCTGACCTGCACGGCGGCTCGGCAGGATCGGAGTTTCAATCATAGCCAGAAGCGCTTTTTTCGCTGCCTCGCGCGGGCGGACGGGCATATGATTTCCCGATCGCATCAGTGGAAGTGATTCACGGTTCCAGGACCAGCCCATGAGCCAGGCAGCATTCGCCACCCACGAAGTCTTCAACCAGTCACCGCCATTCCGGGACATCAACCTCTATGCAACCGACCGGCCGCTGGTCGAGGCGGTCGCCGCCAATGGCGGCGCTTCGGCCGAGGGGGAGTTGTCCGAATTCGGCAAGCATTGGGGCTCGGCGGCGATGGCCGAACGCGGCCGCATTGCCAACGAGAACACGCCGAAACTGCGCACCTTCGATGCCAAGGGCCATCGCCGCGACGAGGTCGAGTTTCATCCGGCCTATCACGAGTTGATGGCGTACAGCGCGCATGCCGGCATTCACAATTCGACGTGGACGGCCGGTGGCAAGCCTGCGGGCGCGGCGTCGGAGGTGATACGCGCGGCGAAATTCTACATGGCCGCGCAGGTCGAGACCGGGCATCTCTGCCCGATCACCATGACGCGGGCCGCCGTCGCCGCGCTGGCGGAGCAGCCCGACCTCTTGGCCAGGGTGATGCCGGTGCTCGGCATGCGGTCCTACGATCCAGCGCTCGCGCCATGGTGGACCAAGCGCGGCATGACGCTCGGCATGGGCATGACCGAGAAGCAGGGCGGCACCGACGTGCGCTCCAACATGACCTGGGCGGAGCACGATGGGAATGCTTACCGGATCACCGGGCATAAATGGTTCATGTCGGCGCCGATGTGCGACGCCTTCCTGGTGCTGGCACAGGCGGAAGAGGGCCTGAGCTGTTTCTTCATGCCGCGCTTTGAACCCGACGGGTCGATCAACGCCATCCACTTCCAGCGGCTGAAGGACAAGCTCGGCAACCGCTCGAATGCCTCGTCGGAAGTCGAGTTTCATGGCGCCTATGCCGAACGCGTCGGTGTGGAAGGCAAAGGCATCCGCACCATCATCCAGATGGTGCAGTTGACGCGGCAGGATTGCGCGATCGCATCTGCCGGCCTGATGCGGTCGGGGTTCGCACACGCGCTGCATCACGCGCGGCATCGCAGCGTGTTCCAGAAGCATCTCGCCGATCAGCCGCTGATGCAGGCGGTGCTGTCGGACATGGCGCTGCATGTCGAGGCTACGGTGGCGCTGGTGATGCGGTTGTGCCGGTCGTTCGACCGGGCGCCTGGTGACGCCAAGGAAGCCGCCTATATGCGGCTGCTGACGCCCGCGATCAAATACTGGGTCTGCAAGAGCGCGCCCGGATTTCTCTACGAGGCGATGGAATGCCTCGGCGGCAATGGATACGTGGAGGAGGGCATCCTGGCGCGGCATTACCGGGAGTCGCCGGTCAACGCGATCTGGGAAGGCTCCGGCAATGTGATGTGCCTCGACGTGCTGCGTGCGCTGTCGCGCGAGCCGGAAACGGCTTCCACAATCGTGCATGAACTGACCGGCGAGACGCTTGGATTGCCAGGCGCGGGCGAGGCGATCACCTTCATCGGCAAGGCGTTCCGCCGGCCGGACAGCGAGCGCGTGGCGCGGCTGGCGGTTGAAAGGCTGGCGCTGCTGGCGGCTGCGGCCGCGCTCAATGCCGTGTCGCCGCGGCATGCGGAATTGTTCGCAGCCACACGCCTTGCCGGGAATCACGCCGGAATGTACGGCGCAGTCGACTTGGCCACTAAGGATGTAAGCGGCCTCCTGGAGCGCGCGTTGCCTTGAAACCAACACCTGCCGTCATGGCCGGGCAACAGCGCGAAGTGCGTCTTCGCGCAGATGTCCCGGCCATCCACGTCTTGTGTCTCGGCGTAGAACTAAGACGTCGATGCCCGGCACAAGGCCGGGCATGACAAACTGAGAAAGTTGATGATGGACTCCCTCTCCACCGCAAATCCCGTTACGGCCCCGCCCAGGATCCCCGATCAGCAGCCACCCCGCGCCTGGAAATTCTGGGGCACCACGTTGTGGGGCCTGTTCATCTTCGCGGGGATGTTCCTCGGCCAACTCACAGTCATCATCTACTTCGTGCTGCGGCAGGGCGGATCGTTCGACATCGCCGAGGCAATCCGTGTCGTTGGCAGCGGCCTGACCATCTCGCTCTCGGTCATTCTCGGGTTACCCGCCGTGCTGCTGGCGACGTGGATCGCGATCCGCCCGACGCGGATATCCTTTACCGACTATCTGGCATTGCGCTGGACCTCATGGCGCAATTTCTTCACCGGCCTCGCCGCGCTGGTTATTCTCGTCGGCGGCTGGGACTTGCTGTCGCGCGCGCTCGGGCGCGAGGTGACGCCGGGCTTCATGGGCGATGTCCTGAAAACGGCGCAGGCCGATGGCGCGCTGTGGCTTTTGGTGATCGCGTTTTCCGTCGCCGCGCCGATGTGGGAAGAGATTTTTGCGCGCGGCTTTCTTTACCGCGGCTGGTCGGAATCGCGCCTCGGCGTCGCCGGCGCGATCTTCCTGTCGTCGCTGGCCTGGACCGCGCTGCATCTGCAGTACGACTGGTTCTTCTTCGGCGAGGTGTTCACCATCGGCGTGCTGCTCGGCTATCTCCGCTATCGCACCAGCTCGACCTGGCTCACGATCGTCCTGCACGGCATCAATAACCTGGCCGCGACGATCCAGACATTTTGGCTGGCCGGCTGATCGCCGACATAGTAGAAGTTCACTCCATTCGCGCCGTGAGGTTGTGACCAGGGTGATGCGGGACTCGCATGATAGAAACCGGTCGGTCTCGGTAGCGACACGAGTGCCCAGAACATGGGACTTCATGGAAACCACGTTTGTCGCGCTGGTCGCTTACGCGGTCTTCGGCCTGACAAGTTGGCTCACTCTCGTCGTGCTGGTGGCCACGCAGGATAGCGCGGCCCAGTTCCAAGCAACGTCAAGGGGGTGGGTTAGCGCCGCATCGATATTGGGGTGTGCATCGGCGATCGTCGTGCTCTGGATCGCCATCGGAATGGCGCGACGCGAGTTCTCTGAATACCTTGCCTTGAACTGGCCCACTCGCGACGAGGTCATGAGCGCTTTGATGATCACGATCCTTCTCTGGTTGGGTGAGATCGTCTTCAGGTCTCTGATTATTCCGACGCAGCCTTCGACGAGTCCCCATCTTCCGTTCAGTGGTATAGGTGAGTTGCTGATCTTGTTTGTTGCAGCCTGTGTCGCAGCGCCAATAGTGGAAGAGTTCACTTTCCGTGGTTTCATGTTTCGAGGTTGGTCTGAGTCGTTTCTCGGTCCGACCGCAACCATCGTGCTGACCGCAGTGATTTGGGGCGCAATGCACACCCAATACGATTGGTGGGGGCGCTGTTGGATCTTTGTGTCGGGTCTCGTCCTTGGCCACTTTCGCCGGCGTAGCAATTCAACGTGGCTGACGGTCATCGTTCACGCGGGCATGAACTTCTCTTTCTTTCTGACTATGCGATTCGCCTAGGGCGCCGCTGTCACCAGCGCGATCACGATCGGCATCGTCACCGCGGCCAGAATCGTCTGCAGCGTGATGATCTGCGCCAATAGCGGCGCGTCGCCGCCCATCTGCCGCGCCAGCACGTAGGCGGAGGACGAGGTGGGCACGGCCGAGCAGACAGCCACGATCACCAGGCTCGAGCCTGAGATGCCGAACCATAGCGCCAGCGCGACGCCAAGAACCGGCATCAGGACCAGCTTGAGAAACACCGCGATCGAGGCGGCCAGGCTCGGGCGGAACATACCTGCAAGCTGCAGGCCCGCGCCGGTGACGAGCAGGCCGATGCCGAGGGAGGAGCGGCCGAGCGCCTCGGCGACGTCGTGCCAGACTTGTGGCAGCGGCAGATGCGTGACATTCACCGCCAGCCCGATCGCGCAGGCCCAGATCAGAGGATTCGTCAGCACTGTCATCACGATCGCGCGGAGCGATTGCTTTTCCGGTGTAGCGTAGTGGGCCAGCACCGAGACGCTGAACACGTTCACAAGCGGAATGATCGCGACCATGGCGACGGAGGCCAGCGCCAGCCCGGTGTGGCCAAAGAGATTGCTGGCGACGGCGAGCGCGACATAAGTCTGCCAGCGCGTTGCGCCCTGGAAGATCGAGGTGAAGGCCGGCCCGTCGATGTTCCAGCGGGAGAAGAGGGGGCGCAGCGCCAGGCACAGGAGCGACATCACCAGCGCCGAGAGCATCAGCGCGCCGCCGACGCCGGCCACCGGCACGCTGGACAGATCGGCCTTCACCAGCGTCTGGATCAGCAGCGTCGGGAACAGCACGTAATAGGTCAGCCGCTCCAGCCCGTGCCATTGCGTGTCCAGCCGCATGAGCGTCCGCCGCAGGATGAAGCCGAGCACGATAAGGAGGAATACCGGCAGCAGCGCCGCAATGACGGCCGCCATTCCTTAAGCGTCCCCGCGCAGCTTCTTGAGCCGGTCCAGCGCGCCCTGCAGGATGAAGATCGCGGCATGCTCGTCGATCACCTCGGCGCGTCGGGCGCGGGAAACGTCCATGCCGATCAATTCGCGCTCGACGGCGGCGGTCGAGAGCCGCTCGTCCCACAGCGCAATGGCAAGCCCGGTGAGATTGGAAAAATTACGGGCGAAGGCGCGGGTCGATTGCGCGCGGGGGCCCTCACTGCCGTCCATGTTGATGGGCAGGCCGAGCACGAAGCCGACCGCGTTGCGCTCGCCCGATATCGCCAGTAGCCGCGCCGCGTCGGCCTTGAAGGCCTTGCGCTGAATGGTTTCGACGCCGGTCGCGAGCCGCCGGTCCGGATCTGATACGGCGACGCCGATGGTCTTGGTGCCGAGATCGAGACCGATCAGGGCGCCGCGCTCGGGCCAGTGCGCGACGGCATCGATCAATGGGAGGATGGGGGCGGGCATGCCCCCGCATAACACCCGCGCGGCATGCACGCAAAGCCGATCACGGCGTGGCGTCCATGCGAGAACGCCACATTACGCATCGCGGCGTTTCTTTTCGGCTTTCCTCTTGGCCTTCACGACATCAGCCTGGGCACGGTAGGCCCGCGCCATATTCTGGAAATTTTGAACGATCTCGACGTCTGAGGCGGACCGCGCCATGCGTTCGGCCTTGTCGGCTTGCTTTCGAAAGAACTTCGTTTCCTTCACCATCGCTTTGCCCGGCGCTCGAGGCGGCTGGTGGACCCGCTGCAGGGCGGGTCACGGTGCGGCAACTCGGAAGGTGCCGCACCGTTCCCTTGCAAAGGTCCTACCGGATCGCGACCGGGTTGATCATGCTCTGCACGCCGCCCTTGAAGCGCGGCTGGCCGAGCACGAACAGGAACTCATAGGCCTTGTCCTTGGCGAGTTCGGCCGTGTCGAGGTTTTCGAGGATGTAGGTCCCGTTCATCGGCAACAGGATCTGGTGCACCTCGAAAACGTTCTTGGTTTCGAACGGGACTGCTTCGACACCCCAGGTATCGGCGCCGACAGCGACCACGCCTTTGCCGGTGAGGTATTTGGCACCCTCGACGCCGAGGCCAGGTTCACCGGCGCCAAAGCGCTTGTCGTCCTTGCCGATCAGGCTGAGCCAGCCGGTGTGGAAGATCACGACGTCGCCCTGACGGATTTCGACGCCCTGCTTCTTGGCGACTTCCTCGATTTCCTTGACGTTGAAGGCGGTACCTTCCTTGACCACGTCGGTGTTGTAATGGGCCGCCATGTCGAGTAGCACGCCACGGGTCACCATCGGCGGGACCTTCTCGACGCCGAGCTTCTTCAACCCGGTCGGGTCGGCGAAATCGAGCAGCTTGTTGCCGTTGTAATAGACGTGCTCGACGCCGATGTGGCCGAGGCCGTCGAGCTGGCTGCCGACGCCGACCCAGCCCTCGATGATGTCGTCATTATACGTGGTCTTGCTAGGCCCAAGTCCGGGGATGCCGGCCTGGCCGGGCTGCACGATGGTGACCTTGAAGGCCCGCGGTGGGTAGGCGGGCGTCTTGGAGTCGACGGGGATACCGAGCGCGTAGGTCTTGCCGGTCTTGACCAGACCCGCGGCCTTCACGACGAGTTCGGGCTTCATGTAGTTGGCGGCGCCGATCTCGTCGTCCGGCCCCCATTTCGATTTCGTCCAGTCTTGCGCGCTTGCTGTTCCGACCGCACCCAACAAGGCAACAGAACAGCTCAATACGAACGCAATGCGCATCGCAGTCCCTCCCAGATTGACGTTATGGTTTTTGGTAGTTAGCGCCTCATACTAACGCAGTAGTGTGGGGCGGCCAGAAGTTTTTCAGATCGACCTGCGCGTTGCGATCGAGCGCCGCAACGCGGAAGGCGCGCTGCGCAAATTGCTTTGTTACAGAAATATGGCGCGAGTGTTTCGCTTGGCTGAACGAATGCGAGATGAGAAGGTGACAATGGATGCACTAAGCCTGTTCGGCCTGTTCGCGGTGACTGCGATGCTGGTGGCCTATGCGCTGGAAGATCGCAGCCATTGGTTCATCCTCGCCTTCGCCGCGGCCTGCGCGCTTGGTTCTGCCTACGGATTTTTGCAGGGCGCCTGGCCGTTCGGACTGGTCGAGGCCGTCTGGGCCGTTGTTGCGCTGCGGCGCTGGAACGTCAGGCGGCGGTTGATTGCATAGGCCGTCCGCGTCGGGAAATGCCGCTGCCTCGAAAAGCCTGCCATCAGTAGCACTGCAGAATCACCCGCACTTCCTCGAAGCGCCGGGCGCGCAAGGCGTCTCGATGGATCCAGACATAGAGGTTGCCGACATCGCCCCACATCATCCCGGCGCGATCGTCGGATGCGATTTGCAGGAGCAGCAGCCAGTTCGCCGCGTCGGATTTCAGCCGCTCGGCAGCCTTCGAATTCCACGCGCTGAGGTCGAGCCCGTTACTGACGAGCGCGCATTCGGTTTGCATGTCGCCCTGAATCTGGAGCGGGTACCCGCCGAAGCGGTGATCATGGCCATCCCGGGTGACCTCGTACCACCACGCATCTACGGTCTTCTCCGCCCTGGCTTTGATCTCGCAGGCATTCCATTCGGGGGAGCCGAAATAGGGAGGCCACATGCCGGCATGAAGCAGGCACCGCTGCGGCCGGAAGCCGGTGGTCTGCTTGTGAGCCGACAATTGAGCCGGCGGCGTTGTCCGCTTTAGCGAGTCGACCGGCGTCAAATCATGGATCAGCCGGGCACCGGTGATATCTGCCGGCCTATCGCCCGCGGGCCGATGGTCGGTGTCATAGAAAAGCAAAAGCCGTCCCTCGCGCGGGATGTCCTGATCGACGGGGCCCGTGGACCAGATATTGGCCAGGTCGACCTGAGCGATGAACTGGAGCGGCGCCGGCTCCGCGGTCCGCCTGACATCCTCGACCAGAAAATCGAAACTGAAGTTGCCGTAATCGACCTTTGCAGATTCGGTTGCGAAGATTTCGAACTCGCTTGATTGCAACAGCTTCCGGACCTCTTCGAGCGTCTCGGCCTGAAGCGCGGCCATGTCTTGCGGGTTGAGGAAGTCCACGCCCGCCTGCGCCACTTTCACTCGCTCCTCATGATCGGGATATGGAGGACGCCAGGGCCATGGCATCGTGGCCGGCAGGTCTGGCGTTCCCCCGACCTTGGTCGTGCCCAAAGCAATCTCGGCTTCGTCGTCGACCTCTGCGGTTTCGAGCCAGATGTACGGCTTCGACCTTGCCGCCAGCGCCATCGCGTCAGCGGCACGAACCCCCGCCGCGCGCAACGAGCCATCGATCTCGGCGGCGGTCTTGAATAGCGTTCGCATCGCGGTCTCACCCTGCCTCAGGAGATCGGTAGACGCGAGACCCGCGGATTCGGTTCGATCTGACGCAGCCGTTGCGCCGGCACTGGCATGTCAGGCGGCGATGACCTCGCCATGGCCGTTCAGGCAAGACACAAAGCCCTGCAGGGCGCTGTACCGATGGGCCGCGCGGCGGGTGATGAAGAGCGTCTCGGTGCGTGCCTGCGCCTGATTCAGCGCGTGAACGTTGACGGTGTCGTTCCGCCCGACCACGACGCGCGGCAGCAGCGTCACTCCCATGTCGGCGGCGACGCAGCCGATCATGCCGTCGAGCGTGCCGAGTTCAAACCGCGCGGAAGACGGCCAGCCGAATTCCGAAAACACCTGTTCGAGCCGCTGGCGGTAGGTGCATCCGGTGCGAAACACAAGCGCGGTTGGACCTGACCCCGGCGTGCCCGCGCGCAAGGCGCCGAGGCTCTGCCAGCGCCGGGCCGTGACCAGCACCAGCTCTTCGCGGAAGGCCACCGTCGCCTCGAGTTCGGCATGCTCGATGGGACCGGCGACGAATGCGCCGTCGAACGTGCCGTTGAGCACGCCGGCCACGAGTTCGGCCGTTGTCGATGTGCGCAGGCTCAGCTGCACCGCCGGAAAGCGGCGATGGAATTCGGCGAGCAACAAGGGCAGGCGCACCGCGGCTGTCGTTTCCATTGAACCGATCGAGAGCGGTCCCTTCGGCTCGCCGTCGTCGCGCGCGGCCAGCAGCGCCTCGCGCGACAGCGCCGCCATCCGCTCGGCATAGGGGAGCAGGCGGCGGCCGGCGCCGGTCAGCGTCATGCCGCGGCTGTGCCGCTCGAACAGCGCGGTGCCGATCTCGGCTTCCAGTGCCTTCACCCGTTGGGTGACGTTGGACTGTACGGTGTTGAGTTCGTCGGCGGCGCGGGTGATGCCGCCGAGCCGCGCGACGGTTGAAAAGGTCAGGAGGTCGCTCAATTCCATGGCGATGTCCGTTTCAATTTAGAGATTGCATCGTTCTTTAGTATTCATTTTTAGAGAATGATACTTCGCCTTAGTATGCCTGTCCAGATTACAGGGAGGGGACATGCCGATATCGACACCGTTGACCGCCCGTCTGGGCATCCAGCATCCGATCCTGTCGGCGCCGATGGACGTCATTGCGGGCGCGCGCCTGACCTCGGCGGTCAGCGCCGCCGGCGGTTTCGGCATTCTCGGCGGCGGCTATGGCGACAGGGCGTGGCTGGAGCAGGAGATGGCCAAGCTCGCCGGCGTTTCCGATCCCTTCGGCATCGGCTTCATCACCTGGAGCTTGGCGAAGCAGCCGGAGCTGCTGGACATCGCGCTCGAAGCTGGTCCGCGCGCGATCATGTTGTCGTTCGGCGATCCAAAGCCCTTTGCTTCACGCATCAAGTCGTCGGGTACGCTCCTGATTTGCCAGGTGCAGGACGAAGCGATGGCTCGGCAGGCCCTCGATGCAGGCGCCGACATCCTGATCGCACAGGGCACGGAAGCCGGAGGCCATGGCGCCTCGCGCACCACCCTCGATATCGTGCCGGCGATTGTCGATCTCGCGGCCGGGCGCGTGCCGGTCGCCGCTGCCGGCGGCATCGGCGATGGCCGCGGGCTGGCGGCGATGATGATGCTGGGCGCATCCGGCGTGCTGCTCGGCACGCGCTTCTATGCGAGCGCGGAATGTGATGGGCCGGAAGAGGCCAAGCAACGCATCTGCGCGGCATCGAACGGCAACAGCGTCCGCGGCATCATCTTCGATCTCTCGCGCAACAATGTCTGGCCGGCGCCGTTTACCGGCCGCTGCCTGATCAACGATCATGCGCGCCGCTGGATGGGACGCGAAGTCGAACTGATGCAGAACATCAAGACAGTCGCGGCCGACTATGCGGCGGCAAGGGCCGCGGGCAATTTCGACGTCGCCGCCGTCATAGCGGGTGAGGCAGTCGGGTTGATCCATGATATCCCGCCGGCCGCCGAGATCGTTGACAGGATCGTCAGCGAGGCCGAGCAGATACTCAGCGGTCGCCGCAACTCCGTTGCGGCCTGATCGACGCGTACCCTCAATTCATGCAAGCGAGAAAAACCATGTGGCCAGACCGCCGGATTATCGACCTCTTCAAGACCGAATTTCCGATCGTGCTGGCGCCGATGGCCGGCATCATGGACGCCGAACTTGTCATCGCGGCGGCGCAGGGCGGGGCGCTGGGGTCGCTGCCGTGTGCGATGATCACGGCCGAGAAAGCCCGCGAGCAGGTCAACATCATCCGCCAGCGCGTCTCCGCGCCGGTCAACATGAACTTCTTCTGCCACACGCCGGTCGATGCCGATCCTGCGCGCGAGGCCGGATGGAAGGCCAGACTCGGCTCCTACTACAAGGAATTGGGCATCGATCCCGCCGCGCCCATCACCGCCGCCAACCGCGCGCCGTTTGATGAGGCGATGTGCGCCGTGGTCGAGGAGTTGAAGCCGGAAGTGGTGAGCTTCCATTTCGGCCTGCCGGACGCTGCGCTGGTCAAGCGCGTCAAGGCGGCGGGCGCCATCGTGATGTCGTCGGCGACGATTGTGAAGGAAGCGATCTGGCTGGAGGAGCACGGCGCCGACGTCATCATCGCGCAAGGCGCGGAAGCGGGCGGCCATCGCGGCATGTTCCTGACCGACAACATCGCCCAGCAGCCCGGCACGTTTGCGCTGGTGCCACAGGTGGTCGATGCGGTGAAGGTGCCGGTCATCGCGGCCGGCGGCATCGCCGACGGGCGCGGCATTGCGGCGGCGTTCGCGCTCGGCGCATCCGGCGTGCAGATCGGCAGTGCCTATCTACGCTGTCCGGAATCCAAGGTGATCGGGCCTGTGCGCACGGCACTGGCACAGGCGCATGACGATTCCACCGTCATCACCAATGTCATGACCGGACGGCCCGCGCGCGGCGTCGCCAACCGCGTCATGCGCGAGGTCGGCCCGATCTCACCCGACGCGCCGGCATTCCCGCACGCTGCCACCGCGCTCGGGCCGCTGAAGGCGGCGGCCGAAAAGCTCGGCAAGGTCGACTTCACCAATCTCTGGGCCGGCCAGGCGGTGAGGATGGGCCGCGAGATGCCGGCGGCAGAACTGACCCGTTCGCTCGCGGGTGCTGCGCTGGCGCGGCTTGGCGCGTTGGGTGGATAGCGCAATGCTGGCTTCACGCCATCAAAACGCGTGGACCCAGGCCTCGGGGTAAAGCGCATAGGCGTTGCCGCGCCGCGCCAGCCGTGCGAACGCCGGGAAATGCAGATGCATGCCTGCGATCAGAACGCCATCGGCAGAGACGCGGTCGAACATTCGCTTTCGCGAGGCGGCCGCCGCCGCAAGATCGGTGTCGAACCCCATGCCGGCCTCGGGAAAGGCGGTTTGTACTTCCGGCACGTGCACAGTATCGCCCCAGATCATCAACTGATCCTGGCCAGAGGCGACCAGATAGGCGGTGTGACCCGGCGTATGCCCATGGCTCGGGATCGCGGTCACGCCTGGAAACACCTCGCCATCCCCAAATAGCCGCGTCCTGCTCTTGTAGGGCGCGACTTGCTCGCGGCCGGCCTGAAAAAACAGTTTTGCCGACCGCTCATCGGCCTTTGCCATTGCACCGTCGTCGAACCAGTGCGCCAGCTCGTTCTCGTGCATCACCAGTTCCGCATTCGGAAACAGAAGCTGCCCGTTCGACATGTCGACGAGACCTGCCGAATGATCCGGATGCATGTGAGTCAGCAGTACCGTGTCGATCGATTTCGGGTCGATGCCGGCAGCGGCGAGGTTGCGCTGAACGAAGCCGGCCGTGGGCTGCAGATAATTACCCGATCCGGTGTCGATGATCGCGGTGCGCCCCTTGGAGCGGATCAGGAAGGTGTTGACGCTGGTCCGCCGCGCCGGGCGGAACGCGTCGGTCAGGATCTGCTTCGCCTTGTCGAGATCGACATTGCGCATCACGTCGAGGGTGCCGTCGAGATAGCCGTCGCTGACGGCGGTGACGATGATATCGCCGATCTTGCGATGATAGATGCCGGGAATTTGCTGGGCCGGTTGTGCATTCATGTGGGAAGGCCTCGGGGCTTGGGGACGATCAGACGCTGACCGATTTCAGGAACTCATCGATGCAATCGAACAGCAGATCGGGGGTCTGCACCGCCATGTAGTGGCCGGTGCGGATTTCGGCGTAGCGGGCGCCGGGAATGGCCCTGGCCACGCCTTGCGCCAGCGCCGGCGGGCGTACGCGATCCAGGCTGCCGCCGATCACCAGCACCGGACACCTCAGCCGGGCGAGTTCGTCCTGCATCTCGGCTGCCGCCAGCATTCGCCAGATCGTCGCATAGCTCGAGGGATCGTTGCCGAGCCATCGGGTCCGGAAGCGCTCAAAGCGGGCGATGTCGCCGCGAAGCTCCGGGGCGTAGCCATTCAACATCGAATCCTCGACCGCGACTGCCATGCCTGCGGTCTCGATCTTCGCGAGGCGCTCCAGCGCCGGCGCGCGGCGTTCCGCCGCGATGCCGGTGGCCGGACTGCCGACCGCAACCGCACTCGTACGCTCCGGATAGCGGGCCGCAAAATGCAGGGCGATCGCGCCTCCGACGGCGATGCCGGCCAGCGCGACCTTGCCGGCGATCCCGAGTTGGTCGAGCAGGGCCGCGATGTCGCCGGCCATCGTATCGAGAGTGAGTTCACCGCGCACTTTCTGCGACAATCCGGCGCCGCGGGTGTCATAACGCAGGACGCGGCGCGATGTGGCGAATCTCGGCGCAACCTCGTCCCAGCTTTCGAGCGAGCCGCCCATCTCGTGAACCAGCACCAGCGTGCGATCACCGCCGCCGCTCAGTTCGCAACGCAGCGCGACACCATTGGCTTCGATGAAATCCATGCTGCGCCCCCGGTTCTTGTTCTTCTTGTTCGTCATCCGGCGAGCAATTGGCCGGTCAGCCCTGGTATCGGAAGTCTACGATACCGGAGACGGTATGAATCTCAAATCGTGAACGGAGCAGGGCGCAATGCTGGCTGTTGGCTGCTTGTAGGCAGGGTGCGGCATCGCCGCGCTGCCGCGTCACCTCACACTCCGGCCGAGGGGCGGCGGCTTTACGCCCGCCGAATGCCTGATTCTTCCTCGATTAGTGCGCCGGTTCGTCGCGCGGAACGTCCAGGTGCTCGGCGGCCAGCGAGCGGTAATGAGCGGCCATCTCCTTGTAGTGTTGCCTGGAAATGGGGTCGGTCGCGCTCTCGGCGCGGCGTTCGAACATTTCCGCCTTTTCCTGCAGGATTTTAGCCTGTTGGGACATGGCTCGGCCTCCCGTCAGTCAGGTTAAGCAGGCGAGGTAGACGATCGCGACGCCGAGGGCGGTCCCGATGGACCAGAGGGCAGGATCCCAGCTTTCCGACCCGGCGTTGTCATTTTCGACGGTCGACATGACACGGCCTCCCGATGTTCTGGCCGTGACTACATTCCTCGACTGTTTCAGGATGACTACGTAGGAACGTAAAATGGTTTCGTCAGGACGCTTTGCGCAGGAAATCGGCGCTTGGCGCTCAAAATCTTGTGCGTCGGGGCGGGGCGACTTTTTGATCCAAAAAGGGTGGTATTCGGCACCCGAAGGCCCGGCGGCCTGTTCCCGCGGTTGCGGCGCGAAAGCGGCCTCTGCTATACGGCGGATGCCAATTCCCCGTTTGAGGCCTATATTTATGTCCGTCGATGCCACCACCGTTCGCCGTATCGCGCACTTGGCGCGAATTGCGGTCACCGAGGCCGAGGTTCCCCATCTGCAGGGCGAACTGAACGCCATGCTTGCTTTCGTGGAGCAGCTTTCGGAAGTGAACGTCGACGGCGTCGAACCGATGACCTCGGTGACACCGATGGAAATGAAGAAGCGGCCCGATGTGGTCAATGATGGCGAAATTCCCGACGATATCGTCAGGAATGCGCCGGAGACGCAGAATCATTTCTTTTTGGTGCCCAAGGTCGTTGAGTAAAACCTCTTTGCGAGATCGGAAGTGCGATGTGTCTGCTCTGCGACGATGAAAAGGCCTACCAGGCCTACATGAACTATCTCGACGCGATGGAGCGGCAGGGCAAGGCCGCCGATCCCGACAAGGCGATGGACGCTGTCCTCGATCAGCTTGAGGCCAATGAAAGGACCAGGCCCAAGTCCAACGATCCCGCCAACGACAAGACGCTTTCTCCGTTCTTCTGCAGCCCGATCAATAAATGACCGACCTGACATCCCTGACGATCGCCGAGGCCCGCGAGGGCCTCGCGAACAAGTCTTTCACCTCGCTTGAACTGACGGATGCGCATCTCGCCGCGATCGAGGCGGCGCGTTCGCTCAATGCCTTCGTGCTGGAGACCCCGGAGAAGGCTCGCGACATGGCGCGCGCGATCGATGCGAAGATCGCCAAGGGCGAGGGCGGTCCCCTGGCCGGCATTCCGCTCGGCATCAAGGACCTGTTCTCAACCAGGGACGTGCGCACCACCGCGTGCTCAAAAATCCTCGGCAATTTCGTGCCGCCATACGAGTCGACCGTCACCTCGCAGCTCTGGCGCGACGGCGCGGTGATGCTCGGCAAGCTCAACAACGACGAATTCGCGATGGGCTCGGCGAACGAGACCTCGTGCTTCGGACCGGTGGTCAATCCGTGGCGGCGCGAGGGGTCCAACACCACGCTGGTACCGGGCGGCTCGTCCGGCGGGTCGGCGTCCGCGGTGGCGGCGCTGCTCTGCATGGGCGCGACCGCGACCGACACCGGCGGTTCGATCCGCCAGCCTGCGGCGTTCACCGCGACCGTCGGCGTCAAGCCGACCTATGGGCGCTGTTCGCGCTGGGGGATCGTGGCGTTCGCCTCCTCGCTCGACCAGGCGGGTCCCATTGCGCGCACCAATCGCGATGCTGCGATCCTGATGCGCTCGATGGCTGGACATGATCCGAAGGACAGCACGTCGGTCGACCGCGCGGTGCCAGACTACGAGGCCGCGATCGGAAAATCCGTCAAGGGCATGAAGATCGGCATTCCCAAGGAGTACCGCCTCGACGGCATGCCCACGGAAATCGAGAAGCTGTGGAGCGAGGGCGCGGCCTGGCTGAAGGCGGCCGGCGCCGAACTGGTGGACGTGTCGCTGCCGCACACCAAATACGCGCTGCCGGCCTATTACATCGTCGCGCCCGCGGAAGCCTCGTCCAACCTCGCGCGCTACGACGGCGTGCGCTACGGCTTGCGCGAGCAGGGGCGCAACATCACCGAAATGTACGAGAACACCCGCGCCGAGGGCTTTGGCGCGGAAGTGCGCCGACGCGTCATGATCGGCACCTATGTGCTCTCGGCCGGCTATTACGACGCGTATTACATCCGTGCGCAAAAGGTCCGCACGCTGATCAAGAAGGATTTTGAGGACTGTTTCGCCAAGGGCATCAACGCGATCCTGACGCCGGCGACGCCGTCGGCCGCCTTCGGCGTCGGCGAAAAGGCCGGCGCTGATCCGGTCGAGATGTATCTCAACGACATCTTCACGGTGACGGTGAACATGGCGGGACTGCCGGGCATCGCGGTGCCCGCCGGCAAGGACGCGCAGGGCCTGCCGCTCGGCCTGCAACTGATCGGTCGTCCCTTCGACGAAGAGACGCTGTTCTCGCTCGGTGAAGTCGTTGAGCAGGCGGCGGGCCGCTTCACGCCGCCGCGCTGGTGGTAGCGATGGCGGACTTCCGCGCCAGTCTCGCGGACACTGCTCCGGCGTCTGGCCTGGAACCGCCGCTGGCTGCGTTGTGGTGGGCCGCCAAGGGCGATTGGGAGCGCGCGCACAAGATCGTGCAGGATGAAGGCAGCGCCGACGCGGCCTGGGTGCATGCCTATCTGCACCGCGTCGAGGGCGATCTCGGCAATGCCGGCTACTGGTATCGTCAGGCCGGCCAGCCGGCAGCAAAGGATTCTCTGGAAGCCGAATGGGAGCGGATCGTGACCGCGCTGCTCGGGAGTGGAAAAGCATGAACGTGTCAGTCAAACCCGGAAAACTGATCAAGGGCCAGACCGGCGACTGGGAAGTCGTGATCGGAATGGAGATCCACGCCCAGGTCACGTCCAATGCAAAACTGTTCTCCGGCGCCTCCACCGCGTTCGGCGGCGAGCCGAACACCCAAGTCTCCCTCGTCGACGCCGCGATGCCGGGCATGCTGCCCGTGATCAACGAAGAATGTGTCCGCCAGGCGGTGCGCACCGGGCTTGGCCTGAATGCGAAGATCAACCTGCGCTCGGTGTTCGATCGCAAGAACTATTTCTATCCGGACCTGCCGCAGGGCTACCAGATCAGCCAGTACAAGTCGCCGATCGTGGGTGAGGGCGAGGTGATCGTCGAGCTCGAGGGCGGCAGGACCGCTACCATCGGCATCGAGCGGCTGCATCTGGAGCAGGACCCGGCAAAAATGTTGCACGACAAGTTGCCGTCGCAGTCCCTTATCGATCTCAACCGCGCCGGCGTCGCGCTGATGGAGATCGTCTCCAAGCCCGACATCCGCGATGCCGAGCAGGCCAAGGCCTATGTGACCAAGCTGCGCTCCATCCTGCGTTACCTCGGCACCTGCGATGGAGACATGGAGAAGGGTTCGCTGCGCGCCGATGTGAACGTTTCCGTGCGCAAGCCGGGCGGTCCGCTCGGCACCCGCTGCGAAATCAAGAACATGAACTCGATCAATTTCATCGGCCAGGCGATCGAATACGAGGCGCGGCGCCAGATCGAGATCATCGAGGATGGCGGTGTCATCGATCAGGAGACGCGCCTGTTCGACCCCAACAAGGGCGAGACGCGCTCGATGCGCTCCAAGGAAGAGGCGCACGATTATCGCTATTTCCCGGATCCCGACCTGCTGCCGCTCGAGTTAACGCAAGACTATGTCGACGAGCTGAAGGCGAAGCTGCCGGAATTGCCGGATCAGAAGAAGGCCCGCTTTATCGATAGCCTCGGCCTGTCGGCCTACGATGCCGGCGTGCTGGTAGCCGAGCGCGAGAGCGCGGTGTTCTACGAAACCGTGCTGGCGGGTCTTGCCGACAGGGCGCGCGACGGCAAGCTCGCCGCCAATTGGGTGATCAACGAGCTGTTCGGCCGCCTCAACAAGGAAGGCCATGACATCACGGACTCGCCGGTGTCGGCAGCGCAGTTGTCTGCGATCGTCGGCCTGATCGGCGAGGGCACGATCTCCGGCAAGATCGCCAAGGACCTGTTTGAGATCGTCTGGACCGAAGGCGGCGACCCGCGCGAGCTGGTCGAAAGCCGCGGCATGAAGCAGGTCACTGACTTGGGCGCGATCGAGAAGGTCGTCGACGACATCATCGCGGCCAATCCAGACAAGGTCGCGCAGGCGAAAGCCAAGCCGCAGCTCGCCGGCTGGTTCGTCGGCCAGGTGATGAAGCAATCGGGCGGCAAGGCCAATCCGCAAGCCGTCAACGATCTCCTGAAAGCGAAGCTCGGCATCTGAAGCGTCCCGTTACGGGACGACTCCGGCGTGATGACGCCATGATCGATGCGCGCTAACGTGCGTCGATCGTCCATCGCGATCTGAAATTCATCATCACGACCGACAGCGCAGTTGCGAATCGGTCTTCGCGATTCGCAAAAAAGTTCGGTTTTGGCGAGCGGCGATGAGACGCCAACGCTGTGACCATGAAAATTTTTTTATTGCCAAAGCTTGCGACTCAGAGTCCGTGCACACGACTTTTGGGCGGCATCAGTGAGTCGCGACGAACGCGCGCATGCATTGATCGTCACTTCAGTGAATCAAAGAAAGCGCTGCGGCACAGGCGCTTTCTGCAATATTTGCAAACACCGATGTCGGTCGTTGCGGCACTTTTTGCATCGACGCGCGCGTCCATCATTGTGTTGTCGAACGAAGTGCTTCGCGCGCTCTCTCGTCGCCGTGTCAACACTTCCTTAAGCGGGACGCTGTTTTTTTGAGTGCGTTGGTGTATTCGGGATGTAGTGCATCTCGATTCCCGAGTGCACGCAGCGACTAAGCCATCTCACTTACATTAGGAGGGCAACATGGCCAAGAAAGCTAAGAAGGCGAAGAAAGCGAAGAGCGCAGTGAAGAAGACTGCGAAGAAGACCCGCAAGGTCGCCAAGAAGAAGAAGTAAATTCGCTTCTTTGAAAATTGCCGGCGGCTTGATGCCGGCACGTCACTTGAGCCCCAGGACTAAACGCTGAAGGCTCCGGTCGACGAAAGAGGGTGTCGGCGAGACATCAGGTCAACGGCTGGATCGTATTTCGGAAAGAGCGTTCTTCAAACGAGGCCCGCTCTTTCAAAACCGGTCCGGCAGAAGAAACAGGTTTTCTTCGTTCGGTGCGGGTATCCTTAACTACCCGCAGTTTCACCGGGGCCAAAGCCCGGTATGAAATCTGGTCCTGACGTGTTCGCCGACGCCCTCGTTCCCTCGGGGCGCACTCGTCCCCTAAGGGGCGTACTCGGCCTCCGGAACGCCCGCTTTCGCCGGAGCGCTCCGACAGCCGCCGCACCAGGCGCGCAGCGCTAAAAGTCTCCCCGCTCATTATCGATCATCCGCAGGCGTCGATCGTCTCGGTTCCACCTGTCGCTCTAGGCATCACCCTCCGCCATTCGGTCGCCGGCGCGACGTGAACGTCCGTCGCGCGAGACGGGACCGGTTCGTCTGACGAATGATGACGCCGACCTTGCCGCAATGGTTATCGTTCTGCGAAACCGCAGGGTAAACCGAACTTCACGATTGGCAATTTCTCCCTGTGCCGCAGGCACTTCTGCGATTTCGCGTTCGGCGGCGCGCTGCGCGCGTTTACATCCCGTTCATCGCGAACCTTAAACTGCCCTTCAAATTTGATCGGCCATGATCATCCCAACAACAGACCGGAAAACGGCGTTGGAGATAACAGGCAGACTAACAGTGGACAGGGGCCGCGCTCGGGGGAGGGCGGCAACGATAAAAAGGGGAGCTGAGGATGTTTCAGGCGAACATTGATCTCGATACTGCAATTCCGGTGGAAGCCACCGCGATCCCGGATGTGCTGTTCGAGCGCGGTCTTTACTGGGCGAGCGGCCGTTCCGGCGTGGTCAATCTCGTCGCGGCTCACAAATGGTTCAATCTCGCCGCGCTGAAGGGGCGTGCTGACGCTATCTCGATGCGCCAAGAGGTCGCCGCGATGATGTCAGATGCCGAAATCGCCACCGCCCAGCGCGAAGCCCGCGCCTGGATGACCGCGCACTGAGGTTCGGAGCGGCCGGCGTCAGGCCGGCGGCTCTTCTTCGCCTTCTTGCCACTCCCGCAGGGGAGGGATCGTTGCCTCCGACGTGGCGCCAAGGGTTTCTGACCGGCTCGTTCGGATATGCGGGATCGGCCCAAGGTGACGTCTCGTCGCTTTCCTCGTTCTCTTCGAGCGCGTCGTCTTCGGACCCGCGCGCCCAAGCCAGTGCATCGGTCACGTCCTCGATGTACCTAGGTTGACCTCCGTGAACCGGTCGAGGTCATCGGACGCACGTTCGCCGCGTGCAAGATCCTCATCGAACTGACGGCGATCGATCCACTCCTCTGGAATGCGGTCTTCGCGGAAGGCCTTGTCAACCAGCGGCACCAGATCACGCAGGCCGATCGCTTGCAGCCAGCCTGCCAGGCCCGATCGCCGTCTTCTGCCGGCTTATCTTCAATGCTCCACGGGTGAACCCGTCCATCGAGCTGTCGGCCATCAATGCGAACAGCGCGTCGGTATCGCCATCGAACACACCGGTTTTCGATCACAGCATTGCCGAGCAGATCGTGCAGATCCGAAGAGGGAAGGCGCAACAAGCGCAGCAGCGACTGGCAGGCTTTGCTGTCGGGCGCACCGCCGAGGACATGGATCCCGCGGAACAGCCGCAGGCCTTCATCACCCGACAATATCTCGCCGTCCACCGGCGGCTCCAGCAGTCTTCGATCGGAGTGAGTCTGCGCGATCTGAACTTGTGCAAAGAAGCGCTTCTTGCCGACTTGAAATATACCGTTCGAGACTGCGAGCTGTTGCTTCATCGCTCCCCGCAACATGCGAGCGAAGAATCAAGCGCAAATACTTGCTTGTCGAGATGACGTGTCCTTGCTGATGGGACGCCACTCTACGCCGGAGATCGTCCGTCGATCCGATGTAGATGTCACCATTGCTCAGTTCGAGGAAGTAGCTGTACCACACGTGGCTACAGTTTCCCTGCGCTCCTGCGAAGCTTCGGGAGACACCTTACGCCCTGTCGCGCTCCGGGTGGTGGGGGGCGATCAGGGCCAGCCCGCCGTCGCCACTTCGCAGCTAGGGCGCGGCACCCGCCTTCGCTTGCGCTTCATCGCGGGCATGCCGCGCCGAAGCGGAAGCGAAGGCGGGTGGCGGAGCCGGAGGGATTCGAACCCTCGATAGGGCTTTACAACCCTATAACGGTTTAGCAAACCGCCGCCTTCAGCCACTCGGCCACAGCTCCATGAGCGCGGATATGCCTGACGCGAGGGCCAGCCGCAAGCGGCAGATTCAAATTACGCCGAGGCCATTTAGAGGCGCGGGCGCTTCGCGCTCCCGCGATGCTCTCGCAGCCCGCGTTCGAGGCGTCGTACTGCAGGAACACGGACACCGCGACGTCGGCACACGCGCCTTTGCGCGCTCATCGCAGCACGGCCTTCGTCGGACATTCTGGCGTGCCAGCTCCGATAATGCCTCGAAATGAAACATTCGTCGCGCGAACGTGATTCGACGCCGCTTGCCGGCGATTCGGCTCCCGTTGAGCGGATTTCGTAGCGCGATGCGCTAGTGCCAGGCCCGCTGCAATCTGCAAATGCATTTCGCCCCTGAAGGAAAGGCGCTTTTCGCCTGCGATGGCCGCGCTCAGCGTCGCTGACAGCGAGGTGCGGCAGCTTGAGCCTTCATAATCGACGCAAGTCAGGCGCCGCCTTCGGTTGCCGGCCCGGCGAAGGAGCTCCGCAGATGACTCTATATTATGTGTGTGATGTCGGCGGATGGAATCGGCGGGATCGCCGGTTCGATTCGATGCCTGCAAAGCGTTTCGGCGGGTGGAACGCGGTTGCTGCGGTGCCCACGACAGTTTTCGGATGTCAAATGGACTATTCGAAAATATGTAGCAGAACCAATTGCTTGCAAGAAAACCGCGATCACAAACACGTGTTATTTGTGCAACACCCTTCGGAAAAGGGACCAAGCCGCGGCGCTCGAAGCGGTTCCTTTGTTGCTTGTGCAGAAGTCCTCGGTAATTGTGATCGTGCGACGGAGGGGGGCATCCCGAGGTCGCCCCGTTTTAGATGGCTCGCTTCAGTCCCTCGCGTTCGTGCGGGTGTGTCCGAAGGCGCGAAGCGACTAAGCGGGTTTACGGGGACAAGGGAACCAGCCTTACGGGTGTTTCACCCGGCGGATCCGGAACCTTCCCTACAGAGCAACTTGGAGGTTTAGCATGAAGATGGTTAAGAGCCTTATTCTCGGCTCAGCGGCGGCGCTCGTCGCTATGGGCGGAGCACAGGCAGCCGATCTTCCCGTCAAGGCCAAAGCGGTCGAGTACGTGAGGATCTGCTCCCTATACGGCGCGGGGTTCTTCTATATCCCGGGCACTGATACCTGCATCAAGCTGGGTGGTTATCTGCGCGTTGACACCACGTTCAACGGCAACATCTATGGTGGTCCGTACTGGTCCGGCGATGGCGGCCAGGGCAATCGCTTCCGCGATTACTTCACGTCCCGTTCCCGTATGGCGCTGACGGTTGATACCCGTACCGCCACCGAATACGGCGTTGTCCGCACCTTCGGTCAGGCCGACTTCCAGTTCAACAATTTTGGCAATTCCAATCCGAACAATGCTTTTGCTTTCCCGGGCGGCGCTTCCAACGCGCTCAACGTCGCGGGCGGCGGCTATGTCGCGGTTGAAATGGTGTTCATCCAGTTCGCTGGTNTTCACCTTCGGTAAGTCGGNCTTCGGCCTACGCGACGCCTTGGAACGGCTATCCGGGCAACAACAACTCGTTCTTGATGGGTGGCCCGGACTACGTCACCGGCGTCAACAACATCCAGTACACCGCCCAGTTCGGTAACGGCGTGTCGGCCACCATCGGCCTCGATGATCCGACCGTGTTCAGCCGCACCTCGGTGCTCAACCTGGGCGTGGGCGCCACACCCGCAGCCCCAGTGTTTCAAGCGGTTGGTATCCAAGCTACGGCCGTCGGTGCCAACGCCTACGGCGGCACGCATGTTCCCGACATCGTCGGCAACGTCCGCGTTGATCAGGCTTGGGGTCTGTTCCAGATTGCGGGCGCATTGCACAACGTGACCGCTTCGTACAACTCCGTCAACGTTGGCGGCGCCCCGAACGCCTTCTCAGAAATCAGCGGCCACCCCGAAGACAAGTGGGGCGGAGCGGTGACGGCTGCCTTGCAGATCAAGAACATCCCGACCGGTGCGGGCGACGACCTCAAGTTCGACGCCACCTACGCCAAGGGTATGACGAAGGCCGTTGTCTCGACCTCCGGTGCTTCGCCGAGCTTCGCGATGTTCGGTGGCACGGGCCGTGCGGGTGCGTATCAGAGCATTGGCTTTGGCCAAACGTCTGATGCGGTTTTCCTGCCCGGGTTCCTTACCGGCGGGCTTACCGGCGACCTCAAGCTGACGGAAGCATGGGGTATCCGCGGTGCGTACAACCACAACTGGGATCCCTACTGGTCGACCAGCCTTTGGGGCAGCTATGGTCAGGTGCACTACAACGGTGACGCCCTCGACATCCTTTCCGCCAAGGGGCAGTTCTGCGCGAGCTTCAACTTCGGTAAGACGCTTTCGACAGACTATAGCTGCAACCCGGACTTCAACTTTGCCCAGGTTGGTGTGGTCACCCGTTGGACTCCCGTCAAGAACCTGACGTTCTCGGCTGAAGTCGGCGCGTTCTTCCTCGACCAGAAGTTCACGGGCGCTGCCACTCTGACGCCGGCGGCTCCCAAGCCGACCGCCATCTACGAGTTCCG
>NZ_LLYB01000110.1:0-3932 GCF_001440475.1 Bradyrhizobium lablabi | reverse complement strand
GGACCAGAGCACTGTGTTCCTGANACGTTCGCGCTCAGCGTAACTTCTGATCCCGAAAGACTTGAAACACTCGGAAAACCCCCGGCAGGAAACTGCTGGGGGTTTATCCCAGCCATCAATATTCCGAAGCAACAGCTACAACTGCGCGCCTAGTGAAATGCTTCACGGCGTTGTCGTTCTTCCTTTCAACGTCACGGCATTTAGCCAGTCTGTGCGATTACTTCGATTACTTCGAGACTCGACACAGGAACTCTTATGATTAGAGCGCGAACACTCATTCTCGGCTCGGCGGCAGGTTTGATTGCCGTGAGCGGGGCACAAGCGGCCGACCTGCCGGTCAAGGCCAAGGCGGTCGAATATGTGAGGATCTGTTCGCTGTACGGCGCCGGCTTCTTCTTCATTCCGGGCACCGATACCTGCATCAAGATCGGCGGTTATCTGCGTGCGGACACCACCTTCAACGGCGCCGTCCACGGCGGCCCGGCCTGGAACAGTGACCTCGGCCAGCAAAACCGTTATCGCGATTATTTCGTCTCACGCTCCCGTCTGGCGCTGACGATTGATACCCGCACCGCGACGGAATACGGCGTAGTCCGTACCTTCGGTCAGGGCGACTTCCAGTTCAACAATTTCGGCACCTCCAATCCGACCACGCTAACAAACTTCCCCGCCCAAGCGTCAAACGCGCTCAACGTCGCGGGCGGCGGTTACGTCGCGGTCGAATTCCTCTTCATCCAGTTCGCCGGCTTCACCTTCGGTAAGTCGGCATCGGCCTATGCCACGCCGTGGCAGGGTTTCCCGGGCAATATCAACTCAAGCCTGCTCGGCGGTCAGAACACCGACACCGGCGTCAACAACATCCAGTACACCGCCGAGTTCGGCAATGGCGTATCGGCTTCGATCGGTCTGGACGACCCGACTGTGTGGGATCGCACCGCCGTCTACAATCTGAGCATCCCCGGCGCGATCGGCGCCAACGGCACAGGATCGAACGCCTATGCCGGCACCCATGCTCCCGAGATCGTCGGCAGAATCCGGGTCGATCAGGCCTGGGGTCTGTTCCAGGTGTCGGCCGCGGCGCATGAAGTGAGCGGCTCGTACAACACGCTGGACGCCGGCGGCGTCCCGTCGGCGGCATCCGAAATCAGCGGCCACCCCGAGACCAAGTGGGGCGGCGCGGTGATGGCGGGGTTGCAGATCAAGAATATTCCGACCGGTGTCGGCGACGACATCAAGGTCGACGCATCCTACGCCAAGGGCGCCACCAAGTATGTGATCGCCACCAGCGGCACCTCGCCGAACTTTGCGATGTTTGGCGATAGCGGCTTCGGCTACCAGAGCGTCGGCTTCGGTGCGACCACCGACGGCGTCTATTTCCCGGGCGCAGCCGGTACCGGCGGTATCGCTCTGACGACGGCCTGGGGCGTGCGCGGCGCCTTCAATCACAACTGGGACCCTTACTGGTCGACCAGCCTGTTCGGCAGCTACTCCTCGGTCAGGTATGACGGCGGTACGAACGACAACCTGCTGGGTGCCGGCACCTCCACGGCCAAGGGCGCCTATTGCGCTGCCTTCGCCGCCAGCCACCCGGGCCAGGCGCTCGCTGGCAACGCCGCAGGTGCCTACACCTGTAACCCTGACTTCAACGTCTCGCAGCTCGGCGTTGTGACGCGCTGGACTCCGGTCAAGAACCTGACCTTCTCGGGTGAGGTCCAGTGGTTCCATCTCGATCAGAAGATGTCGGGCTCTTCGGTGTTCACCGCGACCGCGCCGAAGCCGAACGCACTCTACGAGTTCAAGGATCAGGACACGGTCCTGCTCCAGCTCCGCGTTCAGCGCAACTTCTGACAGTGATCCTGGGGCGATGCGTCAGAAGTCGTATCGCCCCAGTAAGCCTATCTGAATCATCGCTACCGCGATCCGGAGGCGTTTTGAGCAGGCTTGGCAAGCGTTCTGGCCGAAAAGCCCAACGTCGCTCTGGAGCGACAGGCCGCTCCCTGTGCTCCTGTTTGTATCCGCGCGCGATGATTATCGCTCGGATTGGAGATTTTGCCGAGGCTGCTTGTGCCCTTCCACTGACGAACGGTTTGTCATCAGCGATGCTTCCTCATCGGAGTGGGGCAGTAGTCACGTCACAAGTGCTTGCATACCCGCGTGAGGTTCATCCTTGAAATGTGTCTTTGGATTAGCGCCGATGGCCAATCCTGGCTTTGGATCTAAGGACGTCGAAAAACTGCTCAATGCGGCGTTCGAAACGAACGATCTTCAACGCATTTGCCGTGCGGTTGGCGCTGCGGTGCTTCGATCCGGCAGCATCATCGAAGTCGCACGGGCTGCTGAGCTTGACCGCGTGACTCTATATCGCGCATTCCGTCTTGCGAAAGGGCCGGCGCTCGACAACATGATCAAGGTCCTTCGCGTGCTGGGATTTAGATTGGTTGTAGAAGTGCGCTGCGAAGTGGCGAATAGTCATGAGAGGGACGTGCCCATAGAAGGACGGAGCAGCGCGAGAAAGCGGGCTGCAACTGCTCGTCGATTCACAGCCGCATTCAAAACCGGCGAAATGGAAGCGCTTGCCAAAGTTTTCAGAGAAACCGTACAGGCGCAAGAAAATGTTGCGGAGTTCGCATGCAAAACGATCACGACGCGGGAGACGCTTTATCGCGCTTTTAACCAGTATCCGATGCCCCGATTCCGTACGCTCTTGAGCTTCCTAAGTGCATTGGACTTGCAGTTCGCCGTTCGACGCCTGGCCCGATCCAGACGGCAAAACGAGGCTCATGTTGCCACTAAGACCCATAAAAGCACCGTCCACCTGAACGTTCACGCTCAGCGAAACTTCTGATCCGAAAAGGCTTGAAACACTAAAAGAACCTCCGGCGGGAAACTGCCGGGGGTTTTTCATTGCGCGTGCAGCTCATCATCGCATGGGGAGCCGGCTACTGTCTTTCGAGGCCTGAAGGACCTGTTGGAGGGGCTGTCGCCTACGCCGTCGGGCGGGCCATAGGCTGATTGCAGGCCGCCGGTGTACCCGAAACCGCTATTGGACGCTGGCGCCCCGATGCAGGTCGGCTTCGATCTGGAGCTTGGTCCCGCCGCCGAACCGCGTTCGGTAGACCTGCAGGTTCTCCATGATCCGCTGCACATAGTTGCGCGTCTCGGAGAATGGAATCAGTTCGACCCAGTCGACGGCGTCGACCTTGGGATCGCGCGGGTCGCCGTAGCGCTCGATCCATTTCTTCACGCTGCCGCGACCGGCATTGTAGCCGGCGAAGGTCAGGATGTAGGACCCGCGGTAATCCTCCAGCAGCCCGCCGAGCTCGGCCGCGCCGAGCGTCGCGTTATAGACCGAATCGGTCTTCATCCGCTGAAGGTCGAAGCTGACGCCGGCCCGCTTGCAGACATAGCGCCCGGCGTCCGGTGTCACCTGCATCAGCCCGTAGGCCTGGGCCGGCGAGACGACCGCCGGATTGAAGGCGCTTTCCTGCCGCGCGATCGCGTAGACGACGCTGGGCTCCACCTCTGGACCGAGCTGCTTGAACGACGGAATGCCGGTGACGGGATAGGCGTAGTGGTCGAACGGGAGGCCGCGGTTGAGCGCGGCCTTGCCGAGCAGCAGCATGCCGCGGGCGTCATGATAGCGCGCGGTGAGTTCGCCGAGGCCGACCAGCGCATCGGGATCGCCGTTCTCGCCCATGTCGCCGAAAATCGGGATCGCAAGCTCGCGCTCGTCGAGTTCATAGAGCAACTGCACGGCGCGGACGATCTCCAGCCGCTCGGCCCCGCGGCCGCGTGGGACGCCGTTCAAATCGAGCTGCGGCAGGCCGAGCTTGGCGCGCGCCAATTGGCCGTAATAGCTGGTCGATTGCTCGGCGGCGCGGCCGTAAGCCGCGCGGGCTTCCTGCGAGCGGCCCGCGGCTTCCGCCGCGCGG
>NZ_LLYB01000109.1:66652-128783 GCF_001440475.1 Bradyrhizobium lablabi | reverse complement strand
CTCGGAACGTTCTGACGATAACCGATTGCGCTATTACAAGGGTGGGCAAAGCCAACGGGTCGCGCGAATGCGCACCCGATGACAGGCTCCGCGTGCCCACCATTCGCGCAACAATTCTGGGATAGATGGTGGGCACGGCGCTCTGCGCCTTTGCCCACCCTACGTGCAGCGCAGAGTGCTGCGGACGATAGTCTTACTGCGCCACGGTCCGGTTCGCAGTGGGCGGTGCAGATGCCGCTGTGCCGTCATCTTTGAGGCGCTGCAGCTCGTATCCCGCGGCGACATGTTCGATGTAGAGAAAAATGTCGAGGTCGCGCGTTTTCTGGAAGTAGCTCGCGGCGGTCTTCTTGTCGCCGGCGACGAGATAGTGTTGCCCGAGGTAAAAATATCCCTCGGCCAGCGCCATCTGGCGATCGTCGCCTTTTTTCTCATCCATCCGCTTCAGCAATTCTTCGGGCGACATCGATCCGGTCAGCATCGCCAGGGCAGGGCGGGGCCATTCGCCGTTCGATTCGGCTGCCGCACGCGTAATGATGGAATCCGGAACCTTCGCGCCGAGACGGCCGCCGATCGCCACCAGCCAGAGGTCGAGATAGGTTTTCGCTTCCTTGTCAGCCAGCTCGCTTGCCCTTGCGAGGTCCGACTGGGCGTTCTCCAGCCGGCCGGAATAAAGCCTGGCCAGGCCCCGCATGCGAAATATTTCGCTCTCCTGTGTGCCGAGCGATACGGCCTTCGAGTAATCGGCGATGCTCTTGTCGAACTGGCCGGCGTTGAAATAGTTGAACGCGCGGCATCCAAGGGTGCTTGGCGAGTTTGGCACGAGGCGAACGGCTTCATTGGCATCCTGCGCGGCTTCATCGAAGCGCTGCAGATCGCTCAGGGCATTGCTGCGAATGCAATGGGCGTCCGCCACGTCGGATGATGCAAGTTTGCCGTTCTTGATCGTTTCCGTCGTCTTGTCGATCAGCTCCTGCCTGAGCTTGCGGAGTCGTTGCGGGAGCTCGGCGGTGCCGGCTTCTTCCGTCGACTTGATCGATGACTTGCCGACGGCGAAAAAGCCGCCGATCGACTTGTTGGCCGCCCGCAGATCCTCGGCGTATTTCCCGGTGTCCTCGGCGTCCACGTGCGACCTCAATGCCGCAAGATCGACGGAAACCTTGGCCATGTTTCCTCGGAAATAGGATGAAACGGTATTGGTAAAGTACTTGTTCTTGATGGTTTCCGCGTGCGGGTCCGAGACCACGCTGACCGCCTCAGGGAATGTCATCTCGAAGGTGTAGGTGCCTTCGAACGGATATCCGGGAATCCGCAGCGGCGTCGTTCGGGTCGCCGTGGCCGGCGTGAGAAGGATATCCTTCAGATTTTCGGGGCTGAAATAGACGACCCAGTTGCCGCTCCGATCGACGGCGAGCTGCGGTACCTTGTAGGCGGCGGTGATCGAAAAGGTATTGTTGAGCCTATCGTCGGACACGGCGGGTTCGCCGGCCAGCGTTGCTCCGGGATAGCGGCGCTCCAGGCTGCTGCCCATCCACCGCAAGAACTGATCATGGGAGATGCGCTCGTGCGAAAGGCGCATCTGTTCGGCCTTGACCCCGTTCCAGACAATCCGGATCTGCAATTGGCCTGGCTCGCTGAAGCTCGAGAGCGTCGCGCGCTCCGCCGTGTCCTGGCGGACGAGTTCTGCGATGTTGGCGCTCGCGATCGTCGAGAGCTCGCTGGTCTCCGGCGCGACGATCAGTACCTGCGCGCCTTCGTGAGCCTGGCCCATGCGGTCAAGGCGTCCGTATTGTCCAAGCCGTGTCGGATCGAGATAGAAGCTGCTGCCCTCGACGGTAACCTGCACGATGGCGTGGTCGAAGAACTGGGCGCTCGGCAAGGTCCTCTCAAGTCCGCTCTTGCGTCCTTGCTGTAGCAGGACGGGCCTGCTTTGAATTCCAAGCTCGCGCAACAGGGCAATCAGCAGATACGATTTGTCCTTGCAGTCGCCATACCGCCGCCGCTGCACCTCATCGGGCGGAGCTGGCCGGTGCGAGCTTTCACCCATGGAAACGGAAAAGTAGCGGATGTTGGTCTGCACAAACTCGAGCGCGGCGCTCACCCGCGCCTGGTCGG
The DNA here is from genome assembly GCF_001440475.1 of Bradyrhizobium lablabi. GTDB lineage: Bacteria > Pseudomonadota > Alphaproteobacteria > Rhizobiales > Xanthobacteraceae > Bradyrhizobium > Bradyrhizobium lablabi. The sequence continues at coordinate 126,671 of NZ_LLYB01000109.1, read as the reverse complement.
AATCGAGCTTGCGGATCCGTTGCGCCGCCTCGTGAAGCTCGCTGCCGATCGAAATGGCCGGGAATAACGTGTTTGCCCAGTTGGCCACGTCGGCCCAGCTCGCGAATTCCGAAAACTGAAGAAAGCGGAAGGTGAAGAAGTCCGGGAGCGTCTGCTGCTCGCCGATCGTCTCCGGCAACGCACGTTGTTCAAATTCAATCCGGCGCATCCCGTCGCGGACGGTGTCGATTGGAACGACGGGCCGCGCCGGTCGGTCGCCGATCATGCGCCAGGCAATCTGCCGTTCAGCCGGATGGTTGAGGATGACCCGCCGCAGCAAGGTTGGAAAGGCCTGATCCCAGCCGGTGGAGGCGGTGTATTTCCCTGCAAACACCGGGTTCTGGCCGTGGATCGAATAGGAAACATCCAGCGTGTCGCCGGCCCGAAGATCGTCGATGAGGATCGAGGCGGTCACGCGGCCGCTATAGAGTCCCTGTTCAAGGGCTTGCTCGCGTTGCAGAAACCGAATCGTCGATGTTCCGGTCCGATCCAGCCGGTCCTGTCCGCGATGAATGTGGATAGCGTGCAGCTGAACGCGCTCATATTCCGGCGCAAACGAAATCGAAATGCGCCCTGCAGCCGTGAGCGACGCAGCGTCGTTGATGAGCGACGCCCGGCGGATGTAGACCACCGGCGTCTGGTTGACGAGATATTGGGTGTCCGCCAGTCGCACCACGACGGGCTGAGGATTGGTGACATCAGGAAGCGGCGCCGGGTCCACCCAGGACGGCGTCGGGTCGGACAACGTGAAAGCACTGCTGCCGAGCTGGACTTCTTTGACTTGATTGTCCGCATTCCGCTGTGCAGAGGCGTCGCAAGTAACCAGAATGCCCGTAAGCACGAGACACGTGCGGGCCAACTTCACAAGATGCATGATTCACCTCTGCCACTCAAAGGTTGTATAAATCATGGCTATATGCGGCGCAATGTAAGGGAAACAGGGGTTCGAGATTAATTCTTCCGCCGTCGAAGGGGGCGATGCGATCGAGCAGCTCTATCTGCTTTCCCGCTTTGACGTCGCTGCGATTTGTTGTCAAAACAGCCCGCTCTACCGTGCACAAGAACAATAACCTTGGGAGTGCCACCGATGATCATGGAAATGCGCGTCTATCGCTGTCTGCCGGGCCGCCTGCCGGCGCTGATGAAGCGCTTCGATACGCTGACGCTGAAACTGTGGGATAAGCACGGCATCAAGCAGGCCGGCTTCTACACCACGCTGATCGGCACCTCCAATCAGGAGCTGACCTATTTCGTCGCCTGGGAATCGCTTGCCGACCGCGAAAAGAAATGGACCGCATTCCAGTCCGATCCGGACTGGATCGCCGGCCGCGCCAAAAGCGAGGAAGACGGCCAGATCATCGACAACATCGTCAGCCAATTGCTGGTGCCGACGGCGTTCTCGGCGGTAAAATAGCCGTGGGTGCAACCCTGATATTCAGGGGTTAAACGGGGTTGATCCTGGGGTCGCGGACCGGCATGGTCCGCGCCGAATACAAAGGAAAATCCCTTGAACGCGAAATCCGAAGCAGCTCCGGTCGTCTCGGTCGGCCCCGTCAAATTTGGCAACGATCTGCCGATCTCGATCATCGCAGGTCCTTGCGCGCTCGAGAGCCGCGCGCACGCGCTTGAAGTGGCGGCCGCGCTGAAGGAGATCGCTGGACGTCTCGGAATAGGCCTCGTCTACAAGAGCTCCTTCGACAAGGCGAACCGTACCAGCCTCTCAGCCGGGCGCGGCGTCGGTCTCGCGCAGGCCCTGCCGATCTTCGCCGAGATTCGGTCCTCGCTCGGACTGCCCGTGCTGACCGACGTGCACGAGGCCTCGCAATGCGCGGAAGCCGCGCAGGCGGTCGATGTGCTGCAGATCCCGGCGTTCCTCTGCCGGCAGACTGATCTGCTGCTGGCAGCCGCGGCTACCGGCAAGGTCGTCAACGTCAAGAAGGGCCAGTTCCTGGCGCCATGGGAAATGACCAACGTCGTCACAAAAATCACCGGCGGCGGCAATCCCAACGTGCTGGTGACCGAGCGCGGCGCCTCGTTCGGCTACAACACGCTTGTCTCCGACATGCGCGCGCTGCCGATCATGGCGCAGACGACGGGCGCGCCCGTGATTTTCGACGCCACCCATTCGGTGCAACAACCCGGCGGGAAGGGCACCTCATCCGGCGGCCAGCGTGAATTCGTTCCCGTGCTGGCGCGCGCGGCGGTGGCGGTCGGCGTCGCCGGCGTATTCATCGAGACCCATCCCGATCCCGATCGCGCCCCATCGGATGGTCCCAACATGGTGCCGCTGCGCGAGTTCGAGGCGTTGGTGAAGCGGCTGATGGCGTTTGACGCGCTGGCCAAGAACGCTTCGTCGTGACCGCCGCCAGCGGCATGCCGCCGGCGCTCAATATCATTGCGCTCGCAACCTTTTCGGCGGCCCTTTCGGCCCGCGCGCTCGATCCGGTGTTGCCGCACGTGGCCGAGGATTTTTCGGTCAGCATCGCGACCGCCGCCAGTTTCGCCGCTGCCTTCGCCTTCACCTTTGCCATCATCCAGCCGGTGCTCGGCGCCTTCGCTGACGTTTTCGGCAAGGCGAGGCTGATGATCGTGGCGCTTACGCTGCTCGGCTTCGCCAACATTCTCGGCGCGATGGCGACCTCGTTTCCGCTGTTGTTCGCGAGCCGCATTCTGGCCGGCATCGGTTCGGGCGGCGTGTTTCCGATCGCGCTCGGACTGACCAGCGATCTCGTCGGTGCCGAAAAGCGTCAGATCGCGATCGGGCGTACGCTGGCCGGTGCCATGACCGGCAACCTGCTGGGAGCCACGGTGTCCGGCCTGATCGGCGATTTCCTCGGCTGGCGCGGCGTGCTGGCCGTGCTCGGGGCGATCGTCGTGGTGGCTTCGATCGTGGTCGCGATCGGGTTTCGCGGCGCGGCGCTGACCCATCCGCCTCGCACCAGCTTGTGGGCCCTCAAGCAGGGCTATCGCACGATTTTCACCAACCCGAACGCGCGCATCTGCTACTCGGCCGTCTTTATCGAAGGCTGCTGCGTGCTCGGCCTGTTTCCGTTCATTGCCTCGTTCCTGTTCGATCTCGGACAAACCTCGCTGTCGATCGCAGGCGTCGTCATCGCCGGCTTCGCGGTCGGCGGCCTCATCTATACCATGACGGTGTCGCGGCTGCTGCCGAAGATCGGCGTCAACGGGATGATCATCGGCGGCGCGGCGCTGGTCGGTGTGCAGCTCATGGCGGTCGCGTTGGGGCTGGATTGGAGATTGCAGCTACTCAATCTGGTCTTCATGGGCTGGGGTTTCTACATGATCCACGGCAGCCTGCAGGTATTCGCCAGCGAATTGTCGGCGGAAGCGCGGGCGACCGCGCTGTCGTTGCATGCGTTCTTTTTCTTCATGGGCCAGACCGTCGGCCCGATCGCCTACGGTTTTGGAATCCAGCATGCCGGCAAGGTGCCGACCTTGCTCACCGCGGGGGCGATAATGATCGCGCTGGGCTTCGTCTGCGCCAAACTCCTGCGCCAGACGCGGCCGGCGGATGCACCGTCGACGTAGCCTGTCTCAGCGTGCGTTCAATGCCGCCGACAACAGCTTCTCGGCCTGCCGGGTCGCTTCCGCAAAGGCCGCCTGTTTCGGCGCGCGTTCGGCGAAGCAGCTCTTGTAGGCGTCTTCGCCCTTCTGACGCAGATTTCCCAGCCTGTCGTATGCCTTGCGGTCGATCTTTCCTGCCCGGAGATCGTCGTCGGCCTGTTCGGCCTTCTGGTTGTAACCGGTCCGGACCGTGATGCAGGCCGGGACCGTCACCTCGGGTGAGATCGATCCGTAGGCGACATAGATCTTGCCGCCGGCGATCGCGGATACGAATACGTGGTCGGCGGCATCAGGTATTTCGGATTGCGTTCGCCCGGCCAGTATGGCGTAGGCGAAGCTTGTGCCGGCAGGTTTTACAATCGGCAGCGAATTGAAGTTGACGACGGCGGAGCCGCTCGACACCGCCTGTGTATAGAAACTTTCATCCTTCAGCGCGGCGCCGATCTGTTGCGGCACGTTCCTGGCGCCCTTGTCCCACCAGTCCTTGTGGGCGCGCAGCCATCGTTCGAACAGCGTCTGCGTCGCGACGATGATGTGCGCCTTGGGTTCGACATACTTGCCGTCGGTGCCGTCCTGGCCTGCCTTCTCACCGTTCTTCCCGAGCAGGGCGTCGAAGCGCAGGCCGTCGAGCATGCCAAAGCCTTCGTCGCCCTTGGCGAAGGTGTCGATGTGCAGCCTGGCCGGGCCAAAGCCCTCGCGCGCGGACTCGTTGAGAATGGCGCGCATCTGCGCCCCGAGATCGGCGCTCGCCGCGTCCTCGGCCTTCCGCGCGGCATCGTCTGCGTTACCGGCATCGTAGATGGCCGAGATCTTGTCGATCGCCGCATCGCGCGCCGCGATGTAGCGATCCTCAGCCGATTTTGACGGTGGCGCGGCTGATACGTTCGAGATCGTTGCGGCGAGACAGAGAGGGACGAGAAGCCGGAGGACGGCAGAGGGAGCTTTGTTCATGTGCGGTGGTCGGTCATACCGGCTTTCGGGTTCAAGCAGCGGAGGTAAGGCTGGGCGCTATCAGCAAAAATTTTGCTGCCCATCAGAATTTCAAAGTCGCAATTCCGGGGCGCACGGGCCAATTTTGCTTCGTGATCTCAACGGGCGTCGGCGCTTCGTCGGATGCCACGCCGCAACTGGGAGCGAGGCCAAGTTGAACAGGTTCAGGGCCATCATGTTCGACGTCGACGGAACCATGGCGGAGACAGAGGAATTCCATCGACGCGCATTCAATGAAGCGTTCAGCCATTTCGACCTGCCCTGGAGCTGGGATGTCGCAACCTACGGCAAGCTGCTACGGATCGCAGGCGGAAGAGAGCGTATCCGGTATTTTTGGGAGTCGTTCTCCGAGGATCGCTTCGATCTGTCGGATAGCCGCATCAACGAACTGCATCGCTTCAAGACGCGCCGATATGCGGAACTGGTCGGCAGCGGCGCCTGCGGACTGCGACCGGGAGTAGCCGACCTGATCCGTCGAGCCCGCAACGCGCGGCTGCGGCTGGCAATCGTGACCACCACGTCGCGGGACAATATCGGCGCATTACTGAGCCAAAATCTGGGACCAGATTGGAATCGGAATTTCGACGTGATCGTTTCGGGAGACGAGGCGCCGAACAAAAAGCCGGCACCGGACGCCTATCACGCGGCGCTCGACACTCTTGGTGTGCCTGCCGCGTCTTGTCTAGCCATCGAGGACTCTCGCAACGGTCTGGTTGCAGCGGTCTCCGCCGGCGTCCCCGTCCTGATTACGCGCAGCCTGTACTTTCGAGACGAGGATTTCACGGGCGCTGCCAGCGTCACGGATGATCTGACCGATTTGCCCGACGACTTCTGGTTCGATCCCGGCCCTTGATCCCATTGGTCGAGCGGACTAGGTCGCGCTCCATTCGATCACCGCATCAATAAACTCCTGCGGCGGCAGATATCCGTGTGCAACGACATAATGGAGCACGAGCAAAGGAGCCACATAAATGATCCCGGCGGCGCTCGCGACACGAATCTCGCCATTTCCCAGCGTTCGAGCCGCAGGGTCGAGCATGCGTATCCTGCCAGGCGACACGGTCTTTGCCGGTTTTGGACAAAATTCGCAGAAATGCCAGCCGCGGGTGAGATTGACTGGCGAGGCGATCAATCGCTCAACTGCGCGAACCAGTTGTTCGTCGGGGATGCCAACGGGGAACGCCTGAGCGGCGGACAGCCAGCCTACGTTCAGCACGTTTGGTTGAGGTTCGGTCTGCCCGTACTCATACGGCGTGAGATCGGGGAAGTACATGCTATCGAGTCCAACGCTTACCGGTCCGCGCTGATCATGCTTCCTGCTTGACGGTCTGTCTCATCCTCGTCCGCGATAGGGCGCGACGCCCTGGTCGGGGACCCACATGTCTTTCGGCAGTTTGCCGGTCTGCCAGAACACGTCGATCGGGATGCCGCCGCGCGGATACCAGTAGCCGCCGATGCGCAGCCATTTCGGCTTGATCTCGGCCGCGATCCGCTTGCCGATCATCACCGTGCAATCCTCGTGAAAGGCGCCGTGATTGCGAAAGCTCGCGACATAGAGTTTCAGCGATTTGGACTCCAGCAGCCATTGCCCCGGCACGTAGTCGATCACGAGATGCGCGAAATCCGGCTGGCCCGTCACCGGGCAGATCGAGGTGAATTCCGGTGCGGTGAAGCGGACCAGATAATTGGTGCCGGCTTGCGGATTGGGCACGCGGTCGAGCTTTGCCTTTTCCGGGCTATCCGGCCATTCCACGGCGCGGCCGAGCTGCAATGATGCCGGCAATGACTTCTGCGATGATTTCTTGGCCATCATGATCGTCCTGTTGCGAGGGCTGACATGGACGCAACAAGCGTGGCCGTCAACTGTCAGCGCGAGGCGGGGTCGGCGAGAAACTTCACCAGCGCCTGCCGTTCGGCGGCGTTCTCGATGCCGCGCATCGACATCCATAATCCCGGAAACATCGCCGCGGGGTCGGCAAGGAAGGTCTCCAGTCGCTTCGCATCCCAGCGCAAGCCTTCGTCGCGCGCCTTGCGCAGCACCGGCGAGTAGTCGAAGCCGGCATCGCTGCCGACCGCGCGACCAATCAGGCCCGAGAGATTGGGGCCGGGCAGGTTGCGCTCGGCCGGATCGAGGCTATGGCAGGCGCGGCAGGGGGTGAACGCCTGCGCGCCGTCTTCGGCCGCATGGGCGGAAGCGGACAGGAGGAGAGACAGCAGCAGAACGCCGAGTGACTTCACGCAGGCGCGACCGTCTGGATCATCACAAGCCGGTCATTGCCGGATTCGCCGCCCCAGGTTTCGCCGGGTCGGCCGTCGAGTTGGCGCACATTCGCGCCCGCTTTGTCGCTCGGGAATGCGGTGAACTTTTCGGTCACGGGGTCGAAGCGCACAATTGCGTTCGCGCCGAAATCGGTGACCCAGACCTTGTCCTTGTCGTCGACATAGACTGCATAGGTGCGGGGATTGCTGCCCGGCAGTTTCCACGCCTTCCAGGAGCCGTCGGCGGGATCGTGCATCGACACGTTGCCGCTGTTCCACTCGCTGACCCAGATCCGGCCCTTGGAATCCGACCACACCCGCCGCGCGCCCTGGCTCGGCGTCGGCGGCTCCACCACGGTCGCGTTGCCGGTCGCCGGATCGATTTTGGCGATGTGGTTGCCGGCGAGCGAGGCGTACCAGATGTCGCCCTTCGGCGTGATGGTCATGCCGTAGGTACCGCGGCCGCGCGGCGATTTGAACACGGTCATGTCGCCCGATTTCGGATCGAGCCGGCCATGGATGCCGGACTGGCCGGTGAACCAGTAGATGCCGTTCTTGTCGAACACGGCCGTGTTGAGATTGGCGTATGCCTCCTTTTCGGGCAGGCGGAACAGCGTCACCTTGTGATCTCCGGGATCGACGCGCGCGATTGCGTTCTGGCCGCCCTCGGTGACCCAGGGCGCGCCATCCGGGCCGATGATCACGCCATGGGGCGCTGCGCCCTTGCCGAGGTCGACCAGCTTGTAGGAGCCATCGCGTGGATCGAGACGGCCCAGCGTGCCGTTGCGCTGGCCGCAGAACCAGATCGTACCGTCGGGGGCGGGGGTGGTGTCGCGCGAGCCCATGCCCGCGGCGACCGGATAATATTTGACGCGGAACGGGCCTTCCTGGGCGGCGGCCCTTCGCGAGAGGGCGGGCGCGGCAAGGATTCCAATGACGGCGGTTCCAAGAAACTGGCGGCGATTCATTGCGTTACCCCGGCTTGTGAACGTGAAGGTTTGGACGCCGATATCAACCTTGGATCAGTCTATCCTGACGGGTTTTGGCCGTCCGGAAAAGGCCGGCGGTCAAGCGTTCACATTTGCTTGCTTGCCGTGTAAGACGCCCCCGAAACCGGACCATCCACTCCCAGGAAAGTGCAGACATGACCGCCATCGTCGACATCATTGGCCGTGAAATTCTCGATAGCCGTGGCAACCCCACCGTTGAAGTCGATGTCGTGCTGGAAGACGGCTCGATCGGCCGCGCGGCGGTGCCGTCGGGCGCCTCCACCGGCGCGCATGAGGCGGTTGAACTCAGGGACGGCGACAAGAAGCGCTATCTCGGCAAGGGCGTGCAGAAGGCGGTTGAGGCCGTCAACGGTGAAATTTTCGAGGCGCTCAGCGATCAGGCGGTCGAGGACCAGGTCCATATCGACCAGATCATGATCGATCTCGACGGCACCCCGAACAAGAGCCGGCTGGGCGCCAACGCCATCCTCGGCGTCTCGCTGGCCTGCGCCAAGGCGGCGGCCGAATCCTTCGACATGCCGCTCTATCGCTATGTCGGCGGCACCTCGGCGCGGACCTTGCCGGTGCCGATGATGAACATCATCAATGGCGGCGTGCACGCCGACAACCCGATCGACTTCCAGGAATTCATGATCCTGCCGGTGGGCGCTGCAAGTTTCGCCGAAGCGCTGCGCTGTGGCGCGGAAATCTTCCACACGCTGAAGAGCGAGTTGAAGAAGGCGGGACACAACACCAACGTCGGCGACGAGGGCGGCTTTGCGCCAAACCTGCCGTCGGCGGATGCCGCCCTTGAATTCGTCGTCAGCGCGATCGGCAAGGCCGGATACAAGGCCGGCAGCGACGTGATGCTCGGGCTGGATTGCGCCGCGACCGAATTCTTCAAGGACGGCAATTACGTCTATGGCGGCGAGAACAAGACCCGCTCGCGCTCCGAGCAGGCGAAATATCTCGCCGATCTGGTCTCGCGCTACCCGATCGTCACCATCGAGGACGGCATGTCCGAAGACGACATGGAAGGCTGGAAGGAATTGACCGACCTGATCGGCAAGAAGTGCCAGCTCGTCGGCGACGACCTGTTCGTCACCAACGTCACCCGCCTGGCTGACGGCATCAAGAACGGCCGCGCCAATTCGATCCTGATCAAGGTCAATCAGATCGGCACGCTGACGGAGACACTCGCCGCCGTCGAGCTGGCGCACAAATACGGCTATACCTCCGTGATGTCGCACCGTTCCGGCGAGACCGAGGATTCCACCATCGCCGACCTCGCGGTCGCCACCAATTGCGGCCAGATCAAAACCGGCTCGCTGGCGCGCTCCGACCGCACTGCCAAGTACAACCAGCTTCTGCGCATCGAGCAGCAGCTCGGCAAGCAGGCGAAATATGCCGGCAAGTCGGCCTTGAAGGCCTTGGCGTAACGCGCCAGCGCATCCAGATAGAACGAGCACCAGGGGAGGGACTACGATGAGTGACGGCAACAGCGGGCTTCAACTGCGTACACTGCTCAAGAAGAGCGGCGAACTCGAATTGTCGCTGGCGAACGTCCCGACGCCTGAGCCGGCCGACGACGAAGTCGTGGTCCGGGTCGAGGCGACGCCGATCAACCCGTCCGATCTCGGGCTCCTGATCGGCCCGGCCGACATGTCGACCGCCAAGGAGTCCGGCAGCAAGGACGCGCCCGTCGTCACCGCGAAGATGCCCGATGCGGCGATGCGGATGATGGCGGCGCGGCTCGATCAGTCGCTTCCCGCGGGCAATGAAGGCGCCGGCGTCGTGATCCGGACCGGCTCCTCGGACGCCGCCAAGGCGCTGATGGGCAAGACCGTCTCGATGATCGGCGGCGCGATGTACACGCAGTACCGCACCATCAAGGTGCGGGACGTGATGGAATTGCCTGAGGGCACCACGCCCGCCGACGGCGCGTCATGGTTCGTCAATCCGCTGACTGCGCTCGGCATGACCGAGACCATGCGGCGCGAAAATCACAAGGCCCTGGTGCACACCGCCGCCGCCTCGAACCTCGGCCAGATGCTCAACAAGATCTGCATCAAGGACGGCATCGGCCTCGTCAACATCGTGCGCAGCAAGGAGCAGGCCGATATCCTGCACAATATCGGCGCCAAATATGTCGTCGATTCCACCGCGCCGACCTTCATGGAAGACCTCACCAATGCGCTGGTCGAGACCGGCGCGACCATCGCCTTCGACGCCATCGGCGGCGGCAAGCTCGCCAGCCAGATCCTCACCGCCATGGAGGTGGCCGCCAACAAGACCGCCAAGGAGTACAGCCGCTACGGCTCCAACGTGTACAAGCAGGTCTATATCTACGGCAGCCTCGACAACCGCCCGACCGAGCTGAGCCGCGCCTTCGGTCTGACCTGGGGCGTCGGCGGCTGGCTGTTGACGCCGTTCCTTCAGAAGATCGGCCCGGCCGAAATCGGCCGCCTGCGCCAGCGCGTGGCCTCCGAACTCAAGACCACGTTTGCCAGCCACTACACGCAGGTGGTGTCGCTGCAGGAGACGCTGCAGCTTTCCAATATCGCCGTCTACAACAAGCGCTCCACCGGCGAGAAATTCCTGATCAACCCGAACAAGGGTTGATGCTGCTGCGCTTCTCTAACCATCAATAAAACAGGCCGCCCGAGAGGACGGCCTGTTTTGCATTGTGCGCATGTCGACGAGCGCAGATGCGCAAGTACTGAGCTAAAATAAGATCGCGAAACTACCGTTGCGATTTCGATCCGGCGTCCGTCGACTTTCGTTTCGGATGGAGCGTTCGCGCGGAATGCGCGGCAGCTTCCTCGCGTTCGACGGCGCGCCTGATCCTTTGCAGTTCCAGATAGGCCTTCGCAACGTCAAAACGAGCCCTTGGCGTTTCCGCCGACATTCGATCTTCCATGACAGCCCCTTCCCGTGATGGCGCGCACGCTAACACTGTTGCCGGGGCAACGTATGTACAATCTAAGACGTANGAACTACTGGGTTCCATCGGTGGAACTCCTGAATTTCAGATGATGGTGGTCANCCCTGACGCCGTGACATCGCCGCCAACAGAGCGGCTCGCGTTGCCTGACGGTCGAGGATTTTAGTCCTGGCGGCCCGCGGCGGTGACGCCGGCTTCCGAACCGATCGCGTGGCCCGGGGGAGAGTAGCCAAATCTTGACCGGACGGAGTGCGGCCGAACCTGTAAAGGTCATTTCATGCACTTGCATCTTTCCGGCGATCTGACGTAAGGGAAGGAGCAGACGCTTTCACTCCAACAGGGATATCCAATGGCTACGCATACCATCGTCACGATCGTCGGCTCGCTCCGCAAGGAGAGCTTTTCGCTCAAGCTCGCCAACGCGCTCGCCAAGCTGGCGCCCGCGTCCCTCAAGCTCGACGTGACTACGCTCGAAAGCATTTCCTTTTTCAACCAGGACCTCGAAGCCAATCCCCCCGCCGACTGGCTGGCGTTCCGCGAAAAGCTGCAGAAGTCGAACGGTGTGCTGTTCGTGACGCCGGAATACAACCGCTCGATCCCCGGCGTCCTGAAGAACGCCATCGACGTCGCCTCGCGCCCCTACGGCAAGAGTTCGTTCCTCGGCAAGCCGATCGGTATCGTCGGCAACGCGCCCGGCGCGCTCGGTGGCGTCAGCGCCGTCAAGCATCTGCAGAACATCCTGCCCGGCATTGCCGGCCCGATCCTCGGCCAGCCCGAAATCTATTTGAACGGCATCGGCGACGCCTTTGACGACAAGGGCCAGCTGACCAAGGAATCGGTGCAGAAACTGCTGCAGCAATATCTCGACGCGTTTGCGGCTTTCATCGAGAAGCAGAACAGGTAATTTCTCTCTCAGNGTCGCGCGAATGCGCGCCCGATGACAGGCTCCGCGACGAAGCAATCCATCCATCCGTTATGCTGAGCTATGGATTGCTTCGCTGCGCTCGCAATGACGTGGCGGCATTTGTGCCCGCTTCTTTAGGAATCCATTAACCGGACCATCGCATCTTGGCGCATGGTCTCCCGCACCCGATTGAAATCCATCCTGACCGGCCTCGCCCTCTATACGGTGGCGGCGCTGATGGTCGGCTATTTCGGCGTCAACGCCTATACCGGCAAATACGGTCTGAATGCGCGCCAGGAGCTCGATCAGGAGATCATCGCGCTCACCTCGGAGCTGGCGCGGCTGAAGTGGGAGCGGGCAGAGGGTGAGCAGCGGGTATCGCTGCTGCGCTCCGACCGGGTCGACCCCGACATGCTGGACGAGCGCGCACGCTTCCAGCTCGACTACGCCAATCCACGCGACCTGATCCGGACCATCAAGCCGAACTGATTTTCAAGCCGCTGTCATCGTCAGCGCAATTGTCGGCACGATACTTCCGTCTCCGTCCGCAAATTTCAAAAAACTGCAAAATCAATTTCGAAAATGTCCCGCCACGTTGCAGTGCGGCATAGCAATATTTTCTCCAGCGCACGCAATCCTTTCACGGCGGTTTGAGTTGGGATAGAGAGGGCTGATCCCGTCTCTCTTCTCACCCCCGGAATTGCCATGGCTGCACCCAAGAAAAGCGTCGTCGCGAAGGAAGCTGGACAGGAGAAGGCAAACGAGTCCCCACCTGAATTCACCAAGGCGCAGGAATTGGCTGCGCTGCGGGACATGCTGCTGATCCGCCGCTTCGAGGAGAAGGCCGGCCAGCTCTACGGCATGGGTGCGATCGGCGGTTTCTGCCACCTCTATATCGGCCAGGAAGCGGTCGTGGTCGGGATGCAGATGGCCCTGAAGCAGGGCGATCAGGTCATAACTGGATACCGCGATCACGGCCACATGCTGGCCTGCGGGATGTCCGCAAACGGCGTCATGGCCGAGCTCACCGGCCGCCGCGGCGGCTATTCCAAGGGCAAGGGTGGCTCCATGCACATGTTCAGCATGGAGAAGAATTTCTACGGCGGCCACGGCATCGTCGGCGCCCAGGTCTCGCTCGGCACCGGCCTTGCGTTCGCCAACCGTTATCGCGGCAATGACAACGTCGCGCTCGCCTATTTCGGCGATGGCGCCGCCAACCAGGGCCAGGTCTACGAAAGCTTCAACATGGCGGAGCTGTGGAAGCTCCCGGTGATTTTCGTGATCGAGAACAACCGCTACGCCATGGGCACCTCGGTATCGCGCGCTTCGGCGCAGTCCGATTTCTCCAAGCGGGGCGCTTCCTTCAACATCCCCGGCAAGCAGGTCGACGGCATGGACGTCCGCGCGGTCAAGGCCGCCGCGGACGAGGCGGTCGCCTGGTGCCGCGCCGGCAACGGTCCCTTTATCCTGGAGATGCAGACCTATCGCTACCGCGGCCACTCGATGTCGGACCCCGCGAAATATCGCACCCGCGAGGAGGTCGAGAAAGTCCGCCACGACTCCGACCCGATCGAGCAGGTGCGTAGCCGCCTGCTGGCTGCCAAGGTCACCGAGGAAGAATTGAAGAAGATCGACGCCGAGGTCCGCGAGATCGTCAATGCGTCCGCCGATTTCGCCCAGCGCGATCCCGAGCCCGATGTGTCCGAACTCTGGACCGACATCTACCGCTAAGCGCAAGCCCCAAAAGTATCCGGAGCTACCATGCCGATTCAAGTACTGATGCCTGCGCTGTCGCCCACGATGGAAAAGGGCAACCTCGCCAAGTGGCTGAAGAAGGAAGGCGAGACCATCAAGTCGGGCGATGTCATCGCCGAGATCGAGACCGACAAGGCGACAATGGAGGTCGAGGCGACCGATGAGGGCACGCTCGGCAAGATCCTGATTCCGGAAGGTACCGCCGACGTCGCGGTGAATACGCCGATCGCGATGATCCTCGCCGACGGCGAGAACGCCGCCGAACTCTCGAAGGCACCGGCGGCGCCCGCTGCCAAGGCCGCGGAATCAGCGCCTCCCGCAGAAGCCAAGGCGGAAGCGCCGCAGCCCAAGGCCGCACATCATCCGACAGCGCCGGCGTCCGTCAGCGAACCGGAGCCGGAAGTGCCGGCCGGGACCGAATTCGTCACCCAGACCATCCGCGAAGCGTTGCGCGATGCGATGGCCGAAGAAATGCGCCGCGACGGCGACGTCTTCATCATGGGCGAGGAAGTCGCGGAATATCAGGGCGCCTACAAGGTCACCCACGGCCTGCTGCAGGAGTTCGGCGCCCGGCGCGTGATCGATACACCGATCACCGAGCACGGCTTTGCCGGTGTCGGCGTCGGTGCGGCGATGACGGGGCTGAAGCCGATCGTCGAATTCATGACCTTCAACTTCGCCATGCAGGCGATCGACCAGATCATCAACTCCGCGGCGAAGACGCTGTACATGTCCGGCGGCCAGATGGGCTGCTCGATCGTGTTCCGCGGCCCGAACGGCGCGGCTGCCCGCGTCGCCGCCCAACACAGCCAGGACTATTCGGCCTGGTACTCGCAGATCCCGGGGTTGAAGGTGGTCGCGCCGTTCTCGGCCGCCGACTACAAGGGACTGCTCAAGGCCGCGATCCGCGATCCCAACCCGGTCATCTTCCTCGAAAACGAGGTGCTCTATGGCCACACCGGCGAAGTGCCGAAGCTCGACGACTATGTCGTGCCGATCGGCAAGGCGCGCGTGGTACGCAAGGGCAAGGACGTCACCATCGTCTCCTGGTCGATGGGCATGACCTATGCGCTCAAGGCCGCGGAAGAACTCGCCAAGGAGGGCATTGAGGCCGAGGTGATCGACCTGCGCACGCTGCGTCCGATGGATACCGAAACGATCATCGCCTCGGTGCAGAAGACCGGCCGCGCGGTGACGGTGGAGGAGGGCTGGCAGCAGTCCGGCGTCGGCGCCGAGATCGCCGCCCGCATCATGGAGCACGCGTTCGACTATCTCGACGCACCGGTGGCGCGGGTCTCGGGCAAGGACGTGCCGATGCCCTATGCAGCCAATCTCGAAAAGCTGGCTTTGCCGTCGGTCGCCGAGGTGGTCGCGGCCGCCAAGGCCGTTTCCTATCGGTAAGCCCAGATGGCCGGTCCCAGCGAACAGCCATTGCCGCCCGACGTCATCGGCCGCGACGACGCCGTCGAGGTTTTGCGGGCGTTCGTCGTCGATGGCGGGCTCTCGATCGCGTTCCAGCGCGCCTTCGAGGAGCCTGACATGTGGGGCCTGATGCTGGTCGATATCGCCCGCCACGCAGCCCGCGCCTATGCGCGCGAGAGCGGCTACACCGAGGACGAGGCGCTCGCGCGCATCGTCGATATGTTCGAAGCCGAAATCAACCGGCCGACCGACACGGGTTCCACCACGCCGCGGTCGCAACAAGGTCACTGACAATGCCGATCAACATTTTGATGCCCGCGCTGTCGCCCACGATGGAAAAGGGCAACCTTGCCAAGTGGCTCAAGAAAGAGGGCGACAAGGTCAAGTCCGGCGACGTGATCGCGGAGATCGAGACCGACAAGGCGACCATGGAAGTCGAGGCGGTCGACGAGGGCACGATCGCCAAGATCCTGGTGCCGGAGGGCACGCAGGACGTCCCGGTCAACGACGTGATCGCGGTGATGGCCGGTGACGGCGAGGACGTGAAGGCGGCGAGTGCCGGAGCAGGCGCCGCGCCCGCAGCGAAGCCCGCCGAAGCACCGAAGCCCGCTGCTGCCGCGCCTGCCGCCACACCAGCGCCTGCACCGGCTGCAGCGCCCGCGCCTCAGGCGGCGGCCGCGCCCGCCAAGGGCAACGGGCACGCTCGCATCTTCTCATCGCCTCTGGCCCGCCGTCTTGCCAAGGACGCCGGCATCGATCTTTCGCGCATCACCGGCTCCGGCCCGCATGGCCGCGTCGTCGCGCGCGACGTCGAGGACGCGAAATCCGGCAAGGGCCTGAAGGCGCCGGCAGCTGCGCCTGCGGCGGGCCCAAGCCTCGCGCCGTCCATGTCGGACAAGCAGATCCTGGCGCTGTTCGAAGAGGGCTCCTACGAGGTCGTGCCGCACGACGGCATGCGCCGCACCATCGCGCAGCGGCTCACCGCCTCGGTGCAGACGGTGCCGGTGTTCTATCTGACGATGGACTGCGACATCGGCAAGCTGCTCGTGGCCCGCGAGGAGATCAACGCGGCCGCGCCGAAGGACAAGGAAAAGAAGCCGGCCTACAAGCTCTCGGTCAACGACTTCGTCATCAAGGCGATGGCGGTCGCGCTGCAGAAGATTCCGAACTGCAACGTGAGCTGGACCGAAGGCGGCATGCTCAAGCACAAGCATTCCGACATTGGCGTCGCCGTGGCGATGCCGGGCGGCCTGATCACGCCGATCATCCGCAAGGCGGAGACCAAGACGCTCTCGACGATCTCGTCCGAGATGAAGGATTTTGCGGCGCGTGCGCGCGCGCGCAAGCTGAAGCCGGAAGAGTATCAGGGCGGCACCACCGCGGTGTCCAACCTCGGCATGTACGGCATCAACCACTTCACCGCCGTGATCAATCCGCCACATGCGACGATCCTCGCCGTTGGCACCAGCGAGGAGCGCCCCGTGGTCCGCGATGGCAAGATCGAGATTGCGCAGATGATGAGCGTGACGCTGTCCTGCGATCACCGCGCCATCGACGGCGCGCTCGGCGCCGAGCTGATCGGCGCGTTCAAGCAGTTGATCGAAAATCCCGTCATGATGATGGTGTGATCGGCGCGCCAGGGGGCAACATTGAATGTCCGGACACGCTGGCCATGGATATCGATGCTGCTCACGGCCGCCGTCGCGCTCAATCCCGTCGGGATCGACTTTCTTCGCTCTGCCTTCTTCGCCGGCGAACAGCTGGCGCGGAACATCGCCCAGCCGATCGTCCTGACCGCGATGGCGATCCTCGGCCTGATCGGCGCGCTCGAATGGCTGGTCAGGCTGTTTATTATCAATCGCCGCGCGCGCGGCGGAACAACTGCGTGAGTTGAACGGGAGCCGCCATGGCCGACACATCCTTCGACGTCATCATCATCGGCTCCGGGCCCGGCGGCTACGTCACCGCGATCCGCTCGGCCCAACTCGGTTTCAAGACCGCCATCATCGAGAAATCCTATCTCGGCGGCATCTGCCTGAACTGGGGCTGCATCCCGACCAAGGCGCTTTTGCGCTCGGCCGAAATCTTTCATTACATGCAGCACGCCAAGGATTACGGCCTTTCCGCCGAAAAAGTTTCGTTCGATCCGAAGGCCGTGGTGCAGCGCTCGCGCGGCGTCTCGAAGCGGCTCAATGATGGCGTCGGCTTCCTGATGAAGAAGAACAAGGTCACCGTGATCTGGGGCGACGCCTCGATCGATGCGCCCGGCAAGGTCAGCGTGAAGAAGTCCGCCGTCGAGGCGCCGAAGGGCGCGCTGGGCGAGGGCGCCTACCAGGCCAAGCACATCATCATCGCCACCGGCGCGCGGCCGCGCGTGCTGCCGGGGCTCGAGCCCGACAAGAAGCTGGTCTGGACCTATTTCGAGGCGATGGTGCCGGACCGGATGCCGAAATCGCTGCTGGTGGTCGGCTCCGGCGCAATCGGCATCGAGTTCGCCTCGTTCTTCCACACCATGGGCGCCGACGTTACCGTGGTCGAGGTGCTGCCGCAGATTCTACCGGTCGAGGACGCCGAGATCGCGGGGCTGGCGCGCAAGCGCTTCGAGAAGATGGGCATCAAGATCCTCAGCGACACCAAGGTGACAAAGCTGGAGAAGAAGGCCGACAGCGTCGTTGCCACCATTGACGACGGCAAGAAGCCGCAGACGGTCGAGTTCGAACGGGTGATCTCCGCGGTCGGCGTGGTCGGCAATGTCGAGGGCCTCGGGTTGGAGAAGGTCGGCGTCAAGACCGACCGCGGCGTTGTCGTGATCGACGGCTACGGCAAGACCAACGTCCCCGGCATCTACGCCATCGGCGACGTCGCAGGTCCCCCGATGCTCGCCCACAAGGCCGAGCACGAAGGCGTGGTCTGCATCGAGGCAATCAAGGGCCTGCACCCGCACCCCATGGACAAGAACCTCATCCCCGGCTGTACCTATTGCCATCCGCAGGTCGCGTCGGTGGGCCTGACGGAAGCGAAGGCGAAAGAGGGCGGCCGCGAAATCCGCGTCGGCCGCTTCCCCTTCGTCGGCAACGGCAAGGCGATCGCGCTTGGCGAGGATCAGGGCCTGGTCAAGGTGATCTTCGACAAGAAGACCGGGCAACTGCTCGGTGCGCACATGATCGGCGCCGAAGTGACCGAATTGATTCAGGGCTACGTCGTCGCGATGAATCTGGAAACCACCGAGGAAGAGCTGATGCATACCGTCTTCCCGCATCCGACGCTGTCGGAGATGATGAAGGAAGCCGTGCTGGATGCTTACGGGCGGGTCCTCAATATCTAGCGTAATCCTCACAATGGCGACGTGGGACGATTGGTCGGAAGCCGGCGCCAATATCCTGGCGCCTGAATTGCTAGCCAAGGTTCAGTATATCCTGGAACGCGAGCCGATTATTCTGGAGCACCGATTGTACGCGGGGAGTTCTGCTCCGCTACGATTGGTCTTCGACGAATACGACGATTTTCTGCGCCACCTGAAGTCCCGCGCCCGTCCCGGCGATCATATTCTTATTTGGGGGTACTCCAGCCTGTGCAGGAACGATAACATCGCCATAGATGCAAAATACCCGGATGATGCTGGCCGGACCCCGCGCGGCGGCTCTTACTGAAGATCAAACTGCAACATCACATCACCACGAAAGAACAGTTGTGAAAGACAACGACAACCTCACCATCGAACGCCCGACCTTCGTGACCCATCTCGAATGCGCGATGGAGGGCGACCGCTATGAAGCCGACCAGATCCACAACCTCTCCAAGGCAGGCAAGCCGCTCTTGGTGAGCTACGATCTCGCCGGCGTGAAGAAGGCGCTGACCAAGGAAGCCCTCGCACAGCGTCCCACCGACATGTGGCGCTATCGCGAACTGCTGCCGGTGCGGAAGGTTAGCGACATCGTCAGCCTCGGCGAAGTCATGACGCCGCTGATCCGGCTGCCAAAGCTTGCGAAGAAGCTCGGCGGCGGGGAGATCATCGTCAAGGACGAAGGCCGGTTGCCGACCGGTTCGTTCAAGGCCCGCGGCCTCGTGATGGCGGTGTCGATGGGCAAGGCACTTGGCATCAGGCACATGGCGATGCCGACCAACGGCAATGCCGGCGCGGCGCTCGCGGCCTATGCCACGTCCTGTGGCATCAAGACCACGATCTTCTGCCCGGCCGATACGCCCGAGGTGAACGTCAGCGAGATCGAGCTGCAGGGCGCCACCGTCTATCGCGTCAACGGCCTGATCGACGATTGCGGCAAGATCGTCGGCGAGGGCAAGGCCAAGGCCGGCTGGTTCGACACCTCGACGCTGAAGGAGCCGTACCGGATCGAAGGCAAGAAGACGATGGGCCTCGAGCTCGCCGAGCAGCTCGGCTGGGAGATGCCCGACGTGATCTTCTATCCGACCGGCGGCGGCACCGGCCTGATCGGCATGTGGAAGGCGTTCGCCGAGCTGGAAACGATCGGCTTCATCGGCTCGAAGCGTCCGCGGATGGTGGCGGTGCAGGCGTCCGGCTGCGCGCCGATGGTGCGTGCTTTTGAAGCAGGCACCGAGCACGCGCCGCGCTGGGAAGACGCCCACACCATCGCGTCGGGCATCCGCGTGCCGCAGGCGGTCGGAGATTTTCTGATCCTGCGCGCGATGCGCGAGAGCAAGGGATTTGCGATTGCGGTCCCGGATGAGAAGATTTCTGCTGCGCTCAACGAAGTCGCGCGCGAGGAAGGGCTGCTGCTGTGTCCGGAGGGGGCGGCGACCTATGCCGCCTATCAGCAAAGCCTCGCCGAGGGCCGCGTGACGAAAAATGATCGCGTCATGCTGTTCAATTGCGCGACGGGGCTTAAATATCCGCTGCCGCCGGTCACGCGCACGCTCGATCGACACAAGCCGATCGACTACGCTAGCCTCTAGGCCGTCATTGCGAGCGCAGCGAAGCAATCCATCGGGCGACACCGGAAGAATGGATTGCTTCGTCGCAAGAGCTCCTCGCAATGACGACGATGAGGCGTTTGAGGGAGGACGTGATGCGTAGGGTTGTTTGGGCCGTATTAGTCGTATTGTTGGCATTTGCTGGCCAGGCAGCCGCACAGAATTTTCCATCGCGTCCCCTGACCATCATCGTGCCGTTCTCCGCCGGCGGTCCCTCGGATGCGATGGCGCGGATACTGGCCGAGCGAATGAAGGTCACGCTCGGCGAGCAGCTCCTGGTCGAGAACGTGACGGGGGCAGGCGGTTCGGTCGGCGTCGGCCGCGCGGTGCGCTCGCCACCTGACGGCTACACCATTAGCTTCGGCCATCTCGGCACCCATGTCGCCAACGGCGCGATCTACAAGCTCGGCTACGATCTCGTCACCGATCTGGAGCCGGTCGCGCTGCTGCCGAGCAACCCGATGATCATCGTCAGCAAGAAGGCGGTTCCGGCAACGTCGCTGAAGGAATTTCTCGCCTGGCTGAAGGCGCAGCCGGCGCCGGCGACCGCGGGCACGGCAGGCGCTGGCTCCGGCAGTCATATCGCCGGGCTCTATTTCGAGAGCGTCGCCGGCATCAAGCTGCAATACGTGCCCTACCGCGGCACGGGCCCCGCGATGAACGATCTCGTCGCCGGCCAGATCGATCTGATTGTCGACCAGACCTCGAACTCGATCGGGCAGGTACGCGCCGGCAACATCCGTGCCTACGCCATCACGGATTCCAAGCGCGTCGAATCCGCCTCCGACATCCCGACCGTGGACGAGGCGGGACTGCCGGGATTTCACATGACGCTGTGGTCCGGCCTCTGGGTCCCGAAGGACACGCCCAAGGACGTCGTCGCTAAGCTGAATGCCGCGACCGTCGATGCGCTAAGCGACCCGGCCGTGCGCAAGCAACTCGAGAATCTCGGCCTGCAGATCCCGCCCAAGGACAAGCTGACGCCCGAAGCGCTCGGCGCCTGGCAGAAGGCCGAGATCGCAAAGTGGTGGCCGATGATCAAGGCCGCCAATGTGAAGGTGGATTGAATGGCCGAAACCGGATAGCCGCATTTCCGAGATTTCCCCCTAACCGGACACGCCAAAATCGGCGCCAATGACCGGGAACGGGCATTCCGGGCGATATGAACTTGGTGGCCCCTGGCTGCGACGCGACCTGCATCCTTTGATCGTCCCTTGTGGCACCGGCTCGCGGGGGGGGCTCGTTGACCGGCGAGCGGTAGATCTGTGGGACGCCGCGCGATTTTCTTTGTCTTGGGTTGCGCGGCAGAGGTATCGTCCAGGGCATGTCAATGACCGCGAAAGCGCTTTTGCTCCGACTGCTTACCCTGCTGTTCGGTGTGACGCTGATGGCATCGCTCGCCGTGGCCGAAAGCCCCATGAAGGGGGCCGACTTTTTGCGTGTCGTCGCGGATCAAATGCATCAGCTGCAGATCGTGAAGGTCGGGACTTATGCGTTCCGCGCACAAACGTCGGCAATCGGTCAGATCGGATACAATGAGGATGCCAGCACGATCGTTCTGACGCCATTCTCCGGCCGGATTACCCGTCTGATTGCCAGGCTCGGCGATCAAGTCAAGAAGGGTGATCCGCTGCTGGAAATCGACAGCCCTGAGCAATTTGTCCTGCAGAACGACTTCATCGCGGCGCAGGCTGTAAAACGCAAAGCGAACTCTCAACACAATTTGGCACAAATCGTCGAGAAGCGCGTTCGCGACCTTCACGAGGGCAAGGCTGCACCGTCCAAGGATTTGCAGCAGGCCGAGGCGCAGCTCGTCAGCGCCGAAAATGACCTGCGATCGGCTGATTCGGCGTTCGAGGCCGCCCGCGCCCGCCTGCGGATCCTCGGCCGTACCGACGCGGAAATTTCGAAACTCGAGGAGACCGGCACGCTCAGCCGCGTGACCACGATCACGGCACCAATCGGTGGCACCGTCGTCTCACGCAAGGTAGGGCCCGGACAGCATGTCAAAGCCGATTCGGGGGACGCCCTGTATACGATCGCCGATCTCTCGACGATGTGGTTGAAGGCCCAGATCTTCGAGCAGGATATCGTGCGGGTACGTATCGGCCAGGAGATCGAGGCCAGGGTTTCTGCTGTGCCGGGCAGGATCTTCAAAGCCCGCATCAACGCCATCAACGCGGCTTCAGACTTGACGACGCGCCGTGTTGTCGTCCGATCCGAGATCGAGAATGCCGACGGTCTGCTCAAGGCCGAGATGTTCGCCATGTTCAAGATCAGCATCGATGATGGATCGACGAGCCCGGCGGTGCCGACGGACGCGGTGATCCGCGAGGGGGACGTTGCCGCCGTCTGGGTCGAGACCGAGCCAAGGCTGTTCAAACGCCGCGTGGTCGACATCGGTATCCAGCAGGACGGTTTGACGCAGATTCGCAGCGGTCTCGATCTCGGAGAATTGGTGGTCGCGCGAGGGGCGATCTTCGTTGACAACGAGTGGCGCCAATGACTCGGCGGTACGGGGCTATCGATGCTGCGTAGTCTGATCGCATTCTGCCTCTCGCGGCGGCTCTTGGTGATGGTCGCGTTTGTGGCCTTTCTCGGTCTCGGCAGCGTCGCTTTCCTGGCCCTGAACATCGAGGCCTATCCCGATCCGGCGCCGCCGATCATCGAGATCATAGCCCAGCAGGCAGGCCAGTCGCCGGAGGAGGTGGAGCGCTACATCACGATTCCGATCGAGATCGCGGTCGCCAGCACGCCCGGCCTGAAATTCATCCGCTCCAACACTGTCTATGGACTGGGCTTTATCCGTCTGCAGTTCGAATACGGGCGCGACTATCATTTCGTTCGTCAGCAGACCATCAACCGGCTGAAGGATGCGGTTCTGCCGGCCGGCGTCCTGCCGGTGATCTCGCCTGCCGGAGGCATCAGCGAAATCTTTCGCTACGAGCTCACCGGGCCTCCGGGCATGGACGTCATGAAGCTCAAGACGCTGCAGGACTGGGTGGTCGAACGCAAGCTGCGCACCGTACCGGGTGTCGCCGACGTCGCCGTGCTCGGTGGAAAGACCAAGGAGTTCCAGGCCGAGATCAATCTCGACCGCATGATGGCCCATGGGCTGACGCTGCCGCAGATCATGACCGCGATTTCGGCGAGCAATTCCAATGTCGGCGGCCGCACGATCGCGATCGGCGAACAATCGGTCAATGTCCGCAGCATCGGCGTCGTCACCTCGATGGACGACATCGGCAATATCGTATTGACCCAGCAGGGCGGTGTGCCGGTACTGGTGTCCGACGTAGCCAAGGTCCAGATCGGCTACGCGCCCCGGCTCGGCCTCGCCGGCCGGGACGACAGGACCGACGTCGTTACCGGCATCGTCCTCATGCAGAAACTCGAACGCACCATGGACGTGGTCAAGCGCGTACGCGTTGCGGTGGAGCGTATCAACTCCGACGGATCGCTGCCGGCCGGCGTCAAAATCGTGCCATTCTATGATCGCGGTGATCTCGTTGCGATCACGGTGCAGACCGTTTTGCATAATTTGCTGTTCGGAATAGCGCTCATCTTTCTTATCCAGTGGGTGTTTCTCGGCGACCTCCGCTGCGCGTTGATCGTCGCTGCCACAATTCCGGTGGCGCTATTGCTTGCAGTGATAATCACGGTGATGCGGGGCGAGTCTGCGAATCTGTTGTCGGTCGGTGCTATTGACCTCGGCATCATCGTCGACGGCACCGTCATCATGGTGGAAAATATCTTCCGCCAGATCGCCCATCACTCGCCACGGCTGCCGCCGGGACGCCAAGCCACGCTCAGCGATAAACTGAGCTGGATCCTGACCGGCGCGGTCGAGGTCGACAAGGCGATCTTCTTTTCGGTCATGATCACCATCGCAGCGTTTCTGCCGCTTTTTACGATGCAGGGCGTGGAAGGCCAGATCTTCGGGCCGATGGCGCGGACCTACGCCTATGCATTGCTCGGCGCCGTGATCGCGACCTTCACGGTAACACCGGTGCTGGCCTCATATCTGCTGCCGGCCGATGTCCAGGAAGTCGAAACCTTTGTGGTCCGCCATATCCGCAA
Organism: Bradyrhizobium lablabi; assembly: GCF_001440475.1. Taxonomy (GTDB): domain Bacteria; phylum Pseudomonadota; class Alphaproteobacteria; order Rhizobiales; family Xanthobacteraceae; genus Bradyrhizobium; species Bradyrhizobium lablabi. The sequence continues at coordinate 102,754 of NZ_LLYB01000109.1, read as the reverse complement.
GCTCTACCAGCCCATTCTGGCGCGCGCGGTCCGCAACTATCGCCGCGCCGCAGCCATCGCCGCAGTGTTTCTCGTGCTGTGCCTCAGTCTCGGGCTGTGGCTCGGCACGGAGTTCCTGCCCAAGCTGGAGGAGGGCAACCTCTGGATCCGGGCCGTGATGCCGCCGACCATCACGCTCGAGGCCGGGATGGAAACGGTGGCCAAGATCCGTACCATCATATCGAGCTATCCGCCGGTTCAGACCGTGTTTTCCGAGCAGGGACGCGGTGATGAAGGCACCGATCCCGACGGCTCGTTTCTCGCCGAGTTCTTCGTTCCGCTCAAGCCGGCCGACACGTGGCCATCGGGGCTGACCAAGGAGCAGATGGTCAAGCAGATGAGCGAGAAGCTCAACCGTGAATTCGTCGGCGTCGATTTCAACTTCTCGCAGTACATCCAGGACAATATGGAGGAAGCCGTCTCCGGCGTGAAAGGCGAGAACTCGATCAAGATCTTCGGCAGGGACCTCCATGAGCTGGAACGGCTTTCCAAGTCGGTGAAGAACGAACTCTCGGCCGTCCGCGGCGTCGCCGACCCCGCCGGTTTCAACCTGCTCGGCCAGCCGAATTTGATCGTCCAGATCGATCGCGCCAAGACCGCGCGCTACGGCTTCTCGATCAGCGACATCAATTCCGTGGTCCAGGCCGCGATCGGCGGCCAGGAAGTTTCCAAGGTCTATGACGGGGAGATGATCTTCGCGCTGACGGTCCGCCTGGCGCCGGAATACCGCAGAGATGTCGACGCCATTCGCGCTATACCGGTAGCGCTTCCGAACTCGGATCCCAAGTCGCCGACGGCCTATATCCGGCTTGGCGATCTTGGCGAGATCAAGCTCGTCAGCGGCGCGGCCTATATTTACCGTGAGAACAACCAGCGCTTTATCCCGCTGAAGTATAGCGTCCGCGACCGGGACCTCGGTTCGACCGTGGTCGAGGCCCAGGAGCGGGTTCAGAAGAACGTTCCGCTCCCCCAGGGCTATTCGCTCGAATGGTCCGGCGAATACGGCGCTCTGGTTGACGCAAAGAAGCGGCTCGCGCTGATTGTGCCGTTGAGCCTGCTTCTGATCCTGATGCTGCTCTACAGCCTGTTCAATTCGATACGGGACAGCCTGCTGGCGCTATCGGGCATCCCGTTCGCGGTGGCCGGCGGAATTCTCGGGCTCCATATCGGCGGCCTGAATTTCAGCGTCTCGGCCGCGGTTGGCTTCATCTCGCTGTTCGGCGTTTCGGCGATGGATGGCATCCTGCTGATGTCCTATATCCGCCGCGACATCGAGGAAGGCATGGGGACGGAGGATGCCATCATCCGCGCTTCCCAAACAAGGATGCGGCAAATCTTCATGACGGGGCTATCGGCGTGTATCGGCCTGGTTCCGGCGGCCATCTCGACAGGAATCGGTTCGCAGGTTCAGCAGCCTCTGGCGTTAGTCATCGTTGGCGGGATGCTGCTGTCCCCGATCTGCAGCCTGCTGGTCATCCCGGTGTTGGCAAGGCTATGGATGCCAACGATAAAGGAAACCGGGATGCGTGAGCTTGCAGTCCGCTAAAGCATTTTCAAGCGAAGTGGATGCCGGCTCGCATAGCAGTCAAGCTTGCGCAGATAGCGTAAACCTAGAAAAGGCGTCAAAACAAGAATCCAGAGCATCGGTTCTGATTCAATCAGAACCGACGCTCTGACTGGCCGGCGCATCTGCTATTCGGCAGACCGCACATGGCCTATCGATGCGGTGAGCTTATTGTTGCGCCGCGCTTGCCGCCGGCACCGGCGCCGCATTCACCTCCCGCGTATTGGCGCGCTGGTCGGTCTTCGAGGCCACGGCGGCGTTGTTCTCAAACCGCACGCGGTAGACCGCCAAATTCTCCATCACGCGCTGGACATAGTTCCGCGTCTCCGAAAACGGAATGCGCTCGACCCAGTCGACCGCATCGACCTTGGGGTCACGCGGATCGCCATAGGCCTTGACCCAGTCCCGCACCCGGCCCCGGCCGGCATTGTAGCCGGCAAAGGTCATGATGTGATTGCCCTTGTATTCGCTCAGCAGCGCGCTTAGTTCGGCGGCGCCCATCTGCGTGTTGTAGACCGGGTCGGAAACCAACCGGTCCCAGTCATAGCTGACGCCAAAACGCTTGGCGGTATCGCGTCCGGCTTCCGGCGTCACCTGCATCAGCCCGACTGCATTTGCCGCGGACTTGTCGCGCTGGTCGAACGCACTCTCCGTGCGCGCCACCGAATAGATGATGCTGTGCTCGATTTCGGGGGCGTGCTGGCGGTGCGGTGGAATCCCGATGATGGGAAACGCGTAATGGTCAAGCGGCAGTCCGCGGCCGAGTGAGGGCTTTCCGACCTGCAGCATCGCGCGGGCGTCGTTGCGGCGGCCGGTGAGCTCGCCCAGCGCTTCGAGCAGGGTAACATCGGAGCTTTGTTCGCCGAGATCGGCGGCAAAATAGAGCACGACGTCGCGCTCGCCGATCTCGTAGAGCATGTCGGCGGCGCGCACGCGTTCGTCAGTAGCCGGCGCATCGGCGGCCGCAAGAACGGGCGAGGGCGCACGTAGTTCGATCTGGTCACGGCCGAGCCTGGCGCGCGCAAGCTGCCCGTAATAAGCGGTAGGATAGCGTGCGGCCGCTTCGTAGCTCGAGCGCATCGCATCTTTCTGGCCGAGGGCTTCGGCGGCGCGCCCGCGCCAATAGTGCGCCCGCGACAGCACGGTCGGATTGACCTGTCCCTCATCGATGCGGGCGAAATGGCGGGCCGCGGTGGCGGGGTCGTCGAGGTAGCGCAGGGCGATCCAGCCGCACATGAAGTGGAAGTCGGACCGGTAGTATTCATTGGCCGGCAGCGCGGCGGGGCGGATCACCTGGTAGGCGGTCTGGAACTTGCCGTCATCGAGCAGCTTGCGGGCGAGAGAGCGCCGCTCGCGCCACCATTGATCGGTTTCCTGCAGCGCCATGGTCTCGGGAGCCGCGGCCAGCATCAGGTGGGCTGCATCGTCAATGCGGTTCTGGGCGAGCATCCACTGGATGTGGCAAAGGGTGTAGCCGAGATCCTGCCGTGCCTCGACCGCGACATCGTCGAGTGCATCCTTCGCCTTGTCCGCTTTTCCCTTGACCGCGGCACAGGCCTTCACGATCGCAAGCTCGTCGTCGCCAAGGCGCCGCGCGGCGCGCTTCGCGCCGGCGAGATCCTTGGCGCCGATGCGCCTGTCCATGCGCGCGCGGTGGTCATCGCGATTGAGAAGGTCACGGAACGTCTCGAGCACATCCGTCTCCAGGCGCTCCGACAATTCGTCCGATCGCCATGCGTCGCGCGCCAGCCTGGCCGCGCCGTCCCGATCGCCCTCAGCCAGCAGCACGCGCGCCAGCGCCAACTTGCCCTTGGCACTGGTGGGCCGATCGCCGGTGAAGGCGCGAACCGTCGCCGGGTCACTGCGCTGCTCCCACAGCCGTGCCTCTGCGCGCCGGCGGAGCAACGCTGCACTCGGCCATTCCGAATTAGCGGCGAGGAATGCCGCGTAACGGCCGAAATTCGCGATCGTGGCCGGGTGACGCAGGATGAACCACTCGACGAGCTTTTGCGCCGCCGGATCCGCGATCCTGTTCCTGATGTCCGTTGCCTCTTCGGTCTTTGCCTTGCGCGCGAGATCGATGGCTTCCTTTACCAGCGCAGGATCGCCCGTCAGCGGAGCGATGGCCTCCTTGGGAGCAGGCGGAGCCTCCGGCCGCTTCGCCTTGCGTTGCGCGGAAGTGTGCTTGGCGTGCCGATTTTTTCCGAGCGCAGCGCTGCGATCGGGGCGAGCTTGCTTCCCCGCGTGCGACTTCTTGGTCGCTTCGTGCGCCTTCTGGGCTTGGGGCTTATGGCTGGTCCGTGCGCTCGCATCCGTCGAGAGGAGGGCGAGGCCAGCTAGCGTGAAAAAACAGGATAGCGAGCGTAAGCATCGGTTCATTCCATGGTCCCCCTGCGAAAGCCACGTCACAAACACTGTCGAAACCACGAGATCGCGCGATGCGTGTGGTTCGAACTGTTCGAAAAATACCACAACCCTCAAGATGCAATTGTCACCTCTGCACAACAAACGCGCGCAAAATGAGGCAGATTGGGACCCGACGAGTTCCAGCGTCGCGGCGCGCACTTGCTCGCCGCCGCAAAAGGGGTGACCAATGACCGAGGGGCCGCCGATGTCAGGGCGGATTGGCCGCAGAGCACCGTAGTCCCGATGACGCGTTGTCCGCCGTAGCTCGACGGAAGCAACATCCGCGATGTCGCTCGTACGGGGCCACTACCGGGTGGCCCAAAGAGAACGCATCGACGCAGTCCAGCGCCCGGCGACGCTGCAATCGACACCGGACGCTGGAGAACAAGGGCCGGGAGGCGGCCCTTGTCCGTGATTGTGTCTTGTTGTTTTCGGCCTAGCCGTACATGGCCATGTTGGCCATTGCGGTGGCTTCGTTGTGGTGGCCGCCGTCGGTGCCGCCATTGGCCAGCACGCCGTCGTCCTCCAGTTGGAAGTGCGCGCCGTTGAGTTCGCCGACCTTTTCGTAGGCGCCATACACCGTCTGGGTCACGGCAATGTCGCTTTGCTTCACGAGGTTGCCGTAGACGGTGATGGTGCCGAGCAGATCCTCGTCATGCGCACCGGCATTGCCCTGCTGGCTGATGACGGTGATCACGCTGTAGTCGTTCTTGCCGTCACCATTGCTGTCCTTGTACTCGATCGACTTGACCTCGGCGGTGTGGCCGGAGATTTCGATCTTGTCGCCCTGGGCGCGGTTGAAGTCGCGGATCACGTCATTGCCGATGCCGTCGACCCAGTGGTCGTGGGTGGCGTTGTTTTCGCCGGTCACGCCAACCCAGTCGATCGTGCCGTCAGCATTGACGTGCTTGGCGACGATCTCGTCCTTGGCGTTCACGTTCATCTCGAAGCGGAACGTGTCAGCCCCGCTGCCGCCGGTGATGGTGTCGTTGACCGCCTTGAACGCCGCCGATTCGGTGGCGAAGATCTGCGTCTTGCCGTCTTGCGCCGCGACCATTTCGCCGGCATCCGAGCGGCTGAGCAGCACGTCGTTGCCGGTGCCGCCATCCATCCGGTCGGCGCCGAAGCCGCCGACGAGAAGGTCGTTGCCGGAGCCGCCGGCGAGGTTGTCGTTACCCGAACCACCCCACACCTTGTCGGCCCCGGAGCCGCCGTTCAGCGTGTCGTTACCGGCCATGCCGGCGAGCGTGTCTTCCTTGGCGCCGCCGGACAACGTGTTGTTGCCCGTTGTCCCGTTCAGATGGTCATGGTCGGCGGTGCCGCCGCCGAACCTGGCGAAAACATCTTCGAAGCGGCCGTCATCGAAGAATCTGTTCAGATTGAAGCGTGCCATTATTCAAACCTCTTACTCAGAGGCCTCACGTACTAAAAACGACCACGGACTTTGGGAAAGCCTCGCGTGATGCGCGCGGGAAGGACGTGAGGCAGGATCCTTCACCCGCATCGAAGAATGAACAGCCAAACGGGCCCGGGGCTGGACGTGCGCGCGGCGGATTTGCGTTTCGCAGGGGCAATATGGTGACGCGAAAGGCATCACTGCGACCGATCTTCCGCGCATCCGTCGAATTGTGTCGGCGATCAAAACCGCTGCGACAAATTACGTACGACGTTGTTTCATCTCGGGTATCAACAGATCAATTCGTTGATGCGCCTATCGCGACAAGGAATCATGCGTGACGAAAAACTGACGCAAAAAGTGCCGACCGCACAATGTTGACGCGATCGCTTCGGGCGCGATTGAGGTCAGGCCATGCAGCTTTCGGTGCTTCGCAGTTTGAGTTGCGCCAGGCGATCCAGGGAATCACTGCAGCGACGTCGATCGAATCGCGCTTTGCGATTCTCGGCGGCGCGCAGGGGGGACGCCGAATTCAGTCTGAGGTTGCAGCGGAGAAACGTCTGTTGTGATCGCCCTCAGGTTGCGAACCGCTCACGAATAGGGGTTCGCGCTGGCCTCGAGGTCGGATGGACCCCGGAAAATGGCGACACCGTGGGTTTCATAAGTCCGAATAATGGTTGCCGTCGCGCCACGATTGTTGCGAGGTTGCAACAATAAGGGAACATTTGGTTAACCACCCCGGCTGCCTCTTGCTTGCGCCGCTATTTAGCCACACCCCTCAATGAAACCATTTCTTTCAAAGCTGATTGGCCCGAAGGCGACGGGAAATTGCTCCCGAGACCGACAAGGAGATGGCTGGGAAACAGGTTCCACGGATGGACGCCAAGACCGACATCAAGAAGAGGTTGCCGAGCCGTCATGTGACGGAGGGGCCGGAGCGCGCTCCTCATCGGTCCTATCTCTACGCGATGGGTCTGACCACCCGGCAGATCCACCAGCCTTTCGTCGGCGTCGCGTCCTGCTGGAACGAGGCCGCCCCCTGCAACATCTCGCTGATGCGTCAGGCTCAGGCGGTCAAGAAGGGCGTCGCGGCCGCCGGCGGCACCCCCCGCGAATTCTGCACCATCACCGTGACCGACGGCATCGCCATGGGCCATGACGGCATGCGCTCGTCGCTGCCGTCGCGCGAATGCATCGCCGATTCGGTCGAGCTGACTGTCCGGGGCCACGCCTACGACGCCCTGGTCGGGCTGGCCGGCTGCGACAAATCGTTGCCGGGCATGATGATGGCAATGGTCCGGCTCAACGTGCCCTCGATCTTCATTTACGGCGGCTCGATCCTGCCGGGCAATTTCCGCGGCCAGCAGGTCACGGTGCAGGACATGTTCGAGGCGGTCGGCAAGCACTCGGTCGGCGAAATGTCGGATGCTGACCTCGACGAAATCGAGCGGGTGGCCTGTCCGTCGGCTGGCGCGTGCGGCGCACAATTCACCGCCAACACCATGGCGACGGTGTCCGAGGCGATCGGCCTGGCGCTGCCGTATTCGGCTGGCGCGCCAGCGCCTTACGAGATTCGCGACGCGTTTTGCGCCGCCGCCGGCGAGAAGATTCTGGAGCTGATCGCAGCCAACATCCGGCCGCGCGACATCGTCACCCGCCGCTCGCTGGAAAACGCAGCAGCCGTGGTTGCCGCCTCCGGCGGCTCGACCAATGCTGCGCTGCACCTGCCGGCCATCGCGCATGAGTGCGGCATCAAGTTTGACTTATTTGACGTCGCCGAAATCTTCAAAAAGACTCCTTATGTCGCGGATTTGAAGCCGGGGGGCCGTTATGTTGCCAAAGACATGTTCGAGGTTGGCGGCATACCGCTTCTGATGAAGACGCTGCTCGACAATGGCCACCTGCACGGAGATTGCCTAACCGTCACGGGCCGTACGATCGCCGAAAACCTCAAGAGCGTGAAATGGAATCCGCACCAGGATGTGGTGCGGTCCGCCGACAACCCGATCACCGTCACGGGAGGCGTTGTCGGGCTGAAGGGTAATCTCGCTCCGGAGGGTGCGATCGTGAAGGTCGCGGGCATGTCGAAGTTGAAATTTACCGGTCCTGCCCGCTGCTTCGATCGGGAAGAGGACGCCTTCGATTCGGTCCAGAAGCGAACCTACAAGGAAGGCGAGGTCATCGTGATCCGCTACGAGGGGCCGCGCGGCGGTCCCGGCATGCGGGAGATGCTCTCGACCACGGCGGCGCTGACCGGGCAGGGGATGGGCGGCAAGGTCGCCCTGATCACCGACGGCCGGTTCTCCGGCGCCACCCGCGGCTTCTGCATCGGGCATGTTGGACCGGAAGCGGCCGTGGGCGGTCCGATCGCCCTGTTGCAAAATGGTGACATTATCGAGATCGACGCCGAGGTCGGGACTCTTAACGTAAAATTGACCGACGCCGAACTCGCCGAACGTAAAACCAAATGGGTGCCCCGACAGACTAACCACACATCGGGTGCGCTGTGGAAATATGCCCAACAAGTTGGGCCGGCGGTGGACGGGGCTGTGACCCATCCGGGTGGTGCGCACGAGAAACAGTGTTATGCGGACATCTAGGCGTATCATTCTTGCGTTGATGCTGGGGGCCACACCAGTGGCGGCTCCCGGATTCGCATTTGATGGCGCGCCGGTGAAGCCGGACGCCACGCTGCCCATGATGAACCAGCCGGCTGCCGCGCAGGCCGTCACGGCCCAGGCTCTGAAGAAGGCTCCGCCCGCCGCGCCGACGGCAACGACGGTCGCAGCACCCTCCCTGAACTCGCTGCAATACGCCGCTGAGGGCGGCCATCCCGTGGCGCAGTGGAAGCTCGGCCGGATGTATGCCGATGGCGATGGCGTCGTGCAGGATGATCTGCGCGCCTTCGAATATTTCAGCCGTATCGCCAACGCGCATGCCGAGGACAGCCCGTCGGCGCCGCAGGCCACGATCGTCGCCAACGCCTTCGTGGCGCTGGGACGCTACTACCTCAACGGCATCCCGAACTCGAAGATCAAGCCGGACTCTGATCGCGCCCGGGAGATGTTCTCCTATGCCGCGTCCTATTTCGGCAATGCCGACGCGCAATACGATCTGGCGCGGCTTTATCTGAAGACCCCGGACGCCTCGCGGGACGACTTCCGCTATGGCGCGCGGTGGCTCGGCCTTGCTGCCCAGAAGGGCCAGCATCAGGCGCAGGCCATGCTCGGCCAGATGCTGTTCAACGGCGACCGGCTGCCGCGGCAGGCCGCCCGCGGCCTGATGTGGCTGACGCTGGCGCGCGACAACGCTGCCCCCGACGAGTCCTGGATCCGCGAAAGCTACAACCGCGCGTTCGCCAAGGCCTCCGACGACGACCGCGCCACGGCGCTGCAGATGCTCGAGCACTGGGTGCAGGGCAAGCGCGACTGACGGGCGATTGTAGGGTGGGCAAGGCGCTTCGCGCCGTGCCCATCATCTCTCCAAAATCGCTGACGTGAATGGTGGGCACGCGGAGCCTTTCATCGGACGCGCATTCGCGCGACCCGTTGGCTTTGCCCATCCTACGACTTCGCGACAATTTCCTTCGACATCGGATAGCCGCCAGCCGTGCCGAACTTTCCGGTCGGCGCGCCGTCATCGATATACCCTGCCGATTGATAGAAGCGATGCGCGGTCTCGGTGCTGGTGAGCGTGCAGCGGCGATTGCCTCGGTCGGCGGCTCTGGCTTCGAGCGCCCTCAGCAAGGCACGGCTGACGCCGCGAAACCGCGCATTGGGTGCGACATAGTTCAGCCTGATCTCGCCGGCGTCGGTTACGGCCCCGACAGCCAGGACGGCATCGCGCTCGACCGCGAGCAGGAGCGAGTTTCCCTCCTGCCTTGTCCATTCCGCCACGATTTCCGGCGTCTTGTTGGCCAGCCAGGCGTTCAGGATCACCGGATCATTGCCGTGATCGGCAACGCACAATTGCGCGATCGATTCCCTGAGTACGTGGCAGGCGGCAGCGGCATCTTCGGGCGCTGCATCCCGAACTTCCGGCTTCGCTGCGCCTGACGCGCTCAAGCCGTCTCCAGATCGAAATCCGCCCAGACCGGGACGTGGTCGGACGGCTTCTCCCAGGCGCGCACATAGCTGTCGATGCCGACATTGGTCAGCCGGTCGCTTGCCTGCGGCGACAGCAGGAGATGATCGATTCGCAGGCCCCAGTTCTTCTGCCAGGCGCCCGCCTGATAGTCCCAGAAAGTGTAGAGGCCCGGCTCGTCGGTCACCGTGCGCAGCGCATCGGTGAGGCCAAGGCCGAGCAGGGACTGGAAGGCTTCGCGGGTTTGCGGGCGGAATAGGGCGTCGTTGCTCCAGGCGGCGGGGTTATAGACGTCGGCTGCCGCCGGAATGACGTTAAAGTCGCCTGCGAGCACCAGCGGTTCTTCCGCCTTAAGCCGCTCCTTCGAATACTCAAGAAGCCGCGACATCCATTTGAGTTTGTAGGGGTATTTGTCGGTTTCCGGCGGGTTTCCGTTGGGCAGGTAAAGGCAGGCGATCCGCATGACCCCGGTCTTGAGCGTCACCACGCCTTCGAGAAATCTGGCGTGGGCGTCCTCGTCGTCGCCGGCCAGGCCGGATTTGGTCTCGTCGAACGGCAGTTTTGACAGTAGCGCGACACCGTTGAAGGTCTTCTGGCCGTGGGTGACGACGTTGTAGCCGAGCGCCTCGATTTCCAGCCGCGGGAACGCATCGTCCACGCATTTGATTTCCTGCAGGCAGACGATGTCGGGCGAGCATTCCCTGAGCCAGGTCAGGAGATGTTCTAGCCGCTGGCGGATCGAATTAACGTTCCAGGTTGCAACGCGCATGAAATGGCTCGGGATTGTAACTACACATTTTCTGGCAGTGGCATACCATGTGCAGCGAGGCTGTGATAACCGTTTAGAAATAAGGCGCGAAGATCGCCGTCAAGGGGCTAGGAGAAGACCTTCCCGTCCTTTCTTTTTGGGGACTGGCGGGCGTGAAAAAATATGAAAAAACGTTCCGTAATCCTTCTTGTCGGCGCTATCGCCATTGCCACGGCAGCCGGCTTTATAACCCGCTCCTCGTGGATGGGCGGCAGCAGCAACGCCCAGGGCCCGCAGCGTCCGCGGATGGTTTCCGTCGAGCTCGCCAAGGCCGAGCGCAAATCGATGCCGGTCGATGTGGACGCCATCGGCATGGTGACGCCGATCTCCAGCGTCGCGCTGAAGTCGCGGCTGGAGACCACCATCGTCGCGGTCCATTTCGAGGACGGCGCCAAGGTAAACGAAGGCGATCTGCTGTTCACGCTGGACAGCCGCCAGATCGACGCGCAGATCGAGCAGGCCGAGGGCGTGCTCGCCAAGGATCAGGCGCAGCTCGAGGGCGCGCAGCGCGACCTGCGCCGCTTCAACGACCTCGTCGGCAAGGGCGCCACCACGCAGGTCAATGTCGACAACGCCAGGACCCAGTCCGACATCCTGACCGGCACCATCAAGGCCGACCAGGCCGCGCTCGATAATCTGAAGGTCCAGAAGAGTTACACCACGATCCGCGCGCCGTTCTCCGGGCGCATCGGTGCCGCCAATGTGAAGGTCGGCAATTTCGTCCGCCCGGCCGACACCACCCCGCTGGCAGTCATCAACCAGATGGCGCCGGTCTACGTGACCTTCACGGTGCCGCAGCGCGTGCTGGTTGATCTGCGCGAAGCGATGGCCAAGAGCGCCTCCGGCGTCACCGCGACCATCCCGGGCTCTCAGCATTCCGAAAGCGGCAAGGTTGCGATGGTCGAGAACACCGTCGACCAGACCACCGGCATGGTCACCGTGCGCGGCATCATGGCCAACGAGAAGGAGGCGCTGTGGCCGGGGACGCTGGTCGCGACCAAGCTGATCATCCGATCCGAGGATTCGATCGTGGTGCCGACGGTCGCCGTGCAGCGCAGCCAGAGCGGCAATTTCGTTTTCATGATCAAGGACGGTGTCGCCAAGGTCCAGCCGGTCAAGGTCGACCGCACCGCCCAGGGCATGTCGGTGATCTCGGAAGGCCTTAGCGGTGGCGAGGATGTCGTGGTCGACGGGCAATTGCTGTTGTCAGACGGAACGCTGGTCCAGCAGCGGGCCAAGAAGGCCGGGGCATAGCCGATGACCCTGTCCGAACTCTGCATCCGACGCCCGGTCATGACGACGCTGATCACGGCGTCGATCATTGCGTTCGGCATTTTCGGTTTCCGCCTGCTGCCGGTCTCGGCGCTGCCGCGGGTCGATTTCCCGACCATTGCGGTGACCGCGACGCTGCCGGGCGCGAGTGCGGACACCATGGCGGCATCCGTGGCTGGCGTCATCGAGCGCCAGCTCTCGACGGTCGCCGGCATTTCGTCGATGTCGTCGAACTCGTCGCAGGGTATCAGCACCATCACCATCCAGTTCGATCTCAACCGCAACATCGACGCCGCGGCGCTCGACGTGCAGACCGCGTTGACGATCGCGCAGCGCCGGTTGCCGGTCGAGATGATTATCCCGCCGAGCTTCCGTAAAGTGAACCCGGCCGACTTCCCTGTTCTGTTCGTCGTGCTCAACTCGTCGACGCTGCCGTTGTCGGCGGTCCACGAATACGGCGACATCACCATCGGCCAGACGCTCTCGCAGCTACCGGGCGTCGCCCAGGTCAGCGCCTACGGCGCACAGAAATTCGCCATTCGCGTCCAGGCCGATCCCGAGGCCGCCGCGGCGCGCGGACTGTCGCTCGAGGACATCAGAACGGCGGTGTCCCGTGCCAATTCCTCGACCCCGGTCGGCACGCTGAACGGGCCGAAACAGGACGTCGCGCTGCAGGCCTCGGGCCAGATGGACAAGGCGATGGACTATCGCCAGATCGTGGTGGCCTGGCGCAACGGCTCCCCGGTCAAATTGGACGAGGTGGCGCGGATCTACGACAGCGTCGAGAACGAGCGGATCGCAAGCTGGTTGAACGACGAGCGCGCCATCGTGCTCGGCATCCAGAAGCAGCCCGACGCCAATACGGTGGCGGTGGTCGATTCCATTCTGGCCAAGTTCCCGGCGTTGCGAGCGCAGATCCCGCCATCGGTGTCGATCAACGTCCTGATGGACCGGTCCATTTCCATCCGCCAGGCGGTGGCCGACGTCGAGGAGACGCTGCTGATCGCGATCGGGCTGGTCATCCTGGTGATCTTCCTGTTCCTGCGCTCGGCGTCCGCGACCTTCATTCCAGCGCTGGCGGTGCCGATCTCGCTGTTCGGCACCTGCGCGGTGATGTACGCGCTCGATTATTCCATCAATAACATGACGCTGCTGGCGTTGACGCTTTCCGTCGGCTTCGTGGTCGACGATGCCATCGTCATGCTGGAAAACATCGTTCGCCATATCGAGCACGGCATGCGGCCGTTCGAGGCGGCGCTGAAGGGCGCCCGCGAGATCGGCTTCACCATCATCTCGATCACCTTCTCGCTGATCGCGGTGTTCATCCCGGTGCTGTTGATGGGCGGCATCGTCGGCCGGGTGTTCCGCGAATTCGCCGTGACCGTGTCGGTCGCGATCATCGTGTCCGGCTTCGTCTCGCTGACGCTGACGCCGATGCTGTGCGCGCGTGTGCTGCGGGCCCACGACGCGACCAAGCGACCGAATATCGTGCTCCGCGTCTTCGAGAGGATGTTCGAATCCTGGCTGCGCGCCTATGAGTGGACGCTCGACTGGGTGCTGGCGCGCAAATTCCTGATGCTGCTGGTGACGCTGGCGACGCTGGGCGGTACCGTCTATCTCTACATGATCGTGCCGAAGGGCTTCTTCCCGCAGGAGGACACCGGCTTTTTGATCGGCGTGACCGAGGCCGCCACCGATACCTCGTTCGAGGCGATGAAGGAGCGGCAGCAGGCACTGGTCGAGGTGCTGAAGGCCGATCCTGCGATCGAATACATCAACTCCACGGTCGGCGCCGGCGGACCCAATACGACGGCGAATTACGGCCGCCTATTCATCGCGCTGAAGCCGAAAAAGGAACGCGACAATCTCAACGCCATCATCGGCCGGCTGCGCGGCAAGGCTCGCCAGATCCCGGGCATGCAGGCGTTCTTCCAGCCGATCCAGAACCTCAATATCGGCGGCCGGATTTCCAAGAGCCAGTATCAGTACGTGATGCAGAGCGGCGACACCGAGTCGCTGTACCGGCTGGCACCGGAGATGCGCGACAAGATCGAGAAGCTGCCCGGTCTGCTCGACGTCACCACCGACCTCTACATCAAGAATCCGCAGATGACGGTCGACATCGATCGTGAAAAAGCGGCGGTCTACGGCGTCACCGTCGATCAGGTCCGCAACCAGCTCTACAACGCCTATGGTTCGCGCCAGGTCGGCACCATCTACATGCCGTCGAACGACTACCAGATCATCCTGGAGGTCCAGCCGCAGTTCCGCGTCGATCCGTCCGATCTCTCCAAGCTCTACATGAAGACGCAGAATAACCAGACCATCCCGCTGTCGGCGGTGGCGAAGCTGGTTCCGACGGTGGGTCCGCTGCAGATCAACCACCAGGCTCAGCAGCCGGCGGTAACGATCTCCTTCAACCTGGCGCCCGGCTATTCGCTGGGCTACGCGGTCGACAAGATCACCGAGCTCGAGCAGGCATCCAATCTGCCGGCGACGATTGCCACCGGCTTCTCCGGGACCGCGCAGGTGTTCCAGGATTCGCTGCGCGGGCAGGGCGTCCTGATCCTCGCGGCGGTGTTTGCCGCCTTCGTCATCCTCGGCATCCTCTACGAAAGCTTCATCCATCCGATCACGATCATCTCCGGCCTGCCGTCGGCCGGTATCGGTGCGATCCTGACGTTGATGCTGTTCGGGATGGAAATGTCGGTCATCGCCATGATCGGCATCGTGATGCTGGTCGGCATCGTCAAGAAGAACGCCATCATGATGGTCGACTTCGCGCTGGAGCGCCGCCGCGTGGGCTTAAGCGCCGAGCATGCGATCCGTGAGGCGGCCCTGCTGCGCTTCCGGCCCATCATGATGACGACGTTCGCGGCCATCTTCGGCACGTTGCCGATCGCCCTGGGAGCGGGCGCCGGCGCCGAACTACGTCAGCCGCTCGGCATTGCGGTCGTCGGCGGCCTCTGCCTGTCGCAGCTCCTGACGCTGTACATCACACCGGTGATCTACATCTATCTGGACCGCATCGACCGCCGCCTGCGGCGCAAGCTCGAGCCGCAGCTGGAAGAGCCGGGCGAGGAGCGGCCGCACGTGGTCGCCGCCGAATGATCGCCATCAGGCAGGTGGTGCGATCTGCCTTGCGGTGCGCCGCGATCGTCGTGGCGCTCGCATGGATGGCTGTTACGGTCGGGCAGGCGAGGGCTGACGAGCCGATCGAGATCTTTGACGCCCATCTGCACTACAATTGGGAGCCAAAGCCCCATCTTGGCATCGACGAGGTGCTGGCGCTGTTCAGAAAGCACCGCGTCACCGGCATCCTCGCCACCAGCCGCCCCAACACCGGCACGCATGCGTTGATGGATGCGAAGCCGCAGGGCCTGCAGATCGTCCCCTTCATCCGGCCATACCGGGTGCGCGCCGACATCCAGACCTGGTTCGGCGATCCCTTCATCTTCGATCTCGTGCAGGACGAATTCAAACGCGGCTATTACCGCGGTATCGGCGAATTCCACATCTCGGGCAAGGCCGCCGATACCGAGTGGGTGAAGAAGACTGTCGATTTCGCGGTCGAGCACGACCTCTATCTGCATGCCCATGCTGACGACGTGGCCGTCGAAATCCTGATGCGCCACAACCCGCGCGCCCGCATCATCTGGGCCCACACCGGCTTTGGCCTGTCGACCGACCGCGTCGCGGAGATGCTGACGAAATATCCGAAGCTGTGGGGCGAACTGTCCTACCGCAGCGGCATCACCGACGGCGGCGGCAAGCTGACCGCCGAATGGCGCGCGCTGTTCGAGCGGTTTCCGGATCGCTTCCTGCTCGGCTCCGACACCTGGATCAGCGAGCGCTGGGACAGCTACGGCCAGATCATGGCCGGGTACCGCGCCTGGCTCGCGCAGCTGCCGCCGAAGATCGCGGCGCAGATTGCCCATGGCAATGCGAAGACGCTGTTCGGCGGGGAGCGGTGAGCGGAGGTCTCAATCCGCAAACCTGCGAGCTACAGCCGAAAAGTCGTCGAAGCGACATTCACAGATGACGTGACGTGCAGCGACTTTCGGTGGGTAACCGGCGCGGCGGTTCCCACGCTGGAAGGCGGGGTTCATCGTGGAAAATGGCAGAGCGTGAGAGGTTCCGGAAGGCTTCCAGGCCATTGACGGCATCATGTTACGGTTTCTGAGCACGAGGCCGAGCGCTGAACCTTTCTTCCCTCGCTAAGACCTATAGTTGTGTCCGAGCCTGCATGCTGGACAATCCCGGGAAGGTCAGCCGCTGGCGAGGCACGGCAAGCATTCCACATCAGCAAACGCAGGAGGAGCGCATGCGCAAGTCTCTCGCCGTTTTCCTTTCTGGCGTGGCTCTGACGATTGCGGCGTCAACCGCTCTAGCCGGAGAGCAGGTGCTAGAGTTCAAGCTCATCGTCAAGCCTATCGATGTCAAGGTAACAGAGGCCGCAAACGTCGAAGGACAGACGGTCATGTCCGGCAAATTTTTTGGCGTCACCGTCTTCAAGGACGGCCGTATCGGGGTGAAAGAGTTCGTCCATTCCGCAGACTCGCTCAAAGGCTCGGGACCCTACTACGGCTACAGCACCTACACGTTCGAGGACGGCTCGATTACGGCACGTTACACCGGCGCAGTCAAAGACGGCCGGTCAAATGGCGAATATACGATCCTCTCGGGCACCGGCGCCTACGCGAACGCTACGGGCACGGGCACCATCGAGAGCGCGCCGAACCCGTTCAAGGGCGTCAACCTCTTGAACATAAAACTGGTCGTCAGAACACCTGGTACGTAAAAGGCCTTATGCGCAGCCGCGTCTCCGCCACTCCAGGGTGCCGCGAGGCGCGGCTTTGCTCATGCGCATGAGCCAGCGCTGCGCAACCGCAGCCGTGCGCCGAAGATCGCGGCGCAGGTCGCGCACGGCAATGCGCGCGCTGTTCGGCGGCGAACGCTGAGATCTGTAAGCGCAACGTCAGCCCGGATACCGCGTCTCGGCAATCCCCTGCAGACCGGCTTCCCGATGATGGAAATTTCTCCCGATCCCCTCGCGGTCGAGGCGGCGCAGCCCCATGGCAAGTTGCCTCAGGTCGTTGCGATGCGGGCCCACAGGTAATTTTCGGGCGCGGCGCAGTGCATCGACGGCATGTTGCTTGAGGGGCGTCATGACCTCGTCTGACGAATTCTTCATCAGCCTGCCCTCGGTCGAAATGATAATGATGAGGCTTGATGATATTGGCAGCCGAAACCGCGCGTCTGTCCGAAAGTGGACCTACCGAAAATTATTTTGGCGAATGCTTGCGGCAGTGCGGTTGCCCGATTATCACCGCCACAAGTTTCAAGGCCGCGCACTCCAATCAGCGGTTTACTCAATCCGCGAACTGCCCCGCTGCCTTGATGATCGGCGCCCAGCGATCGACCTCGCTGATCAGTTTTGCCTTCAGGGCTTCGGGCGTCGCTTCGTTCTGCGGCACTGGCTCGGTGTTGATGTCGTTGAACCGCTTCACCAGATCGGGATCGCGCAGCGCCTCCTGCAGCGTTTTGGCCAGCTTTTGAACGATCTCATCAGGTGTGCCCTTGGGTGCATAGATGCCGTGCCAGGCACCGAGCTCGAAGCCCTTCAGCCCGGATTCGTCGGCAGCAAGAAGATCGGGCATCGATGCCAGCCGGGTCTTCGTGGTGATGGCATAGGCCTTGACCAGCTTCGAGGCGATCGGGCTCGTGGTGTTGGTGGTCTGGTCACAGGAGAGGTCGATCTGCTTGGCGATCAGATCGTTCATGACCGGGGCATTGCCCTTGTATGGCACGGTGAGGATTTCCTTGCCGACCGCGTTCATGAACAGCAGGCCGCAAAGATGCGAGGCGGCCCCCAGGCCCGCATTGCCAAAGGTCATCTTGTCGCCATTGGCCTTGATGTAGGTGACGAGCTCGGCGAGCGTATTCGGCGGTAGGTCGGGACGGCCGATGATCGTCATCGGCGCGTTGGTGACGAGGCCGATCGGCGCGAACGCCGTCTTGGTGTCGTAGGCAAGCTTGCGATAGAGCGTCGCCGCCGTAGAGATGCCGATGTGGTGGATCAGGATCGTGTAGCCGTCCGGCTCCGCACGCGAAGCCCGCGTCGCCGCGATGGTGCCGCCGGCACCTGTAGCGTTCTCGACGACAATCGTCTGTCCGAGCAGTTTCGACATCGACTGCGCGGTGACCCGCGCCACCGTGTCGGTGGCGCCGCCGGCGGCGAAGGGGACCAGCAGGGTGATCGGTCGGCTCGGGTAGCTCTGCGCCTGACTTGCAGAACTGACCATGGCGAACGCAAGCGCGATAGCGGCCGTCTTTCTCATTTGCATCTGCACCTCCCAAAATTCTTGTTCTGATTTGTTGCGCGGGCATTTTTGCCTCGCGCGGTCCGCCACGCCGGCGACTGGCCGTCACACGTTGGAGCTATGAATGGCGTCCACGACGGCCTGGGTGACATCCTTTGTCGTCGCGGTGCCGCCGACATCGGGCGTGGTGACGCCGGCGCCCGTGACCTTCTCCACGGCACGCATCAGCCGCGCCGACGCCTCGGACTCGCCGAGATGATCGAGCATCTGCGACGCCGTCCAGAAGCTCGCCACCGGATTGGCGATTCCCTTGCCGGTGATATCGAACGCCGAGCCATGGATCGGCTCGAACATTGAAGGGAAGCGTCGCTCGGGATCGATGTTCGCGGTCGGCGCCACACCGAGGCTGCCAGCCAGCGCGCCGGCGAGATCGGACAGGATGTCGGCGTGGAGGTTGGTGGCGACGATGGTATCGAGGCTCTGTGGCTTCAGTGTCATTCGCACCGTCATGGCATCTACCAGCATCTTGTCCCAGGTGACTTCAGGAAATTCTTTCGAGACTTCGTCGGCGATCTCGTCCCACATCACCATGCCATGCCGCTGCGCGTTCGACTTGGTGACGACGGTGAGCAGTTTTCGCGGGCGCGACTGTGCCAGCCCGAACGCGTAGCGCATGATGCGCTGGACGCCGACGCGGGTGAACACGGCGACTTCGGTGCCGACTTCCTCCGGCAGGCCGCGATGCACGCGGCCGCCGCAGCCCGCATATTCGCCTTCGGAATTTTCACGCACGATCACCCAGTCGAGATCGCCGGGGCCGGCATGGCGCAGCGGCGAGGTGATGCCGGGCAGGATCCGGGTCGGCCGCACATTGGCATATTGATCAAAGCCCTGGCAGATCGGCAGGCGCAGGCCCCACAGCGTGATGTGATCGGGAACATCGGGCGCGCCAACCGCGCCGAAATAGATCGCGTCGAATTTTTTCAGGGTGGTGAGCGCGTCGGCCGGCATCATCACGCCGTGCTTGCGGTAGTAGTCGGAACCCCAGTCAAAGGTCTCGACATTGAATTTCACGTCGCCGAGCCGCTTCTGGAGGGCTTCGAGCGCCTGCACGCCGGCGGCGATCACTTCTGGCCCGATGCCATCGGCAGGGATGGCCGCGATTGAATATTCACGCATCGAAATCTCCTTGGGAACAGGCTCGGCTCGTAGACCGTCATTGCGAGGAGCAAAGCGACGAAGCAATCCACCTCTCCACTTACGGGCCATGGTTGCTTCGCTGTGCTCGCAATGACAGCGGCTGCTGCGGGGCTTGCGCTCAGGGTATCCTGCGGCCGCCGCCGTTGATGGACAACTACCTCCCATTTATACAAAAAATTGATATAATCCCGCCGGGAGGACCGATGGATCTGCATCATTTGCGTTGCTTCGTGGCCGCGGCCGAGGAACTGCATTTTGGCCGCGCCGCGCAGCGGCTCGACATGCTGCCGTCGGCGCTCGGCCGTTTTATCCGCTTGCTCGAAGACGACCTCGGCACGCGGCTGATGACGCGCACGACGCGCAGCGTCGCGCTGACGGATGATGGCGCCGTGCTGCTGAAGGAGGCGAGGGCGCTATTGGCACAGGCCGATGCGCTCGCCGGAAAATTCCGCACGCGCGGCCGCAAGCGGGCCGCGATCATTCGTGTCGGCGCGATCGATAGCGCCGCCGCGGGATTGTTGCCGCCGCTCCTGCACGATTTCCGGAAGCGCCGCCCCGACGTCACCGTGCAACTGGTCGAGGACAAGACCGTGCGCCTGCTGCCGCGCCTGTTGTCCGGCCGGCTCGATCTCGCCTTCGTGCGTCCGCCTGATAGGCCCGACAAGCGGCTGGAGTTTCTCTTCCTGCTGCACGAGACCGCCGTCGTCGCGGTCGCCGAGCGTCATCCGCTGTCACAGCGCAAGCGCCTGACCATCGCCGATCTCGAAGACGAGCCGCTGATCGTACCCGAACGCCGGTCGCGCCCGCACAGTCATGACCTCACCATGAAACTGTTCGCCGAAGCCGGGCGCGAGGCGTGCGTTGCGCAAATTGCCGACGAGAAGCAGACCATCGTCAACCTGGTCTCCACAGGCCTTGGCGTTGCCATCGTTCCGCGCTGGACATCGCGCATGGCAACCCGTGGCGTTCGCTTCATCCGCCTCGCCGCCTCCGACATGAACAAACTGCCGCTCGCGGCCGCCTTCACCCGCGGCACCCGCGATCCCGTGAGGGACGACGTATTGGAGATGCTGAAAGCCGATCTGCGGCGCTATTCGCGTGAGGCGTAGGCGCGAGCTGGCATTCGAAGTGGCGCAGTTCGTACGTTCGCAGAGTGGGCAAAGCGAAGCGTGTCCACCATCGAGCAGCACGACTGGTGATGGATGGTGGGCGCGTCGCTAGTGCTTCCTTTGTCCACCCTGCGGACTTCGCTTTCACGCGGTCATCGGCACCACATCATTTGGTAGGGGACCGAGGGCGGCGAGCGCGCATGCTCGTTACGGCCGCGCTGGCGTCACCTCGGTGCAACGGTAATGCGATCGCCATAAGCAAATTTAATGCCCAAGAACGCACCTGATGCAGTTCCGCACATCGGCCCGCACTTGCGAGGCATTTGCAATGAAAAGGACACATCTCTGCTTTCGGTGCGGCATGTGTTGAATTTAATTTGCCCTTCCAATCCCAAGTCGATAGTTGCCCTCCAAGAGCGACGCGACTGGCGATGGCCGGGCGAGAAGGCGCTGCAACAACAAGCAAGAAAAGCAAGCAGAGCGGCTACTTTTCGTCCCTGGAGAACATTTTGCCCGGCATCGTCCATGTCGTGGATGACGACGCGTCGTTTCGAACAGCCATCCAGCGCTTGCTGGAAATCGCCGGCTACGGAGTCATCACTTATCCATCGGCTCAGCAATTGCTGGATCAGCGGCCAGACGAAAATGCGAGAGGTTGCATTCTTCTGGATGTCCGACTGCCCGGCTTGAGCGGGCCTGAGTTGCAGAGCCGTTTGACTGAACTCGGCTCATCCCTGCCGATCATCTTTCTGACGGGCTACCAGGACATCACTACCACGGTGAGGGCGATCAAGGCGGGCGCAGATAACTTCTTGATCAAGCCTGCCAGTGCGGGCGAACTACTGAGCGCAATTGAAAAGGCGATAGCGCGGCACGACGCAGAGCGCGCGCTAATCGGCGAACTGGAAGCGCTACGGGCCCGGCTATCGACCCTGACACCGCGCCAGCGGCAAGTCTTTGAACTGGTCGTGCGGGGTAAAACGAACAAGCATGCCGCGCGCGTACTCGGGTGCACCGACCGAACGATCAAGGCTCATCGGCAAGCGATCATGAGAAAAATGAAGGTTCAGACGTTGCCTCAACTCGTCACGATTGCCGAGCGGCTTGACGTATCAGGTCCGGAGAACGGGCCCCGAGACGACTAGGCGCCACGCTGGCGGCGGCATTTGCCGCGGTAGCCGCAATCCGGTGAGGGATGACGTTCTGGCAATACTGAAGCCGATTTGCCGTGCTACGAAACTGTATGCACCCGTCATTGCGAGCGCAGCGAAGCAATCCTCGCCTCCACTTGCGGCGCTATGCATTGTTTCGCTGCGCTCACAATGACGTGGAAGGGCCGCGGCGTACTGGATAGCCGCATGCGCGGCTAAGATGACCTTGATTGGGCGGCCGTTGCTTTCGCCTCAGATCGAAAAACTGGTCCCGCAGCCGCACGACGCCGTGGCGTTCGGATTGACCACGCGGAACGACGCGCCGATCAGATCGTCGACGAAATCGACTTCGGAGCCCGCGAGGAACGGCACCGAGGCCGGATCGACCAGCACCACCGCGCCTTCACGTGCGATCACCAGATCGTCCTCGGCCTTGGCATGGTCGACGTCGAACTTGTACTGGAAGCCGGAGCAGCCGCCGCCCTCGACGGAGATGCGCAGCATGGCGCCGTCGCCTTCGCCCTTGAGGATTTCGCCGATGCGGCGAGCGGCCCGCTCGCTGACGGTGATGGCAGTGGTCATGGCATGGTCTCCAGCGGCGTCATACCCAATTCATTTGGTATGGCGCCTCAGACATAGTTAAGTGCGTAATCTCGCGGAATCAAATGGATAAGGACTAAAAAATCGTGTCGGTCGGAATGGCTGCCCCCCGCGCGCCTTATGGCTGCGACCCCGATTCCAGCCGCGGCCGGCTGTTCGCGGAGCCGCCGAGCCGGACCCGGAGCCCGTTCCGGCGCGATTGCGACCGGGTGATCCATTCCACTGCGTTCCGCCGGCTGAAGCACAAGACACAAGTTTTCGTGTTTCATGAGGGCGATCATTACCGCACCCGGCTGACCCATTCGCTGGAAGTGGCGCAAGTCGCCCGCGCGCTCGCCCGCCAACTCGGCCTCGACGAGGACCTCACCGAAACACTGGCGCTGGCCCATGACCTCGGCCATCCCCCGTTCGGCCATGCCGGCGAGCGGGCGCTCGACAAATGCCTCGCGGCCCATGGCGGCTTCGACCATAACGCACAGGCGCTGCGGGTGGTGACTTCGCTGGAGCACCGCTACCCTGATTTCGACGGGTTGAACCTGACCTGGGAATCGCTGGAAGGCATCGTCAAGCACAACGGACCGCTCACCGCGCGGGACGGAGCGGCAGGCGAAGGCGGGATCCCCATCGGCATCGCCGAGTTCAACCAGAAATTCGATCTGGAGCTGTGGAGCTACGCCTCGCTGGAGGCGCAGGTCGCAGCCTTCGCCGACGACATCGCCTATGATGCCCACGACATCGACGACGGTCTGCGCGCGGGGCTGTTCGCCGTCGACGACCTCAAGGTGATGCCACTGACCGAAGCGATCATCGGCGAGATCGACCGTCACTATCCCCATCTCGACGACGCCAGGCGCGGCGCGGAACTGGTGCGCGAGCTGATTTCCTACATGATCGGCGCTGTCATGTCGGAGGCGGGCAGGCGCCTTGCCGCGGCGAAGCCGCAATCGGCCCATGACGTCCGCCACCACCATCAGCCGCTGGTCGCCTTTCCGCCCGATGTCGCGGAGGA
The DNA here is from genome assembly GCF_001440475.1 of Bradyrhizobium lablabi. Classification (GTDB taxonomy): domain Bacteria; phylum Pseudomonadota; class Alphaproteobacteria; order Rhizobiales; family Xanthobacteraceae; genus Bradyrhizobium; species Bradyrhizobium lablabi. The sequence continues at coordinate 79,794 of NZ_LLYB01000109.1, read as the reverse complement.
GGAGGCCGCCATCAAGGCGTTCCTGAAGCTGCATATGTACAGGCATCACCGGGTGATGCGGGTGATGGGCGAGGCCGAAGGCATCCTGTTTGATCTGTTTGCGCGCTACCAGTCCTCGCCGGGTGACCTGCCGGCCGAATGGGTTGAGGGCACCGAGCGCGAAACGGAGGGCGAGAGGGCCCGCCGGATCGGCAATTTCATCGCCGGAATGACCGATCGTTTTGCCTTAATCGAGCATCAAAGGCTTTTTGACTCGACCCCGGATTTGCGTTAGGCGGCGCCCATGTCCGACAAGCCAGTTTCACAACACCTGTTTGCCGACGCGCTGGCGCGCGTGCAGGCAATCTGCGCCGCGCTCGCGGCCGAGGGCCAGTGGCCCGCCGGTATCGATTTCTCCCGCGTCGTGGTCGAGCCGCCGCGCGATGCCAGCCATGGCGACATGGCAACCAACGCCGCAATGGTGCTCGCCAAGGAGGCGAAGGTAAAACCGCGCGATCTCGCCGATAAAATCGCGGAAAAATTGCGCGCTGACGATTTGGTCGCCGCGGTCGAGGTCGCCGGCCCGGGCTTCATCAATCTCACCCTGAAGCCTCAGGTCTGGGCGAACGAACTGCTGACGATGCTGCGCGAAGGCGCGTTCTACGGCAAAAGCGCGGTCGGCCACGGCGCCAAGGTCAATGTCGAATACGTCTCGGCCAACCCGACCGGGCCGATGCATGTCGGCCACTGCCGGGGCGCAGTGTTCGGCGACGCGCTGTGTGGCCTGCTCGACTTTGCCGGCTATGACGTCACGCGCGAATATTACATCAACGATGCCGGCGCGCAGGTCGACGTGCTCGCGCGCTCGGCGTTCCTGCGCTACCTGGAAGCGCTTGGCGAAAACATCGGCGAGATTCCGGAAGGGCTCTATCCCGGCGACTATCTCGTTCCCGTCGGACAGGCGCTCGCCGCCGAACATGGCGACAAGCTGAAGGCGATGCCTGACACGTCATGGCTGCCGATCGTACGCGCCAAGGCGATCGCGATGATGATGGACATGATCAAGGGCGATCTCGCTGCGCTCAATATCAGGCACGACGTGTTCTTCTCGGAGCGCTCGCTGGTCGAGACCGGCAATAACAAGGTCACCGAAACCATCGATTTCCTGCGCGCCAAGGGCGATATCTACGAAGGTCGCCTGCCGCCGCCGAAGGGCAAGCCGGTCGAGGATTACGAAGACCGTATCCAGACGCTGTTCCGCGCCACCGCCTATGGCGACGACGTCGATCGTCCGCTGATCAAGTCGGACGGCTCCTACACCTATTTCGCGTCCGACATCGCCTACCACAAGAACAAGGTCGATCGTGGCTTCTTCGACATGATCAACGTGTTCGGCGCTGATCACGGCGGTTACATCAAGCGAATGCAAGCGGCGGTGAAGGCCATCAGCGCCGGCAAGGCCGCGCTCGACATCAAGATCGTGCAGCTCGTGCGCCTGTTGCGCGCCGGCGAGCAGGTGCGGATGTCGAAGCGCTCCGGCGATTTCGTCACGCTGCGCGAAGTGGTCGACGAGGTTGGTTCCGACGCGGTGCGGTTCATGATGTTGTTCCGCAAGAACGACGCCGTGCTCGATTTCGATCTTGCCAAGGTGCTCGAACAGTCGAAGGACAATCCCGTCTTCTACGTGCAGTACGGACATGCACGTGGACATTCGATTTTCAAGAATGCCCGCGAGGTGGTTCCCGAGTTGCCCACGGACAACGCCGCGCGGGCCGCCTGGCTGGGTTCCGCCCCGGTCGAGCGGCTGACAGATCCGGCCGAAATGGACCTTTTGAAGCGGTTGGCGCTCTATCCCCGAATAATCGAGGCGGCGGCGGTCGCGCATGAACCACACCGAATCGCTTTTTATCTATATGATTTGGCCAGTGAATTTCACGCGTTGTGGACCAAGGGGCGGGATTTGCCCTATTTACGCTTCATTATGACTAATGATGCAGAGATCACGAGGGCGCGACTGGCTATGGTCCAGGGCGTCGTCTCGGTTCTGGCATCGGGCTTAGCCGTTCTCGGCGTCCACGCTCCGACCGAGATGCGGTAGGCAGGGGCGAAGGCCTTCACGAATGGGGGTTCGTGAGGGTATCTGGCAGGGGCCGCTCGTCATGGTTTGTTTACATGGCGGGTTGGCGCTGTCCCGTAGGGATGCATCATCACGATGGCTGATCGATATCAGGACCGACCTTTTCCCTCCGCCGACCAGGCTCGCGGCGAGAGCGATCCATTGGCCGAACTCGCAAGGCTGATCGGGCAGAACGACTCGTTCGGGAACGCCCCCAAGCCAGCGCCACGCCCGCTGCAGTCGCGGGCCAATGCGCGTCCGCCACAGTACGATCCGCCGGCGTATGATCAGCCGGAAGAGGAGCCCGCCGCGCCGCCGGCCCTGCCGGCGTGGATGCAGCGCGCACGGCAGGAGACGACCCCGCCGCCGCCACTTCCGTCGCCGCTGCCGGAGAACCACTACGACGACGAGCCGGAATACCAGCAGCCATCGCCGGTACATCCGTTGCATCGCTATTCGGCCCAGCCGCCGCAGGTGCCTGCTCATGAAGCGCCCGTGCGGGACGACTATTACGAGGCTCCGCAACACCAGCAATATGCCGACGACCCGCAGCCGCAGGACCCGTCGCGCTACGACGATGCGCTGTATGGGCGGTTGGAGAACGGCGAGCACGACTATCAGCGCGATCCGGCCTATCCGGACGATCCCTATGCCTACCAGAGCGAATACGAGGAAGAGCCCGAGCCCAAGAAGCGCTCGAGCGGCCTGATGACGGTCGCCGCGGTGCTGGCGCTGGCCGTGGTCGGGACCGGCGCTGCCTTTGCCTATCGCACCTATGTGGGTTCGCCGCGCTCAGGCGAGCCGCCGATCATCCGGGCCGACAACAGCCCGACCAAGGTGGTACCGGCGCCGTCAGATGCAGGCGCCGCCAAGAACCCCGACCGGTTGCTGTCAGGCGATGGTGGCGAGAAACTGGTGTCGCGCGAGGAGACCCCGGTCGACGTCACGAGGTCCGGCGCGCCGCGCGTGGTGTTTCCGCCGCTAAACCAGAACAACAGCCCGCCTCCGGTTTCGAGCGTTTCTCCTCAGGGCCTGCCGCCGCAGAACGGGGCGAACGGCACGATGAACAACGAGCCGCGCCGGATCAGGACGCTCGCCGTCAAGGGTGACCCGGCCGACAATGGCGGTGTCCCGGCAGGCGCTGGCGCGCCGCCTCCGCGGCCGGCGCCGACGACACGAAGCGCTGCCGCTCCAGGACCAGGCCCGACTGTGCCGCCCGCAGCGCCGGCCGGGCGTAACCCGGCATCGGCCAATGCCAGTGCCAATCCGCCGATGTCTCTGGCACCCGGTGCGGCCGATCCTGCGCCGGCAGCGCCCGCGCGTGTCGCCGCCGTCAATCCGGCGCAGCAGGCTCCGGCAGCCAGCGGTGGTTATTTGGTCCAGGTCTCCTCGCAGAAGAACGAGGCCGATGCGCAGGCCTCCTACCGGGCGCTGCAGGGCAAGTTCCCGAGCGTGCTGGGACCGCACTCATCGATGGTGAAGCGGGTCGATCTCGGCGAAAAGGGCGTCTACTACCGCGCCTTCGCCGGTCCGTTCGGCTCGTCCGAGGAGGCGGCGCAGGTCTGCAACAGCCTGAAATCTGCCGGCGGCCAGTGCTTCGTCCAAAGGAATTAACGGCGCTTTCCTTGACCCAGGGGCTGCGAGGGGCCTAATCGGCCCCCATGACAAGCCGCGCATTCATCACGGGCGTATCGGGACCGGAATTGACCGCTGAAGAGCGGGAATTCATCCGTGGCGAACTGCCATGGGGCTTGATCCTGTTCAAACGCAATATCGAAGCGCCGGATCAAGTATCTGCGCTTGTTAATGAATTCCGGCGCCTTGTGGACGAGGCGGACGCGCCGGTCCTGATCGATCAGGAAGGCGGCCGGGTGGCCCGGCTCGGGCCGCCGCACTGGTCGGTCTATCCGCCCGGCGCCACCTTCGGCGCGCTCTATGATCTCGACCCGGCGCTGGGCCTGAAGGCGGCCCGCCTGAGTTCCCGCCTGATCGCGGCCGATCTGATCGACCTCGGCATTACCGTCGACTGCCTGCCGCTGGCGGACGTTCCCGTGGCCGGCGCCGACGCCGTGATCGGCAACCGGGCCTACGGAACCGAGCCCGCCAAGGTCGCGGCGATCGCGCGCGCGGTTACCGAGGGGCTGGACCAGGGCGGCGTGCTGCCCGTGCTGAAGCACATTCCCGGCCATGGCCGGGCTACCGCAGATAGCCATTTTCGGCTCCCGACCGTTGATACGGCGCGAGACGAGCTGGAACGGACCGATTTCGCGGCCTTTCAGCCACTGGCGGACCTGCCGATGGCGATGACCGCACATGTTGTGTTTAGCGCGTTAGACCCCGCCCAACCCGCGACGACTTCTGCGACAATCATCCATCAGGTGATTCGCGGCGAAATTGGGTTCCAGGGTTTGTTGATGAGTGATGACGTGTCGATGAATGCGCTGGCCGGATCGATCGCCGTGCGGACCCGCGCCATCGTCAACGCCGGCTGCGACATGGTCCTGCATTGCAACGGCAAGCTCGACGAGATGCGCGACGTGGCGCGCGAGACGCCGGAACTGGCTGATGGGGCCTTGGAACGCGCCAGGCGGGCGCTGGCCGCGCGAAGGCAGCCTGAGCCCTTCGACCGGCAGGCGGGACGGGCTGAACTTGAAGCGTTGGTGGATCGGGTAGGAACGGTATGACGGCTGAGATTCTATCGTTTGAAACCGGACGGCCCGCCGAGATCACCGACGGCGAGGCCGCGCTGGTCGTCGACGTCGAGGGTTATGAAGGCCCGCTCGACCTGCTCCTGACGCTGGCGCGGCAGCAGAAGGTCGACCTCGCCAAGATTTCGATCCTGGCGCTGGCCGATCAGTATCTGACCTTCATCGAGGCCGCGCGAAAGATCCGCCTCGAACTCGCGGCCGATTACCTCGTGATGGCTGCCTGGCTTGCCTACCTGAAATCGCGCCTGCTGCTGCCCGAACCGCCCACGCCGGACGGACCGAGTGCGGAAGAAATGGCGACCGCACTTGCCAATCGGCTTCGCCGACTCGAGGCTATCAGGGAAGCCGCCAACCGGCTGATGAACCGTCCGCAGTACCAGCGCGATATTTTTCCGCGCGGCAATCCGGAGTCGATCGCCGAAATCCGTCACCCCAAATTCACCGCGACACTGTTCGACCTGCTCTCCGCCTATGCCGCGCAGCGTCAGCAGCGCGTGCTGGCGACGGTGCATCTGGCCAAGCGCACGGTGTGGTCGCTCGCCGAAGCGCGCGCCTCGCTGGAGCGGCTGGTCGGCATGACCGAATCCGAGGACTGGAGCTGCCTCGACGATTTCCTGCTCAGCTACGTCGTCGATCCCTCGCAAAAGGCGACGGTGTTTGCGTCGAGCTTTGCCGCAGCGCTCGAACTGGTGCGCGAAGGCGAGATGGAGCTGAACCAGAAAGAGGCGTTCGCGCCGCTGTATTTTCGCAAGCGTCCGCCGCAGGCAGCGGCGCCGGCGCCGGATATGACGGTCGAGTAAGTGGAAGGAGACCTAGCCATGGCAAGCCTGGCGGAAAAACGCATGGAAGATGCCGAGGATCATCCCATCGACCAGAATACCGATCAGGCCGCGCGGCCAGAGGAATTGCGGCTGCTCGAAGCGTTGCTGTTTGCCTCTGCCGAGCCGATCGATCAGGCCGCCTTAGCCAAGCGCATGCCCGATGGCGTCGACGTCAAGGCGGCGCTGGCGCAGCTGCAGGCGGAATATGCCCCGCGCGGCGTCAATCTGGTTCGCGTGGCGAACAAGTGGACGTTCCGTACCGCCGGCGATCTGTCGTGGCTGATGACGCGCGAAAGCACGGAGACGCGGCGCCTGTCGCGGGCGGCGATCGAGGTGCTCGCGATCATCGCCTATCACCAGCCCGTGACGCGCGCCGAGATCGAGGAGATCCGCGGCGTGATCACATCCAAGGGAACGTTGGATGTGCTGCTCGAAACCGGCTGGATCCGGCCCCGCGGCCGTCGCAAGACGCCGGGCCGGCCGCTGACCTTCGGCACCACAGAGGCGTTCCTCTCGCAGTTCAGCCTGGAGGCGCTGGGAGATTTGCCGGGCCTGGAAGAGCTGAAGGGCACGGGACTGCTGGATTCGCGGCTGCCTTCCGGCTTCAGCGTTCCGACGCCGTCGGACGACGTGGCGCTGCGTGAGGACGAGGACCCGCTGGAGGCTGGAGACAATCTGGAACTGCTGCTGGCGCCGGCTGCCGAGCCGGAAGAGGGCGGCGGAGCCGGTTCCGAAGGCTCGGCTGGTTAGTCCCTCAGGCCGGGTTAACAATAGCAATATTACGTAGCCGCGACAGCGATTTGCCGCGGCAGGGGTCCTTGTTTTTGACACCTCTCGGGCCTACCTTCCGCCAAAGCTTGGCCGGAAGCCGGCCGTCTCTTTTTGGAGGGTTGCAGGATGGGTTCGCTTAGCATTTGGCACTGGATCGTCGTGATCGCAGTGGTCCTGCTGCTGTTCGGGCGCGGCAAGATTTCGGACTTGATGGGCGATGTCGCGCAGGGCATCAAGGCCTTCAAGAAGGGCATGCAGGACGACACCAAGGAAGCCGAAAAGCCCGCTGAACCGGTGAAAACCATCGATCACAATGCGACGCCGGCGCCGACGGCGGCACGCACGGATGTCGGCAGCAAGGCTGTCTGAACCGGGCATCTTGAGATTGGCGCCGGTTGAGAAAAGGCGCGGGCGGCTCCAAATCTTGGCTATGATGGATTGGGGCGCGGACGTCTCGCGCGAGCGGAAGAATTCATGTTCGACATCGGGTGGAGTGAACTGGTTGTCATCGCGGTTGTCGCGCTGATTGCCATCGGCCCGAAAGAGCTGCCGGGCGTGCTGCGCATGGTCGGGCAATGGATGGGCAAGGCGCGCAAGATGGCGTCCGAATTCCAGGGCCAGTTCCAGGAAGCCATGCGCGAGGCCGAAATGGCCGACCTCAAGAAGAGCTTTGACGAGGTCAAGGAAACCGCAACCGCGCTTTCCCCGGCCAACGTCATGACCTCGCTGCAAAAGGACGTCAACGACGCCCTGCAGATCGGCGACATCGACAAGCCGGCTGCCGCCCCAGCCAACGACGCGCAGGTGGCAGGCGCGATCAGCGAACCCGTTACCCCGACGACACCGGCCGCGCCGACGCCAGAGACCTTCGTCGAGGCGGAGGCGCATGCGGCCGTATCCGAGCCGCTGGCAATCACGCGTGAAGTTCAGCCCACGCCGCAGGACGTTGCGCCGCCGGCGCCCGACATTCTCAAGGACGCCAAAGCGTCATGACCATCGAAGACATCGAGGCCAGCAAGGCCCCCTTGATGGATCACCTGATCGAGCTGCGCTCGCGGCTGATCAAGGCGCTGCTCGGCTTCGGCATTGCGTTCATCTTCTGCTTCTTCTTCGCCAAGCAGATCTACAACGTGCTGGTCTGGCCGTTCGTCTGGGTCGCGGGCGCCGAGAATTCCAAATTCATCTACACCGCGCTCTTGGAATATTTCCTCACGCAGTTGAAGCTCGCGCTGTTCGGCGCCGCCTTCATCTCGTTCCCGATCGTGGCGACGCAGATCTATAAATTCGTGGCGCCCGGCCTCTACAAGCACGAGCGCGGCGCGTTCCTGCCGTACCTGATCGCAACCCCGTTCTTCTTCGTGCTCGGCTCACTGCTGGTCTATTTCGTGGTGCTGCCGATGCTGGTGCGGTTCTCGCTCGGTATGCAACAGATGGGCGGCGAGGAGAGCGCGCAGATCCAGTTGCTGCCCAAGGTCGGCGAATATCTGTCGCTGATGATGTCGCTGATCTTCGCCTTCGGCGTCGCGTTCCAGTTGCCGGTGATCCTGACCTTGCTGGGGCGGATCGGCATCGTCACCTCCCAGATGCTGCGCGAGAAGCGGCGCTATTTCATCGTGATCGCCTTCGTGATCGCCGCCGTGCTGACGCCGCCCGACGTCATCAGCCAGGCCTCGCTCGCGATCCCGCTGCTGGCGCTCTACGAGGGCGCGATCATTGCGGTCCGCATGGTGGAAAAGAAGGCCGCTGCCGCGCAGGCCGCGTCAGGCGCACCACCCGCCAGCCCGCCTCCGGAAGTCAATCCGGCGGAATAGGGCCTTAGGGCTGCATTTTTCCCTATCATCGCGCCGTGCTGCCCATGATTCGTCATGCCCGGGCTTGACCCGGGCATCCACGACTTGGTCTAACGCAGCAAAGACGTGGATGGCCGGGATTCTGGGGTGAAGATGCGCTTCGCGCTTTTGCCCGGCCATGACGGGAAGTGAGCAATGCACGACATCAAATCGATCCGCGACAACCCGCAAGCCTTCGACGCCGGACTGAAGCGCCGGGGACTGGCGCCGCTGTCGGCTTCGCTGCTTGCGATCGACGAGAAGCGCCGCGCCGCCATCCTGGCGTCCGAGCAGGCGCAGGCGCGGCGCAATGCGGCTTCGAAGGAAATCGGCGAGGCGAAGAAAGCCAAGGATGACGCGCGCGCCGGCAAGCTGATGGCCGAGGTCGCCGAGCTCAAGACCACGATGCCGGAGCTCGAACTGGCTGCGAAAACGGCGGATGAGGAGCTGGCGAAGGAGCTTGCCGCGATTCCGAACTTGCCGCTCGACGACGTGCCCGAGGGCGCAGACGAGCACGGCAATGTGCAGCGCCACCTCTACGGCAAGATCCGCAACTACGCCTTCACGCCGAAGCCGCATGACGATCTCGGTGGCGCGCTCGGCTACATGGATTTCGAGGCCGCCGCGAAATTGTCCGGCGCGCGCTTCGTCGTTCTGAAGAAGGGCCTGGCGCGGCTGGAGCGCGCGATCGGCCAGTTCATGCTCGATCTCCACACCAACGAGCACGGCTACACCGAGGTGAATCCGCCGCTGCTGGTGCGCAACGACGTCATGTTCGGCACCGGACAATTGCCGAAGTTCGAAGATGACCAGTTCTGGGCCATCAAGGGCGAACTGCTCGTGGCTCCCGACGAACGATTGAAGACCGAACGTCTCGGTCTCATTCCGACCGCCGAAGTCTCGCTGACCAACCTCGTCCGTGAATCCATCGTCGACGAAAAAGAGCTGCCGATGCGGCTGACCGCGCTGACGCCATGCTTCCGCGCTGAAGCGGGGGCTGCCGGGCGCGATACCCGCGGCATGATCCGACAGCATCAATTTACAAAAGTCGAACTGGTGTCGATCGCGACGCCGGAGACCAGCCGCGATGAGCATGAACGGATGCTTTCGTGTGCCGAGCAGGTATTGCAAAAGCTCGACCTGCATTACCGCGTGATGACACTGTGCTCCGGCGACATGGGATTTTCAGCGCAGAAGACCTACGACATCGAGGTCTGGATGCCCGGGCAGGGCGAGGGCGGTGCCTTCCGGGAAATTTCGAGCTGCTCGGTGTGCGGCGATTTCCAGGCGCGGCGCATGGACGCGCGTTCGCGCGGGCCCGATGGCAAGCCGCGCTTCGTGCACACGCTGAACGGCTCCGGCACCGCGGTCGGCCGCGCGCTGATCGCGGTGATGGAAACCTATCAGCAGGAAGACGGCTCCATCGCGGTGCCCGCTGTGCTGCAGCCCTATATGGGCGGGCTCAAAGCCATCGAGCGGGACAAATAGCACAAGGCACGAATGGCCCTGCATCGCGACATCCTTTGGATCGGGAGGCAATGGGCTGTAACCGGCCACGGGATGCAGTTGATCGACCAGCGGCTGCAAGGCGCCTTCGATATAGAAGTAATCAGCCTGTGGGACGATGATCTGATCGATCGGATGCGGGCCAAGGAGTGGCTCAATGTAGCCGATTTCGATAAGGGGCTGGCGGTTGCGCGGACGCGGCACAAGCTGCCGGAGGCGGGATCGGAGCCGGTAGCTATGGCAGTGCCGGCGGTCGACCTCGTCGCACCATCTCCGCCACCGAAACTGGAGCTCCCGGCTGCCACTGAGCCTCCGCAAGCGGCGCCGGCGTCGCCAGCGGCTGCGATGCCGCCGTCTCCGCCCATCGAATTGGCGCAACAGGCATCGCCGGATCTGCAGATGAAAATCGATGGCGGCGCCAGATTCGCGCGCCCATGGCGGGTCTGGATAAAGAAAACATGAGGAATCGGGCCGGTTTGCCTCAGCTGCGATAGCCGGATAAGACGACGTCCAAAGGCAAAAGCCCGCCTCGATCTGAACCAAAAGGCATTTTGACGGATGCGAATTCTCTGCACCAATGACGACGGCATTCATGCGCCGGGCCTGAAGATCGTCGAGGAGATCGCCCGCGCGCTATCCGACGATGTCTGGATCGTGGCGCCCGAGCTCGATCAGTCCGGCGTCTCGCATTCGCTGTCGCTGAACGATCCATTGCGCCTGCGCGAAGTCGGTCCGCGTCATTTCGCGGTGCGCGGCACGCCGACCGATTGCGTGATCATGGGCTCGCGCCACATCCTCGGCGAGAAGATGCCCGATCTCGTGCTGTCTGGCGTTAACAGGGGCCGCAACGTCGCGGAAGACGTTGTCTATTCCGGTACGATCGCGGGAGCGCTCGAGGGCACGATTCTGGGCTTTCCGTCGTTTGCACTGAGCCAGGAGTTTTCCATCGAGACCCGTCACGCGCCGTTGTGGGAAACCGCACTGAAATTCGGCCCTGACATTATTCGCAAGGTGATCGATGCGGGCGTGCCGAAGAACACCGTGATCAACGTCAACTTTCCTGCCTGCACGCCCGACCAGGTCAAGGGCATCCGTGTGACGCGGCAGGGCAAGCGCAATCTCGGCTTCCTGAAAGTCGACAAGCGGCACGACGGCCGCGGCAATCCCTATTTCTGGATCGGTTTCGAGCGCGCGGCGATGATGGATACGCCGGCCGAGGGCACCGATCTGGCGGCGCTTGCTGCGCGCTACGTCTCGGTCACACCGCTGCGGCTGGACCGCACCGATGAAGCGTTTTCGGAAGAGCTGGTGACGACGTTGAAGTGATGCCTGTAGCCCGGACGGAGCGAAGCGAAATCCGGGGAAGCTCTCGCAGGTTGGCTCACCGATCCCGGATTACGCTTCGCTCCATCCGGGCTACTTATCGCGGCTAAACCGGCGCGCTCTTCATCGTCGCACTGATCACCTGAGCCAGCGTTTCCAGTTGGAAAGGCTTCTGCAGCGCGGGGCGGTCTCGATATTCCTGGGGCAGGCCGGAGGAGCCGTAGCCGGTTGCAAAGATGAAGGGGCGGTTGCGCGCAGTGATCAGCTCGGCCACTGGCGTGATCACCTTCCCGTTGACGTTGACGTCGAGAATCGCGAGATCAAATTCAGTCGTTTGCACCAGCTTGACCGCTTCGCCGATTTCGCCGGCCTCGGCCGCGACGCTGTGGCCGAGCTCTTCCAGCATATCAGCGACCATCATCCGGATCATGACCTCGTCCTCGACGAGGAAAACAGAACAGCCCGCCGGCCGTGTCGCTACCATGATGGATTCCTTGCCCTTCCGAGTGTCAAGGTTCGCAAAAAACGTCATATGTTGCAATGTCGACATAGACGGCGAATCCCGTTTCTCGCGAGGGATTTTCCGTCCCCCTAACGCCGGGACGCGACCACCGGTTCCTGAGCCGGAACCACAATCTTGAGGAAATCGTTCCTTAAATGCGCGGACGCTATTACATCTCGGCGTGGCTGATGCATTGGATTGGCGGCTGAGTCCCGCCACGAGACCGCAATGTCGCAAGAACCGCCCGAGAAGATGATGTTTCAGCTCACCCTGCGGCGGCGGGGGATCAGCGACCAGGCGGTGCTGCGGACCATGGAGGCGGTGCCCCGCGAGGCTTTCGTGACGGCGGGCGATCGCGGTCATGCCTACCGCGACAGCGCGCTCGGCATTGCCTGCGGGCAGACCATCAGCCAGCCCTTCGTGGTCGCCTACATGACCGAGCAGTTGAAGCTGCAGAAGGACCACAAGGTGCTCGAGATCGGTACCGGCTCCGGCTACCAGGCCGCGGTGCTGTCGCGGCTGTGCACGCATGTCCTGACCATCGAGCGCTACCGGACGTTGGCGGACTCGGCGCGCGATCGGCTCGAGGCGCTCGGCTATTTCAATATCGAGGTGATGCTCGGCGACGGTTTTGACATTCCAGCGGGCGCCGGTGACTTCGACCGCATCATCGTGACGGCAGCGATGGAGCAGATTCCCGAAAAGCTGCTGGAGCGGCTGGTGCCGGGCGGCATCCTGATCGCCCCGGTCGGGCCCCATCACGGCACCCAGACGCTGGTCCGGATGACCCGGACGGAGAGCGGTTTCGAGCGCAAGGAATTGGTCGATGTCCGCTTCGTCCCGGCCCTGCCGGGAATAGCCCGCGAGCTGTAAAATCCCGGATTGGCGGTTCCCGCCAACATCTTATTCCAAGGGTTAAGCGGTTATTTACTCGGTACGTGTTTACTCAAAACAGTATTTTGTTGCGTACGAGTGAGTAACCATGTCCCGTCTCACCGAGTTGCTTCGCTCGCGTCGGCTGCCGCAGGCCGCGGTGCTGACGCTGATGTCGGTTGGCTTTGTCGGCTGCAGCGCCGATATGCAGACGCGCTTTTCCGATAGCTCGTTCTCCAACCCCTTTGCCTCCCAGCCCGAAGAGACCGGTTCGGTCCGCGCGCCCGCGGCCGAACGCCGCGAGCTGCCGCAATATTCCCGGCCGCCAGCCCAGACCGCTCCGCAATTCCAGTCCCAGGCCTTGCCGCCGCCCGCCGTCGCTGCACCGCACGCTTATCCGGCGAGCCCGAGCGGCGTGTCGGGAGGAGGCCGCGGGGTTTCGTCTTATGCACCGCCCTCCAATCCGCCGATCGAGACCACTGCCACGGTGCCGCCGCGCTCGGTCGCGGCCGCCCGTCCGGCCGCGGCGCAGGGTGGCACGACGATCATCGTCGGCACCAGCGACACGCTCGACCTTCTGGCGAAGCGCTACAATGTTTCGGCTGCGGCGATCCTGCAGGCCAATGGCTACAAGGGCCCGCGCGTGCTGTCGCCCGGCCAGCAGCTGATCATTCCGCGGCAGACGGCGGCGGCGACCCCCGCGCCGGCGCCTGC
>NZ_LLYB01000109.1:0-66621 GCF_001440475.1 Bradyrhizobium lablabi | reverse complement strand
CCGTGGCCGCGCCGAGCATCCATGTCGTCAATCGCGGCGATACGCTGATGAGCATCGCGCGCCGGAACAATGTGCCGGTGACCGAACTCGCCAAGGCCAACAATCTCGATCAGTCCGCCAAGCTCAGCCTTGGCATGAAGCTCACCGTGCCCGGTTCGAAATCCGCGGCCGCGGCTCCGGTAGCGCAGCCCGTCCTCGCGGCAGCGCCCGCCCAGCCGGCTGCACCGGTTGCCGCGCCTGCCACCAAGTTGGCCTCGGTCGGTGGTCCGCCGCAGAGCGCGCGGCTGGCCTCCGCCACCACCAATGTCACGGAAGAAAAGCCCGTCGTCGAGCAGGCTTCCGTCAAGCCCAGCGAAGCCACCGGCGCGCTGCCGACCTTCCGCTGGCCGGTGCGCGGCAAGGTGATCACGAGCTACGGCGCCAAGACCAACGGCAAGTCGAATGACGGCATCAACCTGGCGGTGCCGGAAGGCACGCCGGTGAAGGCCGCGGAAGACGGCGTGGTCGCCTATTCCGGCAACGAGCTGAAGGGCTACGGCAATCTGGTTCTGGTGCGGCACTCCAACGGTTACGTCACCGCATATGCCCATGCGAGTGAACTGCTGGTGAAACGCGGCGACACGATCAAGCGCGGCCAGATCATTGCGAAGTCGGGCCAATCGGGTGAGGTGGGGTCGCCGCAGCTCCACTTCGAGATCCGCAAGGGATCTTCTCCGGTCGACCCGCTTCAATTCCTGAACGGGGCGTAGGACTCGCCCACATCCCAACTGTCGTCGCCCGGCCTTGTGCGCAATTGCGCACTGGGACCGGGCGATCCAGTATTCCAGAGCAGTTGCGATTGAGCCGAGAAGTCGCGGCGTACTGGATCCCGCCTTCGCGGGGATGACGTCTGAGGTGCGGACGCGGACCGCGCCTACTTCCCCGAAAGCCGCACACCCAGCCGTCCCGCCAGTTCCTGCGTGAACTGCCAGGCCACGCGGCCCGAGCGGGAGCCGCGGGTGGTCGACCATTCCAGCGCCTCGCGCTCGAGATCGTCGTCGGCAATCTTGATGCCGAAATGGCCGCAATAGCCGCGGACCATGGCGAGGTATTCGTCCTGGCTGCAGCGGTGAAAGCCGAGCCACAGGCCAAAACGGTCCGACAGCGATACCTTTTCCTCGACCGCTTCGCCCGGGTTGATCGCGGTCGAGCGTTCGTTCTCGATCATCTCGCGCGCCAAAAGATGCCGCCGGTTCGAGGTGGCGTAGAGGATGACGTTGTCGGGCCGACCCTCGATGCCGCCTTCCAGCACCGCCTTGAGCGATTTGTAGGAGGCGTCGTTGCCGTCGAAGGAGAGGTCGTCGCAGAACACGATGAAGCGGAAATCGGAGCTGCGCAGGAGGTCCATCAGGGCGGGCAGGCTCTCGATGTCCTCGCGGTGGATCTCGATCAGCTTGAGCCGGTCGGCCGGCTTGCGGTCGAGATTGATGCTGGCATGCGTGGCCTTCACCAGCGACGACTTGCCCATGCCGCGCGCGCCCCAGAGCAGGGCGTTGTTGGCCGGCAGCCCGTCGGCAAAGCGCTCGGTGTTCTCGATCAGGATGTCCCGCATCCGGTCGATGCCCTTGAGCAGGCCGAGATCGACGCGGCTGACGCGCGGCACCGGCGAGAGCCGTCCGTCCGGATGCCAGACGAAGGCGTCGGCGGAGCCGAACGACTCAGGGCTGGCGGCCGCCGGGGAAGCCGCGGAGAGGTGGCCGGCGATGGCTTCCAGCGCGGTCGCGATCCGCTCGGCGGTGGCACCGTTAAGGCTGCTTGCCGGACGTTTTGTCGCGGTTTTTGCAAGGGCTCGCGAGGCGGCCCTGGGGGCGGCGCGGGGCGCTGTTTTCTTGACTTTTTTCGACATTTCCGGAGTTCCTGACGGCGCAGCCTTAACGGGCCTTGGAAGGTCTCGCAAGCGGCCTAAATGAGGGGGCGGCCAGCGTTGCAATTGGGCCCGCCGCCGCTATAGTCCGCGCAAATTTGCCCGGACCGGCGATTTGCCCAAGGCGCTAAGCCCAGGCATGGCCGGTTCTTTTCCGTCTCACGAGGATTGTTCGAATGCTGATTACCCCTGCGTACGCCCAGGCTGCAGCCGGCGGCGATGCGAACAGCATGCTGATGTCGCTGCTGCCGTTCGCGCTGATCTTCGTGATCATGTACTTCCTGATTCTGCGGCCGCAGCAGAAGAAGATCAAGGATCACCAGGAGCTGGTCAAAAACATCCGCCGCGGCGACACGGTCGTCACCTCGGGCGGCCTGGTCGGCAAGGTGACCAAGGTGGTGGACGACGACCAGATCGAGTTCGAGATTTCCGATGGCGTCCGCGTGCGGCAGATGCGGCAGATGATTTCGGGCGTCCGCGCCAAGGGCGAGCCGGCCAAGGAAAAGAGTGAGACCAAGGACGAGACGTCCGCGAGCTGAGTTTTGCGCGCTGCTCGTAGCAGTGCATTTTCCTGGATGTGACGGGTCTACTCGATGCTGTATTTCTCGCGGTGGAAGGCGCTGGCGATCATTCTGACGGCGCTGATCGTCTGCCTGTTCGCGGTTCCGAACTTCTTTCCCCAGGAGCGGGTGAAGACCTGGCCGGTCTGGGCGCAACGCCACATCGTGCTCGGCCTCGATCTGCAGGGCGGCTCGTACCTGCTGCTCGAACTCGATACCAATTACATCAAGAAGGAAAGACTGGATCAGGTTCGCGACGAAGCCCGCCGCGTGCTGCGCGAAGCCAAGATCGGTTACACTGGTCTTGCTGTGCGCGGCGACGCCGTCGAAGTGCGCGTCAAGGAGAGCGACCTTCAGGCGGCACTCCCCAAGCTGCGTGAGCTATCGCAGCCGCTCGGGGGGCTGCTCGGCTCCAGCGGGCAGCGAAGCCTCGAGGTTTCAGATGGCGGCGGTGGCTTGATCCGCCTCGTGGTGCCGGAAGCGGCGATCACCGAACGCATACGGCAAACGAACGAGCAGTCGATCCAGATCGTTGAACGCCGTATCAACCAATTGGGTACGGTGGAGCCGTTGATACAGCGGCAGGGCACCGACCGTATTCTGGTTCAGGTGCCGGGTCTGCAGGACCCGACCGAGCTGAAGCGCATCCTTGGCCAGACCGCCAAGATGGAATTCCGCATGGTCGATTCGTCGGTCTCGCCGGATCAGGCGCAGGCGGGACGGGTGCCGGCCGATTCGGAAGTCCTGATGAGCGAGCAACCGCCGAAGGTGCCTTACGTCATCAAGCGACAGGTTCTGGTTTCCGGCGGCGACCTGACCGACGCGCAGCCGGGCTTCGACCAGCGCACCAACGAGCCGATCGTGAGCTTCAAGTTCAACAGTTCGGGTTCACGCAAATTCGCCCAGGCGACGTCGGAGAATGTCGGGCAGCCCTTTGCCATTGTCCTCGACAACAAGGTGATCTCCGCGCCCGTGATCCGCGAGCCGATCACCGGCGGGCAGGGGCAGATTTCCGGCAGTTTCACCGTGCAGGCGGCGAATGAACTGGCGCTGCTCTTGCGCGCCGGTGCGCTGCCGGCGCCGCTGAAGGTGATCGAGGAACGCACGGTTGGTCCGGGCCTTGGCCAGGATTCGATCGAGAAAGGCAAACTGGCGGCCTATGTCGGCTCCATCATGGTCATCGTGTTCATGCTGGTGACCTACCGGCTGTTCGGCGTGTTCGCCAACATCGCGGTCGCCATCAACGTCGCGATGATCTTCGGCATCCTTTCGCTGCTCAATGCCACGCTGACGCTGCCCGGCATCGCCGGTGTCGTGCTGACGGTCGGCATCGCGGTCGACTCCAACGTGCTGATCTATGAGCGTATCCGGGAAGAGCTCCGCCACGGCCGCAACGCGATTTCGGCGATCGACGCGGGATTCCGGCGCGCATTGGCGACCATCCTGGACTCCAACATCACCACTTTCATCGCCGCTGCGGTGCTGTTCTACATCGGCACCGGCCCGGTTCGCGGCTTCGCCGTTACGCTCGGCATCGGCATTATCACCACGGTCTTTACAGCGTTTACGCTCACCAGCCTGATCGTTGCCGGCTGGGTACGGTGGAAGCGGCCGAAGACCGTGCCGATCTAGGAACCCCACCGTGACTCAATACGTTCTCATTGCGCTGGGCGTTCTGGTCGTCATCCTGACCATTGTCGCCATCTTCGATCTGCTGCCGCCGCTGCGCATCGTCCCTGACGATACGCATTTCGATTTCACGCGCTTTCGCCGCATCAGCTTTCCGATCTCGGCCGCGCTGTCGATCGTCGCGATCGTGCTGTTCTTCACCCACGGGCTGAATTTCGGCATCGATTTCAGGGGCGGCACGCTCCTCGAAGTGCAGAACAAGGCGGGTCCCGCCGATATCGGCGCGATGCGCGCGCAACTGAGCACGCTCGGACTCGGCGATATCCAGTTGCAGCAGTTCGGTGATCCGAACAACGTTCTGATCCGGGTGGCCGAACAGCCGGGCGGCGACGCCGCCCAGCAGGCGGCCATGCAGAAGGTGCGCGGCGCTCTCGGCGACAGCGTTGATTACCGCCGCGTCGAAGTGGTCGGACCGCGCGTTTCCGGCGAGCTATTGGCCTTCGGCATGGTCGGCCTGATGCTCGCGATCGTCGGCATCCTGATCTATCTCTGGTTCCGGTTCGAGTGGCAGTTTGCGCTCGGCGCCATGATCGCCAACGTCCACGATATCGTGCTGACGATCGGCTTCATGTCGATCTCCCAGGTCGATTTCGACCTCACCAGCATCGCGGCGCTATTGACGATTCTCGGCTACTCCCTGAACGACACGGTCGTCATCTATGACCGTATCCGGGAAATGCTGCGGCGCTACAAGAAGATGCCGATGCCGCAGCTCCTGAACGAGTCCATCAATTCGACATTGTCGCGCTCGATCATCACCCACGTCACGGTGACGCTGGCGTTGCTTGCGCTGCTGCTGTTCGGCGGCCACGCGATCCACAGCTTCACGGCGGTCATGATGTTCGGCGTGGTGCTGGTCGGCACCTACACCTCGATCTTCATTGCCGCACCGATCCTGATCTATCTCGGTGTTGGCGAGCACCGCGACGCGCCGGATACGCCTGCAAAGAAGTAGTTAGATGGCCACATCCTCGGACGCTCCCCATCTTCCGAGGTCGGCGCCGATCGAGGCCTACGGCAAGGGCGGCTTCGCTTTCGCCGACATGTCGCATCGCGGCTCGCTGTTGTGCCTGCCGGATGCGATCTGGGCCTGGCCGGTGACCAGGCCGGCCGAGATCGATGAATATTCGCTCTCGCGCGTGTTCAAGGCCGCCAATTCCATCGACACACTGATCGTCGGCACCGGCACGGAGGTCTGGGTGCCGCCGCGGGGTCTGCGCGAGGCGCTGCGCGCCGTGCGCGTGGTGCTCGATCCGATGCAGACGGGGCCTGCGATCCGCACCTACAACATCATGCTGGGCGAGCGGCGGCGCGTCGCGGCGGCGCTGATCGCGGTGCCATGAGCGAGGCCGCGACGTCGAAGGCATCCGCCGCGTTCTGCGCTGATCTGGTGCGCACGCACGACTTCGTCCGCTATGCGTCGACGCTGTTCCTGCCGGCGGTCCAGCGTCGCGCACTGTTGTCGATCTACGCCTTCAATGTCGAGATCTCGCGCGTGCGCGAGCAGGTCAGCCAGCCATTGCCTGGCGAAATTCGGATGCAGTGGTGGACCGACATGCTGCAAGGCGCCGGCCATGGCGGCGTCGAAGGCAATCCGGTCGCTGCCGAACTCCGGCATGCGATCGACGAATTCCGCCTGCCGATCGAGCCGCTGTTGCGGCTGATCGAGGAGCATCAGTTCGACCTCTACAACGATCCCATGCCGTCGATGGCGGCGCTGGAAGGGTATGCCACCGATACCGCCTCGGCGCTGTTCTCGCTGGCTGCGCAGATCGTGGCACAGCCCTCGGCCGCGATCGACCATCTCGCGCGCCATGGCGGGCTGGCGCAGGGAATCGCGCAGGTGCTCACCGCGCTGCCGCACGATGCCGCACGGCGCCAGCTCTTCGTGCCGCTGCAATTGCTGCAGCAGCACGGCAGCGGGATGGAGCAGGTATTTGCGGGCAAGCAAACGCCGCAGGCGCGGGCTGCGATCGACCAG
This sequence comes from Bradyrhizobium lablabi, assembly GCF_001440475.1. Lineage (GTDB taxonomy): Bacteria > Pseudomonadota > Alphaproteobacteria > Rhizobiales > Xanthobacteraceae > Bradyrhizobium > Bradyrhizobium lablabi. Next base: position 60,488 of record NZ_LLYB01000109.1, on the reverse strand, counting down.
TTGATCGGAGAGGCGCGAAAACATCTCCGCACGGCTTTTGAGTTGCTCGCGCATGTGCCACCGCAGGTACGCCCGGTGTTCTTGCCGCTGACGCTCACCCACCGCGATCTGAAGCGCATGTCGCGGGCCGATGCCGATCCTTTCCTGCCGCAAGCGACGTCGCGACTGCGGATCCTGTGGACGCTATGGCGGGCTTCGCGTTCGCGGGAGTTTGGCGGGTAGGCGGCTGCACAAATTTACGCAGTCATGCGCCGCGAAGGCGGGGTATCCAGTACGCTGCGGCCTCTCGTTTGAACGCGAACGTCTCTGGAATACTGGATCACCCGCTTTCCCGGGTGACGACATCCGAGTTAGCGCGACGGCGAATTCAATTCGCTGCTCTCGAAATTGAACCGGTCCCGCAAATTCTTCCGGCTTTCCAGAATATCCTTCAGGAATGCGCGATCGACCTCGTTGTTGATCAGCGGTTCGATCAGGTCGACCTGGTTCATGGCGACGAGCTGCAGGATCTCCGTGCGCGGCTTGCCGGCGGCGTCGCGCGGCAGGGCGTGGACGACCTGAATATGCTCCGGCGGCTTGACGCCCTTGGCGGCGGAAAGCTCGCTGCGCAACTGCTTTTCCAGCTCGACCTTGTCGGCCTCGACAAAGGCATACAGCCCGACGCCGCTGCGCCGGTCGGCGAACGCGACAATCGCCGTGTCGCGGACGCCGGGGTTCTTCCTGATCAGCTCGATCAAAACAGGTGCGTCGTTGACCAGCCGTCGGCCGCCGCCTTCGCGATCGGTGAAGTTGAACAGGCCGCGGGTAATGGCCTGATAGACCTTCTTGCCGGTCTTGAGCCAGAGGCTGGCGACAAAGGATTTGCGCGCCAGAATCTTGCGCTCCATCGGCGTCAGCGCCGACGGCGCATAGCTGCGCTTGTGCTTCAGGAGGTGCCGCAGGTCCTCATAGGCCGCGATCCGGAACAGCCGGCTGCGGGTCGAAAAGCAGGCGGCGAGTTGAAAATCGGTGAGGTAAGCCCGGCCGTCGCGGCCCACCAGCCAATTCTGCTCCTTGGCGAGATCGTTGTGGCAAATGCCGGCGCGGTGCAGCTTGCGAAGCGCTGATTTGGCCGAGCGGAAATAGGCGATGTCGCCATGCGGCTTGGCGAGGTGCAGCGCGACGCCGTCGATGAAGCCGCGCACCAGTGCCTTCCGTCCCGCCCAGAGCAGCTTTGGGCCGACGTCGAGATCACGCGCCAGCGCCAGCGCGCGGCGCTCGCGGGCGAACAGATGCCGGGCGAGGGGATAGGACCATAGCGGCACCTGATCGAGCCGGCGCAGCACGGCATCGACCTCGCCGGCCTCGTCGCGAAAACGGCCGCGTTCGACGGTTGAGAAAACGTCGCGCTTCAACAGTACGCCTTCGGTCCATCGCGCCGACAGCGTGGCGGCGTCGTCTTTCGGCAGAGCCATGGGATTACGCCGCCGCCGCTACGCGCAGATGATCGGCTATCCAGCGATCGAGATCGCCAAGCGCCCGCGCGCTGAGAGCCTGCTTCTTGGCGACCGTCTTCTCGCTGCCGCGCAGCCGCGTGCCGTCCGCCTTCTTGGTCGGCAGGCTGGCAAGCGGCGGGAATAGGCCGAAATTGATGTTCATGGGCTGGAACGAGCGCGTGCCCGCCTCGATGGTCTCGATATGACCCCCTGTGATGTGTCCAAGCAGCGAGCCCAGCGCCGTGGTCGGCGGCGGCGGTTCAAGCGATTGCGCCTGCGCATTGGCCGCAGCGTAGAGGCCTGCGATCAATCCGATGCTGGCGGATTCCACATAGCCCTCGCAGCCCGTCATCTGCCCGGCAAAGCGCAGCCGTGGCTGCGCACGCAGCCGCAATTGGCCATCCAGCAGTTTCGGCGAGTTGAGGAAGGTGTTGCGATGCAGGCCGCCGAGCCGGGCGAATTCGGCGTTCTCGAGGCCTGGAATGGTGCGGAACACCCGCTGCTGCGCGCCGTAGTTCAGCTTGGTCTGGAAGCCGACGATGTTGTAGAGCGTGCCGAGCTTGTTGTCCTGGCGAAGCTGGACGATGGCATAGGGCTTGACCGTCGGATTGTGCGGATTGGTCAGCCCGACCGGCTTCATCGGCCCGTGCCGCAGAGTCTCGTGGCCGCGCTCGGCCATCACCTCGACGGGGAGGCAGCCGTCGAAATACGGCGTGTTGGTCTCCCAGTCCTTGAAGTCGACTTTCTCGCCGGCCAGCAATGCCGCGACAAAGCCGTCATACTGCTCCTTCGTCATCGGGCAGTTGATGTAATCGGCGCCGGTGCCGCCGGGTCCGACCTTGTCGTAGCGCGACTGAAACCACGCCACCGACATGTCGATGGAATCCTTGTGCACGATCGGCGCAATCGCGTCGAAGAACGCCAGCGCGTTTTCGTCCGTCAGCTCGCGAATGGCATCGGCTAGCGGCGCCGAGGTGAGGGGGCCGGTCGCGACGATCACGTTGCGCCATTCGGCCGGCGGCAGGCCGCCGATTTCGGAGCGGTCGATCTCGATCAGCGGGTGGTCGTGGAGGGCCTTGGTGACTTCAGCGGAAAAGCCGTCGCGGTCGACCGCCAGCGCGCCGCCCGCAGGCACCTGATTGGCGTCGGCGGAGCGCATGATCAGCGAGCCCAGCCGGCGCATTTCGGCGTGTAGCAGGCCGACGGCGTTATTGGCGGCATCGTCCGAGCGGAACGAGTTGGAGCAGACCAGTTCGGCCAGGCCTTCCGTGCGGTGCGCCTCGGTCATCCGCAGCGGTCGCATCTCGTGCAGGACGACGCGAACGCCGGCATTGGCGACCTGCCAGGCGGCTTCCGAGCCGGCGAGGCCGCCGCCAATGACATGGACGGTGTCAGTTTGGGAGGTAGAGGAAATCATGCGCGCAGGGTTAGCGCGTTTTCACGGCTAGTGCAGCACCAGAAACGACAACGCCCGCAACGAGGGCGGGCGTTATCCGTTCATCAGGCGGCTGAACAGGGATCAGCCGTTGTAGGTCCCGGCGGCAACGCGCGGAATGTCCGAACGATCGAGGCCGATATCGGCCAGTTCGCGATCGCTGAGCTGGGACAGTTCGCTGACATTGCGCTGATAATCCCGGAAAGCCTGGATCATGCGGATGAGCGAGAGCAACATGGTAGTCTCCTTGCAGTTACGATTCAGCCCTTGGAGGACGGCTTCATCGTTGAAATGAATATAGCTTAGATTTTGCAGTGCAGAAGTTCCAATGTTGCGGTGCAGCTAATCTTCAGACGCATAACTGAGGTAAGGTCCGCTTAACCTTTCGGCATGGCTCCCCGGCTCGGTGCCAGAGGGGTGCGAGGCCGGCCTCCAAAGATACAAGTAATGCCGTAAATTTGCGGGTTTCTCGTTAGCGACGAATAACCCTCGTTTCCTGCCGAACTGTTAGCCAACACGGCCGCAAGGGCGTCGCGAGCGGACAATTATGCCGGAAAACTCCTGATTTTTAGAACTTTCTTATGCGTGAATCGCATGCGGTCTAATGATAATAAATGAATATATATTCATTATTACAATGATGCTTGGGAACGGCATCCCCGACCAACCGATCTGCTTGGTCGGGCGTCCGTGTCCAACATGGTCCGCGCCAGGCGGCCCGCAGGTGCCGGCCTCCTGGTGCTGAGGCCTTCACGCGCGCAAGGTGCTGCTCATTCGCGGATCTCTTGTCGTGTGCGAAGCGAGCCTGCGCTTGATCGTGCCGGGCGTAACATGACTGAAGATGATCGCCGTAAGCCGCGCGTCGCTCTTCGTTACCGGCCTGTAATGAAAAAGCACGATTTCGCATAAGTCCGTTGCGCGCTGCGCTCACGACCTCGCGCGAAGTTCATTCCGAAGTTTTCCGGCTTCGGCGAACAATTGCTGTTGCGGGCAGCAATGACGCCGCCTGTCCAAAAAACAAAAAGGGGAATTTCGATGCTCAACAAGTTGCTCGCGGCTACTGCGGTAGCAGCCATGGCATATGCCGTCTCTCCCGCCGACGCCGCGCGAGTCAAAGCGAGCTGCAGCGGCGATAATTTGAGCAAGACCGAAACGATGATCGAGAACATGGCGGACGGCGAGGGGAAGATCGCCGCCCAGAAGGAAATAGCGGCTGCGCAGGATGCCATGCTGAGCGGCAAGGCTGGCGCCTGTGCGGCGCATCTGAGCAAAGCGATGCAAGCGAGCGCGGCGAAGTAGAGCGTGGCAAAGGGCCGGTCATTGCGGCCGGCCCTTTGAGTATTGCTAGGGGGCTCGCGAAAGCTGCGTCGCGAAAGCAGCAATGGTCTTGGCGTAGACCTCGCTCTTGTTCCACTCCTTGATCGCAGCGAAGTTGGCGCTGCCGGGCTCCCAGTCCTTGCCGCGCTGCCAGCCATGGTTGGCGAGGAAGTTGGCGGTGGAAGCCAGCACGTCGGGCGGGCTGCGCATGAGATCGCGGCGGCCGTTGCCGTCGAAATCGACCGCGAATTTGATGTAGGAGGAGGGCATGAACTGGGTCTGGCCGATTTCGCCGGCCCACGCGCCGCGCAGATCCTGCGGCGCGATATCGCCGCGCTCGACAATGCGCAGCGCGTCCATCAACTCGGCCTTGAACAACTCGGTGCGCCGGCAATCATAGGCCAGCGTCGCCAGTGCGCGCAGCGTCGGGAATTTTCCGATGTTGACGCCGAAATCGGTTTCCAGGCCCCAGATCGCCACCAGCACTTCGCCTGATACACCATAGGTCTGTTCGATACGCCCGAGCACCGAGCCGTATTGCTTGAGCATGTTGGAGCCGCGGGTGAGCCGGGGCGGAACCATGCGGCCGGAGAATTCCTCAAAGCTCTGGGTGAAGACCTTCTGCGACTGGTCGCGGGCCAGCACGCTCTTGTCGAGCGTGACGCCGGAAAGACCCGCCTGAATGGCGGACGCCGATATTCCCTTGGCGGCCGCTTCCTTCTTGAAGTCCTCCAGCCAGGTTTCGAACGAGCCCGTGCCGCAGGGGGCGGCAAGTGCCGGCGCTGCAGAACTCAGTAACAGGGCGCCCAGGGTGAGAGCGCGCAGAGACAGGCGAGAGGTCATCGTGCCGTTCGCTCCACGATCGATGCGTCATCGAGTTAGTGTCAACGTCACGCCGAATGTTCGAAGCAAGATCGGCCAAAACAAGGCTTAAGCCGTTGCCCTGGATGCTATTCCTTTGAACATGCTCAATTCATCGTTAGTGCGCAGTGAACAGCCAAACCGCCGGTTCGCATTCGACCGGCGGCTTGATCAATCGGGTTCCCTGCCGCCTAGGCATCGTCCTTGCGCCGCCAAGGGAACAAATTGGCCGGGAAATCGGCGGCCGGCTTCCGTTCGCGGTGCGCGCGGGGCGGAAGCGGCTGTGGATTGAGTTCCGGCTCGATCGTCTCTCGATAAAGATGCCAGGTGGCGTGACCGAGCAGGGGGATGACGACGGCCAGGCCGAGGAAGAACGGCAACGTTCCCAAAACCAGCAACACCGCGACGATCAATCCCCATGCCGCCATTGGCGCTGGATTGCGCGCCACTGCGCGCAGCGAGGTCACCATCGCATCGCCGGCGCCGGCGTGACGGTCTAGCATCAGCGGGAAGGAGACCACGCTGATGCAAAGCGCGACGAGCGCAAACAGGAAGCCGACGCCGCAGCCGACCACGATCAGCCACCAGCCTTGTGATGTGCTCAACACGCGCGTGACGAAATCGGAAAATCCGGTCGCGCCTGCATAGCCGAACGCGGCGATGTAGATCGCCTGCGCGGTGGCCACCCAGGTCACGAACAGGGCCAGCAACAGGACGCCGAGCCCGAGCATCGCGCCGAATGACGGCGCGCGCACGACTTCGAGCGCATCCCAGGCGGTTGCCTGTTCGCCGTGTTCGCGACGGCGGCTCATCTCATAAAGGCCGAGTGCCGCAAACGGGCCGATCAGGGCAAAGCCGGCGGCGAGCGGAAACAGCAATGGCAGCACGGAATAGCCGAGCACGGCGCGCGCCAGCATCAGTCCGAGCACGGGATAGATGACACACAGAATGATAGCGTGAGTTGGTACTGCCTTGAAATCTTCCCAGCCGCGCTGCAAGGCGCGATGGAGATCTGACAGGCCGATGGTTCGGATGACTGGCGCGGCGGCGTTATCGGTTACGCCCTGCGCCATAGATGTGACATTGCCGTGAAGGGTCGCCATGGTCGCTGTCTCCCTGCCGGCTGCATGGTGCGCCTGTCGAAAGACGCAGATGCGCCGTTTCATGAAACGATCACGATCAGGCCAGACGCGAAGACAGAGGGATGGAACTGGCCTGTCGCGAACCGAGTCGTCAGCGTACTCTCAAACAGCGACAAAGGCACTCACGCTTAGGTGAATGTTTCATTGGCAAGCATCTTCAGGCTGGCTAGACTTGTCAGTGATACCGGCGTGGCGCTGCCGGTCGAAACCTCGGCAGCGACAGAGCCTATCCTCAAGTCATTGGGAGTGAACGATGAGCATTTTCGGAAAAATCATGGGCGCGATCTTCGGCACCAAGGCGGACGCCGCGCCGGCGGGCGGCGGCGGCGCGGCCGCAGGGACCGGATCGTCATCGTCCGGTGGGGCTGCCGCTGCACCGGCTGCTGCGCCAGCCGCGACTGTCGATGTCGCGCCCATCCTGGACAAGGCGGTCGCCGCCAAGGGAGAGAAGCTGGCGTGGCGCACCTCGATCGTCGACCTGATGAAAGCGCTTGATATCGATTCCAGCTTCGCCGCGCGCAAGGAACTCGCCAAAGAGCTCGGCTACACCGGCGACAGCAATGATTCCGCCAGCATGAATATCTGGCTGCACAAGCAGGTCATGGCCAAGCTGGCCGCCAATGGCGGCAAGCTGCCGCCTGATATCAAGCACTGAGCTTCGTTCAGATCTATCCGAAAGGCCCGCGGTGACGCGGGCCTTTTTGTTTCGCGATGGCGGCACCATCGTCAAAAGCCGTGCGTTCCTGCTTTGCAATGCACAACGCAAAACATGTCCACTTCGGCTCGAAAAGGCGGTAGATACGCGTCCGGCAACAAGAGCAAAATACAAAATACAAGGAGACGCCAATGAGCAATGTCGATCGCAGGACCATTTTGGCAACGGGCGCGCTGGCGCTGGCGGGCACCGCGGTGCAGAACGGCGCGGCCGATGCGCAGGCTGGCCCGAAATCGATTTTCCCGGTCGGTACGACGACCATCCCGATCGTGGGCGAGACCGACGTGTTTCCGGTGCGGCGGATCTATTGCATCGGCCGCAACTATGCGGCGCATGCACGCGAAATGGGCTCTGACCCCAATCGCGAGCCGCCGTTCTTTTTCCAGAAACCGACCGATGCGATCCAGAATGTCGCCATAGGTACGGTCGGCGATCATCCCTATCCCACCCTGACCAAGAACTATCATTACGAGGTCGAACTGGTGGCGGCGCTGAAATCCGGTGGCACCAGCATTTCACCGGAGCAGGCGCTCGACCATGTCTACGGCTATGCGCTCGGCCTCGATATGACGCGGCGCGATCTGCAGCGGGCGATGGGTGACGAGAAGAAGCCATGGGAAATCGGCAAGAGCTTTGATCGCTCCGCCGTGCTCGGGCCCATTCATCCCGCAGCCAAGACCGGCCACTTCACCAAGGGCGCGATCTCGCTGGCGGTAAACGGCACGGTCAAGCAGAACTCCAACCTGCAGAACATGATCTGGAGCGTGGCCGAGCAGATCTCCAAGCTCTCGGAAGCTTTTGAGCTCAAGGCCGGCGACATCATCTATTCCGGCACGCCGGAGAATGTCGGTCCGGTGGTGAAGGGCGACGTGATCCTGTGCAAGCTCGAGGGCCTGCCGGATATGTCGATCCGGATCACGTGAGGCTTGTTGTTNCGGATGGAGCCAACGGGTCGCGCGAATGCGCGCCCGATGACAGGCTCCGCGAAATCCGGGGTGGCTTGCGGTGGATGGACTTATCCCGGATTGCGCTTCGCTCCATCCGGGCTACGACAACATCACGCCATCAGATCGGCAAACTCCGGATTTCTGCGCAGGTAATCCACGACGAAACCGCAGCCGGCGATGACCTTGCGTCCGTCGGCGCGGATCAATTCGAGCGCGCCCTTGATCAGTTCGGAAGCGATGCCGCGGCCGCGCAGTGCGCGGGGCGTCTCGGTGTGGGTGATGATGACCGCCGCGGGCGTGACGCGATAATTCGCAAACGCCACGGCGCCCTCGACGTCGAGTTCGAAGCGGTTTTGAGCCTTGTTGTCGCGGACAGCGGCCATGCAGTGATTCCCGGATAATTCACCCGTTCATGTAGCGGCATGAACCTGCCGATGCAAACCGGCGACGAAGTGGGAGCTGCCTCGCCCGGGATTGGCTGATATGCGCATTCTGACCTGCCTGACCGCATCGTTACTGGGCGTCGCCGTGACGCTCGCGCAACCACCTGCCGCTTCCGCAGAAGATGACCAGACATGGCAGGCCTGCGTCAGCACCACCACGACGCCTGCCGACAAAGTGGCCGCGTGCGGCGCCGTCATCGATGCCAAGCGCGAGACGGGCAAGAGGTTGGCTGCCGCCTATTGTTTCCGCGGCCATGGGCTGACCGAGAAGCGGCAGCTCGACGCCGCACTCGCCGACCTCGATGAATCGATCCGGCTCGATCCGACCTCAGCCTGTGCACTCACCAACCGCGGCCGCGTCTACGCCTTCAAGCGCGATCTCGACCGCGCGATGGCCGATTACGACGAAGCGCTCCGCATCGATCCCGCGTTCGCGCTGGCCTACAACAACCGCGGCGATGCCTGGTTCAACAGGGGCGACCTCGATCGCGCGATCGCCGATTTCAGCGCCGCCCTCAAGCACAATCCCGCGCTTGCAACAGCCTATGGCAATCGCGGCTATGCCTATCACCGCAAGCGCGACATGGCCCGCGCGCTCGCCGACTACACCATGGAGATCAGACTCAGACCCAACGTGCTGGCCTATATCAACCGTGGCAATGTCCATCGCGACAGCGAGCAACTCGACCGTGCCAAGGCCGATTACGGCGAGGCCATCAAGATGGCGCCGACGGATGCGCGCGGCTGGCGCAATCGCGGCATGATCAGGCTGTTCCAGGATGACATCAAGGGCGGGCTGGCCGACTATGACAAGGCGCTGCAATACGATCCCGCCGACGCCTATTCCTGGAACAACCGCGGCCAGGCCAGGATGCGGCTCGGCGACAAGGCCGGCGCAATTGCCGATTTCCGCAAGGCGCTCGAGATCAGCCCGGGCCTGCGTACCGCCAGCGAAAGCCTGCAGCGGCTGGGTGCGGCGCAATAGCGCGGGCCCGCTGTTCCCATCCGCCAAGATCTCTGCAGACGGACCTTGCAGCGGTGGGCAGCGTTCCTAGGTCTTTAGGATGACATACGCCGCCGAAGCGGCTGGATCTGGTTCGGGATCGAAAATGCTATGATCGCGGCCGCCGACGTATGCCTCTTTTTTCAAGGGGAGGTCTACAATGTCGGGCTTTCGTTTCTTCAGTAAACACCGCACATGGGAAGACTGGCTCGGCATGCTGCTTGGCGTGCTGATCGTGGTCTCGCCGTGGTTTCCGTTCTCCAACCATGACGTGATGGATGCAGAACGCAGCACGATGATCCTCAATACATTTGTGGTCGGCATGCTGATCTTCGGACTGGCCCAGCTCGAATATGTCGCGCTGCAGCGCTGGGAGGAGGTGGGTGAGATTGCGCTAGGCCTCTGGCTGATCGCCTCGCCCTTTATCTTTGGCTATTCCGGCGACGAGACGCTCCGGATCTGGCACGCCGCGCTCGGCGGAGTCGTCGTCCTGCTCGGTGCGCTCCAGCTCTGGCAGGACTGGCGCTTGAGTGACCAGGAACTGGCCAACCATCCGCAGTAATTCCGGGCAGGTACTGCCGGCCTCACGCGTGGCCGGCAGGCGCTCGATTTCAATCCTAATATTTGAATGAGTCGAGGAGCATTGCGCGAACCGACCACGGAGTGCCATCGACGGCGCCCTTGATGTCGTCGATTTTCCACTGGCCCGCCTCGCGGACGAAATCGTAGCGGATGGTCTTGTCGGCCGGGTTGGCGCGCGCATCCTGCTGATGCGCCTCGATCGTGACGGCGATGGTCGCCTTGTCGCCTTCCTGCTTCTCGGCAGTCACCTTGAACGATTTCACGTCCGGATCCTGTGAATTGGTGACGGGATCGAAGCCGACCGGTCCGCCGTCGCCCTTTTTGGTGCGGGCATCCGCCTTGGCCCACAGCGCGATCAGCGATTTCGACAGATATTTTGCTTTCGCCGCCTTGTTCTCGATGACGAACGTGCCACCGCCATCGCCCTTGCCCTTGGTGACGCGGGCATAGACCGCGGTGAGAATACCGGCGGGATCGTCGGCGGCACGCGCGTGATGCGGCAGGGTGCCGACCAGCACGAGGGCTGCGCCTGATACGATCAGGTTTCGACGGGTAATCATTTGGTTCCTCAAATCGTTGGGTCGGGTTATGGACGGGAGAGCCTGGCTGGACCATGGTGAGCATGACGGCGGCAGATCATTAGTCGCCCGGCTTCTGTTATTGTTCGAATGAGGTGTTCGATGTCCGTGTTGCAAGGCGACTGGCTTGTCTGGATGGTCCTCCGATGACCGGGACCACAGCCGACCCGCGCGGCGGGCTGGCGCGGATGTCGCGCCGCGTGATGAATCTTTCGCATCTGCTGACCCAGAATGCCCACCGCCATGGCGACCGGACGGGCTTCATCTGGGGCGACAAATCCTGGACCTGGCGCGAGATCGATTCCGCCGTATCGGCGCTGGCGGCGGGGCTTGCCGCACGCGGGGTCGTCAAGGGCGACCGTATCCTGGTCCATTCCAAGAATTGCGACGAGATGTTCTGGTCGATGTTCGCGGCCTTTCGCCTCGGCGCGGTCTGGGTGCCCACGAATTTCCGCCTGATGCCGGACGAGGTCGCCTATCTCGCCAGCGCCTCCGGCGCCAAGGCGTTTTTGTGCCATGGCGATTTTCCCGAGCACGCCACGGCGGTTGCCAATCCAGCGCTCGAATTCATCTGGCGGATCGGCGAGGGAACGCTCGGCGAACGCGCGGTGAGCGACGTGATCGCGGCGCAGGCCGGCGCGAGGATCGAGAACGCGGCGGTCGATTACGACGATCCCTGCTGGTTCTTCTTCACCTCGGGCACGACAGGACGCTCCAAGGCAGCCGTGCTCACCCACGGCCAGATGGCCTTTGTGGTGACCAATCATCTCGCCGACCTGATGCCGGGCACGACGGAGACGGATGCCTCGCTGGTGGTCGCGCCGTTGTCGCACGGCGCCGGCGTGCACCAGCTCGTGCAGGCCGCGCGCGGGGTGCCGACCATCCTGCTGCCTTCGGAAAAGTTCGACATTGCCGAGGCGTTCCGGCTGATCGAGGCGCATCGCGTTAGCAACATTTTTACCGTGCCGACCATCTTGAAGATGATGGTCGAGCATCCCGCGGTCGACAAGTTCGATCACTCGTCGCTGCGCTTTGTGATCTATGCGGGCGCTCCGATGTATCGCGAGGACCAGAAGGCCGCGCTGAACAAGCTCGGCAAGGTGTTGGTGCAATATTTCGGGCTCGGCGAGGTCACCGGCAACATCACTGTCATGCCGGCCAATCTGCATGACGTCGAGGACGGCCCGCAGGCCCGCATCGGCACCTGCGGTTTCGAACGCACGGGCATGCAGGTCTCGATCCAGGGCGACGACGGGCGCGAGCTCAAAGCGTTCGAGACCGGCGAGATCTGCGTGATCGGGCCCGCGGTGTTCGCCGGCTATTACGATAACCCCGAAGCCAACGCGAAGGCGTTTCGCGACGGCTGGTTTCGGACCGGCGATCTCGGTCACATGGACGAGGAGGGCTTTCTCTACATCACCGGCCGCGCCTCGGACATGTACATCTCCGGCGGCTCCAACATCTATCCGCGCGAGGTCGAGGAGAAGATTCTCACCCATCCCGCGATCGGCGAGGTCGCCGTGCTCGGCGTGCCCGATCCGTTCTGGGGGGAGGTCGGCGTCGCCGTCTGTGTCGCACGCGAGGGCGCTGCCGCCGTGAGCGAGGCGGAACTCGCCGCGTTCCTGGCGCCGAAGGTGCCGCGCTACAAGATGCCAAAGCGCTTCTTCTTCTGGGAGGCGCTGCCGAAATCCGGCTATGGCAAGATTCCGAAGCGGCTGGTCCGCGATGAACTGGAGGCGCGAGGGCTGCTTGAACTCATTTCCAAGACCGGCAGCTGAGCCGATGCGCAGCATCGAGCAGCCAGGGCCGCCCGCGGCCGAACGCATCCAATGGGTCGAGGCGCGGGGGCGGGCGTTCTCGTTCACGCTTGAGGCTGGCCTGCCGCTGCTGGAGGCCGCGCGCCGCGGCTTTGCGGAGGCCGGGTTTTCGGGCGGCGTCTTGAGCATGAGGGAAGGGGCGCTTGGACCCTTTGCCTATGTGATGCCGGCGCTGTCGAAGACCGGCGCCAATGCGGCGTTCTACAGCGATACGTATCGGCCCTCTGGCATCACGCGGCTGAAGTGTGGGGCAATGACGCTCGGCGAGCGTGACGGCGCGCCGTTCTTCCATTGCCATGGGCTATGGACCGAGACCGACGGCCATCTGCACGGCGGCCACATTCTCCCCGAGGAGAGCATCGTCGCCGAATCGTTTTCAGTCGAAGCGTTCGGCATCGACGGTGCTGTCTTCACGGCCGAGCCCGATCCCGAGACCAATTTCAAATTGTTCGGTCCGGTGGCGCGCGCCGGCACGGATGTGAAGGCCGAGAGCCGCGCGTTCGCGCTGCGGCTGCGGCCGAATCAGGATTTCGCCGCGGCGCTGGAGACGTTCTGCCGGCAGCACGGCATCCTGCGCGCGCGGATTCACGGTGGCGTCGGCTCGACGATCGGCGCGCATTTCACCGACGACCGAACCGTGGTGCCGTTTGCGACCGAGCTTGCGATCAAGGCCGGCACGATCGCGCCCGGCGCCGACGGCACGTTGCACGCGGAGATCGATATCGCACTCGTCGATTATCTCGGCGGCATCGCCGAGGGCCAGCTGATGCGCGGCGACAATCCGGTGCTGATGACGATGGAGCTGGTGCTGGAGGCGGTTTGAGTTCTTCGTAATGCCGTATGGTGGGAAGGCGCATTTGCGCCATGCCCACCATCCAGCGTCATTGTAATCTGTCGATGGTGGGCACGCTTGCGCTTTGCCCACCCTATAGTTTCTCGGCTTACCTGAAGTGATAGTTCACGCCGACCTTGAAGGTGTGAAGGTCGATGGTGCCGGAATCCGCCGGGATGCCGCCGAAATTGTAGGTCTCGCTGCCGAGGCTGGTGAACATGTATTCGCCCTTGGCCGACCAGTTCGGAGCAAACATGTATTCCAGACCGCCGCCGATGGTGAAGCCGGTGTGCGTCTGGCTGTCGGAAAACGACCCAAGGCCAACCGCTGAGAGCGAGGCCTTGTTGTTGGCCCAGGCATAACCACCCTTGGCGTAGAGCAGGGCCGCATCGATGGCGAAGCCGGCGCGTCCGGTCACGCTGCCGAATGAGTTGATCTTGGTTTCCGACGTGACCAGAAGTCCGCCGCCAAAATCCTCGGTGACGCTGTCCTTGATGCTGGCGCCGGCGGCGTCGACTTCGATACCGAAGACGAACTGGCTGCCGGGGAATTGCCAGTTGTAGCCGATCGTGCCGCCGCCGAAGCCGCCGCTGCCCCCACCGGTCTCCGAGCCGTAGCCGCCCATCGCGCCGATGTAGAAGCCGGACCAGTTATACGCCGCAACCACCGCCGCCGGGGGCGCCTTGGCATAGGGCCGGGCCGGCAGGTCGGCAGCCGAGGCCGCGGTCGCGACCGAGAGGGCCACGCCAGCTAGAAGTAGTTGTTTCATATTTTGTCCCCTGTAGTTGAACACTCTTGTAACTGCCTGCAGGCCCCATAACGGACCGGTGCACCGGCATGGTGACGTAAAGTTCTGGAAGCGGGCGCGAACGCGCCCTCAAAGAGTCGTCTGCAAGCGACGTTTGAGCGGATGTAAAAACGTCGTTCACAGGATTAACCATACGTCATGTATGCCGGCAAAAATTGGACCGAAGCGCGACCGCCCATTGGCGCGGACAGGTTGCTATTTCGACAGCGATGCGGCGACGTGTAGTGCGGAATACGTTCTCGATATGCGCGAGAAATGACACGATTGCGTTCGATCGGCCTAACCGCGTCATTCGAGCGCAGCGAAGCAATCCATACTTCCGCGCATGAGATGGCAATGGATTGCTTCGCTGCGCTCGCAATGACGGTGTGGAATCGTTTCGCGATCTCGCGACACATTGCGTCCGAGGTTTGCATCTTGTTCAACCCTCGAAATTCAGTCCGTAGGGTGGGCAAAGGAGCGCTAGCGACGTGTCCACCAACCATCACCAATCGTCGCTCGATGGTGGGCACGCTTCGCTTTGTCCACCCTACGCGTGCTACGCTTGCTCACCTGTGCTTGCGAACTTGAACGTTGATGTCGAGATCGATATCGCTAACGCAGGTCTGCGTCGTGCGGTGCGAGCCGCCCTCGTGCCAGCGGCCTGCGCGCAGGCGGGCGTCGCTGACGTCAGCAAGTTTCAGGCAGCGCCATTGCGGCAGTGGGCCACTGCTGTCGCCGGCGAACTGCCAGGCCAGCACGACCTCTTCGCCGCGTCTGTTGGTGCCGATGACATACGGGCAGAGCTCGCGGCTGCGCCCGCCATAGCGGCAGATAACTTGCTGCCCGGCAAGGATGGCGTTACGGAAGATGGTGTAGGTGACGCTTGGCATTGATTGGCGTGCCATCTAGGATTGTACGGCGTTTTCTGTATAACCATGACGAACGACATTGTTTCCTCCGGACCAGGGCCCATGGCTTCCAGACGCAATCGCCCGATCAATTTGCCGGCGCCGTACCTTAAGCGCATCTGGCTGGAGCCGTCGCGGATCACCGACCGCGAGGCCTATCCGTTCTGCCTGCCGCTTTTGGGCGATGATTTCGAATTGAGCTTCGATCGGGCGATCACAATCATCGTCGGTGAGAACGGCACGGGCAAATCCACCTTGCTCGAAGGCATCGCCGTGCTCGCCGGCTACGACGAAGCCGGGGGCGGCAAGGGGTACATGACGGTCGATCACTCATGGGCGTTGGAAAAAATGGGAGGGCAATTGTCCAACGCGTTGCGGGCGAGCTGGCTACCCAAAATAACCAATGGCTGGTTTTTCCGCGCCGAAAGCTTTTTCTCGGTTGCCCGATACTTGGACGAGATGGCCCAGAAATATCCAAGTGGAGGAGGCCCTCCGCCGGACTTCCTGTCGCACTCCCATGGCGAAGGTTTTCTGCGTTTCTTCGAAGAGCGCTGCCAGCGGCAGGGCATCTTCATCTTCGACGAGCCGGAATCCGCGCTCTCGCCCGCGCGGCAGATCGAGTTTCTGAAACTGATGCGGCGGATGGACGAGATAGGCCATTGCCAGATCATCATGGCCACGCATTCGCCTGTCCTGATGGCCTATCCCAGCGCGACGCTACTACGGCTGACGAAGTATCGACTCGAGCCGACGAAGGTGGAAGAGACTGACCATTTTCGCTTGATGCGCGAGTTCTGCGAGGATCCGGCAGGTTTCGTGGAAGGTGCGATCGCTGGAGAGTGAACCATCCGTGATTCCGGCGCGACAACGA
This sequence comes from Bradyrhizobium lablabi, assembly GCF_001440475.1. Taxonomy (GTDB): domain Bacteria; phylum Pseudomonadota; class Alphaproteobacteria; order Rhizobiales; family Xanthobacteraceae; genus Bradyrhizobium; species Bradyrhizobium lablabi. Next base: position 44,772 of record NZ_LLYB01000109.1, on the reverse strand, counting down.
AGCGGCGGCGTTCCGACGGCGCCCGCGCATCGCAACCGGAGACCGCATGACCGGCCAGGATCTGACACAAATGCTCCTCGACGCGCTGGGCAAGCGTATCGAGGACGCGGAGGCGACCGCGCTTGCGGTGGCGCTCGGAAAAAAAGCGTTCAAGAGCGCGACGCCGAACAGCCAACCTGGGATCAGTGCAGCCAAGCTCGGCGTGGACGTCGGGACGCACATCAATATCAAGAACCGGGCCTTGTGGCCGCCGCGCAAACAGGGCCGCCTCTGGATCACCTTTGTGTCGCACGCGTTCATCCGTCCGAATTATCGCGGTGCGCTGCCGCCGGGTTTCGATTGGCAAATGGACGATGCGGCGCTGAGCGCGCGCTTTGAGCGGCGCGTGGAGGGTACCATCAAGGCGGTCCGCTTTACGCTGCCGCAGCCGCGCGAAGGCCTGAGGGCCATCGTTGAACTCGGCAGCGACGGGCGGCCGCGACATCTATATCTCGGCGTCATTCAGGAGCGCGCCTATGCGACGATCTATCCCGACGACAAGCCTGAACACCGCGTCGAGGACGGCTTCTTCGCGGCCTGGTGCGCGCTGGAAGGCCTGTTGCGCGAGGGGCGGCTCGACGCCGGCAGCAGCATGCCCTGCGCAAGCGGCGCGGATCGCCGCGGGCTTTCCTGGAAAATGCGCTCGGCGGGCTGCTCTGGCAGGCGGACGTGAGGCCCGAATTCAACGCGTTCTGCCACGCCTACATGAACCGGTTGATGCAGCCCGAGGAGGCAACGGCTCTGGGCGACGCCAGGCTGATCTTCGGCGAAGCCAATTACTGGCGCGGGGCCGACGAGCCGATGACGAAGGATAGCTGGTCGAACTACGACCGTATCGCGCCGCGCTATGCGCAGCGGCTCGCGCAATGGCGACGGGGCGAGATTACGTCGATGGTCGATGGGTGAGCGCCCGCAGGATGGGTAGAAGCCAAACCCATCCTTCTGCATCGTACGGCTACCCTGATGGGGATCGCGGACTTTATCATCGGGCCGGCCGAAAGGCCGGACCCGTTTGCTCCCCCATCCTACATCACTGGTCAGATCTCCCGCCGTCGTATACAAGGCCAGGCGAAAGATAAATGTCGATCGACCGCACCCAGCTAAGCAAGTTCTTGAGTCTCGTCCTGCGTCACAAGCCGGATGCGATCGGGCTTGTGCTGGATTCCCAGGGATGGGCCAGCATTGAAGCGTTGATCGACAAGGCCAATGTCGCCGGCACGAAGTTCGACCGGAAGGAGCTGCTCCACGTCGTCGAGACCAGCGACAAGAAACGGTTTTCGGTCTCGCCGGATGGACAGCGCATCCGGGCGGCTCAAGGACATTCCGTGTCGGTCGAACTCGGGTTGTCGTCCAAAGAGCCGCCGCCCGTGCTGTATCACGGGACGGCGACGCGGTTTGTGGAAGCGATCCTTGAACAAGGCTTGAAGCCGCAGGCGCGCCAGCAGGTTCATCTTTCCCGCGATGAAGAGACGGCCCGTCGTGTCGGGCAGCGACATGGCAAGCCGCACATCTTTGAGATCGATGCCCTTGCCATGCACGCGAATGGTTTCAAGTTCTACCTCGCCGACAATGGCGTCTGGCTGACGGACCGGGTGCCGCCGGAGTTCCTGGCGCCATCGGCAACCGGAGCAGAGTAGGGACCCTGCGGTTTGCGTGGGTGAGGGGTTTCGCTTGCGCTCTACCCATCCTACGCCTTTGGAGACTTTGTCGCAGACAGGGTCACCCATCCCGAGTGCGGCTGTGCTATGATATTGACCGAACAGGGGAAGACAGGGAGGAAGCCATGCCTCACACCCTGGTGCCCAGTGATCGCGTCGAGCGTGTGAGCGTGTACGGCCGCGACGGCACAAAACTTGGCTCGATCGAACGGCTGATGCTCGACAAGGTGAGCGGAACCGTGGCTTACGCCGTGATCAAGACCGGCGGGCTGCTCGGCAGTCACCATCATTGTCCGATCCGCTGGGACGCCCTCCGATTTGATCCCGCGCGTCAGGCCTACCAATCCGACGTGACACTGGAAGATCTGCGCACGGGTCCATCCGAGCTCGATGAAGAAGCCTTCGATTGGGGTGATCGCTCAAGGCCTCATCCGCATTACTGGACGGTGTAGAACGGCATTTGCGGCTGCGGGCTTCTGAGTTCCCAAGCGGCGGGATGCGGCCCTCGTTCGCGCCGCAAAAGCGCGATCGGTATCGCTTCCGGCGGACAACGTCGCTCCACGCATCCTGCATTACCGCTTCCCGGCAGCGCCACGAACCAGCCTTCTTTGGCACGAAAATGCGGTACGCTATCGCCAACGCGCGCCGGCGCGGCCAACGAAACTTTGGGGAAACGACATGAGAGTGACAATTACGGGGGTGGGTGCCGTGCTGACGGCGCTGGCGGTAATGGGGGTCGCCTGGGCGCACGGGCCGACCCGCCAGAAGGTGCGGGAATCGATCGAGATCAACGCGCCGCCGGCCAAGGTGTGGGCGGTGATCGGCAATTTCCAGGACATGAGCTGGCTGCAGCCGGTCAGCAAGACCGAGGGCACGAAAGGCAACGAGATCGAGGCGACGCGGCGGCTGACACTGGCGGATGGCGCGACCGTCGACGAGGAGCTTTACAAATACGACGCCGAGAAGATGACCTATTCGTACCGGATCACGGCCGTCGACGTGAAGGTGCTGCCGGTCACTAACTACTCCTCCACCCTGACGGTTACGCCCGGCGCCGACGGCAAGGGAAGCAGCCTGGAATGGGCGGGCGCGTTCTATCGCGGCTTTCCCAACAACGACCCGCCGCCGGAGCTGAGCGATGAGGCCGCGGTCAAGGCCGTGAGCGGGCTTTATCGCGCGGGCCTCGAGGCGCTGAAGAAGAAGGTCGAGAGCGGAAGCTGATCGTGCGGGCCCTTGCCCTGGCGGCGTTCGTCGGCGGCATCGGCGCAGCGTTCGCCGGGCAGGGTTGGGCCGAGGAAGCCTTCGTCACCAACCAGCTCAGCGAAAATCTGACGGTCGTGGATCTCACGTCCTTGCAGCCGGTCGCCACCATCGCGATCGGCGGCAAGCCGGCGGGCGTCGCCATCACGCCGGATGGGCGCTTCGCCTATGTGACGAGCCCGGACACCAAGGCGCTGACGGTAGTCGATGCCGCCGCACGCCGGATCGTCGGCAAGATCGACGTCGGCGGTGGTCCGCTCGGTGTCGCGGTGGCGCCGGACGGCGCCACCGTCTATGTCGCCGACTGGTACGCCGCGGCGGTACGGGTGATCGATCCCAGGGAGCAGCGCGTGAGCGCGAGCATCACGGTCGGCGCCTCGCCGTCCGGGCTTGCGGTGACACCGGATGGCCGGCTGCTGCTTTCCGCGGACCGCGATGCTGACAGCGTATCCGTCATCGATACCGCCACGCGCGAGCGGCGGGCGGTAATCAAAGTGGGCACGCGCCCGTTCGGCATTACCATCGATGCCGAGGGCCATCGCGCCTACACCGCCAATGTCGGATCGAACGACGTGTCGGTAATCGATATTGAGCAGGCCCGCGAGATCGGCCGTGTGAAGACCGGCCTGCGCCCCTATGCCGTCGCGCTGGCCCAGGGCCGCGGCTTCGTCACCGACCAGTATGACGGCACCCTCACCGTGTTCGACCTTGCCACGCTGGCGCCGGTCAAGCGCATCACCGTCGGCGATTATCCGGAAGGCATCGCGGCGACGGCGGACGGGAGGCGCGTCATCGTCGCGAACTGGGAGAGCAACTCGATCAGCGTGATCGATGCGGTTGAGCTGAAAGTAACAGGCGAGATCAAGGTCGGCGACGGGCCGCGGGCGTTCGGGGCGTTTCTCAGGCGGTAGCCAGCGAAGGAGTGCACTGCGTAGGGTGGGTAGAGCGAAGCGAAACCCACCGTTTACGAAGGCGATGGGTTTCGCTCTACCCATCCTGCACATTCAGGTCCATCATCAATGTAAGATTGCGCAGCGTGTTGCGTTATGCCATCAGTCGCGCTCAAGTCGCCGCCGCTCATGCAGATGCGCAGACGCGCGGTGAAATTGGAGACATTTCTTATGAATGATTGGATGGCGTTGGCGGCATCGTGGTTGCCGTTCGTGGTGCTGATCGCGGTGTGGCTATGGCTTTCGAAGGGATATCGGGGACGTGGACCGTCCGGAGCCAACTGGGCCGAGCTTTACGAGCAACAGATCGCGGAGACCCGGCGGATGAACGTCTTTCTGGAACGGATCGCAGTGTCGCTGGAGAAGCGGGAGATAACAGCGGGCAAGTGACGTGAAGGCTCATAGGCGGGTGGAGCGCAGGTGAGCCACAGGTTGACTTAGCGATTACTCCGCCGCCTCACTCGCCCCCGCGCTCTTCCTCGGCTTGCTATCCGCCTTCTTCAGCACCGGCGCCAGAAACTTCCCCGTATAGCTCCGCGGCGCTTTCACGATATCCTCTGGTGGGCCCCAGGCGACGATTTCGCCGCCGCCGTCGCCGCCTTCGGGGCCGAGGTCGATGACCCAGTCGGCGGTCTTGATGACCTCCAGATTGTGCTCGATCACGACGACCGTGTTGCCTTGGGCGACCAGCTCGTGCAGCACCTCCAGAAGTTTTGCGACGTCGTGGAAGTGCAGCCCGGTGGTGGGCTCGTCGAGGATGTAGAGCGTGCGGCCGGTGGCGCGCTTTGACAGCTCCTTGGCGAGCTTGACGCGCTGGGCTTCGCCGCCCGACAGGGTGGTGGCCTGTTGGCCGACGTGGATATAGTCTAGGCCGACGCGGTGCAGCGTCTTGAACGTCTCGCGGACGCGGGGGACGGCCTTGAAGAACTCGGCGGCTTCTTCCACCGTCATGTCGAGCACATCCGAGATCGACTTGCCCTTGAACAGGACTTCCAGCGTCTCGCGGTTGTAGCGCTTGCCCTTGCAGGTGTCGCAGGTGACGTAGACGTCGGGCAAAAAGTGCATCTCGATCTTGATGACGCCGTCGCCCTGGCAGGCCTCGCAGCGGCCGCCCTTGACGTTGAAGGAGAAGCGGCCGGGCTCGTAGCCGCGCGCCTTGGCTTCGGGAAGGCCGGCGAACCATTCGCGGATTGGCGTAAAGGCGCCGGTATAGGTCGCAGGGTTGGAGCGCGGGGTGCGGCCGATCGGCGACTGGTCGATGTCGATGATCTTGTCGATATGCTCCAGCCCCTCGATGCGGTCGTGCGGCGCGGCGCCTTCGCTGGCGTTGTTGAGCTTGCGGGCGATGGCGCGATAGAGCGTGTCGATCAAAAGCGTCGACTTGCCGCCGCCGGATACGCCGGTCACGCAGGTGAACAAGCCGAGCGGGATCTCCGCCGAGACGTTCTTCAGATTATTGCCGCGGGCGTTGACGACCTTGATGGTGCGGCGATGGTTCGGCGGCCGGCGCTCGGGGATCGCCACCGACAATTCGCCGGTGAGATATTTGCCCGTCAGCGATTTCGGATTCTTCATGACCTCGGCGGGCGTGCCTTGCGCCACGATGTGGCCGCCATGCATGCCGGCGCCGGGGCCGATGTCGAGCACGTAATCCGCCAGACGTATCGCGTCCTCGTCATGCTCGACCACGATCACGGTATTGCCGAGGTCGCGCAGCCGCTTCAGCGTTTCCAGAAGCCGCGCATTGTCGCGCTGGTGCAGGCCGATCGAGGGCTCGTCCAGAACATAGAGCACGCCGGTCAGCCCCGAGCCGATCTGCGAGGCCAGGCGGATGCGCTGGCTTTCGCCGCCGGACAGCGTGCCGGAGGAGCGGGACAGCGTCAGATAATTCAAGCCGACATCAAGCAGGAAGGATAGCCGCTCGCGGATCTCCTTCAGCACGCGCGCGGCGATCTCGTTCTGCTGCGCGTTGAGCGCCTTCGGCACGCTCTCGAACCATTCGCCGGCGCGCTTCACCGACAGTTCGGAGATCTCGCCGATATGCTTGCCGCCGATCTTGACGCAGAGCGCCTCCGGCTTGAGGCGATGGCCGTTGCAGCCCGCGCAGGGAATGTCGGAGAAATACTTTGCCAGCTCCTCGCGCGCCCACTCGCTCTCGGTCTCGCGATAGCGGCGCTCGAGATTGGTGATGACGCCCTCGAACGGCTTCTTGGTATCGTAGGAGCGGACGCCGTCCTCATAGGAGAACTTGATCTCGTCGTCGCCGGAGCCGTGCAGCAGGGCAGCCTGCGTCTTCTTCGGCAGGTCTTTCCACTTGGTGTCGAGCGTGAACTTGTAGAACTTGCCGAGCGCGGTCAGCGTCTGGATGTAATAGGGCGAGGAGGACTTGGACCAGGGCGCGATCGCGCCCTTGCGCAAGGTCAGCTCCTTGTCGGGAATGACGAGGTCCTCGTCGATATGCTGCTCGACGCCGAGGCCGCCGCAGGCCGGGCAGGCGCCATAGGGATTGTTGAACGAGAACAGCCGCGGCTCGATCTCGGGGATGGTGAAGCCGGAAACCGGGCAGGCGAATTTTTCCGAGAACAGAATCCGTTCCGGCCCGCTCTTGTCGTGGATTTTTGCAGTTTTCTTGTCGGACTTCTTCTCTTCCGCCGCGCCCGCGGGGGCATCGGCATATTCGATCACGGCCAGGCCCTCGGCGAGCTTCAGCGCGGTCTCAAAACTTTCGGCGAGGCGCTGGCCGAGATCGGGGCGCACCACGATGCGGTCGACCACGACGTCGATGTCGTGCGGGAATTTCTTGTCGAGCGTTGGCGCTTCCGAAAGTTCATAGAAGGTGCCGTCGATCTTGACGCGCTGAAAGCCCTTCTTGAGCCATTCGGCGAGTTCCTTCTTATATTCGCCCTTGCGGCCGCGCACGACCGGCGCCAGCAGATAGAGGCGGGTGCCTTCGGGCAGCGCCAGCACGCGGTCGACCATCTGCGAGACGATCTGGCTTTCGATCGGCAGGCCCGTGGCCGGCGAATAGGGTACGCCGACGCGCGCCCACAACAGGCGCATGTAGTCGTAGATCTCGGTGACGGTGCCGACGGTGGAGCGCGGGTTCTTCGACGTCGTCTTCTGCTCGATCGAGATCGCCGGAGAGAGGCCGTCGATCTGGTCGACATCCGGCTTCTGCATCATCTCCAGGAATTGGCGCGCGTAGGCGGAGAGCGATTCGACGTAGCGGCGCTGTCCCTCGGCATAGATGGTGTCGAAGGCGAGCGAGGATTTGCCGGAGCCGGAGAGTCCGGTGAACACTACGAGCTTGTCGCGGGGAATCTCGAGATCGACATTCTTGAGATTGTGCTCGCGCGCGCCACGAATGGTGATCGCACGCGACGCGGAGCCGGCGTTCTGTTGGCGCTTCGCCCTTAGCACTTCATCCATATCGGCATTTCCAGGCGCGCTTGTCGCGCGCCGCGTTGGGCGCGCATTGCCGGAGCGAACCGGGATCAGGCGCCGATGATTGAAAGTCGGAACATAGGAAGAACGAGAGGGAATATCCAGTGCCGCGCGCGAATCATCAACGGATTGTTTTGCGCCATCAACGTTTTGGCAGCAGCCGTCAGCAGCGCGGGGCGGAACTGCGCAAAAGAAAACGCCTCCGTTCCGGATTGAGGAACGGAGGCGCATGTAGTTTCAGCAGGAAGGCTGAAAGCTTTTGTTTGAGCATGATCCTTTCGGAAAAGCGGTATCCGCTTATCCGGGCCATACTCTTAGAAGTGATAGTTCACGCCGACCTGAACGCTGTTGAGATTGATCGTTCCGACGGGGAAAGTGCCGGCGAGGTAGGTGCCGCCTTCCAGGCTCTTGTAGAGGTACTCGGCCTTGACCGACCATTTCGGTGCGAACATCACCTCGACACCGGCGCCGACAGTCCAGCCGGAGTGGAAGCGGCTGTCCGAGACGCTCCCCAAGCCGGCCGCCGTTGCCGTCAGGCGGTTGTCGGACCAGGCGTAGCCGCCGGTGCCGTAGATCAGGACCTGATCGAAAGCATAGCCGACGCGGCCGCGAACGGTACCCATCGAGCGAATCGTGTAGTCGAGCGAGGCGATGCCGGGAACGCCCAGGGTCGTGCCAATGTCCGCCCAGGCGGCATCGGCTTCGAGACCGAGGACGACGTTGCCCATCTGCCAGTTGTAGCCGGCGGTGCCGCCAGCGAATCCGCCGCTCAGCGTACCGATGCCCGACGAGTTCTCCTGCGCATAGCCGCCCATCGCGCCGAGGTAGAAGCCGCTCCAGTTATTGATCGCAATCGCTGCGGCAGGCGCCTTGGTGTAAGGCCGGGCGGCAAGATCGGCGGCGACCGCGGGCGCCATCCCGAGCGCGATCAAACCGGTGGTGGTCAGCAGAATCTTTTTCACTTTCTTTTTCCTTTCACGGCTCCCAACGCAACTTTTCCTCAGCCGTCAATTTGAGGTTGCTTCGGCATATAGCGCGAAGTTTCCGCAAATTGCTGTCGCCGAAAAACCACATCCGCGGCAAATGTAGGTATTCTGCAACCGGTGCGGGTGTTGATGCCGTCGCGGTACAACCAAACAAAAAGGCCGGCGCGAGGCCGGCCTTTTCATCCCGATTTGGAAAGCGAAGATCAGTACTTCGCAATCACCGGGCCACCCCACTTGTAGTTGACGCGAACGGTGACGAGATCGACGTCCTGACTGATGCGATCGGCGGCGAAGAAGGCGCCGGCTCCGTCGACGAAGGTATGCGTGCGGTCCTGCATGAACAGGTGATTGTACTCGACGCCGGCCGTCCAATTGGGGGCGAAGCCGAATTCGACGCCTGCGCCGACGCTGGCTCCCCAACGGGTATCATCACCGGTGGTGCCAACGACGAGGCCCGTGGGAATATCAAAGATGCGGAAACGATCCGCGGTGACGGCCGCGCCGCCCTTAACGTAGAACAGAACGTTGTTGGCGGCGTAACCAACCTGGCCCGTGAACAGGCCGAAGGCGTCGATCCGCGAGTCGTTCCGGGCGCCAAGGAAGAGCGTGCTTGCGTTGCTGCCCCTGAAGTCGGCCCAGTTGCCCTGGGCTTCGAGGCCGAACACCCAGCTGCTGGCCTGCCAGCGATAACCGATCTGACCACCGGCGGTGCCGCCGGTCGCGTCATGGCAACCCTCAGCGCCGATCAGGAGAGCAGGCGCCACCGAATCCCAGCACTTGCGGCTCGAACCCCAGCCGCCGTTGGCGCCGATGTAGAAGCCGCTCCAGTCGTACACCAGCGCGACCGGTGCCGGCGGGGCCTTGGTGTAGGGGCGCGCCGCAAGGTCGGCGGCCGCCGCCGGCGCAGCGAACGCGATGAGAGCAACCGTACCTAACAGAAACTTCTTCATCCTCTGATCTCCAGCTCTTGCTCGCTTCCCGTTGGTCCCGAAGCGTTGTGGATGACGCGAACGCCCGCGCCGATAGGTGTTCTATATCGCGACTCGCGCAGAAATGGCGTGTCCCGGATGCAACAGGCGACAGCCGAGTTATATGCACAACAACATGAATTAGCTGGCATAATTGGAACCGAGACGGGAACTTTCGAGTTCCATTCTCGTCTGTTTCCGTATCTCCGTGGGTTCCCGTGGTTCGCTCAACAGTTGTATTGTTGTGGTCAGGCTCTGGCGGAGTGTTCGTGGGAACAAAGCTGGAACGCGCGGCCGGGCGATGCTATATGTGGATAACCACCGGCTTGGCGAGGGATCGCCAAGTCAGCGAGGCCTGCGAACGTATAGGGTCGCCTCGGATGTCCGGAAGCGGACAGGCGACAGGTCAAGCGACAGGTCAAGAATTGAAGACGTCCGGCGATTTGCCGTCGGACCGGTGATTTTTGCCGGCGATATCGATTGGAGAGCGGCGATGGCGGGAAGTGTGAACAAGGTGATTCTGGTCGGGAACCTCGGCAAGGATCCGGAGATCCGGCGCACGCAGGACGGACGGCCGATTGCCAATCTGAGCATCGCGACGTCGGAGACCTGGCGCGACAAGGCCACCGGCGAACGCAAGGAAAAGACCGAGTGGCACCGCGTCGTGATCTTCAACGAGGGGCTCTGCAAGGTCGCCGAGCAATATCTGAAGAAGGGTGCCAAGGTTTACATCGAGGGTGCGCTGCAGACCCGCAAATGGACCGACCAGAGCGGCGTCGAGAAATACTCGACCGAAGTCGTGCTGCAGGGATTCAACTCGACCCTGACCATGCTCGATGGCCGCGGCGGCGGCGGAGGCGGCAGCTTCGGCTCGGACGATTCCGGCGATTTCGGCTCCAGCGGTCCGGTCTCTTCGGCACCGCGTCGGGCGGTAGCGGCCGGCAGCCGCAACAGCGACATGGACGACGACATCCCGTTCTAGGGTTTGGCCGGCAAGAAACGGCCGGCGCGACTTTCGAGCATCCGGACTAAAACCGGGTCCATGAATTCGTAGTCGTCCGGAATGTCGAGGCAGATGACCCGCTTACCCTTCAAGCTGGACCGGAATTTCCGGTTCAGCCTGTTGCGATGGGTCTTCTCCATGACGAAGGATGGGTCTTCTCCATGACGAAGATTGATGTCGGCCCACTCGACCTGTTCGGACGACAACGGCACGTTCGCGCCGTTCGAGATGCCGGCCGAGTCGGTCTCTACCCCCGGCCAGGTCGAAAAGATCTGTTCAGCCGTTGGGCTGCGCAGGCGATTGGCACTGCAGACGAAAAGGACGTTGGTCACTTTGTCGCTCGAATGGGGCGATGGAGCATCGGGTCCTTGCGTATAGTTGACATTTCTCCTGCTCACTAAATCGTTCTGATCGCAGCGGCGCCTGATAGCGGGAAGTGTCCCGAACCGGCTGCATTCGGCTGAAAATCGAGTTTTCTATCCGGGCGTGTGATCGGTTCGGTCAGCTATTAATACTTACATGAGGTCTTTCCCGTAAGCTGCTTCCAGCCTCGAACGCCAATCGGATCTGGAGCGACCACCATGAGCCTCGCGCCGCTGCTGGAGGCCCCTGGAACGATCCCGCTGCACGCCTTCGCAGCGATCGCCGCCTTCGCGCTTGGGATCGTCCAGTTCGCCGCGCCAAAGGGAACCTTGCCGCACCGGACCATCGGCTGGATCTGGGTGGCGCTGATGTTTGCAGTGGCGATCAGTTCGTTCTGGATCCACGAGATCCGCCTGGTCGGGCCGTTCAGCCCAATTCATCTGCTGTCGATCTTTGCGCCGGTCATGCTGGTGCTCGCGGTGCTGCATGCCCGCCGGCACAATGTCGGCGCGCACAAGAAGGCGATGACCTCGATCTTCTTTGGCGCGCTGGTCGTCGCCGGCGTCTTCACCTTCCTGCCGGGACGGATCATGCATGCGGTGGTTTTCGGTCCGTAAGGAGCGGTAATTAAGCACCATTTTAGCAGTTTCATTCGGGCCCGGAAATAGCTGTCCCAGCAGCGGTCGGAAAACTCCCTTGCGCTGCCGTAAGTCCATGAAAAAACGAGCGGAAAAACAGCTCCGCTTAAAGGCTCCGGGGTGGTTATCGGACCCCCGATGCGCTATATGATTCCCGACTGAGAACTGACTGGATTTTCCCCTTTGTCCGACAACGAAGACGACAAGCCCGGCGAGCCGCCGGAGCACTCTGATATCCGTCCCGTTTCCATCCTCGACGAGATGAAACGCTCCTACCTCGATTACGCCATGAGCGTGATCGTGGCGCGTGCGTTGCCGGACGCGCGCGACGGATTGAAGCCGGTGCATCGGCGCATTCTCTACGCGATGCACGAGAACGGTTTCGAGTGGAACAAGCCGTACCGCAAGTCGGCGCGCACGGTCGGCGACGTGATCGGTAAATACCATCCCCACGGCGACCAGTCGGTCTATGACGCGCTGGTGCGCATGGCGCAGGATTTCTCCATGCGCGTGCCGCTGATCGACGGGCAGGGCAATTTTGGCTCGGTGGACGGCGATATGGCGGCGGCCATGCGCTACACCGAATCCCGCCTGACCAAGATCGCGCAGACGCTGCTCGACGACATCGACAAGGATACCGTCGACTTCCAGCCGAACTACGACTCTTCCGAAAAAGAGCCGTCGGTGCTGCCGGCGAAATTCCCGAATCTCCTGGTCAACGGCGCCGGCGGCATCGCGGTCGGCATGGCGACCAACATCCCGCCGCACAATCTCGGCGAAGTCATCGACGCCTGCGTGGCGCTGATCGACAATCCGGCGCTTACCATCGACGATCTCATCAACATCGTCCCGGGCCCGGATTTCCCGACCGGCGGTATCATCCTCGGGCGCCAGGGCATCCGCTCAGCCTATCACCTCGGCCGCGGCTCGATCGTGATGCGCGGCAAGGTGACAATCGACACCATCCGCAAAGATCGCGAAGCGATCATCGTCACCGAGATTCCCTACCAGGTGAACAAGGCCACCATGGTCGAGCGCATCGCCGAGCTGGTGCGTGAGAAGAAAATCGAAGGCATCTCCGATCTGCGCGACGAATCCGACCGTGACGGTTTTCGCGTGGTCGTCGAACTGAAGCGCGATGCGGTACCCGACGTGGTGCTGAACCAGCTCTATCGCTTCACGCCGCTGCAGACCAATTTCGGCGCCAACATGGTGGCGCTCGACGGCGGCCGGCCGCAGTTGATGAATTTGAAGGACCTGCTGACGCTGTTCATCGCGTTCCGCGAGCAGGTCGTCACGCGTCGCACCAAATTCCTGCTCAACAAGGCCCGCGACCGCGCCCATATCCTGGTCGGCCTTGCCATTGCGGTCGCCAATATCGACGAGATCATTCGCGTGATCCGAACCTCGCCCGATCCGAACACGGCGCGCGACACGTTGATGTCACGCGACTGGCCGGCAAAGGACGTGGAGGCGATGATCCGCCTGATCGACGACCCGCGTCACCGCATGGCGCCTGATGGCACCGCGCGGCTGTCGCTGGAGCAGGCCAGAGCCATTCTCGATTTGCGTCTGCAGCGCCTGACCGCGCTCGGCCGCGAGGAAATTTCCGAAGAGCTCGACAAGCTCGCGGTGGAAATCGCCGACTACCTCGAGATCCTGCGTTCGCGCGCGCGCGTGCAGGCGATCATCAAGGACGAGCTCGCCGCCGTGAAGGACGAGTTCGCCACCCCGCGCAAGACTGTGATCGTCGAGCAGGAAGGCGAGGTTGAGGACGAAGACCTGATCCAGCGCGAGGACATGGTCGTCACGGTCTCGCACGCCGGCTACGTCAAGCGCGTGCCGCTCTCGACCTATCGGGCGCAGCGGCGCGGCGGCAAGGGCCGCGCGGGCATGCAGACCCGCGACGAGGATTTTGTCAGCCGCCTGTTCGTGGCCTCGACCCATACGCCGGTGCTGTTCTTCTCCTCGCGTGGCCAGGTCTACAAGGAAAAGGTCTGGCGGCTGCCGATGGCAGCGCCGAATGCACGTGGCAAGGCGATGATCAACATCCTGCCGCTGGAGCAGGGCGAGCGCATCACCACCATCATGCCGCTGCCGGAGGATGAATCCTCCTGGGCCAATCTCGACGTGATGTTCGCGACGACAGGCGGCACGGTTCGCCGCAACAAGCTGTCCGACTTCGTCGATGTCCGCCGTTCCGGTATCATCGCCATGAAGCTTGGGGAGGGCGAGTCGATCGTCGACGTCCAGATCTGCACCGAGCATGACGACGTGCTGCTGACGGCAGCCGGCGGCCAATGCATCCGCTTCCCCGTCACCGATGTGCGCGTCTTCACCGGCCGCACCTCGATGGGCGTGCGCGGCATTGCGCTGGCGGAAGGCGACAAGCTGATCTCGCTGGCGATCCTGCGCCATGTCGAGACCACTTCCGACGAGCGTTCGGCCTACCTCAAGATGCGCCGCGCGGTCGCCGGCGAAACCGCGGCGGAAGAACCCGTTGATGCGGAAGGCGAGGAGACCTCGGGCTCGCTCCAGCTCTCGCAGGAGCGCTACGCCGAAATGTCGGCGCAGGAGCAGGTGGTGCTGACGGTCTCCGTCAACGGCTACGGCAAGCGCACCTCGTCCTACGAGTACCGCACCACCGGCCGCGGCGGTAAAGGCATCGTCGCGATGAGTGTCAACAACCGCAACGGCAAGCTGGTGGCGTCATTCCCCGTGGAGCACAGCGACCAGATCATGCTGGTCACCGACAAGGGCCAGCTGATCCGCTGCCCGGTCGAGGACATCCGCATCGCCGGCCGTTCGACCCAGGGCGTGATCGTGTTCGATACCGCAGAGGACGAGCACGTGGTCTCGGTCGAGCATATTTCGGAAGACGAGAACGGCGAGAATGGGAACGGCGGCTAGCGCCGGCCAAGTGTGTAGCGTGCAGCCCGGGTGGAGCCAACGGGTCGCGCGAATGCGCGCCAGATGACAGGCCCCGCGAAACCCGGGGTCAGGCCCATCCGCTGGCGAGACTGTTCCCCGGATTTGCGCTTCGCTCCATCCGGGCTGCGGGTCGGACGGCCCCCAGTGTCGCCGCGTCTGGGTTCCCGCTCGCGGTAAACCACCCCTTAACCATAGATTGATACGATTTAGCTGTATCCGGGTGGTGACCGTCCGGCCAACGGGAGCAAAATCATGCCCGTCGAGATGCTGACGTATGCCGAACTGGGCGAACGACTTACAGTTTCGCCGGAAGCCGCGCGCGCCCTGGTGAAACGGCACCGATGGCCACGCTCCCGCTCCAACGATGGAAAGACGCTGGTCCAGGTCGATCTCAGCGAATTCAGCCATTCCCCAACACCCCGTCAGCCGCAATTGCAGGCCGGTCAGCAGGTGGTCACCGCCCTGAAGCAGCGAATCGAGACCCTGCAGACCGAGCTGGCGGAGATGAAGGTGATTGCCAGCGGCCATCGGGCCGATTTCGAGCGGGAGTGCGAACGCACCAACAAGCTGCTTGCCGAACTGCTCAAAGTCAGCACCGAAAGCGTGGGAGCCCGGGAAAGGGCAGCTCTGCTCGAAGGCAAGCTGTCGATGCTGACCCAACCTTGGCGGCGCCGGCTGGTCGATGCTTTCACCCTGGCCCTGCCGCAGGTCGCCTCCAATCCTCGCGAGAGCGCCGGGCCGATAGCCCAGTCACAGAATTGAACGACTTGCCGATGTGCCGGCTCCGCCGTGGACTGGCACAAGCTGGAGATCGCGGCTCGCGCCGCGCTAGATCGCTTTCCTCATCCCAGTCTACGCGCTGAAATAGTCTGCTTGTTGACGGGACGTCATTCGCCCGCCTTCGAACGGGCGCTCGCGACCCCATTGCGTACCGAGTCGTTCCCGCATCAAATCGAGCATGGTCTCCCGAAGGGGCCGGCTCGAGACTAAGACGGAAACGAGACCCAGCGCCATCAGCAGCATGCCAATCCAGCTTGCCGTAGAGCCCCACCCGTCATCGGCTGCCTCGGCAACGGTAACGGCGGTTGGCGCGGCCGAAGGCACGGAGATGGCAACCGCTGCGCTGGCGGCCGGCGCAGCGGTCAGAAGCGTCTCCACGTCGACCTGGCGCGATGCGGGTTGCTGATCGGCGACGCCGTTGGCGATGGGTGCCGGCGGCACGAGGGCTGCGGCGCCCGCAGCGACGACGGAAGCAGCATCGGCCACCTTCAGCCTGGGTGCGGGCGGCGTCGGCGGAGAGGTTTCCGCCGGTGCGGAGCGCAGCAGCTCTGCACGGGCATCCACGACCGCCTTACGCTTGCGCCGCGCGGCCTCGTTCTCCTCGGTAGAGACGGCGCGAGGCTTCGCGGCGCGATGACGAGCCTGCTGTTTCGCCGCCACCGCCTCATCGGTCTGGAACCAGCATTTGCGGTGACCATCGAACCGGTAGACCCAGTGCTGGCCGGCCGTCGTCGACTTGCCGGGCCGCGACAAGCACTCTTCTTCTGCTTCCGCGGGAGCGGGCGCGGTGGCCTGCCGGGGAGCGAGATTGAAAAAATCGGCAAAGGAATTCGAAGATGCTGGCGATGTCGAGAGACTTGCGAGAAAGACGAATGCAGCGAAGCAAAATCGCAAATGACCGGACATGGAAGCCTCCGGTGTTGCGCCCCCGTGGGCACGACCTTTGGCCGCGACCTGGGTCACAATGCGGCTTAAATCCGGCAGCGCGGTGGATTCATTCTGGCCCGGCAACACGATCCGGGCCCCTGAGTGCCGGTCCTGCAGCCGCGCGAAAGGCATCTGGTGTCTTCCGGCCGATCCCGAACCCGGGGTCGTAGAAACTCAGTATTTCATACGGCCCGCGTCGATGTGGCGGGGGCCGCCCCCATGCTGCACCCCGTCCGGCACATTTAGTCGCGCATGACCGTGTGGCTTTCGCGCAAGCCACGAGCCTCTCGATGGACCATGGACATCCTCTGGCATCCTGAGAGGGCGTGCGATCTTTGGTCGCGATACAGGGCGCGGTGGAAGATCCTATGGTGGCCCCGACATGATACACGTCCTCGACATCGATCCGCGCATCGCGCGGCGTTGCTTGCACGCCGGACGCCTCCAAGCAGGAGTCTAGCCGGACGGTAATTTGCCGTCCGGATCCCCCTTCCTTCATCAAACAGATTTGGTGTGTGGCTCTCTCGCGAGGGAAGCCCAAACAAGGAGGCATGTCGTGAACAACCCCTCTATTCCGGACGTCACTCTTCCGGCGTCTGACCATCGCCGCTTGGAGCGGCTCGCGCAGGCAGGCGCAGATCAAGGCGACGTGGACGCACGCTTTCTGTTGAGTGAGATCAACCGCGCGGAAATCATCCCTGATGGCGCAGCCAGACTGGACAGTATTGTCACCATGGGGGCGTGGGTGACGTTCTGGATCACCTGGGGCTTCCCTCGCGAGACCAGGCAACTGGTGTATCCCGAAGACTACGCGTCCGAGCGAACCCAAATCCCCGTGACGTCACCGTTGGGCGCCGCGTTGGTGGGGCTGAAGGTCGGAAGTGAAATGCCCTTCTTCACCGCCGGGCGACCAACGTCGTCGGGATCGAGCGCGTCAGTCGAGGTGAAGCGAATGACGTTGTCAGGGCTTTGTTTTGCAATCCGGTGGTCAAGGGCAAAAAGCTCTTTGGTGACGATGATCCGGGACCATCAGCAGCTTAGGAAAGGAGAGAAGGTAATGAGCAAGATTAATCGCAAGAGCAAAGCTGAAATCGTGTTGCCGCCGATCACGGTGATGGAGAATGAGGCTAGGCGTCTAAATACTCTGGCCAGTTCAAGTGCGATGCTCTTCCCGCGCGTGGCCCATTTCCTTGCGCAGGAGATGGAGCGTGCAAGCTTGGTGGCGGACGATTCCGATCTACGTGGAGTAGTCCGCATGGGCTCGCAGGTCCGGTACTGCGATGACAAGACCGGTGAGGTCCGGGACGTGGTGTTGGTGTATCCGCACGAAGCGGACATAGCGTTGAAGCGCGTCTCGGTTCTTACGCCGGTCGGAGCTGCATTGATCGGCCTGTCGGTTGGCCAAGCCATCGAGTTTCAGACGCCGGGCCACAACAAGCGGTCCTTGACGGTGCTGGGCGTGTCCAACTGAAGGAGGCTTTTGAGCGGCATGTTGAGGCTAGACGCGCCGCGTGGTTTTTCCCGCGGCGCGACAGTCGGTCCGAGCAAATGCCACTACGCCGCCTCGGTTGCGTGGAGCTGCGCCTCCAGCGAAGCAATGGTAATCCGGATGTTCTCCTTCCGGGACCTCAGGCTCCGCGCCAACACCGGATAGGTTACGGCCGACAGATCATAAACACCTGCACGGGCTTCCTCGTGTTCTATCTCGATGCTGAGCAACTCGACCGAACGCGCGAGGCTTTCAATCAGTTTCGCCATTTGCGAGCGGTTCGCCGCTGCCGTGCCCCGGAGTGTCTGAAGTCGATGCGAAGTTGTCATTGGTAGCCTCTGCGCTGGTCTGATTTGGGACGCGCTCGCGGCGCATTCAGGCGTACAGCAAAGGCGGTGCCAATCGGCGCACCGAGAGCTTCCGTAGGACTCCGGGCATCGATCCCGTTCGGCAAGTGGCGTTAAGCCAGGGAACTCAAAAGTCGGGAAGCGAGCGCCTTCAAAACGTCCCATAGGCGTGCTGATCCCGCGGCGGGCTGGCACGGATTCACAAGATAGAAACCATAGAAAATTATCTGAAAACTCTTGCGAAACAACTCGGCCGGCCAAGCGTCGGTTTGCCGGAGGGCAAGCGTCATGACAGAGCGCCAGTTCAGAGAGCTTGAAACTGAGATCGCACGCTATCGGATTCTGGAACGGGAAGTCACCGATCCACTTGCCGCGTGCCTGTTACACGTCATCATCTCGGAACTTGAGGCTGACCTTCAGAAGGATCGCGAGCCCGGTCAGCAACTTTGTCCGGGCGACTAGAAGCAAACGTTGTCAGGCGCTTGTGACCCGGGGAGCAGCCTCGCCGGCGCTTCGCATCTTTTCGTTGCCGCGGTAACCGCGTCGCTTTTGGGGGCAGAGCAGACATTGCTTCTGTCACGCCAAAGTTGCCTTTGTCGCGAATGCCTCTATTCTGCTGCGTCGGAAATGTGAAACGCAATTGCCGCTTTCGTATGTAAATGCCATTGACCGCGCCTTGCAAAATCGTTGTTGCCGGCGGCCGTGGACAGATGGGCCAAGCCGTTATTCGGGCCCTGAATGCTGATCCCGCTTTCATTCATATTGGTAATCTAGGTCGTCCGGGCAGCACCGGCGATGATTTGATCAGCCTCGCAGCCGCGCTTGATGAAGCAGACGTGATCATCGACTTTACGACGAGTAAGGCGGCGACCGAGCTCTCGGAAGCATGTGCGGCAAGTGGCCGGCCTGCACTGGTGATAGGCGCCACGGGCTTTGAGCCTGATCAACTTGGCCGGATTAGCGAAGCGGCACGCAGGATAGCGATTGTGCGCTCCGGTAACTTCTCACTTGGTGTCAATATGCTGGTCGGCTTGGTCGCGCAAGCGGCCCGGATTTTCCCCCGCGAGACTTGGGACATCGAAATTTCTGAAGCCCATCATCGCCGAAAGGTCGATGCGCCTTCTGGGACGGCTTTGATGTTGGGTGAAGCCGCTGCGCAAGGCCGCGGCGTTTCCCTCGCCGCCGTCGAGCGGCGAGGGCGGGACGGCAGCTTTGGCGAGCGCTTACTAGGCGAAATAGGTTTCTCTGTCATGAGAGGTGGGGGCATTGTCGGAGAGCATAGCGTTACGTTCGCCGCCGCCGAAGAGGTTGTGACCCTTTCACACTCGGCGTTGGATCGCGGTATGTTTGCACGCGGCGCGCTATCCGCTGCTCGCTGGATTGCCGGGCGTACAAGCGGCGAGCATGATATGCAAGATGTCCTGAGCTTGAAGCGTTCGTGACGCCTCACTGGGATCAATGGAGCCGGAGCAGTCGCACTCACCTCGATTGCGAATGTCCCCTTCTGGCCCGACACGAACTTCTAATCACAAATCAGGAGTTTTGCCATCGATGCCTGCCTTGGGCATGCTTCTCGGACATTCAAGCCGCGCTGTAAGTCTGTGAAGCGACAGATGAAGTGCCACTTAAAGAGGATGAAATGCAACGTGGTGCGAGTACGATTCGGGTTAGGGAAGCTTGTCCGTCAGACAATGACTTCCTCTTCGGTCTGTCGCCCCGTCTTTCGGGCGTCCCGCGCCCCGCGTGGCATACCTTGAATGCGATGGAGCGGTTTCAGAGTCGCTTCATGGCCGCCACGTTGGACAACGCCACCGAAGGCTCCCAGACGCTCATCGCAATCTCACAGAACGACATGCGGCTGGGTTATATCCATATGCAGCCAGGCAAAGACGGCGTAACGAACGAACCATGCGGTTACGTCGCGATCCTGGCACTCATAGAGGAGGCGGAAGGTCAGGGCGTTGCGGGATTGTTGATGAGCTACGCTGAGGACTGGGCGCTCAAAATGGGATACCGTTTTCTCAGCTTGGATGTGTTCGCAGACAATCGGCGTGCGCTTGACTTCTACCAGCGTGGCGGATTTAGGCCGGAGTCAATACGCTTGGTCAAACCGTTGTAGCGGTCCAAGGCGACACGGATTCATCCCAACCTGCCCGCGGTGCGGACAGTCGTCTGATACGCATCACTCCGCGGCAAGCGGCGCTTCGCGCGGCACGATGATCCGGATTTTCGTTCCGGCGCCGGGCCTGGTTTCCAGATTGATCCGGCCGCCCAAGCGATTGGTCACGATGTTGTGGACGATGTGCAGTCCAAGGCCGGTGCTGCCCTGGTCGCGCCGGGTCGTGAAGAATGGATCGAACACCTGGCGCCTGATCTCCGCGCTCATGCCGCAGCCGTCGTCCGAGAACAGCACTTCGACGTTGTGCTTGCCCGACGCCTGGGCCGCAATATGGACGGCGCCGCGCGCGCCATCCGGATAGGCGTGCACCGCGGAATTGATGACTAGGTTGGTGAGCACCTGGCCGTAGGGGCCGGGATAGCTGTTCATGGCGAGATCGGGCTCGCAGGCGACGTTGACCACGAGATTTCTGCGTAGCCCGAACCGCAACCCCTTGACGACCTGTTCGGTCACCACGCCGAGATCGAAACCCCTGCGATCCGAGACGTTGCGGTCGGCCGCAACCTGCTTGAACGACTGGATCAGATCGATCGCGTGATTGAGGTTGATCATGACTTGCGAGGCCGCCTCGCGACTGGCCGCGATGAATTCGGTCAGGCTCGATCGGCGCACATCGCCGCCGGCGACATCGGCTTCAAAGCGATCGGCCTTGTTGATGAACGCCGAGGCAACCGTCAGGCTGGTGCCGACGGGGGTGTTGAGCTCGTGCGCCACGCCCGCCACCAGCCGTCCGAGCGCGGCCAGCTTCTCCGTTTGCACGAGGCTGTCCTGCGCGGCGCGGAGATCTTCCAGCGATTGCGACAATTGCGTCGTGCGCTCCTGGACCTCGGTGAACAGCCGCGTGTTCTCGATGGCGATGACCGCCTGACCGGCAAAGGTCTTCAGCAACTCGACCTGCGCCTTGGCAAATAATTGCGGCTCGAGCCGCATCACCGCGATGGCCCCGATCGCGACGTCGTCGCGCAGCATCGGCACGACGAGGATGCTGCGATAGCCCGATGTTTTCTGCAGGTCGCTGTAGCCGCCGGAGACGAGCACGTCAGGCTCGTGCACGACGCGGCGCTCGCGGATGGCGACCGAGATCAGGTTCTTGCTGGTCAGCGGGGCCGGGTAGGCTTTGCGCACCGCGGCCACCGATTCCGGGGAGAACTGGTCGTAGGCGACCAGATGCACGTGCTCGCCCTCGCGGCGATAGACGGCGCTCAGCACGCTCTGGCACAGCCGCGCGGCGTTCTTGACGATCCGGTCGAACACCTCCTGGATGCCGGTCGGCGAGTCCGAGATGAGGCTCAAGACCTCGGCCATCGCCGCCTGCCGCTCCCGGGCTTCCTGCAGCTCGAGGGTAAGCTGTTCGATTTCCGTTTTCGCAGGATGTTTGGCTTTTGCGGCTTTCGCTTTTGCCGGGCTCTCGACGCGCGCCGCCTTCGGCGCACGGCCGCGTTTGGCCGTGATCGCGGCGCGGCTCTTCGATCTGGTTGTTTCGCCGCCTGCTTTCATTGCCTGCCCAATTCCCCCGGATAAGCTATCGCATCGGCTTGGGCCAGCAACGGGAAAATGGCGGCCGGTGGGCGATATGTGTGATATTAAGGCATCAACTGAAGATAGAGTTCATTTTAGGGCAGGCCCGCTAGTGGCCGTGCGTGTCCAGGGAAAACGGCCGATCCATATGCTCGTTCGCACGATTTATTTGCTGGTTGCGGGATATCTGTTGCTCCTTTTGCCCAGCCACGCCGTTGCCCAGGCCGGCGCGAATGCGGCGCCCACGACGTGCGGCGTAGATATCGAGCACCAGAAAACGGATGCGGTGGAAGCTGCTTGCTTGCGCGAGTTCGGAAAACTCGCGAGCCGCGAGGGCGATCTGCTGACGCTGCGGCTCGAAAACGGCGCGTCAAAGGCGTATCGGGATGAAGGCAAAGCTTGCGAGACCGACGACGCAGCGAGGTGTATCAGCCATCGGCTCGCCGCTTATCATCCCGAAGCGCGCGTCTATTCAATTGTGATCGGGTACTATGAAGGCAGTGCTGCGGAACTTCTCAGTGGGCGCACGGGCAATGTCCTGCGTCTCTCGGGTACGCCATATTTTTCGCCGGATGGATCAAAATTCATCGTCATAGACAATGATTATGCCTATGGCGGCCCCAATGATCTTTCCGTTGGCTCGAATGTAAACGGTTCGCTGTCGCTGGAGTGGGAGCACGCCACCGAGCAGGGCGAGCTTCGCGAATGGCGCCTGGCGCGCTGGATCGACAACGACCATATCGCACTGCGCGTGTTTCCCGCTGACACCGGCCAGAAATGTCCTGACAACAACTGCGATGCGATGCTCGTCCGTTTCGGCAATGGCTGGGCGATCCGCCGGCTGCCGGCCAGACCGCAATAGCAGCGAGCAGCCCGCGGCTTGTTGAATTCTCCTTTTGTCGAACAGTATTCCTACGGCATTGGAAAATCCTGTCTCGTAGTGCATGTGCTCGCAATGTGCTGAACTTCTGGCGGTTTGTGCGAGTGGCCATATGAGTAGTTTTCGTCGTGTTCAGGCTTTGCTTCAAAGCGCTGATGAAATGGCCAAGCTGATTGCTGAACTCCATGACCTTCGAGTGCGGGTTCAGCGGGCCGAGGCGACAGCGTTTGCCAGGCGGCTAGGTTCAGGCCTCACTCAATCGTCAGCCCGGCCTTGTGGATCAGCGGCACCCAGCGGTCGATTTCCGACTGGATGTAGGCGCGGAAGCCGATTGACGTGTTGGTCGCATCATCAGGCATTTCGAGGCCGAGCGGGGCGAGGCGGGCGCGCAGGGTTGCGTCCTGCGTCGCCTTGCGGATCGAGGCGTTAAGCCGCTCCACGACCGGTTGCGGCGTGCCCTTGGGGGCGAGGAATCCGAGCCAGACCGGGAAGTCGAGGCCGTCGACGCCGAACTCGTTGGTGGAGGGGACGTCGGGCAAAGTGGATATGCGCGCCGAGCGGAAGACGGCCAGCGGTCGCACGGTCTTCGCCTGAATCTGGGCCAGCGCGGTGAGCGACACTTCGACCATGTAGTCGATCTGGCCCGCGATCAGATCGTTCATCGCGGGACCCGTTCCGCGATAGGAAACCAGATTGACCTTGGTACCGAGCCGCACGTTGAGCATGGCTGCGCCCATATGCGCCGACGAGCCGGGGCCGGCGGTGCCAGCGTTGAGCTTTGATTCATTGGCGCGGACATAATCGACGAACGCTTTGAAGTCGCCGGGCGGAAAATCGCGCTTGACGACGAGCACCTGCGGCAAATCGCCGAGCAGTCCGAGATGTTCGTAATCGGTGATCGGGTTGTATTTCAGGTTCTTATAAAGCCCGACACTCGATACATGCGTACCGGCCTGGCCGATCTGGATCGTGTAACCATCGGGCGTCGCGCGCGCGGCTCGGGTCGAGCCGATCGTTCCGCCGGCGCCGGCGACGTTTTCGATCACCAGCGTTTGCCCGAGATCACGCGAGAGGAATTCGGCATAGATGCGCGCGATCGCGTCGGTCGGCCCGCCGGCGGCAAATGGTACGATGACGTTGATCGGCCGGTCCGGATAGTTTGCCTGCGCGCGCAGGATCGAAGGCATGCAGAGGGCACCAGCCAGGCCGAACGTGACGGCGCGGCGATCGAGCGTACGGAACGCCATGAATCAATCCTCCCAAATGTCTATTTTGTTTTTGTCTATCGTTTGCTTTGACGCGCGAGCACGCGGTCGACCATCGCGCCCGCGGTGCCCAGATAGTTTGACGGCTCGCACAGCGCGGCGAGTTGCTCGCGCGGCAAGGCCGATGCGATCACCGGACGGCGCAGCAAGGCATCGAGCAGCGCGTCGCCGCGCTCGAACGCATCGCGGCAGGCGGCATAGACCTCGTCATGGGCCGACTGGCGGCCGAGCGCGGGCGCAAGCCCCATCATGACGGCTTCGGCCACGATCAGGCCGCGCGTGGAATCGAGATTTCGCTTCATCGCCGCGGGTTCGACGATCAGGCCGGACAGCATGAATTGCGCCTGCGAAAGCGACCCGGAGGTCAACAGACAGACCTGGGGCAGCGCCAGCCATTCGCAATGCCAGGGACCGGTGGCGCGCTCGAGATCCTGCACCATGGCATCCAGCATCAGCGAAGCGGCATCGCGCGAGGCCTTCGCGTTGGCCAGCAGGATTTCCGAGGAGATCGGGTTGCGCTTCTGCGGCATGGTCGAGGAGGCGCCGCGATGCGAGGAGAAGGGTTCGAACACCTCGCCGATCTCGGTCGCCATCAGGATCATGACGTCGTAGCCGATCTTGCCGAGTGCGCCGCAGATCACGGCCAGCGTCTGGACCAGTTCGACCAGTCCGTCGCGGGCGACGTGCCAGGTGATGTCAGGCTCAGCGAGACCAAGCGCCCACGCATAAGCGGCGCGAACATCCAGTCCGCGATCGCCGAGCGCCGCCAGCGTGCCAGCGGCGCCCCCAAGCTGCGCCTGAAGGGCGCGAGGCTTGGCCTGTTCGAGCCGTTCGGCCGAGCGCTGCAGTGCCGATAGCCAGATCGCGGCCTTATGCCCGAACGTGATCGGCAGCGCCTGCTGCAGATGGGTCCGGCCCGCCATTGGCGTATCGCGGTGGAGGGTGGCGAGATTGGCAAGCGTACCCATCACCTCGGCCAGCTGGGCTTCGATCAGCGCAACCGCGTCGCGCAGTTGCAGCACGGTCGCGGTATCCATGATGTCCTGGGTAGTCGCGCCCCAATGCAGATAGCGGCCGGGTTCGCCGAGCTGCTCGGAGAGTTGGCGGACCAGGCCCACAATCGGATAACCGACATTCTCGGTGTCGCGCTTCAACTGCGCCCTGTCGAGCACGATCGCCGGGGCCTGCCGCGCAATCGCCTCGGCCGCCTCGCGCGGGATCACACCGGTCTCGCCTTGCGCGGTGGCAAGCGCGACCTCGGCCTGCACATAAGCCTTGAGCTGCGCCTCGTCGGAAAATACCGCCCGCATCGAAGGCGTCGAGAAAACGTCGCGATAAAGGGCGCTGTCGAACATCGTGCTGGCCACGCGCGTGTTTCCTCCTCGTTAATATGTACGGCCATATGATTGATGCGTACAAATTTGTCAAGCGCCGATGCAGGGGCGCCGAAGCCGTGCTATGCCAGCGCGCCGACCCACGAGAACCGTTCGACATGCCGATCTACGAGGACATTGCCCGCGATTTGCTGGAAGCGATCCACCGCGGCCAGTACCCGGTCGGCGGCCTGATCCCGACCGAGCTCGAGCTTGCGGCGCACTACGATGTCAGCCGCCAGACGGTGCGGGCGGCGATGCGCCGGCTCACCGAGCTTGGGGCGGTGTCGCGCCGCAAGGGGTCCGGCACGCGGGTTGAGAGCCGCGAACGGCCGCAGGAGAGCTTTCAGCAGACGCTGGGCGCATTGAGCGATCTGGTTGAACTCGCCGCGGCGACGGATCGCGATATCAGGCGTATCGAGACCGTCGTGATGGATCGTCAGGCCGCGAAGCGTTTTGGCTGCCAGCCGGGGTCACGCTGGCTGCGGATTCCCTATGTTCGTGCCTCGACCAAGCCCAGGAGTTCGCCGCTCGCCTGGGTCAATGTTTATGTCGAGGAGAGTTATGCGGATGCCGTCAGCGACATCCGAAAGGACCGTCGCCTGGTCTGCGACATGATTGCGGACAGCTACGGCGTGATCGCATCCGAGGTGCACCAGACCGTGGCGGCGACCGTGATTCCGAACGAGTTCGCCAAGGCGCTGGGGGCGGAAGCCGGATCACCCGCGCTCGAGGTCATCCGCCGCTATCTGGATTCGCACGGCCGTCTGTTCGAGATGTCCGAAAGCATCCATCCCGCCGGGCGGTACGTAGTGACCTCGGTGCTGAAGCGTGTTGGGAATCCGGGGACGGCAGACGGCCGCGCGACGCGATCTTCCGGCAAGGCGAAATCACGCGCCTGAGATCGCCCCGGACGAACCTGGCGCGAGGGTGCTAGCTAGATCTCGAGCTCAGTCCCGAACTCAACGACCTGCTTCGCCGGCACGTCGAAGAACGCGGCGGTGCGTTCGGCGTTGCGTTGCAGGAAGGCAAACAACGCTTCGCGCCAGACCCACATGCCCGGTACATCCTCGCGCGGGATGATGGTCTCGCGGCCGATGAAATAGGTGATGTTGGTGAGATCAATCCCGGGCAGCTTGCCCTGCCGGCAGGCCAGCGTCAGGCCCTCATGGATTGTCGGGTACTGCATGAAGCCGTAATGCAGGATGACGCGGGTGATGCCCGGGACGATCTCGACGATCTCGGCGCGATCCTCATCCGGGATGCGCGGCGATTCCTCGATCAGCACGGTGACCAGCAGCACGCGCTGGTGCAGCACGTGGTTGTGCTTGACGAACTGCGTCAACGTCAGCGGCACGCCCTTGGGCGCGGAGGCCAGGAACACGGCGGTGCCGGCGAGTCGCGCGTGGCAACGATTAACCGCGGTCTCGATCAGATCCTCTTCCGGCTGGCGGAGGTTTCCGCGTGCCCGCTCCACCAGCTTGACGCCGCTGCGCCAGGTCAACATCACGAAGGCGATGACGGCTGCGAGCAGCAGCGGAAACCAGCCGCCCTCGAACAGTTTGACCGAATTGGCCGAGAAGAAAATGCAGTCGATGGCGAAAAAGAATCCGTTGACCGCGATGACGATGAACGGCGAATAGCCCCACTGGATCGCTACCAGCGCCGCAAGCAGTGTGGTGATTGCCATCAATAGCGATACGGCGATGC
Organism: Bradyrhizobium lablabi; assembly: GCF_001440475.1. Taxonomy (GTDB): domain Bacteria; phylum Pseudomonadota; class Alphaproteobacteria; order Rhizobiales; family Xanthobacteraceae; genus Bradyrhizobium; species Bradyrhizobium lablabi. Next base: position 18,064 of record NZ_LLYB01000109.1, on the reverse strand, counting down.
CGTAGGCGCCGGCGAGGGCTTCCGAGGAGCCGAAGTGCAACACGGCGCCCAAGGTAGCAGCGGCAAGCAGCCAGTTCACCAGCGGCACGTAGATCTGGCCGATCGCGTCGCTGGTCGTGTGCGTGATATGCATCCGCGGCAGGAAGCCTAGCTGGATCGATTGCTGCGTCAGCGAGAACACGCCAGAGATGATCGCCTGCGATGCGATCACGGTCGCGAGTGTTGCGAAGGCGACGAGCGGGTAGTGCACCCAATCGGGCGCGAGCTGGTAGAACGGATTGTCGAGCGCGCTCGGATCGGTGATCAGCAGCGCCCCCTGTCCAAAATAGTTCAGCATCAGCGCGGGCAACGCCACCGCGAACCAGGCCAGCCGGATCGGAAATCGCCCGAAATGTCCCATGTCGGCATACATCGCCTCGCCACCGGTGACGGCCAGAAATGCTGCGCCGATAATGGCGAAGCTGACGTGGAAGTTATGGTGGATCAGGAAATCGAAGGCATAGAGCGGGCTGATTGCGGCGAGCACGCCGGGCGCCATGACGATGCCATGGATACCGAGCGCGGCCAGCACCGCGAACCAGCCGACCATGACAGGGCCGAATGCCCGTCCGATAAATTGGGTGCCCTGCCTCTGCATGACGAACAGCCCGATCAGGATCACAACCGTGAGCGGCACGACGGCGGGCGCAAGCGACGGCGCGTCGGCCTTCAGTCCTTCGATGGCGCTGAGCACCGAGATGGCCGGCGTAATCGCGCCGTCACCATAGAGCAGGGCGGCACCGACGAGACCGACCACCAGAAGCTTCGCGCGCCATGTTCCGGCTTGCGCGTTGCGAGCGTGAAGCAGCGCAAGCAGTGCGACGATGCCGCCTTCCCCGCGGTTGTCGGCACGCAGGATGAGGAGCGCGTATTTGATCGAGATGATCAGGATCAGTGCCCACAAGATCAGTGACACGACGCCGAGCACGGCGTCATTCGTCAGCGGTCCGCCATGGGTCGCGGCCTTGGCGGCTTCCTTCAGGGCATAGAGCGGGCTGGTGCCGATGTCGCCATAGACGACACCAAGGGCACCGATCGTGGCTGCTGTGGGGAGGGGGCTGGAATGACCGGAGGCTGCAACTGGCGTACTGGTCACTGGCGCGCCTCCATTGGCATCGTGCCCGCCGGATCATCCGAAGGGCGCGATCAACGCCAGCATGCGACGAGACGTCGCAAATTGCCATGGGGTTCCGATTGTCGGGAATCAGTTGACGTCATGGGGTGCGATTAGCGGTAACCAGGCGCGCTTCCTTCACCATAGTCGTGGAGCCGGCGGTACGGAGGTGCGTCGCCAAGCCAGAAGCGGCAGACAACCGCGCGCCCCGATCTTCCGGCACGATCACGCGCAGGAGGGGAATCAACTAAATTCTAAAGCGTCTTAGCCGTTCGGTTGGTCGGATCCAGTCGCCATGCCAGCATGTCCAAACGGTCGGCCCCAAAGAAAATCTCGCCGCGTGCCACGAAACTCGGCACGCCGAAGATACCGGCTTCGTACGCCTGCATGGATTGCGTAACCAACTCGCTTCGGGCCTTTGGCGAGACAGCAGACTCAATCACCGTCTCCTCGAGCGCGGCGGATGTCAGGCATTTCGCCAGGACCTCGCGGGTGCCGATGTCGCTGCGATGCTGCCACATCGCCTCGAAGGCCATGTCAATAAACCGGTCGTGGGCAATGCCGCCTTGCGCGAGCCGAAGTGCGATGCACAAGGCCGGCGCGGGATCGGGACGAGGTTGATGCGGTGGTGACAATGGTGCGCCGAAGAAGTTCGCCGATCGCCTGATGTCAGCCAGGAAGTGCTTCCGCTTCGGGGGCGGCAGCGGATCGACGTACGGTGCCAGTGGTTCGCGTCCAGCGTGCAAGTTGAGCAGGACATCAATCGAAACCGGCTTCCACCGCCATTTCCATGATGAAAATGCCTGCTCTCGACGAACTCGCCACCAGGCCAAATAGGCGTAGGGCGATCTGAAGTCGTAGTAGATATCCATCGGCGCGGTCATCGCCACGATGTTACGTGTGCCGCATCCGACGATGCTTCGATATTCGTCGAAGGATAGTCGGAGCATAATCCGGGACGGACGGGACCGCGAGAAACGGCGCTCAGAACGCAAATGGCGAGCAGGGAGGGGGGATCCCTGCTCGCCATCACTGCGGTTCCTTGGAGGGGGGCGGAACCAGATCTTGCCGTTACGGGGTGCGGTCGGCGGTCACCAGGCGGGCTTCACGAACATCGGCGTTGGAGCCGGCAGTGCGGAGGCAGGAGGCCTCGAAATTCGGCCAGGCCTGCTGCGAGCAATCCTTGCCGACGGTCCGGACCGGCAGGCGGTCGCCCTTGGCCAGCGCCTGCGGCACGCTGGCTTCGACCTGCGGGGCAAAGCCGGGCAGGACGGTCAGCGCGGCAGCGATGAACGCGGCAGCAGCGACTACGGAAAAAGCCTTGATCATGACGGTCCCCTGTCGTGGGCCTTCGCGGCCCGTCGTCGTTTCGTTGGGTGGACTTGTAGCCAGCGCAAGTTTCCGGCCGTCTTCGCCAAGTCCGAAAATGGTTTCGTCCCGACCGAGTTTTGTTTCGTCGGCCAGTGGCGGACGAAACAATTCCGGCCCGCCCAGGAAGACGCCCGGCGCCCGGGACTGGTTCATTGGCCGATCTGAAATAAAAAGCCGGACCCCGGTGGAACCGGGTCCGGCTTGCCGGGCCGCCCGGGGCGGGGTAGGAGGGTCCCATGCCCCGTATCGCTCTTTACCCTGGCTCTTTCGACCCCGTCACCAACGGCCATCTGGACGTCGTCAGGCACGCCGTGACCCTCTGCGACCGCCTGATCGTCGCCGTGGCGATCCATCACGGCAAAAAGTCGCTGTTTTCGACCGAGGAGCGTCTGGAGATGCTTCAGGCGGTCTGTGCGCCCATTGCCCAGAAGGTCGGCTGCGCCTTCGACTGCACGACCTACGACAATCTCACCGTTACGGCGGCGCAGGCAACGGGTGCAACCATCATGATTCGCGGCCTGCGCGACGGTACGGATCTCGACTATGAGATGCAGCTGGCCGGCATGAACGAGGCCATGGCGCCCGACGTGCATACGGTATTCGTTCCGGCTTCGGCCGCCGTCCGCCCGATCACTGCCACACTGGTGCGCCAAATCGCCCAGATGGGTGGGGATTTCTCCGCTTTCGTGCCGCCTTCGGTCGTGGCCAAGCTCAAGGCCAAATTCGCCAGCTAGCCGTCCCGTCGGCGCTCCTCTACCCGACCTCTTTATTTTATCCGGAGTTCTCATGATCCGAATTCTCGCATTCGTCGCTGCGCTCTTGTGTGTGGCTCCCGCGATCGCGCAGCCGCTGCCCGCCAATCTCGACAAGGCGAATGCGATCGTGATCGACACCACCAAGGGCCGCATCGTGATCAAGCTGCGGAACGATCTCGCGCCCCAGCATGCCGAGCGCATCAAGCTGCTCGCGCGCGAGGGCTATTACAACAACGTGCCGTTCCATCGCGTGATCGAGGGATTCATGGCGCAGACCGGCGACGGCAAGAATTTCAACGGCACCGGCGGCTCGAAATATCCGAACCTGCCGGCCGAATTCTCCAACGTGCCGTACAAGCGCGGCATTGTCGGCATGGCGCGCACCAGCGATCCCAACTCGGCGAATTCGCAGTTCTTCATCATGTTCGCCGAAGGCTCATCGCTGAACGGCAAGTACACCGTGATCGGTGAAGTCGTGGCCGGCATGGATGTGGTCGACAAGATCAAGCGCGGCGAGCCGGTCGCCGATCCAGACAAGATGGTGAAGGTGCAAGTCGCATCCGACATCAAGTGAGGTCATGAGACGGCCGCGCAGCAAGCCATCGCTGTGGTTGGCCGCTGGTCTGGTGTGGCTGGCGTCGGCGGCTGACGCCTCGGCCCAGCCACAGCAACTCGATACCCTCAAGGACGTCTTCGCCAAACTGTATTCGTGCTGGCAGCCGCCGCCTTATTCGCGCGCCAACCCGATGGACATTACCGTTATCGTCAGTTTCAACCGCGAAGGCGCCATTTTCGGTCAACCAAGGATTACCTATGAATCCGGAAACGCCAGCGATAATGACCGACTAGCGTATCGGATTGCTGTCATGGAAACATTGCAACGCTGTACGCCGTTGCCATTTACCGAGGGACTGGGCGGTGCGGTCGCCGGCCGGCCTTTGGCGGTCACTTTCAGAACCCGCAAACGTCCACCCAAACCAGAAGAGAAAAGAGCATGGCTGATACAGAAAATACTTTGATCCTTGAAACCACCCAGGGCCCCGTCACCATCGAGATGCGTCCCGATCTCGCGCCTGGCCACGTCGCCCAGATCCAAAAACTGGTGCGCGACGGATTTTACGACGGCATCGTGTTCCATCGCGTGATCGAGGGCTTCATGGCGCAGACCGGCTGCCCGCACGGCACCGGCACCGGCGGTTCCGGCAACAAGCTGAAGGCCGAGTTCAACAAGGAACCGCATGTGCGCGGCACCGTCTCGATGGCCCGCGCCGCCAACCCGGATTCCGGCGACAGCCAGTTCTTCATCTGCTTCGACGATGCCTCCTTCCTCAACGGCCAGTACACGGTCTGGGGCAAGGTCACCTCGGGCATGGAGAACGTCGACAAGATCAAGCGCGGCGAGCCGGTGCAGAACCCGGACAAGATCGTCAAGGCGCGGATGGCGCTGGACGCGGCTTAATGTAATTCGTCATACCCGGGCTTGACCCGGGTATCCATCTTACGAAGAAGATGGATTGCCGGATCAAGTCCGGCAATGACGACTTGAACATGCGCACCGATCTCTTCGACTTCGAACTTCCCCCGACCAGCATCGCGCTGCGGCCCGCCAGCCCGCGCGATGCCGCACGCATGCTGGTCGTGCAGTCCGACGGCATCATGCACGACCGCACTGTCGCCGAGCTGCCGCAGTGGCTGCAGCCGGGCGATCAGCTCGTCGTCAACGACACCAAGGTGATCTCGGCCCAGCTCAAGGGCCGCCGCATCGGCCGCGAGACCGAGCCGAAGATCGAGGCGACGCTGATCAAGCGGCTCGACGGCTCGCGCTGGCGCGCGCTGGTGAAGCCGGCGAAAAAGCTCGCGCCGGGCGACATCGTCCGCTTCGGCAATGAGGGCAAGGTCTGCCTGCTCGGCCATCTCGACGCCGAGGTCGAGGCCAAGGGCGAAGAGGGCGAGATCACGCTGTCGTTCTCGTTCCATGGCCCTACGCTCGATCAGGCCATTGCCGATCTCGGCACGCCGCCGCTGCCGCCCTATATCGCCTCCAAGCGCACGCCCGACGATCGCGATGCCGCCGACTATCAGACCATGTTCGCGGCGAACGAGGGCGCGGTCGCTGCCCCAACCGCGGGACTGCACTTCACGCCTGAGCTGGAGGCTGCGCTACGCGGCCGCGGCGTCGAGCTGCACCGGCTGACCTTGCATGTCGGGGCAGGGACCTTCCTGCCGGTCAAGGTGGAGGAGACCTCCGAGCACAGGATGCATGCCGAATGGGGTTCGATTTCGGCCGATACCGCCGCGGCGTTGAACGCCGCGCGCGCCAAAGGCGGGCGCATCATCGCGGTCGGTACCACCTCGCTGCGGCTGCTCGAGAGCGCCGCGCGCGAAGACGGCACCGTTCAGGCGTTCGACGGCGAGACCTCGATCTTCATCACGCCGGGCTATCGCTTTCGCGCGGTCGATATCCTCATGACCAATTTCCATTTGCCGCGCTCGACGCTGTTCATGCTGGTGTCGGCGTTCTCCGGTCTCGACACCATGAAACGGGCTTACGCGCATGCGATCGCCGCCGGCTACCGGTTCTATTCCTATGGCGACGCCTGCCTGTTGTTTCGCGCGCGCGATTGAGCCAGGCCGGGGGCGTCCTCGCTTTGAAAAAGAGGCCCGCCAATTGGGCGGGCATAAGGTTCAGGGAGGAAGCGCTCTGACAAAGAAGCGCCAAGATTGTGTTTCTGCGATTCGGCTGATTTCGCCAAGCTCGTAGTACTACCGTCTCTGGCTACATGTCGGCGCCGCGGCCGTCCGGCGACCAGCGTTGTTTTCACGCGAAAACGCATAGGTGCCGGCGAGTTTGCGCGCCGATGACGAGGTTCCAACGCTTCCTGGCGTCGGATAGGGTGCGCGCGATCATCTGGAGAATTTCATGGACATGTCGGGTATTTTTGCGCGGTTCGTCGCGCTGATCGGTGCCGTCGCGCTGCAATGGCGCCGTCTGCAGGGATCTGCGCCAGCGCCGGCCTGGGGCAATAAGCCGGCGATCCCGGAGGCGAAGCCGCAAGGCGCGATCCCGACGCTGAAGATGCCGACGGCACAGGGCTGGAGCGCCGGGCAGAAGCCGACCGCCGCGCCCGGGCTGAAGGTCAACGCGTTTGCGACCGATCTCGACCATCCACGCTGGATCAACGTGCTGCCCAATGGCGACGTCCTCATTGCCGAGGCGACTCAGATTGCGGGACCGCCCAGGAGCGTGTTTCACTATGCGATGCAGGCGACGATGCGGCGTGCCGCGGCGCTCGGCGTCAGCGCCGACCGCATCACGCTGCTGCGCGATCGCGATGGCGACGGTGTTGCGGAGGGCCGCGGGATCTTCATGGAAGGGCTGAGCCAGCCGTTCGGCATGGCGCTCGTCGGCGACACTTTTTACGTCGGCAACACCGACGGCGTGGTGGCTTTCCCGTATGTCGCCGGCGCGGAGCGCATCACCGCCGAGGGAAAGAAGCTCGTCACGTTCAAGCCCGGCGGTCACTGGACGCGGAGCCTGTTGCCGAGCGCGGACGGCAAAAAGCTCTATGCCGGCGTCGGCTCGCTCAGCAACATCGCCGAGATGGGCATGGAGGTCGAAGAAGGCCGCGCCGCGATCTATGAACTCGATCTGGCTAAAGGCACGAGCCGCATCTTCGCCGGCGGCCTGCGCAATGCCGTGGGCCTTGCCTGGGAGCCCGGCACAAGCGTGCTCTGGACCGTCGTCAACGAGCGCGACGGCCTCGGCGACGAGACGCCGCCGGACTATCTGACGTCAGTGCGCGACGGCGGCTTCTATGGCTGGCCGTATTGCTACTGGGGCCAGACGGTGGACGACCGCGTGCCGCAGGATCCGGCCATGGTCGCGAAAGCGATTCAACCGGACTATGCGCTCGGCGGGCATACGGCGTCGCTGGGCCTGTGCTGGATGCCGGCAGGCACGCTGCCGGGCTTCCCCGACGGCATGGTGATCGGCCAGCACGGCTCCTGGAATCGCAGCACGCTGAGCGGCTATGCCGTCGTGTTCGTGCCGTTCGAGAACGGCCGCCCCTCCGGCCCGGCGCGCGACATCCTGACGGGCTTCCTCGCCCCCGATGAGAAGGTCTCCTACGGGCGGCCGGTCGGCGTCACGCTCGGCCCCGACGGTTCGCTGCTGGTGGCCGACGACGTCGGCAACGTCATCTGGCGCGTGACGGGCGCGTAGCGCCGTTCGACCCTCATGGTGAGGAGGCGCGTTAGCGTCGTCTCGAACCACGAGGCCCGNGGTGCCATTCATCCTTCGAGACGCCGCTGCGCGGCTCCTCAGGATGAGGTCAGGCAGAGGGGCGTAGGGTGGGCAAAGCGAAGCGTGCCCACCGTCTTGACTGGCCATGCGGGGCCAATGGTGGGCACGGCGCAAGCGCGCCTTTGCCAACCCTACGGCACCTTCACCTTCACACCATCGCGCGCTGCGGCAGCAATTCCGCGATCTGGATCGCGTTCAACGCCGCGCCCTTCAGCAGCTGGTCGGCCGAGACGAACATCGAGATCGAGTGGCCGCTGGAGTCGCTGAGATCCTTGCGGATGCGGCCGACCAGAACGTCATCCTGTCCGGACGCATCGATCGGCATTGGAAAATAATTCTTCGCGCGATCGTCGACGATCTTTACTCCCGGCGCCTTCGACAGGATCGCGCGCACGTCGGCTTCCGTGATCGGGTTCTCGCATTCGAAGGTGATCGCTTCGCAATGGGCGCGCAGCACCGGCACGCGGACGCAGGTGACGCCGATGGCGATCTTGTCGTCCTCGAAGATCTTGCGCGTCTCCTTGATGACCTTGGTCTCTTCGTCGTTGTAGCCGGTCTCGGGATCGATTGCCGTGTTGTGGCTGAACAGGTTGAAGGCGTAGGGGTGCTGGATCGCCTTCGGTGCGAACGGCCGGCCGTCGAGATAGGCGCGGGTCGATTCCACCAGCTCCTGCATCACGGCGGCGCCACCACCGCTCGCCGCCTGATAGGTCGACAGGATGACACGCTTGATGCGGTTGGCCTTGTGGATCGGCCACAGCGGCACTAGCGCCGTGATCGCCGAACAGTTCGGAACGGAGATGATGCCCTTGTGCTCGCGGATGCGGCCTGCGTTGATCTCGGGGATCACCAGCGGCACGTTCGGGTCCATGCGGAAGGCCGAGGAGTTGTCGATCACGACGGCACCGGCCTTCACTGCCGCGGGCGAGAACTTCCGCGAGGTGCCGCCGCCCGCCGAGAACAGCGCGATGTCGACGCCTTCGAACGACTTCTCGGTGAGCTCCTCGATCACGATCCTCTCGCCGCGGAAATCGATGGTCTTGCCGGCCGAGCGTGCGCTGGCCAGCGCCTTGAGCTTGCGGACGGGAAAGCCGCGCCGGTCCATGGTGGCGATGAATTCGGCGCCGACTGCGCCGGTCACGCCGGCAATGGCTACAACGGGTTCGTGGCTCACGGGTCTATCCTCCTGATTTGCGTATGTTGCGGGCAATAAAAAAGCCCCGGTCCTTTTCAGGCGGGGCTGCGGTTTGGATGATGCGGTCGTTCGACTACGCGCGCACGGCTCCCCAGCCCCCGGAGGGTGCTTTGGTTTTCGCGGTCGCTTTGGTCGAGATCGTCATGGCGCGGACTTATGCGGCAGCTTTGGGCGGCCGTCAACGGCTTTTAGCCTGATCCGGAGTTCGGGGGCAGACAACGCCCTCATCGCCGCCTTGCGGCGCCGGGAGGTTCGAGGACCACCGCCTTCAGGTCGTTGCCGCTCATGACGACGATCGCGAAATTCAGCCGGCCGCGCTCGCGGATCAGGCCGCCGCTGATGGCCTTGCCCGACGCCGCATGCTCGGCCACCCGAACGGCATCCGCCAGGCCGTGCCGAACCGTCTTGAGTGCAACGAGGTTGCTGCGGTCGTTCGCATCGAACTCCTTCAGGGGCAGGGCGGCTTCGCCGCCGACGATCTTGCCGGTCGCAGCGTCGACGGCGTGGTGCCAGATGCGGTCGTTGTGAAGGGTCTTGACCCGGTAGACCGGTGAATCCGGTGCGCCGTCGAAGCTGACATCGGCGGTGGTCGCACCGGCATGCAGGGCTTCGGCGATAGCCATCGCCTGGCTCAGCGAGACTGCCGACCCGCGGAAAAGCTCGAGCTCGCGGTTGATCGCCCGCTGGTCGAACGCGGCGCTATCTTCGGCCTCATTGCGGAGCGAGGTCGGCTCGTCGGCCGACGACGCCATGGCATAGATCGGGGCAGGGAGGATGATCGCCAGCAGGGCGACTGCAAGCAATGGTCTCCAACATCGCGGCACACGCATGTTTGCAAGTCTCCGTGCTTGAGCCTGTCTCTGCCGGCGGGCTGGATCGTCTCGAAGAAACGCGGCCGACCCTCTGGAGGCATATGGGTCGGCCGCGGAACGTCGCAAACGGGCGGGACCGCCGTTTGCGGCGATCGAAGCGCGCGAGCCCCCGCCGGGACTGGTAAGCGGGAACCCGCACGCTCCACTTGTAACAAAACCATACCGTATCGTTTTGTTTGGTCAAGGGTACATCCAGCCCGTACCGCATGCGAAACTCCGTTCTCACGGAATTGTCAGCGGGCGGGACGTCGCCGAGTGGTTCCCTTGGGAACGGACTGGACGCGGCTCGGTGGTCCGAGCGCACCGGCCAGGAACAGCCTGATCGCCAGCCGCATCCGTTTTTCGGCGGACTTCATCTCGAGCGGCGTTCCGAACGTCGCCATCCGGTGGGTGTGGCCGACGACCACATCGAGAAAGACCTCAGCCGCGATGCCGGTATCCTCGACGTCCATGGCGCCTTGCGCGACCAGACGATCAAAGAAGCGCGCAGTCGTGGTGACAGCCTTCATCCAGCCTTCCTCCTTGCCGAGTTTGGCAATGTCGGGAAAGTTGATGGCCTGTGACGTCATCATGCGGCTGAACGCGACGGCATCGGGGCCGCAGGTGAACGACAGCATCTCGCGCCCAACCTCTATCAGGCGCTGCTCGACCGAGATGTCCGAGGAACGCGTGAGCTGCATCTCGGCAGCTTCAGCAAGCGGCGCAAGCCAGCGCGCAATTTCGCGCCTCAACACCTCCGCAAACAGCCCGCGCTTGTCGCCGTAGCGCGCATAGACGGTGGGCTTGCTGACCCGGGCTGCTTCAGCAACCGCATCAAGCGAGGTCGCATCGTAGCCCCGGTCCAGAAAAAGACGGGTAGCAACTTCGATCAGCCGCTGATCGCGCTCGATGGCGGCGCTTTTTGTCGGCCGGCCGCCGCGCGACTTCGGGACGTCCCGTTTCGCCGGTCTGGCCTTGGTCGCAGTCAATCCCATGCCCAATGATTCCTGCGCGATCATAATAGTCGTCATTGCTCTATAACGCGCAGCAAGAGGGCCGTCATCGCGAATCTGGCCGAATTGGCCATATCGTCAACGGGTAAGGCGGGTCGTCGTTCCGCTCCTTCTGGGCTCATGGAAGCGTCGAGGTCCAGGCGTGGCCCGACGCGGCCTTCTCATAGCCATGCTGGTAAAGGGCGCGCATATAGGCGGTGTCGAAGCCCTCTTTGGGCGACGCGGGATAGTCGCGCTCGATATAGGACAGGTGAAAGCCCCACCGATTGCGCTGGGCGAATTCGTAGGTCGAGAAGATCAACGAGCGGGTCTGGGACTGGGTGATCGACGACAGGCTGCGCGAGGCGACGTCGAGCGTGCTGTTGGACACGAGTTCAAAGGTTCGTTCGAGCTTCTTGTTGACGAGGATGTAGATGTTCATCCGGCTGTTGCCGGGCAGGCGTCCCTGGAAGAGCAGGGCATCGGGCAGCGTCAGGACCGGAGCGGTCACGCCGCCGTCGACATGCATCTCCTGAAAGCGCCGGCCCTGGCCCTCGGCTTCGATCAGGATCGGCGGGAAGACCAGCGGAATGCTGGCGGAGGCCGCCATCACGTCACGAAACAAATGCAGCGCCTCGGGCGAGCCGACGGCGGCGATTTTTCCCATGTCCCAGACGACCGTGCGTTGGGTGTCGAGATCGGTCGTCACCACGAGCAGTTTTCGGCCCCTGGCGTTTTCGCGGGCGACGGCCGCCAGGATCTCCGGCCCGACATAGCGGGCCACCAGCTCGCGCAGCCGCTTGTTGCCGAACAGGCCGGATCCGAACAGCACGCGGATGATGCTGGGATCATCGAGCAGGCTCTCCGCGATGCCGCTGGTGTAGACCTCCCGCAGCGTGTCGTCATATTGCGATCCGAGAAACGCAAACGGCGCGATCAGGCCGCCGGTGCTGACGCCCGAGACCACCGAGAAGGTCGGGCGGTTGCCGGCCGCGGTCCAGCCGTTCAACACGCCCACGCCATAGGCGCCATCAGCGCCGCCGCCGGAGAGCGCCAGATAGGTTTTGGTCGAGGAGCGGTCGTCTTTCTCGAAACGGAATTTCGTGACGGGCTCGTCGGCGTAGCGCCGCAGGCCGTCGATATCGAGCACGCGGGAGCTGGAGGCATCTGCCGCGCTGTAGGGCGTTCGCGGCAGCGACGTGCAGGCCGCCAGCGCGAGGCTGCACAGCAGGACAGCCGACCCGAGCAGGCGTGAGCCTGTCCTCCTGATCCGGCTGTCGGAGAGGATTGATCCAGTCAGGAAAAAGAGGGAGGGCATTCGTCGTCAGTCACCGTACACGCTACTGGCCGCCGTCAGCCTCATCGCCCGTGGCGCCTCTTCATAAAACTATACGGTATCGTTTTGTTTAACAAGCGGGAACGCCGCTCAAATGTGTCCGGCGTGCGGCACGGGCACCCCGTGGCGCGCATTTGGGCGGTTGATTGGCCGTTCCCGGCACGCAATAAGCAGCGCCATGAGTCTTCCCAATCATTTCGAGTTGCTCGCCACCAATGGCGCCGCCCGCACCGGCCGCCTGACCACGCCGCACGGCGTGGTGCAGACGCCGGCTTTCATGCCGGTCGGCACCGCCGGCGCGATGAAGGGCATGCACTGGCGCGAGGTACGCGACGCCGGCGCCGATATCGTGCTCGGCAATACCTATCATTTGATGCTGCGGCCGGGCGCCGAACGGATCGCGGTGTTAGGCGGCCTGCAGACCTTCACCGGCTGGAACGGTCCGATGCTGACTGACTCCGGCGGCTTCCAGGTGATGTCGCTGTCCGACCTGCGCAAGGTCAGCGAGAAGGCCGTGACCTTCCGCTCGCATATCGACGGCGCCAAGGTCGAGCTGTCGCCGGAGCGTTCGATCGAAGTTCAGCGGCTGCTCGGCGCTGACATCGCCATGCAGATGGATGAGTGCGTGCGGCTGCCGGCTGGGCGCGACGATATCGAGCGGGCAATGCGGCTGTCGCTGCGCTGGGCGGAACGCAGCAAGCGCGCGTTCGAGACGGCGCCTGACGGCTACATGCTGTTCGGCATCGTGCAGGGCGGCGACATTCCCGAGATGCGCCACACAAGCGCACGTGAACTGGTCGAGATCGGCTTTCACGGCTACGCGATCGGTGGGCTTGCCGTTGGCGAGCCGCAGGCGGTGATGTTGGCGATGATCGAAGAGACCGCGCCGGCGCTTCCTGTCGATCGCCCGCGCTATCTGATGGGCGTCGGCACGCCGGAGGATTTGCTGGAAGCGGTGGCGCGCGGCATCGACATGTTCGATTGCGTGATGCCGACGCGGAACGGGCGGCACGGCATGGCGTTCACGCGCTTCGGCCAGATCAATCTGCGCAATGCGCGCCATGCCGACGATCCGCGGCCGCTCGACGAAGAAAGCGAATGGCCGTCGACGCGCAATATCTCACGCGCCTATCTCCATCATCTGGTCAGGTCGGGAGAGACGCTTGGCGCGATGCTGCTGTCGGAGATCAATGTGGCCTATTACCAGCATCTGATGCGGGGCATGCGCGAGGCGATTTCACAGGGGGCTTTTGCCAGCTTCCGCGAACGCACGCGCGCCGGATGGGCGAAGGGCGATATACCGCCGCGCTAGGGTGAAGTCGCCGGAGAACGCGTGGAACTCCGGCCTAGCAGGATAATGAAGGCTGCCAGAAGCTGGATCATGGCAATGAGCGCGAACGGCACCTGATAATCCGCTGTCGTATCACGCATCGCACCGATGATGGCAGGTGCGAATGCAAATACCCCTTGGTTGATCGCAACAATCAGCGCCACCGCGGTGGCGACATCCTCGCGCTCGAATTCCTTTTGCACGATCAATGGCGGGAGTGAGGTCAGATTGCCGATTCCGAGACCGAAGAGAACGCATCCAAGCGTGAGACCCACCGGTCCGCTATCGAAGATCAACAATAGGACACCGCCGATCTGCACGGCAAAATTGGCGGCGGCGGCGAACCGGCGATCATACCCGCCCATCCACTTGCCGGTCGCGGTCCGGCCAATGACGGCACATACCGTTGCCAGGCTGACAAGAAACCCGGCATGCTCAATTCCGATCTCCGGTGTAAGGCGGGCCACGAGGTGGGCCAGCAGGCCGATCTGCGCGAAGAGACCGAGCGAGAAAGCCGCCGAGATCGTAATGAAACGCGAGGTCCTGATGATCTCGATGCGGGTCCGTCTCGGCTTCGGCTTCGCGCTCGTCTGATGCGAAGCGTCGCCGTCTGGCGCCAGCCCCATCTCTTCGGGAGACTTGACCAGGAACCTGATGCAGAGGCATGCGACCAAGGCAACCATGCAGCCGCCAACGAAGAGCGCGGCGGATGGAAATCCGATCGATCGTATCAACCAGATCCACATCGGCACGAACAGCACGCCGCCGACGCTCGCGCCATTGAACGCAAGCGCTATCGCGACCGGCCGGTCACGATCGAACCATCTCGCCACGATCGCATTCAGCGCAGCGCCGCTCGTCATGGCCCAGCCAGCCCCGCTTGGGATTGCCGCGGCGAACAACTGCCACGCTTCGCGCGCGTTGGACCACAAGATCAGGCCGGCCGCCGTGAGGACTGCGCCAAGGAACGTCGTTTTGGCGATACCAAGCCGGCGATGTATCTCGGGCAAGCAGGCAATGGCGATTGCACTGAGCAAGAAGTGGGCGGTGATGGCTATCGAAATTTGCGAGATAGGCCAACCCCGCGTTTGGTGCAGCGATTGAAGAAACACGGAGGGGCCGTAGAACCCGATGCCCCAGGCAAACACGGCGATTGCGAACGCCGACCAGGCGACTGACCATCCAAAGAACCGGCCTGCGGCAACCATTGTTTCTGTTTTCCTGAAAACTAAGATGGGCACGAGGTAGCATTGGGAGTGTGCGATGGCTCGCTGCATTCGGACTCGATCGTCGGCAAGGACCAGCGTTGGCAACCTGGACGTGGCAACCTGCGAGCGGGCGCGCGTCAGCCGCGATCGACGATTTGACGGTCGGTTCTTCTCAGGTGTCAGGACAACGCGCATCTACTGTCGTCCGGTCTGCCCGGTTCGCCCCGCAAGAGCGGAAAACGTGTCCTTTTATCCGTCGGCAGCGGCGGCGGAGCGCGCTGGATTTCGGCCGTGCTTGCGTTGCCGGCCAGAGACGGCACCATCTATCCCGATTATTCGACAAGCATCTCGGGGCCAGCCCCGGTCAGATTGCCAGGACGGCGCGCGTGCAACGGGCGAAGCGACTCCTGGATGATACGAAATTGCCGATGATCGAGATTGCGTTGCTGGCGGGCTTCCGCAGCCTGCGCCGCTTCAATGCCGTCTTTGAGGAAGTGTACAGGCGTCCGCCAACCGAAATTCGGCGGGGGCCGCACAATGGTTAGAAAATTCAGGACCAAAAACAAACGCGCGCCGGTTGGGCGCGCGGTGACATTGCTCCAAGATAGAGCTTGAGGTTAGTTGCAGGCGAACCTCTTCGCTGAATGCTTGGTCACGAAGCCGTAACCGCAGGTGTCACAGGTCCAGAGGTAGCTGATCACGTTGTCAGTGAGGTAGGCGGAAGCTTCCGCCGCCACCATGGTGTCGGCACACACCGGGCACGTGGGCAGATCGGATCCGCGCGGATCCGGCCTGTAGGTTACGGTCGACAGGATTTCAGCGATTGCTCGCATCGTGACCCTCCTAGCGATCTGAACCTCTGGCTCAGCTCACGACGAAAGTATAAGCAGAAATCTTTGACGTTGTCGCAACACAAATGCGTTGATTTCGCGATATTTAGCGACAATTGCATTTTGCGTTGCAGCGAATGTTCCGTGTCCGCAATTCCATCTTGCGCGTGGACGCGACCGCCTCCTAAGTAGGGAGCCGCTAATTTCCCGCACATAATCGCCATGGGAGTGTTGAGATGGATGCGTCGTCAGCCACGAGTGCAGTGCAACGTCCGGGGCGGGGAAAGGTCTACGACTCCATCGTCGATGCGATCGGCGACACGCCGATCGTCCGCCTGCGCAAACTGCCGGAGGCGCACGGTGTTAGCGCAACCATCCTGGCCAAGCTCGAATATTTCAATCCTGCCGCAAGTGTCAAAGACCGCATTGGCGCGGCGATGGTGATCGCAATGGAAAAGGCCGGCGTGATCAATGCCGACACCGTGCTGATCGAACCGACCTCGGGCAATACTGGCATCGCGCTCGCCTTTGTCGCGGCTTCGCGCGGCTATCGGTTGAAACTGGTGATGCCGGAATCGATGTCGATCGAGCGGCGCAAGATGCTGGCGTTCCTCGGCGCCGAAATCATCCTGACGCCGGCCGCGCAAGGCATGAAGGGCTCGATCGCAACCGCGGAGGAACTGGTGCGGACGACGCCCAACGCGGTAATGCCGCAACAGTTCAAGAACCTCGCCAATCCCGAAATCCATCGCCGCACCACGGCGGAAGAGATCTGGAACGACACCGGCGGCAATATCGATTTCTTCGTCGCCGGCGTCGGCACCGGCGGCACCATCACCGGCGTCGGACAGGTGCTCAAGCCTCGCAAGCCGAGCTTGCGGATCGTCGCGGTCGAGCCGGAGGAAAGTCCGGTACTCGGCGGTGGGCAGCATACGCCGCACAAGATCCAGGGCATTGGCGCCGGCTTCATTCCGGACATTCTGGATCGCTCCGTGATCGACGAGATCGTCAGGGTCAACGGCCCGGCGGCGATCGAGATGTCGCGCGCGCTGGCGCGCATGGAAGGCATTTCCGGCGGCATCTCCTCCGGGGCCGCAATCGCAGCGGCGCTTGCGATCGGCAAGCGTCCCGAGAGCGCCGGCAAGACCATTCTCGCGGTGGTGCCGTCGTTCTCCGAGCGGTATTTGTCGACCGCGCTGTTTGAAGGAATATAGCGATGGCGGACCAGCCGCGACGGCCGAGAACCCTGAACGATGCACGCACCGAAGCCGAGGCCGCGTTCAAGCGGTCTACGACCAAGGTGGCGGAGGCGCCTCCCAAGCAAGCCGCCATTCCCGGCGTGCGCGAGCAGGTCACGCTGCGGATCGACCAGGAAGTGCTGGAGTGGTTTCAGGAGGGCGGTCCGGGCTGGCAGGACCGTATCAACGAGGCGCTGCGAAAGGCTGCGGGCAAGTAGAACGCCACTGTCTGCACTTGCCCGTCCGCCACGACTGTTTGCGGTTCAAGCGGAAGGAACCAGAACGCGATTGGCATTGTCCCAACGCCAAAGCCGATCGTTGGTCAATCTCGTGCCTCCCCACCACCGATCGATCGTGCAGTGCTGGGCAAAATCCGCCTGTTGCTTCAACAGCGTTCGTCCGAGTTCCGACAAGGATAGCCTGCTCCTTTTATAGCGCTCGAAGCGCTCGCAATCGTCGTGCAGGGCCAGGTTGAATGGACCATCCTCGTCGAGGCCCAAAATTGCGGGTGTTTCGCAACGGGCGAGCCCGTGGAGCCTCGTCCCGAGTTCCCAGTAATCGAGAACGCTGACGGGATTGTCGCCGCGATACCCGGCGATGGCGCGCATCGGCGCGATAGGCCCGGTTGAGACGATTTCGAGCAGTTTCGTTTCTGCAGCCGTGAGCGCCGTATTGGTAGCCGGCAATTCTTCCAACAACTGACTGACGGTGGGCTGCAGATAAGGCAGGGCCTGGAGATCCTCGCGCAGCAGGGCGAACCACGCCTCGGGGCTAGGATGTTGAAACGCCTGCAACGCGAGCTTCGCGGTCTGCAACTGGATGGCGGAGATCTTCTCCGCCCGCGGTCGAAGTGCCGGGATGCTTTCCGGTATTTGGCTGCGGATCAAAAAATCAGGATTTCTTAGCAACAACTTCGGAATGAGGCTCGGATAGGCGCTGAGCCAATCCAGCAGTTGGACAAGTTGAAGTTGAGAATTGGGATCATGGTCGGCCCAAATCTCGACGCGGTCGAAGTCGCTCATGACGCGGATCCTGTCGCGCCATTCATCGCAGAGCCGGTCCGGGCCGTCTGTGTCCCAACGTTGGATCTCGGTGCCGCCAAGCCTCGCCCGCTCCGCAAAGAAAGCCTCGGGTTCCGAAACGGCCGGGACCGGCCCGGTGACGAGCCTGTACGAAAATCCGATCACACGGTCGGCCATTCCGGACGCAGCGAGGCATCCCGCAGCCGTATCGTCCGGCGTCAAAATCAGGGTGCTTATGGTTGCCATTCGACTCTTACCGATGTGATTGCACGCGCTGGCGAAGCGCAAAATAAAAGGCCCGGGATCATCCCGGGCCTTTTTGTCGATCTGTTCGCTGTTAGCGCAGCATGCCGCCGACGACGCCGCCGATGAAGCGGCCGGCACCAGCCGGATCGGGGCCGGGGGCAGGGGCGCTGTACTGGCGCTGCGGCGGGGCCTGCTGCGGCTGAGGCTGGGCCTGGGCGGTACCGCTGCTGGGGG
>NZ_LLYB01000108.1 GCF_001440475.1 Bradyrhizobium lablabi | reverse complement strand
AGCATGCGGTCGCGGGCATCAACGCCGAATTTGACTTCTTTGGCTGACATAATGATCTCCGTTTTCGACTGGTCAGATCCCAAGACCGGGCGACTGGGCGGGCTCCTGACGAATGGGATTTGAATTGCAGGCCGAAGGTCGCAGCGCCATTGTCTCGGGAGAGCAGTCTCAGGACGTGTTCGCAGCTATCAGCGGTGTGGTCTCGACGATATTTCGTGATCGCCTCAGGTTATAGGCCAGATCCGTCGACGTCTCCGCCTAACCCTTCCTTTTCGCTACCGGCGGCGGAGTGATTTCAGCGATCCTGCGCAAGCAATCTGCTTCGGAAGAATGCGGGCCCGAGACGAAGGTTCCGCTGATCTTGGTTGAGTACCAGCCGGACTCCACCCCGAGACGAAGCGATTCTTCTTCCTTGACGTGACGAGGCGAGAGATTTTGCATCAGGTACTTTCAGTTGGGCCGTGGTTCAGGTGCCTTCCCCCAGGAGTCGGGTAAGGTCCGCAAGTACCGCGGCCACGAGGTCGCGGTGATGCGTGTCGGTTGGTGCGAGACCGGCCGAATAGAGATTGAGTACATAAGACGCCTTGGCCACCGCTTCGGGCCACGACGCGGCGGGCGCAGCGAGAATCTGAATTTCGACTACGCCCTGCATGTCACGCAACAGCTTCGCGTTGGCCGCGATTTCGGCAAGCCCACGACGGATATCGGTTGCCTTCTGCGCGGCCGTGCCCCGATGCTTGTCGAGCTCGATCGGGGTCTCAGTCACGCGGCGCGCTCGCGTCGATGCGTTGCGCGTCGGACAGATCGATCGAACTGATCGAGATCATTTCCATCGCGGAACGTTGCGGCGGCGCACCGGGAACCATGATCATGGTGGCGACACGCCGAAAGCAGGGAAACGAAAGGCCCTCGATCGTCTCCTCGTCGGTGATGATTTCGTAAGCTCCCGGTGCGAGCTGCCGGTCGATGCCCTTGATGCGGAACGGATGCCTGAAATGAACCGTTTCCCGTCGCGTGCGCATGGTCATGCCGGCAGCCCCGCGCATCTGCGAACGAAGTCATGACGTTGTTCGGACATCGTCGGAGCGTGCGCGCTTTTGCGGCAATTAGCTATCGTTTTCTGCGCTGCCGGCCGCATTTGGTCGAATAAGCCAGTAACGCCTTGTATTCGCTGGTTTCATAGCCACTTCGAGCAGGTAGCAGCCGGAAAGGGCTTTCGAGTGAAGATTCGCGTCGGATTCGAAATGCTCTACGATTTCCCGCAGCCGACGCCGATGATCATGGTGCTGGGCACGCACTTCACCCGTGCGTCCGATGTCATCGTGCCGGATTGCCTCACTACCGACCCGGTCGCCGAGATCACGCCCTATCGCGACATGTTCGGCAATTGGTGCAGCCGCATGGTCGCGCCCGCCGGCCGCGTGCGTCTTGCGGCCGACGGCGTCGTTCGCGACAGCGGTCTGCCCGATGCGGTGTTTACTTCAGCGATTCAGCATGCGGTCGAGGATCTGCCCGCAGATACTCTGGTCTATCTGCTCGGCAGCCGCTATTGCGAGACCGACCGGCTTTCGGAAATCGCCTGGCAATTGTTCGACAAAACGGCGCCGGGTTGGGCGCGGGTCCAGGCGATCTGCGATTTCGTGCACCGTCACATCGCGTTCGGATATGAGCACGCCCGCGCCAGCAAGACGGCGTGGGAGGCTTATGAAGAAGGCAAGGGCGTTTGCCGCGACTATGCCCATCTAGCCATCGCGTTCTGCCGCTGCATGAACATTCCCGCGCGCTATTGCACAGGGTATCTCAGCGACATCGGCACGCCAAAACCCTGGGCCGCAGGCGATTTCGCCGGCTGGTTCGAAGCCTATATCGGCGGGCACTGGCGTACCTTCGATCCGCGCAACAACGTGCCAAGGATCGGCCGCATCCTGATCGCGCAGGGGCGTGACGCCTCCGATGTGCCGATCACCCAGACCTTCGGGCCCAACACATTGGCCGGCTTCAAGGTCTGGACCGACAAGGTCGCGTGATGATGGATGATTCCGCGTCGAACGACCTGGCGCAAAACTCTACAAGGGCCCCTTCATCGCCGATGACGCCAAGATCAAAGCCAAGCCGAAGACTATCTACCGCGGTTGTTGAGAGATAGGGGAATGCAATTCCGTTTCACAGAACCTTATTCCGCTCCGACGGCGGCGCCCAGACCTGGTCTGCTAGCTCAACAAGGTGCGGACCTTCGTAGTGGCGTCATAGATCTGGATCTGAAGAAAGGGATAAGCCGATTTCAGTTTTCGACCGATGGCTTCAGCAGCCTCGACCGTGTCAAACTCCGATTTGAAATGGCCGTCGACAATCGTCGCGAAGCCTCCGATGGGAGGCCTGTCGGCCCGTGTTGCGTTCGTCGGCACTGGCTCGTCGATTGAGAGCAGAGGTTTCCTCATCGTCATTCCTTCCGCGCTCACCGTGATTGTTTGATCTGCGTGGAGGCTGCTCTCAAAAGGCGCGGCTGGCGCATCGTGGTTCGGGTCCTCCATTACTGCGGAGTTACCGCTGGACAATAACTGCTCCAGCGATCAGGAGACCAAGAGCAAGTGGCACCAGGATTGGAGGTACCAGCCACTCTCGCAGACTGAACTGTTGATTGATGGACATGCTAGCCGCCCGTCGTGTGGCGGGAGAACAAGACTCCCAGCACCGATAGTAGCCATGAAGGGCGGTGATAGGTGCAGCAGACGCTCTTTTCGTCACGATGTCGAGGGAAATAACAAGGCGCGGCCACGAAGGCGGTCAGTGCTCAGGACGAGCCTGGTATCGGGTCGCGTACACATTTCGGACTGAAGGCACTGGCTCGGCTTCGGAGCTGTGCACAGCGAGACTGTGTCGGGCGCCTTTTCGTCGTCTTGTCTTGCTGGGGAGTTGGTGCGGCGCATCGCCATTCCAGGATGCGTTCGCGATCGTGGTGTGGCGTTTTAGCGCTCGCTATTCTTCGGTCGTAAGCCTAGGGTTGGATCATCAACGCGTTTCCCACGGCGTCTATCGGTGACTGACGGCGATGAATGCTTCCGCCGAGAGGGGGAACTTGCGTTGTCTCGGTTCCGCTTGGTCGACCGGATTGTGCCGCCTGTCCCGCTATATTTCTTCCATCGTTGTTGGCAGAGGCGATCCCGCATGGATAGGACGACCGAGCTGCATTACCTGATCGGCGGCAGCAATCGATTTGGCCGCGTCAATCTCAGCCGTGCCGCGGCGGGGGCAGCCGTGAAGAAGGCAAAAGAGCTTTTGCAGGACGGTTATCTAGACGTGAGGATATCCACGCCTGAGGGCCGGATACTGTTGCCCGACGAGTTCGATCAGCTTGAAGGTTAGCGGAGCGCTCACACGAGGTACGAGGTAAGCCATGAACGCCAGGCCGTTCAAAACCGCCTATGAGCTCCAGGACATGATTGTCGAACAAGCAAGGAGCCTCCATGGTCCCTGGCCTTCGGGCATGACAATGTTTGTATTTGACGATGCCTATGGATGGAGCGCGAGTATCAGTCGACCTGTGTCGGAAGACGATAATTTCTATCGTGCCCGCACTCTCGATCTAATCACTAAGTTCAAGGCCAAATATGATCTGGACACGCCGTGCCTCTGAGGCATGGTATTCAGCCATTAGGCATTCAGTTCCGACGTTGCCATCAAGCCCGGGGAGATCGACATGGCTAAGGGTCAGCAAAGAGGCAATCGGGAAGCCAAGAAACCCAAGAAAGAGAAGATCAAGGTGATTGCCGCAGCGCCGAGCCAGAAGACTGGAGGCTGGCAGCCGATCTTGGGCTCCGGGAAAAAGAAATAGTGGCGTCCAGAGGGATGCCGCCGCCCGAACTCAAATTCTGCCATCAGTTTCGTAAGGCGATAATTCCGCCTCCGAGAAACTACGGATAGCTGAGATCACGATCGGCAACCTTGAGGGATCAATCAAGCAACAAACCCTGAACGGGGGAGTTCGCGCTTAGCCAGTGCTCGGATCTCGAGGCAGATTTCTTCTTCCATGTCCCGGAGCATCTCAGCCGTAGAACCGCTGCGAAACTCCTTGGCGAGCGCTCTGCATCTCGCCAGCTTCGCTTCCAATTCCGCTTTTTCCAGCTCGGCAGCCATTAGCATAAGACGCGCGAGGAGAAAAAAGGTTCAGGGATGAGGGTTGAATACAANCGATTCTCAGCGCGCCGTCCCACAACTCGACAACACGAAGTCAAAAATAATANCCTATGGACGGTCTGCCGCTTCTTGATGCAGGGTGCATTCATCACCGCACGATGTTTGACTGCTATCGGTGACTGAGAGACGCTGCCGCGCTCCCGCCGCAACCAGGGAGCTTGGTATGACTCGGTATTTTTTTGACGTTCTCACAGATGGCAAGATGACCTCGGACGACGAAGGGACGATCCTGCCGACGTGAAAGCACGGAAAGAAGCAACGTTTGCCCTCGCCGACCTCGCGCGTGATACGCTTCGTTCGGGAGGGTCGCCACGCCTAGGTATCGAAGTGCGAACGTCTGACGGGCCTGCCTTCGAAGCAGCTTTGCTATGGAATTTATGGCCAAGCAGTTGAGCCGCCTCAATGGCGGGTTCTTTTGCATTTTGAATGAAGGCTCTTGGCAAGGCAATCCGTAGCTCGCCTGTTGCATTTGAGCCCTTTGCTCAAGGGACGCTACTTGAGTAAGCGCTCTGCGAGCGACAGGGCAGTTAACCTTTGTTGTGTACAGCGACATTTGTTGGCCGCACACTTCTTCGTATCCGCGAGGTAGTGCGGCAGTAAGCAATACGACGCCTGTCGCGCGCCCGCCTCCTTTATCGCTGGAGCAGCGCATGGTCATCAAGCGTCGCCGCCGTTTCAAACAAACTCTCTCCCTCGAAGAACGTCTTGCTCAAGACACCGCGCAACTCCGCGAGCAAGCCAAGGTGCTGCCGCCCGGCAACGCCAGGGAGCAAATCACGCGTCGGATCACACGGAACGAGGCGGCCTCTCGTTTGTGTGAAGTGCTGCGCTCGCCGGGGCTACAACCTTCCAAATAGGAACGGCAAGACCCGCAGCGCGTTCACGAACATCACTGGCCAAGGCTCTCTCATGGGCGTCAGCGACTGAGAGATGTTTGCGCTCCCGCCCGCACGGAGCGCTGAATGGCTGTTTACTACTTCGACCTTCGCGATGGAGACGAGCTCGTCGTCGATGAAGAGGGCATGGAGCTATGCGACACGGTGGCCGTACAGAATGAGGCTGCGCGATCTCTAGCTGGTATCGCTTGGGATGCGATGCGTACTGAGGGGACACAAGCCCAACAAATGGCAATCGAGGTGCGCGACGTGTATGGGCCGGTGATGGAAGTCAGGTTCACGTTCGTGCTCAAGCGGATGCAGTAAGGCCGCTTCCAACGTCCGGCCGGCGCCTCTCGTGTGTTGTGGCCCTCGGCCGAACTGCGTTCGAGCGGCCGCACAGGGCGCTCTCAATGGAAACCGGACCTGACGAGATGAGCGGCCGGACCGCTGCTTGTGACCCGAAGCGGACTCGCGCAACGATTGCATGCGAGAGAGTAATTGCTAGCAACAATCTGATAGCCGGGTTATTGTCCTTCCCATCACGGCCGAAGCTGTGTCCTGTAGACGTCGGTGCTCACTAGAGTGCAAGACTCTCGCCTGCATGGAACTGGAGCGCTTTCATGGAACGTTATTTCTTTGACATCCAGAGCGGGCGCGAATTCTTTGCCGACGAAGAAGGTACGCGCCTGCCCACCCATAAGGCCGCCGAAGTCGAAGCGATGCAAACGCTTCTGGGGATAACCAAAGGTTCTGTCTTTTTGGGCGAGCGGCCCGACTTGGCGGTAGAAGTGCGCTCGGCGACCGACCGGCTATTCTGCGTTTCCATAGTGCATCGGAACGCGGGCACGAAGCATTGAGGCCGCCCTCGGTTGCTTGCCGCCAGAAACAACATGGGTCGCGTCCTCATGTCGCTGGCGGGCTTAATCCGGACGTCGCTTAGTAACTGGTGTCGATTGAAATCTATAAAATCTATAGCCCTCTGTAATTCAGAAATCATCTCAACCAGCGCATCATGCTTTTCGCCGGGCGGCACCTGCTCAAGGTGCTCATGAGCTTTCTGAACATATCCTTCAAGTCGCTCAAAGAGTTTCAAGGGCTCCAATGCACCCGAACCCAAGTTCAGTGTTTCGGATGATTTCGATGCCCCTGGACCATCACAATCAATGCAACGGAATTTGCGGCCGCCAGTATTTACCACCAGCCAGCTCATTGGCTTGCCACACGTTTTGCAGGTAGGCGGGGGCGTATTTTTCGGCACGAGCGCTCTCGCTTTACGGCGGGAGCACAACACTCTCAGTCATCGATAGAGCCGAGGGAAGACGATGATAGCAAAACTAGACTCTCTTTATTCTCCTGAGTCCAGTCAAATCAAAGCAAAGCATTGGCGAGGCCGCCTGTTGGCCCATACCGACGAAAGCCAGCGTCCGTCCAGATGTCGGCTGTCGGGGTAGACCGGGAAAACAACCGACCTGCGCCGAAATCGACCCGATTGCGCGTCGCCGACATGGCTGTTCGAGCGCGCAAGCCTCTATGCCGTCACCGGCATGCTAAACTCAAATGTGGTTGCTTCGCTCTCCGAGACGGCCTTGACAGTCCCATTATGCGCCCGAGCGATTTCCGCTGCGATGTAGAGGCCGAGACCCAAACCTTGCTGACTGGGACGGTCGCCGCGCGTATAAGGACGGAAAAGGTTCTGCATGGCCTTGTCGGATATTGGTGTGCCATAGTTTGTTACCGTCAGTCGAAACTGTCCGCCCGAGGTCTCTGCGGCAACGATGATCGGCTTGCCCGGATCCCCGTAGGTGATGGCGTTGCCGAGCAGGTTGGAGAACAATTGACCGATCTTCGCGCGGTCGCATCGAACTGGCTCTTCTATCTCAAGCTCGGTTTCGATGATGACGCTCGGCCAGGCGAACCGCATTTCATTGATGACTTGTTCTATTACTGGTGTTAGGGGCTGGCTTGTGTCGGGCCTGATAGTCAATCCGCCACCGAGCCGTCCGCGAGCAAAGTCCATGATGTTGTCGACAAGCCCCGCCATTCGCATGACGGATTTCTGAATCATTGCCACGATTTCGGGCGCTTGCTCGCTATTGGCATTCCTGAGAAGGATGCGCATGCCTGCCGCTATTGACGCCAGCGGGTTTCGGAGATCGTGACCCAAGACACCAATGAACTGCTCGCGCAGTTCTGATGTCTTTCGTTCATCAAGCAGGTCCGCCTGAGTAGCGGAAAGGTTGGCCTGCGATTGCTCAAACCGCTCGTTAAGCTCTAATTGCGTTCCGATCAACTCTCCAAAGAGTTCAAATGTGTCGATTATTTCAGGTCGATTTAATTCCCGCGGCTGCGGATCGATCGCACAAAGCGTGCCCCAGACGTCTCCGTTGGCAAGCTTGATAGGAGCCGAGATGTAGCTCTTGAAACCGTACATTCGGGGTGTTGGATGGTTGCAGAAGGTGGCATCGGCCTCGACATTGTTTATGACGATTAGCTCGCCCTGATCGCGAATTTCATTGCAAATCGTTGTTTCAACGCGAAGCTCGCCTCCCTCTGACAGGCCGAAGTTGAGGTTGTCGCGTACCGCGCAGCACACCCATCGGTCACTGGTCACTCTAGCGACTGCCACAAAGCCCATACCGGTAATACGGACGACGGCATCTAGAATCTTGGGCACAGCGTCGATTTGCTGGACTGCGGCAACATCGGCGCTGGTGTCGACGGTCATGGAAGAACTGCTGGTTCTCTTGGAAACCGGACTAACGGTGGAGCAGGCGAAATGTTCTAAGGGAACAAACGTCATTTGTGTTCGTTGCCTCCCATTGCCGAGGGTCAAAAGCACTAAAGTCGCAACATAGGCGAAAGCCGATGTTGTCCCCGCAGAAGCGACGATCCGGCCAAAGCCGCGATGCCATTGTCCAGGCAAAGTTACCCTAGTGGATTCAAGGTTTAACCATCCATCGAAAGAAATCATCATGTTCAGGCGCAAGGCTGCCTATTTCCGAAATGCACTCGACCTGAGGGACAAGGTGCAGGTAAAAGTCCTGCGGAAGCGCCTCAAGCTATCGGAGGCGCAGTTGGCGAGCGCCGTTCGGAAATCCGGAAATTCAATAGCCGTCCTCGTGAAACACGCCGCTGACCAGTAGGCGCTTGTTCATTTTGGGTGCCGACATCCGGTCTGCTCACCCAGACCACGTGAACCGAAGCAAGAAGTTGACGGAGCATCAGTCGTGCTGGTGTTGACTCGAACTGGGCCGAGTGGATCGGCTCCCTCCTGAAGCAGGTCGAATCTGTTGATGACCTAGGGATCATCAAGCTGAATGAGGTACATGAGCGTGAGATCGGTGGCTTTAGCGTTCTTGTATCCTTCGCGGTACCTGCGACGCTCTTCCTCAGTGGCCGGCCTCGCTCGTAGTCGGAAGGCAGATCCGCAAGCCGGTTCGCCATCTGACTTCAAGGCCGCCAATTCGGACTTGAACCACTCTTCCTTGCACAGCTGGCCAGCTTCGCGACCACTCGCCTCCAGCGCCACGATCGGCTGGTCGCCTACCATGATTGTGTAGATCAGCCCCTTCGGCTCCTGCTTCATTTTTGTCTTAGCGCCCGGATCGCAGTTCCAACCGGAATTAGCCAATCCTATATGTCGTTACTACCGATCGCGCCTGACGCTTCGAAATTCCAACGGACCCTTGACGAGACGGCGTCGACGGGGGGCCTTTTCATCTTCGTTGGCATCCGGCATTTGGTCGCCGATCACATCGGAAGCCAATTCGGCTGCGCGCTCTGCGCCTTACTTGGCTGTCGAAAGGACACGGGGCTTCTTGAGTGAGGCCATGGGTATGGACAGACCGATCTCGACAAGGCGGCGGATGGCTTCCGACAGTGATGGATTGTCTGGCTGATTTTCAGCCCACTTCACAACGGAGGCCCGTATTGCTGGAGAGGCGCGAAAGCCCATCAATGGATATTTGCTGCCGGCGGACCTGCCGCGCTCTTTGGATTCAACCTTTGTCGAGTTCGCCATAATGTAATTATACCGTTGATTGCGAGGCAATGAAACCGATAACGCGCAATGACAACGGTCCGCTGCTATTCGTCAAGTTTACGGTCGAATTGACAGGCATCCGCCTTGGGTTTGCCGACGACTTTTTCGCGTAAGGCCGTCCATTCCCACAAGGTAGAGGAGTTGCGATGGAAGGTGCGCCAACAGATAGGGGCTCGGCGAAGCGACTAGGGTCCGCCAGCTTGTCAGCAAAACGACCGGGCGAGCGGACGTGCCGGGTAAGTGGAGGCTGTCTATGCATACCTGCTAAACCTGCGGGAAGCCGAGCACGCAAGTTGGATCGAAGAAACCGCAATCAGCCGGACAAGCCGCTAAAAGAAGCCGGCATTGCGAGACGTCATCGAATGAGTGTCAAATTCGGCGCCATCGTTGCGGAGCTATCGTTCTCGAAGCCGCTGAACAGCACGTAACAACCGAGGAGAACGACTGCCAGCAGGCAATACATAAGATAAGCACGCTGCCGGAAGCTTTGATCACTCATTTCGCTAGATGCCCAATCCTGGCTAGACTATAGCTCAGCTCTTTGGAGCCGCTTTTGAGAGTTCGGCCTCCACGCCGGCTGCGCATGCCCTGGCGAACGAATAGTCCATACTCGTGGAAGCAACGGTCTTCACGTATTCACCGATGACGTTATCCCTTGAATAGGGCCCCGCCCCCTTAAACTTGGCAAGGGCGCCATCCGCCGCGGTGAACTGCGCGACACACATCGGGACCAGGACGGACATCCGACCTTTGCTCTCGGCCATTGCAGTCATAGCGGTGGCAGTGCCGCCAGTGACCCAGCCTCCCCACGTAAATCCGATCGTCACCGCCGCAACGGCGCCCAACGCGATGCCCTGAAGAATTCGGGTCCGCGCTTCACCCTGCAGAAATTCAGGTACTCTCATGATGATCTCCTTTGAATGTACACGAGCGCGTTTGCGGCCGCACAGCCGCTTGCATCCGCGTTTCGTGAAAGCATCTGGAATATGAGATTGCGCCTTCCGATGGCACTCTAGCTGCCGCTACGACGACGAGCAGCGACTTCGGACGTCACCGCTTCATGGACAGCTTTAAGCTCAGCAACAGCGAGCCTGTCGTTGGAGGCTAGGCTATTATCGTGATGCTGTACAGGACTTCTTAGTAGGCCGAAAGGTCGTAGTACTATCATCACATGGAGTGCAGCTCAGGTTCTGGTCGTGGCTATCAGTGGCTTGGTCCCCACGGCGTTTGTCGGATGTCAACGGTGTACATCGTCTCTGCTATCGCTGCTTCCTGAAATCGATGCTGCGCAGGATGATGCCGGCCGGCGCCCCCTCGAGTTCGCTTGCCTGGTATTTGCCATCGGCGCAGACTTCGATGCGCTCACGCAGCCGCATGAATTGAGCCTCGCGCTCGCCCGCCCTCGCACGCACCACACCTTCCATTTCATCCATGGCGGACGTCGAGATCGCGCAGGAGACCTCCTTCTCTCCGTCGATCATCGAGAACAGGACGACCATCCTGTCGTATTCATAACCGATGAAGCGGCCGCAGGAGGGGCATGTGTCCTACTCCTTTAGGCCTGCTTGGTGAGCCAGGCAAAATCCTCAAGGATGGCAGCGACAAGGTCGCGATGAGGCCCCTCACAATTTTTTAATTTCACGACCATCGAATTCGACAACCTTTGCGCTTGTAGCGCCCAACGCGGCCTCATTGTTTGAAAGCGCGTCAATTTGACATCGTCGCCGTGGAGTGGTGACGTTCGCTTGCCGGACCATTCGGCGAAGCGCTGCAGCTCCGGCGGCGAAGTATCCGGCAAGATCCTCACATCGTTTTCGAAGGCGCCTGCGCAATTGGCTGACATGCAGGAGCCACCTTTTTCGTCAGCCCGAACGTGAGGAGAAAGTCTTGCAGGTGTTCGTCCGCGACAACAATGTCGAGCAGGCGCTCCGCGTGCTCAAAAAGAAGATGCAGCGCGAAGGCGTGTTCAGGGAAATGCGCCGGCGCCGCTTCTACGAGAAACCATCGGAGGAAGCTGCAAGGAAGAAATCCGACGCGGTACGCCGCATGCGCAAGCTCGCGCGCAAGCAGGCGATCCGTGACGGCCTGATCGCCGCTCCACCCAGGAAGAAGAGAGACGACATTAAGCCACCGGCAAGAACAGCGTGATCCGGCCGAGTTGTGACTACCAGGCCTGGCGGCTCAACATCCGCGACAACTGCCTTTCATACAAGCCGCGAACTTGTTTTCGGCCCTTAGCCACTCGGCGGGATCGACAAACGCTTCTCCGGCCTTTGGAAGGAGTGCCCCATGTCCCGATTTCGCCTGACCGACTGTGCCACCGGTGATCGTGTCCGCCTTTCTCGGACTGTTGGTCCTGGCAGCGGCTGTCCTGCATGGATGAAGCGACACGCCTGCAGTATCTGATCAGCGGAAGGAATCTGTGTGGGCGCGTCAATCTCGGGCGCAGCACCTCAGAGGCCGCTCTGAAGAAAGCCAGAGAGTTTCTGCAGGAAGGCTATTTCGATGTGAGAATTTCTTCGCCACGTGGCCGAGTGCTGCTACCCGAAGAGTTCGATCAACTCGAGTGATCGCGATCGGCTTGCGATACAGAGATACGAGGTCGGCAATGCCCTGCAAGGCCTTCATGACGGCTTACGAGCTCGAGGACATGATTGTCGAACAGGCGAGTTCGCTGCGTGGGCCCTGGCCTGAGCGCATGACGTTGTTTGTGTTCGATGACGCTTACGGCTGGTCGGCGAGCGTCAGTCGACCGGAATTCGACGATGATCTTCGTTATCGCGCGACTGCGCTAAACATCGTTACTCAGCTCTAGGCAAGATTTGATATGGGCCGTTCCGCATCTTCCTGATCCGGATGACAGATAACGTGACGTGGTGCCGCGGTGGAGAGTTCACAGAAGTATCCCAAGTATTGCCGCACGCCGAGCAGTGCGACTGGTTGACGACTTTTCCGGTCGACACGTGAGTGGACGTGGAGGGTGCGGTGAGGCCGTGACCACAGGCTATGCAAGTATCGGTTCTCTGCGACGGCGAGCGACGATCCTGCTCGTCACCATACTGGCCGCCCAGGATCGCGAGATAGTGACGAGCGGCGCGCATTGCGAATCAGGATTCCGGAAGATTAATTATCAGCGCTGCTCTTGGAGGAGGGCGAGGTGAGTAATCAGAGATAGGCTGAAGCAAGCGCCCCGACCGCGACGCCCGGAGCTTCATTGCGCACGTGCAATCGGTGCGGCGC
The DNA here is from genome assembly GCF_001440475.1 of Bradyrhizobium lablabi. Taxonomy (GTDB): domain Bacteria; phylum Pseudomonadota; class Alphaproteobacteria; order Rhizobiales; family Xanthobacteraceae; genus Bradyrhizobium; species Bradyrhizobium lablabi. Next base: position 5,300 of record NZ_LLYB01000108.1, on the reverse strand, counting down.
AGTGCCGACCGAAGTTCGGGCGTTGCTCGACTCCCGCAGAGGCAAGGCCGTATGGATCATGAGATGCCGATGCGGGGAACAGTTTTGATTGGAAGTCGCCTAGTCCGCTGCCAGCGAACCCAGGTCGCCAACGCTGCTGCCGGGACCGGACCGACCTTCAGGGCGGACCGAGTTGCTGGGCTGCCAAGCTGGCTATTTCGTCGGGATCGTAAGTGTCCGGGGCATCGATCTCGAAGAGCTTGCGCGCCGCGGCTGCCAAGAGATTTGAGGCCCGATGTCGAGTGAAAGTTGGTTGAGTGAGTTTGAGACCCTGATCGCAATCGAACGCGCCCGTACTCTGCTCGCTCTGATTGAGGCCCCTGCGCTAGTGGGGCAGGCTAGGACCATCATCGCCCGGGCTGTGGGCGTCTCAGCGGATAGAAAGACCGGTCGCGTCCTCAAGGGGGAGTTCGTGCCATGCAACGGCGCCGGGTGCAAGAACACGTTGACGTTTCCCGATCGGCTGACGAACGAAGCCGAGCGACTGCGGCAGGAAGCTGAAGCCAGGCCACCCGGCCCGCAACGAGACGAACTCATGAGAAAGGCCCGTCAGGCAAGACCGCCCTCCGGATCAATGAGTGGATTTCCTCACCGGGTTTAGAGCCGCCGACAAAGTTATTTTTTTTGGCAACTGGATTGCCAATCGCGAAATATCGGTTGTGTTTCAATGTGCGAATTGATCGCTGAAAAATTGGCAAACCTGTTGAGAGCCAAAGTTTCTCACTCTTTCCTAGGGAGCGCCACCTGAAGCCTGCTGGCAACTCCTATCATGCAGCCGCTTGGGAATTTACTGCTCGACTAATCCTAAGAACGAGCCGGAGATTTGTAACGTTCGAAGGGAGTAGTGTCGCGCGCAAAAGGCTGCGTTTGGCGGACTACCAATGCGCTGCTGGGCCGGTTAAAAACAGCGCTTCCAAAATAGCGGGTGAGCGATGAAGCGGACCTCCGCCTCGTACCCCCGATCGCCCTATGCGATAAAGGAACACGACATTCTGAACGCGGGAAATTCACCAATGCTGTCAGTGGGTGAACGTAAGCCGAAGATTCAGAAGGGCTCATTGATTTTACTCATGAATTCAGCGGATTTTGATTCTTCCGCACGGTTGCATTTCTCCGTAGCGGCGGAGCCAGTCACGCCTCAAATTGCCACTATTAGCGAGTGTCGGTATCGGTGGTTGCGCCTCCTTGATTTGATCCTACCCCGAGACCATCAGGCGGCGATGGATGGCGCACGAACCGCGGCTTTTGGGCAGACTATGACGACGCCGCCTCTCGAGTTAGGCTGCCCTCCGATAGGAAAACAGCGCTTCCGCGATAGTGGATTTCGCGATGTAGCGGACCCCGACTCGAACCCCGATTTTTCTTCGATCTACTCGTCAGGCCAGAGGAGCTTGGCTCGCGATGCCATCGACGGCGATGGCGCGCCCGACACGATTCGAACGTGTGACCTTTGCTTTCGGAGTATAAGGCATTCAGTTAGCTCGCGCGCGACAACGGAACGATTTTATCGTCTTCGAGAGCCAACGCTGTAATGTGGTCTGCCCACCACTGCATCATTCTTCGACGATCAGGAATCCACTCGGCAGCGTTGTAGGCACGTCGTACTTCGTTTCGTTCCACGTGTGAAAGCTGACGTTCTATCCAATCTCGGTTGAACAAATTGGTTTCGTTCAGGATCGTGGAGGCGACTGCGCGGAAACCGTGCGTCGTGGCGCGGCCGTGATATCCCATCCGGTAGATGGCATATAGCATGGTGTTGCTGGACATGCAGTCGCCGTTTCCGGGCGAAGGAAAGATGTTGGGACTGCCGCCTGAAAGTGCGCGAAGCTCGCGCAATACCGCGACGGCTTGGCGCGACAGAGGCACCAGATGCTCCAGGCGCATTTTCATGCGTTCGGCCGGAATGCGCCACAGAGCAGAATTTTCATCCAGGTTCTCGAGTTCACTCCACTTGCCGGCGCGCAGCTCGGTCGTTCGAAGAAACGTTAGAGTTAAGAGCTTCAATGCAAGTTTGGTCTGCTGCTCGCCGCTGTAACGCTCCAATTTCCGCAAGAACGTTGGCAGCTCTGAAAGCGGCATCGCCCTGTGACGTTGCGGTTCTCCAGTGGCACGTAGTGCGTCCCTGAGATCTACGGAGGGATCCCGTTTTGCTCGACCGGTCACGATCGCGAAACGGAATATTTGTCCGACCAGTTGCTTGAGCCGGCGCGCCGTTTCGTTCGCCCCGCGCCTTCTTGCGCAGCACGTCCAGCAGTTCCGGTGGTTCGAGCGCTGCAATCGGACGGCGGCCGATCGCCGGGAAAGCATCCGCCTCCAGAAGTCGAAGGATCTGCGCTGCGTAATAGGGGGTACGTGCGCCTTTCCAGTTTTCATGCCACTCGCGCGCGATGGCTTCGAAGGTATTGTCAGTCGCAATCTTCGCGGCTCTCTTGCGCTCCTGTTTCACCACGGAGGGATCTACGTCCGCAGCGAGGTTACGTTTGGCTTCATCCCGCGCAGCGCGCGCTTCCATCAGCCCAATGGCAGGATAAACGCCGATCGCTAGGGTGCGTTGCTTGCCGTGCCACCGATAGGCCAAGCGCCAGTATTTGGCGCCGTCAGGACTGACCAGGAGGTGCAAGCCACCGCCGTCGGAAAGCTTGCGTGGCTTTATTTGCCCCTTCGCATTCCGGCACTTTGTATCCGTGAGCGTCATGTTGGTATCTCGCTTTGACTTCGAATAGATACCAACAAATATGCCAACAAAACGGCGGGATGTTCGCGAACACAATGCGAACGTAGGCGGACGTCTGAATGTCACAAGGCTCTGTAAAATAGTGAAAAATATAGACTCGGCGGATGACGATGAATGGCTGAGAACACCGGCGGACCAACGATGTGGTGGGCCCGGCAGGACTCGAACCTGCAACCAGACCGTTATGAACGGCAGAAGATCGATCAGCTTCGTTAAGTCTGCTGCGTTTTCGTTCGGGTTCGATTGCGTTCGTTGCGCGTAGTCGAGGTCGTTTCTGGTGCGAAACTGGGGCGGCGGGCCCGCACCTGCTGTCTGATCTCCTTCGGTATTTTTGACCGCGAACGCGAACAGACGTGGGAGCCATAGGCAAATTTTTCGACAGTTGCCAACGCTGGATTGTATGACTACCCTTTGCCCCAAGTACGCCCAAACGGTCTTTCGATTGGCCGCACGTTCATGCCAAAATTCCTTCGCATCGGTGTCCATCAGTCGAACGTCTCTGGATACACGTCAAAGGCGTGGTGTGTTCGACGGGTTGGCTCGGCGGTTTTCCTGAAGTGGGGAGCGGTGGAGGTCCTTGGCGCCGGAGATGGGCGAAAGGTTTACTGGACAGTTCCGCCGAGGGAGAAAACGATTCGTTGCGGCACGGCGCAGCGGGCCAACGACTATGTGAAGTCCTCGATCGCGCGGCGCCGCAATCATCGCTACGAACCGCTGGCCGGACCGATTGCGCTCCGGCGCCGATCCACCGAGCGCAGCACCGACCTCAAACCGGCACTCGCCACGATCCTGATCGTTGATATCGTCCGCTCGACCGAGAAAGCCGCGAAGCTGGGCGATGCGCGCTGGACAAAGGTGATGGGCCATTATTACGCAGCGGTCCGCAAGGAGTTGAAGACTTCGCGCGGAAAGGAAGTCGTGACGACGGGGGACGGAGTGCTGGCGACGTTCAAGGCGCCGGCTGCCGGCGTCCGCTGTGCGACCGCGATCCGTGAGGCGGTGCGCACGCTGGGGCTGGAGATCAGGGTGGGGCTGCATGCGGGCGAATACAAAGTGAGCGGAGCCGAGGTGGTCGGTCTCGCGTTTCACATCGGCGCACGCGTCGCCGCAAAAGCGCGCGCCGGCGAAGTGCTGGTCTCAAGCGCGGTCAAGGACCTGATGTCGCAGTCTCAAATCTGCTTCAGGGATCACGGCGTACACCAGCTCAAAGGAGTACCGGAGCGATGGCGTCTGTACCGGGTCGAAGATTGAGGTGGATTGCGAGGGTGGAGGTTGGCTCGCAATCCCTTCCGCCGTTGCTCCTCAGCGCGAAAAATCACTTGGTTTTGGCAAGATTTCATCGCTGCGGCAGCGCCAAGCTCCGCGACCGATCAGAGCAATGATGACCGACCATGCGATAGTGCCGCTGATTTGCCCGACGTGTCAAAATTTCTCGCGGGATCGCTCAAAGTATCGACCGGTTGCTACTTTGCATGGGGTTGTTTTCGATATTTTGGTTAGGAGGCGGCGTCGACCTTGCGGTTGGGAAGCGTGGCCTGCCGAGCCGTAGATCGCGGCCGCGCCCGCCTTCGCCCAAGTGGGCTTCGGCGCGGCAGCCTTCACTCGCTTCGCTTGGAACGTGTGCGACGNGGCTTGCCGAGCCGAAGCTGGCGTAGCCAGCGANNAGGCTGGTGGGCCCGGCAGGACTCGAACCTGCAACCAGACCGTTATGAGCGGCCGGCTCTAACCATTGAGCTACAGGCCCCGCCGCGGAGGGGCCGCAGGAAGGTCGGCCGGCAACGGTGCCGCCATCGTTTACAGGCATGACAGCGATACGGCAATGGCGGATTGGGGGCCAAGAACAGGCTTTCATCGGGCTGCGTGCTTGCCTACAACCTCCATTGCATCATTCGTCATGGAACGCTTGAGGCCAACAATGAAACTCGCTTGGATTGCCTGCGTCGGCGCGCTGCTGCTTGCGGGCGGCGCCGGGGCGCAGGAGGGAGGCAAGGCCATTACCAGGACCAATATCAGCCTCGGGACCGCGACGCCGGGGGGCGGCTTCCCGGTCTACGGCAACGCCTTTGCTGAAGTCATGAACGCCGCCGATCCGGCGCTCTCGATCGAGCCGCGCAACACCAAGGGCTCCAACGAAAACATTCCGCTGCTGGAATCCGGCCAGCTCGATATCGCGCTGATCGCAGGGGAGCCCGCCTACGAAGCCTTCATGGGCATCGGCCGTCCCGCAACAAAACTGAAAATCCTCACCGCGATGTATTCCAGCCCCGGCATGTTCGTGGTGCGTGCGGACAGCCCCTACAAGACCATCAAGGATCTTGTCGGCCAGCCGGTCGCCTTCGGGGCCAAAGGCTCGGGCCTGCCGATCCTGTCGCGCTATATCCTCGACGGCATCGGGCTGAAGCAGGACGAGGACTTCAAGTCGATCTATCTCGATCGCGCCGGCGACGGTCCGGCCATGGTGCAGGACGGCCGCGCCGCCGCGCTGTGGGGCGCCGGCATCGGCTGGCCGGGCTTTGCCGCGATGGCG
>NZ_LLYB01000107.1:893-2391 GCF_001440475.1 Bradyrhizobium lablabi | reverse complement strand
GGTCACACGCTTCGCGAATTACCACCCGTCACGCAAGACGGCCCCCGTCGGATGCGTACGTTCGGAATGACGGCTTGAGCGCCTTTTGCAGCGATGGCGGATCGCAACGCATCGGAATCGTAGGCCGCATCGCTCATGACGACGTCGGCTGGGAGCCCCTCGATGAGCGGCTGGGCCTGAGGCGCATCGCCGGCCTGGCCTGCCGTTAGGAAGAAACGGACCGGGCAGCCCAAGCCGCGGACGGCCATATGGATTTTTGTCGTCAGGCCGCCGCGCGAACGCCCGATGGCCTGATTTTGAGCCCCCCTTTTGCGCCGCTGGCGTGCTGGTGTGCGCGAACGATGGTGGAGTCAACGATCAGGTATTCAAAGTCCGCATCATCTGCCAACGCTTCAAACATGCGCAGCCAGACCCCTTTGGCGCTCCACCGGCTGAAGCCCCGGAATACGCTGTTCCATTCGCCGAATGCTTCAGGCAGATCACGCCACGGCGAACCGGTCCGCACGATCCATAGAGCGCCTTCGACAAACATGCGGTTGTCGCGGCCAATCGAACCGCGCTGGTCCGGCCGACCGATGATCAAGCCGGAGATACGACGCCGTTGCGCATCGCTCAGAACGAGTCGGTCCATGGCACCCAAGGTTTCCTCCTAAAGGAAAGCCTTGAATCACGTTCCCGCCGATTTGAGAATCCCACGAGTCCACACGACCTAGAGCCTTAGCGACAAACGCGGCCTTTCGCTCTGACCCGCAGACCTCTGCGGTGGGACCCGCGCGACTTGCGATGCGCGAGCGGATCGTGATTGTGCTCGCAGGTCAGAACATGTCCAGATCTCCAACCCATGTCCCGGCAAAATCACCCAGCATCAGGTGATCCGTAAACGTCGTTTTGCTCCTACCCTCTCGTGGCGCATGCGATAGGCGAGGTTCGCGATATCCTTTGAAGGGACCGCCTTGCATTTATTCTTGACTATTATGCTTAAGTCGGACGCGACGGCACCGACTGGAAGTGGTCACGGAAACAGGACACCGTCGTTGGATCTCTAAGAACGAAAAGGCTCGGATATTGGAGGAGACTATGGTTCCGGCCGCCTTTTCCGAGATTGGCCGGCGCGAATGCCCTCCCGGCTACGGGACCGTGGCCACGTCAGGTTCTCGAAAGCTTGCCCGATTAGAAGACCTGCTCAGGTGTTTTTGGACGTGAGGCTAGCGTGGACCCGCAAAATTTTGACCCATCGAATTTAACAGCGCGGCCCCAGGTGCAACACGCTGTGCCGCAAGAACATCAAGGAGACCGACCCGGGCAAGAGGCCTTTGAGCAGCAATTGCACGAGGCGCGTGAGGCCGATAATGCGCTGCCCGACGGATGGCCACGCCGTAGTCCCCCTCCCAATGTGTCTAGCGAAGGCCAGCAGTCCCGGAAGAGCTGATGGGTACGCTTGCCAGGAGCAACCTCCTGCCAAGCAAGGAGGTCCTTAAGGCCTATGACGTCACGCAGT
>NZ_LLYB01000107.1:0-824 GCF_001440475.1 Bradyrhizobium lablabi | reverse complement strand
ACATAACTGAAAAGCGAGCCTGACCGTTCGTCACTTCCCCGCATCGCGTCCCCTAGATCAATCCTGATCCTAGAGAATCACGATCCAAAGTGCTTCGCCACCGACTTCTTCAACAGCCTGCTAGAGCAGTTCTCTCCAGGGGAGCTTCGACGAGATGATGGACCCCCACAGTTGGAAGTGAATCGTCTAGCCCGCCAGTCGCCAATCGACGAATGAGTAAAACGAGCCGTTCGCCGAGCCCGCCACCGTGTGATCACAGTTTTGGCATATCCAGCTCGGCTCGGCGCATCAGGTTCGAGAGTCATTCAAGCATCGGTCTGATCGGCGCCGTCGAGGAACACGCAGCAGTTAGTCGAGAACTATCCTGTGGAGCTCTGATACGGTCCTCGCCGAATAGCTCGCCTCGAGACAGCATTGGACCAATTAGGAGAGGCCCAAAACTAAACGCTGAGCTCGGCGAGAGCCTGGTAAGCGTCGTTCTCAGGCTACGGCTTTGGGGGCTTGAGCGAGGTAGGCCCAGGTAGCTGCTCGATGCCGCGGTTTGGATACCCGTTGACGAGCCTTGTCAGGACGTCGGTCAGATAGGCGAGCGGAGCCGTTGAGCTTGCAAGTCTTGACCAGGGACACGACGACAGCCAGTGTTCGGCTCCGCCGTTGTGTCCGGCAAAGATCGCGTTCTTGCGATTGGGTTTGATGCCACGGATTGATCGTTCGACGGTATTGTTGTCGTCGATCCGGCCGTTATCGATGAAGAGCGTTAAGCTTTGCCAGCGCTAGGTGGTGTGGACACTTATCGCAGCCATAGGACGGTGGCAGCGAGAGTG
>NZ_LLYB01000106.1 GCF_001440475.1 Bradyrhizobium lablabi | reverse complement strand
CGTGGCCGCGATGCGGCTGGCGGCGCGCGGCGCGGCGCGGCTGATGGCGGCTGACACCGGTCCGCGGATCGGCGCGCTCGCCTTCGATGGCTGGGACACCCACGCCAATGAAGGCGGGCCGGTGGGGCGGTTGGCGCAACTGCTCGGCGGTCTCGATGGCGCACTCGCCGAATTCGAAACCGGGATGGGACCACGCTGGAGCGGCACCGTGATCGTCGTCGCCACCGAATTCGGCCGCACCGCGCGCATCAACGGCACGCAGGGAACGGATCACGGCACCGGCACGGTGGCGCTGCTCGCCGGCGGCGCAGTGAAGGGCGGCCGCGTGATCGCGGACTGGCCGGGATTGAAGCCGGGCAGCCTCTATCAGGGACGCGATCTCGCGCCGACCACCGATTTGCGCGCGGTGATGAAGGGCGTGCTGAAGGACCAGTTCGGACTGGCGGACAAGGTGCTGGCGGAGGCGGTGTTTCCGGACAGCGCGGCGGTGAAGCCGATGCAGGGATTGGTGGGGTGAGTTCTTAACCTCTCCCCGCTCTTCTGCGGGGAGAGGTCGGATCGCATCGCAGATGCGATCCGGGTGAGGGGCAGGGCAATGCGTGGCCGCAATGAAAAGACCATCCGAATCGCAAGGCGATTGCGCGTCAATCAAACAGACGCAGAAACAGTCCTCTGGAATCGCATCCGCAACCGGCAAATCGCCGGGCACAAGTTCGCAAGGCAAGTTCCGATCGCCGGCTATATCTGCGACTTCGTTTGCCGCGAACTGAGTTTGATCGTTGAAGTGGACGGCGGGCAGCACAGTGCATCGACCGCCGACGCAATTCGCGATTGTCGCTTGGCTGATGATGGCTACAAGGTGCTTCGTTTCTGGAATAATGAGGTGCTCGGTAATATCGACGGCGTTCTGACAACACTTCAAGCCGAGCTCTCGGATCGAGCCGCTCGCTCCTCTTAACCTCGCCCCGCTTGCGGGGAGAGGTCGGATTGCGGAGCAATCCGGGTGAGGGGGTACAGGTCTCACGTCGTTCGCAGCTCGCGGAGATAGCCCCTCACCCCGAGCCTCTCCCCGTGAAGAACGGGGAGAGGGGGCGGAGAGAGCCGTTTCCGCTCTACTTCGTAATCTCGTCCACTTCCGCTATCTCGTCCGCGCTCAGCGTCCAGCCGATCGCCTTGACGTTCTGCTCGACCTGTTCGACGCGGGTGGCGCCGGCGATGACGCTTGAGACCTGGGGGCGGTGGGCGAGCCAGGAGAAGGCGAGTTCGAGCATGGTGTGGCCGCGCGCTTGCGCGAACGCCTGCAGCTTTTCGACGATGTCCTCGTTGCGCGCCGTGACGTAGCGGTCCTTCAGCGCGGGCGCCTTGGCGAAGCGGGTGTCGGTGGGGGCGGCGGCGCCGCGCTTGTATTTGCCGGTCAAAAGCCCGCTGGCCAGCGGGAAGAACGGCAGCAGGCCAAGCTTGTATTCCTGAGCTGCCGGCAGCAGATCCTTTTCGATGCCGCGCACCACGAGGCTGTATTCGTCCTGGCAGGAGACGAAGCGGCTGACGTTCATCTGCCGCGCCAGCATTTCCGCTTCCGCGATGCGCCAGGCCGGAAAGTTCGAATTGCCGATGTAGCGGACCTTGCCCTGGCGGACGAGATCGTCGAGCGCGCGCAGCGTCTCTTCCATCGGCGTCAACGGATCGTAATCGTGCTGCTGGTAGAGATCGATGTAGTCGGTCTTCAGCCGCGTCAGGCTGGCCTCGACCGCGGACATGATGTAGCGGCGCGAGGCGCCCTGCTTGGTGCCGTCGGTCGCCATCGGCTTTGCGTACTTCGTCGCCAGCACGATGTCCTTGCGGCGGTCGCCGAGCACGGTGCCGAGCACCGTCTCGGAGCCGCCCATGCCGGCATAGATGTCGGCGGTGTCGAACAGCGTGATGCCGAGGTCGATCGCCTTGTGGATCACCTTGCGCGAGGTCTCCAGATCGGTGCGCTGGCCAAAGTTGTTGCAGCCGAGGCCGACGGCGGAAACGCGCAGGCCGGAGCCGCCGAGATTGCGAATTTGCATGGATCGATCCTGTGGGAAGGGCGCGGGAGGGGCGCATTGTGGCCCGCACGGCCTCGACCCGCAAGCAGCGGCGTGACCTGCGCTCGCGCTTGGCAGCCATGCAGCACAAAAAGAGGCGGCCCCGGTCAGACGCGGCGACTGACGGGGACCGCTGGGGCGCGTGATCTGAGACGGGGGGCCTGATCAGACGCAGGCGCAACCTATCCGTGCTTTGTTACGCGCGCGTGACACCGGGACTTATCCACAGGGTGCCACGCAACGCGTATCGCGAGCAGCGACACAACAGGCAAGCTCAATAAACCGCAAGCAGAGTGCTTGTATACGTCGGAATGCATTTTAGCGGCGTGGTCGCAACCCAATTTCCCGGCAGGATCAGGAGCGAGAGGAAGATGCTGCCAGATACAATCGTGAATCTCCGATCGGGCCGATCCGAAAGCTGTCGGCCGAGGAGATATGTCACTAGCAGCAGGACTGCGGCCGGCCAGACCAACGATCCAAAAGCCTCCACGTATCGGGATCTTACATCCGCCACGAACCCTCCAACGAACCAGCCGAACCCATAGACGAATCCAAACAAGAGATTCGTCGGCCTTTGAATCGGCCCAACAGCAGAAAGCATCGGCAGAAACATGCCAATGAAGGCCGAGATCAAGGCGACGGCCCCGCTGATCAGGTAATTCATGTATTTCACAGATGCGGTATCGCGTTGGGGCGTCAAAGCATCTTGCGATACACCACGAAGCCGGAGCGGTCCGCGACCTTGTCGTAAAGCTGCATCGCGGTGTGGTTGGTTTCGTGCGTCTGCCAATAGACGCGCGATGCGCCGGCGAGTTTTGCCTGTTCGTAGACGCCATTGATGAGCGCGCGGCCGACGCCCTTGACGCGCGATTCCGGACTGGTGAACAGATCCTGCAGATAGCAGTTCGGCTCGATCATGGTCGTGGAGCGGTGAAACAGGTAGTGCGTCAGCCCGAGCAGCTCGCCGCCGCGCTCGGCGACCAGCGCGTGCACCGGCTCATAGGCGTCGAAGAAGCGCGCCCAGGTCATCGCCGTGATCTCGGGTGCCAGCGCAGTCGGGCCCGAGCGGCCGTAGAAGGCGTTGTAGCCGTCCCATAGCGGCAGCCATTGCGCGTAGTCCTGACGGGTGACGAAGCGGATGATGAGGTCGCCGGACATTGAGCGATTTCCGTTGTGGTGGGAGGGCAGCGTCGCGAACGCGCGTTGAGACTCCTTACTACAGGCGGGGAGGGAACCGATCAACTTTTGCGGGCGCGCTCGATGCGCTCCCTCTCCCCGTTCTTTACGGGGAGAGGGGTGGGGTGAGGGGCTGCCTCCGCGAGTCGCGTACGTGGTGAGACCTGTACCCCCTCACCCGGATTGCACCGGACGATGCTTCGCATCGCCGAGGCAATCCGACCTCTCCCCGCAAGCGGGGCGAGGTTTAAGGAGAGCCGCCCGCGTTGGAGCGCTTCTACTCCGCAGCGCCGAGCTGCTGGGCAAGGTTGCGATAGCTGCCGCGTAACGTGCGATAGTACTCCGCGCTGCCGGGATCGTCGGTGTGGCGGACGAGGTCGGTGATCGGCGTATAGCTCAGCATGCGTCCACCATCGGGCAGTGCGGTGCAGATGAAGCGCAACACCTCTCCGTCCACGAGTTCGATGTTGATCGGCGTGGAATCGCCGGTGCGGATCATCTCGGTGCGCTTGGCGATGAAGGCGCTGAGTTCGTCCTCGGGCAGTTGCCAGGCGCCGGTGTCGCGGCCGTGATACATCAGCGCAATGAAGGGCGGCTTGCTGTCGGCCTGTTCGTCGGACAGCTTGAAGTAACTGCGGAAGGCGCGGTTGATGAATTCGGCGCGGGTGTCGGAATCGAGCAGCACGATGCCGATGTCGACCTGGTCGAGCGCGGCCGACAGGCGGTCCGCGGTGGCGTGGTGCTTCTTCTCCCACGCGAATGCATCGACCCATTTCTGCCTCAGCAGCCCGGTGATCAGCGCGGTGCCGCCGGCGGTTACCGCGAGCAGCAGCATGCGCGCCAGGTCCGACATGTCGTAACCGGGGGCGGCGCGATGGTTGAGGAAGAACAGCGCGGAAGACACTACCGCGATGACCGCGCTGGCAAGACCCGAGACGATACCACTGATAGAGGCGGCAAAGGCGACGATGCAGACGAACAGCGGCGCGGGATTGGGGACCGCCACGACATGTCGGTCGACGAGGAAGGCGATCAACGCCGCCGCCGTTGTAAGAGCCGGACCGGAGATTGCGCGCCAGTTGAACTGCATGCCGTTCTCGTCACTTGCCGGGAATATGACGCAAGCATGCCTGATTGTTGCGATTGTGCACGCCTTTCTGCCGCCAGTCCTAAGAGGGCGTTGCGGGAATGCGTCGAGCTTTCGTATTTTTGAAATCAAATGATATCGAGTTAGGGAACGGGGTACCGCACCGCTCGATTGAGCCACACGACATTTTGCAAGAGGACATCGATGCCCACTGTTTCGCCGACGCTGCTGCCGATCCTGATGCTGTTTGCCTCCAACGTCTTCATGACCTTCGCCTGGTACGGCCATCTGAAATTCAAGGAAAGCGCGCTACCGACGGTGGTGCTGGTGAGCTGGGGGATCGCCTTCGTCGAATATTGGCTGGCGGTGCCGGCCAATCGCTGGGGCAGCGCGGTGTATTCAGCAGCCCAGCTCAAGACCATCCAGGAGGTGATCACGCTGGTGGTGTTCGCCGCCTTCTCGGTGCTCTACCTGAAAGAGCCGCTGGGGTGGAATCACGCGCTCGGCTTTCTCTTCATCGCCATCGGCGCGTTTCTGATCTTTCACAAATGGGCGTGAGCGCTCTTGTATGGAGTATACGGAACAAGGCTGTTGGACAGGGGTTGTAGCCTGCCCGCCACGATGCTTCAGTGCTGCATTATCAACTTCCTGCTTCCAACCTCACGGACCGCCGCGCCATGCCCCGACCGCACGCTGCCTTGTCCTTTGTTCGTCCATTGATCGCATCGCTCGCGCTGGCATTTGCCGCCGTGGCGCACGCCGCGCCGGTGGCCGATGTCCACGCACTGGCGCAGAAGGAGCAGCAGCCGCTGCTCGATACGCTGCGTGATCTCGTGCAGATCGAATCCGGCAGCGGCGACATCGAAGGCCTGAACCGGCTCGCCGAGCGCATTGCCGGCCAGCTCAAGCAACTCGGCGGAACCGTGGAGGTCCTGCAGCCCAGCGACATCTACCGCCTCGACGACACGCCCGAGAAAGTGGGCCCGGCCGTGCACGCCGTTTTCAAGGGCACGGGTAGCGCGAAGATCATGCTGATCGCGCACATGGATACGGTATACCTCAAGGGCATGCTGAAGGATCAGCCGTTCCGCATCGATGGCGACAAGGCCTATGGCCTCGGCATTGCCGACGACAAGCAGGGCATCGCCCTCATCATCCACGCCGTGGCCATGCTGCAGAAGCTGAACTTCAAGGAGTATGGCGAGCTCACGGTGCTGATCAATGGCGACGAGGAGATCTCTTCGCCCGGCTGGCGCAGCACCATCACGCGTCTCGCCGCCGAGCAGGACGCCGTGTTCTCGTTCGAAGGCGGCGGCACCGACGGCGCGCTGCGGCTTGCCACCAGCGGCATCGGCTCGGCCTATCTCACGGTGCATGGCAAGGCGTCGCATGCGGGCTCCCGGCCCGAAGGCGGCGTCAATGCGCTGTACGAGCTGTCGCATCAGCTCTTGCAGATGAAGGAACTGTCCAGGCCCGAGCAGGGCCTGAAGCTGAACTGGACCGTCGCCAAGGCCGGCACCAACCGCAACGTCATTCCGGCCGAAGCCACGGCGCAGGCCGATGCGCGCGCGCTCAAGGTGGCGGATTTCGCCGGGCTCGAGAAGGCGCTGCAGGACAAGATCAAGACGAAGCTGCTGCCCGACTCCAGGGTGGATCTCAAATTCGAGGTGCGCCGGCCGCCGCTCGAGGCCACCGACGCTTCGCGCCGTGTCACCGATCACGGCAAGACGATCTATCGGGAACTCGGCATGTCGCTCAACGTGGCCGAGAAGGCCACCGGCGGCGGCACTGACGCGGCGTTCGCCGGCCTCAAGGCGAAGGGCGCGGTGGTCGAAGGCATGGGCCTGTCGAGCTTCGGCGCGCACTCCAACGATGCCGAATATGTGAAGGTCGACACCATCGTGCCGCGCCTCTATCTCGCCACGCGCATGATCATGGATCTGTCGAGCGGCAAGCTGAAGTAAGCGGTATCCACTTGGCTCTGATGCGGGCCTGAGAGAGTGTGAAGCTATGTCCACCCGTCATTGCGAGCCAACGCGTCGCGCGAATGCGCGCCCGATGACAGGCTCAGCGGAGCAATCCATCTATCCCTGTGCTGAGACGTGGATTGCTTCGCTGCGCTCGCAATGACGCGGATAGAGTCCACGGACACAAAATCATTTAGCGGCCGGCGTCACCCTCAGGACGCGTCCGTTCGAGCTGTCTGTGAGTAGCCACAGCGCGCCGTCCGGTCCCTGGCGGACGTCACGGATGCGCTCGTGCAGGTTCTGTAAAAGCCGCTCCTCCGACGCCACCGTGTTGCCGTTCAGCGTCAGCCGCACCAGCATCGTGCCGCGCAGCGCGCCCAAAAACAGGCTGCCGTTCCATTTCGGAAACAGCTTTCCGGTGTAGAAGGCCATGCCTGACGGCGCGATCGACGGTACCCAGTATTTCAGCGGCTGCTCCATGCCGTCCTTGGCTGTCGCGTCGTGGATCTTCGCGCCGGAATAATCGATGCCGTAGCCGATCACCGGCCAGCCGTAATTCTTGCCCTTGCCGGCGACATTGACTTCGTCGCCGCCACGCGGGCCATGCTCGATTTCCCAGGGCTCGCCAGTCGCCGGATTGATCGCAAGCGCCTGCACGTTGCGGTGCCCGTAACTCCAGATTTCCGGCTTGGCACCGGCGCGGCCGGCAAATGGATTGCCCGACGGCACCGAACCATCCGGCGCGATCCGGACGATCTTGCCGAGGTGATTGCCGAGGTTTTGCGCCTCGTCGCGATAGGTGAAGTGATCGCCGAGCGCCACGAACAGATTGCCGTCATCGGCCTGCGCGATGCGGCAACCATAGTGATTGCCTGACGACAGCGGCCCCTGCTGGCGGAAGATGATCTTGACCTCGTCGAGGCGGCCATTGCCGTCGTTCAGTTTAGCGCGCGCGGCCGTGGTACGTCCGCCGCCCTCGCTTCGTTCGGCGTAACAGAAATAGATGGTCTTGTTCTGCGCAAAGGATTTGTCGGTGACGACATCGAGCAGGCCGCCCTGGCCGGAGGCCCACGCCTCGGGCACGCCCTTGAGCGGCGGCGAGATTTGCCCTTCGGCGGTGACGAGGCGCATGCGGCCGGGGCGCTCGGTCACCAGCATCTTCCCATCCGGCAGGAACGCCAGCGCCCAGGGATTGACGAGGCCCCGTGCGACGGTCCGCACCTCGAGCTCGCCGGCAGAGGAACCGAACGCCTGCTCCTGGCCGCGCGTGCTGGTGGCGATCAGGAACGAGACCGCCAGCAGGATCGCTACCGCCAGCGCGACGGTGACAAGGCCAACAGGTGTCTTCATGCGAGTCCAATCGCGATGTCGATCATCGCGCGTTCGCCAATGTCATCGCGCGTTCGCTAATGATGCAAACAAAAAAGCCGCAACCATTAAGGAAAGGGCATCGCGACGGTGGCCTTGATCGACAGCACCGTCAGCGTGACCATGAGGCAAAGCGATAGCGTGCCGATTGCGAGCGAAGTAGCGATCGCTCCAAGCAATCGGGAAGAAGCAACGGGCGCACGGCGGCTTTCGAAGCCGACCGTGCCAGGCGACCGAACCATGGTCCAAATCCTCGCAGTGCGGGGCGAATCACCCCGCGATGTCAGGAAAACCTTGCAACGATCACCGGCAACAATGCGGCGATCGGCCGTTTGAAAATGGCAGAATAGCGGCAAAGGTTAATCTTATACCCGCTATTGTTAACTTTTGGCGCTCCGCTCGCGCGAAAGTGAGGGGGCCTGCTGCCGGCCTGGCGGCGGTCAAGCGCCGGCGACGATGCCGGCCTGGTCGTCGACCTCGCTCTCGGGCCGCCAGTCCATGGTGACGAAGCCCGGGGTCTGTTCGACCCGCCGCAGCCAGGCGCGGATGGCCGGGAAAGTGGCGAGGTCGTAGTCGCAGCGGTCGGCGACATGGGTGTAGCCGTACAGCGCGATATCGGCGACCGTGAGCTGCCCGGCGGCGAAATAGGCGCGGGTCTTGAGGTGGTTTTCCATCACCTGCAGCGCGGCATAGCCGCGCTCCATCCAGTCCTCCAGCGCATGCGTCTGCAGGTCGCGGCCGCCCTTGACCAGCGACAGCCAGAAATAGGCGGCGCCGATATTGGGCTCCAGCGCGTGCTGCTCGAAGAACATCCATTGCAGCGCTTCGGCGCGCTCGACCCGCGACTCCGGCGCCAGCGATGTGCCGCCGCAGACATACCAGAGGATGGCGTTGGACTCGGCGAGGTAGCGGCCTTCGGCGACTTCCAGCAGCGGCACCTGTCCGCTGGGATTCTTCTCCAGAAAATCCGGCGTGCGGCTTTCGCCGCGGAGAATGTCGACTTCGATGGCCTCGTACGGCGCGTTGAGCAGCGCCAGCGCAAGGCGGACCTTGTAGCTGTTGCCGGAGCGTTGCATCGAATAGAGCTTGTACATCGTCCTGGATTTCACTCCGATCGAGAAAGCACGCACGCAGCAGTTGCGCGCCTGCGCCTCAGCGGTTCGCACCGCAACGCGGCCAAAGAATGATGCCGATATCACCGCGTCGCAAGTCCCGCGGAATGGAAAAAGTCGAAAACCTCTACTGCACTGCACGCGCGCAGCATGTTTTCATCAACACGGCGGAACAACAAAGATCACGCTTGCGCGACGCGGGGCGCGCCAAGCGCATGGCTGGCGCGATCGAGGGCCGCGCGCCGCAAGACAAGTGCACAGAAGGCCAGCTCCGCGAACAGGCCCAGGGGGATGTAGCTGACACCTGCGATGCTGCGCGATAGCAGCGGTGCGATCCAGACAAACGCGAGCAGGCTGATCTCAAAGTCGCCGAAGCGCGCATCCGGTCTTGCCGCGACGAAGAAGGCGAGCGCCGGCGCAAGCAGCATCAGGTCGTAGTCAAGGATGTGCGGGGAGGCGAGCGCGGTGGCGGCGATCAGGAGCGCCGCCTTGATGGCGTGATCGCGGCCTGCATGCCAGACCCACGCGGTGGCGGCGACCGTGAGCACGGACACCGCTGTTTGCGCCATGTAGGCTGACGTCACGCCGCCGCCCCACAGCCTGATTGCGGCAAACGTGCTCTGCAGTTTCTCGAAGCCGACATTGCCTTCTTCCAGCAGCAGCTTGCGCGAGACCTCGGTGGAAGCGAAGAACGCGGTCCAGGCATCGACCCCGAACAAGGCGGCGGATGCGCCGGCGAGAACGATCACGGTGACGCCCGCGGAAAAAAACGCGCGCCATTGTCCGCCGGCCACCAGCGCCAGGGGAATGACGAGCGCGAACTGCGGCTTGTAGGACAGAAGGCCAAACAGGACGCCGGCGACAAGCGGTCGTCGCGGTAGCGCGACCAACGCCGCACCCAGCAAGGCGGCGCTTAGAAAGCCGTTCTGCCCGTGGCCGAGATTGATGAAGACGGCGGGAAAGGCGACGGCCACCGCCAGCCACAGTCGGCCGATCGCGCCGTGCTGCTGCCGCGCCGGCCGCAGGATCGCGCCGATCACGCCGAGGTAGAATGCGAACGTAAGGCCCTGCCATACGGCAAGCGCCAGCGCGTAGGGCAAAAGCGCCAGCGGCGCGGCCACGAGGAAAAAGCTCGGCGGATAGAGCCAGCCGTAGAACGGCGTATCGGGCCCGAACAATTGGCGCTCACGGGCGTGATGCAGGGCCATGTTGTAGACGTCGGCCGCTCGCCCCTCCAGCGCCAGCGCGCCGGCCGTGTAGAAGCTGGAGAAGTCGGTGCCGATCGGCTTGCCGTTACGGTCGACCAGGTCATGCGACAGCGCGATCCAGCCGACGATGGCCAGGCCGGCGAGGGCGAGCAGGATCAGGCAATAGGCGCGGACGCGCGAAGCCGTGAGCCATTCGCCGGACCGCAGCGCTTGCCAGATATGAGCCATTTTACCGCGGAACTTTACGAATATTGCGCCGTATTGCTCCGACCGTACCGAGCCCGCTTTAACGTTCCCTAAAGTTTGGCCGTTTCCGGCCAAGCTTCTTGCGATGCAGCGCCGAGCGCCGTAGGGTGCGCCGTTCCCATCAAAAAGAGTCGTGAATTTCAGAAGTCACGACGTTTGCCAGGAGATGATGATGCCCTTCCTGTCCGCCTCGCTCGCCCGTGTGAAGCCGTCCGCGACGATCGCGGTCACGGACAAAGCGCGCGCGCTGAAAGCGGCGGGCCGCAACGTCATCGGCCTTGGCGCCGGCGAGCCGGATTTCGACACGCCCGCCAACATCAAGCTGGCGGCGATCCACGCCATCGAGGCCGGCAAGACCAAGTACACCGACGTCGGCGGCATTCCCGAGCTGAAGGAAGCCATCATCGCCAAGTTCCAGCGCGAGAACGGCCTGACCTACAAGCCAAACCAGATCATCGTCGGCACCGGCGGCAAGCAGGTGCTCTACAACGCGCTGATGGCGACGCTGAACCCCGGCGACGAGGTCATCATTCCCGCGCCGTACTGGGTCAGCTATCCCGAGATGGTGGCGCTGGCCGGCGGCGAGTCGGTGCCGGTGGTGTGCCCCGCCTCCAGCGGCTTCAAGCTGCGCCCCGACGATCTGGAAAAGGCGATCACGCCGAAGACCAAATGGATCATCCTGTGCTCGCCGTCGAACCCGACTGGCGCTGCCTATACGCGCACGGAATTGAAGGCGATCACCGACGTGCTGGTGAAGCACCCGCATGTCTGGGTGATGACCGACGACATGTACGAGCACCTCGTCTATGACGACTTCCAGTTCGCAACGCCCGCGCAGGTCGAGCCGAAACTGTATGAGCGCACGCTGACGGTGAACGGCGTGTCGAAGGCCTATTGCATGACCGGCTGGCGCATCGGCTATGCCGGCGGCCCGGCCGACCTGATCAAGGCGATGGCGACGATCCAGTCGCAGTCGACCTCGAACCCGTCGTCGATCGCGCAGTGGGCGTCGGTGGAGGCGTTGAACGGTCCGCAGGACTTCATCCCCGTGCACAACAAGGTGTTCAAGGAGCGCCGCGATCTCGTGGTGTCGATGCTCAATCAGGCCAAAGGCATCGAATGCCCGCGGCCGGAAGGCGCGTTCTACGTCTATCCGTCCTGCGCCGGCACCATCGGCAAGACCTCGCCCTCGGGCAAGGTGATCGCCAATGACGAGGACTTCGTCACGGAGCTTCTGGAGAGCGAAGGCGTCGCCGTCGTGCAGGGCTCGGCGTTCGGCCTCGGCCCGGCGTTCCGCATCTCCTACGCGACCAAAACCTCCGACCTCGAAGACGCCTGCAAACGCATCCAGCGCTTCTGCGGCAATCTGCGATAAAGAAGCGTTTTGCAAACCAAGCCGTTCCGCACTCAATGCGGGACGGCTTTTTTATTTCGCGTGAAGAAAACGCGTCAGAAAAAACGTGTCACGTCACGTCGCGCGCAAACCTCGCGATATTTTGATCGCTTCTTATCAAAGCGCCATGTTTCTTGAGGAAGCGCCATGTTTTCGACACGGCGCTTCCATCCTGTCCGCTCCGCTAAATTTGTTTATCAACATGCGGAGACTGGGACTCATGCGACTGCTGACACTAACTATCGCCACGCTCGGATTGCTCGCGCCGATCGCAAGCGCCAACGCGGCGCCACCGGTTCGCGCCGGCATCCTGCAATGCCAGGGCGGCCAGAATGTCGGCTTTGTCGTCGGCTCGGTGACCAGCCTCGAATGCGTGTTCCGCAGCGAAGGCCGCCGGCCTGAACCCTATATCGCCAAGGTGCAGCGCATCGGTCTCGATCTCGGCATCACCGAGCAGACGCAGTTGCAGTGGGCCGTCAATGCGCCGAACAGCCGGCTCGGCCGCGGCGAACTCGCCGGCAGCTACGGCGGCGTCGGCGCCAACGTATCGATCGGCATCGGCGGCGGCGGCAACTTCCTGGTGGGCGGTCCCGCCAACGCCTACGCGCTGCAGCCGATCAGCCTGCAGGGCCAGACCGGGCTCAACGTCACCGCAGGGATCGCCGGCCTCGAACTGCAGCCGTTCAACGGCAACGGCCCGCGCCGGCACGCTCGCCGGCATCACCGCCGCGGCTGAGGATATGCGTTTAAGGAAAAGGCCCGCGCAAGCGGGCCTTTTTTGTTGGATTGATTGAATTGTGGCATAGAACGGCGAGCGCCGCGGGCACGGCCTTGTTCTTGATTCTCTGCTCGCATCACAGTTTTTCAGCCGGAGATTACTTCATGCGTCGTTCTCTCATTCTCGTCGGTGCCGTCCTTGCGATGTGGAGCGCTTCGATCGGCGGCGCCAATGCGCAGCAGGCACAGCGTGTGCAGGTCGGTGTGCTGGAGTGCCGCGGCGGCGCCAGTGTCGGGTTCATCGTCGGCTCCGTCACCAATCTCGGCTGCGTGCTGCGCGCCGAAGGGATGCCGGAGGACCGCTACATCGCCACCATCCGTAAAGTGGGGCTCGATCTCGGCATCACCCAGGAATCGGCGCTGGCCTGGGGCGTGTTCGCGCCGGTCGCGCGGCTCGGGCCGGGCGGCCTGTCCGGCGATTATGTCGGCGCGCAGGGCAGTGCCACGCTCGGCGTCGGCGTCGGCGGCAACGTTCTGGTCGGCGGCTCCGCCAATTCGATCGCGCTGCAACCCCTGAGCGTGCAGGGCCAGGTCGGCGTCAGCGTTGCTGCCGGACTGGAAGCCCTGGAACTGCGGCCGGGACGCTGAATTAACCGCACTTCATTTGATTAAGGGTCGTCTTGACCTCAGTGGCGATCGGCCTTAAAAAGAATAAACGTTCTTTTTGAGGAGGTCGCGAAATGCTGCAACATCAGCCGAGCCGGACCGCCGAATACATGGCCATGTTCCGGGCATCGGAGCATGCGAAAGGTGCCGGGCGGCGTGTGTTCACCGATCCGCTGGCCGTCGCGCTGCTGCCGGGAAGCTTGCGGCTGCCGGCCAGGCTGCTCGCGCTACGTCCGGTGGGCGGAATGCTGACCCGCTACATCGATAGGCAGTGGCCGGGCGCGCGAACCTCCGGCATTGCCCGCACGCGGCTGATCGACGACTGGATCGAGCAATCGACCGGACAGGCCGAGCAGGTCGTGCTGCTCGGTGCGGGCTTCGACACGCGGGCCTGGCGGCTTGCCGCGCTGGACTCCGTGAAGATTTTTGAAGTGGATCACCCCGCAACCGCAAAGGTGAAACGGGAGCGATTGCAGGCTGCCGGCGCCGATCTGGACCGGGTGACCTTCGTCGCCGTCGATTTCGAAATCGATGATTTCGAACAGCGCCTGCACGATGCCGGCTTCGATCCGGCGCGGCGCACGATCGTCGTGTGGGAAGGCGTCAGCCAGTATCTGACCGGCGAGGCGGTCTGCGGCGTGATGCGTTGGGCAGGCCGGCTTGCGCCAGGCAGCCGGTTCATCTTCACCTATGTGCATGAGGGCGCGATCGACGGCAGCGTCGCGTTCGACGGCGCAGACAAGGTCATCGCCAAGGTCGACGTCTCAGGCGAACCCTGGCGCTTCGGCTTGTTGCCCGGCGAATTGCCGGAGTTCCTGCGCGAGCGCGGGCTGCGACTGGTGAGCGATCTCGGCGCCGATCAATACCGGGAGCGCGTCATGGGGGAGGCCAGCCGCCACATGCACGGCTACGGCTTCTATCACACGGTGCTTGCGGAAGTCGGCGATGCCTAGGATATCGGCGGCGCGTGCCAACGAGCAGCGTGGACGCATCCTCGATGCCGCGCTGACATGCTTTGCGCGCGAAGGCTTTCATGCCGCGACCGTGCAGGACATCGTCGAGGAGTCTGGCTTAAGTCCCGGCGCGATCTACGGATACTTCAAAGGCAAGACTGAGATTGCGATGGCGATCGCTGCCGAACGTCACGCCATGGAACGCCAACGCATGGAATCTGCGCTGGCCGCACCTGATATCGATACCAGCCTGCGGCAGCTTGTCGAAGGCTTCGTGCTCGAACTGCGCAATCCCAACGAAAGGCGATGGCGTCATCTGGCCGTGCAGCTTTGGGCGGAGAGCCTTTCCAATCCACGATTGAAGCGCGAGGCGCTTGCGGGGGTTTCACAGGCCGTGGACGTGCTGTCGCCGATGATCGCGCAGGCGCAACGACAGGGGCGCTGGCCAAAGCATCTCGATCCGGCGTCGGCCGCCCGCGTCATGGTCGCGACCCTGCAGGGCATTTCGCTGCAGCTTGCCTGGGACGAGCGCGTCGATATCGAGCGCTTCGCCGTCGCGCTGCGGATCATGCTCGATCCCGGCGCGGACGGATCGGGCGCAGCGACCGGCTGAGCGCGAATTCCTTTTCCGCGCATATCGCAAGCGCTCACCCGGGCTGCTTGCTAGCCGCTCCCTCTGGCGCGGGCTAGCATGAATCATGAGCTCGAATCTTCAGATTAAATCCGGCCAAGCCCGGCTGGCTGCGACAGTCGTCGGCCACGGCGACCCTGTTGTCTTTCTCCACGCCGCGGTCTGCGATAGTCGCATGTGGCGCGCACAACTGGATGCAGTCGGCACGAGCCACAAGGCGATCGCGTACGATCGGCGGGGCTTTGGCGAGACCCGCGCGGAGCAGGAGGACTATTCTGCGGTCGCGGATTTGCTGGCGGTGATTGACGCCGCCGCGAATGGCGCGCCGGCGATCCTTGTTGGATGCTCGCAAGGCGGACGGGTCGCGCTCGACGCCGCGCTTCTGCATCCATCCCGTGTCCGCGCCCTCGTTCTCATTGCGCCCGGCGTGAGCGGCGCGCCTGAGCCGGTCTATCCTCCCGTCATCGAGCGCCTGATGGCGAAGCTCAGGGAAGCCCAGGACGCCGGCGATCTGGATCAGGTGAACGCAATCAAGGCGCATCATTGGCTGGACGGTCCGCTGCAGCCCGAGGGCCGTGTGACAGGCGAGGCGCGCCGGCTGTTCCTCGACATGAATGGCGTTGCGCTCCGGTCACCGCCGACCGGGTCGAACCTCGACGTGGTGCCCGCCTTCCATCGTCTGGGCGAGATATCGGCGCCATCGCTCGTGATCTGGGGAGACTTTGATTTCCCGCATATTCAGGAACGAAGCCGTCACATGGCAACGACGATGTTGAACGCGTCGGGCCACGTCTTGACCGGCGCCGCCCATCTGCCGAGCCTGGAACGGCCAACCGAGGTCACGGGCCTGCTCACGGAGTTCATCGATTGCTGCTCCGGCCGTCGGGCATAAGCAAACGTAGGCAGGATAAGCGAAACTTGCTGGAACCGTGGCAGGGAAGGTGGCCCATGTCTGCCCCGCCCACGTCTGCCCCGTCGTCATTGCCTGCGACAAACGCGAAGCGTTTGCGCAAGGGAGCGTAAACGACGAAGCAATCTATTCTTTCCGGGGGCGGGATGGATTGCTTCTGCCTTCGCCAAGGCTACGGCGGACAAGTCGCTTCGCGCGCAATGACGGCGGTTGGTATCCCAAAAATCTCACATCGCACCGCAGCGAATTTTTTCCCGCTTGCCAAATCGTCGCGACAGGCGGAGCATCAGAGGTCGCCGACCCAATCACGGGCCGAGCTCCAAAATGAGGAGGCGGCAATGGGACAAGACGTCAGAAGTCCCCGAGGTCCACGGTGCATAGCGCTGGTGGGCCCTTTCCAAAGCGGTAAAACCACACTTTTGGAGGCGATACTGGCGCGAACGGGCGCCATTAAAAATGCCGGCAGCGTCGATGCCGGAACTTCCGTAGGCGATGCCACTCCCGAAGCGCGCCATCACAAGATGGGGGTGGGCTTGAGCGCCGCTACCTCCACCTTCATGGGCGACAGTTACACCTTTATCGATTGTCCCGGCTCGATCGAATTCGCGCAAGACATGCGCGCCGCGTTGCCCGCGGTCGATGCCGCGGTCGTGGTCTGCGAGGCGGACGAGAAGAAGCTGCCGCAACTGCAGATCATCCTGCGCGAGCTGGAAGATCTCGGCATTCCCCGTTTTCTGTTTTTGAACAAGATCGATCGAGCCAACAAGCGCATCCGCGAGACGCTGGCGACGTTGCAGCCGGCCTCGCGCGTGCCGCTGGTGCTGCGGCAGATTCCGATCTGGAAGGGCGAATTGATCGAAGGGTTCGTCGATCTCGCGCTGGAGCGCGCCTTCGTCTATCGCGAGCACAAGGCCTCCGAAGTCGTTGCGCTGGAAGGCGGCGATCTCGACCGCGAGAAGGAAGCGCGCTTCTCGATGCTGGAGAAGCTCGCCGACCATGACGACGCGCTGATGGAGCAGTTGCTGGAGGACATCCAGCCGCCGCGCGACGCCGTGTTCGACGACCTCGCCCGTGAATTGCGCGAAGGCCTGATCTGCCCGGTGCTGCTCGGCGCCGCCGCGCGCGAAAACGGCGTGCTGCGGCTGATGAAGGCGCTGCGCCATGAATCGCCCGGCGTGGCCGAGACGGCGAAGCGCCTCGGCGCATCCGCGCAAAAGGAAGCGCTGGGCTATGTGTTCAAGACGGTGCATCTGCAGCACGGCGGCAAACTGTCGCTGACGCGGCTGCTTGCCGGCCGCCTCGACGACGGCGCGACGCTGCAATCCTCCTCCGGCGAAGCCGGGCGGGTTTCCGGCATCCTCGCCGTCAACGGCGCGCATGATACCAAGCGGGCCTCTGCGGAAGCCGGAGAGACGGTCGCGCTCGGCAAGCTCGACGCGGTCAAGACCGGCGACACGCTGTCCGGTGGCAAGACCGCGCCGGCCGCGCTGGTGCAGATCGCGCCGACACCGCCGGTGCTGGCGATGTCGCTGGCGGCGACCGATCGCAAGGATGACGTCAAGCTCGGGCAGGCGCTGCTGCGGCTGAACGAGGAAGACCAGTCGCTGACGATGATCCAGAACCCGCGCACCCACGACATCGTGCTGTGGGGGCAGGGTGAGATGCATCTGCGCGTCGCGCTGGAACGCCTGCGGGATCGCTTCGGCGTCAACGTCAAATCGCAGCCGCCCGCGATCGGCTATCAGGAGACCATCCGCAAATCGATCACCCAGCGCGGCCGCCACAAGAAGCAGTCCGGCGGCCACGGCCAGTTCGGCGACGTGGTGCTGGAAATCAAGCCGATGCCGCGCGGCTCGGGCTTCGAGTTCCACGAAAAGGTCGTCGGCGGCGCGGTGCCGCGCAACTATATCGGCGCGGTGGAAGAGGGCGTGGTCGACGGCCTTGCAAAGGGCCCGCTCGGCTTCCCCGTCATCGACGTCGATGTGACGTTGACCGACGGCTCCTACCACAGCGTGGACTCCTCCGATCTCGCCTTCCGCACGGCGGCGCGGATCGGCATGAGCGAGGCGCTGCCGCAGTGCCAGCCGGTGCTGCTGGAGCCGATCCACATGGTGGAGATCGTCTGCCCGACGGAGGCGACGGCGAAGATCAACGCCATCCTGTCGGCGCGGCGCGGCCAGATTCTCGGCTTCGACACCCGCGAGGGCTGGGCGGGCTGGGATTGCGTCCGCGCCACCATGCCGGAGGCGGAGATCGGCGACCTGATCGTGGAACTGCGGTCCGCCACCGCCGGCGCCGGCGGCTTCACCCGTCAGTTCGACCGCATGGCCGAGGTCACCGGCCGCGCCGCCGACCAGATCATCGCTGCGCATCGCGTCGCGGCGTGAGATGTGCGAACAGGGATCATGCCTCTCGAATGGAGGCATGATCCCGAGCGGTCCATGAACACCATCGAACTGTCCCTGAAAATGAAGCGGCTGGCGCAATGGCTGGACAGCCAGCGCCCGCCCGACTGCTTCATTCGAAGACGCTTCGACGGTCCTCCGTTTGGAAGCTGCTACCTCACCATCGATCCCGACCGGCAGGCACGGTTCGCATCGGGCAACATGAATCGCGTTTACCTGTGCGGGGCCGAGCCCGGCATGGACTCGAACAGCATCCGCCATATCATCGATCTGTTCGCCGCCGAGGGGATCGAACGATTTTTCGTCTGGCTCAGTCCGGGCCCCGAGATGGGCACTGTACGCGGCTGGCTCGAGGCGAGCGGACTTACGCGCGTGCAATGGACCGGTTATCCGACGCTATGCCGAACCGTCCGTTCGCCTGTTGAGTTCAGCACTGATTTTGAGGTGCGCGAAGTCGGCGCGGACGAGATCGCCGCGATGCACGAGCCGCTCGATCAGACCATCTGGCCGGACTATGTGCGTACAGCCGGTGGCGAAGGCTTCTTCCACTACATGGCGTTCGACGGGAAGCGCCCGGTGGCGATTGCAACGCTGTGCATGTTCGAGGACATCGGCTACCTGATGTTGGCTGCAACCGCCGAAAGCCACCGCAGGCGCGGGGCCCAGCAGGCACTGATCGCGCAGCGAATCGAACGCGCCGAAGCGCTCGGCTGCGCGATCGAAGTCTCCGAGACCCTGTACATGCTCGAACACTCCTGGCGGAATCTGCAACGTGCCGGTTTTCAGGAGGTGTACGAGAAGGAGGTCTACGAATGGAGCGCCGCCTGACGGCGCCGCGTGGCGGTGATGGGCGTGTTATGGCATTGACTCCGGGCCCGGCTTGCCCGATTTGACTGCCATGACAAGTGGAAACCAGCCCCCCGCCGCCTGCCTGATCGGATGGCCGGCCGCGCATTCGCGCTCGCCGTTGATCCACCATTACTGGCTGCGGACGCTCGGCATCGCAGGCGGCTACGTCATCGAGGCGGTGCCGCCCGACGAGTTCAAGGATTTCATCTTCCGCCTGTCGCTGCGCGGCTTCGTTGGCGCCAACGTCACCCTTCCGCACAAGGAGCGCGCGCTTGCGCTGTCGAAGCCGGACGAGCGTGCCCGCGCCGTCGGCGCGGCCAACACGCTGTGGTTCGCGGATGGCGAACTGTGTTCGACCAATACCGACGTCGAAGGCTTCATCAACAATCTCGACGCTAGCGCGCCCGGCTGGGACAAATGTGAGGATGCGCTGGTGCTCGGCGCCGGCGGCTCGTCGCGCGCGGTGGTGTTCGGCTTGCGCGAGCGCGGCATCAAGCGCATTCATCTCGCCAACCGCACGGTGGCGCGCGCGAGCGCGCTGGCGGACCAGTTCGGCGCGAGCGTCCTGCCCGTGGCGTGGGATGCGCTCGGCGATATCCTGCCGCGCGCCGGCCTTCTGGTGAATACGACCTCGCTCGGTATGAAGGGCCAGCCGCCGCTCGAAATCGATGTCGGGCTGCTACCGGCGCGAGCCGTCGTCGCCGATCTCGTCTACGTGCCGCTCGACACGCCGTTGCTGGCAGCCGCCCGCGGCCGCGGGCTGAAGACGGCCGACGGACTCGGCATGCTCCTGCACCAGGCGGTGCGCGGTTTCGAATTGTGGTTCGGACGGCGCCCCGAGGTGACGGCGGAGCTGCGCGCGCTGGTCGAGGCCGACCTCACGAATACATGATCGGCCGATCGCGAACTATTGAGCCGGAATTTTTTTGATTAGCCGGGGTCAATGGCTACGTCAGTGCCGCCACCGGAGATCCCAGCATGCCCGCCCGTCGCTTTCAATTCGTTCGCCCGCTCGTCGCTGTCGCCATGGTGGCGGGCTCCACGCTTTACGCAATCGCCCAGCAGCCGCCGACGCCGACGCGCGTTCGCGGAACCATCGAAGCCGTCGATGGCGACGTGCTCGCGGTCAAGTCGCGCGGCGGCGAGGATGTCAGGCTGAACATGACCCGTGACGTCAACGTCGTCGGGATCAGCAAGATCGCGCTGTCCGACATCAAGGTCGGCTCCTTCATCGGCACCACCACGGTGCCGGGGCCCGACGGCAGCCAGAACGCGGTCGAGGTGCATGTGTTTCCGGAAAACATGCGCGGCACCGGCGAGGGCTCGCGGCCCTATGATCTTCGCCCGAACTCCACCATGACCAACGCCACGGTGGCGGATTCGGTGGTCGGCAATGACGGTCACACCCTGACGATCAAGTACCGGGGCGGTGAGAAGAAGGTGGTGGTATCGCCGGAGACGCCGGTCGTGACCTATGTTCCCGCCGACAAGTCCGACCTCAAGCCCGGCGCCAAGGTGATTGCCTTCATGAAGAAGCTGCCCGACGGTTCGCTCGAGACCAGCCGCGTCAGTGTCGGCCGCGACGGCCTGACCCCGCCGATGTGAGGTCGCCTCCTGGAATAGCCACTTTCGGGCGGTGTTTGCGTTGAGTTGGGCGCCAAAAACACCTCGGGAGGACTACCATGCTTAAATCTTCTTCACGGCCGCGGCTGCTCGCGGCCTCGCTGGGCCTCATCGCTCTGTTTGCAATGGAGGCCTGGGCGCAGCAGCCGCCGACGGTGCGCATTCGCGGCACCATCGAAGCGGTCGACGGACCTATGCTCTCGATCAAGTCTCGCGAGGGCACCGACATGAAGGTGCGTGTCACCGACAATGTCGCCGTGTTCGGCGTGGCCAAGACCGAACTGTCCGAAATCAAGGAAGGCTCCTATATCGGCGTTACCGCGATGCCGGAGCCGGACGGCACCCAGAAGGCGGTCGCGGTGCATATCTTCCCCGAAAACCAGCGCGGCGCCGCCGAAGGTTTCCGGCCCTGGGACGCGCGGCCGAATTCGACCATGACCAACGCCACGGTCGCCCAGACGGTGAAGGGCACCGATGGCCAGAACATCCTGGTCAAATACAAGGACGGCGAAAAGAAAGTCGTGGTGCCCGATGGGACGCCGATCGTGACCTTCGTCGCCGGCGACAAGTCCGAGTTGAAGCCGGGCGCGAAGATCATCATCTTCGGCGCGGTGAAGAAGGACGACGGCACGCTGGAAGCCAATCGCGTCAATGTCGGCCGCGACGGGATCACGCCGCCGATGTGAGGCAACGCCTTCTCACTTCCTTTCTCCCCTTGTGGGAGAAAGCTGCCTTCGCAGCAGGAAACAGTTGGGAACAGTTTCCGTAGGGTTCTGCCGGGTCCATCGAGGACGGGAACCGGCCCGGAGGTCTTGGGGAGACTCCGGGCCGAGTGTTTCCTGTGGACACCTCGTGCGGCGAGGAGGCCCCCGCTTCCAAGGAAACACCTCGTGCAGCAACCGCAGAACGCCCGCCGCTACAATTATCTTTCCGGTAAGGCAGATTAATTCGCCGCAAGGCCGAACAGGTCTTGGAAAAGAAAGGCCGGGGTGTGGCCCACCAGGAAAGGCAGGCTGCCTCTAAACCGCCAGCAAATTGTCGTCGATCTCCGCGATCGTGTTGACGCCGCACAGGCCCATTGTCGTCAGCATTTCCTTGGCGAGAATGTCGATAGCCTTGGCAACGCCCGCCTCGCCGCCGGCCCCCAGGCCATAGGCATAGGCGCGGCCGATCATGCAGGATTTTGCGCCGAGCGCGAGCGCGCGGACGACGTCCATGCCGGTGCGGATGCCGCCGTCGAACATGATCTCCATCTTCGAGCCGACGGTGTCGACGATCTCCGGCAGCACCTCGATCGAGGACGGCGCGCCGTCGAGCTGCCGGCCGCCATGGTTGGAGACGACGATCGCCTGCGCGCCGGTCTTTGCCGCGAGTTCGGCGTCCTCGACGTCGAGGATGCCTTTCAGGATCAGCTTGCCCGGCCAGATCGAGCGGATCCAGTCGATGTCCTTCCAGTTCAGCGAGGTATCGAACTGCGAGTTGATCCAGGTCGACAGCGCGGTGATGTCCTCGCTCACCTTCAGGTGGCCAGCGAGATTGCCGAAGGTGCGGCGCTTGCCGCGCAACACGCCGGAGACCCAGGCCGGCTTGGTCGCGAAATCGATCAGCTTGGCCAGCGACCATTCCGGCGGCACCGTCATGCCGTTCTTGATGTCCTGATGGCGCTGGCCAATCACCTGCAGATCAACGGTCAATACCAGCGCCGAGCATTTCGCCGCGATGGCGCGCTCGATCAGCGCCTTGATGAAACCGCGGTCCTTCATCACGTAGAGCTGGAACCAGAACGGCTTGTCGACGGCGGCGGCGATGTCCTCGATCGAGCAGATCGACATCGTGCTCTGGGTGAAGGGAATGCCGGCGGCCTGCGCCGCGCGGCAGGCGTGAATTTCGCCGTCGCCATGCTGCATGCCGAGCAGGCCGACGGGGGCAAGGATCAACGGCATCGCGGCGGGCTCGCCGAGGATCGTGGTGGAGAGATCGCGCTTGGAAACATCCACCAGGATGCGCTGGCGGAATTTGATCTGCTGCAGATCCTCGGAATTGGCGCGCAGCGTGTCCTCGGTGTAGGAGCCGCGGTCGGCGTAGTCGAAAAACGCCTTGGGAACCCGGCGCTTGTGCAACTGGCGCAGATCCTCAATGCAGGTGATGTGCTTCATGGGTGTCCCGGCCCTTCTTGAATTTCACAGTCGTGTCGTCATCTAGCATGGTTGGATGGCGAGCCAAATCGCATCTCGCGCCCGCCACTCGTCAAGGGGAGGACATCCCATGACCGGACCGCGCGTCACTACCCCGGTCGAGACCGGCCCGGCGACCCCCGAGGAAAAGCGCTGGCTCGACGCCGCCCTGGACGCTGCCCTGGAGGAGGGCCTGCAAGAGACCTTTCCGGCCTCCGACCCCGTCAATGTCACCCAGCCGCCGCCCTCGAAGGGCGACCGCCACATCAAACGGCTTTCTCCGTCCAGCCCCGCTGGATTGCCAAAAATATAGCAATGTCAATGCCATATCCATGAAATCGGTCGCTTCCGGCGGTAATGATTCATCATATTTTTTGAAGCCATTTTAGCGGCTGAGGGATTATAACCCGTACACGCTTCGATCGAGGCGTTCGGGGATTCGAGTGGTCGTAAACGGTCCACGTCCCGAAATGGCTTGGGGGTTATATGAGCCGCAAATATTTCGGTACCGATGGAATTCGGGGCCGCGCCAATGGTTTGATTACGCCGGAGCTCGCGCTCAAGGTGGGGCAGGCGGCTGGCCTGGTGTTTCAGCGCGGCGAGCACCGCCACCGCGTCGTCATCGGCAAGGATACGCGGCTCTCCGGCTACATGATCGAATACGCCATGGTGGCCGGCTTCACCTCGGTCGGCATGGATGTGCTGCTGCTCGGCCCGATGCCGACGCCGGCGGTCGCGATGCTGACCAAGTCGATGCGCGCTGATCTCGGCGTCATGATCTCGGCTTCGCACAATCTGTTCGAGGATAACGGTATCAAGCTGTTCGGCCCGCAGGGCTTCAAGCTCTCCGACGACGTCGAGAAGCAGATCGAGCAACTGCTCGACGAGCCGATCGACCGGCGCCTGGCGCAGAGCGCAAGCCTCGGGCGCGCCCGCCGTATCGACGGCGTGCACGACCGCTACATCGAATTCGCCAAGCGCACGCTGCCGCGCGAGCTCTCGCTCGACGGCCTGCGCGTCGTCATCGATTGCGCGCACGGCGCCGCCTACAAGGTGGTGCCGGAAGCGCTGTGGGAACTGGGCGCCGACGTCATCGCGATCGGCGTCGAACCCGACGGCTTCAACATCAACAAGGAATGCGGCTCGACCTCGCCGGAGACGCTGGCCAAGAAGGTGCGCGAGATGCGCGCCGACATCGGCATTGCGCTCGACGGCGACGCCGATCGCGTCATTCTGGTCGACGAGCGCGGCCATGTCGTCGACGGCGACCAGTTGCTCGCGGTGATCGCGCAAAGCTGGAAGGAAGACGGCCGTCTCGCCAAGCCGGGCATCGTCGCCACCGTGATGTCCAATCTCGGGCTCGAGCGTTTCCTCGAAGGGCAGGGCCTCGGCATGATACGCACGCCGGTCGGCGACCGCTACGTGCTCGAGCAGATGCTGAGCCAGGGCTACAATCTCGGCGGTGAGCCCTCGGGCCATATCATCCTGTCCGACTACGCCACTACCGGCGACGGCTTCGTCGCCGCGCTGCAGGTGCTGGCGGTGGTGCAAAAGCTTCGCCGCCCGGTGTCGGAGGTTTGCCATCGCTTCGATCCGCTGCCGCAGATCTTGAAGAACGTGCGTTATCGCTCCGGCAAGCCGCTCGACCACGCCGAGGTGAAATCGGCGATCATGGACGGCGAGAATCGTCTCAACGGCCACGGCCGGCTGCTGGTGCGCTCGTCCGGCACCGAGCCCGTGATCCGCGTGATGGGCGAGGGCGACGACCGCGATCTGGTCGAGGATGTCGTTGACCAGATCGTCAACGCGCTCGGCCACGCCGCGGCGGCATAAGCGCGTTTTATCCCGCGTAGACGTAACTGTTGATCGGCGGTGCGCAGCAGCGCATCGCTGCCATCGGCTATTGCGGATGGTCGCGCCTGCGTGTGCGGCGTAAAAGGCGGCATTGCCTCAAGCGAATCCTTTTCGGGAATGCGCCGTTGAACAAGCCCGTCATCGTCAGCGAGGAAACCACGACCGCGCCGGTCGTCGTGTCGGACGCGGCACCTGGCCTCGCTGCGAAAGCGGCCGCGGCAGGGCCGGCCTACATCGTGCTTGCCGGCATCAGCTTCTCGCACTTCCTCAACGACACCATGCAGTCGTTGATCGCCTCCGTCTATCCGATCCTGAAAGACGCCTACGCGCTCGACTATGCGCAGATCGGCATGATCACGCTGGCGTTCCAGTTCACCGCATCGCTGCTGCAGCCCCTGGTCGGGCATTTCACCGACAAGAAGGCGCAGCCGTTCTCGCTTGCGATCGGCATGGGTTCTACATTTTTCGGATTGCTGCTGCTCAGCGTCGCGCATCTCTATCCGATCATCCTGATCGCAGCCGCGCTGGTCGGGCTTGGGTCGGCGGTGTTTCATCCGGAGTCGGCGCGGATCGCGCGGCTTGCTTCCGGCGGTCGCTACGGCATGGCGCAATCGGTGTTTCAGCTCGGCGGCAGTTTCGGCACGTCGATGGGGCCGGTGCTGGCGGCGCTGATCGTGGTGCCGTTCGGCCAGCCCTCGATCGCCTGGTTCTCGTCGATCGCGTTTCTGGCGATCGTGATCCTGTGGCGGATCGGCGTCTGGTACAAGCCGCAGATCGCGACGAAGAAGTCGGCCGTGACGGAACGTCATCCCGACCTGCCAGATGCACGGCGTGTCAGAATCGCGCTTGCGGTGCTGGTCGCGCTGCTGTTCTCGAAGCAGCTCTACGTGTCGAGCCTGTCGAGCTATTACATCTTCTATCTGATCGACAAGTTTCAGGTGTCGACGCAGGCCGCCCAGCTCTACCTCTTCCTCTTTCTTGCTTCCAATGCAGCGGGCGCCTATTTCGGCGGGCCGCTCGGCGATCGCTTCGGGCGCAAATACATCATCTGGTTCTCGATCCTCGGCGCGCTGCCGTTCACGCTGGCGCTGCCGCATGCCGGGCTTTACGCAAGCGCCGTGCTCACCATCTTCATCGGCCTGATCCTCTCGTCGGCGACGTCGTCGATCATCGTGTTCGCGCAGGAATTGATGCCGCATCGCTTCGGGATGATCTCGGGCGTGTTCTTCGGCGTCGCCTTCGGTATCGGCGGACTAGGCGCGGCGGTGCTCGGCAGGCTTGCCGATCACACCGGCATCGCCTTCGTCTATCACGTCTGCGCCTTCCTGCCCGCGCTCGGTCTGCTCGCGGTGTTCCTGCCGAAGATGCCCCAACACAGACATTGAGCAGGCCCGGCGAATACGTCCGCTCTGTACGAACTGCCAGCTACGCTTGCGGTTAAAAAACGCGGGCGAGGGCGCTGCCGCGCGCATAAACAAAATCTTAACGCCGCGATCGCGCGCCTGATTTAATCAATACATCGTTAGGATGTTGGGCGGGTTTTACCGCTTTCTCCCGCGTTGCAGAGCCGTTACGACTCGCGTCGCGAACGGCGTTGCGAAGAAAGGTGAGAGATTGTCAACCTTAATAATTAGGGTTAAGCGCCGCTTAAGCATTTAATGCCATCGTCCGTCCGTGAGTTTTTGAAGTGGGGCCTTTTGCAGTCAGCCTCACCGGACAGAGGACGAAAGCCCATGCGTAGCGTTAAGTCTTTCATTGCCGCCGGTGCGGCCACTTTATTGTCGCAGGCGGCGTTTGCTGCCGACATGCCCATCGCGCCTCCTCCATACGCGGCCCCGGTGGTCGAGGATTTCGGCGGCTGGTATCTGCGCGGCGACATCGGCTTCTCCAACCAGCGCGTCGATCGTTTGAACAACGCGCGTGACGTCACCCTTACGTCGTCGTTGCAGACGAACAATTTCAACACCGCCGGCATCTTCGGCCTCGGCGTCGGTTACAAGGTCAACAACTGGTTCCGCGCTGACGTTACCGGTGAGTATCGCGGCAATTCGCATTTCTACGGCACCGACCGCATCACCTATCCGGGCGGCGTCGGCATCGACACCTACCACGCCACCAAGAACGAGTGGGTCGTTCTCGCCAACGCCTATGTCGATCTCGGCACCTGGTGGTGCATCACCCCGTTCATCGGCGCCGGCGTCGGCGGCGCGCGGGTCGCGATCAACGGCTTCACCGACGCGGGAATTGCCAACAACGGCGGCGGCGCGCTGCCGGGCCTCGCCTACGCCGACAACGTGTCGAAGTGGAATCTGGCCTGGGCGGTCCATGCCGGTCTCGCCTACAAGGTCACGCCGAACTTCACCGTCGAATTCGCCTATCGCTACCTCGATATGGGCGACGGCCTGACCGGCGACTTGCGGACCTTCGATGGCAGCGGTGTCAACACCATCAACCCGATGACCTTCAAGAACATCACCTCGCACGATCTGAAGCTCGGCGTGCGCTGGGATCTGACCAGCCCGGCTGTCTACGCACCGCCGCCGCTGATCCGCAAAGGTTAATCGCAACCTTCATTCGTTAACGATTGCCGGGCGGCGCGGGTCATTTCCCGCGCCGTTTTCTTTTGGCGCACGACGAAGCGCCGCGTGAAAAATCTTCGACTGCTTTTCGGCAAGAATGCGCCAATCGCAGGGCGCAACAACGATTGGTTAAGGTTAACAGGCGATGATCAGCGCCAAGTTCAGAGTGGCGGATGGAGCGTTGCGATGCGTCGATTGTTGCTGGTGGCTGTGATGTGTGGGGCGGTAAGCGGCGCGCAGGCGGCCGATATGCCGGATCTTCCCTTTCTCCGCGGCAGCTTCACCGAGGGGCTCAGCAGAAGCACCGTCAACTGGGGCGGCGCCTACGTCGGCGCCCACGCCTCTCACGGTGCGGCGGACATGGACTTCACCAATTCCGGCCAGGACCTGCTCGCCAAGCTCCTGAACAATGTCGATATCGAATCGCAGTTCAACATCTCGAAGTGGCCGTTGCTCGGCAAGGCCCATATGCAGAACAGCGGCTATGGCGGGTTCATCGGTTATAACTGGCAGTGGACCGACGCCGTCGTCGCCATCGAACTGAACTACACCCATGGCAATTTCTTTGGGTCCAACATGGGTTCGCAATCCCGCTCGTTTCAGTATCCAACCGATTACGTGACCTCCGCTACCGTCGCCTCGGCCGCCACGATGAGGGTCACCGATTACGGCTCGCTGCGGGTGCGCGGCGGATATGCGATCGACAACTTCCTGCCCTATGGATTTGCCGGCATTGCAATGGGGCGGGCGAATATCAACCGCTGGGCCGCTTATTCCGCTTACTATCAATATGTCGGCACGGGCGGGCTTCCCGACCTCACGGGAAGTGGCAGCCTGACTGACAACGCCAACGCTCATTTCATCACCGGCTTCGCCGGCGGTGTCGGCGTCGACGTGATGCTGTATGCGGGCCTCTTCCTTCGCGCCGAGTGGGAGTATCTCCGGTTCACCTCGACCGTCGATACCACCATCAACACGGTCCGCGCCGGCCTCGGCTACAAGTTCTGATTGCGCAACGGCGCCGCCGCTCCGGCGCCGTTGACAGAATTGCCGCCGCCTGTTGCACTGCCGCCGTCACGAGGAGCGGCGCATGAAGGTCTACGGCGATACCAATTCCGGCAACTGCCTGAAGGTGAAGTGGGTGTGCGATCATCTCGCGCTGCCCTACACCTGGGTCGCGATCGACACGCTGAAGGGCGAGACGCGGACCGCGGAATTTCTCAAGCTCAACGGCGCCGGGCAGGTGCCGACGGTCGAACTCGACGACGGCCGCACGCTGGCGCAGTCCAACGCCATCATCCGCTATCTCGCCCGCGGCTCTCGTCTCATTCCAGACGATGCATTCGCGCAAGGGAAGATGGACGAGTGGCTGTTCTGGGAACAATACAGCCACGAGCCCTATGTCGCGGTGTGCCGCTTCCAGATGTTCTATCTCAAGAAGCCGGTTTCCGATCTCGATCCCGAAAAGGTCAAGCGCGGCTATGCGGCGCTGGCGCGGATGGAGCATCAGCTTGTGCTGACGCCGTTTCTGGTCGGCGACGCCATTACGCTCGCCGATATCTCGCTGCTGGCCTATACCCGCGTGGCGCACGAGGGCGGCTTCGATCTCGACGGCTACGCCGCGGTGCGTCGCTGGATCGGCGAGACCGAAAAATTCCTCAAGCTGCCGCCGGCGCGCTGACCTGACGGGAAATTGCCATGTCTGCCATCTCAGAGATCACCATCCGCCCCGCGCGCCGCGAGGACGTCGGCGTCATTGTCGGCATGCTGGCGGACGATCCGCTCGGTGGGCCCCGCGAGCGGATCGAGAATCCGCTGCCGCAATCCTATTTCAGGGCTTTTGAAAAGCTGCAGCGCGATCCGAACATCGTCCTCGTCGTCGCCGAGGACGGCGAGGGCGCCGTGGTTGGCTGCCTGCAGCTATGCATTCTGCCGGGGCTGAGCTCGCAGGGCGCCTCGCGCGGCCTAATCGAGGACGTCCGCGTCGCCAGCCGCTGCCGTAGCCGCGGCATCGGCGAGCAGATGGTGCAGTGGGCGGTGGTGGAAGCGCGCACGAGGGAATGCAAACTGGTCGAACTATTGACGCATCACTCCCGTGTCGATGCACAGCGGTTTTACGAGCGGCTGGGCTTCGCACGCAGCCATGTGGGCATGACCTTGCGATTCTGATTTTCACAGCGTTCTCGAGCGAAGTGGAATCCGGTTCGCGTAAAGAAAACGCGTCAGAACAAAGGTCAGCCAACTGCAGTTGAGCGCATCAGCGACGAATGCCTGAGGTAGTCCTCGCTCTGCGATCCGGTTAACAACCGATAAACTACGCGTGCGTCCGTGATTTTACGGACAGGAACGTCTCCGCTATGCCGATGTCTCCCATGGGGCTTGGGCAGCTTTGGGGATTTTTCCGATGAAAAAATATTCGATTGTACGGATTGGAAGCGAGTATGTCGTGCAGGCCGGAGAGACCAGTATTTTGAAGGTTTCGAGTCGCCAGCAGGCCGCCAAACTGGTCACGGATGCGGCTGAACTTTTGCAGCAGGAGCCGACTCCCGGCGCCGACGCGCCCACATCAATCGAGCGTGAAGATCCCGAAGCTCCTTGACGATCGGGCCCGATTCCCGCTAATCACCGCGGCGGGACACCTCCCCCCAACGGGAGGCTTACTATCTGGAAGGATAGATCATGACCGTAGCGAAGCCCGCTTCGCGGCCGAACGTGCCGCATTTTTCCTCCGGCCCCTGTGCCAAGCGCCCCGGCTGGAACCCCCAAAATCTCAAGGACGCAGCCCTCGGCCGCTCGCATCGCGCGAAGATCGGCAAGAACAAGCTCAAGCTCGCGATTGAACTGACGCGCGAAGTGCTTGAAGTGCCGGCCGATTACAAGATCGGCATCGTGCCGGCGTCAGACACCGGCGCGGTCGAAATGGCGCTGTGGTCGCTGCTTGGTGCGCGCCCGGTCACCACCATCGCCTGGGAATCCTTCGGCGAAGGCTGGGTCAGCGACATCGTCAAGGAATTGAAGCTGAAGGACGTCACCAAGCTGCATGCCGGCTATGGCGATCTTCCCGATCTCTCCAAGGTCGATCAGGCTTCCGACATCGTCTTTACCTGGAACGGCACCACTTCCGGCGTGCGCGTGCCGAACGCCGACTGGATCAGCGCCAAGCGTGAAGGCCTCACGATCTGCGACGCGACCTCGGCCGCTTTCGCGCAGCCGCTCGATTTCGCCAAGCTCGATGTGGTCACCTTCTCCTGGCAGAAGGCACTGGGCGGCGAGGCCGCGCACGGCATGCTGATCCTCTCGCCGCGCGCGGTGGAGCGGCTCGAGACCTACAAGCCGGCCTGGCCGCTGCCGAAGATCTTCCGCCTGACCAAGGGCGGCAAGCTCAACCAGGGCATTTTCGAAGGCGAGACCATCAACACGCCGTCGATGCTGTGCGTCGAGGATTACCTCGATGCGCTGAACTGGGCGAAATCGATCGGCGGCCTCAAGGCCCTGATCGCGCGCGCCGACGCCAACACCAAGGTGCTGTCGGACTGGAAGGCGAAGACGCCGTGGATCGATTTCCTGGCGCAGGATCCCGCGATCCGCTCCAACACGTCGGTGTGCCTGAAGTTCACCGATCCCGCGATCACCTCGCTCAATGCGGACGCGCAGGCGGAGT
Organism: Bradyrhizobium lablabi; assembly: GCF_001440475.1. GTDB lineage: Bacteria > Pseudomonadota > Alphaproteobacteria > Rhizobiales > Xanthobacteraceae > Bradyrhizobium > Bradyrhizobium lablabi. Next base: position 35,538 of record NZ_LLYB01000106.1, on the reverse strand, counting down.
TTTCGAAGAAGCTCGTCGCGCTGGTGGAGAAGGAAGCCGCCGGTTACGACTTCGCCTATTACCGCGATGCGCCGGCGGGTCTGCGGATCTGGTGCGGCGCCACCGTCGAAGCCTCCGACGTCGCGCTGTTGACGCAGTGGATCGATTGGGCCTTCGCCGAGACCAAGGCCGCGCTGCCCAAGGCAGCTTGATCGTCACCCTCCCCTGGAGGGGGAGGGTCGACGTTTCAGAAGGATGCGTCGGGGTGGGGTGATCTCTCCGCACCCGACGCACGCCAAGTTCGCGTCGACAGTTTCACCCCATCCCGGCGCTTCGCGCCGGCCTTCCCCCTTCAGGGGAAGGTGTGAAGGATCACTCCCATGACCAAACCCAAAGTTCTCATTTCCGACGCGCTTTCCCCCGCAGCCGTGCAGATCTTCAAGGATCGCGGCGTCGAGGTCGACTTCCAGCCCAATCTCGGCAAGGACAAGGACAAGCTCGCCGAGATCATCGGCAACTATGACGGCCTCGCGATCCGCTCGGCGACGAAGGCGACCGCGAAGATCATCGACAAGGCGACGAAGCTGAAGGTGATCGGCCGCGCCGGCATCGGCGTCGACAATGTCGAGATACCCGCGGCCACCGCCAAGGGCATCATCGTGATGAACACCCCGTTCGGCAATTCGATCACGACCGCCGAACACGCGATCACGCTGATGCTGGCATTGGCGCGTGAAATTCCGCAGGCCGACGCCTCGACCCAGGCCGGCAAGTGGGAGAAAAACCGCTTCATGGGCGTCGAGATCACCGGCAAGACGCTGGGCGTGATCGGCTGCGGCAATATCGGCACGATCGCCGCCGACCGCGCGCTCGGCCTGAAGATGAAGGTGGTCGCGTTCGATCCGTTCCTGTCGCCGGAACGCGCCAAGGACATCGGCGTCGAAAAGGTCGAGCTCGATGAGCTGCTCAAGCGCGCCGACTTCATCACGCTGCATACGCCGCTGACCGAGAAGACCAGGAACATCATCGACGCGGCGGCGATTGCGAAAATGAAGAAGGGCGTGCGCATCATCAACTGCGCCCGCGGCGGCCTAGTCGACGAGCAGGCGCTGCTCGACGCGCTCAATTCCAAGCATGTCGCCGGCGCCGCCTTCGACGTGTTCGTCGAGGAGCCCGCCACCAAGAACGTGCTGTTCGGCCATCCCAACGTGATCTGCACGCCGCATCTCGGCGCCTCCACCACGGAAGCGCAGGAGAACGTCGCGTTGCAGGTCGCCGAGCAGATGTCGGATTATCTCCTGACCGGCGCGATCTCGAACGCGGTGAACTTCCCCTCGATCACGGCGGAAGAGGCGCCGAAGCTGAAGCCGTTCATCGAGCTCGCCGAAAAGCTCGGCTCGTTCGCCGGTCAGCTCACCGAGAGCGGCATCCTGAAGACCGAGATTACCTATGAGGGCCACGTCGCCGAGATGAAGATCAAGGCGATCACCTCGGCGGTGCTGTCGGGCCTGCTGCGGCCGATGCTGGGCGAGGTCAATGTGGTCTCCGCGCCGGTGGTCGCGAAAGAGCGCGGCATGGTGGTGGACGAGATCGTGCGCGCGGCGCAGAGCGACTATGAAAGCCTGATCACGGTGACCGTGACCACTGAACGGCAGGAACGCTCGGTGTCCGGCACCGTCTATCATGACGGCAAGCCGCGGCTGGTCGACATCAAGGGCATCCGCGTCGACGCCGAGTTCGGCAAATCGATGATCTACGTCACCAACGAGGACAAGCCCGGATTCATCGGCAGCTTCGCCGGCCTGCTCGGCGACGCCAAGATCAACATCGCCACCTTCCATCTCGGCCGCGTCAAGCAGGGCGGCGACGCCATCGCGCTGGTCGAGATCGACGGGCCGGTGCCCGCCGACGTGCTTGCCAAGGTGCAGAAGCTGCCGCAGGTGAAGCAGGCCAAGGCGCTGGTGTTTTAGGACGCGTCAGTTTTTCCCTCCTAGGCGAGGGGCTTCTGCTTCGCCGCGGTCTTGCCGCGGCGAAGCCACATCGAAGCCTCAAATCTCAATCGAACCGGTTGCTCGTTCCTCGCGTCTCATGGCCGGGGGTGATGGGCATTGTTTGCGCGTCGCCATCGGGCGAACGGTTCAGGAGAGAATCCCATGAGATTGAAAGCGAACGGTTTTTTCACGGCGAGCATCGCCGTGCTGGCGGCGTTTGCCGCCGGGGGGGCCCGCGCGGCTGACGTGGCCGCCAGTTCGGTGGTGGACGCTGTGACCGTCTATCCCGATGGCGCCAGCGTGACGCGCCTGGTCACGGTCGATCTGCCGGCCGGCGAGAATTCCGCCGTTCTGAAGGATTTCCCGCTGACCCTGGATCCGACGTCACTGCGGGTCGAGGGCGAGGCCGGTGCAAAACTCACGATCGGCGCGATCGACGCCAAGCCGCCGCGTGCGGCGCTGCCGGTGAACCTGCCCGAACTCGACAAGCGCATCGAGGCGTTGAAGGACGAGCGGGCCAATTTGCAAGGCGCGATCGATGCGGCGACCGCCCGGCGCAAATTTGCCGAGCGTTTTGCGGAAGTATCTCCGGCCGGGATGGGCGAAAAGGGTGAGGCGCGGCCGATTTCCGAATGGCGTACGGCCTTTGCGGCGGTCGGCGACGAAATCGCCAACGCCGACGCCGCCATTCGCGACGCCCAGCGCAAGCAGCGCGAACTCGATCGCGAAATCGCCCGTCTCGAACAGGACAAGGCGCAGAAGCCGCCGAACAAGCTTGAGGTAAGGATCGAACTCGCGGCCGCGGCGGCGACCAAGGCCACGCTGCGGGTGACCTATGCGGTCCGCAACGCGCGCTGGACGCCGCTTTACGACGCCCGTCTCGACTCCGGCGCCAGGGATCGCAAGCCAGCGCTCGAACTGGTGCGTCGTGCCGAGATCACGCAAAGCACCGGCGAGGATTGGTCGAATGTCGCGCTCGCCGTTTCCACCGTGCGAACCGCCCGCGGCGGCAGCGCGCCCGACCTGAAGTCGCTCGTCGTTCAATACCCGCACGTACCGCGTCCAATGGCGGCGGCGTCCGCGTCGGATTCTGCAATGCCCTTGGCGGCACCAGCCATGGACAGGATGAGGCAGCTCCGGAAGAGCGAGGAACCCGTGATGGAGAGGGCGGCCGAGCAACAGGCCGTGGCTGATGTCAGCGGCTTCCAGGTGGTGTTCAAGATTCCGGGTCGCGTCAGCCTCGGCGCCAGCGAAGGCGCAAAAAGCCTGCGCGTCTCCAGCGCGACCATCGCGCCCGATCTGGCGGTGCGCGCGGCGCCGGTGCTGGACCCGACGGCGTTCCTCGAGGCGAGCTTCAAGCAGAACGAGGACGCGCCATTGCTACCCGGCCGGGTCTCGATCTATCGCGACGGCGTCTTCGTCGGCCGCGGCCAGATGGCTGCCGCGGCCAAGGACGAGACCGTGCGGCTCGGCTTCGGCGCCGACGACAAGGTCAAGATCGAGCGCAACGTCCTCAAGCGCAACGAGGGCTCCGCCGGCCTGATCGTGACGACGTCGAAGACCGACGAGCGCGCGTTCAAGACCACGGTGCGCAACGGCCATGATTTTCCGATCCGGATCGCGATCGAGGACCAGTTGCCGGTCAGCGAGAACGAGGACATCCAGGTCGAGATGCTGTCCTCCACGACGCCGCCGTCCGCGACCAATGCGCGCGACCGGCGCGGCGTGCTGGAGTGGGCGTTCGAGGCCAAGGCAGGCGAGGTGAAGGACATCAACTTTGCCTGGCGGATCCGTTGGCCCAAGGACAAGGGCGTCGTGATGGTGCCGGCGGGTTGAGGCGGAGAGCGCAGGCACCGACTTCCGATTCCCTCCCGCGGCGAGAGGGAATCGGAAGGATGACAGGGGTCATAGCGTGTTCGGCGAAGCATGCCCCCGGACCTGATCCGGGGATGGATACCGGTTCGCGTGAAGAGAACGCGTCAAAACATGAAGCTGGAGCTTCGGTCCTGCTTCAATCAGAACCGATAATGCTCTAGCCGGCTACGCGCGCAATCCCGCGCTCGCCGACCTTCTCATACCTGTGCTTCACCGCCGCCCAGGCGACGCGATGGGCCGTTCTTTCACGCTCCACGGGATCACGCGAAGCGTATTCCGTCCAGGCATTGTTGAAGGCGGCAAGGTAGATTTCCCTCGCATGCGGCGGCAGATGCGTTCGAATGGGCGGAGGGAGATCGTCGATCGACGCATATGGCAACCGATGCCTCCCGGATGGCTACGCGGTGGATCAAAATGCCAATCGACCGAGAGATCATTCAGAGCCAGCCACCGCCCCGGTTCACGGCCAGATTGTCATGGACGGCGTCCACGCCGGGCGCGGATTCCGCCGCGACCCTGATCGCCTTTCGCTCGGCCTCCGATTCCACAAGGCCCCAGAGATCGACGATGCCGTGGGAGACGGTGACGTTCAGCAGTCCCGTGTGCGCCCACTCTTCTTTCTTCAAGCTGGCGAGGAGCGGTTGCGGATCGCGTTGTCCGACGGAGTTACGTCGAGAAATTGACGTGCGCTCGCTACCGCCTGAAGAAGATTGGCCCTGCTCACGATACCGACCAATTGACCGTTCTCCAGGATGGGCAATCGTCTGATCGCGTTCTTCTCCATCAGGGAGGCGACTTGATGGAGCGGCGTTTCGGGGGAGGCTGTGATCACCTCTCGGGTCATGACATCAGAAATCTTGTGGCCGTGAGATTTGACGTACTCGGCTGCCAGTGTCTCGCTATCGATCAATGCTCGAAGCCACCAGGAGCGGTGCCGTTCCGTACCTGCCTCCACGCGGTGCAGCAGATCTCCTTCGCTGACAATGCCGACGAGCTTGCTCCTGTCGTCGAGCACGGGAACCGCGCTGATCCGCTTTTCCAGAAACAGCTTTGCAACTTCCTGCACGGTGGTGGAGGGCCCTACGGTGATGACCGGGGCAACCATGACGTCACGGACAAGCATGGTACGTCTCCCTTCAATCGAGCTTTCAGCGAAAGCCCGGGTCGGGCGCCTGTCGTTGATTCAGGTCAAGGTAACCTCGACTTGATCCATCTGGCATGAGGTGCGCCAGGAAGCTGCACGCAAGGTCCGGCAGGTCGGGAGACGCCCGTAGACTTGCGCTACACTGCTTGCCAAAGACTGCTTCCCCTCTCCCCGCAAGAAATGGGGAGAGGGAGAAGCGACATCGTCACTTCGCTTTCAGAAACTCACCAACTTCCAGCATCACGAACTCATTGTCGTCGGCCTTGTTGGGATCGCGGCTCGACGAGAACGGCAGATTATTGTCGTTGCCGACAATGATGTGCGTGTCGTCGACGCGATCGACGTTCTCGATGGTGAAGAACGGGAAGGTCAGCACGCCGTCATTGAGCGGCTTGCGCGCCTTCTTGTCGGGATCCTTGATCTTCATCAGGTCGATATAGGCGATCTTGCGCACGGGCTTGCCGGCATTGGCGTCGGAAAGTTCGACCTTGTAGACGCGCTTGAACTTGGCGAGATCGGGAAAGCAGTTCTCGCCGCGCTGGCCGGCCGGGCAGGCCTTGTCGGCGGTGCCTTCGCCATTGTCGCGCTCGATGATCAGGCCGGTTGATCCGTCGATCATGTTGAAGTCGCCAATGGCGTTGCCGTTCTGCTCGAACACGTAAGTCCAGTAGCGGCCGGTGAACTTTTCGGCGGCGACGTCGAATTCGATGATACGCGACGCTTCCTTGCCGTCGACCTTTTCAAAGTCCTTTTTTTCGGCGTCCCACAGCGGGCCTTCGAGCAGGCCGTAGAGGAATTTGCCGTCCTTCGACGACGCAAAGCCTTCATAGCCCTTGGAGCGGCGGAGATTGACCGATGTGTAGGTCGCGCCCGGCGCCGCTGGCGACTGCACCGACCAGTGATCCGGCGAGCGCACCGGCTTGCCGTCGGCGGTGGTTTCGAACACGGCGAGGATCTTGCCGTTGCGGTCGGCCTTCAGCACATAGGGCCCGAACTCGTCGCCGATCCAGAAGGTGTCGCCAATGATCTGAAAGCCTTCGGTGTCGAAATCGGCACCGGTGAGATAGCGCTTGCTCGTGTCCTCATGCACGATGCGGAACGGGACCTTCCTGTCGGGATCGTGCAGGAAGATGGTCTCCTGCCGCTCGATCTTGCCGCTGGCCCAATCGATCTTGTGGCGGTTGAGATACAGCATCGAGTCGGCCGAGTTGTAGCGCGAGCCCATGCCATTGTCGGTGAGTACCCAGAACGAACCGTCCGGCATCACCTTGATGCCGGAATGGCCCTGCAGCGGCTGTCCCTTGAACGGCAGCGAGACGCCGGTCGGCCGCTCGTAGGATTTGCCCATCACGGTACCCACGGCATCGGTGCGCTTGCCGGTGGTGTATTTGCCTGATGTCTTGAGATCGTCGGGCGCGTCAGCGGGCGCGTCGATGAAGCTCTGCGCCGGCAACACGGCGTGGCCCTTCAGCGTGGCGGGAAACTCGCCTTCGCCTTGCGCGAAGGCGGCACTGGCCAGAAAGACGGATGCGACGGAGCAAAGCAATGACACGCGCATGGCGGATCTCCTTGTGATGACGATGCGCCGTGTCTTGCGGAGCGGCTGTTACAGCCGGCTGACAGTTTCATGAACGGCGTGTGACGCCATTGGATAAGCCTGCGGCCTTATGCCGTCAGAGCCGGTCTCTAGGGCGATGCCGCCGGCCGCATGGTTTGCGGCAGCAGGAACGGCACGCCCTGGTCGGTGTAGTCGATCGTCACGTCCACCTCGAAAATCCGGCGAATTGTCTCGGCCGTGATCGCTTCACTGCGGCCGCCATCGACGGCAAGCCGGCCGCGATGCAGCAGCACGATCCGGTCGGCAAAGCGCATCGCGAGATTGAGATCGTGCAGCACGGCGATCACGGCGGTGCCGTTCTGCGCGCGCCGCTTTGCCGTTTCCACCAGATCGATCTGGTGGCGCATGTCGAGGCTGGAAGTCGGTTCATCCAGCAAGAGAAGGCCGGGGCCATGCTGGGCCTCGCCGCAGGCGAGTTGCACCAGCACGCGGGCGAAATGCGCGCGCTGCTGCTCGCCGCCGGAAAGCGTCGGCAATTGCCGCTGGCCGAAATGCGAAAGGTCGACCTCGCTGAGCGCCGCGTCGACCAGCGGCTGCGCGGTGGTACGGCCGGCATCGCCCGCGCCCATATGGACGATTTCCTCGACCGTGAACGGGAAGGTGACGTTGACATGCTGCGACAGCATCGCGCGGTGAAACGCGAGTTGGCGCGGCGGATAGAGGCGGATGTCGCGCTGCTTCAGCCTGACCTCTCCGCGCGTCGGGCGGAGGTCGCCGGACAGCATCCGCAGCAGCGTCGATTTGCCGGCGCCATTGGGGCCGACGATAGCGACCATCTCGCCCGCCTTGATCTGGAGATCGATGCCGTCGACCAGCGTGGCGCCGCCGACAACCATCGAGACCGAATGTGCTTCGAGAAGGGCGGTCACAGCGAAACCAGCCCGCGCTGGCGCAGCAGCATCCCCAGGAAGAACGGTGCGCCGATCGCGGCGGTGAGAATGCCGATCGGCATTTCCGCGGGCGCCACGATGGTGCGGGCCAATGTATCCGCGCCCGTCATCAGTACCGCGCCGAACAGCATCGACGCCGGTAGCAGCAGCCGGTGCGCCGGTCCGATCACCAGCCGCAGCAGGTGCGGCACCACGATGCCGACAAAGCCGACGACGCCGCAGACGGAGACGGCAACGCCGGTCATTGCCGACACCAGCACGATCGAAATCCGCTTCAGGCGTTCGACGTCGACGCCGCTGTGAAACGCCTCGGCCTCGCCCAGCACCAGCACGTCGAGCCCGCGCGCGATCGAGAAGCAGGCGGCCAGTGCTATCCCCAGTACCGGCGCCAACGCGGTGAGCTTCGGCCAGGTCGCGCCGCTGAGCGAGCCCAACAGCCAGAAGGTGATGTCGCGCAGCTGGCGGTCATCGGCGATGAATACCAGGAGCCCGATGCCGGCATTGGCGATTGCCGCGATCGCAAGGCCGGCCAGCAGGAAGATCGCAATCGAGGTGCGTCCCGAGCGGCTCGCGATCGAATAGAGGATGACCGTTGTCGCCAGCGAGCCGGCGAAGGCCGCGACCGGCAGCAACTGGTTCTGCATGAAGTGCAGGCTCGCGCCGATCCGGCTGTCGGTGATGACGATGGCGGCCGCGGCTGCAAACGCGCCGCCGGAGGAAACGCCGACCAGCGCGGGGTCGGCGAGCGGGTTTCGAAACAGCCCCTGCATGATCGCACCGGATGCCGCGAGCAGCGCACCGATCATCGCCGCCGCGGCGATCCGCGGTATCCGGATCGACCACACGACGAGCTGATCGCGGGCCAGCGTTGGCGCCGGCACGGCATCCGACCACAGGCCGAGCGCGGCGGGCAGCCGCGCCAGCGGAATTCCGGCTGCTCCCACGGTGAGCGCGATCACTGCCGTGCCGGCAAGTGCTGCGAGCAGACACACGATGGCCAGGGAAGCGGATGGACGAAACGCATATCCGGTGCGACGCCGCGTGCTGGCTCCGGTCAGCGCTGTCATGACCGGCAGTTGGCCGTCAGCGCCGCCGGCTCAAATTTCTCCGCCTGCGGCGCCAGCGCTGGATAGAGCTTGACCGAGAGATCGCGGGCGGCTGCCGCCGTGCGCGGCCCGAAGCCGAGCAGATAGAGGCCTTCCATCGAGATGAAAGCCCTGTTGGCCGCAGCCGGCGTCAGCGCGAAGGCGGGATGGACATAGACGGCTTCGGCGTCCAGCGAGTCTTTGCCGCGCTGGATCGAGAGAACGACGTCTGGCTTGGCCGCGACGATCGCCTCGTCGTTGATGGGCTTGTAGCCCTCATAGCCGTCGATGGCGTTGACGCCGCCGGCGAGCGCGATGATCTCGTTCGCCGCGGTGTTCTTTCCGGCAGCCATGGCGCGACCGTTCAAAAGGGACATCACGAACATCACGCGCACGGGTTTGGTCACCCTGGCGCGCAGCTCGCGCAGTTGCGCCAGATCGCCGGAGACGGCCGCGGTCAGGCATTCGGCGCGGCTGTCCGCGCCCATGGCGTGGCCGACCAGCTTGATCTTCTCGATCAGGCCCTGTTCGGAGAAGGTCTCGGGCACCAGCACCAGCGGCACCTTGGCAGCGTCGAGCACGTCCATGGTTTCCTTCGGTCCGGACCCCTGCACGGCGAGCACCAGCGAAGGATTGAGACCGAGCACGCCCTCGGCAGAAAGCTGGCGCATGTAGCCGACATTCGGCTTGTCGCGCAGCGCCGCGGCCGGATAGAGGCTGGTTGAGTCAACGCCGGCGAGACGGTCCTCGAAACCGAGCGCATAGAGAATTTCGGTGATCGCGCCACCGATCGAGACGATTCGCCCGGAATCGCCGATGGTGACGTCACGGTCGCGGGCATCATGCACGGTGATGCCGGCCGCGAGCGCGACGCCGCCGAGCAGGAAGCAGCCCGCCGCTACCGACACTGCGAGCGTGCGACAAATTGTCATTACCGGTTTACCTGGTCTGTCACTTGGTCAGGATCAGCTTGTTCTGCGACGTCAGCCGCAGACGGTAATTCTCCGCGCCATGCGCGATGATGATCTCGCGCTCGCTGGCGAACAGCTCGCGGCTGTCGATCCGGTTGCCGCTGATGGCCAGCGACCTGGCCGCGGAAGCGGAATTGCCGGCTTGCGTCCGGGCGTCTCCGAACTTGTCTCCTTTTGCTGCGGACATGTCGTTTGTGGCGCCCCGAGAATTTCCGTCGATGTCATGTTTGTACAGTTGCGATGCGCCGCAATCCAACCGTGGCAATTTACAATTGATATAAAGTGCCTGATCCGCTTCTTGACCGCCCGGAACCCGCCACGTAACCAAGCATGACACGATGCGGCGAAATGCGCGCATCCTGAATGTGGTAGCCAGCAAGCAGCTCGCGAGTAACGCGCAGCGCCCGCCAGCCAAACCCAAGAACAGATATCGGGGTCGGGGTTGTATGGCTGACGGGGCTAGGATTTCGCGCGCCCTCTTGTTGGGCGCGTCGGTGTTTTCAATTGCATTGCTGGCCGGGGAAGCCGGCAACGCGCAGACGGCGGGCACGCAGGCTGCGGACCCCACGTCCGAACGGCAGAAGCAGTCGCGGCGCAAGCCGGCGAAGCCTCCGCAAGATCAGCAGGCAGCGGCGCCGGCGATTAATGCGCGGGCGCAGATCGGAGTCGCGCCGGTGCAATCGCTCGATACGATTACGGCAGTCGCGACCAAGACCAACGAGCGGGCGATCGACTCGCTGGCGCCGGTCAGTTCTGTGTCGATGGAGCAGATCCAGGGTCTGCAGCCGAACCGGCTGTCCGACATCTTCTACAACGTGCCCGGCGTGTCGTTCCAGGAGCGCGGGGACGATCCCTCGACCGTCATCAACATCCGCGGCCTGCAGGATTTCGGCCGCGTCGCTGTTGTCGTCGACGGCGCGCGGCAGAACTACCAGCGGACCGGACACAACGCCAACGGCTCGTTCTTCCTCGATCCAGAACTGGTCGGCGGTGTCGACGTGGTGCGCGGCCCGACCGCGAACATCTACGGCTCCGGCGCGATCGGCGGCGTGGTGTCGTTCCGCACCAAGGACGTCAACGACGTCGTGCGCCCGGGCGAGCGCTGGGGCGTCGACATGACCGGCTCCGGCGGCACCAACAGTGCTCGCGGCCTCGGCTCGATCTTCGGCGGCGTACGCGCGACGCCCGATGTCGATGTCTTCGGCGGCGCGGTCTATCGCACACAGGGCAACTACAAGGATGGCAACGGCACCGAGATCGGCAATACCGGCAACGAGATCGCGGCCGGATTGATGAAGGTAACCGTGCGCCCCGCCGAAGGGCATGAGATCAAGCTCGGCGGCGTGTTCCAGGATTACCAATACAGCATCGGACAGTTCAATCGCGGACCGGTGCTGACCGCGGCGCAACGCGCGCTGTTCCAGGGTTCGTCGGTCTACGCGTCGGACGCGAAGAACTACATGGGTACGCTGACCTGGAAATACAGCAGGCCGGACGACAATCTCTGGGATTGGAGTATGTCGCTGTACGGCAATCGCACCGACAACGACCAGACCAAGACCGCTCACAACAGCGCCAGCGGTGCAGCCTTTTGCGGCGCCGGCAATGTCGGCAACAACATCTCCGGCTGTGTCGGCGACAAACGCGGCTATTCGCTCAATACCCTCGGCATCGACGTCAACAACACGACAAGGTTCAATGTCGGCGACTGGCGTAACGCGGTGACGTTCGGGATCGATGCGTTTCAGGATGACGTGAGCACGTTCGACAGCCGCGGCAATTCCAACATCACCACGCCCAGCGGCTTGCGGACCGTTTCCGGCGGATTTGCGCAGTTGAAGCAGAACTATTCGACCTGGCTCGAGGTGATCAGCGCGATCCGCTACGACCGCTACGACCTGCATTCGCCGTTGGTGGCAACCGGTGGCGGCGGCGATCGTTTCTCCCCGAAGGTGACGATTGGTGTAACGCCGGTCGCGGGCTTCACGCCTTATGTCAGCTATGCCGAAGGCTATCGCGCGCCTTCGATCACGGAGACGCTGATCTCCGGTGGCCATGCCACGGGTGGCGGTCCGGCATTCTTCACTTGCGCCGATGGCACCAGCGGCCTGTTCTGTTTCCTGCCCAATCCGGGCCTGCGGCCGGAGGTCGGCAAGAACAAGGAACTCGGCCTCAACGTGAAATATGACGGCATCTTTGCCGCCAACGACAGCTTCCGCGGCAAGTTCAACCTGTTCCGCAACGACGTCAGCGACTATATCGATCTCGTCCCATTCGGACTGACGGCGGTGCCGCCGTTCGGCACGTTCCCGCGATTCTACCAGTACCAGAACATCGCGCAGGCCCGGATCGAAGGTTTCGAGGCCGAGACCATGTACGACGCAGGCCTGTGGTATTTCGGCGTCGCCGGCCACCTGATCCGCGGCAAGAACGTCGCGACCAATATCGGGCTTGCGACCATCACGCCGCGCAAGATCACCACGACCGGCGGCGTGCGGCTGCTCGACCGCAGGCTGATCCTGGCGGCGCAATGGTCCTCGTTCGGCGCCAACAACGACGTGCCCGCCGGCTATCTGCCTGCGACCGGCTATGAACTGGTCAACCTGTACCTGACCTGGCATGCGACCAAGGACGTTATGTTCACGGCCTCGATCGACAATCTGTTGAACCAGTACTATCGGCCCTACGCGATCCCAGGCAGTTCGACCGATGGCACCACGCAGAACGACGTGTTGTGGTCGAGCCCCGGACCGGGCAGGGTCTACAAGGCCGGATTGAAGATTCACTTTGGCGGAGTGTAGTTCGACGAGCTGACAAACCAACAAAGTTGCACCGGGCCGCGCTGATGTTCCAGCGCGGCTTCGGTGCATCCATGTTTCCAACCAACTTAAACGGTACGCCAGGCGCACCCCAGCAAGGAGATTTCAAATGTTTATCGCAATGAACCGGTTCCAGGTGAAGATCGGCTCTGAAGCCGCCTTCGAGACCGTGTGGCGCACCCGCGAGTCCTATCTCAGCAACATGGCTGGCTTTGTCGAGTTTCATCTGCTCAAGGGCCCCGTCCTCGAGGACCACACGCTGTATTCGTCGCACACCGTCTGGGTCGACAAGGCCGCGTTCGAAGCCTGGACCAAATCGGAAGAGTTCCGCCGCGCGCATGCCCGCGCCGACAACAAGACCGGCGAAAGCCTCTATCTCGGCCATCCCAAGTTCGAAGGCTTCGAGGTGATCCTGAGCGAGCGCAAATCCAGCGCCGCTGCTTAAAGAGGAGGGTGCCATGTTGAGCACGGACCTGGCCGACCTCAGGGCCTATATGGCCGAGAACCCCGGTGCTGTCATCGAGGACGTGGCGCGGGAGCGGAAGGTCACGCCGCGTGCCGTGCTAGAGGCGCTGCCGGATACGATGGTGCGTTTCGGCCCCGGCGGCGAATTCGGCGCCGCGATGAACGATGTCGCGCAATGGGGCGAGGTGACGCTGATCGTCCACACCGACGACGCGATCTTCGAATTCACCGGCAGCGTGCCGGCGGGCGAGGTCGGTCGCGGCTACTTCAACCTGATGCAGCCGAAGGGGCTGCACGGCCATCTTCGCCACGAGCGCTGCGCGGCAATCGCCTTCGTCGAGCGGCCGTTCATGGGCAAGTCGTCGGCGTTCATCGCCTTCATCAATGTGGACGGCGGCATCATGTTCAAGGTGTTCGTTGGCCGTGACGAGACGCGCGCACTGCGCGGCGACCAGTTGCAGCGCTTTCATGCGCTTGGCGAGAGAATCGCGTCCGCCCGCACGGCGTAAACGATCCGGAAGTCAGCCCGGGAGACGATCATGCAGCGAACAATGCTGAACGTTATGATCCGTTGGTGTGGCGCGGCCGGAGCGACGGCTTTGCCGGGCGCGGCGTTCGCGGCCACCGACGTCGCGCTGCTGCCGCGCAATTTGTCGCCATGGAACATGTTCCTGAATGCGGACATCGTGGTGCAGACGGTCATGGTTGGGCTCGCCTTCGCCTCGCTGGTGACGTGGACGGTCTGGCTGGCGAAAACCATCGAGATCCGCCGCAAGACCGCGACCGCCAGGCGGCGTCTCAGCATGCTGGAAACCGACACCGTGCTGGCAAAGGCCGAGCAGGAAAGCCGCGGCGGCCACGATGCCGTGGCGCAGATCATCCTGTCAGCCGCGCGCGAGGCCAGCCTTTCGGGTGGTCATGTCGATGACGGCCTCAAGGAGCGGGTGGCGCTGCGGCTGGAGCGGGTCGAGGCCGCGATGTCCAGGCAGATCGCGCGCGGCACCGGCGTGCTTGCCACCATCGGCGCCACCGCGCCGTTCGTCGGCCTGTTCGGCACGGTCTGGGGCATCATGAATTCGTTCATCGGCATTTCGGAAGCCAAGACCACCAATCTCGCCGTGGTCGCGCCGGGTATCGCGGAAGCGCTGCTCGCGACCGCGCTCGGCCTCGTCGCGGCGATCCCGGCGGTCGTGATCTACAACCATCTCACCCGCACCATCGCAGCCCATCGCGCACTGCTTGGCGATGCCTCGGCGATGGTGCTGCTCCTGATCAGCCGCGAAGGCGACCGTGGGCCGTTCCGGCTCGCGCGCGCTGCGGAGTAAGGCGATGGGCGCGAAGCTCGGTCAGGCACTCGGCGGACGGGCGCGCGGCGGCGACGATCTCGTCGAGAATCACGAGATCAACGTCACGCCGTTCATCGACGTGATGCTGGTGCTGCTGATCATCTTCATGGTCGCCGCCCCGCTCGCCACCGTCGATCTCGGCGTCGATCTCCCGGCAAGCGCGGTCGAGCCGTCGCCGCGCCCGGATCAACCGGTGTTCGTCACCGTGAAACCGGATCTTTCGGTCGCGGTCGGCGAGGACGTGATTGCGCGCGATACGCTGACCTCCAGGCTCGATAGCGCCACACATGGCAAGAAGGACGAACGCATCTTTCTGCGCGCCGACAAGGCCGTCAGCTATGGCGACCTCATGGAGGTGATGAACCTTCTGCGCAACGCCGGCTATCTCAAGATCGCATTGGTTGGCCTCGACGGCCGCAGTTGATGCCATGAACGCGTTCGCGCTCCACGACGTTTCCGACCAGGCCGCCGTCCGGCGCTGGGGCGCTTCGGCATTTGCGATCGTCGCTGCTCATTTGGCGCTGATTGCGTTGGCCATGAACTGGCAGACCTCGCGGCCGGAGCCCGGCGTCTCGATGCCTGCCATCATGATCGATCTCGCGCCCGTCACGTCGTCGCCTGAAACCGCGCCGATGGACATCACGCCGGGACCTGAGATGCAGCAGGCGGACGCGTCGCCGCCCGAGCCGGCNGCAGAGGCCGTGCAGGAGCAGATCGCGCCGCCCCCGCCGCAGGAGAAGCCGGAGGTCGTTGCACCGCCGGAGCAGAAGCAGCAGCCGACGCCGGAAAAGCCCGAGCCGGCAAAGGTCGTCCCGGAGCAGAAGCCGGTGCCGGTAAAGCCGAAAGTCGTCCGGCCGGACGCCAGGAAGCCTTCGGAGGCGCCACCGGCGCCGCGCACCAGCGCACCGCCGCGCGCCGAGCGTCAGGCGCCTGCCGCGTCGGCGATCAGCGCGGGCGCCGCGGCCTCGGCTATGGCCGCTTACAGCCAGCGCGTCCGTGCGCATCTGATGCGCTTCCACCAGTATCCGTCGAGTGGCAATGGTCAACGCGGCGTCGCCAGGCTGAGCTTCACGCTGAGCCGCAGCGGGCAGGTGCAGTCGAGCCGCCTCGGCGGCTCTTCGGGCGTTTCGGCGTTCGACGCGCAGGCCATGGCAATGATCCGCCAGGCCGCGCCGTTCCCGGCATTTCCGCCCGAGATCACCTACGCGACGATGCCTTTCAATGTGCCGGTCGAGTTCATGCCTCGCTAAACGGCATGAGGGAGCTCCTTACTCCTTCACCGCGCCCGTCAGCGACGACACGTAGTAATCCACGAACAGCGAGTAGAACAGCGCGACCGGCAGAGAGCCGAGCAGCGAGCCTGCCATCAGCGCGCCCCACTGGTAGACGTCGCCGGTGACGAGCTCGGTCAGGATCGCGACCGGCACCGTCTTGTTGGCGCCGCTCTGGATGAAGGCGAGCGCGTAGATGAACTCATTCCACGACAGCGTGAACGAGAAGATGCCGGCCGAGATCAGGCCGGGCACCGCGAGCGGCAGCGTGATCCGGCGCAGGATCTGCAGCCTTGTGGCGCCGTCGACCAGCGCGCATTCCTCCAGCTCATAGGGGATCGACTTGAAATAGCCGATCAAGAGCCAGGTGCAGAACGGCACCAGGAAGGTCGGATACACCAGGATCAGCGCCATCGGGCTATCGAACAGGCCGAACTGCACGATCACGGTGGCGAGCGGAATGAACAGGATCGAGGGCGGCACCAGATAGGCGAGGTAGATGCCGAGACCCACATAGGGACTGCCGCGGAAGCGCAGGCGCTCGATCGCGTAGGCCGCAAGCGTCGACGCGAACAGCGACAGGAACGTGGATCCGATCGCCACGAACATCGTGGTCTTCAGCCAGGTCGGATACGCCGTGTTGAACAGCAAATGCTTGATATGCGCCAGTGTCGGCGAGGAGATCCAGAACGGATTGTGCTCCTTGTAGTTCAGAAGCTCCGCGTTCGGCTTGAACGAGGTGATCGCCATCCAGTAGAACGGGAACAGCAGGATCAGCACGAAGCAGGCCAGCGGCAAATAGATCATCATCACCCGCCGCGCGCGGGAATCCCACGCCATGGTGTCGGGCGTGGCGCTGGCGACGTTGGTGTTGCCGGGTGAGGCGGCTACGTCAGTCATTGGCTTCTCCCTGCTGCCATTTGCGGCGCGCGAGGCCGAAGTAGCTGAACAACGTCGCGAACACGAGGAACGGGATCATCGACACGGCGATTGCCGCACCCTCGCCAAGCTCGCCGCCGGCGATGCCGCGCTGGAAGGCGAGGGTGGCGAGCAAATGCGTGGAATTGACCGGGCCGCCACGGGTGATGGCGTAGACGAGCTGGAAGTCGGTGAAAGTGAAGATGATCGAGAACGTCATCACGATCGCGAGAATCGGCATCATCATCGGAAACGTGATGTAGCGGAAGCGCTGCCAGGCGCTGGCACCGTCCAGCATCGCGGCTTCATAGAGCGAGGGCGAGATGGTCTGCAGCCCCGCCAGCAGCGAGATCGCGACGAAGGGAATGCCGCGCCAGATATTGGCGGCGATCAGCGAGAAGCGCGCCGGCCAGGGCGTGCCGAGGAAGTCGATGTTGGTCGAGCGCACACCCAGCACCTCGACCAGCAAATAGGAAATGATCGAGAACTGCGGATCGTAGATCCACCAGAACGCCAGCGCCGAGAGCACCGTCGGCACAATCCACGGCAACAGCACGATGGCGCGCAACAGGCTCTTGAGCGGAAAGTGGTTGTTGAGCAAGAGCGCCAGCCAGAAGCCGAGCGCGAATTTCCCGAACGTCGCGATCGCCGTATAAAACACGCTGTAGAACACCGCGCCCCACCACAGGGGATCGGTCCACAGATACTGAAAATTCTCCAGGCCGATGTAGATGCCGCGCCGGCCGATGGTGGTGTCGGTGAAGGCGAGCCAGACGCCGAGGCCCAGCGGATAGGTGAGGAATACCGTCAGGAGCCCGATCGCCGGCGCGAGGCACATCACGATCAGGAACGGCTTGTAGTCGAGCAGGCGCGCGATCCAGCCCGGTTGCCGGACCGCGATGCCGCGCGAGGGGAGTGTGGTTACAGACATCAAATGCTTTTTCCAGCGTCGTCGTCATTGCGAGGAGCGAAGCGACGAAGCAATCCATTTCTCCACGTGCGGTGCTATGGATTGCTTCGCTTCGCTCGCACTGACGGTTGATCCAGATCTACGGTTCGACGGCAGCCACTACCGTCCCTGTCGCCGGAAATACCGCTTGCAGCGCTGCTCGGCTTCCGCGGCCGCGGCCTCCGGGGTCGATGCGCCGGTCGCCACGGCCGCGCACATCTGGATCAGCACGTAATCGGCGCTGACGGCGCCGGTGGCCGTCGAGATCGGGCCCTTGTAGCCGTCGTAATAGGTGCTGTTCATGGTGTCCTTGAAGATCTTGACCTTGGGATCTTCGGACCAGACCTTGGCCTCGGCGTAGGCGGAAAGTGGCTGCGACCAGTAGCCGGAGTTGGCGTTGAGCCAGGGCTCGTACTGGTCCTTTTCCAGCATGAATTGCAGGAATGCCTTGGCGGCGTTGGGATACTGGCTGTGCTTGAACAGCATTGCGTTCAGAGTCAGTCCGGCCATCGGTGAAACCTTGGCCAGCCCCTTCGGCAGCAACTGATGCTCGCTGTCCTCGGCAATCGCCTTGGTCGCCGGATCGTTCTTCAGCGAGAAATACAGCGAGACGCCGTTGGCGGTCAGCGAGATTTCCTGCGAGGAGTAGGCGCGATTGTTGCTGACGTCGTTCCACGACGGCGTGCCGGCGATGAAGGTCGGATACAGCTCCTTGACCCAGTTCAGCGCCGCAATGGTCTCCTTGCTGTTGATGATGACGTTGCCTTCTTCATCGAGCAGGGAAGCGTTGTGCGACCACAGCGCCCAGTTGGCAAAACCGTTGCCGTCGCCCTTGGCATTGCCGAGCGCGAAGCCGGCCGGCTTGCCGGCCTTGTGCAGCTTGCGGCACAGATCGAGAATTCCGGCATGGTCTTCCGGAACCTTGTCGTAGCCGACCGATTGCAGCACCGATTTGCGGTAGATCAGCGGGCCGGCGGTGGCGCCGAACGGCAGTCCGATCCAGGCATCGCTCTTGTTCTTCTTGCCGTATTTCTGCGCCAGCGGCTGCCAGCCGCCATAGCGCTTGCCGAGATAGTCAGCGATGTCGGTCAGTTCGACGAGCTTGTCGATGTAGATGTGTGGCGCGTCGGAGAAGCCGATGATGATGTCGGGGCCGGCCCCGGAATTCGAGGTCACCGCGGTCTGCTGGTTGATGTCTTCCCAGCCGACGAAATCCACCTTGACCTCGACGCCGGTGTCCTTGGTGAACTTGGCCGCATTGGAGCGGAACACGTCCTCGTCGGCCTGCACAAAGCGCACCGGGCGCAGCATGCGCAGGGATGCGCCTTTTTCGATTGCAAGCTTGGGCGCCGGAACGTCGGCGGCCTTGATGGTGGATGCGGTTTGGGCGGATGCGCCGGTCACGGCCAGAGCCGCGGCGGAGACGCCCAAAGCCAACGCATCGCGACGGGTGATGTCGTTCATGCTTCTCTCCCTGTATCGGTTCCCGGCGTTGATCGCCGGTGAACCACGTCGTTCGAAAACGCTTCTTGGCCGCTCTAGCTGTTCGGCCCTCGATCCATGCTGACAGGCTGCCAGCGACGGAGCGAGGTGTTTTGCAGCACCGACGGATTGACACAGCTTACTGGCCACATCCCCTGCAGGACCAGTGACAATTCGTAGCCCACACGGCGCTTGCGCGCCTCGTCAAAACGTGCCGAGGCCGACGCCACATGGGCGGTCAGGGTGACGTTTTCCATCGAAAGCATCGGATTGTTGTGGGACGGCGGCTCCTTTTCCAGCACGTCGAGGGCGGCATGCGCGATCCAGCCCTCCTGCAGCGCCTTGATCAGCGCCTCTTCATCCACGGTGGCACCGCGGCCGGTATTGATGAAGACGGCAGAATTTTTCATCTGGCGGAAATGCTTCTCGGTGAGCATGTGATGCACTTCGGGCCGCGCCGGCGCGTGCATCGAAACGAAATCCGATTGCGACAGCACCTCCGACAGGGTCGAGGGGATCACGCCGTGGTCATACATCAGCGTTTCCTGGATGAAGGGATCGTAGGCCATCATGCGCAGGCCAAAGGGCGCGGCGCGCTTGGCGACGGCGCGGGCGACCCGGCCGAACGAGATGAAGCCGAGCGTCTGGCCCATCAGCCGCGGAATCTTCAGAAGCGCAGGACGGCCCTCCGACCAGCGGCCGGTGCGCACCAGCTTGTCCTGCTCGACCAGCCGGCGGAACCCTGCCAGCAGCAGCATCATGGCGTGGTCGGCGACTTCCTCGATGAAGGTGTCGGGAATGTTGGTGACAGGAATGCCGCGGGCGGTAGCGGCCTTGACGTCGACAGAGTCGACGCCGACGCTGCCGAGCGTGATCACCTTGCAGTTTTCAAGTACGTCGATGATCGCCTTCGTGATCGGCATGCCCTTGGCGTAGATCGCATCCGCGGTCCTGGCGGCGGCGATGAATTCGGCCTCGTTGGCCGGCGCCTCGATGATTTCGGCCCCGATCGGATCAAGCGCTTCCTTCTCATAGTCATAGCCGCCGCCGGCGACCGTGAAGCTCGCGCCCTTCGGCGTGACCACCCTGAATTTCGGCATTTCCTGCTCTCCCGATTTTATTCTTCGGTGTTGGTTTGAGGCGGCGGGCGCCGCCACGTTCTTGTCTGACGCAACTTCACCTTTTACGCGACCTGACGCGCTTGGGCTACAATCGCCGGTTGCTCTGCGATCGGAAACACCGTCTTCCGCCGGATTTCCGCTGACCGTCGTAACAAAGCGCTAAAGGGTCTCACGATAGGGTGCGCCAAATCAATCGACCAATCGCGTGTCGTGCGCCTATTTCCGGAGATCGCCGTGAAGCTGACCAATCTCAAGATCACCCCCAAGCTCGGTATTCTCGTGGGCGTGACCCTGCTCGGTCTCTCCGCCGCCGGCATGCTCGCAGGCTATCTGATGAAGCGTGAGATGCTCAATGCGCGCATCGAGCAGACAAAAGCGATTGTCGACATGGCGCGCAACATGGCGCTCGGACTGCAGAAGCAGGTTGCCGCGGGCCAGATGACCAAGGAAGCGGCGATCGCCGAGTTCAGCAAGCGCGGCAATACGCTGACCTTCGACAACGGCAATGGCTACGTGTTCGCCTACACGATGGATGGCGTCGCCGTGCTGGCGCCGGTTCCCAGCCAGATCGGCCAGAACCGCATGGATATCGACACCGGTGGCCGCAAGCTGGTGCGCGAACTGCGCGACGGTGTCGCGGTGAATGGCGAATTCATGCTGCGCTACGAATTCCGCAAGCCCGGAGAGGAAGCGCTGATCCGCAAATTCTCCTACGTGGTTCCGATCCCCGGCTGGAACATGTTCGTCGGCACCGGCGCCTATCTCGACGATCTCGATACCAAGATGAAGCCGATCGCGCTCGTGCTCGGGCTGGCCATTCTCGGCATCGCGCTGGTGGCGGGCAGCATCGCCTGGATGATCGGCCGCAGCATTTCGAAGCCGCTGGCCCAGCTCGGCGCCCGCATGCAGGATCTCGCCGAGGGCCGGCTTGATGGTGAAATTCCCGGCACCGGCCGCGGCGACGAGATTGGCGCGATGGCCGCGACCGTGCAGATCTTCAAGGACAACGCGGTGCGCATCCGCGGGCTCGAACAGAAGGAAGCCGAGGTGCAAGCGCGCGCCGAGGCCGAGCGCCGCGCGGCGATGGAGAATATCGCTGGCGATTTCGAGCGCAGCGTCACCGGCATCGTCCGCTCGGTTTCGACGGCAGCGGCCGGCATGCAGTCTACCGCGCAGTCGATGACGGCGACCGCCAGCGACGCCAGTGCGCGCGCAGCGACCGTCGATGCAGCCTCGCAGCGTTCGTCCGACAATGTCGGCACGGTCGCGTCCGCTGCGGAAGAGCTCTCCAGTTCGGTCACCGAGATATCACGCCAGGTGGCGCGCTCCAGCGAGATCGCCACCAAGGCGGTCAATGATGCCCAGCGCACCAACGCCACCGTCGGCGCGCTCTCGACCGGCGCCGAGAAGATCGGCGAGGTGGTCAAGCTGATCCATTCGATCGCCGCGCAAACCAACCTGCTTGCGCTGAACGCCACCATCGAGGCGGCGCGCGCCGGCGACTCCGGCCGCGGCTTTGCGGTGGTCGCATCCGAAGTGAAGGCGCTCGCCAACCAGACCGCGAAGGCGACCGAAGAAATTTCCTCGCAGGTTGCGGCGATGCAGGCTTCGACCAGCGAAGCCGTGGCGTCGATCGGCGGTATCTCGGAGACCATCGCGCAGATGAGCGAGATCACGGTCTCGATCTCGACCGCCGTCGAGCAGCAGGGCGGCGCCACCCGCGAAATCGCCCGCAACATTCAGTCGGTGGCGGCCGGATCGAACGAGATCTCGGCCCATATCGGCGGCGTCACCACCGCCGCGGCCGCAACCGGCAAGGCGGCATCCGAAGTGCTGGCCAGCGCCCGCGAACTCGACACCCAATCCGGCATGCTGCGCAGCGCANGTCGACGAGTTCCTGGGCAAGGTTCGGGCGGCGTAAGGCAGAATTGCGGGGTNGGGCGAAGGCGCATTCGCGCCGTGCGTACCACCCATCTACGAGTCATGGCGTGAAGGGTGGGCACGCTTCCGCCTTCGCTCGTTGAGCCACGGTGGACAAGTCGCTTTTGCGCACCCTGAACTCGCGGCAGTTGACGCGCTGAAGTTGGTGTAGAGCGATTACGACCGCCTGCGTGCACATGAGCCGCACGAGAGTACGAAGGATGTTTGCCCTTCTGGCGGCTATTCACAGGGGTAATCAGGCAACACAAGGCCCTTCCACATCAAATCACAATCCAACAGTCTGTCTTCGTGAGAGATTTTATTTTTTGCGATAACTTTGCACCCCGATTGACAATGCGACCAAAGAAGATTCTCGAACATCGGTGAACTTCGGGTAGAGCCGCGCCGGCGTGATAATCAGGCAACGCCGCTGTCGCAAATCGTGCATCTCACCTTGCGCCGCGGGTTTGAACCGGACGCTAATTTTGGCAAGCAGCGCCGGCGGATCGCCTGCGCACCGATCCCCTAACCCGTGAGTACGATGACCCGCACGGCTCCGTGTTTTTCGCCAGCCCCAACGGAACCGTGCAGCGTCTCTCGGCGCGGATGATCGTCGCGAAGTGCGTTGCGTAACGGAGTGGGAATGAGGCGATNGAAGTACAAAGTTCGTATTAGCGAGCGTGAATATCAGGACCGTCTCGAGAGTNTTGATGAAGAGCGTCCTCAACATGAATCTGCAGCCGCTGCGGTCACTCGAGACCGCAACCAAAAAGCGGAGAGCGCAGAAGAAGAAGGCAACCGATTCCGGATTCACGAAATCAACGAAGGTGACTTCCGGCTAACGGTACGCCAAGCGATCAACGATCTACCCCAACAGATGCAGCATCCCATCGTCCGCTCCAGTGCGCAATTGCGCACACGGCGGACGATGGAACCCTGTTGGCGCCGGCGCCCGCTTCCTTTTACTGCTTCTCGATCCCCGCTTCGGTGATCAGCTTCTCCCACACCTTGAGCTGCTCCTTCACGAAGGCGTCGAACTCTTCCGGCGTGCCGGAGAACGCCTCCATGCCGCGCTCGGCGAGCTGGCTCTTGATGTCGGGCCGCTCGACGATCTTGCGGATCTCCGCGTTCAATTTGGTCACGACATCCTTGGGCATATTGGCCGGGCCGAAATAGCCCTGCCACGAGGTGATATCAAAACCCTTCACCGTGTCGTCCATGGTCGCGAGGTCGGGCAGCAGCGCCGAACGCTTCTTGGTGGTGACGGCCAGCGCCTTCAGCGCCTTGGCGTTGACGTGGGGCAGGCCGGTCGGCACGTCGATGAACATCATGGAGACGCGGCCGGCGATCAGGTCAGTCAGCGCGGGCGGCGAACTCTTGTAGGGAACATGCAACAAGTCGATGCCGGCGAGGCGGGCAAAGGTGGCGCCGGCCACGATCGCAGCCGAGCTGCCGCTGGCGTAGGAATACTTGCCAGGCTCCTTCTTGGCGAGCGCGATCAGTTCGGCAACGGAGTTCGCCGGAATGTCCGGATGGATCACTAGCATGAAAGGCAGGTCGCCGGTGCGCGCGATCGGCGTGAAATCCTTGACCGGATCGTAGGTCATGTTCTTCAGCAGATACGGATTGGCCGAATGCGAGGTGTTGGTGGTCACGAACAGCGTGTATCCGTCGGGCGCCGAGCGCGCGACATAGCTCGCCGCGATCGAGCCGTTGGCGCCGGCCTTGTTCTCGATAACGGTGCTGACGCCGAGTGCGGTGCCGAGTTCTTTGCCGATCAGGCGCGTCGTGGTGTCGGTGCCGCTGCCGGCGGCGAACGGCAGCACCAGCGTGATGTTGCGGTTCGGGTAGGGCGCCTGTGCGGCAGCCGTAGCGATGGTCGCCAGCATCAGGGGAGCCACTGCGGCGACATGCCGGTACCGTTTCAATAACGCAAACATAAAGTCGTTTCCTCGTTTGTTCTTATGTTGAATTGGCCGGCAAGCTAGCCTGCCGTGGGACAAAGTGGAAGCCGGTAAGACGCTAAGCCGCAGGGGCTGCTAGGCTTTCTTCGCCGAGGCCCGCCGCGAGGCGATCACCACGCCGGCCAGCACCAGCGCATAGCCCACGAGGTGGAATAACCGCAATTGCTCGCCGAGGAGGAGGATCGCCATCGCCGAGCCGAATACCGGCACCAGGTGGAAGAACGGCGCCGCGCGGTTCGGCCCGATCAGCGCCAGCCCGCGGTTGAAGAACAGGTACGCCAGCGTCGAGGGAAAGATCACGGCATAGCCCAGCGTCGCCATCGAGATCATGTCGAACTTGAGCGTGGCGCCGGTCGAATATTCCCAGATCGAGAACGGCACCAGCATCAGCGCGCCGCAGCAGGTGGTGAACGAGATCAGCGACAGCGCATGCGTCACCGGCCGGCGCGGGATCAGCGCCGAATACAGTCCGAACGACACCAGCGAGCTCGCAAACATCAGGTCGCCGCGGTTGAAGCTGATATTGGCGAGCGCGCTGAAATCGCCGCGCAGGATGATGGTCAGCACGCCCGCGAGCGAGATCGTGATGCCGGCAAGCTGCGCACCCGTCAGGCGGACGCCGAACAGCGCCAGCGACCACAGCGCGACGAACAGCGGTCCTGCCGACTGGATCAGCAGCGCGTTCAGCGCCTCGGTATATTGCAGGGCCCAGTAGGAGATCGCGTTGTTGTAGGCGAACCCGACCAGCGACAGGAACAGCATCATCGGCAGATGCGCGCGCAGCACCGGCCAGTCCTGCTTCAGATGCGTCCAGGCAAACGGCAGCAGGATCAGAAAGGTGCCGATCCAGCGCACGCACGACAGCGTCAGCGGCGGCACGTGCCCGGCGACATGGCGCGCCAGCACGATGTTGCCCGCCCAGAACAGCGAGGTCAGGGTCAGCAGCAGATAAGGCTGGTTGGTTAGCCACCGGACGAGACGAAAGGACGGCGGCGCTGGTGCAGGCTTGGTCATGGTCGCGAAGCGGGATAGGGCCGGATTTTCCGCCACACGACAAGTCCCGTGCGCGCAATGCTACAATGCTCTGAACTGCCTGATGCCGCGAGGTGCCGTCGATGGGTGTGGATTTGTTGAACGTGAAGGGCCTGCAGGAGCTCGATCAGAACGCGCCGGTCGTAATGGTGAATCTGATGCGCTTCCGCGAGCGCTCGCTCGACGGCGACGGTTCCGGCTGGGACGCGTACCTGCGCTACAGCGCGCTTACCGTTCCCATGATCAAGGCGCGTGGCGGCACGCTGCTCTGGACCGGCGACGCCAAGGCGGTCGCGCTCGGACTCGAGGCCGGCAACACGTGGGACTATCTGGCGCTGGTGTATTACCCGTCCGTCGCCGCCTTCATCGACATGATGACGTCGGCAGACTACGAAACGCGCTGCGACCCGCATCGGACCAACGGCTGCGCCGAGCACGTGATCATTGCGACCAGGGAAGCCTACAGCAAGTTCAGGGTTGCTTAGGTCGTCATTGCGAGCGAAGCGAAGCAATCCATCTTTCCGAGCTCACCAGACGGAGAAATGGATTGCTTCGTCGCTTCGCTCCTCGCAATGACGGGGTGAGGGCTCGCCCGGCTCCCGTAGCCCGGATGAGCGAAGCGATATCCGGGACAGTCTCACCGCGGAGCAACCATTCCCGATTATGCTAACGTGCATCCGGGCTACCGAGGCAGGCTAGCGCGACAGCGGTTCAACCGCCGCGCGGCAGGCCGTTTGCACGAGATGACAGACCTCGTTGGTCGGCCGCCCTCGGTTCAACATCGCGAACATCGGGTAGCTCGTCAGCGCGAAGATCATGTCCACGGCGCCCTCGCGCGCGCGGCGCGCTGCGGTCTTCGCGGCGACGCGTTCGGTCAGCATCCTGACCAGCTTTCGGCGCCGCTCGTTGCGTTCGAGCAGCGCCTCTGCAAATTCGGGATCGGTCGCCATCGCTTCGTGGAGGCGGCCAATGGCGGCGTCCCTGGCCCAGAAGCTGCAGAAGATTTCGACCACGCGATCCAACGCCATCAGCGGGTCCGGCATCGCCATGGCATCGGCGATTTCATGAAGCCCACCCTGGCGGGCGATGCCGTCAAACACCGCCTCGAGCAGGCCGCGACGTGATCCGAACTGATTGTAGACCGTAAGCCGCGTCACGCCGGCCGCTTTCGCCACCGTATCCAGCGAAAACCGCGCGATGCTCGCATCCTCGCGCAGCAGTTTTGCCGCAGCTTCGATGACGCGATCGCGATTTTCCGCCGCGGCGGCGGACCGCACGGAACTGACATAGCCGCGCTTTTTCATGCACTCGCCATCCTTTTGACGAATTGACTATACATATTGTATATCTAATTTCAACATCCGATCCGGAGCGATCCCATGCAGATTCCACTCATCATAACCCTGTCCCTTCACGTCTTGTCGTCGGTGTTCTGGGCAGGATCGAGCTTTACGCTGGCGCGAACCGGCGGCCTCGGTGGCGAGCAGTTGTTTGGTCCGCAAATGGGCGCTGCGGTGGTCACGATCCTGACCGGCGCCTATCTCGGACATTCCGTTCATGCCGGCGCGTTCGGTACGGCCGAGCAGATCCTGGCGGTGGGTGCACTCGCCGCGCTGGTCGCCGCCGTCGTTCAGGGCGCGCTCGGTGGTCGCGCGATCCTAAGCCTGCGTAACGGGAAAGCTGGTGAGGCAGAGGCGCGCTCGCGCATCGCCACTGCCCAGCGCGTTGCGGCCCTGCTGCTTGCGGTGACGGCGGCGTGCATGGGCGCGGCGCGCTATGCGTGAGGTCAGATGCGCGGAATGCCGGCGTCGTTGATCACCTTCGACCATTTGTCGGTTTCTGCAGTAATCAGCGCGCGCATTTCTTCCGGCGTGCTGCCGCGGACCTCGCCGCCGGTTGCCGTCTCCAGCGCTGTCTTCACCACGGGGTCGGCGAGCATCGACTGGATCTCCGTGTTCAGCCGCTTCACGATGTCCGGCGGCGTGCCCTTGGGCACCAGCAGCCCGGCCCAGGTGCGAACGTCGAACCCCTTCAGCCCGGCTTCCTGCGCGGACGGTACGTTCGGCAGCAGCTTGGTGCGCGCGGGCGACGTCACCGCGAGGCCGCGAATGGCGCCGCTGTCGATCTGGCCGGCGAGCAGCACGGTGGTGCCGACGATGACGGGAACGTCTCCGGCGAGCAGGGAGGTGACGGTCAGGGAGTCGCCGCGATAGGGGACGTGCACCATCTTGGTGCCGGCAGTGATGTTCAGCAGTTCGCCGGCGAGATGATGCGTGCTGCCGAAACCGACCGAACCATAGCTGAGCCCGTCGGGCTTGGCTTTCGCCATCGCGATCAGGTCCGAAAGCGTCCTGGCCTGAAAGTCCGCGCGAACCGCGATCACCAGCGCGTAATACACCATCGTCGACAGCATCTCGAAACTGTCGACGGGGCTATAGGCGAGCTGCTTGTAGAGCGCGCCCGAAATCGCGTGTGCCCCCGTGACGAGGCCGATCGTGTGGCCGTCCGGCGCAGACTTTGCGACGGCGTCCGCAGCGAGATTGCCGCCGGCGCCCGGCTTGGCTTCCACCAGCACCGGTTGTCCCAGCCGCTTGGAAAGGCCGTCGGAGACGATACGCGCCATGGTATCGGCGGCGCCGCCCGCCGCAAAGCCGTGCAGCAGTCGGATCGGCCGGTTCGGATAGCTTTGTGCGGTGCCGACCGAGGGGGCGAGACAAGCCAGCCCGACGACCGCGGCTGTCACGCAAACCAAGGCACGCCATCGTCTACGCGGGGCATTCAGCGATTGAGCCATCTTGTTTCATCCCTGGTCTTTTGTTTTTTTGACGTCGTCTGTTGGTGTCGAGGCCCGATTACTTCGCGCCGCGCATCTTCGGAGAAAACTCGGTTGCCTCCTTGGCCGGGCCGACGCCCCAGACGTCGCGCGGCAGTCCCACCCAGGTCTTCGGCCGCTGCGGACGGTCGCGGTGCCAGGGGCGGGGTTCGAAATAGCCGAGCTCCTCGTCGAGCATCACGTCCATGCTGTAATAGAGCTCGATCAGATGATGATCGGGATTGTGGTGATAGACCGCCACGTTGTGGCCGGGCCCGTGCCGGACCGGTCCCCAGAGAATTTGAAACCGGTTGCGTCCGAGCAGGTCGCAGGCCTGGTGCATGTGCGAGGCGTCGCGCAGCTCGAAGGCGAGATGATGAAGCCGGCCGTCCGCGCCGCGCGCAAAATTCATCGCGTGATGTTCGGGGCCGCAACGCATGAAGACGAAGTTTTCCTCGATGCGATCGGAGACGCGGAAGCCGAGAACGTCGCTGAAGAACTTTGCGGTTTGTTCGGGATCGGGCGTGTGGAGCGCGACGTGGCCGAGCTTGGCGACGGCAAGGCCGCGGATCGGTTCGACGGCCTTGCAGAACTCCCACCGGGAGAACAGTTCGATCCGGTGGCCGTCGGGATCGTCGAAGACCAGCGCCTTCGGTATGCCCGGCGCGGTGTCGCTCCTGATCTCCGATGTGATGCCGTGGCTGGCCAGCGATTTCTGCAGGTCGGCGGGATCGAGGTTGGGCGCAACTTCATAGGCAATGGAAGTCAACTGAGCGGACGCGCCGCGTTCGAGAACCAGCGTCAGCTCGTCGGATTCAGTGCCGAGCAGAATCCGGCCGTCGCTGCGCTGGATGATTCCGAGCCCGATGATGGACTGATAGTAGTCGAGCTGGGCCTCGATGTCGGGGCTGGTAAAGGTGGCGTGTCGCAGCCGCTTGACCTTAATCATCTCGTGACCTCGTGATTTCAGGCATGGACGTGGATTGAAGGCATCGCGCTGCTCTCAACCCGGCGTCATTACGATCTTGCCGAACGCGGCGCCGGAATCGAGCAGTTCATGCGCGGCGCGCACGTCCGAGAGCTTGAAGCGCTTGAAGATCGATGGGCTGATCGCGCCCTCAGCGAGATAGGAGATCACCTTGCGCATGATCTCGCGCCGGCCTTCGCGGTCGTGATCGTAGATGTGAAAGGAGAAGCAGCGGATCGCCGGGCAGATATCGAGATATTTCCGCATCTCGCCCATCGCGTTCTCCGCCGGCAGGCCGGCGAATGCGTTGTAGGAGACGATGGTGCCCCATTTATCGAGCGCGCCGAGATAGGAATAGAATTCGGGGCCACAGACGTGATCGAGCACCAGGCTGACGCCGCGGCCATCCGTCAGCGCGCGGGTGCGGGCGACCACGTCCTCGTCGCGGTAGAAGATGGTTTCATCGGCCCCCATCTTTCGCGCGAACGCGGCCTTCTCCGGGGTGGAGACCGTTCCGATCACCTTCATGCCCGCGATCTTCGCAAGCTGCACCAGTGACGTCCCGACGCCGCCGGCCGCGCCGATGACGAGGACGGAGCGGGGCGGCGTGGCGGCGCCGCAATGGTGCAGCAGCGCCCAGGCCACCTGGTAGTTCGCCAGGCAAACCGCGTCTTCGAAGGCGACGTTTTCGGGCAGCAGGTGCACGGCGTCCGCAGGCGCTGCGACATACTCGGCGTAGCAGCCGCCGCGCTGGGCGAGGTCGCGTGCGCTGAGCAGCACCCTTTGGCCGACGGAGACCTCGGTCACGTCCGCGCCGACGGCGTCGACATAGCCGGCGACGTCGTTGCCCGGATTGGCCGGCAGTGGCGGCATCCACTTGTAGACGCCACTGCGGATAAGCTTGTCGGGCTGGCCGACGCCAAAGGCCTGGGCGCGGATCAGGACATCCCGCGAGCCCAGTGCCGGCACCGGCACCTCCACATAGTCGAGCGCCTCCGGGCCACCCGGACGATGCACCAATATAGCCTTCATGCGGACCGCGGCCTCCCCAATTCCATCCCGAAGCAAGTATTTTCGAAAATATTGCTCATTACGAAAATTATTGCAACGGGATTCTGTTGGTCTAGGATCGCCGGGCTTTTGTCGCGAGAGAATCAATGACCACGACGGCCCTCAAGGCGCGCAAGGAGTTCGGCAAGACGCTCGCTTCCGACATTGCCCACCGGCTGCGGAACGAGATCGTCACCTGCCGGCTGAAGCCCAATGAATCGCTGAAGTTCGACGCGTTGCGCCTGTCGTTCGGCGCAAGCTTCACGACGCTGCGCGAGGCCCTGACCTCGCTGGCGGCGGAAGGCTTGGTCGTGACTGAGGAGCAGCGGGGCTACAAGGTCGCGCCGGTGACGCTGGAGGATCTTGCCGATCTCACCCATGCCCGCATCCTGATCGAAGTCGATCTGCTGCGCCGCTCGATTGAAAAGGGCGATGACGACTGGGAAATAAGGGTTATTTCGTCGCTTCACCGGCTCGCCAGGATCGAGGAACGGGCGCCGGAAGACTATGCCAACAATGCGGAATGGAAGGCGGCGCATCGCCAGTTCCATGAGGCGCTGGTTTCGGCATCGGGATCGCCGACGCTGCTTGCCATGCGGAACGCGCTGTTCGATCGGGCCGAACGCTACCGCAACCTGTCGGCCATGTTCAGGCCGCGCCCGCGCGACAAGGCCGGCGAGCACCGCGCCCTGATGCAGGCCGCCATCGGCCGCAACGCCGATCAGGCCTGCGATCTGATCCGCAGCCACATCCAGACCACCTCCGACAACGTGGCGAAATACGCCGCCGACGTGATCGGCGCGACCTGATCGGCTGCGGGCCGCCCAAGCCTCTCAATCACCGCTGCATTCCCAGCCGAAGGTCGCTCGGCGACGAATTTCGATTGCATTTTCGAAAATTTTCGAAAATAGTGCGCTTCAGCGAAATTCAGTGCATTCAGACCGATCAACCGAGAAGGATACCCGTCGCATGCGGCTGCTCTCATTTTTGAACCATGGCCGGGAGACCTGGGGCGCGATCGTCGGCGACGGCGTGGTCGACCTCGGGGCCAAGCTGTCCCACGCCACGCTGCAGGACTTCATCGCCAGTCCCGATTTCGAAAAGCGCGATTCTATCGTGGCCGGCCACACGCCGGACCTGAAGCTCGCCGACGTCACATATCTTCCGGTGATCCCGCGCCCGGAAAAGATCGTCTGCGCGGTGCGCAACTATCTCGACCATCACCAGGAGGCCGTCGCCTTCGGCATGCAGCGCGAGATCACTGCATTTCCGCCGATCTTCCTACGGGTCTGGCGCTCGCAGGTCGGTCACGACGCGCCGGTCATCCGTCCCAAGGTATCGACGCATCTGGATTGGGAGGGCGAACTGGCCGTGATCATCGGCAAGCCCGGCCGCCATATCTCCGAGGCCGATGCGATGGGCCATGTCGCCGGCTACTCGATCTACAATGACGTCAGCGTGCGCGACTATCAGCGGCACGCCCAGCAGATCGCGGCCGGCAAGAATTTCGTCGGCACCGGGCCGTTCGGGCCCTGGATGGTGACGACGGACGAGTTGCCCGATCCGACCAGGCTGAAGCTCGAAACCCGCGTCAACGGCGTCTCGGTGCAGAAGTCGGATACGTCGTTTCTGATCTTTTCGATCCCGCGGCTGATCAACTACGCCTCCGAGATTTTCGACCTGATGCCGGGCGACGTCATCGCCACCGGCACGCCGGCCGGCGTCGGTTTTACGCGCAAGCCGCCGATGTTCCTGGTGCCCGGCGACGTTGTCGAGGTCGAGGTGGAGAAGATCGGCGTGCTGCGTAACCCAGTGGTCGACGAGGCCGCGCAGTGACGGTGTACGACATCAGGAAGACGCAGGTTTCGATCGAGGAAGTCTGGCACGAGCGCGGGCCGCGCCGGCAGCGGCCGCTTTTGATCGGCACCGCGCTCGCCGTCATCAACAACCCCCATGCCGGCCGCTATGAACCGGACCTGATGCCGTTTCAGGCCGGCTTGCGCGATCTCGGCCGCCAGCTGGCGACCATGCTGTGCGAGCAGCTTGGCGGCCGGGAGGCCATCGAAGCCTATGGCAAGGGCGCGATCGTCGGCGGCGACGGCGAGCTCGAGCATGGCGCGGTCTGGCATGAGGCCGGAGGCGCTGCGATCCGCGAAGTGATTTCGCAGGCGAAAGCGATCGTGCCCGCGGCCAAGACCGTCGGCGCGATCGGCACAAGGCTGATGGTTCCGCTCGGCCATATCGAGGCGGCTTACGTGCGCAGCCATTTCGGCACCGCCGAGATGACGATCTGGGACGCGCCGCGGCGCGACGAGATCGTGTTTGGCCTTGTCATGGCGACCGGCGGCCGGACGCATGCGCGCATCGGCGGACTGGCGGTGGATCAGATTTCAGTCCACGACGGGCAGCGGTGAGCGTCGCGCTTTCGCGCCCAAGCCGATGGCTTCACTCGACAAAAGCGGACAGCACGGACGCACCACCAATCAGGAACGTGTCGGAGCGCTCTTGAACGACGACTAGCACGTCGATCGGGAGCTTCAGATTTGTGAAATTTCCCCGCACCGCCTGCGAAAGCCTCCCGCGGCGAGCAACGCGAGTTCCCGAAAGCGAGCACCGACCGCAAATCGCGTGGGTTCCACCGACGGTGTGGGTTCCCCGGCCCGAGTGAAGTCAAGATTCCTCCGCGTTTTGGACTTCGATGCAGGGTACTCGCTAACAAGGACATCAAGAGGAGGCATCACCCAATGCCGACGGAAGACGGTTTTCGTCCGGGTCTTCCTGTGCCTGTCTTTCTCACCGATGAACTTGAGGAGCAGGGTATCAGGAAAGCCTGGGACACAGCTGCTGTCTCGTCGCTGGTGCTCAAGGCGAGTATTTGGGTTGCAGCGGCGACAGCTATCGCTATCGCAGTTCTATCGGTAGGAAATCCAGTGACGCTCTTTGAAGACGTCACGGCTTCCTTTGCAGACGTTACGGCTTCGCTGATCGACAAGTCGACGCTCAAGCCTGACACCGATCAGTCGACGCCAACAATTCAAGCGACCGCCGATGCTCAGGCTTTGCCGCCGACCGCCGCAAAGGAGGATGCGCCAGGCCGCGTCGAAATCGCTGCCGCCGCTGAACCCGCCGGTCAGAGTCAGACAGAAACCGGTCAGAGCCGGACAGAAAATAGTGAGCCGGTAACTGAAGCCCTGTTCAAGCAATTCCAGGCTTGGGCGGACGAGAGAGATGCGCAGGCACAGGCCCTGCAGCCCGCACAGGATGTCCCGACAGAGCTTGTGCAGAACTCCCTGGCGCAAGTTACGGATAATCCCCGGGCAGCTTCCCGGCCCGTGCAAAAGCGCCGAAGCGCCCGGGCCGTCCATAATGCGCGAGCAGAGATACGGGCCGTGCACAATTCCCGAAAAAAGCTTCGGCGCGAACGAAGTGCACGGGTACAGGAACCGCCCGTACAAGACGCCCGAGCACAGCAACAGGGCCAGTTTGCGCAAAATGCCCCGGCGCCGGCGTTGCAGGCACCCCCGCCGTTGCAGCAACCGTCGTTCCTGCAATCTTTCGGTTTGCGTTAGGGCCCTAAAACTTCCGTACCAGGTCCGGCGTGATCTCGCTGAGCTTGCGGATGCCGAGCAGCGCGAGGTCGCGGTCGATCTCCGCCTTCAGTAGCGCGATCGCGCGTTGTACGCCCGCCTCGCCGCCGGCGATCGCGGCGTAGAGGAAGGGGCGGCCGATCCAGACGAAATGCGCGCCGAGCGCGAGCGCCTTGATCACGTCGGTGCCACGGCGGATACCGCCGTCGACCATGATGGTCATGCCTTTCGCCTCAGTGGCGATCTCCGGCAGCGTGCGCAGGCCGGACATCGTGTAGTCGAGCTGGCGGCCGCCATGGTTGGAGAGCATCAGGCCGTCGACGCCGCTCTCGCGCGCAATCTTCGCATCGGCCGGCGAGACCAGGCCCTTGACCACGAGCTTGCCTTTCCATCGCTTGCGGATCAGCTCGACATGCTTCCAGGCGAGCTGGTCGCGGGCGCCGATATTGCGCATCAGGTTCTTGGCCAGCACCGGCGGGCCGCGTTGTGCGTCCATGTTCTCGAAATGCGGCATGCCGTGGTTGATCAGCGTGCGCGCCCAGGTGCCGAACAGCCAGTGCGGATGGGTGACGGTATCCCAGAACACGCGCGGCGTGATCGCGAGCGGTACCTGAAAGCCGTTGCGGATGTTGTTCTCGCGGTTCGGCGGCACCGGCACGTCGGCGGTGACGACGAAGGTGTCGTAGCCGGCCGCCGCCACGCGATCGACCAGCGGCTCGATCCGCTCGGGCAGCCCGGCGAGATAGGCCTGGTACCACGCCGCCTGGTTGGCGGCGCGCACATCCTCCAGCGTGATCAGCGAGGAGGCGCTCAAGATCATCGGCACGTTCTCGGACTTGGCCGCCTGCGTCAGCACGATGTCGCCGCGATAGGCTGATAGCGCCGAAGAGCCCATCGGCGGAATGCCGAACGGCGAGGCATAGCTCTTGCCGAACAGCGTCGTGGTCTGGTTGCGCCCGGAGACGTCGTTGAGCACGCGCGGCACAAAACCGTATTCGTCGAAGGCTTTACGGTTGTCGCGCATCGCGGCGTCGGTCTCGGCGCCGCCGGAAATATAGCCGTAAAGGAATTTCGGAATGCGCCGCCGCGCGGTCGCCTCGAAATCGTCGAGCGCGAGATATTTTTGCAAAGCGCGCGGCACGGTGTTCTCGGCGCGGGTCACGGTGGCGGGCGGGGTGGTCACAGCACTGGATTTGTCGAGCACGTCGGGCGTTCCGTTGTTTTTCGTTCTTGTTTTATCATCTCGCGGGCGAGGCGGGGGGCTTGCCGCCGAACTTGCTGTTGTTGATGGACTGGCTGACTTCGCCGAGCATTTTTCGGGTGTCGGTGATCAGCGTCATGGACTTCTTGTCGAAACTTTCGATCAATTCGCGCATCGAGATCACGGTCGGCAGCAATTCGCCGCCGTACTTGTCGCTGGCGAGGCCACCGAGGAAATCCTTGGTTTTTGTCAGTGCGCCGTCGACCGCGTCGACGCCGGATTCGGCGGTCGCGATGATGGACGTGATCTTTGCGCCATCGCCTGACAGCGAGGCGGTGAACGTTTCGAAATTCCGCAACGTATCCTTGATCGCGACCTCATTGTCGGCGATCACGCGGTCGACGTTGCGCAGCGCCACGCGAATCTTTTCCTGGGTATTGAGCGTGCCTTCGCGGTCGGCGGTCAGTTCGGGAATGCCGTCCGCGCCCTTCGGCGGCGGCGCCGCCTCGTCGGAGCCGCCGGTGAACGAGATCGCGGCAATGCCGGTCAGGCCCTGGAATTCGAGACCGACTTGCGTGTCGCTCTTCACCGGCGTGTTGCCGTCGATCATGGCGAGCGCGACCACGCGGCGCGGGTGGTCGAGCTTCAAGGACACCACTTCGCCGACCCGGATGCCGGCGAAATTCACGCTGCCACCGTTGCGCAGGCCGGAGGCCGAGCCCTCGAAGATGACCCGGAACGGCACCTTCTGCTTGGCGCCGGCAAGCTTCTGATAGCTAAGCCATGCGCCCAGCGACCCGCCGATCAGGGCCAGGGTCAGGGTGCCGATCATCAGATTGCTGGCGCGTACGCGCATCGAAATGCCCAAGTGAAGCGGGCCCGAGTGATATCGGATTTATGACGGCAAGTCACCGCGCCCGACCGTCCGGAACTGCGGCGTATGCTCATAGGCCGGTTGTACCGAGTGGGGGGCGCGATTCCGCCTTTCCCAGTCAGCACATTGTCGCGGCCTGCCGGCATGTCCGGGTCCGGCCGATACCGTTGAAGAAGTCGGTCCGCGACCGCGGGCGCCCCCAATGCA
>NZ_LLYB01000105.1 GCF_001440475.1 Bradyrhizobium lablabi | reverse complement strand
CGGCACCCCCTGGACCGAAACACCGCTCAGCGCTTAATGGTTGCTACGGCCTCCGCGTCATCCAGGTGACATCAAGAATTATTAGAGCCGTTACATGGACGGATCGCATCGGCCGAAGATTGGGGAAACTGTCGTCCATGAAACGGTGCGGCTGCGCGAGGCCGACATCGGCCGGCGCTGCGAGGTCTTGCAAAACACCCGCATCGAATATGCGTCGCTCGGCGACTACTCCTATCTCGGCGAGAATTGCGAGGTCGCGGAAGCTGCGATCGGAGAATTCACGGCGATCGCCAATTCGGTCCGGATCGGCGCGCCGAACCACCCGATGGGCCGCCCGTCCCAGCATCGTTTCACCTATGTGCCGGAATATTATGAGGCCACGGCAACCCGCGATCGCGATTTCTTCGCGGAGCGCCGCAGCGACCGGGTGATCGTCGGCAATGATTGCTGGATCGGCCACGCCGCCATCCTACTGCCGGGCGTGAGGGTCGGCGATGGCGCGGTCATCGCTGCCGGCGCGGTCGTCAGCCGCGACGTGCCGCCCTACACGGTCGTCGGCGGCGTTCCGGCCCGCCCGATCCGGCAACGTTTTTCCGATCCGGTAGCTGAAAGCCTGCGTCGTATCGCTTGGTGGGATTGGCCGGACGAGTTGATCTTCGAGCGCCTGCAGGATTTTCGTTCTGAGGCGATCGAGCAGTTTTGCGAACGCTATGACCCGGCGTACTCCCGCCAGACCTCATCCTGAGGAGCGCGTCTTCGCGCGTCTCG
The DNA here is from genome assembly GCF_001440475.1 of Bradyrhizobium lablabi. GTDB lineage: Bacteria > Pseudomonadota > Alphaproteobacteria > Rhizobiales > Xanthobacteraceae > Bradyrhizobium > Bradyrhizobium lablabi. Next base: position 47,728 of record NZ_LLYB01000105.1, on the reverse strand, counting down.
AAGGATGAAGGCCGAGCTGTAGCAGCGTGGCCTTCATGGTTCGAGACGGCGCTGAAGCGCCTCCTCACCATGAGGGTCCAATAGTTGCCGGTTAGGCAAAAGCCGAGCGACGTCATAAAAAATGCCCGGTCGAGACCGGGCATTTTTCGTCAGATGGTTGTCGCTCTCAATACAGCGGGAACCCGGTCGGCTGGCCGCCCAGATCCGATGGCGGGTTAAGCGGCTGGCGGTCGATCGGGCGGTTGAGGTTTTCGCGCGCGAACGTTGGGTATCCGTACGGCGATGGAAACGCGTAGTCCAAGAACTTGCGGTCGCCTGGCAAAACCTCGGTGCCGGCGTCGAGCCAGGAGCGCGTGGTAACGAAGACGCGGGTGCGCGGCCCCTGCTGATAAACCCGGTTCGGCCCCTGCGGTCCGTAAGTGATCCGGCCGTCGCGATCATACTGCGGCTGCTGCTGACGCTTGGTCTGAGCGTTTGCCGGGCTCGCGACGAGGCCGACCACGACGGCGGCGGCAGCACAAAATACCGCGAACTTCGTCGCAGCTGGAAATTTCGGGGTCATTGCATCCTCGTCATTAGCTACCCCCGAGGGGGCCTGGCGGATCGCCAAATCTGTCTGCCGGCATTGTAGTCACGGCGGGACTCTCGTCGCTAGGTCAATTGCGCCACACCGCGCCGGAATAATGCGGGGCGAAGCCAAAAAGTTTCATGAAAACCAGTGTCTTGGCCGCTTGTTGCCACAATTATCAGGGGCGGGAAGGTCGGCCACGCCGACTCCGGGCTACAAGGCGCCGCGCAGCCTCGGGTTATCCGCGCCCATCACCCAGTCCGCGGACAAGGCCGGCGCCCCCGTTACAGCGCAATCGCTGCGTCTGACCTCGGCACGGGCGAACAACTGCGCCAGTCTGGTATCGCTGCCGGCCGTCAGCAGGACCAGCCGGTTCAGCATGCAGCCGATCGCGGCGCGTCGGGCCGGCAGATCCTCGCCCAAGCATGACCAGCCCGAGAGGCGGAGTTTCGGCTCGTCGACATGTCTAAAGAACCGCAGGCAGGAGCGGGCGGCCTCGGCGCCGCCGATCCGGCGAAACAGGGTCACGGCGCCGAACTTGCTGTCGATGATTCCGGCGGCCTCCAACTCCCGCGCGCCCGCAGGATCCATCCGGGCGGCGAGGTATCCGGCCGCCGAGCCAACCTGGTCGAGCTCTTCACCCGGACGATAGATCTCGAGTTCAGCGACCGGCGTGCCACCGGCGCCGCTCCAATGGAACACGTCCTTCCGGCCGCCTTCCGGGTGCCTGAAAATCTCGTAAGTCTCTGTCTTGCCTGGGAAAATAAAGTGACTCACGGCGAATGCCGGCGCCGTGCGCCCAGCCTGGCTCCAGGTCTTGGGCGCGGTCTCCATCGCCGTGACTTCGGGCAGATGCTGCCATAGCGCGATACCGCCAATGGCCATCAACGCCAGCGTCATCAGATAAGCGCAGAGCCGTGCCAGCGTGCCGCAGACTTCGTCCGCGAAGTTCGCCAGCGCCGGGTGAATTCTCGCCCTATATTGGAAATTGGCCGTTCTGGCCGGAAACGAACGCATCAAACGCCCAAACGCAACCGTCACACGTTGTCATAAGGGCGTTTCTCGCATAGAAGCGCTGCCTTCTCCCTTTCCGCCTGAGGCGGCGGGGCGGCATTTTTCCTCGGAGAGTGAACGATGGGTTACAAAGTCGCTGTCGTCGGTGCGACCGGCAATGTCGGGCGCGAAATGCTCAACATTCTCGACGAGCGTAAATTCCCCGCCGACGAGGTCGTGGTGCTGGCCTCACGCCGCAGCGTCGGCGTCGAGGTGTCCTATGGCGACCGCACCCTCAAGGTCAAAGCGCTCGAGCACTATGACTTTTCCGACGTCGATATCTGCCTGATGTCGGCCGGCGGCTCGGTGTCGAAGGAATGGTCGCCCAAGATCGGCGCTGCCGGGGCGGTGGTGATCGACAATTCGTCGGCCTGGCGCATGGACCCGGACGTGCCGCTGATCGTGCCGGAAGTGAACGCGGACGCGGCAAAGGATTTTGCCAAGAAGAACATCATCGCCAATCCGAACTGCTCGACCGCGCAGCTCGTCGTGGCGCTGAAGCCGCTGCACGACAAGGCCACCATCAAGCGCGTCGTGGTCGCGACCTATCAGTCGGTGTCGGGTGCCGGCAAGGATGCGATGGACGAACTGTTCTCGCAGACCAAGGCCGTCTACACCAACGACGAGCTGGTCAACAAGAAATTCCCCAAGCGCATCGCCTTCAACGTCATTCCCCACATCGACGTCTTCATGGAGGACGGCTACACCAAGGAAGAGTGGAAGATGATGGCGGAGACCAAGAAGATTCTTGATCCCAAGATCAAGCTCTCCGCCACCTGCGTGCGGGTGCCGGTGTTCGTCGGCCATTCCGAGGCCGTCAACATCGAGTTCGAGAATCCGATCACCGCCGATGAAGCGCGCAACATCCTGCGCAATGCGCCGGGCTGCCTCGTCATCGACAAGCAGGAGCCCGGCGGCTACGTCACGCCCTATGAATCGGCCGGCGAGGATGCCACCTATATCAGCCGCATCCGCGAGGACGCGACGGTGGAGAATGGGCTGGCGCTGTGGTGCGTCTCCGACAACCTGCGCAAGGGCGCTGCGCTCAATGCCGTGCAGATCGCCGAATGTCTGATCAACCGCAAGCTGATCAGCGCGAAGAAGAAGGCGGCGTAAGCAGGCGGCGCAAGCAGGTAAGTGGCATGGAGCCGGACCAGATGACGGAACAGCCGGCTCCTTATCGGCCCAATCCGACTGCGAAGCGTGTCGAACGCGGCCTCGAAACCGTGATCTTCAACAGCCGCTGGCTGATGGCGCCGTTCTACTTCGGCCTCGTCGTCAGCCTCGCTGTGCTGTTGCTGAAATTCTGCATGGTGCTGTGGGAATTCATCGTCCACGCGCCGGGGTCCAAGGAATCCGACATCATTCTCGGCGCGCTGGGCCTGATCGACATCTCGCTGACCGGCAATCTGATCCTGATCGTGGTGTTCTCCGGTTACGAGAATTTCGTGTCGAAGATCGATCCGGGCGGCCACCCGGACTGGCCGGACTGGATGACAAAAATCCATTTTGGCGGGCTGAAGCAGAAGCTGCTGGCCTCGATCGTCGCGATCTCCGCGATCCAGGTGCTGAAGGCGTTCATGAACATCGATACCGCCTTCGATCCGACCAAGCTCGCCTGGCTGGTCGGCGTGCACCTGGCATTCGTGGTGTCGGCCTTGATGCTGGCGCTCTCCGACCGCTGGGGCGGCGGAGACCACGGCGGGGAATAGCAGCGGGCTAGGTTGCGTCCCGCACGCTCTGAAACTCCTTCGCCTGCTTGTCGAGCACGAACAGCGAGCCCTCGGCGACGCCGAAATAGGCGCCGTGCAATTCCATCTCGCCGCGCTCGACGCGGGTGCGCACGAACGGGAACGTCATCAGGTTTTCGATTGAGCGGAAGATTGCGGCCTTTTCGATCCGGACGGTGAAATCCTGCATCGACTCGCGCTCGCGCTGCTCGACGATTTCGCCCGGCTTGATGAACATCGCCATCCAGCGACCGATGAAATCGCCCGGCGACAGCGGGTCGATCTTGTCGATGAAGGCGCGGATACCGCCGCACTGGGCGTGGCCGAGCACGACGATGTGCCTGATACGGAGCACGTTGACGGCATATTCCAGCGCCGCCGAGACGCCATGGGCGCCGCCGTCGGGCTGATAGACCGGCACCAGGTTGGCGACGTTACGTACCACGAACAATTCGCCGGGGCCGGCGTCGAAAATCACTTCCGGCGAGACGCGGGAATCGCAGCAGCCGATCACCATCACGGCGGGCGACTGGCCGCGCTCGGAGAGTTCCCGGTAGCGGGTCTGCTCGGTGGGCAGCCGCTGCGAGGTAAAGGCCCGGTAGCCGTCGAGCAGATGTTGCGGGAATGACGTTGTCATGTTGCCTGTGCCTGTCGTTAGCCCTGCCTAACCATAGACCGATGACCGGAACAAGGCTTTCGGACCCGGGTTTGAAATGTTAGGGCGTGGGGCTCAGAACGCCCCGGAGGAAACCCGTCCATGACCCGTCCACGCCGCAGCCTGTTGTTCATGCCGGGATCGAACGCGCGGGCGCTGGAAAAGGCGCGCAGCCTGCCCGCCGACGGCATCATTCTGGATCTTGAGGATTCGGTGGCGCCGGACGCCAAGGCTGTCGCGCGCGACCAGATCGCCAAGGCGATCGCGGCCGGCGGCTTCGGCAAGCGCGAGGTGCTGATCCGCGTCAACAGTCTCGATACGCCCTGGTGGGTCGAGGACGTCACCATGGCCGGCAAGGCCCGGCCCGACGGCATTCTGGTTCCCAAGATTTCCACCGTGGCCGATCTCAACGCCATTGCGAACCGCCTGAGCGATATCAACGCCGACATGTCGATCCGGGTCTGGGCGATGATCGAAACCGCGCGTGCCGTGCTCGATGCGGACAAGCTGGCGGCGGCATCGAAGGATTCCGAAACAAGGCTCGCCGGTTTCGTGTTCGGGCCCAATGATATCTCGCGGGAGACGCGGATCCGGATGCAGCCGGGCCGCGCGGCGATGATCCCGATGATCACGCATTGCATCCTGGCGACGCGCGCGCACGGGCTGGAAATTCTCGACGGTCCCTATAGCGACATCAGCAATATCGACGGTTTCGCCACCGAATGCGCGCAGGGCCGCGATCTCGGCTTCGACGGCAAGACGCTGATCCATCCGAGCCACATTGAGGCCTGCAACGCCATCTTCACGCCGCCGGCCGAGGAGGTCGAGCAGGCGCGCAAGATCATCGCGGCGTTCGAACAGCCGGAAAACGCCTCGCGCGGCGCGATCCAGCTCGACGGGCGGATGGTGGAACGGCTGCACGCCGACATGGCGCGGCGGACGATCGCGATTGCCGATGCAATCGCTGCGATGGGACATTGAGTTTTTCCTTCTCCCCTTGTGGGAGAAGGTGCCTTCGCGATAGCGAAGGCGGATGAGGGGTTCTCTCCGCGCGCACTGCTCGTNACCCGTCGCCGAACTTCGTTCGGCGCCACCCTCTCCCACAAGGGGAGAGGGTATTCCTTTCCTATGAATTCACCTGCGGGCCGAGACCGTCGATCGTCGGCGCGTTGGCGCAATATTCTTCATAATGCGCAGCGGCAGTGCCGGCAGCGAGATCTTTGTCACACTGGCGCTTGTGGATGCACATCGAGCAGACGCGCTCCATGTCGCGGAGTACGAGCGGCTCGGTGCGGGCGAGATCGTCCTGATCGATACCGAGTGCCGTGAGCATTTTCGGCAGCTCGTCTGCCGCGTGCGGTCCCTGGCGGACCAGCGCCTCGAGATCGGCGGACGACATCCGCAGATCACTTGCGATCTGGCCGAAATTGGCGGCGTCCAATTCGCGCATTTCCCTGAGCTCGCGCCGGTGCTTCAGCCATTCGCCGAAGACATCGACCATGCGGCTGACGGTGGGATAGGGCTTTTCCTGAACGGTCATGGCACGGCTCCCTTGGGTCGCTCTGATGTTCCAAGGTGAGCGCAAAGCCTGCGCCCGTCATTGCGCTGGATCAAATTTGGGAGCGAATCGGGCAGCCCGCACTTTTCCTTCTCCCCTTGTGGGAGAAGGTGCCTTGCCGCAGGCAAGGNATGAGGGGTCTGTCTCCGCGGAAAGAACCCCTCATCCGTCTCGCTGCCGCTTCGCGCCAGCGATCCACCTTCTCCCACAGGGGGAGAAGGAAGGGGCGCGCGCCACTATTTTCCAAACCTTTCCGCCGCCCAGGCATAGAGACTGCCCGGCATCGGCTTCTCGCCGCCGCGCCCTTTTGGCGAGATATGCAATCCGACGATCTCTTGGTCAGCCAGCAGGCCCGCAAAATCCGTCGGCTCAAAGAACAGCTTCGGTTCGGCGTGCACCGCGTAGAACGACCGTTTCGGCAGCGCGTGCTGCAATTCGTTCGAGCGGCGCGCCAGCGCGGTGAGGGCGGCGGGGCCATAGATCGCGACGCGGATGTCGGAGAGGCGGCTCGAGCGGTGGCGCAACTGGCGCAGCATGAAGGTGAGGCGATGGCGCAGCGCCAGCCAGTCCGGCGTCAGGTCCTCCTGCTCCATCAGGTCCTCGAACGCCCGCACGATCGGATCGTTCGCAGGCAGGTACAACACCGAGTTGCCGAGCTGGCGTCGGCGCTCCCACGCGAAGTAGGGCTTTGCCGGATCGATCTCGATCGGTTTGAGCAGCAGCACGTCGGCGTCGAGCCACAGCCCGGCGCGCTCGGCCATCAGCCGCATGCGGAAGAAGTCGCTGAACTGCAGGATGGTCCAGTCTCGCCAGCCGCCGTCCGGCTCGGGCGGGCGCAACCGCTCTGAAAAGGAATGCGGCAGGATCGCTTCCGCCTCGGCATTGCCGACGCCGTCGGGCAGGCCAGGTATTGGATCGAAACTGTAGACGGTGACTTTGTGGCCGGCGGCGACCTGCGACCGGAGGCAGGTGAGCCGCAATCCGTCGAGCCGGCCGTGCCAGAAGGTGACGACGTCAGGCCGCATTCGCGTCGCCTCCGCACATGGAGCATGATCCGGAAAAGTGGGAACCGGTTTTCCGAAAAGATCATGCTCAAGTCAAAAAGATAGAGCGGGATGACGATTCGAAGAAACGTCATCGTGCTCTAGAAAAAGAGCCCCGATTTGGTCGGGGCTCTCGTAGCACAATCAGGCCCAGGCGCGCTCTTTCTTCAGCTTCGCCTCGTAGTCGTCGATCGACGACTTCTTTTCCATGGTCAGGCCGATGTCGTCGAGGCCGTTCATCAGGCAGTGCTTGCGGAACGGATCGATCTCGAACTTCACCTTGCCGCCGTCGGGACCGCGGATTTCCTGGTTGGCGAGATCGATGGTCAGGGTGGCGTTGGCGCCGCGCTCGGCGTCGTCGAACAGCTTGTCGAGGTCTTCCTGGGTGACGCGGATCGGCAAAATGCCGTTCTTGAAACAGTTGTTGTAGAAGATGTCGCCGAACGAGGTCGAGATCACGCAGCGGATGCCGAAATCCAAGAGCGCCCACGGCGCGTGCTCGCGGCTCGAGCCGCAGCCGAAATTGTCGCCGGCGACCAGCACCTTGGCGTTGCGATAGGCCGTCTGGTTGAGGACGAAGTCCGGGTTCTCGCTGCCGTCATCCTTGTAGCGCTGTTCCGAGAAAAGGCCCTTGCCAAGGCCGGTGCGCTTGATGGTCTTCAGGTACTGCTTCGGAATGATCATGTCGGTGTCGACATTGATGATCTTCAGGGGGGCAGCTACGCCTTCCAGTGTGGTGAACTTTTCCATCGATCGCACTTCCCGGTTGAAAAGGTGGGACGGGCCGTTGATTTATCGCGAATATGGCCCCGGCAAAAGGCCAATTTGCGCATAGGCCGCCTGTTCTGGCGCGTTTCGGACAAACAGGTCGCCTGCCCGAGAGAAGACGCCCTAGCCCGCGCTGGCCTCGATCGCCTCCATATCGGCGTCCGAAAGCCCGAAATGGTGCCCGATCTCGTGGATCAGGACATGGCGGATGATATGGCCCAGCGTTTCCTCGTGCTCGGCCCAGTAATCCAGGATCGGCCGGCGGTAGAGCCAGATCATGTTGGGCAGGCGGGCGACGTCCTGGTTGCTCTGCTGCGGCAGGCCGACCCCCTGGAACAGGCCGAGCAGGTCGAATTCGCTTTGCGCCTGCAACTCGTCGAGGACCTCGTCGGTCGGAAAGTCGTCGACGCGGATGATCACGCCCTGGCACAGGCTTCGAAACGTCTTTGGTAGGCGCTCGAACACCTCATGCGCCATGGCTTCCATTTCGGCGAGCGAGGGGGCTTTTGCTTCGGTCCACATCAGGACGTATTTAGCGTGTGTTATGTCCCGGCGCATAATGGTTTTGCGGAGTTGACCTTGGAGCTCCAATCGGAGACCGTGCGGGCGTTATCAGGCTTGGGTGGGCTTAAGATGAAGCGGATTGTGACGGTTGCAGCATGGGCTGCTTTTTCCGGGCTCTTGCTACCCGGCGCCATGGCGCAGGCCCAGACGGCTTTGCCGGAACTGCGGGTCGCGACGGCACCGGGCGCGGTGGTCACGGACATGTCCGCCCAGCGCCGTCGCCCGTTGCGGCGGGTGCCGATCTATCGGCAGGAGGAATGGGCGCCCGACGTCTGGCCGCGCTACAACCCCGGCCCCAATGCCGTGCGCGATTGCACCGCGCATTACGTGCAGGAGTACCGGCCGAGCGGCACGGTGATCACCCCTCGCATGAACTGCTACTGGCGGCGCGGCTGAACCCTTCCATCCGTCGTTGATGCGTTGTCCTTCGCGATCGTCGTGAATTCATGACGACGATCGGTGTGTGATCTGCGCGCGCATATCACAACGAAAGCGGCGGCATCCATTCATCTTCGTGGCGCATTCATTCAGCGGCTATTCAAGTCGCGAGCCCCAGATTGTGTGCAGCGTTGCGGCGAGCGATTCGACGCAGACGTGACACCCGATCCAAGGAGAGGATTTATGCAGTTCACGAAAATTCTGGGACTTGCTGCCGTTGGCACGTTGCTTGCGCTCGCCGCGCCAGTCGAACGCGCCAATGCGCTGTCGCTCAGCAATCCCGGCGCCGCCGCGGCGGTTCAGGAGGACGCCAGGCTGGCGACGACGGAAGTTCATTGGCGGCACCATCGCCACCACCATCATCATCGGTGGCACCGCTGGCATCATCGCCATCACCACCATCATCGCCACTGGCATCGCTGGTAAGCGCGACAGCCAGACGCAGCGATCGAGCAGGCCCGTTCAGTGCGGGCCTGTTTCGATTTTTGCCGTCGCCTTGAAACCGGCGAGATTGCTGCCCGATATCTCCGACATCGGTATTGGCAGGGAGAAATCCGTCATGAAGAGCTTGGTCGGGGCAGCCTTTGTCGCAGGTGCGCTCGTAATTGCTGCACCGGTCGCGATCGATGCGGCCGCCGCGGCGCCACGAACGAAAGCGCAAAGGATCGGCACTTCCGGCGCCACGGATTTCAGCGCGCACCGCCATGTCAGGCGCTACAACAGACACTACGGCTATCATCGCGCGCACTACTATCGGCCATATTATTACGCGCGGCCGGTCTACTATCGGCCATATCCCTATGACACACCGGCGCCGTTCACCTTCGGCATCGGCTTTGGACCGTTCTGGTGGTGAGGCACGGAAGCGAAAGTTCTTTCGATGCGTTCATCTTGATGCAGAGCGCATTCATGGCGCGTTCACGTGGCTGTCTCTAACTTCACGTTGGGAGCGACCGCACAAGAAAAAGCGACGGGGGCCAGCCGCGGAGCTGCACAAGGCGCGCTGTCGCCGGTTAGGGAGGTTTCATCCATGTCGATATCCGATCCCGGACGCGGCCTGGTCCGCCGTCTGGGCGTTACAGCTGCGACTCTTTTTGCGCTCGCGGCGGCATCACAACAGCGCGCCGAGGCGCTCTCGCTTGCAAGTCCCGGCACGGCACCCTCAGCTAAATTTGCAACCGACGGACTGACGACCGAAGTCCGCCACGGCGGCCATGGTGGCGGCGGTGGCATGCGTGGCGGTGGAGGCGGTGGCTTCCGCGGCGGCGGCGGATTTCACGGTGGCGGATTCCGCGGTGGCGGCGCTGCCTTCCATGGCGGCGGGTTCAGGGGCGGCGGGTTTGCGATTCACCGTGGCGGCGGCTTTCGCGCCGCGCCCGTATTTCGTGGTGGCGGTTATCGCTACGGATATCGCCACGTCTATCACCGGCCGTACTTCCGCCACCGGCATCATTTTCACCGCCGGTTCTACGCGCCGCGCTATTACGGCTATCCGGGATACTATTACGGCTACCGGCATCGCTACTGCCGGATCATCTGGACCTATTACGGGCCGCGCAAGATCTGCAGGTATCGTCCATGGTGGCGGCACCACTACGGATACCCGTACGGCTATTGGTGAGACGGGCTGAAACGAAACAGGCGCCCAAACGGGCGCCTGATTTTTCGAGTGGAGGATCACTCCATCCAAGCCAAGCCTGGGTTTCCCAAGCCTAGGTTTCCCAAGGCTTGATCTTCCACGGCGTGAGTTTCTCCATCCGCCACTGGTGCCAATGCTCCGGCGGCCAGTGGCCAAGGCGCGAGGTTTCCTTGGTGGCGGTGGTCTGAAGGTCGACGATACGCGGCGTGCGGCGACGCACCTGCTTCGTCGCCTCGCTGATCATATCGACAAATTCATACTTGTTCGTCACGTCTGGTCCCTCGCGAAAGCCTCTTCGCAAGGGACCAGTCTGCGCTCTGCCTGTTAACGCAGCGTTGCGGGAACGCCTCGCAATCTAGACAAAGAAAGCGTTAACGCCAGTCGCGGACGTCGACGAAGTGCCCGGCGATCGCCGCGGCCGCGGCCATGGCGGGCGACACCAGATGGGTGCGGCCCTTGAAGCCCTGGCGGCCCTCGAAGTTGCGGTTCGAGGTCGAGGCGCAGCGCTCTTCCGGCGCCAGCTTGTCCGGGTTCATGGCAAGGCACATCGAGCAGCCCGGTTCGCGCCACTCGAAGCCGGCCTTGATGAAGATCTTGTCCAGCCCCTCGGCTTCCGCCTGCTCCTTCACGATGCCGGAGCCCGGCACGATCATCGCGTTGACGTGGGCGTTCACCGTCTTGCCCTCGGCGATCTTTGCGGCGGCGCGCAGATCCTCGATGCGGCCGTTGGTGCAGGAGCCGATGAAGACGCGGTCGAGCTTGATGTCGGTGATCTTCGTGCCCGCGGTCAGGCCCATATATTTCAACGCGCGGTGTTTTGACAGCCGCTTGGCCTCGTCCTCGATCTTATCAGGGTCGGGCACGAAGCCGGTGATCGAAATGACGTCCTCGGGCGAGGTGCCCCAGGTCACGATCGGCGGCAGTTTTGCCGCGTCGAGCCGGATCTCATGGTCGAAATGCGCGCCTTCATCCGAACGCAGCTTTTCCCAATAGCGCATCGCGGCATCCCAATCGGCGCCCTTCGGCGACTTCGGGCGGCCCTTGAGGAATTCGAACGCCTTCTCATCGGGCGCGACCAGGCCAGCGCGGGCGCCGCCTTCGATCGACATGTTGCAGACCGTCATGCGGCCTTCCATCGTCAGCGAACGGATCGCGTCGCCGGCATATTCCAGCACATAGCCGGTGCCGCCGGCGGTGCCGATCTCGCCGATGATCGCGAGGATGATGTCCTTGCCGGTGACGCCGTCGGGCAACTTGCCGTCGACCACCGCGCGCATGTTCTTGGCTTTCTTCTGGATCAGCGTCTGCGTCGCCAGCACGTGCTCGACTTCGGAGGTGCCGATGCCGTGCGCCAGCGCGCCGAACGCGCCATGGGTGGAGGTGTGGCTGTCACCGCAGACGATGGTGGTGCCGGGCAGGGTAAAGCCCTGCTCGGGGCCGATCACGTGCACGATGCCCTGGCGCTTGTCGAACTCGTTGTAATATTCGATGCCGAATTCCTTGGCGTTTTCCGCCATCACGCGCATCTGCTCGATGCTCTCAGGATCGGGATTCGGCTTCGAACGGTCGGTGGTCGGGATGTTGTGATCGACGACGGCCAGCGTCTTCTCCGGCGCGTGAACCTTGCGGCCACTGGCGCGCAGGCCTTCGAACGCCTGCGGCGAGGTCACCTCGTGCACCAGGTGGCGATCGATATAGAGCAGGCAGGTGCCGTCCTCGGCTTCGTGCACCAGATGGTCGTTCCAGATCTTGTCGTACAGCGTGGTCGGTTTGGACATGAGCGTCAGCTCCAAAGGAAATTCTGTGTGAGCGGTTGAGTGCGGAACGCGCGCCAGCAATGGACGTCAGCGCAGCATCAAGCTGCGGGCGTAAGCTCTGACGTCGCCGAAGTCGCGAACCGTCCGAAGAACCGGCCGGGCAGGCGCGAGCGATCGTCGATGACGATCCTCCTGATGGTGCCGAAGGCGGCGCTGGTGCGATCTAGAACCATTCTGAATTTCTAACACAGGCTCCTCGGCCGCCACAATCAATCGATGCGGCAGGGGGCATTGCCTAGATAGGCATAGCGCAACAAAAAAGCGCGGGGCAAAACCCCGCGCTTTTCGCCACATCCCTCTCGGGAAAAATTACTCGCCGACGGCAGCGGCGCGGTCCTGCTTCTCGACGATGCGGGCCGACTTGCCGCGCAGGTTGCGCAGGTAATACAGCTTGGCGCGACGCACCTTGCCGCGGCGCACCACCTTGATCGAGTCGATCATCGGCGACATCACGGGGAATACGCGCTCGACGCCTTCGCCGTAGGAAATCTTGCGGACGGTGAAGCTCTCGTTGAGCCCGCCGCCGGAACGGCCGATGCAGACGCCTTCATAGGCCTGCACGCGGGTCCGCTCGCCTTCGACCACCTTGACGTTGACGATCACGGTGTCGCCGGGGCCGAACTCCGGAATCGACTTGCTGGCCGACAGTTTTTCGAATTGCTCTTTTTCGAGCTGTTGAATGAGGTTCATTGAAATCTCCATCGGCGGCGCGCCCGGCAGCGGGCTGCGCGACGTCCATCTATCCTGCCATTGCGCGGATTTGGCGCTCGTATAAGGCATCGGGCCGCGCTTGTCACCCGTCTGTCTTGTTTTTTGTGGCGTTTTGGCCGGGCCTGGCAGCCCACAGGTCCGGACGCCGCACCCGGGTCAGGGCCTCGGCCTCGGCCTTTCGCCAGGCCGCCACTTTGGCATGGTCCCCGGAAATCAGGATTTCGGGGATACCGCGGCCCTCAAACTCCTGCGGGCGGGTAAATTGGGGGTATTCCAGTAGTCCTTCGGAGAAGCTTTCGTCCTCCCCCGAGGCCTGTTTGCCCATCACCCCCGGCAAAAGCCGCACGCAGGCGTCGATCAGGGCCATCGCGGCGATTTCGCCACCCGACAGCACATAGTCCCCGATCGAGACTTCTTCGAGGTTCCGGGCTTCGATGACCCGCTGATCGACCCCCTCGAACCGGCCGCAGACGATCAGCGGTCCGGGGCCGACGGCGAGTTCCGCCACCAGCGACTGGGTCAATGGCCGACCCCGCGGGCTCATCAAGAGATGCGGCCGGTCTTGACCGGCATCCGCGGCATCGATCGCAGCCGCCAGCACGTCGGCGCGGAGCACCATGCCCGGGCCGCCGCCCGCCGGGGTGTCATCGACGCTGCGATGGCGGTCGGTCGCGGAATCGCGAATATCCCGCGCCTCCAGCGACCACAGGCCCGACGCCAGCGCCTTGCCCGCCAGGCTGACGCCGAGCGGCCCGGGAAACATGTCCGGGAATAAGGTGAGAACCGTGGCGCGCCAGGTCATGTCAAACCCATCACGTGAGCGTCGGGACTTCGTCGCCTTCGATTTCCTGCGGCAGCTCGATCACCACACGGCCGCCGGCGAGATCGACCGTCGGCACCACCGCATTGGTGAAAGGCAATAGCATGGTAGCGCCCCGCGGCGGCGCGATCTCGATGATGTCGCCGGCGCCGAAATTGTGGATCGCAACGACACGACCGAGCGGATCGTTGGCGGCGTTGACCGCGGCAAGCCCGATCAGGTCGGCGTGGTAATATTCGTCGTCGTCGGTCTCGGGCAATTTGTCGCGCGCGACATAGAGCTCGATGCCGTTGAGCCGTTCGGCGTCCTCACGGGTGGCGATGCCCTTGAACGTCGCCACCAGATGGTCTTTGGCCTCGCGAACATGCGCGACCTCGAACTGGCGCGCGCCGTCCCTGGTCATCAGCGGGCCGTAATGCTTTACGGCCAGCGGATCTTCGGTGAACGTCCACAGCTTCACCGCGCCGCGCACGCCATGCGCGGCGCCGATACGGGCGACGCAAATCGGTGCTGCCACCATGCGTCGCTAAGACTTACGCCTTCGCGGCGGCTTCGGCGGCCTTGCGCTCCTTGCGCGGCACGGCCTTTTCCGGGTTGTTGCGCGCGGCGCGCTTGACGATGCCGGCAGCATCCAGGAAGCGGGTGACGCGATCCGACGGCTGCGCGCCCTTGGCGAGCCAGGCCTTCACCTTGTCCATGTCGAGCTTCAGGCGCGATTCATTGTCCTTCGGCAGCAGCGGATTGAAATGGCCGAGACGCTCGATGAAGCGGCCGTCGCGGGGAAAGCGCGAGTCGGCGACGACGACGTGATAGACCGGACGCTTCTTGGTGCCTGCGCGAGCGAGGCGGATAACGACTGACATCTAGTTCTCCTGAGTGTGGGTTAATTGAAAGTCTGTTGGTTGTTGGGTCGTCATTTCTTCTTGCCGGGGAAGCCGCCGAGGCCCGGCAGTGTCGGCTTGCCGCTGAGACCGGTAAGCCCCGGCACATTCGGCAATCCCTGACGCAGGCCGACGGGAAGATCCTTCGGCAAATTCGGCAGGCCGCCTGCGCCGCCCTGCATCTTGTCGGCCAGCGCCTTCATCTCTTCCGGCGAGGGCGGCTTCATGCCGCCGCCAAAGCCCATCGCCTGCGCGATGCCGGCCAGCGGGCCGCGCTTGCCCGAACCCATGGCCTTCATCATGTCGGCCATATTCCGGTGCATCTTCAGCAGTTTGTTGACCTGCTCGACATTCTGGCCGGCGCCGGCGGCGATGCGCTTCTTGCGGCTGGCTTTGAGAATGTCGGGGCTCTTGCGCTCGGCCCGCGTCATCGAATCGATGATCGCGACCTGGCGCTTGAGGATCTTGTCGTCGATGCCGGCGGCGGCGATCTGGTTCTTCATCTTGGCGATGCCGGGCATCATGCCCATCAAGCCGCTGATGCCGCCCATGTTCGCCATCTGCAGCAATTGCTCGCGCATGTCGTTGAGGTCGAACTGACCCTTGCGCATCCGCTCGGCGGTACGTGCGGCCTTTTCAGCGTCGATATTCGCCGCGGCCCGCTCGACCAGCGACACCACGTCGCCCATGCCGAGGATGCGGCCGGCGATGCGGGAGGGATGGAAATCCTCCAGCGCGTCGGTCTTTTCGCCGGTGCCGATCAGCTTGATCGGCTTTCCGGTGACTGCGCGCATCGACAGCGCCGCGCCGCCGCGGCCGTCGCCGTCGACGCGGGTCAGCACGATGCCGGTGAGGCCGACGCGCTGGTCGAAGGAGCGCGCGAGATTCACGGCGTCCTGACCAGTCAGGGAGTCCGCGACCAGCAGCACTTCATGCGGATTGGCGGTTGATTTGATCTCGGCCGCCTCGCTCATCATCTCTTCGTCGAGCGTGGTGCGGCCGGCGGTGTCGAGCAGCACGACGTCGTAGCCGCCGAGCTTGCCGGCTTCGAGCGCGCGCTTGGCGATTTGCGCCGGCTTCTGGCCGGCGACGATCGGCAGCGTCGGGATGTCGAGATCGCGCCCCAGCACGGCCAACTGCTCCATCGCCGCGGGGCGGTAGATGTCGAGCGAGGCCATCAGCACCTTGCGCTTGTCGCGCTGGGTCATGCGGCGGGCGAGTTTGGCGGTGGTCGTGGTTTTTCCGGAGCCCTGCAGACCGACCATCATGATCGCGACCGGCGGCACCGCATTGAGGTCGATGGTCTGGCCGTCAGCGCCCAGCGTGGCGACCAGTTCGTCATGGACGATCTTGACCACCATCTGGCCGGGCGTGACCGACTTGACAACGGTGGCGCCGATCGCCTGCTCGCGGACTCGGTCGATAAAACTTCTGACGACGTCGAGCGAGACGTCGGCCTCCAGCAGCGCGCGGCGCACCTCGCGCATCGCGGCATCGACGTCCTTTTCGGACAGCGCACCGCGCCCCGTCAGACGATCGAGTATCCCGCCAAGCTTTTCCGACAGATTGTCGAACAATGCCGTTGTCCTCTGTGCCCTTGCGGGCGCTGCCTCAACTCGTCATCGTCGCCAGGACGATGTTCCAAACACTTTCGCGCCCGAGGGCGCATCGCGCTGTCGGGCGTTGGCCTCCGGTCTCATGGGCCGGGCGGCGGGTCGAAAAGAACGTCTTTCCGAGAAAGTGCGCGGTTTAAACGCCCGGCTGGGGCGAAAGTCAAGGAAACTTGTCGAAAGCGGTATTTTCGTGAGCTTTGGTAGGTAGTTAACCAGTGCACGGTTAGGCCAGCGCGGATCGGCGGATATGGTATAACGACACCATGAGATTTTTTCCCTGGTATCTGACGCGCGGGGACGTGCTGGGCGGCTTGTTCGTTCTGGCGGGGCTCTGTCTCCTGATCTTCACCTACATTCGATTTCCGGGCTTCACAGCCCAGACAACGGGGTTTGGTCCGGATTGGGACTGCAAGAGCGTCCCGCAGGGCGACCCCATTTGCGTGAAAAAAATCGCGCGATAATCGAGCTCGGAAAATCCGCGACAGGTTCCATGTTGCGGCGACCGACGCCATATAACGCCCCATGTCTCCTGCTCTCTCCTCCCTGCCGTGATGCCCGTCACCCGCCGCCGTGTCTTTGCATTGCTCGCCGGGGCCGCCACGGCCGTCGGCGTGCCGTCTGTCTGGATCAGCAAGATGAAAACCTATGACGGTCCCACCTCCGATCATTTCGACGGCATGCGCTTCTTCGATCCCGACGGCGTGCCGCCGAAATCATTGGCGGAGGTGCTGCGCTGGCAGTTCGGCAGCGACCGCAAGCGCGCGAGCTGGCCGGACTGGGTGCCCAATGCGCACAGCGATACGCCGCCGCCGCGTGTTTCCGGCGACAAGGTGCGGCTGTCATTCGTCGGCCATGTCTCCTGGCTGATCCAGACCCGGGACCTCAACATCCTCGTCGATCCCGTGTGGTCGCTGCGCGCCTCGCCGCTTTCCTTTGCCGGGCCGAAGCGGCACAACGATCCCGGCATTGCGTTCGATGCACTGCCCAAGATCGACGTCGTGCTGGTCAGCCACGGCCATTACGACCATCTCGACATCGCGACGCTGTCGAAGCTTACGGAAAAATTCTCGCCGCGCGTCATCACGCCGCTCGGCAATGACGTGACCATGCGCGATACGGACGCCGCGATCAAAGCCGAGGGGTTCGACTGGCAGGACCGCGTCGAGCTCGGCAATGGCATCGCGGTGACGCTGGTGCCGACGCGGCACTGGTCGGCGCGCGGCCTGTTCGACCGCAACAAGGCGCTGTGGGCGAGTTTCGTGCTGGAGACGCCGGCGGGCAAGCTCTACATCGTCTGCGATTCCGGCTACGGCGAGGGCAAGCACTTTCGTCGCGTCGCCGAGCAGCACGGGCCGCTGCGGCTGGCGATCCTGCCGATCGGGGCCTATGAGCCGCGCTGGTTCATGAAGGACCAGCACATGAACCCGTCGGATGCAGTGAAGGCGCTGGCCGATTGCGGTGCAAGGGAAGCGCTCGCGCATCACCACGGCACGTTCCAGCTCACCGATGAGGCGATCGACGCGCCGGTGAATGCCTTGGCCGACGCGCTGAAAGAGGCGAAGATCCCGCCGGAGCGGTTCGCCGCGCTGAAGCCGGGGCAGGTTTACGAGATTTAACTCCGTCATTGCGAGCGAAGCGAAGCAATCCATCGCGCCCGCATAGCGGATGGATGGATTACTTCGTCGCTTCGCTCCTCGCAATGACGGAGAACTACTCCTTCGGCTTGATCGCCCAGGACACGCTCACCGTCACCGACAGCGTCTCTTCGCCCTGCGCCACCGGCGCGCCCGCGGCCATCGGGGCTGCCACCTTGCTGCGGAATACCGGGCCGGGTGCTCCGCTTTCCTCGGAAATGCTGATGGGTTCGCCGAGCGTGACGCCGGCGGCCTTGGCATAGATCTCGGCTTTGCGGCGGGCATCTGCGATCGCCTTCTCGCGGGCCTCGTCCAGGTGTTTTGAGGCCTGCGTCACCGTGAAGCTGATGCCGCCGATATCGTTGGCGCCGGCGCTGACCAGCACGTCGATCACGTTCGCGACCTTGGTGACATCGCGGATCTTGACCGTGACGCGGTTGCTGGCGCGGAAGCTCACGATCCCCGCCGTGCGCTCCGCGGTTCTGGGCGACGTCGCAAATTGCGGCTGCAGCGACAGCCGCGAAGTCTGGTAGTCCTTCTCCTCGATGCCGGCGCCCTTCAGCGCCAGCAGGACCTTGCCCATCGCGGCATTGTTGGCTTCCGACGCCTCGCGTGCGGTTTTGGCGTCCGACGTCACACCGCTGTCGATCTGCGCCTGATCGGGCGCCACCGACACGTTCGCTTCGCCGGTCACGGAAATCGCGGGCGGCAGCGTCGTTTGCGCCAGCGCGGGGGCGGCGAGCCAGGTGGCGGCTACGGCGGCAAGGGCGAGTGCATGCTTCATGCCCATTACCTCAGCGGCACATAGACGTTGATCACCAGCTTGTCCTCCGCCGTCTTCAGCGGATTGGTGATGTATTCCTCGATGAAGGTGTCTTTGGCCTCGAGTTTCTTGTCGTCGAGGTGGTTGGTGATCGCCTCGTAGGTGTTGTCCATGTTGTCGTAGGAGCCGCGATGGACGAATTTCAGCGCCTTGCCCTCGGGCGATTTGCCCATGCTCATGTCCTTGGTCAGGTTCTTGACGTCCTGATCGACCGGAATCTGCGCCAGAAAGGTAAAGCCGGTATCGTCGGTCGAGGTGTAGACGATCATCGAATTGCCCGTGGCCTTGATGCCCTGCTTGTCGAGCAGGGCGGTCAGCGCCTTGAACGAATCGATCAGGGTGTCGAATGCCGAATCCCAGTTGGCGGTGCCCTTCATCACCACGACCTTCTTGGGCTCGAGGGTGAATTCCTCGCCAAAGGGGTCGGCGGTCTGGACGCTGGCGGCAGGCGGGGGCGGCGCGGGCGTCGGGGCTTTTTCGGCCGTGGGCGCATCTGCCGGGGACTTGGTTTCGGCCGGCGGTGGGACCGGCACGGCTGATGGTGCGGGGCTCGGCACAGCCGACGGGCTTGCGGTCGGGGAGGCCGAAGGCGCCGGCGATTGCGCCACGGCGGCCCCGGACAATGCAACCATGGAGAGCGCGGCCACGGCCGCACGGAAAGTGCTTGTAAGCTTCATTTCAGGTATTCTCCATCCACCCCCACCTGGCGGCGGCATGTCCCCGGTCCGCGTCAGCCAGAATGTGTCATTTCCCTAACACGCAAGGTCCGCATTCGTCCCATGACAGATGCGTCATATGCCCCCGCGTACTAGGCAATTGACCATCATTCGCCATATAAGGGCGGCATAAATTGGGAAATTCCATGAGCGCGCTGGCCAACCACGCATTTGCCAAGATGAACGGTATCGGCAACGAAATCGTCGTGGTCGACCTGCGCGATTCCAAGGCGGGTTCGAAGGCCGCCGTGACGCCGGAAGACGCCCGCGCCGTGGCCTCGCCGGCAGGCGTGCCCTATGACCAGTTGATGGTATTGCAGCCGCCGCGGCTCTCGGGCACCGAGGCCTTCATCCGTATCTACAACAGCGACGGCTCGGAAGCCGGCGCTTGCGGTAACGGCATGCGCTGTGTGGTGCGCCGGCTGTTCGAGAAGACCGGCCAGACCGCCGTGACTTTCGAGACCCGCGCCGGGCTATTGAACTGCTGGCAGGGCCCGGCGCCGGACCTCTATACCGTGGACATGGGCACGCCGAAGTTCGGCTGGCAGGATATTCCGCTGGCGGAAGAATTTCGCGACACCCGCTATATCGAGTTGCAAGTCGGGCCGATCGACGCACCGGTGCTGCACTCGCCCTCGGTGGTCTCGATGGGCAATCCGCACGCGATCTTCTGGGTCGACGACGTCAACGCCTACGATCTCGAGCGCTTCGGGCCGTTGCTGGAAAACCATCCGATCTTTCCCGATCGCGCCAACATCACGCTCGCCCATATCGTCGATCGCGATCACATCACGATCCGCACCTGGGAGCGCGGCGCCGGATTGACCAGGGCCTGCGGCTCGGCGGCTTGTGCCACCGCGGTCGCCGCCGCCCGGCTGAAGCGCGCCAATCGCACCGTCGAGATCACGTTGCCCGGCGGCAAGCTTTCGCTTGAATGGCGCGAGCGCGACGATCATGTGCTGATGACCGGCACGGCCGATTTCGAATATGAAGGCCGCTTCGATCCGGCACTGTTCGCCAGCGTCGCTTAGGGATCATGAGCGTCGACGTCCTCACGTTTGGCTGCCGTCTCAACGCGTTCGAATCCGAGGTGATCGCTCGCGAGGCGGAGCGTGCGGGCCTTTCCGATACCATCGTCATCAATAGCTGCGCTGTCACCAACGAGGCGGTGGCGCAGGCGCGGCAATCGATCCGCCGGCTGAAGCGCGAGCGGCCGCATCTGCGCATCGTCGTCACCGGCTGCGCGGCGCAGACGCAAGCCGAAATGTTCGCCGAAATGGCCGAAGTCGATCGCGTCGTCGGCAATGACGAGAAGATGCGCGGTGAGGCCTGGCGCGATGCGCGGGCGGCGTTCGATGGTGGCTTCGGTATCGGGACGAGCGAGAAAATCGCGGTCGCCGACATCATGGCGGTCAGGGAAATGGCGCCGCATCTGCTTGACGGCTTCAAGGCCGGCCTGCCGCGCGTCTTCGTACAGGTGCAGAACGGCTGCGACCATCGCTGCACGTTTTGCATTATTCCTTACGGCCGCGGCAATTCGCGCTCGGTGCCGATGGGCGCGGTGGTGGATCAGGTGCGTGCATTGGTCGAGCGCGGCCACGCCGAGATCGTGCTGACCGGCGTCGACCTGACGAGCTATGGCTCCGATCTGCCGGGGGCCCCAAAGCTCGGGCAATTGACCAGGCAGATATTGCGGCACGTGCCGGAATTGAAGCGCCTGCGGATTTCGTCGATCGATTCCATCGAGGCCGATCGCGATCTGCTCGATGTCATCGCCGCGGATGAGCGGCTGATGCCGCACCTGCATTTGTCGCTGCAATCGGGCGACGACATGATCCTGAAGCGGATGAAGCGCCGGCATTCTCGGCAAGACGCGATCGAGTTCTGCGCGCAGGTGCGGCGGCTGCGCCCGGACATCACGCTCGGCGCCGATATCATCGCGGGATTCCCGACGGAAACCGAAGAAATGTTCGCGCGTTCGCAGGACCTCGTGGGTGAGTGCGATCTCACCTTCCTGCACGTATTTCCGTATTCGAAGCGGCCGGGGACGCCGGCCGCGCGGATGCCGCAGGTGGCGGGCGAAGCAATCAAGAGCCGCGCGAGGCGGCTACGGGTTGCGGGTGAGGCAGCGTTGCAGCGACGGCTGGCGAAAGACGTCGGTTCAACGCGTCAGGTGTTGATCGAGAGCGCGACGCAGGGACGAACCGAGCATTTCCTGCCGGTGGCGATTAGTGGCGAAATACCGGGCATGGTGATGCCGCTCGCTATCAAGGGGCACGATGCTGCGCGGTTGACGGTGTAAGCCGCAAACTCCGCCGTCGTCGCCCGGCTTGACCGGGCGATCCAGTACGCCGCGGCCTCTCGGCTAATCACAGACGTCTCTGGAATACTGGATCATCCGCGTTCGCGGATGATGACAGCGCTGATTGGGGCGCCCCTGCGAATCCATCACTCCCCATTCCACCCGCACTTCCTGAGCCGCTCCCGTATATGCTCCGGCGCCGGCGCTGTCACGCGCACCGGCTCCTTGTTCTTCGAAATCGGAATCACGATCTCGCGGGAATGCAGATGCAGGATCGGCTCGCCGAAGCGCGGGCCG
The DNA here is from genome assembly GCF_001440475.1 of Bradyrhizobium lablabi. Lineage (GTDB taxonomy): Bacteria > Pseudomonadota > Alphaproteobacteria > Rhizobiales > Xanthobacteraceae > Bradyrhizobium > Bradyrhizobium lablabi. Next base: position 26,098 of record NZ_LLYB01000105.1, on the reverse strand, counting down.
TTGCCGTAGATATTGTCGCCGACGATCGGCCAGCCTGTCGCGGACGTGTGCACGCGCAATTGGTGGGTGCGGCCCGTGACGGGCTCCAGTGCCAGCCAGGCGAGGCCATCGCCGCGGCCGAGCACTTTCCAGGTGGTGATGGCTTTCTGACCTTCGGGATCCGGCTTCTGCCACCAGCCGCGCTCGGCATTGAGGCGGCCCAGCGGCATGTCGATGGTGCCTTCATCCTCGGCAGGCCCGCCCTCCACGACGGCCCAATAGGTCTTTCCGACCTTGCCGTGCTTGAACAACAGGCCGAGCGAGGCGGTGGCCTTGCGATGGCGTCCCAGCACCAGACAGCCTGATGTATCCTTGTCGAGCCGGTGGGCCAGCACCGGCGGCCGCGGCAGGCCGAATCGCAAGGCATCGAACGACGCCTCCAGATTGGCGCCGCCCTTGGGACCGCGATGTACCGGCAGCCCCGCCGGCTTGTCGATGACCAGCATCAACCCGTCGCGATGGAGCACGCGGGCCTGGATTTCTTCCGCCGTTAATCCTGGAACATCAAAGGATGCCCCTGAACTATCAAACGATTTGTTGTGACTTCCGCTCATGGCGCGAAACCGCTAACACGTCCCCGACATGAGCGATACCACTCCCGGAACCCCCAAACTGAGCTGGTGGCGGCGGCTTTCGAGCGGCCTGAAGCGGACGTCAAGTTCGCTCGGGAACGCCGTTGCCGACCTCGTTACCAAGCGCAAGCTCGACCGCGCCATGCTCGACGATATCGAGGATGTGCTGCTGCGGGCCGATCTCGGTACCGCCGTCGCGGTCCGGATCGCGGACGCGGTCGGCGCCGGCCGCTACGACAAGGCGATTTCGGCCGACGAAGTAAAGACGGTCGTCGCGAGCGAAGTCGAGAAGGTGCTGGCACCGGTGGCCAGGCCGCTGGAGATCGATGCCGCGCAAAAGCCGTTCGTCATTCTCGTCGTCGGCGTCAACGGTTCCGGCAAGACCACCACCATCGGCAAGCTTGCCGCGAAATTGAGCGCTGAGGGCCGCAAGGTGATGATGGCGGCCGGCGACACATTTCGCGCCGCGGCGATCGAGCAATTGAAGGTCTGGGGCGAGCGCACCAAATCGCCGGTCATTGCGGGCGCGCAGGGTTCGGATTCGGCAAGCCTTGCCTTCAACGCGCTGAGCGCGGCAAAGGAACAAAAAATCGACGTGCTGCTGGTCGATACGGCGGGACGGCTGCAGAACAAGGCCGAACTGATGAACGAGCTGGAAAAGGTCGTTCGCGTCATCAAGAAGGTCGATGCGTCAGCGCCGCATGCGGTGCTGCTCGTGCTCGATGCCACGGTGGGACAAAATGCGCTGTCGCAGGTCGAGGCGTTTCATCGTACGGCTGGCGTCACCGGTCTCGTGATGACGAAGCTCGACGGCACCGCGCGCGGCGGCATCCTGGTGGCGCTGGCGGAGAAGTTCAAACTGCCGGTGCACTTCATCGGCGTCGGCGAAGGCGTCGACGATCTCGCGCCGTTCACCGCGCGGGATTTCGCCAACGCGATTGCGGGAATTGAAAGTTAATATGGACAAGACCCAGCCGCATCCGATGTTCAAGCTCGCGACCGAACTCGGTCCGCTGATCGTGTTCTTTGTCGCCAATGCCAAGTTCAACCTGTTCGTCGCAACCGGCGCCTTCATGGTGGCGATTGTGGCGGCGATGATCGCCTCCTATGTGGTGGTGCGGCACGTGCCGATCATGGCTGTCGTCACCGCGGTCATCGTGCTCGTATTCGGCACGCTGACGCTGGTGCTGCACGACGAGACCTTCATCAAGGTCAAGCCGACCATGGTCTACGGCCTGTTCGCGGTGATCCTTGGCGGCGGTCTTTTGTTTGGCCGCTCGTTCATCGCGATCCTGTTCGATCAGGTGTTCAACCTGACGCCGCGGGGCTGGCGCATCCTGACCATGCGCTGGGCGCTGTTCTTTTTCGCCATGGCGATGATGAACGAATTGATCTGGCGCACGCAGTCGACCGACTTCTGGGTGAATTTCAAGGTGTTCGGCGCGATCCCGATCACGATGGTCTTTGCGATCTTCCAGATGCCGGTCATCAAGCGCTATCACCTGGAGCCGGCTTCGCTCGAAGCCAGCGAGGCGGAAGCAGGAGATGTGAGCAAGGGGTGAGGTACCACCGCTTGCGCTGCTTTGCTCCCTCGCCCCGCTCTTGCGGGGTCGAGACGAGCGAAGCTCGCTCTTGGAGGGTTGGGGTGAGGGGCCTCTCCGCGAGTTGTGCTCTATCGATAGACCTGTACCACCTCACCCGGATCGCACCGGACAATGCTTCGCATTGCCGAGGCGATCCGACCTCTCCCCGCAAGCGGGGAGAGGTTCAGGCAAGAGCCCTCAGCTCTTCTGCTTGGCGATGATCTTGTCCTTGATCTTGTCGTAGGTCGCCTGCGGGACGATGCTCTTCTGCACCAGCTCGTCCTTGCCCTTGTATGGACGGCCCGCGATGATTTTTGCCGAATAGGCCTTGCCGACGCCCGGCAGCGCGTCGAGCTGGTCGGCGGTCGCGGAGTTGATGTCGAGCAGTTCGGCCTTCGGCGCGGGCGCCATCTTCGACTCCGAGGCCTTCGGCGCGGGAGCCATCTTGCTTTCGGACTTGGCCGCGGGCTGTGTGCTCTGGGCCATCGACGGCGTTGCCGTCAGCAGGCCGAGCGTGAGCGCGGTGGCGAGAAGAGAAGCGAGCGTGAAATGACGCATAGGGTGTCCCTCCAAGGACGGTTTAAGTAACGCTATAAAAGCTAGCTTCGAATTCGTGGCGGCGCCATGTCTGCGAAATGAACGGCAGATAAAAGCGGAAAAATATTTAGCCCTCAGGGTGAGGAACAAAAAACGCGTCTTCGGACGATGCTTCGCATCGCTGGGAGAGCCATGAGGCCCGTGGTTACGATCCTGCCTTCAACGCCTTCTCGATCTCGACCTTGAGCACGCTATCCAGATTGGCCGGCGTCACCGGCCCGACCAGCTTGTAGCGAATGGTGCCGTCGCGGCCGACCACGAAGGTTTCCGGCACGCCGTAGACGCCCCATTCGATCGAGGCCCGGCCGTTGCCGTCGACGCCGACGGCGGCGAATGGATTGCCGTAGCGGCCGAGGAAGCGGCGGGCGTTGTCCGCCGAATCCTTGTAGTTGATGCCGACGATCTGTATCCGCGTGTCCTTGGCCAGTGCGGTGAATAGCGGCGCCTCGTCGTGGCAGGGCACGCACCAGGAGGCCCAGACATTGACCACGGAAACCTTGCCCCTGAACATTGCAGGGTCGAGCCCGGGCACGGGAACGCCGTTATGGACGAGGCCCTCGAGCGCCGGCAGCGTGGTTTGCGGCGCCGGACGGCCGATCAGGGCAGACGGGATTTTTGAGGGATCGCCGCCGTAGAGCCGCAGCAGGAACAGTGCGGCGATGGCGATGAAGGCGATCAGCGGCAGCGCCACCACCCAGCGCCAGCGGCGCGGTTGATCCGATGTTGCGGGCGCGCTCATCGAACGTCCGTCGCCTGGCGGCCGGAACGCCGGGTCACGCCGGAGGCATCGAGTTGGCGCAGGCGCTCCTTCTGATGACGATAGTCGATGGCGATCCAGACGATGAGAAGCAGCACGACCGCCGCCACCAGTGTGTAGGACGTCACGATAAAGGACGTATAGGGGCCGAGCGACATCGCGTCACGCCGCCTGCTGGCTGGCTTGCATCATCTGCAAGCTGCGCACCCGCCGACGCAGGATCTCGTTGCGCATCGCCGCCAGGTGCAGCGTGACGAACAGCAAAGAAAATCCGACCGCCATCACCAGCAGGGGAATCAGGAATGCCTTGTCGAGCGACGTGCCGCCCATGCGCATCACCGAGGCCGGTTGATGCAGCGTGTTCCACCAGTCCACCGAGAACTTGATGATCGGCAGGTTGAGCGCGCCGACCAGCGTCAGGACAGCGGCGGCGCGTGCCGCCCGCGACGGATCGTCGACCGCGCGCCACAGCGCCATCAGGCCGAGATACATCAGGAACAGGATCAGCACCGAGGTCAGCCGCGCGTCCCACTCCCAATAGGTGCCCCACATCGGCCGGCCCCACAGCGAGCCGGTGACGAGCGCGAGAAAGGTGAACGCCGCGCCGATCGGGGCGGCGGCCTTGGCCGCGACGTCGGCGAGCGGGTGCCGCCACACCAGCGTGCCCAGCGCGCTCAGGCTCATCACGCCCCAGACGAACATCGAAAGCCACGCGTTGGGAACGTGGATGAACATGATCTTCACGGTGGCGCCCTGCTGGTAGTCATCGGGCGCCATCGCCGCCTGATAGAGACCGACCAGCAGCAGGATCGCGGTCGCGCCCGCCAGCCATGGCAGCACGCGCGCCGTCAGCGCGAGAAATTTCGTCGGATTGGCGAGGTCGATCAGCGTCATGGCATCCTGATAGTCGTCAGCGGCGGGGCAGGCAATGCGGCTTGTTTTGTTTCATGTCGCCTCCGCGAGAGTTGATCGGCGTCAAGTCATTGTCAGTCCAGGCCATGCCGCAGGCTGGCCGCTGCGGCGAACGGTCCTACCACCAGGCTGACCAGCGACAGCGCGCACAGGATCGAAAACGGTGTTCCAAACGGCAGCGGACCCGTAATCGCCGCCTGCGACGCCGCGACGCCGAAGATCAGTACCGGGATCGACAGCGGCAGCACCAGCACCGCCAGCAACAGGCCGCCGCGGTGCAATGTCACGGCGAGCGCCGCGCCGATCATGCCCGTGAAAGTCAGCGCCGGCGTTCCCACCAGAAGCGTCAGCGCCACGGCCGACGTCGCCGAGGCGTCGAGATTGAGCAACAGCCCGAGCACGGGCGTTGCCACGATCAGCGGCACGCCGGCCGCGAGCCAGTGGGCCAGCGCCTTCGCCGCGCAGGCCAGTTCCAGCGGCGTCCGGCCCATCACGATCAGGTCGAGCGAGCCGTCCTCATGATCGGCCGTGAACAGACGATCGAGCGTGAGCAGGCTGGCGAGCAGCGCGCCGAGCCAGAGGATCGCAGGTCCGAGCCGCGTCAGCAGCGGCAGGTCGGGCCCGATCGCAAACGGCATCAGCACGGTTACGGTGAGGAAGAACAACACGCCGATCAGCGCCCCGCCGCCGACGCGGAGCGCGATTTTGATGTCCCGTCGAATCAGCGCGGCGAGGGCGGTCATGTAGCGCTCCCCATCCGCAGTTCCCTGGTCTCGATCCCGAGCGGGGCATGGGTCGCGGCGATGACGATCCCGCCGCCGGCGAGATGATCCCGCATCACGCCCACGAACAGGGCCTGGCCGGCAGTATCGAGCGCCGAGGTCGGCTCGTCCAGCAGCCACACCGGCCGCCGCACCACCATGAGCCGGGCGATCGACAGCCGGCGCCGTTGGCCGGCCGAGAGAAAGGCCGCGGGCAGGTGGGTGGCGTGGCCGAGGCCCACGGCGGCGAGGCATTGGCCGACATCGCCGGTCTTTCCGCCGAGAAAATCCCGCCAGAACGAGAGGTTTTCGTGCACGCTCAGCGCCGGCTTCAGCGCGTCGCGATGGCCGAGATAATGGGCCTGTTCCGGCAGCGTCAGCTCGGCGTCGCCGCCTTCCAGCGCGACCGATCCGCCCGCCGGGACCAATAACCCTGCGATCAGGCGCAACAGCGAGGTCTTGCCGGAGCCGTTCGGTCCCACCACGGCGAGCACCTCGCCGGACGAGGCCTCGAAATCGAGGCCGGAGAACACCCCGCGGCCGCCCCTGATACAGTCGATTTGGCGTCCCGAGAGCCGCATTTTACGTCGTCACAGCCCTCTGAAATTGATGGGTACCGCGTCAGAATTTGTGGGTACCGCATTGCTGCAGCACGTTTGTCGGTGTGGCGGCGCTTCTAGAAAGATTCTATAAGCCCGGAACTTGATGCAGCACACAATCGGCGGCTGCAAGCCAAGAGCCAGCCTAACGCCGACGGTGTTTAAATACCCTTGCCGGGTATAACTAGGATTTGGGATTTCCTGACATGACCTCGCTCGACAGCTTCAAATGCCGCAAGACCCTCAAGGTCGGCAGCAAGACCTACGTGTATTACAGCCTGCCCGCCGCCGAGAAGAACGGTCTGAAGGGAATTTCCAAGCTGCCCTATTCGATGAAGGTGCTGCTGGAAAACCTGCTGCGCAACGAGGACGACCGCACGGTCAAGAAGGAAGACATCGTCGCGGTGTCGAAGTGGCTCAGGAAGCGCAAGCTCGAGCATGAAGTGGCGTTCCGCCCGGCGCGCGTGCTGATGCAGGATTTCACCGGCGTGCCGGCGGTGGTCGATCTCGCCGCGATGCGCAACGCGATGCAGGCGCTCGGCGGCGATGCCGAGAAGATCAACCCGCTGGTGCCGGTCGATCTCGTCATCGACCACTCCGTGATCGTCAACTTCTTCGGTGACAACAAGGCGTTCGGCAAGAACGTCGTCGAGGAATACAAGCAGAACCAGGAACGCTACGAATTCNCTGAAGTGGGGCCAGAAGGCGTTTTCGAATTTCTCCGTCGTGCCGCCCGGCANCCGGCATCTGCCACCAGGTCAATCTCGAATATCTCGCGCAGACGGTTTGGACCAAGAAGGAGAAGATGACGGTCGGCAAGAAGACCGGCACCTTCGAGGTCGCCTATCCGGATTCGCTTGTTGGTACCGACTCGCACACTACGATGGTGAACGGCCTCGCCGTGCTCGGTTGGGGCGTCGGCGGCATCGAGGCGGAAGCCTGCATGCTCGGCCAGCCGCTGTCGATGCTGCTGCCGGAAGTCGTCGGCTTCAAGCTGAAGGGCCAGCTCAAGGAAGGCGTCACCGCGACCGACCTGGTGCTGACGGTCACGCAAATGCTGCGCAAGCAGGGCGTGGTCGGCAAGTTCGTCGAATTCTTCGGCCCCGGCCTTGATTATCTCTCGGTCGCGGACAAGGCGACCATCGGCAACATGGCGCCGGAATACGGCGCGACCTGCGGCTTCTTCCCGGTCGACGCTGCGACCATCGACTATCTCAAGACCTCGGGCCGCAAGGCTGACCGCGTCGCGCTGGTTTCGGCTTACGCCAAGGCGCAGGGCCTGTTCCGCACCGCCAAGTCCGCAGATCCGGTCTTCACGGAAACGCTGACGCTCGACCTGAAGGACGTCGTGCCGTCGATGGCTGGCCCGAAGCGTCCCGAAGGCCGCGTCGCGCTGCCTGCGGTTTCGACCGGCTTCGCCACCGCGCTTGCCGGCGAATACAAGAAGCCCGAAGGGGCCGAGAACCGTTATGCGGTCGAGGGCCGCAATTTCGATCTCGGCCATGGCGACGTCGTGATCGCCGCGATCACTTCCTGCACCAACACTTCCAACCCGAGCGTGTTGATCGGCGCGGGCCTCTTGGCGCGCAACGCCGCCGCCAAGGGACTGACGGCCAAGCCGTGGGTCAAGACTTCGCTGGCGCCCGGAAGCCAGGTGGTCGCGGAATATCTCGCCAATTCGGGTCTGCAGAAGGATCTCGACAAGGTCGGCTTCAATCTGGTCGGCTTCGGCTGCACCACCTGCATCGGCAATTCGGGCCCGCTGCCGGAGGAGATTTCGAAGTCGATCAACGACAACGGCATCGTCGCCGCGGCCGTGCTGTCGGGCAACCGCAACTTCGAGGGCCGCGTCTCGCCCGACGTGCAGGCGAACTATCTGGCCTCGCCGCCGCTGGTGGTGGCTTACGCGCTCGCGGGCACCGTGACCAAGGACCTCGCGGTCGAGCCGATCGGCACCGGCAAGGACGGCAAGCCGGTTTACCTGAAGGACATCTGGCCGACGACTAAGGAGATCAACGCCTTCATGAAGAAGTTCGTGACGGCCACGATCTTCAAGAAGCGCTATGCCGACGTGTTCAAGGGCGACACCAACTGGCGCAAGATCAAGACCACCGACAGCGAGACCTATCGCTGGAACATGTCGTCGACCTATGTGCAGAATCCGCCCTATTTCGAGGGCATGAAGAAGCAGCCCGATCCCGTCGTCGACGTGGTCGATGCGCGGATTCTGGCGATGTTCGGCGACAAGATCACCACCGACCACATCTCGCCAGCCGGCTCGATCAAGCTGACTTCGCCTGCCGGAAAATTCCTCTCAGAGCATCAGGTGCGTCCCGCCGACTTCAACCAGTACGGCACGCGGCGCGGCAATCACGAAATCATGATGCGCGGCACCTTCGCCAACATCCGCATCAAGAACTTCATGCTCAAGGGCGCCGACGGCAATATTCCGGAAGGCGGCCTCACCAAGCACTGGCCCGACGGCGAGCAGATGTCGATCTACGACGCCGCGATGAAGTACCAGCAGGAGAACGTGCCACTGGTGGTGTTCGCCGGCGCCGAATACGGCAACGGCTCCTCGCGCGACTGGGCCGCGAAGGGCACCCGCCTCCTCGGCGTTCGCGCCGTGATCTGCCAGAGCTTCGAGCGCATCCATCGCTCCAACCTGGTCGGCATGGGCGTATTGCCGCTCACCTTCGAGGACGGCACGTCGTGGACATCGCTCGGCCTCAAGGGCGACGAGACGGTGACGATCCGGGGGCTGCAAGGCGACCTGAAGCCGCGTCAGACGCTGACGGCGGAGATCGTGTCCGGCGACGGTTCGCTGCAGCGCGTGCCGCTGCTGTGCCGCATCGATACCCTCGACGAGCTCGAGTACTACCGAAACGGCGGCATTCTGCATTATGTGCTGCGCAAACTCGCGGCGTAGAGTTCTCTTTACGCGTTTTCTTCTCGCGAACCGGTAACCACTTCGCTTGAAAACGCTTTGAAACGCGGATTTGTGATCGGTGCCTCACTTCGAAGTGAGTGGCGACAAGAAAGAAGGCGGCCTATGAAAAGGCCGCTTTCGCGCGTCTGGGGCACGCATTCAGGAGTTCGCATCATGCCCCGTATAAATACGGATCAAAAACACTACCGCCGGTTCGCAGCATGTCAGCGATAATGGCCTACAACATTTCGCGATGGTCCGGCGCGCTAGGCGTCTGTGCGATCATCGCGGTCATCCGCCCGGCTCATGCCGATCCGCGCGCCGTCGTTGAACTGTTCACCTCGCAGGGCTGTTCGTCGTGTCCGCCGGCTGACAAGATCGTCGGCGAACTGGCCAAGGATCCGTCGGTGATCGCGCTGAGCATGCCGGTCGATTACTGGGATTATCTCGGCTGGAAGGACACGCTGGCGGACTCGCGGTTCAGCGCGCGTCAGAAAGCCTATTCGCACGTGCGCGGCGATCGCAACCTCTACACGCCGCAGATGATCGTCAATGGCTCCGCGCAAGTGATCGGCAGCGATCGCGCCGCCATCGACGGCGCCATCAAGACCACCAGCAAGACCGAAGGCGTGATGTCGGTGCCGGTGACGATGACGTTGTCGGGCAAGTCGCTCAACGTCTCGGTCGATGCGAGCAAGGTGCCGACGCCGGGCCGTGGCGAAATCTGGCTCTGCTCGGTCTCGAAGGCGGTGCCGATTTCGATCGGACGCGGCGAGAACCGCGGCCAGCAGATCACCTATTACAACGTGGTGCGCAGTCTCGTGAAGGTCGGCGACTGGAACGGCAGCTCGGGAAGCTGGACGGTGCCGCTGGAAAATATTTCCCGCGACGGCGTCGATGGTGCGGTCGTCTATGTCCAGGACGGCAGTCGCGACAAGCCGGGCGCGATGCTCGGCGCCGCCTACACCGCGCTGCATTGATCAGCGCACAACTCGTGTAGCCCGGATGGAGCGAAGCGCAATCCGGGACCAGTGTCGCCGCGGCTAAGACTCCTGGATTATGCGGAGCCTGTCTTCGGGCATGCGCTCGCGCGACCCGTTGGCTCGATCCGGCCACGAGCCTTCGCTGATATCCCAATTGCAGGTGAGAGCTCTTGTTTTCGCGCGGGGGAGTGACGGCTGACATTCGTCGAATCGGTCACTACAAACGAAAAAGGACCAACTTTCGTTGGCCCAGTATCGGGATTAACTCCCTTCTGCGAACAGGCCCGATCCCGACGGCCCCGGGGGGCTGGGGGCTGAGGAATCCGGAACCGAAAGGACCGGGCCAACGCAGGATTGTTTTTTCGCAATCCAGCGGGGCAGGCGGTTGGCAGAAGTGGGGCAGCAATAAGATTCCGCTAACGATCCCGTGAATCCCCGGGGATCGGTATTTCCGGTTCCATGCGGTTCCCCTCGCATTTCCCGGCCCCCTTGCGGCTTTTCGTGGTTAGCGCGATCATGTCGGTCGGATGACAGGAGGCGCTCCATGAACCCGATATCGGAGGACACCGATCCAAGCGCGAGCCGTGCAGTGGCGCGCCCCGCCACTGCAGTTCCCCCGCCGAATCGGATCACTTTCAATCGTCTCGAACTCAACCGTATCCTCAATCTGTATGGCCGCATGGTCGCCGACGGTGAGTGGCGCGACTACGCCATCGACTTCACGAAAGATCGTGCGGTGTTTTCGGTGTTCCGCCGCGCTTCCGAAGTCCCGCTTTATCGCATCGAGAAGGACCCGCGGCTCGCACGCAAGCAGGGCATGTACAGCGTGATCTCGGCGACCGGGCTGATCCTGCGCCGCGGCCACGAGCTCGAGCGCGTGCTGCTGGTGATCGACCGCAAGCTGGCGCTGGTTTAGGAAGCACAGACCTCATCCTGAGGAGGCGCGGAGCGCCGTCTCGAAGGATGGCCGCATCGGGGCTTCATGGTTCGAGACGTGCGAAGACGCGCTCCTCACCATGAGGTCGGCAGCGAATACCTACTCTCAATCCTTCGGCACCGTCGTCGCGCCTTCGCCCAGCGCGCGCTGCATCATCACCGTATCCAGCCAGCGGCCGAATTTGAGCCCGACATTCTGGAAGGTTCCCACCATCTGGAAGCCGCATTTGGTGTGAACGCCGATCGAGCCGGCATTGGCGGAATCGCCGATGACGGCGATCATCTGCCGGAAACCGCGTGCCTCGCATTCGGCTATCAGCCGCTGCATTAGCTGAAAGCCGACGCCGCGCCGGTGGGTCGAAGGCTTCAGATAGACCGAGTTCTCCACCGAGAAGCGGTAGGCCGGCCGCGGCCGGTACGGCCCGGCATAGGCGTAACCGATCACCTCGCCTTCGACGACGGCGGCGAAATAGGGAAAGCCGCCGTCCATCAGCGTCCTGAACCGCCGCGTCATTTCGGCAAGGTCGGGCGGGACCAGTTCGAACGTTGCGGTGCCGTAGCGCACCGCGTGTTCGTAGATGTCGGTGATGGCGGGGAGGTCGGCCTCGGTGGCGGGCCGGATTTCAGGAGCGGACATTTCAGAAGCGGGCGTTCTCAGGAGCGGGCATGGCAAAAAGATACCAGCAGACAGGTCCGGATCAACGCTCTTTCCGTCATGGCCCGGGTGAGGCCCGGGCATGACGCGCATTGGTCAAAAGAAAAGCCCCGGCGCGAGGCCGGGGCTTCAACTTGTGATCCTGGTCGGCGACGACTAGTCGCGCTGGCCGAGGAGCTGCAGGAGCAGCGTGAACAGGTTGATGAAGTTCAGGTAGAGCGACAGCGCACCCGAGATCGCCGCCTTCTCCGCAATCTCGCCGCCTTCAGCGGCGTAGCCGTAGATGTAGTCGTTCTTCAGCCGCTGGGTATCCCAGGCGGTGAGGCCCGCAAACACCAGCACGCCGACCACCGAGACGATGAACTGCAGCATCGAGCTCGCCAGGAACAGGTTGACCAGGCTCGCGATGATGATGCCGATCAGGCCCATGAACAGGAACGACCCCATGCCGCTCATGTCACGCTTGGTGGTGTAGCCATAGAGGCTCAGCGCGCCGAAGGTCGCCGCGGTGATGAAGAACACCCGCACGATCGAGGTGTGCGTGTACACCAGGAAGATCGACGACAGCGAAATGCCCATCAGCGCCGAGAACACCCAGAACAGCATCTGGGCCGTCGCCGGCCGCAGCCGGTTGATGCCGGCCGAGATCGCGAACACCATCACCAGCGGCGCGAGGATGAACAGCCACTTCAGCGGGCTGACATACATCGCGTAGCCGAACGGAGTCAGGAAGGCATTGCCGAACCGGGCGGCGGCGCCGGCCTGGTCGGTGGTCACGGCGGCCATGTAGACGCCGAGCGCCGCAAGGCCGGTGATGGCCAGGCCGATGCTCATGTAGTTGTAGATGCGCAGCATGTAGGCGCGCAGACCGGCATCGACGGCCGCTGCGTCAACGCGTCCGGCGGCCCGGCCGAAAGGAGATACGTAGTTACGGTCTAGGTCCGACATGGTCGAATTCCCGTTGGTTGCCCGGCGGAGCGCAAGGGGTTTGCGGTGCCGGTTAGATTTCTTAGCTCAGATGTCCCGATCTGCCGACGTTAATTTCACGTCATGAACCCGGCCACTGATCTTGGCTGGTATGTGGGAAACTAACACATTCGACGCAAGCTTCCACGCGCGGCTGAATGTCGCTTCTGCCTGCCATTTGCGCGTAAAGGCTGTGTTAACCCGGCTTTCCGCCGCTACAAATTGTCACAAATTCCGCAACACGCTGGCGGGTTTCTGGTTCAAAGCCAGCAACGTCCCGGCGAGCCCCAGCCCGACCGTGACAATCAGGGCGGCGATGACCACGCCGGCCGCGCTGCCGGCCTGCCAGATGAAACTCAGCGTCATCAGCCGGGTCACGATCAGCCACGCCGCGATCGAGCCTGCGATGACGCCGAACACCGCGGTGGCGAGGCCGATCATCAGGTATTCCAGTGCGTAGGCGCCGAGCAGCCGCGCCCGGGTTGCGCCCAGGGTCTTCAGGATCACCGCGTCGTAGACCCGGTGGCGATGGCCTGCGGCGAGCGCGCCGCCAAGCACCAGGATCGCCGAGATCAGCGTCACGGCGCTGGCGCCGCGGATGGCGAGCACGAGGTTGGTGACGACGGTGCCGATGGTTTCCAGCGCTTCGCGGACCCGCACGCTGGTTACCATCGGAAAGGCGTCCGCCACCTGCTTGATGATCCGGGCGTCGCCTGCCGGGTCCGGGTGGACCTCGGACAGGGTCGCGACATGGCTGTGCGGCGCGCCCTTGAAGGCGTTGGGCGAGAACACCAGCACGAAATTGATGCCGAGCCCCTGCCAGTCGACGTTGCGGAGATTGCTGATCCGGGCCGGAATGTCGCGGCCGAGCACGTTGACCACGATCTCGTCGCCTATTCTGAGCTTCAGCCCGTCGGCGATCTTCTTCTCCAGCGAGACCAGCGGCGGCCCCTTATAGTCCGCGCTCCACCATTCGCCCTCGACCACCTTCGAGCCCTTGGGAACTTCGTTGGTGTAAGTCAGGCCGCGGTCGCTCTGCAGCACCCACTCGGAATCCTGCGACGGATTGAGTTCGTCGGCCTTGACGCCGCGGGCCGCGACGATGCGCCCGCGCAACATCGGCACGTCTTCAACCGTCGATTGCGGCGCGACCTGCTTGAGGAAGGCGCCAAAGCGGTCGGCGTCGGCGGTCGGGATGTCGATGAAATAGAACGAGGGCGCACGTTCCGGCAGCGCGGCCAGGAATTGCCGGCGCAGATTGCCGTCGATCTGGGTGATGGTGACGAGCACGGCTAGCCCGAGCCCGAGCGACATCACGACCGAGGGCGTCAGCGCGCCGGGCCGGTGGATGTTGGCGATCGCCAGCCGCAGCATGGTGATGCGGCTGCGTGGCATCCGGCGTGCCAGCGCCATCAGCCCGGCGGCAACGCCGCGCAGCAGCGCGAATACCGCAACCGAGGACACGACGAACACGGCGGCAACCCGCTTGTCGTAGGAAAGCCCGATGGCGACGGCGACCAGCAGCACGATCACTGCGGCCATCAGCGCGAGATAGCTCCAGCGCGGCCGGTGCCATTCGGGCGCCACTTCCTCGCGAAACAGCGCCGCAACCGGCACGTCGTGCACCCGGCCGAGCGGCCATAACCCGAAGGCTAGTGCGGTGAGCAGGCCGTAGACGAACGACAGCGCCAATTCGTCCGGATGCAAAGCAGGGATCACCGGCAGCGGCAGCAGCTTGCCGAACACGCCGACGATGAGGAACGGCAGAGCCGCGCCGGCCGCGAGTCCAATCACCGAACCGACCGCGGCGAGCAGGACCACCTGCGTCAGATAGATCGTGAAGACGTCGCGTCCCGTGGCGCCCAGCGCCTTGAACGAGGCAATGACGTCGCGTCGGCGATCGATATGGCTCTTGACCGCGTTGGCGACGCCGACGCCGCCCACCAGGAGCGCGGCGAGGCCGACCAGCGTCAGGAACTGACTGAAGCGGTTGATGGTGCGTTCGAGTTGCGGGGAGGCGTTGCTGCTGCTGCGGATCCACCAGCCGGCCTCGGGGAGGGCGCTCCGCGCACTCTCGATCAATTGGGTCGCGGCACGATCGTCGGCCGCGTTGTTCGGCAGCTTCACGCGGTAGATCCAGCGCACCAGGCTGCCGGGCTGCAGCAATCCGGAGGCGCGCAGGCTCGCCTCGCTGACCAGAACGCGCGGGCCCAGCCCGACATTTCCGGCCAGCTTGTCCGGCTCGGCGCCGACGACGCTGCGGATCTGGAACGTGGCGTTGCCGATGGTGATGCGGTCGCCGAGCTTGAGATCGAGTCGCGCCAGCAGCGTGGAATCGACCGCGGCCCCGAATGCGCCGTCGCGTTCAGCCAATAAATCCGCCATCGGCATTTTGGGTTCGAGCGTCACTTCCCCGAGCATCGGGTAGTTGCCGTCGACGGCCTTGAGCTCGACCAGCGCCAGCTTGCCGTCACTGCTGCGGGCCATGACGCGCAGCGCGGCCGCCACTGACACCTGGCCGCGCGCCCGCAGGAAGCCGATTTCCTCCGGCTTGGCCTCGCGCTGGATCAGCGAGAAAGCGACGTCGCCACCCAGCAGCGTACGGCCCTCGCGCGTCAAACCTTCACCGAGGCTCGCGGCGACCGAGCCGACGCCGGCAATCGCCATGACGCCGAGCGCGATGCAGGCGATGAAGACGTAGAAGCCGCGCAAGCCCCCGCGCAATTCGCGCAGCGCGTAACGGAGAGCCAGCGACGACGCGCGGCTGCGATAGACGGGTTCGGAAACGGTGGTCATGAGTGGCTGTCGATCCGGCCCGAGCGCAGCCGCACCACGCGGTCGCAGCGCTGCGCCAGCGAGCTGTCATGCGTCACCAGCACCAGCGTCATGCCGCGCTCGGCATGCTTGGTGAAGAGCATGTCGACGATCTGCTTTCCGGTGGCTTCATCGAGATTGCCGGTTGGCTCGTCGGCAACGAGAATGGCGGGATCGGGCGCCAGCGCGCGGGCGAGCGCCACGCGCTGCTGTTCGCCGCCGGAGAGTTGCGTCGGATAGTGATGCAGGCGTTCGCCGAGGCCGACGGATGCGAGCTCCTTCGCCGCGCGCTTCGCCGCGTCGGGATTACCGGCGAGCTCCAGCGGCACCGCGACGTTTTCCAGCGCGGTCATGGTCGGGATCAGATGAAACGACTGGAACACGATGCCGACCTGGCGGCCGCGGAAGCGGGCCAGCGCATCCTCGTCGAGGGCATTGAACGGCGTGCCGTTCACCACCACCTCTCCGCTGTCAGGACGTTCCAACCCCGCCATCACCATTAGCAAGGTCGATTTGCCCGAGCCTGAAGGTCCGATCAGGCCGATCGCCTCGCCCGATGCCACACGAAGGCTGATATCTTTCAGGATATGAACGAGGGCGGCGCCGGTGCCGAGCGAGAGGTTGACGTTGGAAATGGAAATGGTGTCCGGCTCGAGGCCGGTCAGCGAAGAGGGTTCGATGAGACTGTCCATGGCTCGGTCATATGGCACTTCCGCCGCTCGGGTCGAGGGCTTGAAATGGATGTTTGCGCACATACGCGTGTTGATTATGGCTTTGATGACGGCTGGGCCGGTCTGGGCCCAGACCCCGGCCACAGCCCCCGCCAAACCCGTTAAAGTGGTCGTTCTCGGCGATTCCCTGAGCGCCGGCCTTGGCCTTTCTGCGCCGGCGGCGTTCCCGGCCCGTCTGCAAAAAGCGTTGACTGACAAGGGGATAAAGGTCGACGTGACCAACGCCGGGGTGTCCGGCGACACGACTTCCGGCGGCCGCGACCGGCTGGACTGGTCGATCCCGGAAGGAACCGAGGCGGTGATCGTCGAACTCGGCGCCAACGACGCTCTTCGTGGAATCGATCCCGCCGTCACCCGCGCCGCCCTGACCGACATCCTGACCCGGCTGAAGGCGCGCAACATCGCCGTTCTCTTGTGCGGAATGGTGGCGCCGCCCAATTACGGCAGCGACTATGCGGCGCGCTTCAACGCCATCTATCCAGAGCTTGCGAAATCGTTCGGCGTGCCGCTCTACCCATTTTTCCTGGAGGGGGTCGCTGCCGACGCCAAGCTCAACCAGGCCGACGGAATCCATCCGACCGCCGAGGGTGTCGATATCATCGTGAAGAATATTCTGCCTATGGTGGAAGCATTTCTAGGCACGATCTCCGGGCAGCGGAGTTGAAAAAAGCAGCAATTGATAACGTTACCCAAAGGTTTTCCCGTAGCAATGCGGTGTGCGCGGCCCGCGTGCTTCGCAGAGTCACATAAGTCGGGTAGAAAATAACTATCGGTGATTCGTCACCGGGCGCTGTTACAGGACATGGTCCTTTTCAAGGTCATGCCCAAGCATCGGGAGTCATGCGATGCCGCGTTTGTTTGCTGGACTGGAAATTCCGGCCGAGATCGGCCAGAGCCTTTCCAATTTGCGTGGCGGCCTTCCCGGCGCACGCTGGATCGATCCCGAAAATTACCACGTCACCTTGCGCTTCATCGGCGACATCGACGGCATGTCGGCGAATGAAATCGCCTCGATGCTGTTTCGGGTCAACCGCAAGCCGTTCGAGGTCAAGGTGCAGGGCCTGCAGAGCTTTGGCGGCAAGAAACCGCGTGCGGTGGTCGCCTCCGTCGAGCCGAGCCGGCCGCTGATCGAGCTGCAGGCCGAGCTTGAACGGCTGATGCAGCGGATCGGTCTCGATCCCGAGGGGCGCAAATTCACCCCGCATGTGACGCTGGCGCGGCTGCACGATGCGTCGAGCCAGGACGTCGCCGATTATCTTTCGGTGCGGGGCTACTTTCCGAGCCGGACGTTCATGGCCTCGCGCTTCGTGCTGTTCTCGTCACGTGCGTCCACCGGCGGCGGGCCCTATGTGGTCGAGGATTCCTACGCGCTCAGTGCGTGAAGGAGACCAGATGTCGTCGCCCGCTTGACCGGGCGATCCAGTATGCCAGAGACGCCTGCGATAGAACCGAGAAGCCGCGGCGTACTGGATACCCGCTTCCGCGGGCATGACGAGCAGTGTTTGCATACCCCCAGCACCAATTCTCGGCTTGCAATTTCCGCCCGCTTGAGGCCGAAAGGGGGCCATGCTGTCGACCGACCCCACCTCGTTCCACGCACAGTATCAGGCGCTGGTTTCCTCCGGCGCGATCGAGGCCGATCCCGCGCAAGCGGACGCCGCCGAGGCGTTCGCCGCGCTTGAAGAGCGGCTTTCCAGCTACAAGCCGGCGAAGAAGCTCAGCCTGCTCGGCCGTCTCTTCGGCGACAAGAGCGAAGCGCCGCCGCGCGGGCTTTACGTTCATGGCGAGGTCGGCCGCGGCAAGACCATGCTGATGGATCTGTTCTTTCAGCACTCGCCGGTCCAGCACAAGCGCCGCGCCCATTTCCACGAATTCATGGCCGAGGCGCATGAGAAGATCTACGCCTATCGCCAGAACATCGCGCGCGGCGAAATCGCCGACGGCGACGTGATCGAGCTGACGGCCAACGCCATCTTCGACGAGGCGTGGCTGCTGTGCTTCGACGAATTTCACGTCACCGACATCGCCGATGCCATGATCCTGGGTCGGTTGTTCTCAAAACTGTTCGATCTCGGCACCGTGGTGGTGGCGACCTCGAACGTTGCGCCCGAAGACCTCTACAAAGGCGGCCTCAATCGCGCGCTGTTTCTGCCCTTCATCACGCAGATCTCGGATCGCATGGACGTGCTGCGGCTCGATGCCCGCACCGATTTCCGCCTGGAAAAACTCGCCGGCGTGAAGATGTGGCTGGTGCCGCCGGATGACGAAGCCGGCGCCGCGCTCGACCGCGCCTGGCGCAGGATGACCGGCAATGCGCCCTGCAGGCCGCGCGATATCGCGATCAAGGGCCGCGTGCTGCGCGTGCCCTGTTCGGCGCATGGCGTCGCGCGGTTTTCCTTTGCCGACATCTGCGAAAAGCCGCTGGCCGCATCGGATTACCTGCGGCTCGCGCATGATTATCACACCATCCTGATCGACCGCATTCCGGTGATGGATTACGCCGAGCGCAACGCCGCCAAGCGCTTCATCTCGCTGATCGACACGCTCTATGACAATGCCGTGAAGCTGATGGCCTCAGCCGAAGCCGATCCGGTGTCGCTGTACTTGGCGACCGAGGGCGTTGAGGCCATGGAGTTCAAGCGAACCGCCTCGCGGCTGATCGAGATGAGCTCGGAATCGTACCTGGCGCTTCCGCACGGGCGGAAGGATTCTGCAGCGAGCGGATCGAGCACGGGTTTAGTGGAAACCTAATCTCTCCGCCGTCATTGCGAGCGAAGCGAAGCAATCCACCTCTCCATGCGGGGATAGATAGATTGCGTCGTCGCTTCGCTCCTCGCAATGACGGTGGTGGGCGACGGGGGCAGGGCACCCGTGGCATACCTGACCGAATTCAAGGCAGGGCCTTAGAATTGGGCGTGCCCCGTCTTGAACCGGTCAATCGAAAGGGATAGCAAGCCATCCGGCTGACTAATCCACCCCCTCACTCTTCGTCTTAGAAGGACAAATTTCCCATGGCGCGCGACAAGATTGCTTTGATTGGCTCCGGTCAGATCGGCGGAACGCTGGCTCACCTCATTGGCCTGAAGGAGCTCGGCGACGTCGTGCTGTTCGACATCGCCGAAGGCGTCCCCCAGGGCAAGGCGCTCGACATCGCGCAGTCGTCCCCGGTCGACGGTTTCGACTCCAATCTCACCGGCGCCAATTCCTATGAGGCGCTCGATGGCGCCAAGGTGTGCATCGTCACCGCCGGCGTGCCGCGCAAGCCCGGCATGAGCCGCGACGATCTTCTGTCGATCAATCTGAAGGTCATGGAGCAGGTCGGCGCCGGCATCAAGAAATATGCCCCCGACGCCTTCGTCATCTGCATCACCAACCCGCTGGATGCGATGGTGTGGGCGCTGCAGAAGGCTTCCGGCCTGCCGCACAAGAAGGTGGTCGGCATGGCCGGCGTGCTCGATTCCGCACGCTTCCGCTATTTCCTCGCCGATGAATTCAACGTCTCGGTCGAGGACGTCACCGCCTTCGTGCTCGGCGGCCACGGCGACACCATGGTGCCGCTGACCCGCTATTCCACCGTCGCCGGCATTCCGCTGCCCGACCTCGTCAAGATGGGCTGGACGTCGCAGGCGCGCATCGACGAGATCGTCGACCGCACCCGCAATGGCGGCGCCGAAATCGTCAACCTCCTGAAGACCGGCTCGGCCTTCTACGCCCCGGCCGCGTCCGCGATCGCGATGGCCGAGAGCTATCTGAAGGACAAGAAGCGCGTGCTGCCCTGCGCCGCCTATCTCAACGGCGAATACAACGTGAAGGACATGTATGTCGGCGTTCCCGTCGTGATCGGGTCGAAGGGCGTCGAGCGCGTCGTCGAGATCGAACTCGCCGGCAAGGACCGCGAAGCCTTCGACAAGTCGGTCGGCGCGGTTCAGGGGCTGGTCGACGCCTGCAAGAAGATCGCGCCCGACCTGCTCGGTCGTTGATTTTGCTCTGCTTTCGCCCCTTGACGGGGCGAAAGCGTTTTCAGGGTTGCAGTTATCTTGGTATATGGTATGCCAACTACCAATGCCGGTGAACTGTAGAACTCGCCGCTTAAGGGTTTTGGGGAGCGTCCAAGATGAATATCCACGAATACCAGGCCAAGGCTCTGCTGCATGAATTCGGCGTGCCGATTTCGCGCGGCGTGGCTGTGTTGAAGGCCTCGGATTCTGAAGCCGCCGCCAAGCAGCTCCCCGGCCCGATCTGGGTGGTGAAGAGCCAGATCCACGCCGGCGGCCGCGGCAAGGGCAAGTTCAAGGAAGCTTCCGCCGGCGACAAGGGCGGCGTCCGCATCGCCAAGTCAGTCGCCGAGGTCAATGAATTCGCGAAGCAGATGCTGGGCGCGACACTCGTCACGATCCAGACCGGTGCGCACGGCAAGCAGGTCAACCGCCTCTACATCGAGGAAGGTTCCGACATCGACAAGGAGTTCTACCTCTCGATCCTGGTCGATCGCGAATCTTCCAAAGTGTCGTTCGTGGTTTCGACCGAGGGCGGCGTCAACATCGAGGAAGTCGCGCACAACAACCCGGAAAAGATCGTGACCTTCTCGGTCGATCCGGCGACCGGCATCATGGGCCATCACGGCCGCACGGTGGCGAAGGCGCTCAAACTCTCCGGCGATCTCGCCAAGCAAGCCGAGAAGCTGGTGGCGCAGCTCTATAACGCCTTCACCGCCAAGGACATGGCGATGCTGGAAATCAATCCGCTGGTCGTCACCAAGCAGGGCCAGTTGCGCGTGCTCGACGCCAAGGTGTCGTTCGACGACAATGCCATGTACCGCCATCCCGAAGTCGCCGCGCTGCGCGACGAGACCGAAGAGGACGCCAAGGAAATCGAGGCGTCGAAATACGATCTCAATTACGTTGCGCTCGACGGCACCATCGGCTGCATGGTCAACGGCGCCGGCCTCGCCATGGCGACCATGGACATCATCAAGCTCTATGGCATGGAGCCGGCGAACTTCCTCGACGTCGGCGGCGGCGCCAGCGTGGAAAAGGTGGCGGCCGCCTTCAAGATCATCACCGCCGATCCGAACGTGAAGGGCATCCTGGTCAACATCTTCGGCGGCATCATGAAATGCGATATCATCGCCGAGGGCGTGGTCGCCGCGGTGAAGCAGGTCGGCCTGCAAGTGCCGCTGGTGGTGCGGCTCGAAGGCACCAATGTCGAAGCCGGCAAGAAGATCATCAGCCAGTCCGGCCTCAACGTGGTGTCGGCCGACAATCTCGACGACGCCGCACAGAAGATCGTGAAAGCCGTCAAGGGAGGCTAGCGATGGCTGACCATCTCGCCGCACCGACACCGCTTCCGGAGCATCAGAAGCTCGCGGCACTCGCGGGCGAATGGGCCGGCGAGGAAATGGTCTATCCGTCGCGCTGGACCGCGGGCGGTCCGGCGACCTCGCATGTTATCGCGCGCATCGGTCTCAATGGCTTCTATTTGATCCAGGACACCCGCCAGATGCGCGACGGCAAGGAAACCTTCGCCACCCACGGCGTGTTCACCTACGACCGAGAGGACCGGACCTACAAATTGTTCTGGCACGATTCGCTCGGCTACTATTCGCCGGCGCCGGCCTCCGGCGCCTGGGTCGGCAACAAGCTGACCCTGGTGCGCGGCTCGCTGCGCGGCAATGCACGCCACGTCTACGAAGTCGTCGACGACAACAGCTACACCATGAAGATTCAGTTCTCGCCTGATGCCGAGGGATGGGCCGACGTGCTCACCGGCATCTACCGGCGCATTCACTAAACCCATCGTTCCCGGTCACCCACGAAAGCGTGCTCAACCATGTCCGTTCTGATCGACAAGAATACCAAAGTCATCTGCCAGGGTTTTACGGGCAAGAACGGCACCTTCCATTCGGAAGCCGCGATCGCTTACGGCACCAAGATGGTCGGCGGCACCTCGCCCGGTAAGGGCGGTTCGCAGCATCTCGGCCTGCCGGTGTTCGACACCGTTCGCGAGGCGCGCGAGAAGACCGGCGCTGACGCCAGTGTGATCTACGTTCCGCCGCCGGGCGCGGCGGACGCGATCTGCGAAGCGATCGATGCGGAAATTCCGCTGATCGTCTGCATCACCGAGGGCATTCCGGTGCTCGACATGGTGCGCGTGAAGCGCTCGCTGTCCGGATCGAAGTCGCGCCTGATCGGGCCGAACTGCCCGGGCGTGATGACCGCGGGCGAGTGCAAGATCGGCATCATGCCGGCCAACATCTTCAAGCCGGGCAGCGTCGGGATCGTTTCGCGCTCGGGCACGTTGACCTATGAAGCCGTGTTCCAGACCACCCAGGAGGGCCTCGGCCAGACCACGGCGGTCGGCATCGGCGGCGACCCGGTCAAGGGCACCGAATTCATCGACGTGCTGGAGATGTTCCTCAAGGACGAGAAAACCACCTCGATCATCATGATCGGTGAAATCGGCGGCTCCGCCGAGGAAGACGCCGCCCAGTTCATCAAGGACGAGGCCAAGCGTGGCCGGAAGAAGCCGATGGTGGGCTTCATCGCCGGCGTCACCGCCCCTCCCGGCCGCCGCATGGGCCATGCCGGCGCCATCATCTCCGGCGGCAAGGGCGACGCCGGATCCAAGACGGCGGCCATGGAAGCCGCCGGAATTACGGTGTCTCCGTCGCCGGCACGGCTCGGACATACCCTTGCCGAAAAGTTGAAATCCTAATTCAGTCCTTGGTTCTTTTAGGCGGGAATATCCCGCCTAAATAGGGTACAGCTTCTTACCGAGCTGGTTCGGGCTTCCGGACCGGCTAAAGCGCCGTTTTCCATGCGCAAAGCGACAATTACCAGGACGCCAACATGTCTCGCCAGGACGCGAACGCAGCATTTGCCCTCTCTTCTTTTTTGCAGGGCACCAACGCCACCTACATCGACGAGCTCTATGCCCGCTACGAGCAGAACCCCGGCTCTGTCGACAGCGAATGGCAGGAATTCTTCAAGAGCCTGAAAGACACCCCGGCCGACGTCCAGAAGAACGCCGAGGGCCCGTCCTGGGGCCGCGACAACTGGCCCCTCACCCCGCAGGACGAGCTGACCTCGGCGCTGGACGGCAACTGGATCACCGTCGAGAAGGCCGTCGGCGCCAAGCTGGCCGCCAAGGCGCAGGCCAAGGGTGCCGAGCTGTCCCCTGCCGACGTCAACCAGGCCACGCGCGATTCCGTCCGCGCCCTGATGCTGATCCGCGCCTATCGCATGCGCGGTCACTTCCACGCCAAGCTCGACCCGCTCGGCATCGAGGCGCCGCGCGACCGCGAGGAACTCGATCCGCGCACCTACGGCTTCACCGAGGCCGATTTCGACCGCAAGATCTTCCTCGACCACGTGCTCGGCCTCGAATACGGCAACCTTCGCGAGATCGTCGCGATCTGCGAGCGCACCTATTGCCAGACGCTCGGCGTCGAATTCATGCACATCTCGAACGCGGCGCAAAAGGCCTGGATCCAGGAGCGCATCGAGGGGCCGGACAAGGAAATCAGCTTCACCCCCGAAGGCCGTCGCGCCATCCTCAACAAGCTGATCGAGGCCGAGGGCTTCGAGAAATTCTGCGACGTCAAATTCACCGGCACCAAGCGCTTCGGCCTTGACGGCGCCGAGTCGCTGATCCCGGCGCTGGAGCAGATTATCAAGCGCGGCGGCAATCTCGGCGTGAAGGAGATCGTGCTCGGCATGCCGCATCGCGGCCGCCTCAACGTGCTGACCCAGGTGATGGCCAAGTCGCACCGCGCGCTGTTCCACGAGTTCAAGGGCGGCTCCGCCAACCCCGAGGACGTCGAAGGCTCCGGCGACGTCAAATATCACCTCGGCGCGTCGTCCGACCGCGAGTTCGACGGCAACAAGATCCATCTGTCGCTGACCGCCAACCCGTCGCACCTGGAAATCGTCGATCCGGTCGTGCTCGGCAAGGTGCGCGCCAAGCAGGACCAGCACGGCGATCCGCCCGACATGCGCATTTCGGTGCTGCCGCTGCTGCTGCACGGCGACGCGGCGTTCGCAGGCCAGGGCGTGGTGGCGGAATGCTTCGGCCTCTCGGACCTGAAGGGCTACCGCACCGGTGGTTCGCTGCATTTCATCGTCAACAACCAGATCGGTTTCACCACCTATCCGCGCTATTCGCGCTCCTCGCCCTATCCGTCCGACGTCGCCAAGATGATCGACGCGCCAATCTTTCATGTGAATGGCGACGATCCGGAAGCCGTCGTGTTCGCGGCCAAGGTCGCGATCGAGTTCCGGCAGAAATTCCACAAGCCTGTCGTCATCGACATGTTCTGCTACCGCCGATATGGCCACAACGAGGGCGACGAGCCGGGCTTTACCCAGCCGGTGATGTACAAGCGGATCGGTTCGCATCCGTCCACGCTCTCGCTCTATGCCAAGCGGCTGGTCGCCGAGGGTGTGCTGACCGAAGGCGAGGTCGACAAGGCCAAAGCCGATTGGCGCGCGCGGCTGGATGCCGAGCTTGAGGCAGGCTCCGGCTACAAGCCCAACAAGGCGGACTGGCTCGACGGCAAATGGGCCGGCTTCAAGGTCGCCGACCAGGAAGAGGATGCGCGGCGCGGTGTCACCGGCGTCGATATCGGCATCCTCAAGGATATCGGCCGCAAGATCACCACGGTGCCTGATGGTTTCCGGGTTCACCGCACCATCCAGCGTTTCCTGGAAAACCGCGCCAAGGCGATCGACAATGGCGTCGGCATCGACTGGGCGACCGGCGAGGCGCTGGCGTTCTGCACGCTGATGCAGGAAGGTCATCATGTCCGCCTGTCGGGACAGGACAGTGAGCGCGGCACCTTCTCGCAGCGCCATTCGGTCCTGATCGACCAGGAAGACGAGAGCCGCTACACGCCGTTCAACCATCTCGGCCACGACCAGGGACACTACGAGGTCATCAACTCGCTATTGTCAGAAGAGGCGGTGCTCGGCTTCGAGTACGGCTATTCGCTGGCCGAGCCGAATGCCCTCGCAATGTGGGAAGCGCAGTTCGGCGACTTCGCCAATGGTGCGCAGGTGGTGTTCGACCAGTTCATCTCGTCGGGTGAGCGCAAATGGCTGCGCATGTCCGGTCTCGTCTGCCTGCTGCCGCATGGCTATGAAGGGCAGGGGCCGGAACATTCCTCGGCCAGGCTCGAGCGCTATCTGCAGATGTGCGCCGAAGACAACATGCAGGTGGTGTATCCGACCACGCCGGCGAATTACTTCCACGTGCTGCGGCGCCAGCTGCATCGCGAGATCCGCAAGCCGCTGATCATGATGACGCCGAAGTCGCTGTTGCGCCACAAGCGCGCGATTTCGCGGCTCGACGAGCTCGGCAAGGACACGACCTTCCACCGCATCCTGTACGATGACGCGCAGATGCTGCCCGACGAGAAGATCAAGCTGGCGCCGGACGACAAGATCCGCCGCGTCGTGCTGTGCTCGGGCAAGGTCTATTACGATCTCTACGAGGAGCGCGAGAAGCGCGGCATCGACGACATCTACATCCTGCGCGTCGAGCAGCTCTATCCGGTGCCGCTGAAGGCGCTGGTGCAGGAGCTGATACGCTTCAAGAACGCCGAAGTCGTGTGGTGCCAGGAAGAGCCGCGCAACATGGGCGCGTGGCACTTCATCGAGCCCTATCTCGAATGGGTGCTGAACCAGATCCATGCGCCGAACCGGCGTCCGCGTTACGCCGGCCGTGCGGCGTCGGCAGCAACCGCCACCGGTCTGATGTCGAAGCACCTGGCGCAGCTCAAGGCGATGCTGGACGAGGCGCTGAACTAAGAATCCGTCGTGCCTCGCCTTGTGCGCAATTGCGCACGCGGGCGAGGCATCCAGTACGCCGCGCCGTTAGAACTCAATCATGGCCGTTCCGGCGTACTGGATCGCCCGCACCAAGTGCGCAATTGCGCACAAGGCGGGCGATGACCGCTTTGGAATTGATGACGCTTAAGGATACCAAGGAAACCATATCATGACTGAAATTCGTGTTCCGACGCTGGGTGAGTCCGTGACGGAAGCCACCATCGGCCGCTGGTTCAAGAAGGCGGGCGACGCAGTGGCCGTGGATGAACCGTTGGTCGAGCTCGAGACCGACAAGGTCACCATCGAAGTGCCGGCGCCATCCGCCGGTGTGCTCGGCGAGATCGCGGCCAAGGACGGCGAGACCGTCGCCGTCGGCGCGCTGCTCGGGCAGATCAATGAAGGCGCCGGCGCCGCCAAGCCGGCCGCAGCCGCGCCCG
>NZ_LLYB01000104.1 GCF_001440475.1 Bradyrhizobium lablabi | reverse complement strand
CGCGGCGAGAAGGGCGGCGAACAAAAGCCCGGGTCATGACCGGGCGCTTACTGCCGGTCAGCGGGTATCTGACAAAGAAAAGGCCGCCTGCGTTGCCACAAGCGGCCGAAGTCTAGGGAGGAAATGCCCAAGGAGGGCAGGATGCAGCCTAGGATGAACGCCCTCAGCAGCTCAATTGAACGCAGGTAATCCTCGAGCATCCAAACGGTGCGACGGAACGATACGAACGTTTATGTCGAGATCGGCAAGGGTAACGCCAAAAAATTGCCGCTCGCCGCCGGCATCGGCCACCATATGCCGCACCAGGATCATTTCCGCGGCTTGGCCTTGTCGCTGTACTTTTCGTCTTCTCATGAAGGCCCTCGCCTCTGTCAGCGCCATGCTCCATCTTGGGGTTTGGCGTCACGCCGCCGCCGTTGGCAAAGCCGGCCTTGTTGCTCATTCTGGCGCTTTTCTGCGGAGTGGCGGCGGCATTACCCGAGTACTTGAGCGGTTGCGTCACTTCGGTCCTTTGGTTGCGCGGTGTATGCTCGCGGGCTTCTGCATCGTGCGGGAAAGCGGTACCGAGCCGCGCGGATCGCCCCTTCAGGATCAGCTCGTCCTCACGGACGCATGGATCGGTCTTCGTAGTCGGCGATTCGATGTGGCGATGTCCTTCGCATTGCCGCCCATCCGGCTCATCGGCTGGACGAGCTTCTGCCCTGGAATTGACGCCAGCATCAGCGATCTCCGCTCCAGCGGCATGACGACACACGTCAACAAGGTCCGTCACGCCGCCACAACCAATGTCAGAGGCTGCGACGAGACCAACGAGGAGCCGGGCTCTCCAGAATTCAGATCTCGGCTGCAGCTAATTATCTGCTGGCTGATACTTCGGACAAGCCGGGCGTGGTGGCGCTCCAAGAACGAGCTGAGATAGATAGGGAATGTCGCGCACGATCCACCGTATCGTTAGCCCGACGGCAACAATCGCTCCCCCAAGAATTCCCGCGACGACCAACCTAGTCGTGAGATCCCAAAGTTCCCCGTACTGTATCGAATCCATGAGACGAAAGATCGTGCCTTGTATCAAGTATAGCAGCAGCGTGCTCTGTCCCAGTTCCACGGTGATAAAGCTGATCACACGCTTTGAGCGGCCGACTTTCCAGCATTGGAGGATGAGCACGATGACAATCGCTGAGGCCGCTGCGGAGCCGACAAGCATCAGAAGTACGTTTTGTGCCGACTGCATATCGTGCACTAGGGCGAGATTGTTGTAGATGTAAGTGTCTTTGCGCCAGGCTAGAAAGCACACCAAAGCCGCTATGGAGAGAAACATGATTAAGAGCGGCTTGTGAGATCGCGCTATGCCCGTCCACCATTCTCTCGACTGAGCAAAAGAGAATCCTAGGCAGAAAAACGGGAACGTATACTTTATAAGAGGCAATATGGAAAATGTCACAGGTGTAAGTGCGACTAGTAAAACTGATACGAATAAGATCCAGGGCGACCAACGATTGAAAATCAAAAGAATTTTGACGAGAAGGAAGGAAACAAAAGCAGCCCAGATGAACCAGTATGTGCCGGCGGAATCGTTTAGACACCGCAAGACGCTGCCTGGTTCGCTTGCAGACGAGCTAAATACGGCCAACTTGGCTGCCTCCAGGAGAGCGTACCAAAACAGCATGGGCAACAAGAGCTGCACCGCACGATCACCGATGGCTCGAGTGAACGACTTTCGCAAGAGCGCTCGCCAAGAAAGATATCCACTGATCGCCATAAACAGTGGCATGTGGAACATGTAGATCCATTTGAAACATGGCGACTCCCAGAAGCCTCCATCTCGGTAGACGACATATTGGATCACGTGACCGACGATCACCAAAGTGATGAGCACTCCTTTCGCGAAATCTAAACCTAGCTCTCGATCCTTTGCCTCTGGCGTGCGCGGCCCGGGAACATCCGATCCAGTTGTATTTAACAATGTATTNTCAAACCTCTCGGTATTGTTCCGATGAGCCGGATACTCGTTGACGGGGAATANCCCGCTGCTACCAAGTACTGGTGCACGGTGACAAGGCGCTGACCATCTCAGGAGAGATAGGCCGAGCTGCCGAGCATAGGTATACGCTGCGGCCACCTATTATAAAAAGCACTTCGCGGCTGCAGCTTTGCATCGCGCAAACAATCCATTCGGCGATGGCGGAGGCATTTGCCATCTATACTCTACGGCCTCCGATAGCTGAAGGTGGTCGATGGCATGTTCAATTGTACGGAGGTGGACGACCGGTATCGAAAGGAGGGGACCTGCTATACGAAGGTTTACCTATGGAGGCTCTGCCCCACTTCGACCGGCTTGCCTGATCGAGGGGGCGCGTTGCGGCCTGTGCGACCGGAAGGAGTGTTTGCACACTTCCAGCGGCCGGCCTGCCCGTGGGTGTTTGCGATTCCTGAACCGCTCCTTTGCAAGGACCGATGGCGCTCCCGCAGCACCTTTCTGCCGTCTCAGCAGACCATTGCTATCGACCACCGCCTGGATTTTGCTCGTCAAGCCGTCGCGTGACTTTTCCCACCAACTGGCGCTGGTTCCTTGTGATACAGGCGCCATGCGTAAGCGGCAAGCTGAGGCCGTCAGGCGGCGTGGTTCCATGGCATAAGCG
>NZ_LLYB01000103.1:122503-129281 GCF_001440475.1 Bradyrhizobium lablabi | reverse complement strand
CAGCGCCTCGGCGGCGCGGCCGGCCTCGATCAGCGCGCGGGCGCGCAGCCCCCGCAGGACACCGCGCTGGGCCGCGAGCCCGGGAAGGCGATCAAAGAGTTCGCGGACGCTATCGATGAGCGCCAGCGCTTCATCCGGCTTACGCTCGCCGAGCGCGAGCTTGGCGCGGTAGGCTTGGTAGGTCGCCAGGAAATGCGGATCGAGGCCGGTATACCCCGGCACCGCAGCTTGGTAGGCAGCCAGGAGGGCGGGATCGAGGTTTGAGTAGCGCGGCAGGGCAGCATCCAACGCGGACCTCGCCCACCGCCAGTGGCCTGTATCAAGGAAGAGCATCGCCGCCTGGAACTGCAGCTCAAACAAGTCCATCTCGCGCAACAGCCCGGCAACGGCATCGCCCTGGCTCGTCGCATGGGCGGCAAGGCGAACTGCCGACCGCTTGGTTTCGCCAAGTTCCCCGGCCGCGCGCACATGGTCGCCAAGCCACCGGAATAACTCGGACAGTTGGATGCCCAAGTGTACGACAGCACTGATCTGCTGTGCCACATCCTCGCGCCGCGCGACGAGTTCTTCACGTGTTCTGAAGAGCAGCGCGAGGGCCTGAGCATACTCCGCCCTGTCCCGCTGAAGGAATTTCGCTTGGTCAATCGCCACCCGCGCCTGGTGCTCTGGCGTGCCGAGACTGCGGGCGGCCGCTTCGGCCTCAGCGAAGGTGGCCTTGGCCTCGGGCCGCCGTCCGGCCAGGGCGAGCAGGTCTGCCAGGACGCAGAATTCATTGACGACCATATCCATGGAAAGTCCGATGGTCGTGGCCTCGCCCGCCATGACCGCGGCGACCAACGCCCGGACAGCGGCGCAGAGCATCGCCTGCTTCTCAAGTGCATCAGCGCTGCCCGCATTGCGCGCGACGTAGGCGGGCGGCGCGGCGGCATTGATCTGCTGCTGCAGCATGGAAGTTCGCTTCAGGGCTGCGAGATCGGGTAGTGACATGGCGATCATCCGCCCGCTGGCGCCGACCGTTCCAGCGCGGCGCGGACCACGTCAGCGGCTTCCTGGCGCCGACTCGTCTCCACCGTCACCTCCCGCCCCCGGTCCACGACCTTGATGGTGCTGCCGCGCCGGGTCGCCAGTTCAATCAGACGGTCCACGATCTGCAGGGCGGCTTCGGCGAAGGTAAAGCCGACCAGAATCTCTTCCTTGTGGGTGACGACGAAGGTCCAGAGGTCGGCAACCGCGCCGAGGGTCGGCCCCTCCCGTTCAACCTCACCGGCGACCGCCACCGCGAGTTCCCTCTCGAATGCGGAGCCGTCGGTTCCCGGCCCGCCGGCGATTACAGTAAAGTTTGCGTCCATAATCACGCTCCCGTTGTTCAGAGCCTTGTGCTTCCGAGCGGCGGGATTGCCTCAGCGAGTCGCTGGTGCCTTCGCTGATCGACGTGCGCTCCTGCAGAACAAACCGGTTTCCGGAACGACAATGGGTCCGGATCGACAGTGGGTCTGGCCGCAGTGGCTCCCCATCGGGGGATGTCGTCAGGCAGTTCGCTTACGACTGCGTTGTGGCTGACAACCGCCTTTGTATGACTGAAATTAGAGAATGCTTAGCAGCGACTTGCGCGTGCACTAAATTCGGGCAGCGGGAGATCGAGAGTACACGCAACTTGGAAATTCCTGCGCATAGGAACATCCTAGACTAGACGTGAGAGTCTTTAACGATCTTATAGCGAGACCGTATTCTCGCCTCCCGTGCTGGTCAAGAACTAGACTGGTCGCTGTCGGAGACGAAGACAACTCACGCCGGGAGGTACAGCGACGCCAAAAATGATGCTCGCGGACTACCCAGGAACCCTTTAGGCTAGGATTGCTTTGAGCAGTGGCAAAACGGCCAGCACCAGACATTGCCGCGAAGCGAGCACCCTTCCCTCTGAGCACAGTCTTCCAGAGACGCTCACCATTCCTTGTACGTCGGCTCGATGCATCCCCCGCAGACCCAGGGAAAGGTCCAATCAGCCGTACGGTTGGCGCTGTCGGGGATGTACCTGCTCCAGGCATCGGCTCGGACCGGATTGATCGACCGCCAGATGACATTGAAGGTCCCGGAAGAATTTATCTTGCCTATCATGACGGGCTTGGAAAGATGATGATTGGTGTTCATCACAACCTCGAAGCCGCTCGGTGCGTTGATCCTCTGACCGTACATGGCTTGCCGGACCGCATCTATGTCGGTTGTGCCCGCTTGAACGACGGCTTGCGCCCACATCCTGAAGCCAATGAAGGTGGCCTCCATCGGATCATTCGTGGTTACGTCTCGTTGCTCGTTGAAGTCCGCCCACATTTTCACGAAAGCGTCGTTTTCCGCCGACTTGATCGACTGGAAGTAATTCCAGGCCGCCATGTGCCCGACCGGGAAAACGTCCGCATCAAGCAATTCGCGCTCGCCGATCGAGAAAGCCATCACCGGAATTGCATTGGCGTCCACCTCTTGGGCCGCGAGCTCCCTGTAGAGGTAGGTGTTGGCATCGCCGTTGACGGTTGATATGACGGCGGTCTTTTTTCCCTCCGAACCAAAAGCCTTGATCCGCTTGACGATCTCTCGCCATTCGTAATGACCGAACGGCGTATAGATCGTCATGATGTCATCCGGCGACACCCCATCTGCAGCAAGATACGCGCTCAGGATTCGGTTGATCGTGCGCGGGTAGACGTAGTCGGTACCGAGCAGAACCCATCTGCGAACCTTGCCTCCCTCATTGCTGATCAGATATCGAACGGCCGGAATTGCTTGCTGGTTGGGCGCGGCTCCCGTGTAGAAAATATTGCGCGAACTTTCTTCGCCCTCGTACTGCACGGGGTAGAAGAGCAAGCCGTTCAGTTCCTCGAAAATCGGCAGCACGGACTTGCGCGAGGCCGAGGTCCAGCACCCAAACACAACGGCGACCTTGTCGTTCGAGAGTAGTTGCCTGGCTTTTTCCGCAAAGACGTTCCAATCGGACGCGGGATCAACAACGACCGGCTCCAGTTTCCGTCCGAGCAGACCGCCCTTCTTGTTTTGGTCTGCTATCAGCATGAGAACGGTGTCCTTGAGCACCGACTCGCTGATGGCCATGGTGCCTGACAAGGAATGGAGAATTCCGATTTTGATGGTGTCCTCGCCTGCGTGAGCCGCTGAGGCAGCGAGCATCAGCCACAAGCCGAATAACCTTGGCATCAAACTTGGCATCATTGATTTCATGCCGCGGCCCCGACCAGTTCGAAGATGCGGGTTTCCTTCGTCATGCCCTTGGCAATGACTGCCTCGCAGGCTCGGAACTGGAAGCCGTGCTGAACCCGCGAATAGACGCCTTCGCTCACAAGAATGGTGGTCCCAAATTGCTTGTTCAGCCCTTCGAGGCGCGCCGCCAGATTCACCGTATTGCCAAGGGCGGTATAGTTCATCCGCTCCGTCGACCCGAGATTACCGACGACGGCCTCCCCGACATGAATGCCAAATCGCGTGAAGAACGGCTTCAGACCTTCGGTTTCGAACTGAGAGTTGAGCGCCTCACATGCCGCCCTGCCCGCAAGAGCTGCCCGGCACGCCCGCTCGACGTGGTCGGGCTGTGGATTGGGTGCGTTCCAGAACACCATCACTGCGTCGCCAATGAACTTGTCGATTGTTCCGCCTTCGGCGAGGAAAGCGTCCGTAAGCACGGAAAAATATCGCGACGTCTGGTGCATGAGGGTGTCAGGGTCGGCGGATTCTGCGATCGTCGTGAAATCCCGGACGTCGGTGAAAACGACGGTAATCTCCTCTCGAACACCGCCAAGCTCGGTTGAGATGGAATCATCAACGATCCGCTGGACGATCTCCTTGGGGACAAAGTGCGCGAACGACCAAATGGCGCGCTGCGCAAGCTCCATTGCACTGCCAAGTTCGTAAAGTTCCTTGATGCGTGACGTGACTGACGAGCGATCGGGCGCAGCCAGCCTCTGGAGTTTGACCGCTTGAGCCGTAATGCCTTTGAGGGATCGAGACATTCCGCCGCCAAATATCCAAACGACCGGAATAAAAGCGGCGCTGGCGACAATTGCGAGGAATAGTCCGGTGTACTGGAGATTCCGAACATTCTGAGCAAAGTCTTCCTGGGCCGCCAGCAACAATATGTTGGCGTTGAACTGCCCACCCAGATTGAATTTTGTCACCCTGAACAGAAAGTCCCGCCCGTGATCGTCACGGATGCTTCCATCGTAGTGGTCGCGACCGTCCGACCTTCGCAAGGCTTCCTGCACGACCGCCGAGTTGATATCCTTGATGCTTGGCAATTGCGGTTGGGATGGATGCGTCATCGCATCGACGACGAATTGTGCAATATTTGGATGGGCAATAAGCGCGCCGGTCGAGTCGAACATCAAGACACTGCCGTGCGCTCCGGGTCGTTGCGCCTGGACGAATTCGCTGAAGCTGTCGAGCTTGAGATCTGCAGCAAGGACGCCGGACACTTTGCCTCGCAAGGGCGCGCTAACCGTGATCACCGGCGCGCCGATGCTGAACGCAAGATAAGGCGATGAGACCAGCGCGCGGTCGGCTTTCACCGTCTCGCGGTACCAGCTCCGCATCCGCGCGTCGTATCCGTATTTCCACAGATCAAGTTGCCCGACCTCGTTGCCTTGCTGATCTTCGAAAATTCGTCGCATCGGCAGATCGCCACTGGGTGTGGGGCGCACCAAGTTGATCGCAATGTTTGCTTCGGGCGTCGCACGCAACCTTCCACGCTGCTCGTCGTTGAGATCGCCAATGCGCCGTACCTGCAACCAGGCGCCGTTTTCGTAACCTGCATAGACACTGTCCATTTGGGGCAGTTCCTGCAGGGCGGCCTTGAATAGCGGGATCGCATGGCCGGTCTCGGTTCTTTCATTTGAATCGGCCACACTGGAACTGGTCGCCAGAACATGCACCAACGACGTCATGGCGGTAATTTCCGTCCTGAGGCGGCCG
Source organism: Bradyrhizobium lablabi (assembly GCF_001440475.1). GTDB lineage: Bacteria > Pseudomonadota > Alphaproteobacteria > Rhizobiales > Xanthobacteraceae > Bradyrhizobium > Bradyrhizobium lablabi. Next base: position 124,313 of record NZ_LLYB01000103.1, on the reverse strand, counting down.
AGCGCCTTCGCACTGGTCGCATCCATGTAGGCCGACGCGGCCTCGTGTGTGGCCCAACGAAGAGACAGGATCTGAATTGCGATCAGCAGCACGGCCAGAGCGACGATAAACGCCATTACCGCGAAGGTGAGTGAGGTTCGAAATGTGAACATCCCGCGTGCCCTCCTCGTGAAGGATGCAGCCGGCAGGTTTCTTCGCCGTTCGTTCACGCGCCGCTTCCGCGCAAACGAAATATCCGTATCGAATTAACCCCTGGCCCAGTCCCCACGCGGTATTTGACCGGAGCCTAAGAATGGCATCAGGCTACCGCCTTGCGATAAATCAAGCCTAGGGCGCAACGTGAGGACGTCACGCCATTCTACCTTCCCTTGAACCGCGGCTTGCGACGGCCAAGAAACGCCTCGACGCCTTCCTTGCGATCCTCGGCATGCTGGATCGGCCAAGATCACGTATCTCCGGCACACACGGATATAAGCGAGCTGCAGGTGCCGGCGCGGAGCGTCGGATTGATCGAACCCGGCGCGGTCTCGGAATCATCCTCAAAACTACGTGCGGCAGCCACGAGTTGACGGCATCGCCCCGCGCGGTAGCGCGCATCGCTTGGGGTGCCGCTTCAACAAGTTCCATGTGCACTCAATCAACCAGATGGCATTCCAGATTTGGTCAGCGTTACTGACCGCTGCGTCACTCAATTCCAACACTGAGCTGGAAATTGCTCCGCCGCTTGTTGTTGGCGTGGCGAATCCCATGAAAATATTTCAGCGTGCGCCTATTTTCTGTATCAACCTCTGTTAGTGCGTGCTCGTCGTCCACGTCCGCCCGGCGGAAGCACCTCACCTTTTTGTTTTTGCCTTTGCCGATCGGACAACTGCCCTTGGGGGGCGGCGATGAAGGTTGGACTGCAGAAACTGCACCGCCGCGCCGCGGGGTGGGCAGCTGCTATGGGCGTGCTGATCGCGTTTTTACTCGCCACGCCGGGGTCTGCGCAGGTGCGCGGGCAGAATACGCCAACGCTTGCCAAGTCGTTCGGGGCGGGCGCGATTTCGGTTGGCAGTAGCACGACGCTGACGTTCTTGATCACCGCCGCCAATTTGGGGAACAGCGGCGTACACTTCACAGACGTCCTGCCCGAAGGGCTTGCTGTCGCTACCCCGAGCGGCCTGAGCAGCACCTGCGGCGGCAACGCGACCGCAGGCGGCAATATCGTCAGCTTGGCGAACGTCTCCCTCACGTCGAACCAGACGTGTACAGTCGGGATCAACGTGACGGCCACGTCCGCTGGCACGAAGCACAACGGTCCGGTCCAGCTCTTCTCCGACCAAGGGCCTGGTAACGCCGCAAACGCAAATCTGAATGTAATCGCCGCGCCCCCTTCGCCCCCCGCAATCGCAAAGAGCTTCGCACCTTCGTCGATTCCACTCGGCAGCACATCGGTGCTCACTCTCACGATCACCAATCCCAACGCTTCGGCAGCGCTCACGGGCGTCGCGTTCAACGACCCGTTCCCGGCCGGGCTCGTGGTTGCGACACCCAGCGGCCTGACGAGTTCGTGCGGGGGCACCCTCACCGCGCCTGCCGGCGGCGGCAGCGTCAACCTCTCGGGCGCGACCATCGCTGCCGCCTCGTCCTGCACGATGTCGGNTCACCGTGACCGGCACGACCGCTGGCACCAAGGTAAACACCACCTCGAACGTCAGCTCGAGCAATGGAGGAACCGGCAACACCGCCAGCGCGTCGCTCCAGGTGACGGCACTGGCTCCTCCTGGACTCTCCAAGAACTTTGCGCCTGTATCGATTGCAGTCGGCGGCA
>NZ_LLYB01000103.1:95782-122314 GCF_001440475.1 Bradyrhizobium lablabi | reverse complement strand
TCGATCAACGTGACCGGCACCACCGCCGGCATCAAGGTCAATGCCACCTCAGTGGTCAGTTCGACCAATGGAGGGACTGGAGACAACGCCAGCGCTACGCTCACGGTCAACGCCAGCACAGCGATCTCTCCGACTGTCCAAAAAGCCTTCGGCAGCACCTCGATTTCCGCGGGCGGTACAACCTCGCTAACATTCACCGTCATCAATCCCAACGCGAATTTGGTGCTCACTGGCGTCGGGTTCACTGACACGTTCCCGGCCGGACTCCAGGTTGCGAACCCTACCGGCCTGAGCGGGACATGCGGTGCAGGCGCCATCTCGGCGACAGCAGGCGGCGGCAGCGTCAGCCTATCTGGCGCAACCCTCGCAAGCTCCGCGTCTTGCACATTCTCGGTCAACGTAACGGGAACGACCGTCGGGGCGCTGACCAACGTCACCGACCCCGTCACGTCCACCAACGGGGGAACAGGTAACAGCGCAATCGCCTCCATCACGATCAACGTGCCGGGGGACAGCCAGCGCTTGCGCGATCTGCAACTCATCGTCACCAAGCTTGAAGCCCAGACCTCGGGCGCCGCGGTCTCCGGCGCGGTCGATGAGGCGATCGGGGACGGCTTTGCCGAGTGCGCCGGCCCGCCGATGCCCGTCAAGGCGAACGGCGGCGGCCTGCGCTTCAACTTCGGTTGCGAACCTCAGACCCGGCCTCGCCCCCCGGGAATGTCAACCAAGGAGCCACCGCAGGTCGTCTACGTGCCCAGACCATTTCAGTTCTGGGCCGACGTGCGCGGCAGCGACTGGAACACTAGCCAGCAGACCGGCGACATCCGCGGCGGACAGATCAACGCGCTGTTCGGGGTCACGCATCGCCTCGCGCCCGATCTCCTGATCGGCGCATTCGGCGGCTACGAGAACTTCGACTACACCTCGCAACTCCTCGACGGCCGACTAAAGGGGGACGGCTGGACGGCCGGCGGATATTTCGGTTGGCGTTTCCTGCCAGGGCTGCGCTTCGACGCCAGCCTGGCGCGCTCGGCCATCAATTATAATGGTGTCGCCGGCACGGCGGCTGCGACCTTCCCGGGGCAACGCTGGCTCGCGACGGCGTCACTGATCGGAACGTATAAAATGAACTACGGCTTCGAGCTCGAGCCTTCGCTGAAGGTCTATGCCCTGATGGAGCACGAAAAGGCCTACACGGATAATCTGGGCATCACGGAGAGCGAACGCAACTTCCAGAGCGGCCGCGCGAGTGCCGGCGCAAAGATCGCGTATCCGTGGAGATGGACGACCACGGTAACGCTCAAACCCTATGTCGGCGTGTACGCCGATTATTACTTCGACCGCGACGACGCGAGGCTGCCGACCGCGACGCCGTTGCCGCCGATCCAGTCCCTGCAAGGTTGGTCGGCGCGGGTCACGAGCGGCATCGGCGCAACGCTGGGAGACGGCCAAAGACTGTCGGTCGATGGCGAACTCGGTGGGCTCGGGAGCAATCATTTCACCGTTTGGTCGCTGCGCGGACGCGCATCGATGCCGTTCGATGCGGCCGGTCTACCAGCAGGCGTTTATCCCAAGGCCGCAGTGGTGACGTCCCCCTTCTATGATTGGAGAAGTGGCTTCTACTTCGGCATCAACGGTGGTGGTGGCTTCGCCCGCAAATGCTGGGAGCTTGTTACGGATGCTTTTGCAGACTTGCCTGGGTCGGAAGGTTGCCATAACCCGTCCGGCGATACTCTCGGCGGTCAAGTAGGCTACCGCTGGCGGTCAGCCAATTGGGTGTTCGGGGTCGAGGGCCAGGGCAACTGGGCCAATTTCAGCGGCAGCAATATCAGCTTGCTGTTTGCGCCAGATTCTAATCGTACACGCGTGGATGCGTTTGGTTTGATAACTGGTCAGATCGGCTATGCGTGGAACAACATCTTGCTCTACGTAAAGGGCGGAGCTGCCGTGACCCGCGATAGCTATCACGCCGTCAGTGGCGCCACTGGCCTGGTACTGGCCTCTGCGAGCGAAACCCGTTGGGGCGGCACGGTCGGTGCGGGTCTGGAATTTGGGTTCGCGCCGAACTGGTCGCTCGGCGTCGAATACAACCACCTGTTTACGGGCACTCGCAACGTCAATTTCACGGATCCGACCGGTGCCTTCTTCCAAACAGAAACTATCAATCAAGGCGTCGATCTAGCTCTGGCGCGCCTGAACTATCGATTCGGCGAATGGGGCGCACCCGTCACGGGCCGTTATTGATCAGGTCTCCTCCTGCCCTGTCCAGATCACATCCGGACGCTAGCTTCCCCTGAACTGCGGCTTCCGGCGCTCCAGAAATGCCGCCACGCCTTCCTTGTGATCCTCGGACATACTGGCCAGGGCGAACTGGTCGAGGTCCATATGGCTGGCGAGATCGTCGAGCGCATGCGCCAGGCGATTGACCGTCAGCTTGGTCATGGCGACCGACAGCGGTGGCTGGGCGGCCACCTTGGCGGCGAGCGCCATCGCGGCGTCGTAGGCCTTGCCGGGATCAGCCACCTCCTCCACCAGCCGCCATTCGTAAGCTTCAGTGGCCGAGATGCGCTGGTCGGCCAGGATGACCGCCTGCTTGGTGCGGGCTGGTCCCATCAGGTGAAGCATGCGCGGCACGCTTTGCCAGCTCATGTTCATGCCGAGCCCGATCTCGGGCACGCGCATATGGGCGTCGCGGGCCATCACGCGGAAATCCAGCGCGACCGCCAGCGCCACGCCGCCGCCGACGCAAAAGCCCTCGATGGCGCCGATCGTGATCTGCTCCATGTCCTGCCACGCCCGTGTCAGCCGCGGTCCGAGCTTCAGGTGCCGGCGCAGCGCGCCAAGGTCCATCGTCTGTCGCGAGCGGCCTTCGGGATCTTTGAGGTCGAAACCCGCGCTGAACGATTTGGCGCCGCCTGTGAGCACCACGACGGAAGTTTCGGCGTCATCCTCAAAACTGCGCGCGGCGTCGGTGAGCTGGCGCATCGCTTCCGGCGACAGCGCATTGATGCCATCGCCGCGGTCGAAACGCACGACAGCAATGCGGCCATCAGGTCCGAGGCCTTTTTCAATCTTCACAAATTCGATCACGCATGGCCTCCCTGCCCTTGTTTTCCCGAACCTTATCCCAGAAATGAATCTGCGGTGCCGAGAAAGGCTTGCAAGCAAGCTTGAAGGCGGATCACAAATGTCCGGTGCGATGGTGTTCCGGCTTGCTACCGGGCACCGGGAAACGGATCGTGGTGCCGAGCGTGATCCAGTTGGCGTTCTCGCCCGTGATGTTGCGGCCATAGATCAGGTCGACCGAGAAAATCTCGTTCGGCCGGTAACGCAGGCCAGTCTGGAACCGCGGCTGGACCGCGCTCGGCGTATCCGATTGGCCTGCCTGGCCAAAGGCTTCGATCGTCCACTGCAAGGTATCCGTGAACTTCCAGTCAAAGCCGATGCCGTAGAGCAGATAGTGGCGATCGACGCTGCGGTCCCACAGCCAGCCGCCATTGACGTTGATGCGCATGGTCTCGTTGAGCCGGAACGTCACCGGGATCACGGCAAAGGCCGAAAGGTTTTCGCCGGTCAGCGCGTCGAACGAGCCGCCGGCGTAGGCCGAGAAGCCGAGCTTGCCGACGCCCGTTGGCACAAAGTTCATCTTGGCCTTCGGCTGGATCGTGGCGCCCCAGTCACCATCGCTGCGCGAATGGCTGGTGAACATGCTCAGCTCGACCGGCTTGAACAGGTCGACCACGCAGGATGGATTGGCGACCGCCATAAAATCGGTGTTGGAAGCCGACGACAGCCAGCTTTCGACCTTGCAAGAGCCGGCCTCGCCAATGTCGGCCGCATCGACCGCATAGGCGCCATTCGCCGCCCGCGCCTCTCCGGCCGGGAGCCAAGCCAAAACGGCCGCAGCAGCCGCGATTCCGATGCACCCTGCCCTGATCCCCATCAAACGAATGCTAGCAGAGTCTCTGCCTCGACATAGCCGGGATTTTGCGCCTATCCTGACGGTATGAGCGACCATGATCACGACCACCTCGGCCATCATCACCACCATGACCACGATCATTCCGAATTGTCGGAGACCGAGCTGCGCGTGCGCGCGCTGGAATCGATCCTGACCGAAAAAGGCTATGTCGATCCGGCCTCGCTCGACCTCCTGATCGATCTCTATGAAAAGAAGATCGGACCGCGCAACGGCATTCGCGTCGTCGCCAAGGCATGGAGCGACCCCGCTTATCGCGAACGGCTGATGACGAACGCAACGGCGGCGATTGCCGAGCTCGATTATTCCGGCCGCCAGGGCGAACACATGGTCGTCGTGGAGAACACGCCGGAGCAGCACAACATGGTCGTGTGCACGCTGTGCTCCTGCTACCCGCATCCCGTGCTGGGGCTGCCGCCGGTCTGGTACAAATCCGCGCCCTACCGTTCCCGCGCCGTCTCCGATCCGCGCGGTGTGCTCAGGGATTTCGGCGTGACGCTGCCTGATACCACGAAGATACGCGTCTGGGATTCCACGGCTGAGATCCGCTACCTCGTGCTGCCGATGCGCCCCGAGGGCACCGAGGGCTGGAGCGCCGAGCAGCTCGCCGAACTGGTGACGCGCGACAGCATGATCGGCACAGGCCTGCCGAAACAACCCGGCGAGATCGCCTGATGGACGGCGCGCATGACATGGGCGGCGCCAAGGGTTTTGGCCCCGTCGTACCCGAGCCGAACGAGCCGGTATTTCACGGCGACTGGGAGCGCCGCGCCTTTGCGCTGACGGTCACCATGGCGCGTCCAGGCGGCTGGAATATCGATATGTCACGGTTTGCCCGCGAGAACCGTCCGCCCGAGGACTACCTCAGCAAAAGCTATTTCCAGATCTGGCTGGCCGGGCTGGAAACGCTGATGGTCGAGCGCGGACTGGTGACGCGCGAGGAGATCGAGGCCGGCAAGGTGCTCTCGCCGCCCAAGCCCGGCGTCAAGCCGATCGCTCCCAATGAAGTTACGCCGGCGATCCGGCGCGGCGGCCCGACCGAGCGCGAGGCGAAGGCGCCTGCAATGTTTGCGGTCGGCGACACCGTTCGGATGAGAGACATCCACCCGGTGACCCATACAAGGCTGCCGCAATATGTCCGCGGCCATCTCGGCACCATCGAACTCAATCACGGCTGCCATGTGTTTCCCGACACGAACTCGCTCGGCAAGGGCGAGGACCCGCAATGGCTCTACACCGTGCGTTTCGACGGTCCGGAATTGTGGGGCAAGGGTACGGACCCGACGCTCAGCGTCTCCGTCGACGCTTGGGAATCCTATCTGGAACGTGAGACCTGATAAGCACCATTGTTTTTGTTCGGTTTTTCGCCAGCGCCGAGCTAATTCACCAGCCAGGTGTTTCTGCTCGACGTTATCAGGTGCTGGATCAGTTCGGCCTGTCGAGCGGTCCCATCCAATTCGTGAAACTGTATTGGGTCCCCCACCACCGGTACACCGTCTTGTTGCACTTTTTGCAAGTGAAGCGTCCAACATAAGTGCTCGGCTTTCGTATCTGCGTAGCGCAGTAGATCGCCTTGCAAGATTGGCAACTGAAATAGACGGGCAATTGAGTCTGGTTCGTCATTGCTTGTGAGTGTGTGCCTGTCCGCGTGCATCACCATTCGCGACCAAGCAAGGAAACGGCCTCGGCCTTATCCACGCCGAAGCCGTTCCTGGGACAATCGACATCGTGTTAAGACATGGTGCCAAGAGCCGCGCCGCTGTCTGAATTCTCTCGGCCTGACGATCATCCCGCCGCGGGGCTCCATTCGTTGATCTATGTCAAGCTTCCGCCACGAACCACCGCGCGGGGGGATTGATCCCAGCAACAGGGGCACGACCGATGGATTCCAGGCAGAATCTTCGTCCGCCCAGCGAGCGACGTACGGCGCTCGCCGTGAGACTGTCGCAACCCGCAACGAGCGCCGGCTTTGAGAGCCCGCGTCGAGACGTTTGAACGTGAGCCGAACGCCTTCGCCTGTTTGGGTTGGGGACAAAGGAAATTTGCCTTATAGTTCTGTGATTGTTTTTCCTTGCACCTTGGATTTCTATCTGGAACGTGCGTGATGAATCTGACTCCACAGCAGGCGATGCGGGCGGCCGTCGCCGTGCCCGGCGTGCCCCGCGACGAGGACGGCCCGGTATTTCGCGAGCCGTGGGAGGCGCGCGCGTTCGCGATGGCGCTGGCGCTGCACGAGGCCGGCGTCTTCACCTGGAAGGAATGGGCGGAGACGCTGGGCGCGCAAATCAAGCGCGCGCAGGCCGCCGGCGATCCTGATACGGGCGAGACCTACTATCAGCACTGGCTGGCGACACTGGAAACGCTTGTCGCGGCCAAGGGCGTCGCGACGTCAGACGTCCTGCATCGCTACCGCGACGCCTGGGACCACGCCGCCGATCGCACGCCGCACGGCGCGCCGATCGAACTGACGCAGGAAGATTTCGGGAAGTAGCTCAGCGCCCCCGGTCGTCATACCCGCGAAGGCGGGTATCCAGTACGCCGCATCCTATCGGCTCGAACGCCGGTCTCTGGAATACTGGATCGCCCGCCCCAGTGCGCAATTGCGCAAAGGCGGGCGACGACATGCAAATGGACGACGGATGTCGCGCGAGCTACGCCCGCGCATACTCCCGCCAGCCCTTGGCCCGCAGCTCGCAAGCCGGGCACTCCCCGCAGCCATAGCCCCAATCGTGCTGCGCGCCGCGCTCGCCAAGATAACAGGTGTGCGAGTGTTCGCGGATCAGGTCGACCAGCCCTGCCCCGCCGAGTTCATTCGCGAGCTTCCAGGTCGAGGCCTTGTCGAGCCACATCAGCGGCGTATGCAGTTCGAAATTCTTCGCCATGCCGAGATTGAGCGCGGACTGCAGCGCCTTGATGGTCTCGTCCCGGCAATCGGGATAGCCGGAGTAATCGGTCTCGCACATCCCGCCGACGATGTGGCGGATGCCGCGCCGATAGGCCAGCGCCGCGGCGAAGGTTAGAAACACGAGGTTACGGCCGGGTACGAACGTGTTCGGCAGGCCGTCAGCGCCCATGGCAATAGCGACGTCGCGGGTCAGCGCAGTGTCGGAAATTTCCGCCAATGTCGGGATTTCCAGCGTATGGCTGTCGCCGAGTCTTGCCGCCCATTCCGGCCGCAGCGATTTCATCCCGGATAGCAGCCGGTCCCGGCACTCAAGCTCGATCGCATGGCGCTGGCCGTAGCTGAAGCCGAGCATTTCGACGCGCGCAAAACGCCGCAAGGCCCAGGCCAGGCAGGTGGTGGAATCCTGCCCGCCGGAAAACAGCACCAGCGCGGTTTCGGAGGATGATTGGTCGTTCATGACGCGCAATTAGCACTCCCGCGGCTTGAGGCCAACCGGTGGAAATTGCCCCGATTTCCGGCTCGTTCCGCTGGGCTCGGCAGGCCGCTTGCGGCATAAAGCGGCTTGTCCTTCCAAGCGACGGAAATCCCATGACCCCTTCCCGCGATATTTCCCGCCTCATCGAGATCATGGCGGCGCTGCGCACGCCGGTCACCGGCTGCCCGTGGGACCTCGAACAGGACTTTGCGACGATCGCCCCCTACACGATCGAGGAAGCCTACGAGGTGGCGGATGCGATCACGCGCGACGATCTCGACGACCTGCGCGAGGAGCTGGGCGATCTGCTGCTGCAGGTCGTCTATCACGCCCGCATGGCGGAAGAGCAAAACGCCTTTGCCTTCGGCGACGTGGTCGAGGCGATCACGCGGAAGCTGATCCGCCGCCACCCGCATGTGTTCGCCGACAAGGACGGCAACATCGCCCCCGCCGGCGTCAAGAGCGCCTGGGAACGCATCAAGGCCGAGGAAAAAGCCGAGCGCGCCGCGCGTCGGCCGCCGGAAGAGACGGCGCACAAATCGCTGCTGTCGAGCGTCAAGGCCGGCCAACCCGCGCTGACGCGGGCGATGGAATTGCAGCGCAAGGCATCGACCGTCGGCTTCGACTGGAACGATCCGCGCGCGGTGCTCGCCAAGATTCGGGAAGAAGCCGATGAGATCGAGGCAGCGCTCGACCGCAAGGATGTCGACGAGCTCGCGGAAGAAACCGGCGATCTCCTGTTTGCGCTGGTCAATCTGGCCCGCCACGTCGGGGCCGATCCCGAAACCGCGCTACGCGGCACCAACGCCAAGTTCGAGCGCCGTTTTGCCTATATCGAGCGCGCGCTGGCCGCCAAGGGTCGCTCGCTGGAGGGTGCAACGCTTGAGGAGATGGACGCGTTGTGGAACGAGGCCAAAGGTGTTGAGCAGCCGGCGGCTGAATCGATGCGAGCGCAAAGTCGCCAGCGGTAAGAGACGCACGCTCTCGGCTCGTCGTCCCTGCGAACGCTGGGACCCATAACCACGGGAGCTTGTGGTTACGGGAAGTCATCGGACAGTTTAGGCAAATCGAAAGATCACACGGTATGGGTTCCTGCTTTCGCAGGGACGACAGCAACTCACGCCACGCGCGGCACGGCGTCGAACCTGGAGACCACGATGTCGCGCTTGGTCTCGTCGACGCGCACCGTCATGTCGAAGCGCCCGTCGTGAAGCTCTTTGGTGAGCACCTCGGCGTTGCGGTGCAGCCAGCTGATCCCGGCGCCGTCGGAAGCATCGATCGACAGGTCCAGCGTCGTGCGCGTTGCCGCCAGCCGCTCCTCGATCGCGCTCAACAATTCGTTGATCCCCTCGCCCGATGTGGCCGAGACCAGAAAGCACGGCCGTTCCGGCGGACGGCGGGCGGCGATGTTACGCAGGTTCTCGCGTTCCTCGGGATCGAAGCGATCGATCTTGTTCCAGACTTCGAGGATGCGACCGCCGGCGGTGGGATCAATACCGAGCTGCCGCAGCACGGCATCGACGTCGCGCTCCTGCGCCTCCGCGTCCTCATGCGAGATGTCGCGAACGTGGAGAATGATATCGGCCTCCAGCACCTCTTCCAGTGTGGCGCGGAAGGCGGCGACGAGCTGGGTCGGCAGGTTGGAGATGAAGCCGACGGTGTCGGACAACATCGCCTTGCCGCCATGCGGCAGGCTCAGCGCGCGCAAGGTCGGATCAAGCGTTGCAAACAGCATGTCGGCCGCCTGCACGTCGGCGCGCGTAAGGCGGTTGAACAGCGTCGACTTGCCGGCGTTGGTGTAGCCAACCAGCGCCACCACGCGATAAGGCACCCGCTGCCGGCCAGCGCGATGCAGCCGCCGCGTCGCCTGCACCTTCTTCAGTTCGTTTTCGAGCCGCGTGATGCGATCGCCGATCAGCCGGCGGTCCGCCTCGATCTGGGTCTCGCCGGGGCCTCCCATGAATCCAAAACCGCCGCGCTGGCGCTCCAGATGGGTCCACGACCGCACCAGCCGGCTGCGCTGGTAATTCAGGTGCGCAAGCTCGACCTGCAACGCCCCCTCTTTTGTCTTGGCGCGGCGTCCGAAGATTTCCAGAATCAATCCGGTGCGGTCGAGCACCTTGGTGTTCCAGGCCTTCTCGAGGTTGCGCTGCTGGATCGGCGACAGCGCGCAATCCATCACCACCAGTTCGATGTTGTGGCCCGCGATCAGGCCGGTGATCTCCTCGACCTTTCCCTTGCCGAGATAGGTCGCCGGCCGGATCTGGCTGATCGGTGCGATCAGCGCGTCAGCGATGGTGAGGTCGATGGCGCGCGCCAGGCCGGCGGCTTCCTCAAGCCGGGCTTCTGAATCGCGCACAGCCTCATTCGCCTGCGCATCGGCGTTGCCGCCGCGCATACGCAAATAAGGGCCGATGACGATCACCCGCCCGCTTTGTTTGGCCGCCGACCGCGGACGGTCGGCGCTCCCTTCACGGTCGAAGGGTTCCAATCAGTTCACTCTCAAGCCGGGGCATCCTCGCCGCCCTCGAACAACTGGATCGGAGCGCCCGGCATGATGGTCGAGATCGCATGCTTGTAGACAAGCTGCGAATGACCGTCGCGCCGAAGCAGCAAGCAGAAATTGTCGAACCAGGTGACTATCCCCTGCAGCTTTACTCCGTTGACCAGAAAGATCGTCAGTGGCGTTTTTGTTTTACGAACGTGATTTAGGAAGGTGTCTTGTAGATTTTGTGCGCGGTCTGCCGCCATTGTTTTTGTCCCGCCGTCTCGTGCTTCTTTTTATTAAGCCGGTTGTTGCTCTCTCATGGAGCCTGCCCCCGACTCGCCGGCTTCCCCTGAGATCCCCCTCCGGTCGGCTCGGCGTTCCGATTAGAGGCTACGCGCGCTTTTTAGGCAAGCCGGTTCACGCATCAGCCCCTCGGAACCCAGTGGCCATTCTCTTCAAATGACCTGAAAGAGATAAATATTCCCAAGCAGATGCATGGACCTGCGCAGGCCCGCGAACTATCGAACAAACGATTCATTCAAACTTCAGCCGACTCCAAGCGCTTTGAGCTTGCGATGTAGCGCCGAGCGCTCCATGCCGACAAATTCGGCCGTCCGCGAGATGTTGCCCGAGAACCGGCTGATCTGCGCGATCAGGTAGTCACGCTCGAACACTTCCCGCGCTTCTCGTAGCGGCAGCCCCATGATGTGTTCGCCATTATTGCTGGTCGGCATCGCCGGCACCATCGAGCCCACATCCTGAGGCAGCATGTCGGCGGTGATGATCGCTTCGGGACCGCCGCCGGCCAGAATCATGACGCGTTCGACATTGTTGCGGAGCTGGCGGACGTTGCCGGGCCAGACATGGGACTGCAATACCGCCATCGCGTCCTGGCCGATCTGCCGCTTCGGCAAGCCCGTCGCCGCGGATATCTGATCCATGAAATAGTCGATCAGTTCGGGGATGTCCTCGCGGCGTTCCGACAGCGGCGGAACGCGGATCGGCACCACCGACAGCCGGTGATAGAGATCTTCGCGGAAACGCCCCTCCGCGATCTCTTCCTCCAGGTTGCGCGCCGTCGAGGAGATGATGCGGACATCGACATGGATCTTGGCGGTGCCCCCCGAGCGCTGAAAGGTCTGGTCGACCAGTACGCGCAGGATCTTGTTCTGGGTCTCGCGCGGCATGTCGGCGATTTCGTCGATGAACAGCGTGCCGCCATGCGCCTCTTCCAGCGCACCGGGCTTACGCGGATGCTCGCCGTTGGACTGCTCGATGCCGAACAGTTCGACTTCCATCCGCTCCGGCGTGATCGCCGCGGCGTTGATGACGACGAACGGGCCTTCTGCACGGCTCGATGCATTGTGCAGCGTCCGCGCCGCCAGTTCCTTGCCGGAGCCGGACGGGCCGACGATCAGGATGCGGCTGTTGGCCTTGGCCGCCCGGTCAATGGTCTGGCGCAACTGGTTCATGCAGGCGGAACGTCCGGTGAGAACGCTGGCGGTTGGAGCCAGTTGCTTCAGTTCCTTCACTTCGCGCTTGAGGCGCGAGGTTTCCAGCGCCCGCGTCGCGACCAGGATCAGCCGGTCGGACTTGAACGGCTTTTCGATGAAGTCATAGGCGCCGCGCTTGATCGCGGCGACCGCAGTCTCGATGTTGCCGTGGCCGGAGATCATCACCACGGGAACATCGGCGTGCTCCTTCTTGACCTGCTCGAGCAATTGCAGACCGTCGAGCTTGGAGCCCTGCAGCCAGATGTCGAGAAACACTAGGTGCGGCCGGCGGTTGGAGATCTCGGCCAGCGCCGAATCGCTATCGCGGGCGGTACGGGTATTGAAGCCTTCGTCTTCGAGGATGCCCGCAACGAGGTCACGAATATCGGCTTCGTCGTCGACAATCAGAATGTCACTTGCCATGGGTTACACCTGTCTTGTCAGTTGCCTGTTGCGGCTTCGGATTTTGCTCGATCATTGGTCGCGGATGCCGTCTCATTGGTTTCGCCTGACGACCCTTTTGTTTCGTTGCCCTGCTGGTGTGTTTCCACCTTCGCTGCATGACCGGAGACGGCGAATCGCAGCCGCATCCAGGCGCCGCGCTGACCGGGCCGGAAGTCGGAGGCATCCTTGAGTTCGATGCGGCCGCCATGGTCTTCCAGCACGCGGCCGACGATCGCGAGCCCAAGCCCGGTGCCCTTTTGCCGCGTCGTCACATAGGGCTCCAGCAACCGCGCGCGGCTCACCTTGGGCAGGCCGATACCGTTGTCGATCACGTCGATCACGATGTCTTCGTGTTCGCGCGCGGCGATGACGTCGATGCGTCCCTTGCCGAGTTCTTCAGGCGGCACCTGTTCGATCGCTTCCGTCGCGTTCTTGATGATGTTGGTGAGCGCCTGCGAGATCAGTCGGCGGTCGAACTGCGCGCGCATCGGATCCTGCTTGATGTCGGCCTCGATATCGAGATCGGGATGCCCGACCTTCATCAGGAACACCGCCTGCCGCACGGTGTCGGCGACGTCCTCGCCTTCCATCACCGGCTTTGGCATCCGCGCAAAACGCGAGAATTCATCAACCATCCGCCTGATGTCGTCGACCTGTCGCACGATGGTGTCTGTACATTGTTCGAAGATGTTCTTGTCTTCGGTGATGACCTTGCCGAATTTGCGGCGAATCCGCTCTGCGGAGAGCTGGATGGGCGTCAGCGGATTCTTGATTTCGTGCGCGATGCGGCGCGCGACGTCGCCCCAGGCCGAGGTGCGCTGCGCGGAGACCAGCTCTGTGATGTCGTCGAGCGTGATGATGTAGCTGTCGCGCGACTGACTGGTCTGTTCGGCGCTGACCCGGACCGACAGGTTGCGTTCATGGCCGTCGCGCATGATCGTGATCTGGCCCTGCACCAGGCGCTGCGTACCCTCACGTGCCGTCTTCATCATGTCGTCGAGCTCGGGCAGCACGTCCGACAGCGGATGGTCCAGCGTCTCGGATTCGGCATGTCCGATCAGCTTCTCGGCCGAACGGTTCAGAATGCCGACGCTGCCGGAGGCATCGACGCCGATGATGCCGGCGCTGGCCGAGGACAATACCGCCTCGATGAAGCGGCGGCGGCTGTCGATCAGGTCGGAGGCGCTGACCAGCTCGTCACGTTGGGTGCGCAATTCGGCCGTCATTTTGTTGAAGGTCTCGCCGAGTTGCGCGAGATCGCCTTCGGATTTGTGAACCGGCACCTGAACGTGCAGATCGCCGGTCGAAACGATGTTGGCCGCGCTCATCAGATTGCGGATCGGCGCTACCAGCCAGTTGGCGAAGTTCAACCCGATCAGCACCGACGCCATCAGAATGGTCAGCGCAATCACCGCAAACATCAGCGCGAAGGCGACCTGGATGCCGAGCCGGCGGGCCTCGATCTGGGCGTATTCGGCGACGCTGGCCTCGGTCTGCTTGAGCTGACTGATCACGCGCGGATCGAGCACGCGTGCGACGTAGAGGAAGGTATCGTCGAAGGCGCGCAACCGGATCACCGCGGCCACATAATTGGCCTCGGGGAATACCGCGATCGCCGGCTCATCTTCATTGACGTTGCTGAGAAAATCCTTCGGCGGCGTCGTGAATTCCTGTTGGATGCCGGTCTTTGCCGTCACCAGGATGTTGCCATCCTTGTTGACCAGCATTGCCGCCGGCAGGTTTCGCGCCGCCGCATTTGCCGTCAGCAATTGCAGAAATGACCGGCGGTCCTGGTCGAACAATGGCCGGGCCAGAGCAATATCGTTGGCCATGCCCAGGATGTCGCCGCGGATGAGTTTCGCATGCTCCTCCATGTAAGCGCGGGCAACGGTCAGCGAGTTTCCTATGACCTCGCGCGTCGGGCCCGAGAACAGCCGGTCCAGGCCGCGGTCGATCGTCACGTTGGCGACGATCGCGACCAGTACGGCCGGCAGCACGGCAATGATGGAGAACAGGCTGACGATCTGGACGTGCAGCCGCGCCGCAGCTCGGCCACGGCGCCGCGCCTGAATCACCAGCCAGACTTCGCGGACGATGATGCCGACCAGGAGCAGGATGGACGCCGCATTGATCAGCAGGAACGAGTAGACGACGTGACGGGTCGGTTCGATCGGCGTCAGGCCGCTCAGGACCACGAAGGTCAGGAACGCCGACAGCAGGGCGATCGCGACCGCAAGCGGTGCCACCCACTTCCGCAGGAATCCCCCTGTGGAGTGGGCAAGCGATGGGTCGAACGGTGGCGCCGAAGTCTCTGCGGTGGTCATTCCGGCAATTCGGTGAGATGAAAGGCTCTAAGCCCGCCTTGTTGCGGACTGATGCATTCATATCACAATGTTGCCGAATTGCGACAATTCCGCGGCCGTCCGACCGGTAAAGCGATCAATCCTCAGCCGAATCACCCCGTTTTCCTTGCGAACGCGGGCTGATTCAATCGCTAGCCGCCGCTCCGATAAACCTGGATGTCGAGATCCCTGATCTTCTTGCGCAGCGTATTGCGGTTGAGGCCGAGCAGGTCGGCCGCTCGGATCTGGTTGCCGCGGGTGGCCGCCAGCGCCGCGGTGAGCAGCGGCACCTCGATCTCCTTGAGGATGCGGTGGTAGAGGCCCGGCGGCGGGACGCCGTTCGGGAAGCCGGAGAAGTGGGAGGACAGGTAGGCCTCCACTGCGCCCCCGAGATTCTCCACGCCCATCGGGGCGTTGCCGCCCGTAGTGACCGCCGGCGGCGCCAGTTCGCCATCGATCACCGAGGCCGTAATGACGTCCTGCGGATAGAGCGCGGCCAGCCGGCGGGCGAGGTTTTCGAGCTCGCGCACGTTGCCCGGCCAGCGATGCTGCTTCAGGCGATCCAGCGCCAGCGTATCCAGCTTCTTCGGCGGCAAGCCGTCCTTTTCGGCGAGCGAGAAGAAATGGCGGATCAAATCCGGCAGATCCTCGATCCGCTCCCGTAACGGCGGCAGGCGCAGCGGCACGACGTTGAGGCGGAAGAACAGGTCTTCGCGGAACAGGCCCTGCTGGATCAGTATCCGCAGATCCTTGTTGCTCGCCGCCACGATCCGAACGTCGGTCTTGATCGGGGTGCGGCCGCCGACGGTGGTGTATTCGCCCTGCTGCAGCACGCGCAGCAATCTGGTCTGCGCTTCCATCGGCATGTCGCCGATTTCGTCGAGGAACAGCGTGCCGCCCTCGGCCTGCTCGAAGCGGCCGGACGCACGGGTGTTGGCGCCGGTGAACGCACCGCGCTCGTGGCCGAACAGTTCGGACTCGATCAGATCGCGCGGGATCGCCGCCATGTTGACCGCGACGAACGGGCCGTTGCGGCGCTTGCCGTAATCATGCAGCGCGCGCGCAACCAGTTCCTTGCCCGTGCCGGATTCACCGGAGATCATCACCGTGAGATCGGTCTGCATCAGCCGCGCCAGCACGCGGTAGATTTCCTGCATCGCCGGCGAACGGCCGACCAGCGGGATCGAGTCAAACTCGCCCTCGTCTGCCGAGCTTGGCACCCGCTCCTTGGGTTCGGCCAGCGCGCGTCCGACGATCGTGATGAGTTCCTTCAGGTCGAACGGCTTTGGCAGATATTCATAGGCGCCGCGTTCGGAGGCCCGAATCGCCGTCATGAACGTATTCTGCGCGCTCATGACGATGACCGGCAGGCTCGGCCGCATCTTCTTGATCCGCGGCAAGAGGTCGAACGCGTTCTCGTCCGGCATCACCACGTCGGTGATGACGAGATCGCCCTCGCCCTGACTCACCCAGCGCCACAGCGTCGCGGCGTTCCCGGTCAGCCGTACTTCGTATCCGGCGCGTGAGAGCGCCTGATTGAGAACTGTCCGGATGGCGGTGTCGTCATCTGCAACGAGAATGCTACCTGCGGGCATCGTTATTCCTCATCTTGCGTTCTGTGAGGCAGGCGGCGGCGTACCCGGAACGCCGTCGCGGTTGCTTTGGTCGAACTGTTTGGCGGGATTGAACATCGGCATCAGCACGCGGAACGTGGTCTTCCGCGGCTGGGATTCGCATTCGATGATGCCGCCGTGATCGCCGACGATCTTGGCAACCAGCGCCAGCCCGAGCCCGCTGCCGGTTTGCTTGGTCGTCACGAAGGGATCGAACAGGTTCGGCAACAGGTCTTCCGGCACGCCGGAGCCGTTGTCCTTGACGCAAAACTCCAGCGGCAGCGACACCCGCGATTTCTTGCCCGGCACCGACAGGCGCACGCCGGGACGGAAGGCGGTGGTAAGCTGTATTTCCGCATCGCTGCCGAGATCGGCCACGGCTTCGGCGGCGTTCTTCACCAGATTGAGGAACACCTGGATGAGCTGGTCCTGGTTGGCCAGCACCGGCGGCAACGACGGATCATATTCTTCAATGAAGCGGATGTTGCGGGCGAAGCCGGACTGCGCCAGCCGTTTGACGTGGTCGAGCACGGAATGAATGTTGACGGGCCCGCGCGCCACCGGGCGGTCGTCGCCGAACACTTCCATGCGATCGACCAGGGTGACGATGCGGTCGGCTTCGTCGCAGATCAGTCGCGTCAGCATGCGGTCTTCGGATGAGGCCGCCTGCTCCAGCAATTGCGCCGCGCCGCGGATGCCGGACAACGGATTCTTGATTTCATGCGCCAGCATGGCGGCCAGCGCGATCACCGAGCGCGCCGCGCTTCGATGCGTCAGTTGCCGGTCCATCTTGTCGGCGATGGTGCGTTCCTGCAGCATCACGACGATATGGCCGGGCCGTTCAGTGAGCGGAGCGACGTGAAGATCGACCTGGCGATCGCCGCCGATCCGGGGCGTGCCGAGATCGACCTTGTATTCGTTGACCGGCGAACTGCTGGATCGCACCTGGTCGATCAGCGCGAGCAATGGACTGCCGAACGGCACCAGCTCTTTCAGGGATTGCCGGCGCAGGAATTGCGTCGAGATCTCGAAGAAGGATTCGGCGGCGATATTGGCGTCGACAATGCGGCCGTCGGGCGCCACCAGCAGCACCGGGTTGGGCAGCGCGTTGAGGATGGCCTCGCTGTCTGTAGGAAGTGGCCGGCGATGTTCTGCGGCTGATGTCATGCAGCAGCACTCCATGCGAAATCGTCGAACGCGTCCTGCAGCGAGCGGTGCACGCGGTGCGGATCTTCCGACGTCAGAATCTTTTGCCGCCAGCCTTTCAGCGTCTCCGCCGGCGCGCGGCTGCACTGGGCTGCAATCTCCAGCGCCCAGCCGAGATGCTTGCGTGCATGCTTGAGCCCGATGCGCAGCCCGTAATGGCTGCAAACCTCGTCGTAGAGTGCGCGCACATGGGCGAGTTGTTCCGCGAGGGACGGTGCAGTCTCCACCGTCCCGGTTTCAAGCCGGCGGCCTATTTGTCCCGGCAGCCAGGGCTGCCCTTGCGCGCCGCGCCCAATCATCACGGCATCCGCCCCCGACGAGTCCAGCGCCTGGATCGCCTTCTCGAATGAGGTGATGTCGCCGTTGACGACGAGCGGCACGGAGACCGCGTCCCTGACCGCGCGCACGGCGCCCCAATCGGCCGTGCCCTTGTAGAACTGGCAGCGCGTGCGGCCGTGCACGGTGATCATCTGCACGCCGGCGGCTTCCGCGCGGCGGGCCAGCTCCGGCGCGTTGAGCGAGCGATCGTCCCAGCCGAGCCGCATCTTCAGCGTCACCGGCACCCTCACCGCCGCGATGGTGGCTTCGATCAGCTTGAGCGCATGGTCGAGGTCGCGCATCAGCGCCGAGCCGGACTGGCCGCCGGTAACATGGCGTGCCGGACAGCCCATGTTGATATCGATGATGTCGGCGCCGGCCGCTTCCGCAACCCTCGCACCCTCCGCCATCCAGTGCGCCTCGCAGCCCGCGAGCTGAACGACATGCGGTCCGACGCCTGCCTTCTCGCAGCGCAGAACCGACATCGGCCTGCCGTGCACGAGTTCATCGCTGGCGGTCATCTCGGAGACCACCAGTCCGGCGCCAAGAGTGGCAGCGAGGCGTCGAAATGGGGCATCGGTGACGCCGGACATGGGCGCCAGGAGAACCCGGTTGGCGATAGCAATCTCGCCTATTTTCAACGACTTAGGACGTGAACTTTCCGGGCCGGTCACGGCGATCTCATGGTTGGGGCGGCGGCGTCATTGCAACCGTCAGCGCATATTGTGAGCACAAATCTTGGGCAGTCAAGCTTCTTGCCTACACTTTAGACAGATCTATCATTTGTGCAAGTGCACTGCAACAAAAACCGCTTTTCCCACAGGTGATGGGAATCACTCTGTTTTCCGTAATCGGCATGGTAAGGGCTGTGCGCCAGCGCGGCCTGACGCCCCCTCCTCAACCCTGATTCGTCGTATTTGAGTCCCGATGCCCAGACCTGAGCGTACCGCAGCCATTCTCGTCGCAGCCGGACGCGGGCTTCGCGCCGGCGCCGGAGGGCCCAAGCAATATCGCGAGCTCGGCGGCCAGCCGGTGATCTTCCGCGCTATGGAGGCGTTTTGCCGGCATCCGGACGTTTTTGCGGTGCAGCCGGTCGTCAATCCCGATGACGCCGCCATGTTCAACGCGGCCGTCGCCGGACTGCGTCACCAGCCCCCCACCAATGGCGGCGCAACCCGTCAGGCTTCGGTGCATGCCGGGCTCGAGGCGCTCGCGGCGGAGAAGCCCGACATCGTCCTGATCCATGACGCCGCGCGGCCCTTCGTGTCGTCTGCGGTGATTTCGCGGGCGATCGACGCCGCCGGCCGCACCGGCGCCGCGGTGCCTGCGACATCAGTCACAGACACAATCAAACAGGTGAACGATACCGGCGACGTCGAGGCAACGCCCGACCGCGCACGCTTGCGAATCGCGCAAACGCCGCAGGCGTTTCGCTTCGATGTGATTCTCGATGCCCACCGACGCGCCGCGCGCGACGGCCGCAGCGATTTCACCGATGATGCGGCACTCGCGGAATGGGCGGGATTGACGGTAGCGACCTTTGAAGGCGATCCTGCAAACATGAAACTGACAACGCCAGAAGATTTCGTCCGCGAGGAAGCCCGCCTCGCCGCCCAGCTCGGCGACATCAGGACCGGCACCGGCTATGACGTGCACGCCTTCGGCGACGGCGATCACCTGATGCTTTGCGGCGTGCGGGTGCCGCACACCCGCGGCTTCCTTGCCCATTCCGACGGCGACGTCGGCCTGCACGCGCTGGTCGACGCCATTCTTGGCGCGCTGGCGGACGGCGATATCGGCTCGCACTTTCCACCCAGCGATCCGCAGTGGAAGGGCGCCGCGTCGGACAAGTTCCTTAAATACGCCGTCGACCGCGTCACCGCGCGCGGCGGCCGCATCGCCAATCTCGAGGTCACCATGATCTGCGAGCGCCCGAAGATCGGGCCGCTGCGCGATGTCATGCGCGCCCGCATCGCCGAGATCACCGGGCTCAACATTTCCCGCGTTGCGGTGAAGGCAACGACCAGCGAACGGCTGGGCTTTACCGGCCGCGAGGAAGGCATCGCCGCTACCGCATGCGCCACCATCCGCCTGCCTTGGAGCGAATAGCATGAGCGGCAGCGACGCCCGCGCCCTCGCCCGCTCGCTGCTCGATTTGTGCCGGATGCGAAAGCTGATGATTGCCACGGCGGAATCCTGCACGGGCGGCCTGGTCGCCGGCGCGCTCACCGACATTCCCGGCTCTTCTGACGTCATCGACCGCGCATTCGTCACCTATTCCAACGACGCCAAGCGCGCGATGCTCGGCGTCAAGGCTTCGACGCTGACAACCTTTGGCGCGGTAAGTAAGGAGACGGCGACCGCGATGGCGGTCGGCGCGCTGGAGAAGGCCGGCGTCGATCTCGCAGTATCCATCACCGGCATTGCAGGCCCCGGCGGGGCCACGCCGGGCAAGCCGGTCGGCCTCGTCCACTTCGCCGTCGCATCGCGCGACGGCAAGATCCTGCACCGCGAATTCCGGTTCGGAGCCATCGGCCGCACCACCGTGCGCCAGCGCTCGGTGGTGGAAGCGCTGCGCATGCTGATGGAACTGGCGCGCGGTCCGCAGGCGCCGGTCAAACCGCGACGTCAGACGATGAGCCGATTGCGTCCACGGGTCGCGCGAACGCCACGGCGCAGCGCCGTCAAGCGACGCCGGCCGACACGGACCTGACCGATCAGGCCTGCGCAGCCAACGCCTTGGCGCGCGTCTCGCTGAGCGAAGCTACCGGCGTCAGTGCTTCCGGGCTGATCGAAAGCTCGATGATGGCCGGAAGCCCGCTTGCCACGGCTTCGTCGAACGCGCGCGCAAAATCTTCGGTGCGCTCGACATGCGCGCCGAAGCCGCCGCAGGCGCGGGCGAGCGCCGCGAAGTCGGGGTTGGCGAGATCGGTCCCGGAAACGCGGCCGGGATAGGTCCGCTCCTGGTGCATGCGGATGGTGCCGTACATGCCGTTGTTGCAGACGATCACGATCAGCGGCAGCCGGTTTTCGACCGCCGTCATGAACTCAAGTCCGGTCATCTGGAAACAGCCGTCGCCGGCGAACGCGATCACGGTGCGCTCGGGATGCTGCAGCTTGGCGGCAACGGCTGCGGGCAGGCCGTAGCCCATCGACCCCGATGTCGGCGCGAGCTCGGTGCGAAATTGCCGATAGCGCCAGAACCGATGCACCCAGACGGCATAGTTGCCGGCGCCATTGCAGATGATGGTGTCGTGGGGCAAGCGATCGCTCAAGCTGCGTACGACCTGCGAAAGCTGCACGTTACCTGGCGACCGCGTCGGCTCGGCGAAAGCGAGATAGTCGGCATGCGCCGCCTTGACGTAGTCGGCGCGCGATTGGTGTTTTGGCTCCAGCCGCCTGATCGCGGCGGCAAAGGCCGCGCTGCTCGCGACCACGCCGAGCGTCGGCGAATAGACGCGGCCGATCTCCTCCGGGTCGGGATAGATGTGAACCAGCGGCTGCTTCGGCTTCGGAACATCGAACAGCGTGTAGCCGGCAGTGGTCGCCTCCCCCAGCCGCGCGCCAAGCGCGATCACGAGATCGCTGGTGCGGATCCGGTCGGCGATCTTCGCATCGAGACCGATGCCGATATGGCCGCCATAGCAGGGGTGCAGATTGTCGAAATAGTCCTGGCATCGGAACGAGACGCCGACCGGGACCTCGTGCGCAGCGGCAAACGCTTCGAGGTCACGGCGGGCATGATCGCTCCATCCGCCGCCGCCGACGATCAGGAACGGCTTCTTCGCCTCCGTCAGCAGCGCATGGAACTGCCGCAAGGCGCCGTCATCGGGTGCAACCGGAATCGGATTGTAGGGCGGTGCATCCGGCACCTCCGCGGTGTCGGTGAGCATGTCCTCGGGCAGCGCCAGCACGACCGGGCCGGGACGGCCCGAGGTCGCGGTGAAGAAGGCGCGCGAGATGAATTCGGGAATCCGCCGCGCATCGTCGATCTGCGCGACCCATTTCGCCATCGGGCCGAACATCAGGCGATAGTCGATTTCCTGGAACGCTTCGCGCTCCATCATGTCGCGCCCGACCTGGCCAAGGAGCAGGATCAGCGGCGTCGAGTCCTGGAACGCGACATGGACGCCGGCGGAAGCGTTGGTGGCGCCGGGACCGCGGGTGGCGAACACGATGCCGGGCTTTCCCGTGAGCTTGCCATAGGCGTCCGCCATCATGGCCGCGCCCCCCTCCTGGCGCGCGTTGATGAACCGCACGCGCTGGCTCTGGTACATGCCGTCGAGGGCAGCGAGAAAGCTCTCGCCGGGCACGCCGAACACGGTGTCGGCGCCGTGCAAGGCCAGTTGCTCGATCAGAATATGGCCACCGGTTCGAAGATTTGCGTCCATCAATTCGCCCCTTCCGTTGCGGGATTTACGGATTTGGACCCGGCTTAAAGAATGGCGTCGGCACCAGCAACCGGTTTCCTGCGAGATCTGATATGTCGCCGGTCATGTTCCCTGCTGGCCTTTCGGCTCTACCCGCGCCTCGACGCCGGTTACGGCCTCATATGCCTTGATGACAGCGGTACAGGACTCGCCGTCGTGCCCCAGCAGCGCCGCCTGGCGGTAGGTCTGGTGCACGGCCTCCGCCATGAACCCGGGCAGGCCCGCCTCCTCCAGCCAGCGCGCGTAATAGCGGACATCCTTGCGCGCGTTTGCCAGCGACATCAGCGGGGTGAAGTCGCCTTCGAGCGTCGCCTGACCATAGAGATCGAGCATTCCGCTCTTGCCGCCAGCGGCCGAGATGATGCCGATCACCTGCGACAGATCGAGCCCCTCCTTTGCCGCCAGAGCAAAGCCCTCGCACCACGTCGCCACGTTGGCGAAGGCGATATAGTTGTGAATGAGTTTGAGGCGGATGGCGTGTCCCAATGGGCCGATGTGGAAGACGTTTTCGGCATAGAGCTCGAAATAGGGCCTGAGGTCGTCGAGCAGGTCGCCCTCGCCGCCGAACAGCACGTTGACCTTGCCGGCCTCCGCGTGTTTCGGGGTTCGCGTCATCGGCGCCTCGGCGTAGCGCCCGCCGGCCGCACGCACCATGCGGTCGAGCTTCGCGACCATTTGCGGGCTGCCGGTGGTGTGATCCACGATGATGAAGCCGGGAGTGGAACCGGCGAGCAGCCCATCGCGACATGTCATCAGCGCCTCGACATCCTCGGCCTCATTGACGCAAATCATGATGACGCGGCAATTGTCGCGGATTTCCTGAACACCGCTGGCAGCGGTCGCGCCGAATGACGTGGCGGCGGCCACGGCCGCCGGATTGAGATCGTAGGCGGTGACGGCCACGCCCTTTGCGACGAGGTTCTTCACCAGACCTCGTCCCATTCCACCAAGGCCGATAAAGCCAACGCGTTCGAATGTCGTCATCTTCCATCCTGGTTTGGCGTCTCTTGGAAAATTTTTCTGGCGTTCGCTATTGCGGCCAACCATTTTTCCTCCGGCTACCATGGTCACCAGTTGTCTGACAACCTGATATTTATTGCGCCACTGGCCTGATCTCGATATCTCTGCTTACTGGGGCATCCAACTGTGTTCGGAACAACCGACGACGACGTCATCAGGGCAGGACGACCAGTTTGAAAGTCAAATCGCTCGACCGCAGTCCTTCGTTGCCGGAGGAGATCGTCGCCAGCCTGACCAGCGCGCTGCATGCGGGTGAGCTTCGGCCGGGTGACCGGTTGCCGTCCGAACAGGCGCTGGCGAACGAGTTCGGGGTTGCGCGGACCGTGGTCCGCGAAGCGATCTCGCAGCTCAAATATGACGGCGTCGTCCAGAGCCGCGTCGGCGTCGGCGCCTTCATCGCCCAGCCGCAGGAGCGGACGGCGTTTCGGATCAGCCCTGCATGCTTTCAGAAGCGCAAGGAGCTCTTGAAGCTGTTGCGCCTGCGGAACGGCGTCGTCATCGAGTTCGCGGCGGACGCGGCGCTGGCGCGTTCGAAGCGCGACATCGCCCGCATGGAGGCCATCCTCAAGGAGATGCGTGAGGCGATTGCCGACAGCGAGCACGGCGCCGAGCGTCATTTCGAGGCCGAGCGCCAGCTCATCCACGTCATTGCCAAGATGGCGGACAACGAGCATGCGCTCAATTTCATCGTGATGATCGACGGCCAGATTGCCGAGAAACTGCGATCGGTCGCCGTGAAGAACACCAAGGCAACTGAACTCGCCGCGGTCGCGATCGAAGAGCAGGCGCGTCTGGTCGAGGCCATCAAGCACGGCGATCCCGTCGCGGCGCGGGACAAGGCCCGCAAGCACTATGACAACGCCGCGCGCCGCCTTGCCGATCGCGCCGACCTTGCCGATGTCTAGCCGGTAGCAGACCCCGCCCCCGACTTTCCGTAAACCGCGTCCGCCCGCTTTTCGAACGCGGCGGCAAAGCGCTGGAACGCGGTATCGAACATCGTCCCCATCAGCATCGCCAGCATCCGGCTCCTGAATTCATAGGACAGGAAGAAGCCGACGTCGCAGTCGGTTTCCGATCGCGGCTCGAACGTCCAGCGGTTTTCGAGATTGCTGAACGGGCCTTTCAGGTATTCGACCATGATCTTCAGGTTCGGCCGGTCCAGCGTCACCCGGCTGGTGAAGGATTCCCGCACCAGCTTGAACGACACGGTCATGTCGGCGACCACGACTTCCGTGCCGTCCGGCCTCGCCGTGCGCTGACGGATCCGCAGCGACTGGCACAGCGGCACGAATTCCGGATAGCGCTCGACATCGGCGACCAGATCAAACATCTGCGGCGCGGTATGACGGACCCGACGCTTGCTGGAAAAGCGCGGCATCAGTGGATACTCGCTTGGCTGCGCCTGAGCGCAATTTGCTTCAGATAGTCGTCCGCCTGCGTCCGATCGGTGAAGCAGACGAGGGATTGATCGGCGCGCAGCCCTTGAAAATAGTCCAGCAGTTTCGGCCGCTGCTTCCGGCGATAGGTCCAGACATAACGAAAGAACTCGAAGTCGATTTTCTCCGGGCAGCCTTCGGCCATTTCCGGACGGACCTGGCCGTAGCTGCCGGCGATCCGCCTCATGATGCCGAGCATGCAGCTCCGGCGCGGCAGGTCGAACCAGATCACGGTGTCGCTGGCGTCACGGCGCAATTGGCCGGCGCCGTTGCTGGTGTAGTTGCCGTCGATGACCCATTGCGGCTGACGCGCGACCTCGGCCACACGCTGTCCGAACTCGGCATTATCAGAGGCGACCCAGCCAGGCTTCCAGAACAACGCATCCAGCGACACGAAGGGAATGCCGGTCATATCCGACAGCCGCCGGGCAAATGTCGATTTGCCGGACCCCGACGATCCCATCACGAGAATACGTTGCATTGGTTCAATCCGAGGCTAGCGGCCCCGCGCGATGCGCGCCGCCTGCAGCTTGGCAAAATCCTCGCCGGCATGGTGCGACGAGCGGGTCAGCGGGCTCGCCGATACCATCAAAAATCCCTTGGTGTAGGCGACCTTCTCGTAGCCCGCGAATTCGTCCGGCGTCACGTAGCGCATGACAGCGTGATGCTTGCGCGTCGGTTGCAGATATTGCCCGATGGTCAGGAAATCAACCTCCGCCGAGCGCAGGTCGTCCATCACCTGCAGCACCTCGTGGCGCTCCTCGCCGAGGCCGACCATGATGCCCGACTTGGTGAAGATCGTCGGATCGATCTCCTTGACCCGCTGCAACAGCCGGATCGAATGGAAATAGCGCGCGCCCGGCCGCACGGTGAGATAACGCGCAGGCACGGTTTCCAGATTGTGGTTGAACACGTCGGGTTTTGCCGCCGCGACCACTTCCAGCGCGCCTTCCTTGCGGAGGAAATCGGGCGTGAGAATTTCGATCGTCGTGGTCGGACAGCGCGCACGGATGGCGCGGATCACCTTCGCAAAATGCTCGGCGCCGCCGTCGGCGAGATCGTCGCGATCGACCGAGGTCACGACCACATGGGTCAGCCCGAGCTTGAAGGTCGCTTCCGCCACATGTTCCGGCTCGGCGGCGTCAAGCGCGCCTGGCATGCCGGTCTTGACGTTGCAGAACGCGCAGGCCCGGGTGCAGGTGTCCCCCATGATCATGAAGGTGGCGTGCTTCTTGTCCCAGCACTCGCCGATATTCGGGCAGCCGGCCTCCTCGCACACCGTGACGAGGCCGTTCTCCTTGACGATCTTCCGCGTGTCGGCATAGCCGCGGGTGTTCGGCGCGCGCACCCGGATCCAGTCCGGCTTCGGCGGCGACAGCGCATCCGGCCGGTTCACCTTTTCGGGGTGACGCGGGCGCACCTGGTTTAAGGAGACGGTATCGACGAGGACGACCATGTTAAGTCCGGAAATGGCGAGAATACCTAGCTAATCCGTGTCGCGGGCGCCTGCAACCGCGACTCGCGAAACCTAGCAGATCGTGCAAGATAATGACGAATTTCACCCCTTCCGCGAACGATTCTCACCTGAAAATGGTTCAAAGCCCAAAGCCGGCCGATGCCGCCGCCCCCCGGCTCGGCAAGCCGCTGAAACGCTCGTTCTTCGGTCGCAGCGTGCATGAGGTCGCACCCGACCTGATCGGGGCGACGCTGCTGGTCAACGGCGTCGGCGGCATCATCACCGAGGTCGAGGCCTATCACCATACCGACCCGGCCGCGCATTCCTTCAACGGACCGACGCCCCGCAACCGGGTGATGTTCGGCCCGCCGGGCTTTGCCTATGTCTACCGTTCCTACGGCATCCACTGGTGCGTGAACTTCGTCTGCGAAGCCGAAGGCTCGGCCAGCGCCGTGCTGATCCGCGCGCTCGAGCCGACCCACGGCCTGCCGGCGATGCGCCGCCGCCGCGGCCTGCAGGAGGCGCGTTCGCTGTGCTCGGGGCCGGGCAAGCTGTGCGAGGCGCTCGGCATCACGATCAAGCACAACGAACTGCCGCTCGATCAGCCGCCGTTCGCGCTGCATGCGCGGATCGGCAAGCCGGAGACCATTTCCGGCGTGCGGATTGGCATTACAAAAGCAGTCGATCTGCCGTGGCGCTACGGATTGAAAGGGTCGAGGTTTTTGAGCAAGCGGTTCTGACAAGGCGATTTCTCTTTCATCCGTCATTGCGAGCGAAGCGAAGCAGTCCATGTCGCCGAGCAAAGAAAGAGTGGATTGCTTCGCGGAGCCTGTCATCCGGCGGCGCTCCGCGCCGACCGGGTGGCTCGCAATGACGGTGGATACAGTTTCGCGTTCTCGCGACGTTATCCGTCCGAGGTTTGCATCT
>NZ_LLYB01000103.1:147-95750 GCF_001440475.1 Bradyrhizobium lablabi | reverse complement strand
CCCGCGGTCCCGTGTGCAATTGCACTTCAGGAAATGCGCACACGAGCATACAGGTACAGCCGCAGCAGCCCGGCATTCCCTGCGCAATGGGTTTACGGCTTATGCCGCGCTCTCCCTGGAGACGAATTCATCTTGCCTCCATCACCGGCGAATTGACGGTTCACCGAAACCCGGTCGGGCTTCGAAAAACCTCCGCCGGCTTGACACCAGCCACGGGCGCCAGGACCACACGGTTTTGCCGTACGCAGCTTCCTCTGCCGAAGACATCGACCAGCCAAGTGCTTGCCGGCCGAAGTTCTGACGGAGGCGTTTAAGCGCCGTACGTCCTGCGCGCCGTATTCGCTCACGGAGAACCGCCCTGCGAACACCNTCTCGCGCCCGACGCTGCCGCGTCCNNNACCGCAACCCGCCCCAACGTTCGTGACGATGGCCAACGCCCCTCTTCTCGGGACGGGATGGCGGGAGTTGTAGGGGTGATTTGGGTCGCGCGCGAAGCGGTTTATTTTTCGACGCGGGACTGGACGGGGCAAATCAGATTGAAGTTGCGGGGGAAATTCGCGTATTCGCGTAGCGCCCCGGGGCCCTCGAATTGGACTGCCTTAGCAAGTAGGTTGTCCGCATGAGCCAAGCGACATACGGGGACAAAGCAAGACCCGGATGCCGCTTCGCGCATCCGGGCTACGCTTCGTCCTCGCCGCTGCTTCGCACCTAGTTGTAGCCGCTGGTGCCGGCCGACGTGCCGCCGAATTGAGAATCGCCAGTGCCGCTCAACGTGGTCGGACCATCCGGATTTCCGTTCGGATTGCCGTAGTTCGGATGCAGGACGACGTGCGGAGCAGCGTATCTGACTACATGTTCATGATGCGCCGTATTTGCGAATGCATACGTGCTTGAGAGCATTGACGCGGCGACCAGCACTGTCATTGCGACTTTCATGGCTTCTTCCTTTCGAGTTGCTATGCAAAGACCGTTACACAATGAACAGGTGGGTTCGCTCTCCGTCGTTTCCATTAAATTCGGGTTTAGTGAGGTTGCCCGTGCCTGGCAGCGATAGTCGCGCCGTGGATTCTGTTGACGCTCGCACAATTTCTATCGGTATTGCGCGCTAACGCGGCGTGGAGTCCGGGTTCGGCAGGCATAGCGAAAGCAGCAAGAAGCCCGCATGAGCGCAAGCGATATGCGGGACCACTGGCCCCGGATGTCGCTTCCGCCTTCGCTCGTTGAGCTGCGGCGGACAGGCCGCTCATCCGGGCTACGAGTTCTCCCGCGCCCCTACTCCGCCCGATGGCACACCGCCTCGACCTTGTTGCCGTCGGGATCGCGCAGGAAGGCGGCGTAATAGGCGGCATGATAATGGCGGAGGCCCGGGGGGCCGTCATCGGTCCCGCCGGCGGCGATGCCGGCGCGCCAGAAGGCGTCGACCTCGGCTCGCGATTTGGCCTTGAAGCACCAGTGACGGCCGGTGGCTTCGTCCGGTTCCGCGCCCTTGTAGATGGCGACGTAGACGCGGTCCGGATGTGCTGCGTCGGCGCGCTCGCCGTAGCCGAGCCAGCGGTCGCTGCGGCCGACCTTGACGACGTCGAGGGCTGCCATGATCGCGTCGTAGAAGCGCTCGGCGGCGGCGAAATCGGATACGGTGATGGAGACGTGGTCGAGCATCGATCAGGCCCTCGGTGAGAAGCGAGCTATCTCCGTCGTCATTACGAGGAGCGAAGCGACGAAGCTATCCATCTCTCCGCGTGTGGCGCTATGGATTGCTTCCGCCTTCGCTAAAGCTACGGCGGACAAGTCGCTTCGCTCGCAATGACGGGGATAGGCCAGCGCTCTATTATCTCAGGACGCCAGCTTCAGCCGCTCCAGCGCTTCCTGCAGCTTGGCCTTGCGCGCCACGGCCGCCTCGCGCTTTTCCTTTTCCTCTTCGACGATCTCTTCGGGCGCGTTGGCCACGAATTTCTCGTTGCCGAGCTTGGCGTCGACGCGCTTGATGTCGGCGTCGGCCTTGACGATTTCCTTGTCGAGCCGGGTCTTTTCGGCCGAAAGATCGATCACGCCCTTGAGCGGCAGTGCCACGACTTCGCCGCGCACCAGCAATTGCACCGCGCCTTCCGGCGGACGGTCGGCAAACGAGATATCCGACAGACGCGCCAGACGCTTGACGATGTCGCTCCAACGTCCCGCGCGGTCCTTGGTCTCGGCAGACGCCGCCGACAGCACCAGCGAAATCAAGGTCGCCGGCGGAATATTCATTTCCGATTTCAACGAGCGGATCGCGGTGATGAGATCGACCACCCAGCCGATTTCGGCTTCTGCCGCGGGATCGCTGAAATCGCCGGCATCCAGCGCGGCCATCACGGGCGCAATCAAGGGATCACCGGGACCTGCCATCGCCATCGAAGCGATCTGTTCTTCGCTCACCGCGCTCGCCTTGCGCGGCCATTCGGCCAGCACCAGCAAGCCGTCGCGCTTCGCCGTCACCGCCCAGAGTTCTTCGGTGATGAACGGCATGAACGGGTGCAGCAATTTGAGGATCTCGTCGCGTGCCCAGGCGATCATGGCGCGGGTCTCGGCTTTCGCCGCGCCCTCCTCGCCCATCAGCAACGGTTTGGCGAGTTCGACATACCAGTCGCAATAAATGTTCAGGACGAAGCGATACATCGCGTTCGCCGCGTCGTTGAAACGATATGCCTCGATCGCCTCGGTCACCTCGCGCGTGGCGCGCGAGGTTTCGTGCGCGATCCAGCGGTTCAACGTTTCCTTCGCCGCCGTCGGCTCGAAGCCGTCGGGCTTGTCGCAGCCGTTCATCTCGGCAAAGCGGCAGGCATTCCAGAGCTTGGTCGCAAAATTGCGATTGATCTCGACCAGTTGCGGCGAGAGCTTGATGTCGTGGTTGAGCGCCGCACCGCGCGCCAGCGCGAAGCGCAGCGCGTCCGCGCCGAAATCGTCGATCACGCCGAGCGGATCGATGACGTTGCCTTTCGACTTCGACATCTTCGCACCCTTCTCGTCGCGGACG
Source organism: Bradyrhizobium lablabi (assembly GCF_001440475.1). Taxonomy (GTDB): domain Bacteria; phylum Pseudomonadota; class Alphaproteobacteria; order Rhizobiales; family Xanthobacteraceae; genus Bradyrhizobium; species Bradyrhizobium lablabi. The sequence continues at coordinate 92,737 of NZ_LLYB01000103.1, read as the reverse complement.
AGACGGTGGATGTAGACGGTGGAGAACGGCGCATCCTTCATGAAGTGCAAGCCCATCATCATCATCCGGGCGACCCAGAAGAAGATGATGTCCCACCCGGTGACGAGCACGTTGGTCGGGTAATAGCGCTTCACTTCCGCGGTGTCGTCGGGCCAGCCGAGCGTCGAGAACGGCCACAGGCCCGAGGAGAACCAGGTGTCGAGCACATCCTCATCGCGCGTGATGAAGCCCTCGCGCTTGGCGGAGTCTTCCGCCATCGCCCGCCCCTGCTCTTCGGTGATGACTTCCTGCTCGACGTAGTAGCCGAGCGCGTTGCCGACGGCCTCTTCCTCGGTCTCGGCGACGAACACCTTGCCGTCGGGCCCATACCAGGCCGGAATCTGATGGCCCCACCAGAGCTGGCGCGAGATGCACCACGGCTGGATGTTCTCCATCCATTCGAAATAGGTCTTTTCCCAGTTCTTCGGCACGAAGCTGGTCGCGCCCGAGCGCACCGCAGCGATGGCCGGCTGCGCCATGGTCTTGGCGTCGACATACCACTGGTCGGTCAGATAGGGCTCGATCACCACGTTGGAGCGGTCGCCATGCGGCACCATGTGCGTGTTCGGCTCGATCTTTTCCAGGAAGCCAAAATCCTCCAGCCGCGCCACGATCTTCTTGCGCGCGGCGAAGCGGTCGGCATTGTGCAGCTCTTCGGCGAGCATCAGCGCGCCTTCCGGCAATCCGCGCAGATAATCCTCGTTGTCGACGAGCGCCAGGCAGCCCTCGCGGTCGAACACGTTGATCTGCGGCAGGCCGTGACGCTTGCCGACCTCGAAGTCGTTGAAGTCATGCGCCGGCGTGATCTTGACCGCGCCCGATCCCTTCTCGGGATCGGCGTAATCGTCGCCGACGATCGGGATGCGGCGGCCGACCAGCGGCAGGATCACGTGCTGGCCGATCAGGTGGCCGATCCGTTCATTGTCAGGATGTATAGCAACCGCGGTGTCGCCGAGCATCGTCTCGGGCCGCGTCGTCGCCACAACGACAAACGTCGAGGGATCGTCGGGGCTGAAAGTCTTGCCCGAGATCGGATAGCGCAGATACCAGAGGCTGCCCTTGACCTCGACCTGCTGCACCTCGAGATCGGAGATCGCAGTGAGCAGTTTCGGGTCCCAGTTGACCAGCCGCTTGTCCTTGTAGATCAGGCCTTCGCGGTGCAGCTCGACGAACACCTTCACGACCGCGCGCGAAAGGCCCTCGTCCATCGTAAAACGTTCGCGCGACCAGTCGCAGGAAGCGCCTAGGCGCTTCAACTGGTTGACGATGGTGCCGCCGCTCTCGGCCTTCCACTGCCAGACGCGCTCGAGGAATTTGGCGCGGCCAAGGTCGCGGCGGCCCGGCTCCTGCCGTTCCATCAATTGCCGCTCGACCACCATCTGGGTCGCGATGCCGGCATGGTCGGTGCCGGGCTGCCACAACACGTCGCGGCCGCGCATGCGCTCGAAGCGGCAGAGGATGTCCTGCAGCGTGTTGTTCAGCGCGTGGCCCATATGCAGCGAGCCCGTCACGTTCGGCGGCGGGATCACGATGGTGAACGGCGCGGCGTCTTTCCGTTCCGGACGGCCGGCCATGAACGCGCCGCTCTCCTCCCAGATCCGGGACATGCGGCTTTCGATATCGGCGGGCTGGTAGTTTTTCTCGATCATGACAATGCAATTGGGGTGCTGGGGAAGCGCCTTCGAGCCATCCGTTACCGGACTGCTCAAAGAATACGCATCAAATCAACCTGGTAGCGGCCGGTTCTGATGTGATCGACGCCGGACGGCCCCTAGAAAGCCGCCACAGCGCCTCAAGTCAACCTGACAACTTTGGTCCGGGGCAGCCGGAAGCCGCGATAACGCCGGTTTGAATATCCTGATGGGGGCCTGATGCCGTCTCGCCAGGCGTCCTGGAACTAGCGCCCGCGCGAAACCCGCTCGATCTCGGCCTTGACGATCCGCTCCACCAGGCCCGGCAGATTGTCGTCCAGCCAGGACTTCAGCATCGGCCGCAGCATTTCCTTGACCAGATCTTCCAGTGTTCGCGCGTTGTTGCTCAGCACGGTATTGGCCAGGGAATTGAAGGCGGACTCGACGGCGGAAACGGTTGAACGCGACAAGATCGGTGGCCCGGGTGGTGAGTTGTCGAACGGCGGCTCTTGGACCGGCTGCCTGGCCCTGCGGGCCTCGCTGAATTCGATGTCGTCCGCCGGCTCGATCTTGCTGAACGACGATGCCGGTGGCGGTGGCGGCGCCGGATCAGGCAACGCCATCTCGTCAGTGAGTTCGAACACGTCGGCCTCCGGCTGCGCCGCCGGCCTGACATCGGCCTCGGGCGTCGCCGCATCGAGGCTCGCCAGCATCGCGTCGATGTCGTCCTGGTTGTTGCTGGCGGCCGGTTCGGGCGCCGGCGCTGGCGCGGGCTTCGGCGCCGCCGGCTTCGGCGCGGGAGCAATCGCCGAGGGCGGAATGTCCTTCATCACCGGTTTCGGTGCCGGCGCGGCAGCGGCCTCCGGCCTGGCGGCCGCGGGCTTGGCCTCGTCGTCAGCGATGATGCGACGGATCGACGCCAGAATCTCCTCCATCGAGGGCTCTTGGACCTTTGCAGGTTGCGTCATCTCCGACTCCACATCGAAACCATTTTATACCAAAGCCACGAAGGAATTGCCGGTTCCGGATATGCAGGCCGGGAATTTCACCGCAGAAGCCTGACTTGTCCCCAGATCAAGCCCGCCCGCTGTATCGCGCGGGAGGTCCTGCTTCCCCCTCAAGACAACCCGACGCGCGTCCATGAGATGCAAGGACGCGGGCCACGAATCGCTCAGCTCGCCCCGGAAACGGTACGTCATGGCCACAAATGATTGCAAGCAAAGCGCCCGGCGCAACAGGCGCCGGGCGTCGATATTCGTCCCGACTGTGCGGGAATAGACTCAGATATCAGCGGCCGTCGGGCGTGCGAACGCCAGCCCAGCTGTCGCGTACCTGATGATAGTGCACGCTCGGATCGTAGACGGTGGTGGGCAGGTTGAGCACCTGCGGCGACAGCCGCCCGATCGTGTTCAGCACCGAATATGAGGCCACCACGCGATCGTGCTGGGCGGTGACGAGCGCAACACGCGCATTCACCAGCGCCTGCTGTGCGTTGAGCACGTCGAGCGTGGTGCGCTGTCCGGCCTTGGCTTCCTCGCGCACGCCGTTGAGCGCGATTTCCGACGCCTGGACCTGCGATTGCGCCGATTGCACCTGCGCCTTGCCGGCAACGAGTTGCCCCCATGCCGTGACCACGTTGGCGCGGGTCTGATCCCGGGTCTGGTCGAGAACGAGGCGCTGCTGTGCCACCGTTTCCTTGGACTGGCGGATCAGCGAGTATTCGGCGCCGCCCTGATAGATCGGAACGTTGAGCTGCGCGACCGCGGACGCGCCGAACGAGCGGAACTGGATCAGGCTCTGCTCATAGGACTGTTGCACGGAGGCCTGCAGCGTGACCACCGGCAACAGCGCGCCTTCGGCCACCTTGACCTGGAGATAGCTGACATCGATGCCGAACATCGCCGCGGTGACGTTCGGATTTTGCGTCAGGCCGAGTTCGACGGCGGCCGGCAGCGTCGACGGCAGGAAGCGGTCGACCGGCGAGCCCGGCGCCAAGTTTTCCGGCTCGTTGCCGATGATGCGGCGGAAGTTCGAGCGCGTCGTCGTCAGATTGGCTTCCGCGGTCAGAAGCTGGGTCTTGCCGGCGGCGAGTTGCGCTTCTGACTGCGCCACGTCGGTGCGGGTGACTTCACCGACATTGAAGCGGTCGCGCGTCTGCTTCAGCGTCTGCTCGAGCACGCGAACGTTGCTCTTCTGCACCTCGACGATCGCGGAATCGCGCAGGTAGTCCATGTAGATCGTGGCGCCGCTGAGCAGCACGGTCTGTTCGAGCGACCGCAGCGCCTCGCGCGCGCCGGAGACCTGGCCTTCCGCCGCCCTGGTCCGGTTCGCGGTTTGCTGGCCGTTGAACAGCGTCTGCGTGATGGTGGCGCCGACGCTGCGCGGCGGGTTGGCGCCGTGGATCGGGGTTCTCACGAGGTTGTTCGCGTCGCCGCCCTGCGTGCTCAGCGTATCCGTATATTGATAGCCCGCGCTCGCCGTGACCGCGACCCTCGGACGGTAGCCCGACAGCGCTTGCGGCACGTTCTCGTCGGTGATGCGCACCTGCGCGCGCTGCGCATTGAGCTGCGGATTGTTCTGATAGGCGCGCACCAAGGCCGCCTCAATCGTGTCGGCCAAAACGGGCGTCGAGCCCATGCATACTAATAGAAGGGCCGAAGCTGCTGCCCCGGCAAATTCCTTCACCCCACGCATCCCAAGCAATCCGATCTTTTTGGTCGCCCGGCCCATGACCATGGTCCCACATGATCATTAACCGAACGTCGCTTCATTCGAAGTGAGTCCCAGCTCACCTTAGTCCGCACGTAAGCTCTACGGAACTACCCCGGAAGGATACTCCGTCGAAACTCTTCACGTGGGGCAATCCGGCCACACTTCTGATTTCGAAGAGGATTTAGCCGGCCACGGAGGGCAAATATTGGGCGTCGGAAGGGCTGAAACGCTAGAAAACGAAGGCCGGAACAAGTTCCATGCCCGGCAGCACCGGGGCAGCAGCGTCGAACAGCGTGCGATGACCGAAATCGCCGTGCGAAGCGGTCACGATGGTAGCCCGTGCAGGTCGCGACGTCGCAAAAACGCCGACCAATCGGCCACCGCTGCGCAATTGTCCGTAGAGCTGCTCCGGCACGATCTCGGTCGCGCCATTCAGTATGATGACATCATAAGGCGCGCTCGCCGCGTCTCCATCCGCCGTCGCCGCGGTCCGGACCGCAACATTTCCACAGCCATTGGCGGCCAGAATCGTCTGCGCCTTCGTCGCCAGCGTCGAATCGCTTTCCGTCGCGCTCACCTGGGACGCGAATCGGGCGATCACGGCGGCGGCGTATCCGGTGGCGCAGCCGACCACCAGGATGCGGTCGCTCTCCTTGATCTCGGCCGCCTGCAGCATCTTCGCCAGCACCGCGGGCTTGATCAGGTAGCGCTTGGCCGCGCCGCCTTCGCTGACGTCGAGATCGAGGTCCAGATAGGCCAGGGCCCGCTTGTTCTCGGGAACGAAGGCCTCCCGCGGCACCGCCAGCATGGCATCGATGATTCGGGAATCGGTCACGTCGCTCGGACGCACCTGACCATCGACCATATTCTGGCGCGCGGCCGCAAAACCGGACATAGGCTAAGACCCTGAAAGCATGCGGCGTTACCGCAGGAGAACTGGAACCGGGAGCTGAAAGCTAAGGCCATCTTTTGGTACAAGCTCCGGCAAAACGCAACATGCGCCCGGCTGCGGCCGGGTTATCCGCCACTGACGCGGAAAAGCCGTCTACTCGACCGTGACCGCCAGCCGGGCGATCAGCCGCGCGACCTCGTCCAAATGGTCGGTATCGTGCGCCTCATCGTGCGCTTCAATGGCCTGGGCGAGCCGAAGCAGGCATTCGTCGTCGCTCATGGCGGGAATGTCGCTCGGGACGATTGAAGGAACAGACTGAGTCAGGTCGGTTGCAATGGCTGGCATCGAATCAGCTCCCTTGAAACCCGGTACACCGGAGGCTCCGGCCCGATTGAGTCGAATTGGCGGCCGATCCATGCCGGTTGGGGATGACGGAATTGCACGGGATTGGTTCCGCTGCCCGCCCGAGACGCCTAAAATGCCGACAAATCATTGTCGGACTGGGACTTTCCGGCCCGCTTCAGGCAAATGCGCCGGCTGTGATTTGGTCCTTTGCAAGCCCGGAAGGCTTTGTTATACGCTCCCCGCTCGCGAGCCTTCGGTTCGCCTATTCCTCGGTAGCTCAGCGGTAGAGCATTCGACTGTTAATCGAATGGTCGCTGGTTCGAATCCAGCCCGGGGAGCCAGCCATGGCGTTTGCCCTCACGGCTTTTGTCGATTCTCCAACACGACAGATAATCTACGCGGTCCCGGCCGGGAGAATACCCATTGCCGTGCCTCGATTTAAAGCCTGTCAGCGCGGGATTTCCGAGAAGAGCTCAGCGCCTGCCCTCCAGCAGGCGGGCCTGATTACCTGTTTACCCTATCGGCAAAGGCCTATGGCAAAGGTTCGGGGCCTCGATCCGGGCCGCCCGCCGTGAAGCGAGCGCGCGCCACCATGCAACCTCTCGGTATTTAATTTTGGAAATTAAACATACCACACTTGACTACCTATATAATACCTGAAAAGGTTCCATTAAATTAAATGCAAAAAATGGGGCATCATACTATGAGCAGGATATTTAAATTATTGGCCGCGGGCTTGTTCGCCGGTTTGGCGCATGCCCCGGCAAACGCAGCCGTCGTGAGCTTCACCGGTGACGGCAATTTTTCCAACATCTCGAATTGCAACGGCGGCAGCCCGACCTGCTCCATTACCAATAACAACAACGTGCTCAAAATGTCGGGCGCGGCGAATAATAACAAGCCGAGCACGCTGACGATCACGGATATCGCCGGCAACATCACGACGAACCAGAACGATTACGTCATCGGCAAGATCACCTGGGTGAATCTTGCGACCTACAACACCGACCAGAACTTCAACGTCCAATATACCTTCACGCTGAATTTCACATCGCCGANACAGCACGTTTGATTCTCAGGTGTTCAACCTGAACATCCAGCAGACGACCAANCCCGTCGCCTGACAACGTGTTCAACATCAGCCAGACACTGCTCAACAACCTTGGTCCGTTCACCCTCAATGGCGTCAAGGTGTCCGACATCCACTTCGCTGAATATGGCGATGGCTGGTACGACAAAAACACCGGCAAATGGACGAACCCCGAGGGCAAGACGTCGACGCTCAAGATCCTGGCAGACTTCACCTTCGAAACCGCCGCGCCGCCGGTGCCGGAACCCTCAACCTGGGCGATGATGATCCTCGGTTTTGCGGGCGTCGGCTTCATGGCCTATCGCCGCAAGCGTAATGGAAGCGCACTTACGGCGGCCTGATCGCCCGCGCTGAATAAAATTCGAAAGCCGCCCTGCTCCGGGCGGCTTTTTCTTTGCGGGCCTCTCCTTACTTCGCCGCAATGGCCGCAACAAACAGCGCGCAGGCCAGCGTGGACGCGAACGTCCGCACGTGGTTCCACATGGTCCAGTCCGTCAGGTAGCGCGCCCACAGCGAGGCGGCCTCCTGGCTTGCGGGATCGGCCGCGGCAAGCGCGTTGTTCAGCGGCACGTTGAAGATCATGGTGACGACGAACATGCCGAGCACGTAGAGCACGCCGCCGGCCAGCATCGCCATTGCGCCAGGCTCGCCCCAGCGCACCAGCGCCATCACCGCCAGCACAGCGCTCGTTGCTGTCGTTGCCAGGAAGACCGGCAGGAACAGCGACTGCACGATGACGACATTGATCGCATTCATCGTGGCCATGCCGGCGGCCTGACCGACGCGGTCGAGCGCCGTCATGATGAAGGTCGAGAATGCGAAATAAAGCCCGGCGAGCAGGCCGCAGCCGATGGCGGAGAACCACAGCAAGCCCGTGATCAACATCTGCAGCATGATCAAGCTCCCCACACACCGGTCGCGGCGGTCCGGCGGGCGTAGTCCGAAAAGTCTCGCGCGGGGCGGCCGAGCGCCTGCTCGACGCCATGCGCGACGGCGGAATTGCGCCCGTCGAGCACGACGGTAAACAGCTCCAGCATCAGCTCGATGACCTCCTCGGGCACATGGGGGCGCATGGCGGCGGCAAAATCCTGCGGCGCGACCTGCTGGTACTGAACCGGGCGCCCCGCGGCCTCGGCGATCTCGGCCACGGCCTGCGCAAAGGTCAGCGCGCGCGGTCCCGTCACCTCATAGAGCTTGCCGGCATGGCGTTCTTCCGTCAGCGCCGCGACCACGACCTCGGCGATATCGTCGACATCGATGAACGGTTCGGGCACCGCGCCCACCGGCAGTGCGATCTCGCCGGCCAGCACGCCGTCGAGCAGATAGCCTTCGGAAAAATTCTGATCGAACCAGCTCGCGCGCACGATGGTCCAGGCAACGCCGGACCGCTGCAGCGCCGCCTCCGCCCGCTCGGCGCCCGGCTCGCCGCGGCCCGACAACAGGACGACGCGCTCAAGGCCGTTCTCGCGCGCCAGCCGGCCGACTTGCGCGATCGCCTCGGCCGCGCCTTCGACGGCAATATCCGGCTGGTAGGTGACGTAGGCCATCGAGACGCCGGCAAGCGCCGCCGGCCACGTTTCGGGCCGGGTCCAGTCGAACGGCAGGGACGTCGAACGCGACACCGGCCGGGTCGAGATCCCGCGCGACTGCAGCAGCGCATTGACGCGCGCACCGGTCTTGCCGGCGCCGCCGATGATCAGGATGGGGAGTTCGGACATTGGAAAATCCTTTCAGGACGCAATACGAGAATGTCTCGTATTTGCTAAATGCGATAAACTCTCGTATTGGTAACGTCAAGTCGCTTTTATGTGAGAGGACCGATGCCGCGGGCGAAAGCCGGACAGAAAACAACCGCCAAGGCTGCGCCTGCGTTGGCGCGCCTGGTCCCGACCCAGCAGCGCAGCCGCGAGCGGTTCGAGAAAATCCTGGCATGTGCTGCGGAACTGATTGCGGAGAAAGGCAGCGAAGCCTTCCGCATGAGCGACGTCGTCGAACGCAGCGGTGTGCCGTTCGGCTCGCTCTATCAGTACTTTCCGGACAAGACGGCGATCATCGGCACGCTGGCGGAACGCTACAACGCGGTCGGCCGCGACTGCGTCCGGCGCGACCTCGCGGTGGTCAAGGCTACCCGCGATCTGCATCCGGCGTTATGCCGCATTACCGACAGCTACTATCGGATGTTCATGGACGTGCCTGTCATGCGCGACATCTGGCAGGCGACGCAGGCCGACCGTGCCCTGCAGAAGCTCGACGAGGAAGACGGCGCCTATCTCGCCGGGCTGCTCGACGAGGCGCTGCGGCGGATCGCGCCCGATGTGCCCGCATCCGCGCTGGCCTCGTTTTCCCAACTGATGATGACGCTGATCGCTGCGACCGTCCGCCACGCCATCACGCAGGACGCGAAGGAAGCCGCCCGCATCCTCACTCTATTCAAGCGGATGCTGCCGAAGAATCTGGCGGCCCTGGAGGCGTGAGGATGTCGCGCGAGTGCCGGGTCGCGCCCCTCACCGCTCGAACACTGCAGCGCAAGCCGAGCTCAGGCTTCCCTTTTGCCTGCGCAGGCAGGCGGTGATCGCCCGCACATTGGGGATTTCGCCGGCGCAGAGCCGGTAGACGTCGGGCGTACAGGCCCTGCGCTGTTCCGGCGTGCCCTGCTGGGCATGGACTGAGCTGCCCGCCATCAGCATCAGCAGGAAACCGAGCATTGACGCCCGGCGGTAACGACGGAGCAGTGCCGCACTTCGCGCAAACCTTGCCTTCATGACCGCGCCTCCTGGGTTGCACCCGCCCTCACAAGGCAGGCTTCATCCAGCCGGATACGCGAACTAAATTTTGCAAAATGTGATTTTTCTCACACGCGCCCCGCGTGCGAAGCGCCTAACGTTCGCGCGGGAACTCACATTTCATTAACCAGCCTTGCCGCGGCCGCCGAATCGTTAAAATTCGAGCGATCTGCTCAATCTGGAAACAAACTTGTTTTGCGACCGTCGCCCTCTGGAGCCCCGGAGAGCGCGATGAGCGAAGCTGAATACAATTTGCTGCTGGAAGCCGTTCAAACGGCCATCGCGCCAGCACCGGAGGATGAACTCGTGGTCCAGACCCAACGCTCTTATCCGTCGCCGCGCGCCGCCAACGACAACCGGACCCTTTGGCCGCTGGTTCCGTTCCCCGAGGGCTGGCAGGCCGCCTACTGAAAACGGCCGGCTTGCGGCGGCCCCTCATATAGTCAGCCTAAGTCATTGATTATATGGATGGAGGCCACGACCAGAATTGAACTGGTGTGCACGGTTTTGCAATTCTGACGATCATGTACCTGTTCGTCCCATTCCGTAACCATCCAGTTGCTCTGGTTGAACTACCTGCCGCAACAAATATCAGGCGCTGTTGTCCAGTCACCGGTTGTGCGCCCTAGTTGGGTAGCGAATCCGCGCCACCGATCCGCCTTCGCGCAAGTACGTCATGGATTGTGGGGATACAATCGGTCTCGTCCGTACCATCCCGCCCTTCGTACCCGACTCGAGATTCAAGCGCGGGCCCAGCATGCGATGCGATTTGAGATCGGCCTATGTCGACAGACTTGTAGGAGTCTGGCGTGGATCATTGCACGAAATGGCTCTAGCGCACGGGAGAGCAGGAATATCGGCATGACGCTTTCGGATACGTCGAGAGCGTTCGTCCTATGCTCTTTCTAGCGCTATCTATGATCAGGTCGACGTGGATGCCTTGGCGACCTGGTGCGATATCTCATTCAGATGCAGTTGCTTGACTTCGATGTCGACGTTCGACGCGAGCGCGGCGCCGATTCCGCGCGCGGGACAGATCGCGCCGAACAGGCGAGCGTTCTCATAGTTGGGTTGATCGGCGGGTTGACGCGGTCTCGTTGCAAGCGGTCCCTGCAATCGCCTTCCGGAGTACTCACAATTGGTGGCTGCACAACCCCCCGATGAACTCGGTCGACATGTTTTATCCTGGACCCTTTTGTGATATCCGCACGCCCTCACTACTGTGAGCAGGAAGGGGACGCCATGGGCGGATTCGATCTTCCGGTAGTAGTCATCGGTGCGGGGCCATTTGGCGTCTCGACCGCGGCCCATTTGCAATCTTGCGGCATGGAGTTCCGTATCTTCGGCTCGCCGATGAATCGGTGGCGGACGCAAATGCCGGCGGGCATGTTCCTCAAGTCTGACGGATTCGCTTCGAACCTCGCGGATCCGACCGGGCGCCACACCTTAGAGCAGTTCTGTGAGGAGGCTGCGCTGCCCTACGGGGACGAGCCTGTGTCGCTCGAAACATTTACCCGATACGCAGTATCGTTTCAGCAGCGGCTCGTTCCCATGGTTGAAGATGTATCGGTCACCGCGCTGGATCGACAATCCAACAGGTTTCAGTTGCGGTTGGCCACGGGCGAAGAGGTGAGAGCCACCAAGGTGGTTGTTGCGACCGGGCTGTCGCACGCCGAATACATCCCTGCTGAGCTGGCGAAATTGCCTGCGGAACTGCTGTCCCACAGCAGCAATCACTACGATCTGGGCAAATTCAAAGGACGCGAGGTAGTCGTCATCGGTAGCGGTCAATCGGCGCTCGAGACGGCCGCTCTCCTATACGAAGGGCAAGCGACGGTAAGGCTGCTCGTACGGCGCCCATCAATCGAGTGGCTTGATGGTCCAACGCCAGGACCGCGATCGCTGTGGCAACGGGTGCGCCGGCCAGCCTCGCCGATGGGAAATGGGCTTAAACTGTGGTTTTGCGCCACTGCTCCGATGGTGTTCTATCACCTGCCCGAGCAACTGCGCATCGATGTGGTGCGGACGTACGGGCAACGTCGCGGGACGCCTCTAGAGGTGCTTGGCCCAGCGGGTTCGTGGTGGCTCAAAGAGCGGGTCGTGGGCCGAGTACCGATATTGCTGGGTCACAACGTGCAAAGAGCCGAAATGAATGGCAGCAAAGTGGTTCTGCACGTCGCCGGCCCAGATGGAAGATCTCGCCATCTCACCGCCGACCACATCATTGCAGCGACCGGCTATCGCTTTAGCGTAGGATCACTCCCATTTCTAAGTCAGAGGCTGAAATCCGAGTTGCGCTGCGTACAGGAGGCTCCCTCGCTGTCGTCCAGTTTCGAGTCCACGATCCCAGGCCTCTATTTCACTGGCATAGCCAGTGCGTACAATTTTGGACCCGTGATGCGGTTCCTATGCGGCACGGACTACGCGGCCCGGTGCATCTCCAGCGATATTGCCCGTAAGCAAAATCGTTCTCGGTCGTCAGCTTCTGNTCGAACTTGCTTCCGCACGCAATCGAACCGCTTGTTGAGACAAATGGCGAGTNGCAAACGAAGGTATGTCGCCCTTCCCGGTACTCATCCTGAAGACCGGCCACTATGTCTTGCATCATGGTGGCCTCGGCATAATTCGAAGCCTGGGGATGCTGGGAACACCGGTATTTTCAGTTATCGAGGATCACTTCGCGCCGGCCGCCCTTTCTAAATATCTGACAGGAACATTCGTCTGGGACACGCGCGATTTGCCAAGATCGCGGCTGCTTGAGGGGTTGGAAAGGATTGGACGACAGCTAAAACGGCCCACGATCCTCGTTCCAACAGATGATGCTGGTGCGATCTTGATTGCCGAGGAGGCCGTCACATTGCGGCAATGGTTCTTGTTTCCGGACGTGCGTTCAGACATTCCACGGAGCTTGGCCGACAAATCACGCCTGCATGCACTGTGCAAGCAACTCCGGGTACCGTGTCCTCAAGCAATATCACCCCGCACGATTTCGGAGGTTTACGAATTTGGTGACACTGCAGCCTTCCCGCTGGTGGTCAAGCCATCGAAGCCGTGGCTTAAGCCAAGGATCAAAACGTCCATTGTTCACTCCCCGCAGGAACTCCTCGATCTCTACCGCCGATCAGAAGAGCAGGTTCGTTCCAATTTGCTGATCCAGGAATACATTCGTGATGGGGAGGATTGGCTCTTTAACGGATATTGCAACGCGACGTCGGAGTGCCTGGTTGGCTTCACAGGCAGAAAGCTGCGCTCTTTTCCGCCTCATTTAGGTTGCGCAACGTTGGGGCGATCTGTCTCCAACCCCGCGCTCCTCCGGCAGGCCGAGGCTCTGGTCAAAGCCATTCCTTATGCCGGCATAATGGACGTCGACTATCGATTCGATAAACGAGATGGTCAATACAAACTGCTTGATTTCAACCCGCGCATCGGCGCTCAGTTTCGCTTGTTCGAAGATAGCGAGAGAATTGACGTCGTGAGAGCGCTCTATCGCGATCTCACGGGCGTGTCCGTGCGAAAGTCTCCACAGATCGATGGGCGAGTGTTTGTTGTCGAGCCCCATGATTTCGTCACCAGCATGCACCACATCTTGCGTCGCGGGCTCTCGGTCAAAAATTGGTGGCAATCATTCAAGGGGACCAGGGAATTTGCCTGGTTCAGATGGAATGATCCGGTTCCATTCATCATGATTTGGATACGGCTTGCCATGGAATCCGTCGCCAAAGCGGTGCGTGTTCTGCATTTTCCCTTCCGTAGGTCGCAACCCCTGCACGGCTGATCGGCAGCGCGCCACTTCTCCTGTTAGCCTTGAGTAAGATTGGAGCGTTGACGATGACGAATGTTGCGCGCTGGTGGCGGACACCCTGAGGGGGCTTCTGCCGCCGAGGAAGCCCAAAAACGGTTGGAAATCGTGATCTCTCGGTATGGCTCGGATTCCCCCTCCTAGACCATCAAACGAACTGGCCTCGGCGTTGGGCAATGGGGATAGCCGCCGGGGGCCGCTTCGCTTCCTCAACCCGCTTTTCCGACGCGCGATCCAGCCGGCAAGTTCCTACCCGGGATGCAGGAGGACGCCGCCGCGATGGTCGATCGGCCAATATCGGGGGCTCGCGACAAAGGGCGCAAGGGGTAAAGGTCGCAAAGCGGTAGCAGACACGTTCCCACGAACAAGCGAAGAAACCATTTCCTATTAGAATCAAAAGGATAGAGTGGAGGCCACGACCAGAATTGAACTGGTGTACACGGTTTTGCAGACCGTTGCGTAACCACTCCGCCACGTGGCCCCATCGGAGCGGATCAATACAGGCGATCAATCACTTAGGCAACCTTCCTCTACTGCCTCTCCTAAGCTTCTGAAACTCCGATTCCGTCGCTATTTTAAAACTCGCGTGCGCGGTCTGACGTGGCACCGTCCACCAGATCATGTTCAGTGCGCATCCTAAATGTGTCGGCCTGCTACCGGCAGCTTGCGAAGGAGCGCCAGTGGCTCGGCACCGGCGCAATTGAAGGCGAGCGGCCGGTTAGGCCTCAGCGTTCTCAATTAGTCAGCCGAATAAACCTATGTCTGATTGAGAGCAGGCGAAGTCTGGTTTCTGTAGCTCTCACGACCGACTCAGCTGGGGAGAGCCGATGCCACGCTACTACTTCGACTTTCGAGACGGAGATAATCTGTCATTTGATGAAGACGGGATGGAGCTTTCGAGCATCGCGTCTGTCCAGGAAGAGGCCGCGAAAACCTTGGCAGAGATGGCCCGGGACACGGTGCGCTCCCCAAAATTCGATGGCACCGAACACCGTCGAATGGCGGTCGAGGTCAGAAATGACGCTGGCCCTGTCCTGCAAGTGAAATTCACATTTGAGGTCGCCAGGTACCTGAGCTGATTGCCTGAACAAGAGAAGGGCCTCAAGCGGCCGCCGAGACCCTCCTTGGGCTGAGGTGTCGTCCGTAGGGGGAAGATGCGATATCGCTTCAACCCACTTCGTTCGCATTCCTAACGCGCCTCAGTCGGCGGAGGTATCGCCGAGGCGATTGTTCCGAAGCCCCAGCTTGGCCGTCCTCGCGCGGATGCCCCCGACGGTCCGCTTCATTTCCAGCGCAATCGCCCTCGGTGGCTTGCCGCTGCCGATCAACGATCGCAACAGTGCATCGTCGTCCGTGGTCCATTCAGCGCCGCTCAGTTGAAAGCGCTCCTCGCGGTTCGCTTCCCTGGCTGGCGTCGCAAACCGCTGCCAGCCCAGCGTCTCCTCGAAAATGACGACGAAGGCAATCCAGAGAACGACGGCGCGTCCCTCCGACAAGACAGCCGCTTTGAGATGTTCTGCGCCGAAGGTCGCCGGCCGCAAGGCGTCCAGTGCGGGCCAGATGTCGCCCACGATCGAATTGACGACATGGACGTACAGCGACACGACGGGGCCGGAGATGATGGCGCCGATGGCCGCGATCAGCCAAAGCGGCAGCCTTCCCTGAACGCGTTTGCTCACCAATTGGGTGGCAAAGCCGGTCAGCCACCAGGGGACAATGGCGAGCGAGAGGACATAGGCGATCGCGCCCTCGGTTCCGAAAATTGACACATATGGTCCGAGAACGGTGGAAAGCATCGCCAGCACGATCGGAACGGCGCAGAAGAAAACGAGATCGAGCTTGGCCTGCTTCGACAGGCGCAACTGCGCAGCCAATTCCATACCGTTGCTCCCTCTATCCGACTTGTCCGTGATAGTGCGCACACAGGAATGCAGCAACTTCGTGATAGTATAACACTACCGTCCGCCCTTGACCCTCGCACAACGCCCGACTAACAGTGAGGCGAAGGAGAGCCTGCTTGAAGCGCGTTGGATCACGCATTGCGAATTACGATTGGCGACGACTGATCACGGTCGTGTGCCTCTCCGCATTCGTTCTGCTGACCATCTGCCACGCAGGCCATTGCTTCGCACAGCCCACCGCCAAGACGACTTGGAGCATGGCCGCCGCGGATGGAACGGATCACGGCGCTGCTGCCGGCGCCGAGTCCGTCTGTCAATTCTGCGTGCAGATCGCGGAAGAGCTGACATTCGTGGCCCTGGCCGGCCACAACCCCCACAGCGTGCGGGTTGAAACCGTCGTGTCCAAACTTTCGACACGGCCGATTCCGGCAGAATTTCCACCACCCATAGCCTGACATCGCAAAGACCGCGCTTGCCGCGGCGGACGTGACGCGTCCGTTTGCCGGCAGCACTGCTGCATCTTTCGATGATTCGGGAATTCAAACTTCATGCGCGCGCGCCTTCCGTTCGCCGTCGCTGCCATCGCAAGCCTTCTCGTCGCCCAGACGCACGCCCAAGCGAGCGAGCGCGTGCTGACGCTTGCGGGCGCGCTGTCGCGCGCGCTGGCCACCAACCCGCGACTGACCGCCGCCGAGCGCGATATCGGCATCGCCACCGGCCGGCGCATTCAGGCAGGCGCGATTCCCAATCCCGAGCTTTCGGCCGAACTGGATGACTCGCTCGGCAGCGGCAAGTATCGCGGCACCAGATCAGCGGAAACGACACTACAGATCAGCCAGGTCGTCGAACTCTGGGGCAAGCGCGACGCCCGCATCGCCGCCGGCATGGCCGAGGTCGATGCCGTCACATGGCAACGCCGCGCCACGCGGCTTGAGATTCTCTCCGAGACGGCGATTGCGTTCTTTTCGGTGCTCGGCCTGCAGCGCCGCGTCGAGATTCTCACCGAGCAGGTTGCCTCGCTCAATCGCCTGACCCCGCTCCTGCAGCGGCGGATCGACGCCGGCGCGGCATCTCCCGCCGAGACCGGCCGCTCGACCATCGCCGCCGACCTCGTGCGCGTCGATCTCGAGCGTACGCGCGGAATGCTCGCCAGCGCACGGCGCGAACTGGCGATCCTGATGGGCGACAACGCGCCGTCGTTTGCTTCGGTGACGGGGCGGTCGGTCGCTATCGGCAGCGCGCCGCCATTCGCGAAGATTCTCGCGGCGATCGAATCAAATCCGGCGCTGATGCGCTGGACGTCGGTCCGGGCGCAACGCAATGCCGAACTGTTGATCGCGCGGCTGAAGCCCTACCCCGATCTGCGGCTCTCGGCAGGCTGGCGGCACTATAACGAAACCGGCGACGACGCCGTGAGACTCGGCGTTTCGGTTGCCCTGCCGATCTGGGATCAGAACAAGGGCGACATTCTCGCAGCCCAGCAAAACCTGGAGAAGACGCGCGCCGAGCGGGCCATCAACCGCGCGGCGCTGCTGCTGGTGGCGGGGCGCGCCTACGACACGCTGACATCATCGCTTCGCGAACTTCAGATCCTGCGCGACTCCACGATTCCGACCGCCCGGACCTCCGCCGCCGCGATCGAGGCCGGTTTCGAACAGGGCCGATTCACGCTGCTCGAAGTGCTCGATGTGCTCGGCTCCGTCGGGCAGGCCAATCTGCGCGAACAGGAGGCGACCCAGAATCTTCATACCGCAATCGCGACGCTCGAGGGTCTCGTCGGCGATCCCTTTGTGCTGGCCCGAGGAGCGAACCGATGAGGCGAATTGTCACCGCTGCTGTGGTGCTTCTGCTGCTGGCCGGCGCGGTCTTTGCCGGCATGAAGATCCTCGACGCCCCATCGCCGGGCAAGGGCAGCACGACCACGGGCCATGGCCATGGCGAGGAGGAACACGGCCATGGCGGCGACGGCGTCACGATGAGTGACGCCAAGGTGCTGGCTGCAGGCATCGAGCTGGAAAAGGTGCAGCCGGGAACGCTCCGAGACGTCCTGCGCCTCAACGGCATTCTCCAGGCCAATCAGGAACAGACCGTGCAGATCACGCCGCGCTTTCCAGGCATCGTCCGCGAGGTGAAGAAGCGCGTTGGCGACGCCGTGCAGAAGAACGAGATCGTCGCCACGATCGAAAGCAACCAGAGTCTCACGCTGTACGAATTGCGCGCCCCGATTTCGGGAACTGTCATCGACCGACAGATATCGCTCGGCGAATACGCCTCCGAACAGAAGCCGGCGTTCACCGTGTCCGATCTCTCGACGGTGTGGGTCGACCTTGCGGTCCCGCGCCGCGACTTCCGTCGCGTCAAGGTCGGCGACGCTGTGATGATCGATGTCGAGGATGGCGGTCCGCCAATCGACGCCAAGATCAGTTACGTGTCCCCGATCGGCGCCGCCGAAACGCAAAGCGCGCTCGCCCGCGCTACCGCCGCCAATGCCGGCGGCCGCCTGCGCCCCGGCCTTTTCGTCACGGCACGTCTGATTCTTTCGGAAAAGAAAGCCCCGCTGGTGATCAAACTCAGCGCGCTCCAGACGCTGGAGAACCGCAATGTCGTCTTCGCGCGCGAGGGGGACAAGTTCGCAGCCCGTGAGGTCGAATTNGGGCGACAAGGACGGCGAGCACGCCGAAGTGCTGTTCGGGTTGAGCGAGGGTNGACGTCTATGCGGCGCGTAACAGCTTCGTCATCAAGGCCGAAATAGGCAAGGCCAGTGCCGCGCACGAGCATTGAGATCCGCCATGATTGAAGCCATCCTTGCGTTCTCGGTCCGCCAGCGCTGGCTGGTGATGATTATTGTATCAGGCATCGCGGCATTCGGCGCCTGGTCGTTCACGCGGCTGCCGATCGACGCCGTGCCCGACATCACCAACGTGCAGGTGCAGATCAACAGCACCGCCCCCGGCTATTCGCCGCTCGAAGTCGAACAGCGGATCACCTTCCCCATCGAAACCGCGATGGGCGGCTTGCCGCACCTCGAATACACCCGCTCGCTGTCGCGCTACGGCTTGAGCCAGGTCACGGTCGTGTTTGGGGACGGGACCGATATCTACTTCGCGCGCCAGCTCGTCAACGAGCGCATCCAGCAGGTGAAGGACCAGCTTCCGCCGGGCGTCGCAACAGCCATGGGGCCGGTGTCCACCGGCCTTGGCGAGATCTTCCAGTTCGCCGTCGAGGCGAGGCCGAATGCCAGGAACGCCGACGGGCAGCCCTACTCCGCGACCGAGCTCCGCACTATCCAGGACTGGATCATCAAGCCCCAGTTGCGCACCGTTCCCGGTGTCGTCGAGGTCAACACGATCGGCGGCTACCAGCGGCAATTCCATGTTCTGCCGGACCCGGCCCGCCTGATGGCCTACAAGCTGTCGTTCCGCGACATCATGACGGCGCTTGCATCCAACAATGCCAATGTCGGCGCCGGCTACATCGAGCGCAATGGCGAACAGTATCTGGTGCGCACCCCCGGCCAGGTCGCTGATATCAACGAGATCAGGGACATCGTGATCGGCTCGCGGCAGGGCGTGCCTATTCGCATCTCGGATGTCGCGACCGTGGAGGAAGGCAAGGAGCTTCGCACCGGGGCCGCCAACGTCAACGGCAAGGAAGCCGTGATCGGCACGGCGATGCTGCTGATCGGCGAGAACAGCCGCGCCGTGGCGCAGCGCGTCGACCAGAAGCTGAAGGCGGTGGCCCCTTCGCTGCCGGAAGGCGTCGTCGCGCGCACGCTGTACGACCGCACCGCGCTGGTTGAAGCCACGATCGCGACCGTCGAGAAGAACCTGCTCGAAGGCGCCCTGCTCGTCGTCGCCGTGCTGTTTCTGGTGCTCGGCAATTTCCGGGCCGCGATTGCGACCGCCTGCGTCATTCCGCTGGCGATGCTGATCACCGTGATCGGGATGGTCCATAGCAAGACCAGCGCCAATCTGCTGAGCCTCGGCGCCATCGATT
This sequence comes from Bradyrhizobium lablabi, assembly GCF_001440475.1. Lineage (GTDB taxonomy): Bacteria > Pseudomonadota > Alphaproteobacteria > Rhizobiales > Xanthobacteraceae > Bradyrhizobium > Bradyrhizobium lablabi. The sequence goes on along the minus strand of NZ_LLYB01000103.1, from coordinate 73,549 downwards.
TCGGCATCATCATCGACGGCGCCGTGATCATCGTCGAGAACTGCCTGCGCCTGCTCGCGCGGGAGCAGACCCGCCGCGGCCGGATGCTTGCGACGCAGGAGCGGTTCGACGTCATCATCAAAGGCGCCAAGGAGGTTATCAGCCCGAGCCTGTTCGGCACGCTGATCATTGCCGTGGTCTATCTCCCGATCCTTACGCTGACCGGCATCGAAGGAAAGATGTTCAAGCCGATGGCGATCACCGTGCTGATGGCGCTCGGGGCGGCGGCGGTCCTTTCCCTGACATTCGTGCCGGCGGCCGTCGCCCTGCTGGTCCGCGGCAGGGTTTCCGAGCATGAGAACTGGTTCATGCGGATGAGCAGCCGGCTGTACGCCCCGATGCTCCACGCCAGCATCCGAAATCGGGGTGTCGTTGCGCTTTCCGCTGCGATCATCGTGGTGCTGACGGGCCTGGTTGCGAGCCGCATGGGCGGCGAGTTCATTCCGAGCCTCGATGAAGGCGACATCGCATTGCACGCCATGCGCATTCCCGGAACCAGCCTCAGCCAGGCGATGGAGATGCAGAAGACGCTGGAGACTGCGATCCGCGAATTTCCCGAGGTGAAGGAAGTGTTCTCCAAGGTCGGCACGGCCGAAGTCGCCACCGATCCGATGCCGCCGAACGTTGCCGACAATTTCATCATGTTGAAGCCGCGCGACCAGTGGCCGGATCCCAAAAGGTCGAAATCCGACCTCCTCGATGCCCTGGAGAAGCGGGTCGAGGAAGTTCCGGGCAACAACTATGAATTCACCCAGCCGATCCAGATGCGTTTCAACGAGCTGATCTCGGGTGTCCGCAGCGACGTCGGCATCAAGATATTCGGTGACAATCTCGATACGCTGTTGCAGGTCGCGGGTCGCGTACAGGGCGTCGTTCAGAAGATTCCCGGAGCCGCCGACGTCAAGACCGAGCAGGTCAGCGGGCTGCCGGTGCTGACGGTCAAGCTGAACCGGGGCGCGCTGGCGCGCTACGGCCTGTCTGCCGCAGACGTCCAGAACATTGTCGAGGTCGCCATCGGCGGCAAGCATGCCGGCCTGGTGTTCGAGGGTGACCGTCGCTTCGAACTCGTCGTCCGGCTACCCGAACATCTGCGCGTCGATACCGACGCCATCCGCTCCCTGCCCATCCCGCTTCCGGCGCTGGAGGAAAAGAGTGCAGTCGCCGGCGCCGGGGCACGCGCGGCGCCGGCGAGCCTTTCGCCGGCCTTGCAGCGCTACGTTCCGCTCTCCGCGGTTGCGACGGTGGAGTCCGCGCCCGGTCCGAACCAGATCAGCCGCGAGAACGGCAAGCGGCGCGTCGTCGTCACCGCCAATGTGCGTGGCCGCGACCTCGGCTCCTTCGTTTCGGAAGCGCAGGCGGCGATCGCCCGCGACGTTCAATTGCCGGCGGGCTACTGGATCGGCTGGGGCGGCCAGTTCGAGCAACTGGTCTCGGCCGCCAAGCGCCTCACCATCGTAGTGCCGGTCGCGCTGCTGTTGATCTTCCTGCTGCTGTTCATGAGCCTTGGTTCGGCAGCCGACGCCGCGCTGGTGTTCAGCGGCGTGCCGCTCGCGCTCACCGGAGGCGTGGCCGCGCTCCTGCTGCGCGGCATTCCGCTGTCGATCAGCGCCGGCATCGGGTTCATCGCGCTGTCAGGCGTCGCCGTGCTGAACGGTCTCGTCATCATCGCCTTTATCGAGAAACTGCGACGCGAAGGCCGGTCGGTGATCGATGCCGTGACCGAAGGCGCCCTCACCCGGCTGCGCCCGGTGCTGATGACGGCGCTTGTCGCTTCCCTCGGCTTCGTGCCGATGGCGATCGCCACGGGTGCGGGCGCAGAGGTGCAGCGCCCACTGGCCACCGTGGTCATTGGCGGCATCATCTCCTCGACCATTCTCACCTTGCTCGTGCTGCCGGCGCTCTACGTGCTGTTCCGGCGCGATTCAGCGCCCGTCGCCGCTCAACCCCAACCAACCAATGGAGTACAACATGCGTAAACTCGCGATGATCGTCGCTGCTTCCGCCCTGCTCGGATCGCCTGCATTTGCCCAGCAGCATGATCACAGCAACATCCGGGGTCCCAATGGCGGCCCGGTCAAGGACGTCGCTGGTGTCCATGCCGAGTTCGTCGCGTCCGGTACCACGGTGAGGTTCCATATTCTCAACGAGGACAACAAGCCGGTCGCGGCCAAGGGCTTTACCGGCGCGGCCTTGATCGTGAGCGGCTCGGAGCGCGAGACCGTTGAGCTCACCGCCGGCGACAATTTCCTCAAGGGCGAGGCGAAGAAGGCCCTTCCGTCCGGCGCGGCCGTTACCCTGCAGGTCAAGACTGATGCCGGAAAATCCGGCCAGGCCCGCTTCAACAAGTAGACCGGGCGGAACCGGACGGCGCCAACCCGCGGCGCCGTTCCGTTATCGTGTTCGCTCAGGCCCGCCCCATCGCCTGAAGCCGTGGCCGTCCACCGGCAGGCTCGAGCGAGCGGCGCAATTGCTCCTCCAGTTCGTCCAACAGGAAGAAGCTGACGTCGTCGACGGAGCCGCGTCCCTTGGCGAAGGGCTGTTCGAGCAGCCGGATCAGGTACAGGACGTAGACGAACATGTAGGTGATGAATCCGAACAGCAAGGCCGCGGCCGGATCGCCCTCCGTCTTCAGCATGAGCAACAACACGATGATCGAGAATACCAGTGTCTGCACGAGCACATGCACCGAAGGAACGAACTCGACGCGCTGGATGGTGTAGATCCGCAGCAGGGCCCGGCGGATCGTGTCCTGGTTGGCGCGAAGGCGCACCACGAAATTCGCGGCCATGCCCATGCCTTCCAGGCGCCCGAGGATAGGCGTCAGCTTGCCAAGCTCGGCGAGCACGGGGGCAATGTTCTTGTGGTCATAGGTGTGGCCGAGACCGTCACGCAGCTTTCGGATCACGCCGAGGAGGATCAGCCGCGCTTCCCTGAGATTGAAGCGCTCGTTGGTCGGCGCGAAGCATTCCAGATCGCCGTCGATCGCCTCGATCGCGGTGCGCAGGACCGTCGGGATCTGCTCGGCTTCCTTGTAGTCCTTGAGAATGCTCGACAGCAGGAAGCCGATAATGAAGATGGCGCCGCCGATGCCGCTCGTCACCAGGCCGTTGAGATCGAGGAATTCGAACCCGAAATAGTGAACCATCGCCTTGACGCTACCCAGCACCAGCACGACGGCGCCGACCGTGAAGAACAGGCGAAATTTCTTCCTAAGGCTGAGTTCGGACCCGCCGAAAGGAAGATGCGAGGAGATCGAAGACGGCAAAGCGTGAATATCCTTTCCCTGGAGAACGAAGGCGGAAACAGTTCCGCCCGTTCCAATCGAGCATTTGCCAATCCAGCATTTCCGGGGGCGAATCCATCGAATTTCGAAGCCGGTTGTCCACCATGCTTCGAACGTCGCAGGCCCTGCAGATCGGTGCTGAAGACGGCCGCGCCGCAGCCGCTGGATTACAGATGCATTTGGCCGCAGATAATCATCAAGCGCGCAAATGGCTCCCGGTTTCCGGTCGCGGCGTTGGCGACATATCGCCACAACGGCGCCTCAGGCCGCCGTCGGGGGCCCATTGATCGGCCTGAATTGCCGGTGCGCCGTTAGAATATCCAGCTAATGGCCGCGACGATGAACGGTGCGGCCATTAGCAGAACCGGCCATAGCCGGAATATCACGCGGCCAGATTACTACCTGCGGCAATTTTCTTCTTGAGGGCTTCACAGACGGTGCGCACTTCTGACGTCATCAAGGAACAATCCTCGATCTGCAGGAAGTAGCGCTTGCCTTCCTCGCGATAGTTCGCCGCCAACTCCCTGATCTCGGTCACCATGGCGTGAACGCCCGCGACCATCGCCTCACACTTCTTGGCGGCCTCGGACAGTTCGGCGCCGAGCGCTTCAATCTCTTTCACAGCCGCGTCGTATTCGCGGACCACGGCCTCGGCCGAGAGCTTGCCGACCTGATTGACGCCTTCCTTGTGCTCGACGTAATCGGGCATCGGGCCCTTCGGCAACGGATGATCGTAGCCGTTGGACGCTCCTCCGATTACCGGCCCTCGCCGGGTTCTGTTGATGATGTCGCCGATTTCCCCTTCAAGTTCATCAGCGTCGAGTAACGGAGAACGCGTGAGAATTTCTGTGCTTAAAGTCATCGACTATCGCTCCAAATTGTTACGCGGAGAGTGCCGAATTTAGCATCGTCAAGAGCGGTGTCACCCTTGTCCACAGCCGTTTCTGGGGCAAACAAGGGGTAGTTATGTCGTGATGCGGACATTGGAACCCGGCCCGGAGCAGCCCCCGCACGGCGAGCGTGACCACCCCATAGCGCGTCGCGCGGGAGCGACAGGAGTCGGCGCCAACGGTCCCTTCGAGCGCCGCCGTTACCCCCGCTTGCGCCGCCGCCAGTCGCGCTTCTTCGGCTTCGGCGCAAGTTCTGGCTTCTCCGCCTGCACCTCGCGATACCGTGCCAGCATCCGATCGAAACTGGCGTTGAGCGCTTCTGCGATCTCGGGCCGCTTTTCGAGCCTGGCCAGCAGCAGGCCTGCGGCCTCGATGGTGGAGAGGCCGTCGCGGCGCGGTTCCTTGCGCAGCTTGCCGTAACGCGAGGGGCGCTTCGGCCCGAGAATGACGCGCTGGCACTTCAGCATCCACGCATTGCGCCACCACAGCGCCTTAGCCTGGCTCCAGGTTCCGTCAAGCAGCACGACGCCTTCGATATCTCCAAGGATGGCGCGCTGGTGCGGCTCGATTTCCCCCTTGCGGTTGATCGCGACGATCTCGGCATCGGTATCGAGGTCGGCGACCTTGGCCGAGCCGAGATAGAGCACAGCCCAGCGCGAGGGATCGTGAACCGTCCGTCCCAGAGCCTTGGACAGGCTCGGCCAGGACAGGCCGATTTTAACCACCGCACCCTCGAAATGCTGCGCCGTCAGCCGCGCCGTGCCGAGCGCCCTGTCCTGCTCCTGCGGATGTTGCAGAATCAGCAACGAGATCCTGCTTTCGACCGGGGTGACGCTGTCGCAGATGCAGAGCGGCAGCGGCTTGCCGCAACGTGGACAGTCCGGAACGGCCTCAACAGTGGCGCCGGTCTGGGAATGGGATGGGTCTGACATCCGCCCGCTATACGCTGTCCGTGCCCGGGTATTCAACTACTCGGCGGGGGCTGCGACCGCGGCCGGCCGGGATCGCTGGCGCAGCCGGTCGATCAGCAGGTAGATCACCGGCGTGGTGTAGAGCGTCAGGATTTGCGAAACGAACAGGCCGCCGATGATGGTGATGCCGAGCGGCCGGCGCAGCTCGGTGCCGGGCCCGGTGGCGATGACCAGCGGAATGCCGGCGAACAGCGCCGCCATTGTCGTCATCAGGATCGGGCGGAAGCGGGCGCGGCAGGCCTCGAAGATCGCATCCGCCGAGGACAGGCCGCGGTTGCGCTCGGCATCGAGCGCGAAATCGACCATCATGATACCGTTCTTCTTGACGATANCCGATCAAGAGAATGATGCCGACGAAGGCGATCACGGTGAGCGGCGTGTTGGTCACCTGCAGTGCCAGCAGCGCCCCTAACCCCGCCGACGGCAGCGTCGAGATGATCGTGATCGGATGCGCCAGGCTCTCATAGAGCACGCCGAGCACGATATACATCGCGACCAGCGCGCCGAGGATCAATAGCGGCTGCCGCCCGCTGGTCTTGTTGAAATCGCCGGCGTTGCCGTCNAAAACTGCCGCGGATGCCTTCCGGCATGTGCAGTTCCTCGACCGCGCGCTGGATGTTTGTGGTCGCGACTTCCAGCGGCACGTCGGGCAGCAGGTTGAACGAGACCGTCGTCGAAGGGAACGATTGCGAGTGATAGACCGCCAGCGGCGACAGGCCGCGCTGGTAGCGCACCACGGCCGATAGCGGCACCTGGGCGTCGTTGGCGCCGGCCACGAAAATGCGCTCCAGATTGGACGGATCCGCCTGGAATTTCGGGTCGATCTCCAGCACCACCATGTACTGGTTGCGCTGGGTATAGATGATCGAAATCTGCCGCTGCGCGAACGCATTGTTCAGGGCATTGTCGATGTCCTGGACGCGAACGCCCAGGCTCGATGCGGTCTTGCGGTCGATCACCAGCGACAATTGCAATCCACCGGGATCGCGGTCGCTGGAGATGTCGGTGATGCCCTCCACCGTCTCCATGCGCTTGGCGACGATGGGCGCCCATTTCTGCAAGAGGTCGAGGTTGGTGCTCGCCAGCGTATATTGATAGTCGGAATCGCTCTGCCGGCCGCCGGTGCGGATGTCCTGTGCCGCGAACATGAACAGGCGGATGCCGGCCACCCGGTAGAGATTGCGCCGCAGGCGATCGATCACCTGCGCCGTCGACACGCCTTCCCGCTCCTCCGGCGGTTTCAGGCTGATGAACATGGTGCCGCGGTTGGAACCGCCGCCGCCCGGCCCGGCACTGCCGCCGAGCGAGGAGCCGACGCCTGCGACCGCCGGATCGGCCATCACGATGTCAGCCAGTTGCTGCTGCAGCCCCAGCATCGCCTGGAACGAGGTATCGGCTGACGCGCGCGTGGAGCCGATCACGAAGCCGCTGTCGTCGGTCGGAAAATAACCCTTCGGCGTCTTGATGTAGAGCACCACCGTCAGGGCGATGGTGGCAAAGAACACGAGCAGCGTCAGGAACGGGAAGTTCAATACCGCGCGCAAGGTCGAGGCATAGAAGGCGACGATGCGCGACAGCGTGCCCTCGACGAGGCGGTCGAACCATGTCGCATGGTCGGACGTCGCTTCCTTGATGTAATGCGCGCAGATCATCGGCGTGATCGTGAGCGACACCACGGTCGAGACCACGATGGCAAAGGTCAGCGTCAGCGAAAACTCGCGCAGCAGCCGGCCGACGATGCCGTCCATGAAGATCAGCGGCGTGAACGCCGCGATCAAGGACAGGCTGATCGACAGCACGGTAAAGCCGATCTGCTTGGCACCTTCGAGCGCCGCCGGATACGGCGCCATGCCCTGTTCGAGGTTACGGTACATGTTCTCGATCATGACGATGGCATCGTCGACCACGAAGCCGACCGAGATCGCCAGCGCCATCAAGGACAGATTGTCGATCGAGAAGCCGGCGAGCCACATCCCGGCGCAGGTGCCGGCCAGCGCCAGCGGCACCGAGACGCCGGCCGCGATTGTCGGCGTCAGCCGCCGCAGGAAGGCGAATACGACGACCATGACCAGGAAGGCGGTCGCCAGCAGCGTGAACTGCATGTCCAGCACGCTGGCGCGGATGGTGCCGGTGCGGTCGACCAAGGTCGAAATTTCCACCCCGCCAGGCAGCCACTGTTTCAGTTCCGGCAACAGCGCCCTCACCCGATCGACGGTGTCGATCACATTGGCANCCCTGCTTGGTGATCTGGATCAGCACCGCCGGCTGCTTGTTGAACCAGGCGATCGAGCGGCTGTTGCGGACGGAATCCTCGACGTCGGCGACGTCGGCGAGGCGGACGAAATTGCCGCCCGCGCTCTTGACGATGATGTCGCGGAATTCGATCGCGGTGCGCATCTGCCGGTTGGTCGAGATCGTCTCGCTCTGGCGGCCGCCGTTGAAGATCCCGACCGGCCCCAGCGGATTGGCGTTGATGATCGCCTGACGAACGTCGTCGGTTGCAATTCCCGCATTCGACAGCGCCACGGGATTCAGCGCGATGCGCACCGCCGGCTGGTCGGCGCCGGTGACGTTGACCTCGCCAACACCAGGCACCTGCGAGATGCGCTGCGCGATCACGGTGTCGGCGACGTCATACATCGCGCTCGTCGTCAGCGTCTTCGAGGTCAGCGCCAGCACGAACACCGGCGCCGCCGCAGGGTTGGCCTTGCGGAAGCGCGGCAGCGAGGGCAGGTCGCTCGGCAGATCGGCCAGCGATGCGTTGATCGCAGCCTGCACGTCGCGCGCGGCGCGGTCGATGTCGCGGCCGATCGAGAATTGCAACTGGATGCTGGTGGAGCCGAGCGAACTGGTCGAGGTGATCTGGTCGAGGCCCGCGATCTGGCCGAGACGGCGCTCCAAGGGCGCTGCGACGGTCGACGCCATCACGGAAGGGTCAGCGCCCGGCCGCGTCGCGGACACCCGGATCATCGGGAAATCGACGTTCGGAACGGATGACACCGGCAGGAAGACGTAGGCGACGATGCCGACCAGGAAGAGCCCAATCGCCAGCAGCGTGGTGCCAACCGGCCGCCGAATGAAGGGCTCCGAGATCGATGCCATCTACTGCATCCCCTCGGTGGCGCCGGCGACCGTGGGTCCGGGCGGCCCCGGGTCCGGCACGGTCTTCTCGATTTTGCGATTGATCCGGTCGAGCGCCAGATAGATCACCGGCGTCGTATAGAGCGTCAGCAACTGGCTCAGCAGCAGACCGCCGATGATGGAAATGCCGAGCGGAAAACGCAACTCGGCGCCGGTGCCGCTCTCGATCGCCAGCGGCAATGCGCCGAACAGCGCGGCCAGCGTCGTCATCATGATCGGGCGGAAGCGCAGCAGGCAGGCCTGCACGATCGCCTCGTACGGCGACATGCCCTGATGCCGCTCCGCCTCCAGCGCGAAGTCGATCATCATGATCGCGTTCTTCTTGACGATGCCCATCAAGAGAATGATGCCGATCAGGCCGATCACCGAGAGGTCCTGCCCGAACAGCATCAAGGCCAGAATGGCGCCGACGCCTGCGGAGGGCAGCGTCGAGAGGATGGTGATCGGGTGGATGTAGCTCTCGTAGAGCACACCCAGCACGATGTAGATCGTGACGATCGCCGCCAGAATCAGCCAGGGCTGGCCGGCCAGCGATTTGGAGAACTCGGCCGCATCGCCCGCATAGACGCCGACGATGCTGCCGGGCATGCCGATCCTGGTCTCGATCTTCTTGAGCTCCTCGACGGCATCGCCGAGCGCCTCGCCGGGCCCGAGGTTGAAGCTGAGCGAGACGGCCGGGAACTGCGCCAGATGCGAAATCGCCAGCGGCGCGGTGGTGCGGGTCAGCGTCGCCACCGCCGACAGCGGCACCTGTGCGTTAGGCCCGCCGACAACGGTACTCGCTGTCCCCGGCAGATAAAGCTTTGAGAGGATCGAAGGATCGCGCTGGTACATCGGCATCGCCTCCAGCACCACGCGGTACTGGTTGGCCTGGCCGTAAATCGTCGAAATCTGCCGCTGCGCGAAGGCGTCGTTGAGGGTGTCGTTGACCGCCTGGATGTTGACGCCGAGCTGGCCGGCGCGCTGACGATCGATATTGAGCGCGGCACGCAGGCCGCCCTCCTGCGCTTCCGACGAGACGTCGCGGAACAGCGGATCCTTGCGCATTTCGGCAATCAGCTTCTGCGACCACAGCGACACTTCCGCCGCGTCGGTGCCGGTCAGCGTATACTGGTACTGCGAGCGGCTCGACTGGGTCGAAATCTGCACGTCCTGCACCGGTTGGAAATAGATGGTCATGCCGGGGATGGAAGCGGTGCGCCGCTTCAGGCGGTCGACCACGACCGAAATATCATCCTCCCGCTCGCCGCGCGGCCGCAGCGTCATCACGAGACGCCCGACATTGGTGGTCGGATTGACCGAGCCGGCGCCGATCACGGAGACCACGCCGACGACATCCGGATCGGCCTGGATCGCGGCCGCGGCCGCCGCCTGCCGGCTCTGCATCTCGGCAAAGGAAACGTCGGGGCCCGCCTCGGTCACCGCCGTGATCGACGCGGTGTCCTGCAGCGGCAGGAAACCTTTCGGCGCGGCCACATACATCAGAAGCGTCGCGACAATGGTGGCGAAGGTCACCACCAGCGTCGCGCGCTGGCGCTGCAGCACCCACAGCAGCGTGCGATGGTAGAAGGCGACCATGCGGTCGATGAGGCGACTGACGGCCGCAAGGCCGGGGACCGTCATCTCCTCGCCGACATGCTTGAGCAGCCGCGAACACATCATCGGCGTCAGCGTCAGCGACACGATCGCCGAGGTCACGACCGCAATCGTCAGCGTCAGCGCGAACTCGCGGAACATGCGTCCGACCAGCCCGGACATGAACAATAGCGGGATGAAGACCGCGATCAGCGATACCGTCAGCGAGATCACGGTGAAGCCGATTTCGCTGGCGCCCTTCAGCGACGCCTCCATCACGGACTCGCCGTTTTCCATGTGACGGACGATGTTCTCGATCATCACGATGGCGTCGTCGACCACGAAGCCGGTGCCGATCGTGAGCGCCATCAGCGACAGATTGTCGAGGCTGAAGCCTGCGAAATACATGATGCCGAAGCTCGTGATCAGCGACAGCGGCAGTGCCACGCCCGCGATCAGGGTGGCGCGGAGCGAGCGCAGGAACAACAGCACCACCAGCGTCACCAGCACTACGGCAAGAATCAGCGTGAACTGGACGTCCCGCACCGAGGCGCGAATGGTAACGGTGCGGTCGGAGACCACGTTCAGTTTGACGCCGGCCGGGATCGAGCGTTGCAGCTTGGGAATTTCCTCCCGGATCTGCCTGACGACCTCGATGACGTTGGCGCCGGGCTGCCGCTGGATGTCGATGATCACGGCCGGCGTGCCCTGATACCAGCCGCCGGTCCGATCGTTCTCCAGCCCATCGATGATGATGGCGACGTCGCCGATCGTGACCNCCGGGGAGCCGTTGCGATAGGCGATGATGATCGGCTTGTAGGCTTCCGCCGCCGCGATCTGGTCGTTGGCGGCGATGGTATAGGCCTGCTGCGCGCCATCGAGCGATCCCTTCGGCCCCGACACATTGGCGCCCGCGATGGCATTGCGCAGGTCCTCCATCGAGATGCCGTAGGCGGCGAGCCGTGCCAGATCGGCCTGCACCCGCACCGCCGGCTTCAGCCCGCCGAGGATAGCGACGCGTCCGACGCCGGAAATCTGGCTGAGCCGCTGGCCGAGGAGCGTGTCGGCGATATCGCTCATCGCACGCAGCGAGATCGTCTCCGACGTCAGCGCCAGCGTCAGCACCGGCGCATCCGCCGGATTGACCTTGGCGTAGGTCGGCGGATACGGCAGGTTTTTCGGCAAGATCCCCGCGGCGGCATTGATCGCGGCCTGCACGTCCTGGGTGGCGCCGTCGATGTCGCGGTTGAGGTCGAACTGCAGCGAGATCTGGCTGACACCGTAGGAAGAGGTCGACTGCATCGACGACAGCGACGGGATCTGCCCGAGCTGGCGCTCCAGCGGCGCGGTGATCAGGGACGCCACCACATCGGGGCTCGCGCCCGGCAGTTGCGTCGTCACCTGCACGGTCGGGAAATCGACCTGCGGCAGCGCCGATACCGGCAGCGCCCAATAGCCGAGCGCGCCGCCGATCATCAGCGCGATCCCCAACAGCGAGGTCGCGATCGGCCGGCGGATGAACGGTTCGGATACGCTCATGGTTGCGTACTCATGGCTTTGCGAAGTTGGTTCAGACGATCAAGGCTGCGACTTCGCCGCGCCGCCCGATGGCTCGCCTCTCGCTGGTCCGGTTTGTCCCTTCTGGTCGCCCTCGCCGCGCTCCCGCTTGCCGCGGTGCTCCCCGTCCTTGCCAGGACCAGCTTCCTTGCCAGGACCGCCTTCCTTGCCTGGACCGCCCTTGGCATCCGGGCTGCGGCTGCGCTTGCGCGGCGCCAGATCGGCGGTCGGCGCCCGGTCGTCGGTGCCGATCAGGACCTTGGCGCCGTCGGACAGGTTTGCAAAGCCTGTCGTCACGACGCGATCGGACGTCGAGAGCCCGCTCGCGATCACCGCGTCGTTCTCGTTCTGCTGCGTCACCACGATCGCCTTGGCGGTCGCAATATCGCCCGGCCCGATCACATAGCTGAACGTGCCGGCGGGGCCGCGCTGCACCGCCGAGGTCGGCACCACGATCACCTTATCCAGCGTTTCGACCTTCAGCCGAACATTGACGAACTGGCCGGGCCAGAGCTGGAATTTGGCGTTCGGAAACTCCGCCTTCAGCTTCAGCGTGCCCGTGGTCGGATCGACCTGATTGTCGATACCCTTCAGCGTGCCGGTATCGGCGACCGCCACGCCGTCATTGCCGAACACGTCCACCGCGAGCGGTCCCTTGGCGGCAGCGGCGTTGACGCGCACGATCTGCTGTTGCGGCAGGCTGAACTGCACCGCGATCGGCTGCAACTGCGTCAGGATGACGAGCCCGGTCGCGTCTGCGGCGCGGATGATATTGCCCTGGTCGACCTGACGCAGGCCCGCGCGCCCGGTCAGCGGCGCGATGATTTTGGTGTAGCCGAGCATCGCCTGCGCATTGTCGATCGCCGCCTGGTCGGCCTTCACCAGCGCCTCCTGCTGGGCGACCACCGCGCGTTGCGTATCGGCCTGCTGCTTGGAGCCGGCGTTCGAGGCGGCAAGCTGCTGATAGCGCGCCAGATCGAGCTTCTGGTTGGCGAGCAGCGCCTCGTCCTGCGCCTTCTTGGCCACCGCCTGATCGTACTGCGCCTGGTAGATCACCGGATCGATCTCGGCCAGCACGTCGCCCTGCTTGACGTCCTGGCCTTCGACGAAGTTGACCTTGATCAGCTTGCCGTCGACCTGCGAGCGCACTGTCACCGTATTCAGCGCACGGACCGAGCCGACCGCGTCGAGATAGACCGGGACATCCTGCGTGCGCGGCGTCGCCGCCAGTACCGGCACCGGGAGGTCAGGGCGTGCGCCGGGCCCGTTGCGGCCGCCCGGCTTCTGCTGAAAGGCGTTCCAGCCGAGATAGCCGAGCCCGCCGAGGATCAGCAGCGTGATCGTCAGCGACACCATCCGCCGGCCAATGCCGCGCGCGACGCGCTTTCCCGCCGTCTTCGCGTCGTGGTTCACTTCCGGCTTAAAGAGCATCGACCGGCCTTTCCATCCTTGGCTCCCAGCCGCCCCCCAGCGCCTGATAGAGGCTGACGATCGCCTGCAGCCGGGCCAGTTGGGCCTGCCACAGCAAATCCTCCGCCTGGAATAACGTCGTCTGCGTATTTAGCACAGTTACGATATCGGCGGTTCCAGCCCGCAACTGCTGCTCGGCAAGCTGGAAGGCCCGCCGCGATGCCGCCACCACTTCGCGCTGCAGCCGCAGCCTCTCCGTGGTCTGGCGGATCGAGTACAGGGCGTTATCGACATCGGCAAAGGCCTGCACCACGGTCTTGCGATAGATCTGCAGCAACTCGTCCTGCCGCGCTTTGGTGAACTCGAAATTGCCGAGGATCCTGCCGCCGTCGAAGATCGGCTGGGTCAGGCTGCCGACCATGCTGAAGAAGGCGGCGTGCGGCTGAAACAGCGAGGACAGCGCCGAGCTTTGATAGCCGCCCTGCCCGGTCAATTGAATGCTTGGAAAGAACTGCGCGCGGGCATTGCCGACATTGGCGGTCGCCGAGGCAAGCTGCGCCTCCTGTCGGCGGATGTCAGGGCGCTGCGTCAGCAACTCCGACGGCAGGCCGGGCGTGACCCGCGGCGAGGCGATCTGGTTGAGCGACCCGCCCTTGACGCGAACGGATTCCGGCGGCCGCGACACCAGGGTTGCCAGCGCGTTGATGTTCTGGTCGAGCGTCTGTTTCAGCGGTGGCACCTGCGCGCGCTGGTTGGCGACCACACTCTCCTGCTGCGCGACGTCGAGGTCGGTTCCGGTGCCGGCTTTGAAGCGGTCGCGGATGGCGTTGAGGATGCGCTCGGCGCTGGCGATGTTCTGCTGCGCGGTCCGAAGCCGGTCCTGCGCGGTCAGCACCTGGAAATAGGCGTTGGCCACCGTCGTCAGCGTGGTCAGCGCGACGACGTCGCGGTCGAAGCGGTTGGCGATCGCGGTCTCTTCGGCGGCTTGCGCGGCGTCGCGGTTCTTGCCCCAGAAGTCCAGCTCGTAACTGGCGCTGAGCGAGGCGGAGTAATTGACGACCTCACGGCCGCCAATGCTCAGGCCGCTGGCGCTGGATCCGGAGGTGCGGGAATAGCTCTCCGAGCCGTTGCCGTTGAGCGTAGGCAACAGCGCCGCGCCTGCGATTCGCGCCTGCGCATCGGCCTGTTGGAACCTCGCCGTGGCGGCGGCGATGTCCAGATTGACGGTCTGCGCCTCCTCCATCAGGTCCGTTAGCTCCCGCGAGCGGAAGCCGCGCCACCAGTCGAGCGTCGGCGGCGCATCCTTGGGCTTCGAAAGCCGGGCCGCCTTGTAGCCCTCGGGAATGTCGAGCGCGGGATCGGGCAGGTCCTTGGTCAGGATACAGCCCGCGGAACTGGCAACCAGGCCAAGCACCGCAAGCGATCGCGCCAGCCGCTTGCCGCCGGGGACGAGAGCACACCAGCCTTCCGTCGCCGCAGTTACAATTCGCTGGGTCACACCCGTTCTCCACCGGGCAAATCCCGGCTCGACGCGCGACGAGCGCTTCTCCTGGTGGCCTGCAACTTCACGGGGTGATGCTTCCGTTAGAACTGAGCGGATATTAGCCTTGCGACTCAAGCGCGGACAGCCCCGCGCAGGTCTTCACCCATAGTCGGTTCGGGCGCGCAAAACAGCCGGCAAAGCGTTCGGTCCCTCTTATTTTATAGAGTTTCCAGTCATATCGGGACGCCGCAGGACCGCCGGAATCTTACGAAGATTTCATGGGGCTTTTCCCCTGTCCTGACGCCCGGAATCCGCCTCCCGAGCAGCGAAAGCCGTTGCCTGTGGCCGATTTGAAACTCCGGGAACAGCCCACCGTATCTCGCCCCGTGCAATGGAGGGCCAAAAATGCGCGTTGCGGTGGTGGGTACGGGAATCAGCGGCAACGCCGCGGCCTGGATCTTGTCGAAACATTATCCGGTCACGGTCTACGACCGCGAACTCTGGCCCGGCGGCCACAGCCACACCGTCAGCATCGATTATGACGGCGACAGGCTTGCCGTCGACATCGGCTTCATTGTCTACAACGAACTGAACTATCCCGACCTCACGGCGCTGTTTGCCCATCTTGGCGTCGAAACCGTCGAAAGCTGCATGAGCTTTGCCGTGACGGCGGACACCGGCCGCTTCGAGTGGAAAGGCGGCGGCAACAACTGGTTCGAGACCGCTTGCGGGCTGTTCGCGCAACCCATCAACCTGTTGTCGCCCTCCTACCTCTGGATGCTGCGCGATATCCTTACCTTCAACCAGCAGAGCGTCGAGGATTACGCCGCGGGCAAACTGGCGGGACTGACGCTTCGCGAATATTTCCGCACGCGTCATTTTGCGCCGCGGCTGTTGACCGACTATCTGGCGCCGATGGGCGCCGCGATCTGGTCGGCGCCATCGAGCGAGATCCTGGATTTCCCGGCCGAAAACTTCGTCGCCTTTTTCGCCAATCATCGCCTGCTGCAATATGACCGCCCGGTCTGGCGCACCGTGAAGGGCGGCAGCCAGCGCTATGTCGACAAACTGACCGCCTCATTCCGCGACCGGATCAAGCTCGGCTGCGCCGTCACCGCCATCGAGCGCACCGCGCATGGCGTCGTCGTGCACGACAGCCACGGCAAGACCAGCGCCTACGACCATGTCGTGATTGCGTCCCACAGCGATCAGGCACTGGCGATGCTGTCGGACGCCGACGATCGCGAGCGTTCAATCCTTGGCGCTATCGGCTATTCCCCCAACACGATTTACCTGCATCGCGACACCAGCCTGATGCCGAAGCGCCGGCGCGCCTGGGCCGCGTGGAATTTCCTGCGCTGGCCGCGTCAGGGAGGCGTCGACCCAAGCGTCGACAACGACGTCTCCGTCACCTACTGGATGAACGAGCTGCAGGGCATCGATCCCGACAAGCCGCTGTTCGTCAGCCTCAACCCGCCGATCGCGCCCGATCCCACGTTGACCTTCCGCAAGTATCGCTGCGAGCATCCGCAATATAACGCGGCCGCCTTTGCCGCCCAGAAGCGCCTGCCCGAAATTCAAGGCAAGCGGCATACCTGGTTCTGCGGCGCATGGACCGGATACGGTTTCCACGAGGACGGATTGCGCTCGGGCCTTGCGGTCGCCGAAGCGCTCGGCGCGACGACGCCATGGCGCGAAGCGCCGCGAGCGCTGGCGGAAGCCGCGGAGTAACCCCATGCGGGAAACACCGACAACAGCCGACGCTGCGGCGCTTTACATCGGCGACGTCATGCATGCGCGGTTGAGGCCGATCGGCCATCGCTTCAGCTACCGTGTGATGAGCCTGCTGATCGATCTGGACCGGCTGGAAGACGCGGACCGGCAGTCGCCGCTGTTCGGCGTCAACCGCGCGGCGCTCTACAGTTTTCACGAGGCCGACCATGGCACGCGAGATGGCTCATCCCTGCGCGCCTATGCGCAGCGTTGCGCAGCCGAGCGCGGCATCGACCTCACGGGCGGACGGGTGCTGCTGCTCTGCTATCCCCGCCTGCTCGGCTACGCATTCAATCCGTTGTCGGTCTATTTCTGCTATCGCGCGCGCGGTGATCTGGCGCTCCTGATCTACGAGGTGCGCAACACCTTTGGCGATATCCACGCTTACGTCCTTCCGGTGACTTCTGGCGATGTCAGTTGTGCCGGCGTGCGGCAGCGGCAGGACAAGCTGTTCTACGTCTCACCCTTTATCGAGATGGCGATGCGCTACCATTTTCGCGTGCTGCCGCCGGGCGAGCGTGTGCAGTTGCGAATTCTGGAAACCAGCCGCGAAGGCCCCCTGCTCGCTGCAACCTTCAATGGTCGCCGCCACACGCTCAACACCAAGGAGTTGTTACGGGCGTGCTTCGCTCTGCCGCTGGTCACCTTCAAGGTGATGGCGGCGATCCACTGGGAAGCGCTGCGGCTCTGGCTCAAGGGCGCGCGGCTGGTGCCGCGGCAGCATGCCGCCTTCAATACCGGCTTGGCGAGCGGGAACGGCAACGATTATACTTCGCCAGCGTTGTCCGCCCATGCCAAAGACTGAGCAGGGCCGATCGGCCATGCGAAGTCGGGGTAAACCGACGTTCGATGGATCGCACATGTCCGAGTTGATTTCGGTCACATCGGAAACCGTAGACGCAACGTTTCCGGAATTGCCCCGCCTGGTCCGTCTGGCGCTGGGCTTCGGTTCAAAGCTGCAACATGGCACGCTCGACGTGACGCTGGCCGACGGTCGCATGGTGCGGCTGGGCGGCAACGGGCCGGGCCCGGCGGCGGCGATGAAGATCTACGATTACGGCTTTGCCTCGCGGCTCCTGCGCGGCGGCGACATCGGCATTGCCGAAGCCTATCTGCGCGGCGAATGGGACACGCCCGACCTCACGCAATTCCTCTATCTGTTCTGCGTCAACCAGGATTGGATGCAGACGATGCTGGTCGCCAACCCGCTGGCGCGCACGCTGCAGTTCGTCAGGCATTGGCTCAACCGCAATACGCGGCGGCAGGCCCGACGCAACATCTATGCGCATTACGACATCGGCAACGCCTTCTATTCGGCGTGGCTCGATCCCAGCATGACCTATTCGTCTGCCTTGTTCGAGGACGACACGCCCGACCTGACGGCCGCGCAACACAACAAGTATCGGCGGCTGGCCGAGGCCATCGATCTGCGGCCGGGCCAGAAGCTGCTGGAGATCGGGTGCGGCTGGGGCGGCTTTGCCGAATATGCCGCCAGGACGTTCGGCGCCAAGGTCACAGGCCTCACCATCAGCAAGGAGCAGCGCGATTTCGCTGCTGCGCGGATTCACAATGCCGGGCTCAGCGACAAGGTCGAGATCAAGCTCAGGGATTATCGCGACGAACGCGACCGCTACGACCGCATCGCCTCGATCGAGATGATCGAGGCCGTCGGGGAGCAATTCTGGCCGAACTATTTTTCACAGTTGCGCGACCGCCTGCTGCCCGGAGGGCTCGCCGGCATCCAGGCCATCACCATCCAGGACAACCTGTTCCAGACCTATCGCCGCGAAGTCGACTTCATCCAGCGCTACGTTTTCCCGGGCGGCATGCTGCCCTCGCCGCAGATTCTGAAAATGCTGGGCGAGCGTTTCGGC
Source organism: Bradyrhizobium lablabi (assembly GCF_001440475.1). Taxonomy (GTDB): domain Bacteria; phylum Pseudomonadota; class Alphaproteobacteria; order Rhizobiales; family Xanthobacteraceae; genus Bradyrhizobium; species Bradyrhizobium lablabi. The sequence continues at coordinate 55,553 of NZ_LLYB01000103.1, read as the reverse complement.
GTTCCCGTCATCCGCGAGCGCATCTTTGGGCAAGATTATGCCAAGACGCTTGCGATCTGGCGAAACAATTTCCGCGCGGCTTGGCCTAACCTGATGCCATCAGGTTTCGACGATCGCTTCCGGCGACTCTGGGAATATTACCTCGCCTATTGCGAGGCCGGTTTCCTGTCGGGAAATATCGATGTGCGCCAGGTGGTATTTGCGAAATCGGGCTGACCTGCCCTGCCCCAACGCTGGCTTGTGTGGCTAGCGGCCCTCCAGTAGGGTCGCTCAACGATTAGGCAAACGAACCGGCGATTTCAACGACATGGCCTTCCACAAAGACGTTATCGAAGCGATCGGCAATACGCCCCTCATCAAGCTGAAGCACGCTTCCGAAGCCACCGGCTGCACCATTCTCGGCAAGGCCGAATTCATGAATCCCGGCCAGTCGGTCAAGGACCGCGCCGGCAAGTGGATGATCCTGGAGGCCGAGAAGCGCGGCGAGCTGAAGCCCGGCGGCCTGGTGGTTGAATCGACCGCCGGCAACACCGGCATCGGTCTCGCCGTGGTCGCCAGCGCGCGCGGTTACCGCACGCTGATCCTGATCCCGGAAACGCAGAGCCAGGAAAAGAAGGATATGTTGCGGCTGTGCGGCGCCGAGCTCGTCGAGGTGCCGCAGCTGCCATACGCCAATCCGAACAACTATCAGCATGTCGGCCGGCGGCTGGCCGCCCAGCTTCGCAAGACCGAGCCGAACGGCGTTCTGTTCGCCGACCAATGGAACAATCTCGACAACGCCAAGGCGCATTATGAGTCGACCGGACCGGAGATCTGGGAACAGACCGGCGGCAAGATCGACGGCTTCATCTGCTCGGTCGGCACCGGCGGCACGCTGGCCGGCACCAGCCGCTTTCTGAAGGAGAAGCACCCGGGCATCGTCAACGCCTGCGCCGATCCGCATGGTTTTGCGATGTACGAGTTGTTCAAGCACGGCAAGGCCAAATCGACACCGGGCGACTCGATCACCGAAGGCATCGGGCTCGGTCGCGTCACGCCGGTCGTCGAGACCGCGAAGGTTGACGACGCTTTCCTGATTTCAGACGAGGAAGCCGTGACGGTGATCTATGACCTGCTCGAGCACGAGGGCCTCTGCCTCGGCGGCTCGACCGGCGTCAACGTCGCCGGCGCAATCCGTCTCGCCAAGCAGCTCGGACCGGGCAAGACCATCGTCACCATCCTGGCGGACTCCGGCAATCGCTATCAGTCAAAGCTGTTCAATCCGGAGTTCATGCGCTCGAAGAATTTGCCGGTGCCGGCCTGGCTGGAGAAGCGCCCCCAGATCGACGTGCCGTTCGAGAAGACGTGAGGGCGTCAGAGCCGGCGGCGCTGGAGAGCAATTCGACGGACGGCCCCATATCCGAGAGGAAAAGCCGCCGCTCAAAGTCGGTCTGCGACGGCTAATTCTCGTTCAGGCTTTACTTTAGCTTGTACGTGCCAGTCTGGTGATTGCAGTCCTGGAAAGTTCCAACCTTGATAGCCGGAAACGGACCCAAGGGGTGGACCGTGCCGACGGTCTTCATCCCCTCGTATTTTCCAGTGCCGGCAACATTTTCCCGCGTGAGACTTCCATCACTTGCGAGCGAAAAATATGCGAGACGTTTATCGCCGTCCACATCGACCGTTTCGCATACCGTGGACCCTGTAAATTTTCCGTCCAGTGAGGCGTTCATGCCCACGCAGCGGAACGTGTTCTTGTCAAACATTCCGTCGGGAGGATTGCTGCGGGTAGTACCCGTCATTTCATAACTTGAGGCGGTGTGGTTTTTGGAAAATGTGATCACGTTGTTAACGCCGGACCAGCAGGCAGTGTAGTCGTAGCTGCCCTCCTTTGGCAGCTCCACCGCTAGTGCAGAAGGTGCGGAAGCAAAAACAAGGAAGGCGAAAAAATACCGTTGCATGGCATTTCCCTCCTGAGATCGTTTCAAGATCTGTCCAGCTTGAGCGGGACAGCGAAGTAATATCACAACGCTTCAATGCATGCGGAGATATGCGCTCAGGTTGCCGCGAATTGGAGGGAGGAAGCGTATAGCCGCTCTTGGCAATGAGGTTGCGAACTGGCTGGCCAGCAGGCGGAAAGGTTTAGCCGCGGCACGACCGCGCCCATTTACGAGGAATAGGTCGGGGCGGACAGATTACCAAACAATTTCAACTTCCGAATGGAGCACGGCGAAATCCGGGGTGCGCATGACGCGCAAAACTCCCGAATTGCGTTGCGCTCCATCCGGACTACTTTGAGCTAATGCCGCAGGATCTGGCTCAGGAACAGCTTCGTCCGCGCGTGCTGCGGGTTGGCGAAGAATTCATGCGGCGTGTTTGACTCGATCACCTGCCCCGCATCCATGAACACGACGCGGTTGGCGACTTCGCGGGCAAATCCCATCTCGTGGGTGACGACCAGCATGGTCATGCCCTCCTTGGCGAGGTCGACCATGGTGTCGAGCACTTCCTTGACCATTTCGGGATCGAGCGCCGAGGTCGGCTCGTCGAACAGCATGACCTTCGGGTTCATGGTCAGCGCGCGGGCAATCGCCACGCGCTGCTGCTGACCGCCCGACATCTGGCCCGGATATTTGTTGGCCTGATGCGGGATCTTGACCCGCTCCAGGAATTTCATCGCGGTGGCTTCGGCATCCTTTTTCGGGATGTTGCGCACCCAGATCGGCGCCAGCGTGCAGTTCTCCAGCACGGTCAGATGCGGAAACAGGTTGAAGCTCTGGAACACCATGCCGACCTCGCGCCGGACCTCGTCGACCCGCTTCAGGTTCGGCCCGAGCTCGATGCCCTCGACCACGATCTGGCCTTCCTGGAATTCCTCCAGCGCGTTGATGCAGCGGATCAGCGTCGACTTGCCCGAGCCTGACGGGCCGCAGATCACGATGCGCTCGCCCTTGGCGACGTCGAGGTTGATGTCGCGCAGCACGTGAAAATCGCCGTACCATTTGTTGAGTGCGTTGATGCCAACGATCGAGTTTGCGGTCATGGTGATGTACTCAGTTGCGACGATGAGCGTTCAGCCGGTTCTCGACGAACATCGAGTAACGCGACATCCCGAAACAGAAGACGAAATAGATGATCCCGGTGAAGGCAAAGCCGGTGAACAGCGTGGTCGGCGTCGACCAGACCGGGTCGCTGAAGGACGCCCTGAGCTGCCCGAGCAAATCGAACAGCGCGACGATCGAGACCAGCGAGGTATCCTTGAACAGCGCGATGAAGCTGTTGACGAGGCCGGGGATGACGTGGCGCAGCGCCTGCGGCATCACGATCAGCCCCGTGGTCTTGGCCCAGGACAGGCCGAGCGCGCTCGCGGCCTCCGCCTGCCCGCGCGGGATCGCCGCCAGGCCGCCACGGATCACCTCGGCCTGGTAGGCGCCGGCGAACAGCGCAATGCCGATCAGGGCGCGCATCAACCCGTCGATGGTGAAGCCGGTCGGAACGAACAGCGGCAGCATGTAGGTTGCGAAGAACAGCACGGTGATCAGCGGAACGCCGCGCCAGAACTCGATGAAGGCGATTGAGAAAACCCGGATCAGCGGAATGGTCGAACGACGCCCGAGCGCCAGCGCGATGCCGACCGGCATCGAGGCGACGATGCCGACGACCGACACCACCAGCGTCACCAAAAGCCCGCCCCAGAGCCGCGTATCGACCTCCGGCAGTCCGCCACGGTCGAGCCCCATGATCGCAATCACGACGGCGATGCCGACAAAGATCGCAAGCGTGGTGGCGACGGCGCGCAAGCTCCCCGTCAGCCAGAACAGCAGCGCCGAGATGATCACGGCGGTCGCCGCGAGGTCGGCCCAGACCGGACGTCCGTAGGCCTGGATCTGGTCGCGCAGCCAAGTCAGCGGCAGAAGTATCCAGCTCACCACGGTGCTCAGCAGCACCAGCAGCTTGCCTATCACCCACAGCAGCGGTCCGATAACGGACGTCGCCTCGCCCGATGCCGCCAGCTTCCTGCCGCCCTCGCCGATACTGTCGTTGAAGCCGGAGAGAAGCGCGCCCGTCCAGCTCACCCCGAAGCCGCCGAGTCCGCCGCCGCGCAGCAGGAAGAAGGCAACGACCGGGAGCGCGACGAAGAACAGGATGGCGTTCGGACCCTTGCCCGGCAAACGCGGAATCAATAGCGGCACCAAGAGGATCGCCGCAAGAGCGAAAGTCAGATTGACCCGCCAGCGCTCCGGCTCCGGGTAGAAGCCGTAGATGAATTGCGAAAACTTGGCCTGAATGAAGGGCCAGCAGGCGCCAACCACATCGTTCGGACCTTTCGGCAGGCAGGCGGTGCGGTCCGTGCCGGTCCAGACGGCGTCGATGAACGCGAATCTCACGGCGGGAACGACGATGACCCACAGCAGCAGCAGGCTGACGACCGTGATCAGGATGTTGGTCGGGGAATTGAACAGCCGCGTGCGCAGGAAGCCGATGAAGCCGGTGGTCTTCACCGGCGCCGGCCGCTCCGGCACCAGATCCTGGCGGACGAAATTGGATGCCGTGGTGTCGCTCATCCGCCCATGCTCCGGCTGATGCGCCATCCATAGAAACTCATGATCGCGCTGGTGACCAGCGAGATCAGGAGATAGACGCCCATGGTGATGCCGATGATTTCAATCGCCTGTCCGGTCTGGCTCAGCGTCGTGCCCGCAAATACCGAGACGAGGTCCGGATAGCCGATCGCGACCGCCAGCGAGGAGTTCTTGGTCAGGTTGAGATACTGGTTGGTGAGCGGCGGCAGGATCACCCGCATCGCCTGCGGGATCACGATCAACCGCAGCACCGAGCCGCGCTGCAGTCCGAGCGAGGAGCCTGCCTCCATCTGCCCCTTGTGCACGGAGATAATACCTGCGCGCACGATCTCGGCGATAAAGGCCGCTGTGTAGGTCGATAACGCCACCGTCAGCGCGACGAATTCCGGAATGAGGCGTGAGCCGCCGGCGAAGTTGAAGCCCTTGAGCACCGGCACCTCCCACGTAACGGGGGTGCCGAAGATCAGCATGCTGATCAGCGGCAGGCCGATAATCATGCCGAGCGCATAGGGCCAGACCTTGATCACCTTGCCGCTTTGAAAGAGCTGACGGCGCGCATAACGCCACAACACGATGGAGGCTACGATCGCCACCAGCAGGGCGACGACGAACGGTTCGAAGCCCGCCTGGCCGACCGGCTTAGGAACGATCAGGCCGCGATTGCTGAGAAAGATGCTGTCGAAGATCGAAATGCTCTGCCGCGGGTTGGGCAATGCGGCGAGCACGGCCAAATACCAGAACAGGATCTGGAACAGGACCGGCAGGTTGCGGATCAGTTCGACATAGCCGCCCGAGATCCGCGACAGCAGCCAGTTCGGCGACAGCCGACCGAGGGCGACCAGGAATCCGATGATGGTGGCGAAGAAAATGCCGATCACCGAGACCAGCAGCGTGTTGAGCAGGCCGACCAGAAAGACCCGCGTATAGGGATCAGATCCCGAATACGGGATCAGGCTTTGGCTGACATCAAAGCCGGCATTGTTGGCCAGGAAGCCGAAGCCCGCGGTGATCCGCTGGGCCTGCAGGTTGGCGCGGGCGTTGGCGACGATCTCGTAGGAGATCCAGGCGAGCGCGGCGACGAACAGCAGCTGGAGCACGAAGCCGCTCCAGCCCGCCCGGCCGCCCAGCGCCCGCTGCAGCTTGGGAATGAGCTGCGACGGTGGTTTTCGGGGTTCGATGGCCATCGCCGCAGCCCTTCTCGCTGGTGCTTAGCGGATCGGCGGGGCGTACTGGATACCGCCCTTGCTCCAGAGGTTGTTGAGGCCGCGGGCAATGCCGAGCTTGGAACCGGAGCCGACGTTACGCTCGAAGGATTCCCCGTAGTTGCCTGTCGCCCTCACGATGCGCACCATCCAGTCCTTGGTCAGGCCGAGCTGCTCACCCAGATTGCCGTCAGTGCCGACCGCGCGCTTGACCTCCGGCTTGTCGGACTTGGCCATCTCGTCGATGTTCTTTTGGGTCATGCCGAGCTCTTCGGCGCCGACCATCGCGAACAGCGTCCATTTCACGATGTCGAACCACTGATCGTCGCCATGGCGAACCATCGGTCCGAGCGGTTCCTTCGAGATCACTTCGGGCAACACGACGTGATCGGCGGGATTGGCGACCTTCAGACGCTCGGCATAAAGCTGGGAGACGTCCGAGGTGAAGACGTCGCAGCGGCCGGACTCATAGGCCTTGACGGTTTCGTCGGCGGTCGCGAACGCGATCACCTCATACTTCATGTTGTTGCCCTTGAAGTAGTCGGCGAGGTTCTGCTCGGTCGTGGTGCCGGTCTGAACGCAGACGGAGGCGCTGTTGAGCTCCAGCGCCGAGTTCACCTTCAGCGACTTCTTCACCAGGAAGCCCTGGCCGTCATAATAGGTCACGCCGGTGAAGTTGGCGCCGAGCGAGGTATCGCGCGACAGCGTCCAGGTGGTGTTGCGCGACAGCACGTCGATCTCGCCGGACTGCAACGCGGTGAAGCGGTCCTTGGCCGACAGCGGGACGAACTTGATCTTGGTGGCGTCGTTGAAGATGGCGGCCGCGACCGCCCGGCAGATGTCGACGTCGAGACCGGTCCAGTTACCCTTGTCGTCCGGCGACGAGAAGCCCGGCAGGCCCTGGCTGACCCCGCAGGACAGCATGCCGCGGTCCTTGACCGTCTTGAGGGTTTGCGCCGAGGCGGCCTGGGCCGAGAGGGCAGCAGCAGCGGCAAGGGTAACAACCAGAGATACGCGTTTCATGGGTTAGGCCTTTCAAGGGGACGTCCGGAGATTCTTTTTTAGGCAACGCCTGACGTTGTGGGGCCAACCCGCTGATCCCTCGCTGAAAAGCGTCATCGTGACCGTGCATTTGACATGCCAATCCGGTCAGGCGGTGGATCAGGTATCGCGGCAGGCCCCTCAACTTGCAGCGACTGTTAGTTGGTTCGCATCTCAGAACGACTAGCGTGCCGGGTCAAGGGGTTGACTGCCGTCTTCTGTGTCTTGTTATTAAGTCGCCCGGCTCCGACCCGCCGCCGGCGGTGTTTTCGCGATCAAGTTGCGCCTGCGGCATAACGTCTTGGATAATGCAAACGCATGAGTTTTTCGAACGACGGCCCGTCCAACCCGCAAAAACCCGAAACCAGGCTGGTCACTTCCGGCCGCGACACCAAGGGGCAAAGGGGCTTCGTCAACCCGGCGGTCTTCCACGGGTCGACCGTGCTTTACCCGACCGCCGAGGACCTGCACGCCCACCGCGCCGAATTCACCTACGGGCGCCACGGCAGCCCGACCACGCGGGCGCTGCAGGACGTGCTGATGTCGCTGGAGGGCCCGCAATGCGCCGGCGTCGGCCTGGTGCCGTCCGGCCTTGCCGCCATCAGCACCACCCTGCTCTCGGTCCTGAAGGCCGGCGACCATCTGCTGGTGACCGACAATGTCTACCGGCCCTCGCGCAATTTCTGCAACGGCATGCTGGCCCGCTACGGCGTCGAGGTCACCTATTTCGACCCGCTGATTGGCGCTGCAATCGAAAAACTGTTCAAACCGAACACCAAGGCGGTGCTGGTCGAGGCGCCCGGCTCGCAGTCGTTCGAGATGACCGACATCCCCGCCATCGCCGCCGTCGCGCATGCGAGGGACGCGCTGGTCATCGACGACAATACCTGGGCGACCGCGCTGTTTCACCGCTCGCTCGACCAGGGCGTCGACATCAGCATGCAGGCCGCCACCAAATATATCGGCGGCCATTCCGACATCATGTTCGGCACGATTTCGGCGAATGCAAAAGCCTGGCCGCTGATCGCCGAGGGCATTCGCCTGCTCGGCGTTTGCGCCGGGCCGGACGACGTATTCCTGGCGCTGCGCGGCGTCCGCACGCTCTCGGTGCGGCTCGCGCAGCATTACCGCTCCGGCCTGGAAATGGCGCGCTGGCTCGCCGGCCGGCCAGAAGTCCTGCAGGTCCTGCATCCGGCGATCGAAAGCCATCCGGGCCATGCGATCTGGAAGCGCGACTTCACCGGCGCCTCCGGCCTGTTCAGCATTGTGCTGAAACCGGTGCCGCAGCAGGCGGTCGACACCCTGCTCAATACGGTCAAGCTGTTCGGCATGGGCTTTTCGTGGGGCGGCTTCGAAAGCCTCATCATCCCGTTCGACTGCAATGAATATCGCACCGCGACAAAATGGTCGCCCGGCGGGCCGACGCTGCGGCTGCACATCGGCCTGGAGAATGTCGACGATCTCAAGGCCGATCTCGAACGCGGCTTTGCGGCGCTGAGGGCCACCGCTTAGGCGGGCAGCTCACGCCGTCCGGCTTCCCACCCTGGCGGCGGCGGCCATCTCGGCGGCGAGCAACAAGGCTGCCCGGCTGGCGCCGACCGAGGCGACGCCTTTGCCTGCGATGTCATAGGCCGTGCCATGCGCCGGCGTGCAGATCGGAAACGGGAAGCCGCCCAGGATCGTCACCCCGCGATCGAAGCCCATCAGCTTCATCGCGATCTGGCCCTGGTCATGATACATCGTCAGCACCGCATCAAAGGCGCCGTTCTTGGCGCGCAGGAAAACCGTATCGGCCGGAAACGGCCCCTCCGCCGCTATTCCTTCAGCCCGGCCGGCCGCGACCGCGGGCTCGATCACATCGATCTCCTCGCGGCCGAAATTGCCGCCGTCACCGGCATGCGGGTTGAGCCCGGCGACCGCGATACGGGGCTCGGCAAAGCCGGCCCGTCGCATGCAGGCATCCGTCAGTTTCAGCGCGCGATGAATGCGTTCGACTGATAGCCGCGAGGCCACGTCCTTGAGCGGGATGTGCGAGGTGACGCGGGCATTCCAGAGCCTGTCGAGCACGTTGAATTCGCTGGCCGGCGTTTTCAGGCCGGCGACCTCGGCGGAAAATGCAATCTCGTCGTCATACTCGGCGCGTGCGAGGCGCATCGCCTTCTTGTTGAACGGCGTGAAGCAGACCGCATCGGCCTGCCCCTCGCGCGCCAGCGTCAGCGCATGACGATAATTCTCCAGCGCGAACGCACCGCCGGCCTGGCTGGCGACACCGCGCTCGATGGTCGCGGGATCGAGATGGCCGAGATCCATGAAGGCGGCGTCACCGATTGCTTTGGGGTCCGCGGACGGTGGCACATTCGGCAAATCCGCCTTGACGCCGGCCACACGCGCGCCCTCGTCGAAAACGCGGCGGTCTCCGATCACGAGCAGGCGCGCGCGGGAGCGTATTTCGTCTGAACAGGCGAGTTTTGCGGTCAGCTCCGGGCTGATTCCGGCGGGGTCTCCCATCGCCAGCGCGATCAGCGGCTTGCCGGGGCTTTGCACGTTCATATGATCCTCACCTTCTCCTGAGCTGATACGTCCGGCTTGCGCAACAGACGTACGATCTGCAAAGCGAGCGGAAGCAGCAACAGCGCGATCCCTGCCAGGACGAGGGTCGTCACCAGCCGGTTTGCAAAGAATATTCCGAGCGACCCCTTGGACATCAGCATGGCCTGCCGGAATGCGTCCTCGGCCTTGTCGCCAATCACGATCGCCAGCACCAGCGGCGCCAACGGATAGTGCAGCTTCTTGAAGAGATAGCCGACGACGCCGAAGCCGAGCATCAGGACGACGTCGAGATAGGAGTTCGAGACCGAATAGGCGCCGACGACGCAGATGATGACGATCAGGGGCGCGATGACGGCGAACGGAATCCGCATCAAGGCGGCGAACACGGGAACGGTGAGCAGCACGAGCGCCACCGCGACGATGTTGCCGACATACATCGAGGCGATCAGCCCCCAGACGAAATCCTTCTGGTCGACGAACAGCATCGGCCCGGGATTCAGTCCCCAGATCATCAGCCCGCCCATCATCACGGCGGCCGTCGCCGAGCCGGGAATGCCGAGCGAGAGCATCGGCAACAGCGCGCTGGTGCCGGCGGCATGGTCGGCGGTCTCCGGCGCAACGATGCCCTCGGCCTCACCGGTGCCGAAACGTGCGCCGTTGCGCGAGAAGCGCTTGGCGATGCCATAGCTCATGAAGGAAGCGGCGGTCGGGCCGCCCGGCGTGATGCCCATCCAGCAGCCGATGGCGGCGCTGCGCAGCAACGCGATGCCATGGTGCGGCAGGCGGCCCAGCGCCCGGAAGACTTCCTTCCAGTCGACGCGCGACGATACCGCGCGGGCAGAAAACTCCTCCTCCACCGCAATCAGCAACTCGCCGATGCCGAACAGCCCCATGACGGCAACGACGAAGCTGACGCCCTTGACCAGTTCGTCGATGCCCATGGTGAGCCGCACGCTGCCCGAGACCGTATCGATGCCGATCGCGGCGATGGCAAAGCCGATCGCGAGCGCCACCACGGTCTTGATCGGCGCCGCGCCGCCCATGCCGACGAAGCTGGCGAAGGCGAGGAAATAGACCGCGAAATATTCCGGCGGTCCGAAGGCGAGCGCCACCTGCGCCACCCAGGACGCCAGAAACGTAATCAGGATCACGCCGACCAGCGCGCCAAACGCGGCCGAGCCGAAGGCGGTGGCCAGCGCCGTCGTCGGCCGGCCGTCGCGCGCCATCGGATAGCCGTCAAAGGTGGTGGCGACCGACGACGGTTCACCGGGAATGTTGAACAGTATCGACGTCACCGACCCGCCGAACAGCGCGCCCCAATACATGCTCGACAACAGGATGATCGCCGACACCGGCTGCATGCCGAAGGTCAGCGGCAGCAGCAGCGACACTCCGTTGGGCGCGCCGAGCCCGGGCAGAACGCCGACGAGAATGCCGAGCAGAACGCCGATCACCATCAGCGTCAAATGCGGAACGGTGACCGCGATGGTGAAGCCGTGCAGCAGCGATTCAAGATTTTCCATCGCCCGCCCCTTCAGAAACCGAACGCGGCAGCGAGCGCGCCGTGCGGCAGCGACACGTGGAACATGCGCTCGAACACGACGTAGAGCGCAAGCGGCGTAGCCGCGGCGATGACAAGCGCGCTCAGGACCGATCGCCTTCTCGGCAGTGCCAGGACCGCAAAGACGTAAGCAGCTGAGGCGAGATACATCCCGACCATTGGAATGACGGCAACGAAGATCGCGGCTGGAACGAACAATCCTGCGAGGCGGCGCAACTCGGACGGCGTGACGGCTACCCTGACAATGGCGAGGGTGCCGCGTCCAAGCGCGCCCTGCCCCAGATTGTAGAGGCTGCCGAGCACGATGATGATTCCGGTGAGGAACGGAAACGTGCCGGCATCGACGCCGGCGCTCGACCAGCCGATGCCGTTGTCGAGGCTGGACACCACGACCACCACACCGAAGATTCCGGTTAGCACCGCGGCGGCTATCTCGAGCGCGCGTCGGGAGATCATCGCGTCCTGCCCTACTTCACCAGCCAGCCCTGCTCGCCCGCGACCTGCTTCACATGTTCGAGGTCCTGCTTGATGAAATTGTCGAACGCGGTGCCGGTCAGGAAGGTGTCCACCTGCGAGGTCTTCTCGATGTACTCCTTCCATTCCGGCGTCGCCTGCACCTTCTTCATGAGATCGACGTAGTAGGCCGCCTGCTCCGGGCTGACCTTGCCAGGCAGCCAGACTGTGCGCGGCTGCTCATATTGCGAAATAGCGAGCCCCTGCTCGACGCAGGTCGGCACGTCGCTCCAGCCTTCCGACGTCGTGACCTTCGGCCCTTGCGGCAGCCGCTTCGGGCTGAAGGCGCAGAGCGGGCGCTGGGTGCTGCCGCGCCATTGCCCAAGGCTTTCGGAAGGGTTGTTGACATGCGCATCGATATGGCCGCCGGCCAGTTGCACGGCGGCCTCGGCGCCGCTCTTGAAGGGGATGTAGGTGAATTTGACCTTCGCCGCCTTCTCGATCATCCGCGTCAGCACCTCGTCGGTGTCCTTGGACTGGGCGCCGCCCATCTTGAACTCGGTCGCGGCCGCCGCCTTGAGGAAATCACTCGCGGTTTTGTACGGCGCATCCTGCTTCACCCAGAGCAGGAACTCATCCTGCGCCATCGCCGCGATCGGGGTGAGGTCGGTGTAGTTGAAGGCGACCTTGGAGACGAGCGGCTGCTGCCATGCGTTCGAGGTGCCAAAGATTACCTTATAAGGATCGCCGGCGGACGCCTTGCCGTAGACATAACCTTCCGCCCCGCTGCCGCCGCCCTTGTTGACGACCACGACCGGCTGGTCGGTCAGCTTGTATTTGGTGATGATGCTCTGGACGGCGCGGGCGAGATTGTCGGTGCCGCCGCCCGGCCCGGCCGTGGCGACGAACTCGATCGGCTTCTGCGGCTGCCAGGCAGCATCGGCCGGAAGCGCGCCCGCGAGCATGAACGCTGCCGTGGACAGCAGCAGTTTTGACGTGATCTTCATGGCTTCCTCCCGGTAGGTATTTTTTGTTGTCGTTCGTATTCTCGTTTTCTCGTCAGGCGACCTGCTCCTTGCGATCGACCGATGCGGCGACGATCGTGCCTTCCCGCTCGAACGCGTCGATCTCCGCCTGATCAAAACCGTGTTCGCGCAGCACCTCGCGCGTATGCTCGCCATAGACCGGCGCGCCCGAACGCACCTTGCCGGGGGTTGCCGAGAATTTGACCGGCAGTCCGATCGTCTTCACCGGCCCGAGCGTCGAATGTTCGACCTCGACCACCATGTCGCGCGCCAGCGTCTGCGGATCGTTCAGCGCTTCCAGCATGTCGTGCACGGGACCGCAGGGCACGCCCTTCTCGTCGAGTGCCGCCAGCCAGTGCGCCCGCGTCTGTGTTCGGAAGCGCGCGCTCAATTCGGCTTCGAGATCCTTCAGGTTCGCCATGCGGTCGGAGCCGTTGACGAAGCGCGGATCGGCCGCCAGTTCCAGCGCGCCGAGCGCTTCCAGCATCAGCAGCCAATGCTTCTTGTTGGCGCCGCCGACCACGAGCCAGCCGTCGGATGCCTCGAACGCCTGATAGGGCGCGTTGAGCGGATGGGCCGAGCCCATGGCGCGCGGCGCCACATTGCTGGCGAGCGCAATGGTCGACTGCCAGTAGGTCTGGACCAGCGCCGCCTCGTAGAGCGATGTCTCCACCCATTGCCCTTCGCCGGTCTTGAGCCGGTGCGAATAGGCGGCGAGAATCCCCATGCTGGCCAGCAGGCCGGCGGTGATATCGGACAGCGGCGGACCGCATTTGACCGGCGGACCATCCGGCCGCTCGCCCGTGAAACTCATGATGCCGCTCATCGCTTGCGCGACCAGATCGAAGCCGCGGCGATGCTTGTACGGCCCGGTGCGGCCGAAACCGGACAGCGAGCAATAGATCAGCGCCGGAAAATCCTTATGCAATTCCTCATAGCCAAAGCCGAGCCGCTCCATCGCGCCCGGTGCGAAATTCTCGACCAGCACGTCGGCGCCTGAAATCAGCCGCCGCAGCACTTCCTTGCCGCCTGCGGTCTTGAGGTCGAGCACGATGCCGCGCTTGTTGCGGTTCATCATCAGGAAGGAGGCCGCCTCGTCGCCGATCTTCGGCGGCACTGAGTGCCTTGTGTCGTCGCCGTTCGGCCATTTCTCGATCTTGATGACATCGGCGCCCATGTCGGCGAGCATCAGGGTGCAGGTCGGGCCCGCCATCACATGGGTGAGATCGATGACCTTGAGGCCGGCGAGCGGCCCCGAACGCGGCGTCTTGTCGTTATGAAGGGACATGCGGGCTCCTATTGGCCGCGCCATTGCGGCGCGCGCTTGGTGAGAAACGCGTCGAGCCCTTCACGGAAATCCTGGCTGGTGTAGCACATCAGGATGAGGTCCTCGCCCTCGTCGCGCGTCAGCCGTTTCTGCAAGCGCGCAACCGCCTGCTTGGTCGCGCTCAGCGTCAGAGGCGCGTGGCCGGCAACGAGCCGTGCGATCTCGTCGGCGCGTTTGTCGAGCGCGGCCAGATCATCCAACACTTCATTGAGCAGGCCTAACGAGGCCGCCTCCTCGGCTTCGATCAGCCGTGCCGTGAAGATCAGATCCTTGACGCGTGCCGGACCGATCAACGCGGTGATGCGGCCGACATTCGACATCGACAGGCAATTGCCGAGCGTGCGCGCGATCGGAAATCCCATCCGCGTGCTCCCTGTGCCGATGCGCAGATCGCAGCAGGCCGCAATGCCCGCGCCGCCACCGGTGCAGGCGCCGTTGATGGCGGCAATGGTCGGCACCCGGCATGTTTCGAGAATGCCGAGGACGCGATCGATGCGGTTCTCATAATCGATCGCATCCTGCGGCGTCTTGAAGGCACGGAATTGATTGATGTCGGTGCCGGCCGCAAACGCCTTGTCACCGGCGCCCCGCAACAGCAGCACCTTGATCGCCTGGTCGCGGTTGGCGCGTTCGCAGATCTCGGCCAGCCGCTCGTACATCTCGAAGGTGAAGGCGTTGCGCGCCTGCGGCCGGTTGAAGGTTACCCGGCCGATGCCGTCGTCGAGGGCAAACAGGAGATCATCCTCCCGTACCGTTACGTCCTGATCCATCCCGATGGCCTTTCTTAATTGATTTTTACCAGTCTGAATTCAAAATTAAGGTTTATCAAGCTGGAACTGACAAAATTCTGATGATATAGCCATTTTTGAATTCAAATTGGATCCAGGGCGATGCTGCATGAGGAAGTCGTAGGCCGCGTCCGCGCCATGCTGCTCGATGGCGAGATCCCGCCGGGCGCGCGGATTCCCGAGCGCGACCTCTGTGAAAAGCTGCAGATCTCGCGCACGCCGCTGCGCGAAGCCCTCAAGGTGCTTGCCGCCGAAGGCCTGGTCCAATTGCTGCCAAACCGCGGCTCGCGCGCGGCGAGGCTGACGGACAAGGACATGCGCGACCTGTTCGAGGTCTGTCAGGGGCTCGAAGCCCTGGCCGGCGAACTCGCCTGCGAGCGCATCACGGATGCCGAGATCGCCGGCGTCGCCGACGCCCATGCCGCGATGGTGCGGCACTACGGAGATCGCGACCTGCTGCAGTACTACCGCTGCAACCGCTTCATCCACGAGGCGATCATCACGGCTGCCGGCAACCCGGTGCTGTCAAGTCTGTATGAATCCGTCACGGCCCGCATTCGCCGTGCCCGCTACGTCACGCCGATGACGCCGCGGCGCTGGGCGCTGGCGGTTCAGGAGCACGAAGCGATCCTCAACGCCCTGCAACGACGCGACGGCGTGGGGCTGTCGCATATCCTGCGCGCGCATCTGCGCCACAAGCGCGAAGAGGTCTTGCAGGCCGGCTTCGCGGAAACCGCGCCTCTCGAACAAGCTCGCGCATCATAGCAGCGTCAGGCGTGAGGCCTGATCGGAAGCGCACGTCCATCCATAATGGCAGGCTGGATCGATAGCGCGTGCCTGCACTGAGCGGCTTTCCGGGTTTTTGCAGGACGCGGCCTTTTCCCGAACGATAACCAGTCGTTCACCATGACCGTGAATCCCGCTCTTGCGATCGGCCAAATCGGCCACCCCTCAAGTTCCCTTATACCTTTGATGCCTAGTCATGGCCTTCGGGGACCTTCACTGCCGTGCCGTTGGGGCGTCCCGGCGTAAGAGTAGATCGTAAGCGTATGAACATCGCACGTCTCGTCGTTCTGGCCATCGCACTGAGTGCAGGCGGTGTCGCCGCCTATCTCGCCCGTGGCACCGACAACAAATCGCAACCGCCGGCCGAACCGGTCGCCAATTTACCGACAGTGGAAATTCTGGTCGCGAAGTCCGACATCGGGCTCGGCCAGGCAGTCAAGCCGGAGGACCTGCAATGGCAGGCCTGGCCGGCTGCGACCGCCAATAGCAACCTGATCGATCGTGCGAGCAAGGCCGAGGCCATCAATGAACTCGCCGGCTCGATCGCGCGCAACCCGTTCTTCGCGGGCGAACCGATCCGCGAACAGAAACTGGTCAAGGCCAACGGCTCCGGCTTCATGGCAGCCATCCTGCCGACCGGCATGCGGGCGCTCTCGACCGAGATCTCGCCGGAAACCGGCGCCGGCGGCTTCATCCTGCCCAACGACCGCGTCGACGTCATCCTTTCCAGGCGCGAGAAGAATCCGGACGGCAGGGGCGCGGACGTCATCCAGTCGGACATCATTCTCTCCAACATCCGCGTGCTCGCGATCGATCAGGCGCCGAAGGAAAAAGAGGGCATGAACTCCCTCGTCGGCCGCACCGTCACGCTCGAACTGAAGCCCGAGCAGGCCGAGACGATGGCGCGTGCACGCCAGAGCGGCACGCTGTCGCTCGCGCTGCGCAGCATCACCGATGCCAATGCGGCCGAAGGCCGTTCCGAGGAACAGACTCAAAAACGAAAAGAGAGCGTCTCCGTGGTTCGCTACGGAGTCTCTAGTCAAACGACGGCACAGAAGTGACCGAAAGGACGGCTGCGATGAAGTTTGGGGTAAATCAGTCAGCGATGCGAACCGTGGCGGGGCGCGCATTGTTATTGTCGGCCGTCACCGCGCTGGCGCTCGGGCCGCTGCTGCCCGTGGTCGCAGCCGAAACCGAGAAGGACCCGGTAACGACTTCCGCCATCGGCCCGGCCAAGATGCGCTTCCTGGCGCTCGGCATCGGCAAGTCGATGGTCGTCGACCTGCCGCGCGACGTGAAGGATGTGCTGGTCGCCGATCCGAAGATCGCGAATGCAGTCATTCGCTCCCCGCAACGCGCCTATATCATCGGCGGCGCCGTCGGCCAGACCAACGTGGTGTTCTTCGACGGCGACGGCCAGCAGATCGCTTCCTACGACATCGCGGTCAAGCGCGATCTCAACGGCGTGCGCGCCGCGCTGAAGCAGGCGATGCCGGGGATTCAGATCGAGGGCGTCGGCGACAGCGTGCTGCTGACCGGCTCGGTGTCGAGCCCGGTCGAAGCCCAGCAGGCCGGCGAGATCGCCGCGCGGCTGGTCGGCGGATCCGAGAAGGTCGTCAACTCGATCGTGGTTCGCGGCCGCGACCAGGTGATGTTGAAGGTCACCGTCGCGGAAGTCCGGCGGGACATCATCAAGCAATTGGGCATCGATCTCAGTGCCAGCATGAATTACGGCACCGCGGCGGTCGTTTTCAAAAACAGCAATCCGTTCACCGCCAACAGTGCACCGCTCGTCGCCGACAACGGCCTGGTCGGCGCGGCTTTGAACAAAGCTGGTGTGCCGACGGTCACCGCTACCCTGCGCGCGATGGAGAGCGCGGGCGTGGTGCGGACGCTGGCCGAACCAAATCTGACGGCGATCTCCGGCGAGGCGGCGACGTTTATTTCCGGCGGCGAATTTCCCATTCCGACCGGCGTGACCTGCCAAACAACAACGCCCGGTGGCCTGCAAAATTGCGTCCAGACGGTCAGCTTCAAGAAATTCGGCATCTCGCTCAACTTCACGCCGGTCGTGCTGACCGAGGGGCGGATCAGCCTGAGNGATGACCGAAGTGTCGGAAGTCTCGACCGAAAACGCTTTGATGGGCGGTAGTGGCGGAACAACGATTCCCTCGATCAAGACGCGTCGCGCGGAAACCACGCTGGAAATTCCGTCCGGCGGCTCAGTGGCGATGGCGGGACTGATCCAGGAACAAACCAAGCAGGCCATCAACGGACTGCCCGGCGTGGACCAGATACCGATCTTCGGACAGCTTTTCAGGAGCCAGGACTTCGTCAACCACCAGACCGAGTTGATGGTCATCGTCACGCCCTATGTCGTCCGGGCTGTCGCGCAGAAAGAACTGTCGCGGCCCGATGACGGCTTCGCATCAGCGTCCGATTCCCAGTCCGCACTGCTCGGGCGCATCAACCGCGTCTACGGTGTCGCCGCCCGCGTCGATCCCGTCGCCGGGGTCCAGGGCAATTTCGGCTTCATCATTGATTGAAATTCAGAACTGTTCACCGCGTGGGGACGAGGACAGAAATGGTGACAAAGAGAATACCGCTCCATCGCATCAAGGCCCTGGGACTGCTTGGCGCCCTCCTCGGCCTATCGGCGACGCTCGGTGCCTGCACGTGGCAGTCCACGGAAGTCGTGACGACCGCGAGCGTACCTGAAGATTACCGCCAGCGTCATCCGATTGCCGTGACCGAAGCCAACCACTCGATCGTCGTGTTCGTCGGCCGTGGCCGCGGCGGCCTCTCCGGGCCGCAGCGCACCGACGTCATGGGACTGGCGCAAACCTGGACGCGCGAAGGGACCAGCGCAATCATCGCCGATGTTCCGATCGACACGGCGAACGCACGTGCGGCCGCAGCGTCGTATCAGGAAATCCGGTCGCTATTGATGGCGGGCGGCGTGCCCTCCCGCGCGATCTCGTTGCGTCACTACTATCCCGACGATCCCCGCACCCTGCCGACGATCAGGCTGAGTTATCCGAAGATCAAGGCGGTAGCCGGCCCTTGCGGCCTGTGGCCGCAAGACCTCGGCCCGAACATCGACAACGTCGCCTACAACGAAAATCGCTCCTATTACAATTTCGGCTGCGCCAGCCAGCGCAACCTCGCCGCGATGATCGACAATCCCGCCGATCTCGAACAGCCGCGTCCGGAGAGCCCCGCTTATACGGCGCGGCGCTCGATCGCCTACGACAAATTCCGCAAGGGCACTTCGACCGCCACCACCTATCCCGAAGCCGATAAGGCCAAACTCAGCGATACAGGCAAATGATCAGCCGCGTCTTTCAAAACTCCGACGATCAACTGGACCAAACGCCGCCGCAGCCCGAGGAATACATCTCGCCGGCGCCACGCGTATCGGTGCAGGCCTTCTGCGCCAGCGTCGCCATCGCGACCGCGGTGCGCGCGGCGAGCGAAGACCGCCGTCTCGGCAAGGCCCACCTTTCGGTTCACATGGGCGGCATTGCCGCCGCCATCGAGGCCTACCACACGGCGCCGACGCCGAACGTGATCCTGTTGGAGAGCGATCCCGGCACCGACATTCTCGAAGGGCTCGATGAGCTCGCCGCCGTGTGCGACGCCGGAACGCGCGTCGTCGTGATCGGCAACGCCAACGACATGACGCCCTATCGCGAGCTGGTGCGGCGCGGCGTCAGCGACTACGTGACCGGACCGATCGGGCCGATCGACGTCGTGCGCGCGATATGCGGGCTCTACGCGGCCTCCGAAGCCGTGGCGATCGGCCGTATCGTTGCGGTCGTCGGCGCCAAGGGCGGCGTCGGCGCGTCCACCGTCGCGCACAACGTCGCCTGGGCGATCGCACGCGATCTGGCGCTCGATTCCGTCGTGATCGATCTCGACCTCGCCTTCGGCACCGCCAGCCTCGATTACAATCAGGATCCGGTTCAGGGCATCGCCAACGCCATCTTCCAGCAGGAGAGGCCGGACTCCGCCTTTATGGAGCGTCTGCTGGCCAAATGCACCGACCGCCTCAATCTGCTGGCGGCGCCGGCGACGCTGGACCAGGTCTACGATTTCGGCGCCGATGCGTTCGACGCGATCTTCGACACGATGCGCATGACGACCCCCTGCATCGTGCTCGACGTGCCGCATCAATGGTCGGCATGGACCAAGCGCACGCTGGTCGGCGCGGATGACATTCTGATCGTCGCCGAGCCCGATCTCGCCAACATGCGCAACGCCAAGAACATGCTGAACGTGCTGAAGGCGGCGCGACCCAACGACCGGCCGCCGCTCTATTGCCTCAACCAGGTCGGCATGCACAAGCGTCCGGAGATCACCACGCGCGAATTCGCCAAGGCGATCGAGAGCCAACCGATCGCCGCCATTCCGTTCGATTCGAAGATGTTCGGCACCGCCGCCAATAACGGCCAGATGATCGCGCAGATCTCAGCCAAGCATCGCACCACCCAGATGTTCCTGCAGATTGCGCAGCGCGTGACGGGTCATGCCGTGACCAAGCGGACGTCTTTCCTGACACCGCTGATCAAGAAGCTGCAGGGCACGACGGCCCGCAGGGCTTGAGCAAGAACGGCGTCAGCGGCCCGCCCGCAGACGCCCATGGCTTTTCAAACGAAAGGAATCGGTTCGACTGGTTCTGATTCAATCAGAACCGGTCGAACTCAGTCGGTGCGTCGGGCCGCGGCGATCGGCATCTTGTCGGCCTCGGCGCGCGCATTTTCCCTGTCTTTCCGCGCCAGCAACTGCTTCAACTGCGTGACATTGGCGGCGGCCTCGGCCGGCGGCAGATCGGCCTTCACGATCTTTTCCGCCTCGGTGAAATTGCCCTGCAGGCCGACGGCCAGCGCCAGGTTGGCGCGCACGCGCGGATCGTTCCCCGCAAGGCGGTAGGCACGGCGCAGCGTTTCTTCCGCCTTCGCCAGATCTTTCGAAAGCACGTAGGACAGGCCGAGATTGGACAGCACCGACGGATGGTCGGGCACGATTTTCAGCGCGTTCGCATAATATTGCCGCGCCTCCTCAAATCGGCCGAGTTGGTCCAGCGTTGCCCCCTGCGCCGAAAGCAGCCGCCAATCGGGATCCTCCGGGCTGTGGGCGCGGCCGAGCACGTCGAAGGCCTGCTGGAAATTGCCGTTGTCCGCCAACGCCCGGCCATAGGCGGCGAGCAACGGCTTGTTGGTGGGATGGGCGATGGAGGCCTGTTCGAGCACCGCAACCGCCTGCGACCGCTGTCCCGTCGCGCGGAGTGCCTTGCCGTATTTCAGCGCAGCATCGGCATCCTTGGGATTGGCGCGGTATCGCTCCTGATAGGTTTCGATGTCACGGCGCGGATCGATAGCGGGGCCGGTGTCAGCCTTTTCGCCAATCGAACCTGTAATGTCCGCTAGTCCCGAGGTCTGGCAGCCGCCGAGCCCCAGCGCCAGAACCAGAATGGATGCGCAGGCAAGATGCCGCGCGACGCGGGGCGGATGGGATGACTTCTGAACCATGTAGCGGGACTCACGGCGGGAACTGTCCAGCAGTGTTCCCAGCTTAACCCTAAATTCAGGTTAAACCCGCCCGCCTTGGCGGTAATCAATGACCATTGCGGCCCCGTGGCGGGCCGCCCCACGGCCCTGCCCGAACCGGCGGCTGCCGGGCGACCTAGTCGAGGAATTGCGCGCCGAACTCGCAGCCGATCCGCCAGGCCAGCCGGCACTGACGCGGCCGGCCTTCCGAGAAAATCACGGTGAATTCGGATGGGATTTCGGAATATTCGGCGATGATCTTCACGCCGCCGTCCGACATGTCCGTAATCATGCAGTCGCGCGGCAATCCGCCGGTCGCGAACTGTATTTTTGCAAAGTTTCTGCACGCACGACGTACGCTTGCGCGGCGATTCGCTGCCAACATGTCCACCCTGGCCCTTGCTCGATGTGATTCACTCGAAGGTGGATCAGCTTTACCGAAGAATTGTTGGAATTGGCCTAGCGCGGCGGCGCGCAATGTAATCGATATGTTCGAACTCCGTTTACCGAATCCGGACCGCTCGGTGACAGCGAAGCCTCCGAACCACGGGTTAACGCCGCCCGCGGCAACGCTCCTGCATCGCAATTTTCGGCAAATTAAAGGGTTGATCCCCCCTCGTTAGGCGGTAGCCTGATCGTTCGACTCGATTTGGCGGAAACTTAAGCGCATGGGAAGTCTCGTTCTTCTGGATCTGATGGGCGGCGTGGCGTTGCTGCTGTGGGGCCTGCACATGGTCCACAGCGGGATTTTGCGCGCGTTCGGGCCGGACCTTCGCCTGCTGCTGGCAAAGGCCCTCGGCAACCGTCTCTCCGCCTTCGCCGCCGGCCTCGGCCTGACCGCGCTGCTCCAGAGCAGCACCGCAACCGCGCTGATCACGAGTTCGTTTACGTCGGAGGGGCTCGTCAGCCTGGTCCCTGCCCTCGCCATCATGCTCGGCGCCAATGTCGGCACCACGCTGATCGTGCAGATCCTCTCGTTCAACATTGCCGCCGTCGCGCCCGTGCTGTTCATCATCGGCCTGGTTTCCTTCCGCAGCGGGCCGCGTTCGCGCATCAAGGACATCGGCCGCGTCTTTATCGGGCTCGGCCTGATGCTGCTGGCGCTGCACATCCTGCTCAATACGCTGGCGCCGGCGGAGAATGCGCCGGGCGTGCGCGTGTTCATGACCGCCATCACCGGCGATCCCGTGCTCTGCATCATGTTCGCCGCGATAGTGACCTGGCTGGTGCATTCCTCGGTTGCCAGCGTGCTGCTGATCATGTCGCTGGCCTATGCGCATTTCATCACGCCCTATGCGGCGCTGGCGCTCGTGCTCGGCGCCAATCTCGGCAGCGCCATCAATCCGATGGTCGCAGGCACACGCCGCGACAATCCCGCGAGCTATCGCCTTCCGCTCGGCAACCTCGCCAACCGGCTCATCGGCATCCTGCTGGTTGCGCCGTTCCTGCAGCCGATCGCTGATATCCTGACGGCGTGGCAGCCGGATGCCGCCAAGGCAACCGCCCTGTTCCACATCGCCTTCAACGTCGTGACCGCCCTTGTCTTCATCGGCCTGCTCGACGGCATGGCGCGGCTGTTGAAGACCGTGCTGCCCGAGCGCGCCAAGGTGAGCGATCCGTCAGGGCCGCGCTATCTCGACGAGAGCGCGCTGGAGACGCCCTCGCTCGCGCTGGCGGATGCCGCACGCGAGGCGCTGCATATGGGCGATCACGTCGAAATCATGCTGCGCAAGGTGATGGCGGCGATGATGACCAACGACCGCGCGCTGGTCGACGAGGTCTCGCGGATGGACAACAGCGTCGACAGCCTCGACGAGGCGATCAAGCTCTATGTCACCAAACTCACCCGCGGCAGCCTCGACGAGCGCGAAGGGCAGCGGGCGATGGAGATCGTCTCCTTCGCCATCAACCTCGAGCATATCGGCGACATCATCGACAAGAATCTCAGCGAACTCGCCACCAAGAAGATCAAGCGCCGGTTCCAGTTCTCCCCTGAAGGCGCCGAGGAGCTCTCCGCCTTTCACAAGCGCACGATGGATTCGCTTCGGATCGCCTTCGGGGTGTTCATGTCGGGCGACCTCAACGAGGCGCGAAAGCTGCTGGCCGAAAAGGCCGCGCTGCGCAATGCCGAGCTCGCCGCCACCGAGCGGCACCTCGACCGCCTACGCGAGGGCCGGCCCGAAACCATCGAGACCACATCGCTTCATCTCGACGTGTTGCGCGATCTCAGGCGCATCCACTCGCATATCTGCTCGGTCGCCTATCCCGTGCTGGACGCCGCCGGCGAACTCGCCGCCCATCGCAGCGCCGAAAGCGAATTGGCCGCGCTGCCTGCGCCGGCGCCGAGCCGCTGACCGTCAGCGGTCCAGCGTCTTCGAGGCCTTGCCGCGATGCTTGACGATCAGCATGATGTTTCTGATGTAGATGATCGTGGCCGCCGCCTGGCCGGCAATGATCACCGGCTCTCGCTTGGCGATGCCGTAGACCAGCGTCATCAGCCCGCCTCCCATCGAGAAGAACCAGAACGCGATCGGTATCACGCTTCGTCCGGCGCGCTCGCTCGAGATCCACTGCACCAGGAAGCGCGCCGTGAACAGCAATTGCGCGACCAGCCCGAAGGCCAGCCAGAAATCGAACTTGGCCACGAAGACGTCATAGAGATAGTCGCCGAGCGCAGCGCCGTATTGAATCAGCATCAGAGAACCTCGGTCGCAACGGGCGTCGTCTTCTTGCGGCGGATCAACCACCACACGCCGGCGAGATCCATGATCCCGATCCATAGCCGGTCAAAGAAGCCGTAATTGGATACGCCGGAATGGCGCGGGCGGTCGATCACATCGACGTAAGCGATATCGAAGCCTTCGCGGCGTACCAGCGCCGGCAGAAACCGGTGCAGCCCGTCGAAATAGGGCATCGACAGGAACACCTCGCGCGGGAATGCCTTCAATCCGCAGCCGGTGTCGCGGGTGCCGTCGCGCAGGATCGAGTTGCGCACGCCATTGGCGATCCGCGACTGCAGCTTCTTGAAACCGGTGTCCTTGCGCCCCACCCGCTGCCCGGCCGCAAGGCCGACACGGCCGCCGCCTTTTTCGATCGCCGCGATCAGGTCCGGCAGGAACGCTGGATTGTTCTGCCCGTCGCCATCCAGCGTCGCCACGATGGTGCCGCGCGCGGCCCGCACTCCGCTGCGCACCGCCGCCGATTGCCCTGATGAGGCGGCGTGCTTCAGTTGCCGGAGCTGGGGGTGCTGCTTCATCAGCGCCGCCAGCCGGTCGGCGGTCGCATCCGTCGAGCCGTCATTGACGTAGATGATCTCGTAGGCCCAGCGGCTGCCGAGCGCGCCGACGATTTCCGCAATCAGCGGCGCGACGTTATCAGCCTCGTTGCGCACCGGCACAACGATTGAAACGGCGACCGCATCTCTGTCGGCAGGTGTCAAATCGGTACTCGTCTGGTTGGTTGGAAGACCCCGGAACCGGGCGGATCGGGCCGTCAGGCGGCGTCCGCTTTTATGGGGCCAAAGCGCCCCGGGCAACCCTTTTGAGGCGCCCCGACGAGGGCCCGACAAGGGACACGATGCTGCCGTCGCGCTGGATCGCGAATCCGAGCCGGCGGGCCGCAAACCAGTATCGCACGAACATCGCGCCGATGATGCCGACCAGGGCCCCGGCCACGACGTCGCTCGGATGATGGGCCAGCAGCACCAGACGGCTCGCCGCAATGATCAGGGCGTAGACGGCCATCGCATGGCGGGCCTGGGGCCAGACCACCGACACGGCGAAAGCGAGCGCAAAGGCGGTCGTGGCATGGCCGGAAGGAAAGCTGTAATAGGCCGGATTTCCCGCGAAGTGCGAAAAATGGAACGCGTTGGCTTCGCCGCCAACAAACGGCCGGCCGCGGCCGACGCAATATTTCAGCACCTCGGTCACGAGATTGGAAACGGCCACGGCAAGAAAGAGGAATTGCAGCCGCGTTCCGAGGCCAAGCAGCAGCGAGCGTCGGATACCATGCAGGGCCGGTGCTGCGATCGCGACCGCGATCAGCAATATTCCCAGCGCCGTCAGCACATATTCGTCCTTGCCGAAATCGGTGAGAATGCGGAGCCACCACAGCGAAGGGGTGCCGCGCTTCGGCATCTGGCTGATTTCCCAGGCATCAATCACGTACATCAGCACGATGATCGAAGCGCCAAGGCCGGCCGACAGCCACAGCACGTGGCGCGCCGCGCGGCGGGCGGCTTCGGCGCGCCGCGAATGCGACGGCGTGCGCACGAGCTGCGCCAGTGACAGCCACGCCAGCATCGCGAAGCGCGAAAGATAGTTTTTGGAATCGACGACAGCAGGGCTTGCGGGCATCTTATTCCGTGCCTTCCGAGCGGAAGATGGCGATCGAGATCGCCTTGCCCTGCGAGATGTTATAACCCTCGATCCGCTTCGCCACGTTGTAGCGCAGTCCGATCGCTTCGGCGCGCTGGACGAAGGCGCGTTCGGTGCGCGATTCCACCAGCGCAAAGCGGCAACTGCCCTGCCCCAGGAAATCGGCCGCGCCGGAACCGTCGGTGAGCAGCGTGCCGGTGCCGGTCATGAAGACGAGGCTCGGCTCGTGAAAGCCGGCCGCTGCGGCCTTCGGCCCGACGCAGACCACGTTGCGAAGCGCCCGCGCAACCTCGGCGCTCGGAAACATCGCGGTCAACGACGGCATCACGATGCCGTAGATAGCGACCGCCAGAAACATCGCCGCAACTACGGCATTCAACAATGAACGTTCGGCGCGGCTGTCCTCGAACATCCACCACGCGATCAGGCCGAAGATCATCGCCGCCGCCAGGAACGGCCAGGCCGGAAACGCCGGGTAGTGCGTCAGCTTGATGGCGCCGATGACGGCGATCACGGCCGCCCCCGCCGGAACGACGAACCACCAGGCGGCACCACGCCTCAGCCAGGATCGCGACAGCACGCGGCGCTCCAGCGCGCCGGCAGTCAGGATCGCAATCGCCGGATAGAGCGGCAGCACGTAATGCGGCAGCTTGGTCAAGACCGCCTCGAACACGATCCATGACGGGACCAGCCAGGCCAGCAGATATTGCGCGCCGGGCTCGCGCCGCGCGCGCCATACCGCCGGTGCCGCCATTCCCGCCAGCGGCGCGCCCGGCCAGAACGTGACCCAGAACAGCAGGAGATAAAGGCCGGGCGGCGCGCCGTGGGATTCCTGCGCGCCGATCTTGCTCAGCATGTCGCCGCCGAGCGAATTGGAGAAGAACGCCTCGCCTGCGCGCCAGAAGATCGCAACGAACCAGGGCAGCACCAGCACCAGCGTCCACATCAGGCCCCAGACCGGCCGCAGCCGCCACAGCCATGCCGCCGAGCGATCCAGGATCGCGAGCGCCACGATGGTCAGGCCGACAAACATCAGGATCAGCGGCCCCTTGATCAGGATGCCGCCGGCCAGCGCCGTCCAGAAGATCGCGGGCGCGGTCCAGGGCGGATGCGCCGGGTCCTCGCCGCGCTGCCAGGACAGATAGACCCGCGCCATCGCCCCCATCGCGGCGACAACGGTCATCAGCAGCATCGCGTCGGTCTTGGCCAGCCTCGCCTCGGCGCCGAGCAGGACGGAACTGCACATCATCAATGCCGCCAGCGCCGCGCCCCGTCGCGTGACGAAGGCGAGCGCCGTCCAATAGGTCAGAAGAACCGCGCCGATGGCGCCGATCAGCGAGGGAATCCGGTAGAGCCAGATGCGGAGCTGCGCCCGCGGCAGCCCGAGCGCCGACGCCGTCTCCACCACCGCGGCCTGCATCCAATAGATGCCGACCGGCTTCTTGTAGCGAACGTCGTCCTGGAAGCGGATATCGACGAAATCGCCGCTTTCGACCATCTGCTTGGTCGCCTGCGCAAAGCGCGCCTCGTCGCGGTCGATCGCCGGAATGTTGAAGAAACCGGGCAGGAAAAGCACGAACCCGCAGAGCACCAGAAACACGATGGCGCGCAAATGGTTGGCCGTGGCGAAGTCGAACACGACGGCCAGCCTGCGGCCGGAATGCGCAGGTTTTACAGGCTGTTGGCCCGCTCCAAAGCGTGGGGGTTGGAAGGTTTCCACCATGCTGTTCGCATAGTATGAAACCGCACTGCAAACAACACCGCAGACCCCTTAAGTCGTGGTCAACAGAGCGTTTTTCCTCACTGTACCCGGATGACCACGGTATCGGCCGCGCCGGTGGCATCGATCACGGTCAGCCGGGCAAAACCCGGTCCGGGCGGATCCACCAGCCGCTGGCGGCGGCTGTCGATCTCGCCGACCGAGGCGCCGTTCAGCATGACGGTCAGCGGCAGCACGCCGCCCGCGACCTTGACCGGCATCGCGGCGGCCTGCCGGTCGTCGGAACGGTCGATATCGATCCGCGAGCCGTTGAGGGGGAACTGGATGCGCGGCGCCTGCTCGCTGCCGGTCCGGATCAGTTCGCCGACGGGGCGGAAGCGCTTGAGCGGCAGCGGCAGCTTGGCATTGCCAGCAATCAGAACGCCCTTAGGGGCCCTCGGCAGCGCCGCCGGGATTTTACCGGTGCGCGCAAAGGCATCGAACAGGATTGGAGCTGCGGCAGTGCGGCCGACCAGGCCCGGCACCGGCGCACCGTCGGGACGCCCCACCCACACACCGATGGTGATGCGGCCATCGAAGCCGACCGACCACGCGTCGCGATAGCCGTAGCTGGTGCCGGTCTTGAACGCGATCCTGTTGTGCACGCCGTTTTCCGGCGGCGGCGTGCCGAGCAGGACATTGCCAACCTGCCAGGCCGCGGCCTGGTCCATCAGCCGCATCGGTTCGCGATCGTCGTTGGCGAGCATGATCTCGCGCAACGGTTTTGCCGCGCCAAGCCGCGCCAGCCCGGCATAGAGCTGCGCCAGATCCTGCAAGGTGACGCCGACGCCGCCAAGGCCCATGGCAAGGCCCGGCGCCTCATCCTTCGGCAGTACGAGGTTGCCGCCGGCTTGCTTCAGCCGCGACGACAGCCGGCTGGAGCCGACGCGGTCGAGCAGCGCAATCGCCGGCACATTCAGCGAGAGCTGCAGCGCCTTGCGCACCGGCACCGTGCCCTGAAACGTCATGTCGAAATTTTCCGGCGCATAGGAGCCGAAACGAATGGGACGATCGTCGATCAGGCTCTCCGGATGCACAAAGCCGTCCTCGAAGGCGAGCCCGTAGATGAACGGTTTCAGCGTCGATCCCGGCGAGCGCACCGCGCGGGTCATGTCGACCTGACCGGCGCGGCGTTCGTCGAAATAATCCGCCGAGCCGACGCGCGCCAGCACGTCACCGCTTTCATTGTCGACCGCGATGATGGCGACCGAGATATTCGGCCCCTGCGCCACCGCGCGGTCGCGCGCCAGCGCTTCCAGCGTCTTCTGCAGGCCCGCATCCAGCGTGAGCTTCACCAGCGGCGTATCCTTCACTGTCGCCATCGCGGCGTCGGAGGAATGCGGTGCCAGAATTGGCATCGGCTTGCGCAGCCGCGGCACGGTGACCGCCTTGGCCTGCGCCGCGTCCTCTTTCGACACCACGCCGTCCTCGACCATCCGCGCCAGCACGCGATCGCGCGCGGCATGCGCGGCTTCCGGATGACGATCGAGCCGGCGGCGTTCCGGCGATTGCGGCAGCGCGACCAGAAGGGCTGCTTCCGCGAGCGATAGCCGCTTCGGCTCCTTGCCGAAATAGCCGATCGAGGCGGCGCGGATGCCTTCGAGATTGCCGCCGAACGGCGCCAGCGCCAGATAGAGGTCGAGGATTTCGTCCTTACTTAGTTGCCGCTCGAGCTGAACCGCGCGCACCATCTGGCGCAGCTTGGCGTAGATCGAGCGCTCGTGCCGCGGCTCCATCAGCCGCGCCAGTTGCATCGTAATCGTCGAGCCGCCGGAGACGATGTGGCCGCGCGTGCCGAACTGCAGCGCCGCGCGCCCCAGCGCCAGCGGATCGACGCCGCCATGCGACCAGAACCGGCGGTCCTCATAGGCCAGCAACAGCTTGAGATAGCCGGGATCGACCGCGGTCCTCGCGTCGACCGGCAGCCGCCAGCGACCGTCGGCCATCGCATAGGCGCGCAGCAGCTTGCCATTGCGATCGACGATCGTGGCCGAGACCTTTCGCGCCTCGCCCAGCGGCAGCGGCCCGAGCGATACGACCCAGGCGGTGAAGGCGGTAGTGCTGACGATCAGCACGAAGGCGACAGCTACCGCGATTCGGAAAAAGCGGCGGCGGCCAATACCACCGCCATGCCCGGGCATAGCCGTCCGAAGGACGGCGTCGCTTCCGCTCGCCTGTGCCCGGGCATCCACGTCTCTGCCCGACGAAGAACTATGGTTGCCCTTCCCGCTCATTTGGCCGGACGCACCTCGACCGAGCCGGTGCCGGTGCGGCCGTAGCGCGAGGGGTTGTACATGTCCTCGACATAGGCCTGCGGCAGCACGTATTTGCCGGGCGACACCGCGCGCACGATGTAGGCCACCGTGAACACCGACTGGTCGTCGCTGGCGCGGTCGATCGCCGCCGTAAAGCGGTCGTCGCGGAACTCGGTATGCTCCGGCTCCTCGCCGTCCTCGATCCAGTCCAGCGTGCCCGAGTCACCCGACGACACCAGCCGCGGATTGTCGATCTCGAGGCCGGCCGGGAGATAGTCGGCCACCATGATGTGTCCGTATTCCGGCTTGGCCTCGGTGATCTTCAGCACCACGGCGAAGCGATCGTTCTGTTTCGCCTTGGTGACGTCGGCGGGCTTGCCGTCGAGCGTGAAATAATTGCGCTCGATCTTGAAGCCGTTCGACGCCGCGGGCTCGGGAGTGACCGGCGAGCCCGAGACCGAGACCACCGCCTGCACCGGTGCATCGCCGGTATTGGTGATCTTGACCGGCTTGCCGGCCAGCGCCTCGGCCTTGTAGCTGCGATAGACCGCCGCCTTCACCGGCGATCCATCGATGTCCAGCGTCAGCGTTTCCTTCGACAGCGCCCGCGCCGCCAGCACCATCCACGCATTCTCCTGCGTGGATGTGTAGGGCGTAAGCCCCCGCGCCGCCTCGACCCGCTGGACGGCCTGCGTCAGCGTTGCCCGCGGCGCGTTGCCTTCGCTGGCGAGCGACACCAGCGCCGCGGCATCGCGCAGCGCCGAGCCGTAATCGACGCGGCCGAACTCGATCACGGGCTTTGGCGCCAGCGCATCGAGCGCCGCGCCGTAAACCCGCTCCGCCCGCGTCTTGTCCCCGACCAGGGCCAGCGCCGCCGCGAGCTGCGACTTCGCGATTGGAGTCGCGAGGTTCGACAACTTGGTATCGGCGAGATAGCGCAGGTCGCCGATCGGCGCTGCGCCATTGCGCGCGAGCACGTAGAGGCCGTAGGCCAGATCGCGGCCGCCGTCCTTTTCCGGCTCGTTGGCGTTGACCACCGAGTTCCTGATGCGGTCGAGCGCGTTCTTGAACAGTACATCCGGCACCGCAAAGCCCTTTTCGCGGGCGCGCGTCAGGAAGTCCGTCACATAGGCATCGAGCCAGGCGTCGTCGCCGCCGGCCGACCACAGGCCGAACGAGCCGTTCGAGCCCTGCCTCGCAAGGAGACGCTCGATGGCGTCCTTGATGCGCTGGTCGACGGCGGTGTCCATCGCAAGATGCGCGCCGGCCGCGAGGTCGTTGACATAGAGCAGCGGCATCGCGCGGCTGGTGATCTGCTCGGAACAGCCGTGCGGATAGCGATCCAGCGCCTTCAGGATGGTCGCCGCATCGAGTGCGGTGGACAGGCTGACCGACAACGACACGCCGCCCGTGCCCGAGACGAGGTCGGAGAACATGTCCGGCGTCAGCGTCAGGCTCTCGCCCTTGGCCAATGTCCGGATCGAACGCCGCGCCAGCACCTGCGTCGCCGCCTTGACGTCGAGCGCATAGTGCCGCGCCAGCGTCAGCCCGTTCGGGCCCTTGATGTCGACGTCGAGATTGGCGGTGCCCGCGCCGCCGGCATCGAGCGCCAGCGACATCGAGGTCCGCTGCTTCGCCGCCAGCTTCACGGTCGTGGTCGGATTGCCCGTCACCTTCACCGGGCCCGAGGTCTTCACGCTGATGCTGTAGTCACCGGGCGCGCCCTCGACATTGTCGAGATCGAAACTCATCGTGCCCTTGTCGCCATTGAGCAGGAAGCGCGGCAGCGTCGCCGTCAGCACCACGGGATCGCGCACGGTGACATCGATGGTGGCGCGGCCGAGCTTGGTCGCCGTCCAGGCCACCGCCATCACCCGCGCGGTGCCGGCGAATTCCGGAATGTCGAAGCCGATCTCGGCAGTGCCGTCGGCGCCGACCGTGACGATGCCGGAATAGAGCGCGAGCGGCTTTTGCGTGGGCGGTGAGCCCTGCAATTCGGCGCCGGAGGCGTCGCCGCCGGTCCGGATCTGGCCGCGCGTGCCCTGCATGCCGTCGATCAACTGGCCGTAGAGGTCGCGGATCTCGGCCGTGAGGCGGCGCTGGCCGAGATAGTAGTCATCCGGCGCCGGCGGCTTGTAGTTGGTCAGGTTGAGAATGCCGACATCGACCGCGGCGACCACGATCTTGGCGTCCTCGCCCGGGTTGAGCCCGCCGAGCTTGACCGGGATCTTCAGTGCGGTGCCAGGCCGAACCAGCGGCGGCGGCGACAGCGCGACCTGCAACGTGCGGGTCTTCTTGTCGATGCCGAACCATTTCAGGCCGATCGCCCGTCCAGGCATCCGCAGCGCCGCAGCGTCCAGCGGACGGCGCAGCGTCGCCAGCACATAGGCGCCGGTGCCCCAATCCTTGCCGACGGTCAGCCTGACCTGCTGGGTGCCTTCCTTGACGTCGACGGTCTGGGTCGTCAGCAGGCGGTCGCCGAGCACGTTGACCGTCAGTTTGCCGGCGGTGCGGGCATTGACCGAAACCACCATCGTGTCGCCAGAGGCGTATTCCGGCTTGTCGACCGAGGTCTCCAGGAGGTCCGGCGTATCGGCGCCGCCGTCGGAGTACCAGCCGACATCGAACTGCACCGAGGTGACCGGGCCGTCCGCTTCCGTCGACTTGACGTCGAGGCGATAGCGGCCAGGCTCCGGCGAGACCGACACCCGCGCCGCCTTGTCGGCCGTGAGCGTCAGATCGCCATCGGCGACGCGCTTGGTCGATTTGACCGGCTCATATTCCCAGGACGAGTTCTGGCGATACCACTGATAACGCGACTCCATCTTCAGCAGTTCGTAGCGCAGGCCATCCCGCGAAAGTTGCTTGCCGTCGGGGCCGACGAACACGACGTCGAACTCGGCCTTGTCGCCCTCAGCGACGCTCTTGTCGCCGAATAGCGGCTTGATGCCGATCAGCGCGGCTTGCGGAGCCACCGGGAGCACCAGCTTGCGCTCGACCGCGCGGCCGCCGGTCTCCACCATGCGGATGAAGATCTGCGCCTCCTGCGGGCGGGTCGACGTCGGCGCCTTGGCCAGCGACACCGGAAAGGTCGCGACGCCATTGGCGTCGGCTTCGGGCAGGTTCTCGATCGGGGTCCGCTCGTTGCTGGCGGTCTCTTCATCGGCCACGCCGAACTGATAGCCGGGATAGCCCGGCCGCCCGGATGCCGCGGGGGCGACCAGCATGTCGCCTTCGAGCTGCAGGCCCGATGCCGGCGCACCATAAAGGAACTTGCCGGCGACCTTCAGTTCAACCGGAGCTTCGGCCTTGATCATCTTATCCTTGGCCGAGACGTCGAACTCGATCCGTTCGGGGATGTAGTCCTCGACCATGAAGGTGGTCTCGCCGACCGATGAGCCCTTGGGGTCGGTAAAGGCGCGTACCCGCCAGGTCCCGGTCGGGACTGCGGAATTGAGCGCAACGGCAATGGAGCGTCCGCCCGCGCCCTGGTCAGGGAGCTGGGCGCGGCGGAACTCGACACCGTCTGGCCGTTCGATCACCAGCGTCAGCGGCCCGCCGGCCATGGCGTTGCCCTGCCCGTCACGGAGAAGCGCAGTCAGATAAACCGTCTCGTTCGAGCGGTAGACGCCGCGCTCGGCATAGACGAAGGCGTCGGCGCCGGGAGGAACCACCCGCCCGGACACGCCGCGGTCGGTGAGGTCGAAGGCGTTGGTTTTCAGGCTGAGGAAGGCGTAGTCGGCCTTGTCGCTCATGACCGTCAGCAGCGCCGGTGACAGTCCGCCCTCGCCGCGCGCCAATCCGGCCTCGAACAGCACATGGCCGGCATCGTCGGTCTTGCGCGTTGCCAGGATCTCGTTGTTGCGGGCGACCAGCCGCACCTCGGCCTTGGCAACCGCTTCGGTCGAAGCCAGCGAATTGACGAAGACATGGATGCCGTCATTACCGGAAAACGCCGTCAGTCCCATGTCGGAGACGATGAACCACTGCGTCGCCAGCGAACCGTCATCGTCGCCGCCGCTGCCGGGGCCCTTGGCCGCCGCCGTCATGACATAGACGCCGGGCTGCAGGTCGCCGAGCGCCTGATCGACCGGGAATGCCGTCACCACGTCCTGGTTCAGCGTGGTCGCGGTCGCAAGCTCGCCCGACCACACCTTTACCCCACGCTCTTCGCCGAGAGCGGATAGCTGGTAGCTGGAAAGCGTCTTCTGAAAATCGCTGTCGACCACGGTGTTGATCAGGTTGCGGTCGCCGATCCGGAACACGTTGACGTTCACTGACGGCGTATTGACGCTGACCAGCGGAATGCCGCGCTGGCCGGTGCGCGGCAGCACATAGGCCCGCCCCGTGAAGCGCACGAACGGCTTGCGGTCGCGGACATAGATGTTGAACTCGGCCGATTTCGGCAGGCTCTCCTTCACCGTGGACGGCAGGCCGGCGCGCAGATTGATGTTGTAGCGCTCGCCATGCTTCAGCCCGTCGACGCAGAGCTGCTTGCCCTCGCTGGTCAGCGCCGGCTTGTCGGTGCCGGCCAGCGCCACGAACGGCGCGAAGTCGACCCGCTTGGCGAGATCCTCGGAGAACTGGAAACAGGCCCGCGGCGAGGCGCCGTCAGAATCGACGGTGTAATCCAGCAGCCGGAAACCATGCTGGTCGCGCATCTTCTCGTACTGGCCGCGAACCTCGGCGACCTCGCGCATGTCGAGCGACAGGCGCAACGCATCCAGCGCCGGACGCCATAGCTTGCGCTCGGACATCGCCCGTCCCAGCACCGCCAGCGCATCGGCCTCCTCGGCCTGGTTGCCGGCGCGCTGATAGGCGATGTAGGCCGCGGTCGAGGCGCGTTCGTACAGGAAGGTCTGTTCGCTGGAACTGGCGGCGCGGATCTGGAAAATGGTCTTGGCGAGTTTTAGCCAATTTGCACTGTCTTCCGGCGTGGTGGCGGCGATCTGGCCGAGGACCTGCAAGCCGACCCGGAAGTCGGAGCGCTTGAAGGCGACGTCGGCGTCGTTGCGCAGTGTGGCGGAGGATTTGGCGACCGGCCCCGCCTCGCTCTTGATCTGGGCCTCCAGCTTCACGGCCGAATCGGCGAGGTCGTCGCGCTTGAAGGCCTTGTCCGCGGCGCCAGCCGCCGTCAGGCCAAGCGCCAGCGTGGCGCAAATCACTGTGGCGCGAACCAAACCGATCATGATGGGCTCCTTGCCGCGGACAGATGCCGCGTAACGATCAAAAAAGGCGCGAAAAGGTGACGGACTGATGACGGTGATGTCGGCTTGCGAAGGGGTCGCATGCATGGCGCAAGACAGTCCAAACGTTACCACCCGCCCCCGGCGGCGGGTAGCCGGCAGGCAGGCCTGTGTCAGGGCGGGCCACAGGAGATAGCCCGCCGTCTGCCTTAGTCGTGAACTTGAGGAAATCGGTTCGACCGGCTTGGCGGGAAAGCGGATTTTTCATATTGGCAGTGCTAGAGAGGCCTGGAGAGGCCAAGGCGATGGCCAGCCGGCTATCGCCCGGACGGTCCCGTAGCTCAACTGGATAGAGTAGCGGATTTCTACTCCGCGGGTTGCAGGTTCGAATCCTGCCGGGATCGCCAACGCCGCTGTGCCCTTTTCCGCAATTTCGACTTCATTCTCGTCTCGGTTTGGATTCTGGGCGTATGATGCCGGCCAGTAATTGCTTCCCTTGCCCTGACAAAGGATGCGCTCGTCATGCCAAAGAAGGGAATCACGGGCCACGACGAATGGGTCATCACGGAAGCGCTGGCGACGGCGCTGGTCGCGCTCGAGCAGCTCGAACCGACCCAGCAATCGCGCCAGCAGATGGATGACATCCGCAAACTCCTGGCCGCGAACTGCCAGCCGGGGACGCTGAACCTGCATCTCGCCCAGGCGAAATGCCGGCTGAACCCCCACGGTGATCGGGCCGCCATCTATCGCGAGTACGGGTTTGAGGATTGGGAAGTCTGAACAGCGGCTACTTGTGCCTGCTGGAACAAGCACCCGGCGCTGGTGTTTTTGTCGTTGGGAGAGGACCGCGACAATGCCGAGGGGAAGTCTGGAGGACATCAGGATGAAGTTGCCGCACGCATCTGCCACAGCAACAGCTTTGACGATTTTGGCCGCGACGATCGCCCTGCCCGCACCGGCATCTGCGCAGACCTACGATCCGAGCTATCCCGTTTGCCTGCAGGTCTACCAGGGCTTCGTCGACTACTACTTCGAGTGCCACTATCGAACGATGGCGCAGTGTCAGATGTCGGCGTCGGGCCGCTCCGCGCAATGCGTGGTCAATCCCTATTACGGCGGACCGAACGCCGGGCGCAGCAAACGCCAGAAGCGGTATCAGCAGTACTGATCGCCGGTTCGGTTCGCCGCGTCGCCGTTCACCAGCCGTACGTGCCGAGCGCGAGCGGCGGCCGCTGAGCCTTGGCCGTTCGCATATCGTCGGGCCTCAGGCAGCGCCGGGCTGCTTCGATCTCGGCATCGCTCGCGCCCTTGCTGCGCGCCCACTGCTCCGCGGCCGGCGCACTGTATTTCGCCACGTAGTAGCGCACGACCGGGCATGAAATTCGACGTAGAACTCCGGACTGCTCACCCGCAACTCCGGCGCTTGAAGTCCCCAGACACAGCGCCAGCACGCACATCCAACGTAAAGCCATGCGATTCCCCTCTCCATGTTAGAGAGGCTGGCTTTCACTGATGCATCAAGCCTGTTTGTGAGTTCCGCACACGGAACGGCCGTAGCTGTGTTGAACCCGCAACTGTACGGGCCCGGACGGGCATACTTTCTGCGATCATTAAAATTGATTGTTTACGAATAAGACCGAACCTGATTGCCGCCTGGAGGCAATTCGCTAAGCCGCTGCTTGGCAAGCCAGGCGTGAACCGTTGGTAGCCGAGAATGGAATTCGAACGCCGATCCGTCACGAGGACGATGATATCGAAAAAGGCGCTGCTGTTCTTCGATGCGCAGCGCGGCGTCCTCACCTGCCGCGTACAGGACGTGACGAATTCCGGGGCCGGAATTGAACTCCACGACCTCAATTTGCTGCCGCTGAATTTCGAACTGACGTTCGACAATTTTCACACCATTCGCGAATGCCGCGTAATCTGGCGGCAAGGCGATTTCGTCGGCGTCGCGTTTCAGAACTGATCTGCCCGTTCCACCGCCATCGCAGCGCTGAGACTCAAGTGCGGTCCGCTCCGTCCGGACGCAAAGCGGCGGATGGAACAAACTGCCCCAGAATTGGAACCAACACCAGAGTTCCGCGTCGACTCCCTGCTTTCAATGCCGCTCGGGTTCCACCGGCCGGCAACCCAACGCCGGGTTACCGGCCTGGCGCATCCATTTCCGCCAGCATCATTTGGAATCTGTGACGGGAGTTCAGCATGTCCTGGGATCGTCCGTTCGCTCAGCCCGTACCGCTCCCGGCGGGAGCGCCTGCGCGGACGCTGCGAGACGCCGCCGATTACATCAGGAACCTGCCTCAGTCGGAACGTGATCGTCAGGAATGGCGGCTTGCGGTTCAGATGCTGATTGATGCCGCCGAAGACCGCGGTCCCATGCTGTTCGCGCGCATGGGAATTGTCAGAGCTTTGGAAGCGAGTGTCGAAAGCCCACCCAGCCCCGAAAATCAGGGCCTACCCCCTCGCCGACTTGAAGAGAGGCCGTGATGCCGTCATCCGGCTCCGGATGAGGCATAGCCAAGCATATCGCCGAGCCACTCAACACGTCTCCGCTCGAGCAACAGTTCGCACGTGCAATGAAGGACATCGGAACGATATCCGCAGGCGCCAGCAAGCCAATCTGCGGATACCAGAGCGACAGTACGCCACAACCGAAGGCTGTAACTCTTCCTAGGCTACGTGCCTGATGCGGAAGTCGTCGATCCGCTTGCCGGACTTCAACTTGGCGGCGAGCCAGCGAGGCGTCTTTCCGCGTCCCGCCCAGGTCTCGGACGGCCGATCCGGATTCCGAAACTTCGGAACGACTGTCGGATATGGCCGCTTCCCTGTCGATGAGCTTGCGCGCTCACCTTCGACGCCGCCCTTGAGTTGCTTCAAGCGATCTTCAAGCACGCGCTTTTCCGCAAGCAGCGTCGCCGCAAGCCTGGAAGCTACTTCTTCGTGTAGTGCCCACAATTCATCGGTGGACATCGATTTGAAGTTAGTTCGGTTCACGACCGTCCCCAATCATGATTCGATTTTCGGTTGTCATCGTTCGCAGAAAACATGAGGAGAATAAGGCCAATTCAGAACCTCTTTCAGGCCGAAAAGTTCCAGCCGGTTGGCATCATCAGAGAACGCAACCATAACGGAGTCTGTTTGTAGACGCACCCATTTTCCTCTTCACAACTGTTGATTGATCGGACTGATCAGCGCAGTACTCGCGAAGATAGAAACTTAATGGCCTCTCGTTGACGGTTCCCTAATCGCAACCGCGTTCATCATCAGCGTGAATGCTTGCTCTGCGCAGGTTCCCGCTGCGAAGTTTGCCGAAGGTTAGCACCGGCTATTCTCGACGTGCGATATCATCCGGATTACCCAACTCGGCGCAATACCGCCGTACCCCCGCCATGCCCGCGCCAAAGTCGAACGGGAACGTGCGGCTGGAACCTCCGGCGGGCATGAGCTCGCGCGCAACAGAATGTTGACGTCATGGCAGGAAGTCGCCACCGCGAAGGCCACGGTGCTTCCAGGCTGCGGTTCGCGGCGCTCGCGCTGGCGCTGACCTCATCGCATGCCTGCGCCGATACGTTTCAGGAAAAGTGGATGGGACGGATCGCTCGCCCACCGGCGGACGATCAGGAAGCCTCCGTCTACTGGGAAGACAAGTGGGACGCACGCGGGAAGCGCTTCAAGGCCAACGAGGTCTCCTGCGCGCATCGCACCGAGGCGTTCGGCACGATCTTCGTCGTCACCAATCTCGAGAACGGCAAGAAGATCCGCTGTCCGGTGCAGGACCGCGGTCCCTACGCCCGCGGCCGGGTGCTCGACTTCTCGCTCGGCGCCGCGCGGCAGATCGGCTGCGACGGCTTGTGCCGCGTCTCCGTGCGCCGCGCTGGCTACGAGTAGCAAGCGCATCGCCAGACATCTTCCAGGTGCGGCCGAAACCGACCTGCTGTTGCCGGCGGGTGACATCGCTCGCGCATGAATTCGATAGTCTGGTTCCGTTTCGCGCAATCTTTGTTGGTGGCATTTTCCATGAAGAGGTTAGGCCTCAACAGCCGCTGGGCGGGCTTGCTTAGCCCCCCTGCTTCAGAGCGCGATGGGTTGCCCATAATAGCCGAGCGCACGTCTCCCTGGGGTAGGTGATAGGAGCGGCGCCCGGCTATTCGGGCCGCGCGGCGGTGCGGCTCTAACAGGAACTCATTTATGACTTAAGGGAACTTTAAAAAGTTGTTGAATCATAACGATTTTATTACCAATTCCGATTCCCGGCATTGGGCACGGGGATTCGGGAGAACCAAAACGGCGCAAATCGGGGCCGGAATGCCTCAACGCAAGGAACGTTGATCGGCTGCTGGACCGAGGGGTCGGGGCGGACGGCGCGGGCCACCGGCTATTCTTCGGATACCGCCTGAAACGGCAAATCCACATCAAGAACCAGGCCCAGGAATACGGCAACGCCGCCGATGACCGCCATCAACTCCAGGAGGATGAAGGCCAACAGCGCGCTCATTCCGATTGCCGCTTTTTTCCAGCCGTTCCACATGGAAATCCCCTTAACACCGAAAATCCCCCCGCCGGAGCAAAACGCGAACTTATGGCTAATGTGGAACCGCCTCGATCGGCCGCCCGGTCGCCGGCATTGAAGTCCATGTAGCCGGCTGCCAGCATTGCCCCCAAACGTGGCACGTCGAAAGGAAAGCGCGATGAAAAGGATCGGCCGCACGGTCATCTACGTCATGCTGGTCATCGTGGTGCTGCTGATCATCTGGCAATTTCTCGGATCGCTGTGATCGTCCCGCCCATGCTCGGCGAGCGCGTGCGGCGTTCTTCTTCGCGATGTGATGGAAATGTCGATGAAGCGGGCCGAACGGCGGAAACGGCTCGGGTATGGGATCAAGGAGAAGACGAGGCCCGGAGTGCCTAGGAGTCCGGGCCTCGTGGCCTCCAGTGGTAGCACTCGTCGTGATGAACGAGCGCCCTGCCCCCCGCTGCAAGCGACGGCGTTATAAATCGTCGTTATCGGTGCGGCCAATCCGTACGAGTACGGTGCGCGGCCGTTGCGCGGTTCTGTGTGACAAATTGATCGGCAAAGCGCGGCGAAGGATCACAAGAACAATGATGCGTGGCCTCTACCGCTTATCGAACGGAATATACTGATGATACTCCTTCGGCACCGAGCTCCGGTAGCGTGCGGGCACGGTGCCACGGTCGATCGAATGGTCGATCTCCTGCTGCCGGGTCATTTTGGCCGGCTTCTTTTTCTTCGGCGCCGCCTTTTTCTCAACCGCCGCCGTTTCCGGAGCGGTGGTCGACGATGATGCCGCCGGCGCCGGCGCGGTCCCGCCTCCCGGCGCGTCCTGCGCCAGCGCGGCGCCCGGCGCGAGTACGAGGGCCGCCGACGCGGCCGCCAGGAAACGAGACAGTTTTCGCATGGGAAACTCCAGCTCCGGGGCCCCCTCCAGCGCGACCCTATTACGTCCCTTGCCGTCCGCACACCGGCATTTTGGCGACGCGGACGGCGGCCGCGGTCTGGCTGTGCTTGGCCCGGCTGCAGGTCGTGAAGACGAAGGCGAGCCGGCTGCACTGCCAGTCCGGACCAAGGGCGGCGCTGGCGGCTGGCTCGGGATAGGACACGCCGGCCACGATGAAGCCTATGAAGGCCAGCGCGGCAATGGCGGCGGTGACAACGAGGTTCTTGCGGGTCCACCAATTGTGGGGCATGGCGGTCGCTCCTGTTTCGGAACGGCCGGAGAATAGGAACGACCCGCCGCGGTTCCTGTGAACTGGTTCACATTACACGGGTTTGTGCGCAGGCCCGCTGGATGCCGAAATTTGTATAACTCGCGCAAATCCGTTGCGGGTGCGCAACCTTTGGTCGAGACTGACCGTTCGGGGCGAATCGCGTGTGCGGGGCGTGCGATGGACAGGCAGGAAGCGGTTTACGACCATAACAGGTACAAGCAATTGCTGGCGGAAGCGGTCGACGAGACCAGGCGGCTTGAGCTGATCGAGATCATGATCCGCGAGAAAGCCCGCGACAGGCTGGAGGCGCAGCGGGCCGCAGATCGGGCAGCGATGACGGCCATGACGGTCGCGCGCGTTCTCGGACAGGGTGGACGTCGCGGCAGCTTCTAGAGCATGATCCGGACCCGAAGGGCCGCGTTAACGCAAAGTGCGTAGCGATTTTCCCTCGCGCCAAACGCGGACGCGTTTGCGCGGCGATCATGCTCAAACAAAAAGATAAAGCGGGATGACGTTTCGAAGAAAGGTCATCACGCTTTGGGACGGTACCGGTCAGTTTTCCGACGCGAGCATCACCAGCGAGCCGAGCAGACCAATCAGCGCGCAGGCGAGCAGGCTATATTGCACGAACGCCAGCTCCATGCGCGGGGATTCGCTCGCCGTGGCCATCTCGTACAGCAGCCAACCCGATGTAGCCCCGCTCATCAGCATCAATTTGGCCCATTTGCTGTTCACGCAAGCCTCCCCTGCTCTGCCGGCCCCCTTTCGACGCTGGCATTTTGCCCCGGGTTCACTTACCTAGTCGCCATTCCGCGCCGGTAGCGCGTCCAACCCCAAGAGTGAAAGCGACAAGGCCTCTTTATGAGTGGATTCAAGGAACCGGGTTTCGCGGACCGCCAGAAGGCCGCGATGCAGGCGCGGCAGAACATTTTGAACAAGTTTCGCGCCCAGCCGGGGCCCGACGATCCCGAGGTGAAGCGCCGTCAGGCCGAGCGCGAGGCCATTGCCGCCGCCCGCGCCAAGGCGAAAGAGGCCAAGGAAGCCGAAAAGGCCGAACAGAAACGTCTGGAGGCCGAGGCCGCCGCAGCGGAGGCCGCCAGGCTCGCGCGCGAGAAGGAAGAGGAAGCGGCCCGACAGGCAGCGCTGGAGGCCGAGCAGAAGGCCAAGCGCGACGCCCGTTACGCCGCGCGCAAGAGCAAGGGCAAGAAGCGGTAGGCGCGCCTCGTATCGCGGCCTATTGCCGGCGACCAATGCACGCTTTGCTCGTCATTCCGGAGCGATGCAAAGCATCGACCTCAGGTGCGCAATGGCGCACCTGAGGTCTGGTCCTTCGGACCAATGACGGCTACTTAGTTCTTCTTCATGGCGTCATCTTTTTTCACGCCGTCTTTCATCATGCCGTCGTGCTTCATGCCGTCCTTCTTCATCATGCCGTCCTGTTTCTTCATCGCGTCCCTGGACATGGACTCCTGCTTCATGCCGTCGCCCTTGCCCATCTTGTCCTGAGCGAAAGTGGCGGGCGCGAACGCAAGGCCGAGCGAAACGAGCGCGGCAGCAAGGCCGAGGCCGATACGGGTCGTGGTGGTCATGGGGTGGTCGTCCTTTGGGGTTGGATGGAGTCCTCGAAAGCGACATCTGCCGCCTCCCCAACGACGATTCCGCGACCGGCTTTGTTACCGGCCCGAAGTGCTTCCGAAGTCACGGTTAGTTGAAGCGGGCAAGTTAATTGTCGGTAACGCTCCACGGGAGCCCAGTGTTGGACGCATTATTGACGGAGTCTTCTGCGAACGGCTGTTCCCGGGCGTTCGCCGCAGCCGCATCAAGCCTTGATCCGGGGCTGGGATCAGGGCTTGCCGTCGCACACCGCCTCGACCTATCACACCGCCTCGAACTATCAGACTAGAGCCACTTCGGTTGAAGACCGGCTAATATGGGCTCAAGCCGGTCACGATTGCCGACCCAAGAACCAGTTGCAGGGGAAGAACCATGCTCACACGCCGCCATCTCGTCGTATCCGCACTTGCCGCACCCGCCATCCTTCGTTTCGGCACCGGCACCGCCCGCGCCGCCACCACGCTGAAGATCTCGCACCAGTTCCCGGGCGGCACTATTGATAAAGGCGACTTCCGCGATCGGCTCTGCCGCATGTTTGCGGCCGAAGTCGCCAAGCGCTCTGGCGGCGAGATCGCAGCCGAGGTCTATCCGAATTCCTCGCTGATCAAGACCAACGCGCAATTCTCGGCGATGCGCAAGGGCGCACTCGATATCAGCCTCTATCCGATGCCTTATGCCGGCGGCGAATTGCCGGAGACCAATATCGGCCTGATGCCGGGTCTGGTCGCGACCTATGACCAGGGCCTGCGCTGGAAGAAAGAGCCGGTCGGCAAGGCGCTGACCGACTTCCTCGCCGACAAGGGCATCATCCTCTTGTCCTGGATCTGGCAGGCCGGCGGCGTCGCCAGCCGCTCCAGGCCGATCGTCGCGCCTGAAGATGCCAAGGGGCTCAAGGTGCGCGGCGGCTCGCGCGAAATGGATATGGTGCTGCAGACCGCGGGCGCCGCGGTGCTGTCGGTGCCGTCCAATGAAATCTACGCCGCGATGCAGACCGGCGCCTGCGATGCCGGCATCACCTCCTCGACCAGCCTGATCTCGTTCCGCCTCGAAGAGGTCGCGAAATGCCTGACCTCGGGCGCCGGCGCCTCCTACTGGTTCATGCTGGAGCCCTTGATGATGTCGAAGGCGATCTTCGACAAGCTGCCCAAGAACCAGCAGGACATCATCCTGTCGGTCGGCAGCGAACTGGAAGCGTTCGGCCGCAAGGGCGCGCAGGACGACGATATCGAAGTCGCCAAGGTTTATGAGAAGGCCGGCGCCAAGGTCAGCCAGCTCGATGTCGCTACCGTCGGCAAGTGGCGGGACATTGCGCGCGACACCGCGTGGAAGGACTACAGCGCCAAGACGGCGACGTCGGCCAACCTGCTGAAACTCGCCAGCGACGTTGCCGCATGATGCATGGTCCGATTCCGGATCAACAGGACCATTCCGAGATCGCCACGGGCAACCCGCTCGTGGCGGCGCTCGGTCGGGCGCTGGCGCTCTGCAACCGCGTCATCGTGGTCTTTGCCGCGCTCGCGCTGATCGCGGCCTGCGTGATCCTCAGTTACAGCGTGCTCGGCCGCGCGCTGTTCCACAGCGCCAATTACTGGCAGGACGAAGCCGCGGTGTTTCTGCTCGTCGGCGCCACCTTCATGACCGCGGCCTATGTGCAGGGCCAGCGCGGCCATATCGGCATCGAGGCCTTTGTCGGGTTGATGTCGCCGCTCGCCAACCGCATCCGGCTGTGGCTGGTCGATGTCGCGAGCCTGTTGTTCTGCGCGTTTTTCGCGTGGAAATCCTGGACGCTGGCGCATGAGGCTTACGTCGACGGCCAGGTGTCGAA
Organism: Bradyrhizobium lablabi; assembly: GCF_001440475.1. Lineage (GTDB taxonomy): Bacteria > Pseudomonadota > Alphaproteobacteria > Rhizobiales > Xanthobacteraceae > Bradyrhizobium > Bradyrhizobium lablabi. The sequence continues at coordinate 11,967 of NZ_LLYB01000103.1, read as the reverse complement.
CTCGATGTGGTCGCCCCCGCTTGCGATCCCCTATGTGCTGATGGCGCTGGGCATGACGCTGTTGTGCCTGCAAATCCTGTTGCAGATCATTATTCCCTTTGCTGGTGCTTCACGTCGATGAGCGTTCTTGGAATTGGTATCAGTTACGGCGTAGCTACCCTGTTCGCGATGTTTTCGGGCATGCCCATCGCCTTTGCCTTGGGCGCGGTCGCCGTCGTCTTCATGGCGATCTTCATGCCGACGGCCTCGCTCGATACGGTGACGCAGAACGTCTACGAGGAAATGGCCTCGATCACGCTGCTGTCGATCCCGCTGTTCATCCTCAAGGGCGCCGCAATCGGCAAGTCCCGCGCCGGGCAGGATCTCTATTCGGCGCTGCATGCCTGGCTGCATCGTGTGCCCGGCGGGCTTGGCGTCGCCAACGTCTTTGCCTGCGCGCTGTTTGCGGCGATGGCGGGTTCCTCGCCGGCGACCTGCTCGGCGATCGGTTCGGCCGGCATTCCCGAGATGCGCAAGCGCGGTTATTCCGGCGGCTTTGCCGCAGGCATCATTGCCGCCGGCGGCACGCTCGGCATCCTGCTGCCGCCCTCGATCACCATGATCCTGTTCGCGGTCGCCGCGGAGAAATCGCTGGGACGGCTGTTCCTCGCCGGCATCGGCCCGGGTCTGCTGCTGGTGACTTTATTCGGCATCTACGCGGTGCTGCGCTTCCGCCGGGAGTTTGCGGCGGCGCAGGCGCTCTATGAGAAGTCCGGCACGGAGTCCGCGATCCTGCACCGCGACGAATTCACCATGGCCGAGCGCTTCACCATGCTGCCGCGGGTGATCCCGTTCGTGCTGCTGCTCACCGGCGTGATGATCGCGCTCTATGGCGGCTACGCCACGCCATCGGAAACGGCGGGCCTCGGCGGCCTGCTGGCGCTGGTGCTGATCGCGATGATCTACAGCGTATGGCGGCCGAGCGACCTCTCGCCGATCCTGACATCCACCATCCGTGAATCCACCATGCTGATGATGATCATCGGCATGTCGCTGCTCTATTCCTACGTGATGAGCTACCTGCACATCTCGCAGTCGGCGGCGGAATCCATCGTCGCCATGCATCTGCCGCGCTGGGAATTGCTGGCCGCGATCTTGCTGATGGTGGTCGTGCTCGGCTTCTTCCTGCCGCCCGTCTCGATCATCCTGATGACCGCGCCGATCATCCTGCCGCCGCTGCGCGCCGCCAATTTCGACATCATCTGGTTCGGCGTCGTCATGACCATCGTGATGGAGATGGGGCTGATCCACCCGCCGGTCGGCTTGAACATCTTCGTCATCCGCAACGTCGCACCGGATATTCCGCTCAGCGAAGTGATCTGGGGCACGCTGCCCTTCGTGCTGCTGATGATGCTGGCGGTGCTGCTGCTGTGCTTCTTCCCGAGTATCTCGACCTGGCTGCCGGATCTGGTGATGGGGCCGGACGGGGGAAGGTGAATTAACCCGTCGCTCTTGCCGTCATTGCGAGCGAAGCGAAGCAATCACCCGCCACGCATGGGGAGAGATGGATTGCTTCGTCGCTTTGCTCCTCGCAATGACGGGCGGCTAGCCGCTCCTCGCCTTCAACGCTTGGAGTTAGGCGCGATTGATCCGCCACTGACCACCTGCAGCAGATCCGTCCTGACAGCCTCGATATGCCGCTCCAGGAACCGGCAGGCCTCTTCGATCTGCTTTGCCCGGCACAGCGCGATCAGGTGGGCGTGCTCTTTCTCGGCTATGCCCATCGCCTTGGTGTTGGAGAGCTGCAGGCGCGTGTAGCGGTCGCTGGTCTGTAAGAGCGCGATGACGATCGCCTTGGTGCGTGGCTGCCGCGCGTGAACATACATCGCCATATGGAAATCGGCATTGAGCCGGCCCCATTCGGTGACGTTGCGCGCCTTGATCGCTTTCTCGAAGCGTTTCTGGATATCGTCCAGTTCGGCAAAATCCGCTTCCACAAAATGCGGCGCCGACTGCGCGAGCAGCCGTGGCTCCATGATCCCGCGGAGATCAAACACGTCGTTGATCTCGTCCAGCGACAGCTCCGAGACGATCGCGCCCTTTTGCGGAACGATGCGCACCAGCCCTTCGGCCTCGAGTTGAAACAGCGCCTCGCGCACGGGGATGCGGCTCACGCCGTAGGTATCGCCCAGCGCGTCCTGCCGCAGTTGAGAGCCGGCCGGATAGGTACCGTCGAGAATGGCCTGCCTGAGCTGGTCGACGATCGCCGCCGACAGCGTCCGGTGCTTCAGAGCGCCCTTCATTCGATCTTCCGTCGTCATCGCCGGCCTTTCTGATCCGAGGCGGCACAGTTTTCGCACGTCGATATGGCGGCAACCCAGCAAAAGCTGAGGAGGCTCCACAATCTCCATTTGACAAGATTGTATAAATTATACATTTTACAAGTGCACGACAAATTACAGGGGGCGGCTGGGCTCATATGACCGAGCAGACGATTGCGGATGCGCCGGCGTTCAGCGCCCGGCGGATCGTTGTCAGGGCCTCTACCCTCCTGCTCGCTTTCGAGCGCATCGCCTTGATGGGGCTGATGTATCTGCTGACGGCCCTGATCCTGGTGAATGTCGTCACCCGCTATTCACACTTCCCGATCTACTGGATCGATGAATCGGCCGTCTATTGCGTGGTCTGGCTGACCTTCATCGGCGCCTCCGCCATGACGCGGCTGCGGCTCGACTTCGCGGTCTCCATGATGACCGAGCGTCTTTCGGCGCAGAATCAGAAGATCGCGAAGATCATGGCGACCGGCATGGTCGTGGTGTTCGGCGTCGCGCTGATCATCACCTGCTTCCTCTGGATGGACCCGATCGGTCTTGCGCGTGCCGGCTTCGACGCCCGCAAGCTCGCCGCCGAGACCTTCAACTTCCTCTACACCGAGCGCACGCAGACGCTGAACTGGCCGACCTGGGTGGTCTACCTGACGCTGCCGATCTTCGCGGTGTCCATGACCGTGCATGGCCTCGCCAACCTGCTCGAAGATCTCGAGCTGGTGCCGCGGACTCCGCCGAAAGGCTTCCAGCTCTCCGAGCTCGACGGGGTCAACTGATGATCACGTCGGCTGCCTTTATCGCGATCATGCTGGTCGGCGTGCCGATCGGGCTTTGTCTCTGCCTTGCCGGGTTCGTCTACATCATTGCATCAGGCAATCCGGTGCTGTTCCAGTCCTATCCGCTGCAACTGTTCGGCGGCGTCGACAGCTACGGCCTGATTGCCATTCCCCTCTTCATCCTGATCGGCGAGATCATGAACGGCGGCGGCATCACGCGGCGTATCGTCGACATGGCGATGGCCTTTGTCGGCTCGCTGAAGGGTGGGCTGGCCTACGTCAACATCCTCGCCAACATGTTCATCTCCTCCATCCTCGGCTCGGCCACCGCGCAGGTCGCGATCATGGCGCAGATCATGGTCCCGGAGATGGAGAAGAAGGGTTACGACAAGACCTTTGCGGCAGGGCTGACCGCCTATGGCGGCATGCTCGGGCCGATCATTCCGCCATCGGTGATGTTCGTCGTCTACAGCGTGCTGGCGCAAGTATCAGTCAGCGACATGCTGATTGCCGGCATCGTGCCGGGCGTGATCCTGACGGCGATGTTCTGCATCGTCATCGCGCTGATGGGATACATCTACAATTATCCCAAGGCCGATTATCAGACCCCGCGGCAGCGGGTTGCGACGATCCTGCGGACATCGCCGACGCTGCTGATCCCCATCGTGATCGTCGGCAGCATTTTGGGCGGGCTCGCCAACGCGACGGAATCCGCCGCCGTCGGCGCAGTCGCCGCCGCTCTCATCGGCAAATTCTGGACCAAGGAGTTCGAGTTCTCGCAATTGCCGCAGATGATGCTGCGCGCCGGCATCTATTCGGCCATCGTGCTGTTCCTGGTCGCAGCCGCCGCCGTGTTCTCCTGGGTGCTGATCTTCGGCAAGGTGCCGCAGGAAACGGCAAGCTGGATCCAGTCGGTGGCCAAGGATCCGGTCAGCTTCATGCTGCTTTGCAACGTGATCCTGCTGATCATCGGCACCGTCATCGACGGCATCCCCGGCCTGATCATGACGGTGCCGATTCTGCTGCCGGTCGCGACCGAGATCTATCACATCGATCCGCGCCAGTTCGGTGTCGTCGTGGTGATCAATCTGGTGCTCGGATTGCTCTCGCCCCCGGTCGGCCTTTGCTTCTTCGTCGCGGCTGCGGTGACCGGCGCCAAGCCCGGCAAGATGTTCATGGTGACGCTGCCCCTGTTCGGCATCTCCTGCATCCTGCTGGTGCTGCTCTCGCTCTACCCGTCCCTCTCCCTCGTCCTCATCAAGTAGGTTCAAACCCTCAAGGAGCCCTTCGCCATGTCGCTTTCCCGTCGCCGCTTCCTTGCCGCCAGCGCGGCCGTGCCGCTGTTCGCGCCGTCGCTGGCGCTCGCTCAGGCCAAGGAGTTTCGCCTCGGCCTGATCACGCCCAACGGCCATTCCTGGAACAAGGCGGCGCTGAAGCTCGGCGACGATCTCAAGGCGGCCACCAACGGCCGCCTGACCATGACGGTGTTTCATTCCGGCCAGCTCGGCAACGAGCCGGCGATGATGCAGCAATTGCAGTCCGGCGCGCTCGACATGGGCTTCATCCAGGCGGCCGAGCTCGGCTCGCGGGTGCCGCATATCGCCGCGATCAACGCGCCCTATATCGTGCGCTCGACGCCTTCGGTGGCGAAATTCGTCCGCCATCCGGCGGCGATCAAGCTGTTCGACGTGCTGCCGCAGGAAACCGGCACGATCGGCCTCGGCTGGGGCATCACCGGCATGCGCGCGGTGTTCTCATCCAAGGACCTGGCGTCATTAGCCGACATCAAGGGCATGAAGCTGCGCATCAACCCGACGCCGGTCTATCGCGATTTCTATTCGTCGCTGGGCGCGGCGCCGACGCCGATCCCGACGCCGCAGGTGTTCGATGCCATGGCGAACGGCCAGGTCAACGGCCTCGAAGCGGACCTGGAGTTCTCCTGGAACCAGCGTTTCGACAAGGTGTCGAAAGTGATCCTGCAGATGAACGCCGTCTTCATGCCGATGGCCGCCGTCGTCTCCGGCCGCGTCTGGCAGTCGCTGCCGGCGGCCGATCGCGAGCTGATCACCAAGACGGTGAAATCGACGCTCGACGCGCAGATCGATGAACTCGCCGGCAATGAGCCGAAGCTGATCGAGAATTTCAAGAACGCGCCGATCCCGATCCGCCAGGTCGACGCCAAGGATACCGAGGCCGTCATTGCCGAGTTCGACAAGCTCTGGCTGCCCAAGGCCCCGGTCCTCGCCGAACTGCGAAAGGTCGGCGCGACGCTCTGATCCCATCCATCGTTTTCAAGCCAAAACCCCGGCGGATTTTGACAATCCGCCGGCACTATTCCAATTGGAGCCAAACAAATGAGCCCACGCATTTCCTGGGAAGGCGTCTTTCCGGCCGTTACCACGCAATTCAATGACGACCTGTCGCTCAATATCGACGCAACCGCCAAGGTCATGGACGGCCTGATCCGCGACGGCGTTTCCGGACTGATCGTCTGCGGCTCCGTCGGCGAGAACACCTCGCTGGAGCGCAAGGAAAAGATCGCCATCATGGAGACGGCCAAGTCCGTCGCCGCCGGCCGCGTCCCCGTGCTGTGCGGCATCGCCGAGTTCACCACAGCCTTTGCCGTCGAGACCGCCAAGGAAGCGGCGCGTGTCGGCATCGACGGCGTGATGGTGATGCCGGCGCTGGTCTATTCCTCCAAGCCGCATGAAACCGCCGCGCATTTTCGCTCGGTCGCCAGCGCGACTGATCTGCCTGTGATGCTCTACAACAATCCGCCGATCTACAAGAACGACGTGACGCCGGACATTCTGGCTTCGCTCGCCGACGTCGAAACCGTCGTCTGCTTCAAGGATTCTTCCGGTGACACGCGGCGCTTCATCGACACCCGCAACATGGTCGGCGACCGCTTCGTCCTGTTCGCCGGCCTCGACGACGTCATCGTCGAGAGCGTCGCCATGGGCGCCGTGGGCTGGGTGTCGGGCATGTCGAACGCCTTCCCGCGTGAAGGCGAGACGCTGTTCCGCCTTGCCAAGGCCGGACGCTATGCCGAGGCGATGCCGCTGTACGAGTGGTTCATGCCGCTATTGCACCTCGACGCCCGTCCGGACCTCGTCCAGTGCATCAAGCTGTGCGAGCACATCATGGGCCGCGGCACCGCGCTGACCCGCCCGCCGCGGCTGGCGCTGCTGCCGCAAGAGAAGGCCGAGGTCGAGGCGATGATGGCGAAAGCGCTGAAGAACCGGCCGGTGCTGCCGAATGTCGGCCTGAAGGCCGCGTAAGCGGTCTACTTGGCAGTCAACGTCGCCGCCACGCGTGTTCGTGGCGGCGCCGAAAGGCCCGGTCTACTCGCCCCACAGAGCCGGTGTGTAATTCACTGTCACCTGCCCTACCCGGGTTTCGCGCTTGAATGCTTTAGCGAGTGCAGGCAAGCGAATGTCCAGCGTGGAATCTGCGGCCCATTGAATCTTCAGGTCATGACTTCCATCCAGTACCAGGAAGTCGACGTTACGCTTTCGAGAAAACGTCCGGCCGTTCGGGACCAGACTTACATGCGTATTCAATGGCGGTATCGGCCCGCAGTATACTTCGAATACGACCGCGGAGAGTTTGCCATTTGGATCGGGCGTAACGCTCTTCACCGGTACCTGGCACAGTCCGACCGCATTCTCCCAATCGTAAGCGGAATCGACATAGGACAGGAGTACCAGCAGGGCAGTCATCGTAGCGGCTATCGCCGCTAACGTCCTTACCCTCCGCGTCATGCCTTGCCGGCGGCCTTCTTCGCATTCAGCGCCGCCGCGACGCGGCTGACCGGTAGACGGCCGATCAACCCGCTCACCACGTTGGTCGCCGCGACCAGTTTTGCCATATCGACGCCGGTCGCAATGCCCATGCCTTCGAGCATGTAGACGACATCCTCCGTCGCGACGTTACCCGTCGCGCCGGGGGCATAGGGGCAGCCGCCGAGACCGCCGGCGGCGGAATCGATCACGCGGCAGCCCTCCTCCATGCCGGCATAGAGATTGGCGAGCGCTTGGCCGTAGGTGTCGTGGAAATGCATGGCGAGATTGGCCATCGGCACGTGGCCGGCGACGGCGCGCAATAGCTGTCGCGCCTTCACGGGCGTACCGACGCCGATAGTGTCGCCGAGCGAGATTTCGTAGCAGCCGAGGTCCCATAGAACTTTGGCGACATCAACCACCGCCTGCGGCTTGATCTCGCCCTCATAGGGGCAGCCGAGCACGGTGGAGATATAGCCGCGCACGCGGACGCCGTCGGCCTTGGCGCGGGCCAGCACCGGCCTGAACCGCTCGATGGATTCCTCGATCGAGCAGTTGATGTTGGCGCGGGAAAAGCCTTCCGATGCCGCGGCGAATACCGCGATCAGTTTCGCGCCCGCGGCCTGTGAAGCCTCGTAGCCCTTCTCGTTCGGCACCAGCACCGGCAATTCGCATTCCGTATGATGGCTAACGCCACGCAACACGTCGGCCGACCCGACCATCTGCGGAATAGCCTTGGGCGAAACGAACGCGCCGACCTCCACTGCCTTGAGCCCGGCGGCGATCAACGCCTCGACGAAGGTGATCCGATCGGCGACGCTGATTGGCGTCTTCTCGTTCTGCAGCCCGTCACGCGGGCCGACTTCGACGATGTGGACGGTATCGCTCATGATGCCGCCGGTTCGACTTCGGCCAGCTCGACGCCTTCGCCGACGATATCGCCGACCTTGCACCTGATCTTCTTCAACACGCCGGCAAAGGGCGCGCGGAGCGTCTGCTCCATCTTCATGACTTCCAGCGTCAGGATCGCCGCGCCTTTTTCCAGTGTCGCCCCCTCTTCGGCCAGTAGCGCGACCACGGTGCCCGGCAGCGGCGCCACGATCTTGTCCTCGCCGACCTGCTCCTCGGTCTCGCCGCCGAACGGATCGACCCAGTGCAGGTCAAAGCGGCCGTGGCGGGTGCGCAGGTAAAGCTCGTGCCCTTCGATGACAGCCGTAACGCGCGACTTCATCCCTTCGATCGTCAGGTCGAAACTGCCGTCATCGGCCGGCGAGACTGCGAACACGAACTGATGCTTGCCAATCGATAACGTCGATGGCCCATTGCCATAGCGCAGCGTCACCTTGGTCTCGGCGCCCTGCCCCTGGCGGAACGAAAATACCCGTTGCCGCTGTCCGACCGGCATCCAGCCGAAAGTTTGCCAGGGCGAATGCGCTTCCCGGCGCGCCGCCTTCTGCTCGTCGTTCACGATGGCCGCGACGGCAGCGCAAAGCTCGAGGTCGCCGGGCGCGCCGGAGGCTTCCGTCAGCTTCTTCAGCTCACGCTCGATGAAGCCAGTGTCGATGGTGTTGGCGCGCACGTTCGGATGCGTGATCAGCGCCGACAGGAACGGGATGTTGGTGACGATGCCGCGGACGTCGGTCTCTTCCAGCCCGCGGTTGAGCCGCTCGATCGCCGCCTGCCGCGTCGGCGCCCACGCGATGACTTTTGCAAGCATGGCGTCGTAGTAGGGCGACACGGCATCGCCGTCGCGATAGCCGGAATCGATCCGCAGTCCGTCGACGGCATCGGGCGTGCGCCACGTCCTGATCCGGCCGACCGATGGCATAAAGTTCTTCTGCGGATTTTCGGCATAGACCCGCGCCTCGATGGCGTGGCCGTTCAGCTTGATCTCGTTCTGCCCCAGCGGCAGTTTTTCGCCGAACGCGACCCGCAACTGCCATTCGACGAGGTCAACACCGGTGATCAGTTCGGTCACGGGATGCTCGACTTGCAGGCGGGTGTTCATTTCGATGAAGAACACCTCCTTGCCGTCGGAGACGAATTCGATGGTGCCGGCGCCGACATAGTTCACGGCGGCGGCCGCCTTGCGCGCGGCGGCGCACACCGTCTCGCGCTGGTTGGCATCGAGCGTCGGCGACGGTGCCTCCTCGATTACCTTCTGGTGCCGCCGCTGCAGCGTGCATTCGCGCTCCCATAGCGAGAGCAGATTGCCATGGCTGTCGCCGATGATCTGCACCTCGATATGCCGGGGATTCTGCACGAACTTTTCGATCAGCATGCGGTCGTCGCCGAACGCCGCCTTGGCCTCGCGCTTGGCGCTGACGATGGCAGCCGAAAGCTCGCCGGCTGAATTCACCACGCGCATGCCGCGCCCGCCGCCGCCCGCGGACGCCTTGACCAGTACGGGGAAGCCGATCGCATCAGCGGCTTTTGCCAGCGTCGCCTCGTCCTGCGCCTCGCCGTGATAGCCCGGCACCAGCGGCACGCCGGCCTTTTCCATCAGCGCCTTGGAGCCGGATTTTGAGCCCATCGCGGTCATCATTTCCGCAGTCGGTCCGACGAACACCAATCCGGCTTTCAGACACGCGTCTGCGAACTCGGCGTTTTCCGACAGAAAACCATAGCCGGGATGCACGGCCTCGGCGCCGGTCTGGCGCGCCGCCTCGATCACGCGTTCGATGTTGAGATAGCTGTCGCGCGCCCGCGCCGGTCCCAGCAACACGGCCTCATCGGCCATGGCGACATGCATGGCGTCGCGGTCCGCCTCGGAATAGACGGCAACGGTGCGCAGGCCCATGGCCCGCGCGCTGCGGATGACACGGCAGGCGATCTCGCCGCGGTTGGCGATCAGGAGTGTCCGAAAACGCCGGTAGAGCTTTGCGCGGTCCATCATCACATCCTGAACAGGCCGAATTTCGTGGGTTCGATCGGCGCATTCGCCGCTGCCGACAATCCAAGGCCAAGCACCAGGCGGGTGTCGGCAGGATCGATCACGCCGTCATCCCACAGCCGCGCGGTGGCGTAATAGGGATTGCCCTGGCTTTCATACTGCGCGCGGATGGGGCTACGGAATTTGTCCTCGTCCTCGGCCGACCAGCTCTCGCCCTTGGCCTCGATATTATCGCGGCGGACCTGGCTCAGCACCATGGAGGCCTGCTCGCCGCCCATCACTGAGATGCGTGCGTTCGGCCACATCCACAGGAAGCGCGGAGAATAGGCGCGGCCAGACATGCCGTAATTACCGGCGCCGTAGGAGCCGCCGATCACGACGGTGAATTTCGGCACGCCGGCGGTTGCCACCGCCGTGACCAGCTTGGCGCCGTCGCGCGCGATGCCGCCGGCCTCGTATTTCTTGCCGACCATGAAGCCGGTGATGTTCTGCAAAAACACCAGCGGGATATTGCGCTGGCAGCACAGTTCGATGAAGTGCGCGCCCTTCAGCGAGCTCTCGCTGAACAGGATGCCGTTATTGGCGATGATGCCGACCGGATAGCCCCAGATATGGGCGAAGCCGCAGATCAGCGTCGTGCCGTAGAGTTTCTTGAACTCATCGAACTCCGAGCCGTCGACGATCCGCGCGATGATGTCGTGCACATCGAACGGCTTTCTGCCGTCGGCGGACACCACGCCGTAGATTTCCTCGGCGGGAAACAGCGGCTCGCGGGGTTCGCGCATGTTCAGCGCAGCCCTGGCAGGTTGCTTCAACGTCGCGACGATGCGCCGGGCGATCCCGATCGCATGGGCATCGTTCTGCGCGTAATGATCGGTGACGCCGGAATGGCGGGAATGCACATCGGCGCCGCCGAGTTCTTCCGCCGAAACCACCTCGCCGGTCGCAGCCTTCACCAAAGGCGGGCCGCCGAGGAAGATGGTGCCCTGGTTGCGCACGATGATGCTCTCGTCCGACATCGCAGGCACATAGGCGCCGCCCGCGGTGCAGGAACCCATCACGATCGCGATCTGCGGGATGCCCATCGAGGACATCTGCGCCTGGTTATAGAAGATGCGGCCGAAATGCCGCTCGTCCGGGAAGATCTCATCCTGCATCGGCAGGAAAGCACCACCGGAATCGACCATGTAGACGCAAGGCAGATTGTTCTGCCGCGCGATGTCCTGCGCGCGCAGGTGCTTCTTCACCGTCATCGGATAATAGGTGCCGCCCTTGATGGTGGCGTCGTTGGCGACGATGACGCATTCGCGGCCCGAAATGCGCCCGACGCCGGTGATGACGCTGGCCGAATGGACATCGCCGCCATAGAGGCCGTGGGCGGCGAGCGGCGACAATTCCAAAAAGGCGGTGCCGGGGTCGACCAGCAGGTCGACGCGCTCACGCGCCAGCATCTTGCCGCGTGAGGTATGCCGCTTGCGCGAGGCCTCGCCGCCGCCGCCAGAGACGACTTTCAGTTTCTCGCGAAGCTCCGCCACCAGGCCACGCATGACGTCGGCGTTGCGGGCAAATTCGGAGGATTTTGGGTCGATGGTGGAATGAAGCGGCATGGTCGGCATTTTCTCTGAATGTTGCAGAGCCGTTGAGATGGCTTCAAGACGGGTCGGATCTGGAAACTGAAGCGGACGCGACAGCCTGTACCATCTTCGCCCCGATGTGAAGTTCAGGCGGTCTTTTCGAACAGTTCCCGCCCGATCAGCATGCGACGGATTTCGCTGGTGCCGGCGCCGATCTCGTAGAGCTTGGCGTCGCGCAGCAGCCGCCCGGTCGGGTAATCGTTGATGTAGCCATTGCCGCCGAGGAGCTGGATCGCGTCGAGCGCGCATTGCGTGGCTTTTTCCGCGGCGTAGAGAATGGCACCGGCGGCATCCTCGCGCGTGGTCTCACCACGGTCGCAAGCCTTGGCCACCGCGTACNATAGGCCCGCGAGGCGTTCATGGTGGTGTACATGTCGGCGATCTTGCCCTGCACCAGCTGGAAGGTGCCGATCGGTTCGCCGAACTGCC
>NZ_LLYB01000103.1:0-108 GCF_001440475.1 Bradyrhizobium lablabi | reverse complement strand
CTGCATGATGCCGATCGGCCCCGCCGCCAGCACCGCGCGCTCATAGTCGAGACCCGACATCAACACGTTGACGCCGCGGCCGACCTCGCTCAGCACGTTCTCCTCCGG
>NZ_LLYB01000102.1:7197-23496 GCF_001440475.1 Bradyrhizobium lablabi | reverse complement strand
AACTACTTCGGAGCCGCCGGATACGCGCCAACCTGATCGGGAACCGCTCTAATGGCAAATTGGGGGCGTTGCGCCGGCAAGTACCGTACGAAACGAACGAATGATCTCGCTCCTCACCCTAGCGCATTGTCCCGACAGATCGGATCGGTTCGTACAAAGCCGCCCTGTCACCCGCCTTGAATTTTGGGCTCTGCGCAGCAGCCCCTGCGGGTTAGTCCGAAGCGGCAGTTATGCGGCTTTGCCGATTTCGCGTTAGCAAAGTGGTTACCGTCAAGTGCAACAGCCGGGCCCTCGAGCGGCAGCGTTAGAACTTCGAACAAGGCGCAGTGTTAGTTCATCGCTTCATCCAACCAGCCGCTCCGGAGATTCCCCATGCCTATTCAGACACGCCGCGTCGCAGTCTTAACGTTCGTTGTTACCGCCTGCCTGGCGTTCGCCTTCACCTGCTTGCCTGAGGCCGGCATAGCTCAGGAACACCCAATCCTGACCATCAGCGGCAAGATCAATGCCTCCGACAAAGCCGGCCTCACCTTCCGCCGTTCCGACCTAGAAGCGATGGGAATGGTGAGCTTCGAAACCAGCACGCCCTGGTACAAGCATCCCGTCATGTTCGAAGGCGTTCCGCTCGACAAGCTGTTGAAGAACGTCGGCGCCACTGGTCAGCGTGTGGTCGCCATGGCGCTGAACGACTACAGTACCGAGATTCCCGTCGAGGACTTCGCGAAATACAACGCCATCCTGGCAATCAAACGCGATGGCGAATATATGCCGATCCGCGACAAGGGGCCGCTGTTCATCGTCTATCCCTACGATACGGACCCCGAGCTGCGAAGCCAGAAGTTCTACAGTCGCTCAGCGTGGCAGGTGAACCGCCTGATCGTGAAGTAACGGCAAACCAGCGTTTTCGCTCGACGATGGCCGCCATGTCGAACCTTCGCCCAATCAAAATTTTGCTCGCGCTGATCATCGGCGTGTTCGTTGCCGCCACCGCTTACATCTCCGCATTGGTGATGGAGCGCCAAAGCGAGATCGAGCGGGTCTCGCGTTACAATGTCGCCTGGTTGGTTGGTCAGGCGACATCAGAGTACACGCGTCTCGAGCAACGGGTAAGCGCGTTCGGTCTCCCGGACAGCAAGATCAGCGCGGACGAGGTGCGCCTGCGCTTTGACATCATTGTCAACCGGCTTTCGCTCCTGCGTACTGGCGAGGTCGAGGAGTTCGTGAAAGCAGATGCGGAATACGCCGCGACCATCGACGCGCTCGCGCAAGCCCTTGACGCCGTCCAACCGTACCTCGAGGATCTGAACCCGGCGCATGTTCCGAGATTGCTGCAGATCCTGCTGCCGGTGGATGCCCGTCTCGCCCAGCTCGCCGCCGCCGCCAACCGCGTCGGCGGCGACCGCGTCGCGGACGATCAGCGCCAGCTGATCCGCCTACACTGGACCTTCTCGGTAATGGCGGCCGGGCTGATCGTGTGCGGCATCGCACTGATTGTCTTGCTCGCCTGGCACAATCGCCTGCTGCACAGAGCCCACAACGAGATGAAGGTGCTCACTGATGACCTGCGGGTCACATCCGAAAACCTGGCGGAAGCTCATCAGGAGGTGCAGTTCGCCAACGCCGAGCTGGAGCGGCAGAACGAGACGCTTGTCCGGCGTGATCGTGACCTGCGCACGCAAAACGAAAGGTTCGAGGCCGCTCTCGGCAATATGTCGCAGGCGCTTTGCCTGGTGGACGCACAGCAGCGACTTGTCATCTGCAACCAGCGCTATCAGGCGATGTTCGGTTTCGACAAGAACCTGCTGAAGGCCGGCGCGCCGATGCGTCACCTTGCGGAATTCCTTTCCGCGAGCAGCGACGAGGGCGCCAGCCTGTACCAGGTTTATGCCAATCAACAGATCCTGGTGCGTGAGAACCGGGCCCGGACCTACTTCGAGGAATTGAACGACGGGCGCACCGTGGGCGTATCACATCAGCCGCTCAGCGAGGTGGGTGGCAACATATGAGGATCTGACGGAACGGAGGCGTGCCGAGGCGCGGATCGCGCACATGGCGCACCATGATGCGTTGACCGGTCTGCCAAACCGCACGTTGTTTCATGAGCGCATGATCGNCAGCGCTTGAGCGTGCAGAAGATGGCGGAGGGTTTGCAGTCATGCTGCTTGANCCTCGACCGTTTCAAGAACGTGAACGATACGCTCGGCCATCCGGTCGGAGATGCGCTGCTGAAATCTGTGGCAGAACGCCTGGGCGCGACCGTGCGGCCCGGCGATCTGGTTGCACGGCTCGGCGGAGACGAATTCGCCGTGCTGGCGATGGATGCATCCAATCACGACATCTCCCAGCTTGCCGACCGAATACTTCGGGCCATCGCCGAACCATTCGAGACCGATGGACACCACATCAACATCGGAACGAGCATCGGCGTCGCGCTCGCGCTGGCGGACGGCCATGCTCCTGATGAGCTGCTCAAGAACGCAGACCTCGCCCTATATCAGGCAAAAGCGGCGGGCCGGGCGACATTCTGCTTTTTCAAAGCGGAAATGAATCTGGAACTGCAGACGCGGCGGCAGATCGAATTGGACTTGCGAGTTGCGCTGGCGGAAGGTGAATTTCACCTCCTGTACCAGCCCCAGGTTAATCTGACCTCGGGCCGGATAACCGGGTGTGAGGCGCTGCTTCGGTGGAATCACCCGGTGCGGGGTCCTGTGCCGCCGTCCGAATTCATCCCCATCGCCGAAGAGGCGGGACTCATTCCTGCGATCGGTGATTGGGCGCTGCGTCGAGCCTGCCATGAAGCAGCAGGCTGGCGATCCGATGTCAAGATCGCGGTCAACATGTCGCCGGCGCAGTTCAAGAATCCCAACCTTCCGCACAACGTGGTGTTGGCGCTGGCGGCTTCAGGCCTCCCAGCCGAACGGCTAGAGCTCGAGATCACCGAATCGCTGCTGCTGCAGGACAACGACACCACGATGGCTACGTTGCATCGGATGCACGAACTCGGGGTCGGGATCGCGCTCGATGACTTTGGAACCGGATACTCCTCGCTCAGCTATCTGCGGCGCTTTCCGTTCGACAAGATCAAGATCGACCAAACGTTCGTCCGCGAGATGACCACCGATGCAGATGCATGTCGATCATCCAGTCGGTCATCGATCTCGCGCACACGCTCCGCATGAAGGCAACTGGCGAGGGAGTTGAAACAGTGCAACAGAAGGACAGCCTGCAGGTCGCCGGCTGCACCGATGCGCAGGGTTTTTACTTCTTCCGGCCCATGTCGGGCAAACAGATCGCCGATTTACTGGCGCTCGGTGCGAACCGGGAGACGGCGGCCTAGGCGAAAGTTATCAGGGCGGCGCTTTGCCTCGCCGCGTTGCACGGTCACTTCGAGCCTCGCCCGCTCGAAGTTATTCTTGAAGGCATGCACTTCACAAACGCCCCGGTAACCTGACGTGTAAACGGAGAAAAGACGGATGTTGCCCCGGCCTGTCGCGCGGGCACTGATGTGCCGACGCTTGATACGGCCGTTCGCGAATCTCTGAAGGGCGTCGCTCGAATTATTCGACGCCTCGAAGCTGTGTTTCGGCACGGCCATCCCGAGGCAAGCCTAGCCTTATGGGCGTCGGCAGGAGTATCAACTTCTATTTTGGAGGTTTGCCACGGCAGATTTTTTTCAGCGACCCCGGTTTCTGTGGGCCCGACATTGAAACAATACGAAGCTTCGGTAGAGACCGTCATCGAACTCGACAATTCCGGCGCTCTGTTTGCGCCCGGCGAGCGTGTTACGGTTTTGGCCTGCAAAGCTTTCTGATGTTCCCCGATCGCCGTTCCAAAGGGGGCAGTAATCGCCTGTGATGGACGGGCGGCTGGAGTTCGGCTGGCCAAAGGGCAGATCGACATTCGAATTGCGGAAGGCCACTTCGGCATGATCAAAGACGATTATATCGAAGTCGTCGCAGTCAAGATTGCCGTTAGCGGCGGCGTTAGTCGCTCGTTTTTGTCACTGCCTTCGTCCGCTCGCGACGGTAGCCGTGCGCCCTCTCTGGACTTCAGTCGGCGCGAAGCGCCGTCCACGCAGTCACGCGAGGATGTCGTGACTGTCCTGAACGTTGCATCGGTGTGGACATCAGGCTCCGGCCGGATTGCAGTAGATCGCGGAGTTGCCGCTGTGTTCGCGGACTTCCACGCTTTCAAGCCACACCCTGGCCGCTGTTTTCTTCGCCACATAATCCGATATGTGATCGAAGGCGTGCCTTGCAATCGCTTCGCACCCCACTCCCGGCAGCACGCGAAGCTCTGCCAGCCCCGTCCGCTGCAACGACTCAAAGACGGGAAGGTGTGGATCGTCCGCCGCGACCAGCGTCGTGTGATCGAACATGTGATGCAGCCACGCCTTGACCTCCTTCAGGTCTCCGAAATCGAAGCACCAGTTGCAATCATCGAGCTCGCGTGTGCCGAAGACAAAGGCGAAGGACAGAGCGCAACCATGCAGCAGGCTGCAAGCGAGTGCGTCGCGCGCCACTGCCGAAAGCAGCATGACAAGCCTTCGCTGTGACCGTACGTCTTGGTCGAACGGTAGATCAGACCGGCCGAGGCGGGCGCAATCGGCGGCGAGGAAGGTTTAGACAGCAGGCCGGTTGCCATGCCAGATTTATTTTCTTGACGAACGTTCATGCGCCGATTCGCCGTTCCAGCGCCAGAGCCTCGTGCAGGAATTCGTTCTTAAGATCCTGGTTGTGCAGCATCTCACCGAAGAAGGCGCTGTTGATCATCCGGCTCTGCTCGCTCGCGCGGACCCCGCGGTGGGTCCTGCACATGTGAACTGCGCTAATCCGAATGGCGAGCCCCTTCGGCGCAGTCGCGTCGACGATGTAGTTGCCGATCTGGGAGACGAGCTCCTCCTGGATCTGCAGTCGCGCGCAGAAGTACTCGACGATGCGGTCGTATTTCGACAATCCGATGATCTTGCCCTCGGGCGATGGAAGCACGCCGATGTAGGCTTGTCCATGGATCGGCATGAGGTGATGCGCACAAGTCGAGCGCACGTCGATCGGTCCGGTGACAATCAGACGATCACAGCGTTCGACGTTTTCGAATTCGGTGATTTTCGGCGCCGCCGTCGTAACGGCCGCGCAGCACTTCCTCAACAAGCATCTTGGCGACCCGCCGCGGCGTATCGCGGGTGTTATGATCGTTCACATGATCGATACGCAGAACGTCGAATAGCTCCTCCAATTTCTGCGACGCTTCCGCGATCATCGCGACTTTCGCCGCTCGATCGGCAAATCCCTCAATGGCTTCGTTGCAAAGTGCGGCGCCCCGCGACGGCAGCCGCAATTTCTTGGCACTGTTATTCATGCTATCCCCTGCTGCGTTCCGTCCCATCCCCGGCCGGCGAGGAATGTCGCTCGGGTAATCTGGCCGAACCCCCTTACGGCTCAGTTTACGACGGATCGGTTAATTCGGCGCGAGCGAGCCGGCGGCGCCACCGGTCAGAGAGCTGTTGATCGAAGCGAACTTCGTACTGAGTTTAGGTCCTAGCCTATTCACGGCTGCCATAGGTGAGATACCCACCGCTATCAGCCCATATTCTATGGCGATAGCTCGAGACTCATCGCGTAAAAAGCGAACTAGCATTTTCACATTGGCACCCTTCCAACGTTAAGGCTCGGGACCTTACCGGCTATTTGTTAAACCTAGCAGAATCTCATTCCAGATTTCGTTGTTATCGGCGTGGAAACTTTGTACGGAGCGGGCCGATGCCCGCCGGAGCAAGCAGATAACGCAGCTGATACGCTTTGGACGAGAGTGAAGTATCACAATTAAAGGCGCGTTCTGTACGTTGCGGACAGACCTATTGCTTTCATACCCATCTGATTCGGCTAATGTTCATGTTGGCAACTTCACGCGTTGACATTGCGCGGCGGTATGAGATCGATAGTGCTCTACGAGGGTGAGACGGGGCGAGCGCATTACAAGTTACGATCGCTTGCTCGGACGCACTTCCCTTTGCGTATGCCGCTCCGATTCCTTGCCCTGCTGGCCCGACGCCGGCAGATACCTAACATTCTGCTTTGGGCGACGAGCTTTCTGCAGGCACCTCCCCGACTAGAAGCTCGTGCTTTTCGGCAGAGGCGGTTGTTTTCTCATCGAGCCAAGGCGGGACTGCTCCTCTCTTCTGCGACGCAATCGACGGTGTTTCATGCACGATCATGACCTTGTCTCCAAAGGCTTCGTGGCACTGACGCGACGGGGCTCGTGCTGCTCTGCTCGAGCCTGCTCGCCTTCGTTCATTTTGTGAGGACCACTCCATGAAATCACTCTGGCTCTTCGGCTTGGCACTTGGTACATCCCTCGCGTTCTCCACAGCGACATTCGCGGAGGACATCACCATCGCTGTCGCGGGACCGATAACCGGCGGCGAATCCGCATTCGGCCGGNAAGAACGGCGCCGAACAGGCGGTGGCCGACATCAACGCCGCCGGCGGCGTGATCGGCAAGAAGCTGGCGCTGCAGATCGGCGACGATGCCTGCGATCCCAAGCAGGCGCGCTCGATGGCGGAAAAGTTCGCCAGTGCCAAGATCCCCTTCGTCGCCGGTCACTTCTGCTCGTCGTCGTCGATCCCGGCCTCCGAAGCCTATGCCGACGGCAACGTGCTGCAGATTACGCCTGCCTCGACCAACCCGCTGTTCACCGAGCGCAAGCTGTGGAACGTGGCGCGCATCTGCGGCCGTGACGACCAGCAGGGCCTGGTCGCCGCCGACTACATCGTCAAGAACTACAAGGGCAAGAACGTCGCTATGCTCAACGACAAGACCACCTACGGCAAGGGCCTCGCCGACGAAACTAAGAAGGCGCTCAACAAGGCCGGCGTCACCGAGAAGATGTTCGAGTCGTACAACAAGGGCGACAAGGACTTTAACTCGATCGTGTCGCGCCTGAAGCACGACAATATCGATCTCGTCTTCNCTACCATCAGGAAGCCGGCCTGATCCTGCGCCAGATGCGCGACCAGGGCCTGAAGACCGTGCTAATGTCGGGTGACGCGTTGGCCGACAAGGAATATGCCTCGATCACCGGCGCCGCCGGCGCAGGCACGCTCTTCACCTTCGGACCCGACCCACGCAAGAAGCCGACGGCGGCTGCAATCGTCGAAAAGTTCAGGGCCAAGAACATCGACCCCGAAGGCTACACGCTCTACACCTACGCTGCGGTACAGGTGTGGGCGCAGGCTGTGGCCAAGGCCGGCACCACGGATCCGAAGAAGGTGATAGATACGATCAAAGCGGGCTCCTGGGAGACTGCGATCGGCAAGCTGGAATATGATGCCAAGGGCGACATCACGCAGATCGACTATGTCGTTTATAAATGGGACGACAAGGGCGGCTATGCCGAGGTGAACGAAAAGGGTTCCTGACGCATCTCAATCCGATATAAGAAAGCCCTGACGATCGAAGTTTTCTTTTCTGCGGCCACTGGGAAAACGTGTCCCTAATAAAATGGCCCTAGTGGGGGCATAGGTTCTCTATTCGGCGCCATGCGCCAAGGTAACTGTAAGATGAGACGGATTTAACGAATGGCTAAACCGCCCCGTCCGGAGCACCCGGAGCATCCTGACGTGCCGCCTGGCCCGCCCAGCGAGACACCGGGCAAAGGCCCGCCGCGCCCGAGTTCGCCGCCCGTCCATCGTCCTGTGGGCTAAGCTTGTCTAAGCACAGCGAGCCCCGTGCCGACGAGGATTGGTGGACAATTTGGCCGGAGGTTCTTGATGCCGAGCTGGCGGAGTTCGCACGGCTCGGTATTGCGCCCCGAACTATTCACAAGGGAAGCGGGATCCTGATCCTGGAAGCGGACTGGCCGGTGGATGGACAGTCCGTACCCATGCTGTTGCGCATCGGGTATTCTCCGCTGCATCCCTTTTTCCGCCCCGCGGTGGCTGCGCCGAACGAGAGCTTCGAGCGGCATCAAAACCCCCTCAGCCGCGAGCTGTGCCTGCTGACGCAGGAATCGGGACAGTGGGACTCCAACCAGCTCGTCGCCGCCTTCGTCCAGGAACGATTGAACCATCTCCTGCGCGCCCTGAACGCAAGAAGGGAGAGTCGCTGGGACGATGCAGCCAAGCTCGAGGAGCAGGCCGCCGATCCGTTAATGCCGTACTTCGCGGGAGCCTCTGAAGAGGACTCAGTCATCCTATTCGACGGTCACGCTCCGTTGCCGCCGGCGCCGCATGGGCTGCTGGAGGTAGTCTGCTCGGGTCGCTTCAGCAGCACAAACCAGGCCGCCTTTGAAGGCGTGCTGCGGCAACTGAAGACCAGCAGCGGCGCAGCCATCGGAAAATGGTTCGGATTTCCGACGGAGCCACAAGACGCTCAGGTGGTCACCGGTCGGTGGGTCAAGTTCACTCCGCCAGCGACAACAGATGCGCGCGAGTTGCTTCGGCTTGCCGAAGCAGAACTTGCACGCCAGGCCGTGATGCAGCCCGCCAGCGTGCGCAAAGTCAACGAGGCGGCGCGTGGTCCTCTCTCTATCACCGGCATCGTGTTTCCGGAGGAGGTCAAGTACGGCCCTCAGAAGAACGGCGCGGGATGGCTGTTCCTGGTCACTCGGCCTGCACTTGCGGACGGAACGACAGCCGGTGCGCCGCGATTGGTGCTCGGCGAGCGCGCCGGAAAGGACGACGTCTTTTCACGGCTGCCCATCGCCAAATCGCTTCTGACAAAGAAGGCCGTCGTCGTCGGGGCCGGCGCGATCGGAAGCTTCTCCGGCCTAGAATTGGCGCGCGCCGGCGTCGGAGAACTCACCTTTCTTGACTTCGACATGGTCCAACCGGGCAACAGCCTGCGCTGGCAGCTGGGTCGCTCAGCCTGGGGAAGAGGCAAGGCCTCGGCTCTCGTGAAGTTCATCGCCGACAACTATCCATGGACGAAAGCGTGCTTCATTCCCGGACGTCTCGGCCAGCCAACCATCAATGCCGCCGCGATCGCACCTGGCTCCGGCAACGCGCTGGCGCCAGTCTTCGACGCGCTGCGCGGCGCGGACGTGGTGGTCGACGCTTCCGCATCGGAAGAAGTGCAGCTTGCCCTGTCGCACTACTGCAAGCGGTTCGGTGTCCCCTACGTGGTCGGTCACGCGACATATGGGGTTGCAGGTGGCTTGGTCGCGCGTTTTCTGCCGGACGCCGAAGGCTGCTTCGTCTGCCTCAACGAGCACTGGAAGGACAAGCGCATACCCGAGCCACGCGTCGACAACGTCGGCATGGTTATTCCGCTCGGCTGCAACGCCCCGACATTCACCGGCGGCGGCTTCGACCTACAGGAGATCTCGCTCGAAATCGTCCGTACGGTGGTCGGATTGCTCTCGGAGGGAAACTGCCATCCTGGCAGTTGGGCCGTTGCCGTGCTGACGCTCAAGAACGAAGACGGATCGAGGACCCTGCCGCGTTGGGAGGCACACTCCTGCCCACCTCACCCAAGATGCTGCGGAGCCAGCTGATGATCGTGTGGCTATCCTCGCGCGTGATGCACTCGATGGCCGAATGCGCGCGGGATTTGTCGCCCCTGGAGAACGGAGGGATCCTTCTCGGTTGGCGTTCAGGCGAGGATCGTATCATCGTCGATCTGCGCGGCCCCGGCCCCCTCGCCCTTCACGGTCGCCATTGTTTCCTGCCGGATCACAAGTGGCAGGTGGCGGAGATCAACCACGCGTTCGAAGCAAGTGGCGGCGATTTGGACTATCTCGGTGACTGGCACTCCCATCCCTACGGCGTCGCCGAGATGAGCTGTCTCGATTCGGCGACGCTCTTGCAGATAGCCCGACGGGTGAGTGAGCCGTTGATGCTCATCGTCGCCGGGAGCGGAACGGACTGGTCGCCGCGCTGCTGGAAAGGACAGGTCGTCCGTTCGTTGCTTCGGCGGCGATTGTTGGCGACGCCCCAGGAGCTGAAGATTTTCGATCCTTCTTCGGTCTGGCCGCGGCGGATTGCAGTCTCATCGACGTCGTTGAAGGCGCAGGCTGACCGCCAGTGCGCGGCCGTGGCGGCACTACCGCAATTTCGCGCTCACCGTCGGCATTCCGGATTACCGGAGCCGATAGTTCAGGAACACACCTGGCATCGCCGCTAGGTAGCCCACATAGCGGTTGATCACGCGGAACAGCGCGCGAATGGTTTCTTGGCTGGTGATCGAATGGAGATCACACATTCAGCCGGCCGATTATTCCAAGACTCAACGCTGTCCGGAGATTAGGGCCTCGGTGTACGAACCTCGCCGATGATCACCGGGTATTCAAACGCGACGCCTTCCCGATCGTACTCTTCTAGCCAAGCATCAGCGACCTCGAGCGTCGCAAACACCCTAAGATGATCTGTGTCGCCGACCTGCTTGCTAGTGTCGACATAAATCCAAACTGTTCTCATTTGACTATCCTCAATTCAAAGCTTGCGCTTTTGCTCTCCGGTTGTAATCGCGAATATCGTTGCGGTTCAATGCCATGATGCTGATCCGTGCGAATATCGTGAGCTCGCCCAGCGCGCAAATTAGGATCAGCGCTTCAATAACCGCGTGCCATTCCGGCAGTTCGGCTTCATCCTGGCGAAACTGGGGATGTAGTTGCAGCGTCGCGCAGGTAGACCAGTTTCCCTGCCGCCCGGCAACCGGATCGGCTCGTCGAAACTCGACCCCAGCCTGATGAACGCTCTGGCTTCTCTGCCGCGGGCTCTCCAACCCGACGCGGATGGGCGGGCAAGGGCTAAACCAGATCCCGAATCCCGAAAGCTATCTGGTCAGGTGCGCCAAGATGGCTTCACAGGCCTTCTCGGCGTCGGCAAACGCCGTAACCTCGAAAAACCAGAGCGAACTCATACTTTGTAATCGATTGTAACCTGGAGGGCCGCTGGATCTACGATAAGCGGCCTTTCGCTAGGCTGATGAGCATGACCCGTCACAACGTCCCATTCCTGGTTTCGTTAGTCTGGCTGCCGCCCTTAGCGGCGGACTGATCTTCCCGCTTTTGCGTGAGTGCCGGACCAGCCAGTCCCTTCCGGCGACGCTGTAATCGTCCGCCATTATCAGAAAAAGCCGAGGGGAAATCAGGAGCGGTCAGCGCGGCGATCGCGACAGAACGCGATCTCTTTTCAGCGATCTGATGCCCGACAATGCTGATGACAGCCTCATTTTGCTGGCGCGATCTTTGGTTTCCGGGTTCAAGCTGCGCCGATCGTCGGCCGGCGGATGCCAAATGACGCGCTTCACTCTTCCGGTCTTTTCGTCGATCACTTCTTGCCGGATCATCGGCCTGCCATCTGGCGTGTACCTGGTCTCAGTCATCGCTCTCCTGGCGTTGCGCTGGAGATATTTCAGGCACTTATCGGCAGGACCAAAGAGTCTGCCAGTTCTCGTCCATCGAGGCCGTGCATTCCTTTATCATCGTGCCCTCGAAGAGGCGGCCGAGGCTTTTCAATTCTGCCAAGGTCTCGATCTTCGGCTTCACAAAGCCGACCAGCTTCGATCGTTCTCTCGTATCAGTTGAACGTCGATCACCTTGAGACCGTTACGCTTGCTAAACTCAGTCCGGATGCTTCCTTGATCTTGTCGACGTCCTTCTGGACGAGGGCTTGGGCCACAAGACCCAACCTCGAACAGAGACGGTTGCCGCCACTGTGAAAAATCCGCCCTTTGTCATCGGACGCTCTTGCTGTAGTTTGTAAATATAATGGTCATCATGTCCCCTGCCTTAACCTTGATCGGAATCGGTCGCGGCCGAGATATAGGATGGGAGTCCTGATGGTAAGTGGGCCGTCAACGCGTTTCTTAAATCGTTGGCGGCCCCTGCTAATCACTTCCAATCGCCCTGGCACAGACAGAAGCGGTGAGCAGCATTCGCGCCAACGTATTCAGAGATTCCGGTCTATCAATCCGGGAGACTACGGGAAGCCGTTGTAGTTCATTGGTCAGCCTTCAGTGCCCGACTACTGCGCACAACGCATGGCCCACTTTGAGCGCTGAGGTTGCCTGGGCGCTGAAATCGGCGTGGCACCCTGGCGCGCTTGTTTGGGTCACCGCTTTGCATTGCTGTTCTACTCGGACATCAATTTGCGACCGATGTAACGCAAACTGCTAGGTCGTACGACGCTTTCGAGGGATAGCTGCGATCAGTTGGTCATTTTCGCGCGAAAGATGCGAAACATGAGCGAGATTCTCCGCCAAGCGACGCAAGACAATGGTTATGCGACCATTCATTCTTGGAGCTCTGGTTCAGTGCGCATGGGGCGTTTCCTCCCTGATTTGGCCGTGTGAAGTTCGCGCGGGCTTTTTTTCTGCATTCAGCAAAAGCGCGGCGTTCATATATGTAAAGTGTAAGAGAGCCAGCAAGGGACGGCCAGCGAATTGATCGTTCGCCGTCGGTTGAACCGCAAAGCGGTCAGGCAGAGTACTTCGTGCTGAGCCGCTACGGTGGCCGCGCAGCGTGCTCCTCCGCGTTTGGGCGCGCGGCCAGCTTCCCCGCTGGCGCCAAAATGAAACGTGGCGAAGTCGTCAGCGTTCAGTATGCGTCGGGGAATTCCTCTCGTGGCCTCTCCAGCGGCATAGGTTGTCGATACGCTCCATTGAAAAGCGCGCCCAGTTCACGGCTTCCTCCGCCGACATGACGCTGGGGCTGGAAATGCGCCCTGCGATCGCATCTGAGGCGTGCCGCGGTAGAAATACCTAGCCTGTCCCACTCCTATCCGTTTCGTCAATTGAGATAGGTTTGACCGCGCGATTGTATTTGCCGACACCCAAAACAGTCGGGCTCGTGAAACAGGGTTACGCTTGGCCCTGGATAGTAACGAGATATCGATACTGATTAATGCAATGCGTCCGGCGCCGGCGAATAAATTCTGCGATCCAGCGCTTTTTTCGACTGATTTCACCACACCGCATTTTCTACTTTTGCTCGCGGCAACCCAGCCTCCGGTTTTCGATTGCAGTGACGCCAAGGTGATCCGGCAGTTCGCCGAGTGCCCGAACGATCTGAGCGCGCCGGGGGTTCGCGCGGACGGCATTGTCCGTATTCTCAATCTGCGCTAGGGGAAACGAACCAAAGAATGAACTGCTGACATATGATGACTCAGGACATGCCCAGTCTAGCAAGAGCGGCCGACAGTGGCTCTGCTGAAAGTCAGGAGGTGGTCCGGCGATTCATGTGGGAAATAAGATCGATCAATTTATGTCTGGAGGAACTTCGCCAATTCCGTGCCGATGTACTTGGAATTACCGGACCACAGTGGATGATCTTGATGGCCTTGACGGAGCTGGATAGAGAAAACGGTGTTCCGGTCAACGTGGTATCGAAACTTATGCACGTCGACCCTTCATTCGTCACGACCCAATCAAAGCTGCTGGAGAAGAAGGGCTTCCTGCGGCGTCGGACCTCCACAAGCGATGCCCGGGTCGTCCAGATGTCACTGACGGACAAGACTTGCAAGCATCTCGCTAGCGTCGCTGCACAACAGGAACTCGTCGATAAATTTGTTTTTGGTGATTTCGGTCTTCACGAACTGAGTGAGTTCGCTAATAGGCTCACTGCACTCAGGCATCGTCTAGAGAAAGCCCGCTTGAAAGTCGCCATGGAGTCCTGAGACCAAAACGCATAATCCTTATAGCGCGTGTGAACGAATTCCAACCTTCATCTCCAGCTCCTCAGTCATGGGAGCAACGCGGCTGACGTGCAAGGCCATTGCCACGATCATTTTAACATATGTGAAGGCAGTGAAGATCGTGCGGCGCAATCTCGAAAACCCAGGGAGGCGAATTCATACTTTGTAGTCGATTGTAATCTTGGGGGCCGCGGATCTACGATCGGCGGCTTTTCGCTAGGCATGAGCATGACCCTTCACGACGTCCCATTCGTGGTTGCGCTTATCTGGTTGGCCGCCCTTAGCGGCGGACTGATCCTCCTGTTTTTTTTGCGTGAGTGCCTTCACCAACGAGTCCCTTCCGGTGGCCCCGTAATCGTCCGCCATCATCGGGAAAAGTCCAGGGTATTCGGTGGTGCATCATGGCCGCTGCGGTGCCGCCGGCTCACTGCTCGTGCGAGAAAAGCGCGTCGTTTGCTATTGGTCAGCAAGCGAACCGGAGAACGTTAATCGGGCATGATGTCGTCGGCGCCATTAGTAAAAGTCATGCTCGGCAACATGCCAGTTCTCGTCCATCGAGGCCATGCATTCCTTCGTTATGGGGCCCTCGAAGAAACCGCCGAGGCTTTTCAGTTCCGCCAAGGCCTCGACCTCCAACTTTACAAAGCCAGCCAGCTTTCGGTCGTCCTCTCGGATCAATTGAACCTCAATCGCCTTGAGACTTTCACGCTTGCTAGGATGTCTTCCTTGATCTTGTCGATTTCTTTTCGGGCGAAGGCGGCGGGCTTGGGCCACAAGACCCAACCTCCAATCGCAACGATCGCCGCTACTGTAAAAATCCGCGCGTCGTCATCGGACGCTCTTTGTAGTTGGCAAGTATAATGGTGATCATGTCCCCTGCCCTAACCTTCGAGCCGGAGCCGGTCGCGGCCGAGAGATATAGGACTGTGAGTCCTCATGGAAGTGGGCGGCCAACGCGGTCCTAAATCGCTGGCGCGCCCCTGCTAATCACTTCCAATCGCTCTGCCATCGACAGAAGCGGTGAGCAGCATTCGCACGAACGTATTCAGAACTTCCACTGTATCAATCCGAGCTACTACAGGAAGCTGTTGTAGCTGACGCATAGAGCTTCTCATTGCGGCTGGCTCCCGCGCCAATCCAGATCTTTTAGCTGATCTTCTCGCATTTGCCTTCGGCCAGTTTAGTGGTTCGGCGGTGGCGCGATCGTTCCCGATCATTCAGCGCGACGGCATCGGCAGCTTGGGAAGTTTGGAAGGCTCAACATTTGGTCGGCCGCTCTTCGCTGAGGATGAGCGTCCCTTCGAGAACCACTCCCGGCACACGCTCCGCCGTCCCGACATACTTGCCTATCTTGCCGGGGCAGGTTCCCTCAAGCTTCAGCGTGAGGTTATCGGCGCCAAAGACGGATGCATGCCTTTCGCTGTGCCGTTTGATCGTCACGATCGCCGTGAACCGGTCCCCATCAACCTCGCAGGTGCCACTATAGATCATGATGCTATCGCGCCCCCAGATTCTACCGTCCGCGACATGCGCGATGCCGGTGCCTTGGCCTCGTGGCGTTTTAAACCAAACGGCATAAGTTCCGTCCCTGAGCATAAGCAACCCGTTCTTCTGTGTTCACAATAGCCGCAAGACAGTTCGGCCCGGCTTCCTAAAGACAGAGTTAATTCCGTCGGCCGTGCAACCAAAGGTAATAAGACCTTCGAAGCGTTTCGCGCGGGCGATCTGTTCCGAGAGGAAGCCTTTACCCAACATGAAGGTCACCGTCATGCTGTTACCTGGAACGACAACGCCACGAGTTTCCCTAGAAGCGCTCTTCCTTCTCCAAGCCGGTCCACACCGCTGCCTTAACGGTGCGGTCACGGCATCCTGAAACGCAGTTTCTCACGTGCTTCCCGTCGCCGTTCGCTTCCAGCCTCCGCTCCCTCGATTAGCACTTCTGGAGCACGTGGACACGCATCTCGGTGTGTGTGTTTGAACCTCTGGACGATTTTGCTAACCGCCCGCTCTCTTGCTGAGGAACTCAGACAAGGGCGTAAGTCCCTGAAAGAAGATTGCAACAACCACATGCCTTTTGCTCGAGGCCCTTGCGTTCATGGATCTGCAAGACGCCACGCATCTTGCGAATCAACCTTTGTTCTTCAAATCGGATTAACGTCTCGGTTACACCTGCGCGGCGTAACCCCAACGCGAACGAAGGGTAGTCATGGGTGACTGGAATCACATGCGCGCCCAGAGCATCACTCGCTAAACAGAGCCAGCTTGCGAGCCGCTGTTCGCGATCGTGCCGAACCCCACACAATCCCGTCTGAGCGCAATGCAAGGTCAGCCCTTGAACGTAGCGAAAAAGATGTTCTCGGATTTCAGGACGCTCCTTCGTCATGCGATGCAAATTCTCGACACCGATCCTGTGCGCATTTCCGGGAAAGAGCACAACAGATTGGTGAGTCGAAAGATGCCCCACGACTAAGAGCGAAGCGCCGACCGCACCCCAATGTCCTATCACCGCCGATTCAAGGATGCTTTCCGCCGCGACAATTCTCAACGAGACGAGGCCCGACTCGATAAAATATACGTAATCAAGATGCCTTTTCGGCTCCTGCAGGATCATGCGTTCTTTCAGCACGATCGGCTCAAGGAACTCCCCTATTGCCGCGAGGTCTTG
>NZ_LLYB01000102.1:0-7192 GCF_001440475.1 Bradyrhizobium lablabi | reverse complement strand
GAAAGACTGGCGAGGATCGCATTTTTTACGAAGGAACGCGTAGGAGGANNCCTTAACAAGCTGGTCGAGCATTGGTTGTTTGCCGGAGACGTTTGTGAGTGCTGCATCGCTTGAGCCGTTAAGAGCTTCGCGGACGGCGGGCACATAGTCGGTCATAGTGCGGCCCCCTCTCCTGACATGCGGCGGTCACCTCGCTGACCCGTAACCAACAATTGATTGGGACTGTAAGGGCACCTTCATCCTGATTACTGCAATGAGCCTAGCGTTGAGGCTTAAATTCCGCGTTCGAGCGACCTTCTTCGACGGATTTCAATACCTTCCCTGCCCGTCCTCGTAGGGTGCGCGTAGGCACTCGTCTTCGAGTCGTCAGCGTCACCTCTTTGCCTTTTCGCGCATTTTCGCGACAATCAAAAAGTGCTTACTCGACACCTCTTTCCATGAAGGAATGCTATTCTCTTGTCGCGGGCCCGATGGGCGGCAGTTGACTTATCCCCACGTGTCGCGACGCACCGAGACGTCCGTTCACACCCTCGTCGAACTGCTTCTCAAGTGCGGTGTCCGCCACGCCGCCTCAGCCCGCCAAGGCGAGCGTTACGCGGAGCCATCGCTCGAAGAATTCCAGCAGCAGTTGGCTTTTCTGTTGCCTAACGAGACGGCGCCCTGGGCGTTGCAGCAACGAACGTCCTTCTCGATGCCATAGAACTCGGCGATAATGCTTGAGCGCCTCGTCAGTAATGGGAGAAGGACCAGGGACGGCAAGTTCGCACACGCACGCCGATCAGGAGAATTGAGAGCAAAGGCTGAGATCGGTGAAGCAGCGTCGCCCAGCATGATCAAATTGAACCGAAGATTAAAGTCCGACCATCGTGGTGAAGCGCACGCCNACCATCAACTGGTCGTTGGGCCGATGCCCTTCGTCCTCTAAGCTGGACGACANCCTGCCCGTCAGTTCGTCGTCAGCTTGCCTGAGTATCATTCGCAGCAGGGCCTAAGCAGCCCGAACTCGCTGCGACGAAATGTACGCCGAAGAGACACGCGAATCGCCATGTATGATCGAACCGGGGGCTCATGCACATACGCTAGCCAAGATGACGAACTGAGTTAATCGGTCGACAGCGACAGCTGTGCCCGCCGTTATCAACCGTATTCTATGGGGGTAGCTCCAGACTGATCGAGTAAAAAGCGAATAACTAGCGATTTCATAGTGCACTCTTCCATCCAGACGAACATGATCGGAAGAAACGTGGAGAGTGAGCTTTTCTATGGCTCCGTAATGAAACAAGACGGCCGAGATCGACATCTTGCAAACTCAGCCGGCAACAAATGGCTCGACTCCAGGGGTGCTGCTACACGCAACCCAACGTGCCCCAGCCGCTTAAACTCACAAAAAAAGGCGCTAAAACGCAGAAATTAAGCGTAGATGCGCAGCTCATTGCATTAATCAAGATCTAGATATTCGCTAAATTCGGCAATCCTCGCGAAACATCAGTGAGCGGCTTCGCTAAGAACGTGCATATCAGATTTGGCATCGCTGCACCCCACCTGCGGGCATGGTGGAAGCGGAGAAGAAGCATGGTGAAATGGTAAAGACAATGTAGGGAGGCTATCTACGCAATGCCCGGCTAGAGGCGAACATACGCTAAGCTTCCATGGCTCGATTGAGAGCCTATGATCTGTGCTGGTCCCGAGATGGCATGCGAGGCTTGCATCTNATCGATGCTACCTTGTGAGATGGATGCCACTGTCGGCCTGATCTTCGGGGCANCCCCCAACACACCTGAAAAATCGCGATGAAGCCACGGCGCGCGGCTTCGCCGAAGGATGACGCTGTTGACGAGTTCGGGCTAGTTCCACACTGTGCCACATCCATGAGTAGTTCGATAGATGATAGCTTAAGTGAAATAAAATCAGTGCGGAACGATATTTGGCGTTGTCGTAAGTTGCTTCAAAACGAGTTGCCTGATGAGCAGCGAAAAATCATCGAGCAACGCCTGGCTGAACAGTGTTCGGCTTTCGATCGGCTTTTAGCCACGACATTTCCTTTCACGTTGAGGCTCAAGTCAACTTCAGTGCCTGTGCCGCTCAACAGCTAACTAAACCTAACCAGCATGAGCCCTATCCTCCTTATCCTCGGCTCACCTGGGATCCAGCCCAGACTGAGTTGATCAATGGAAGTGAAATGGTGGAAAATGCGATGCATGATACCACGCAGGATGTTGATCGCTATCGTTGACTCGAGTGACCTCGGCGCGCCCGCGGCGACGACGATGGATAGGCGAGGAGAAGGCCCGCATCGTGGAGCAACGTTTTCAGCAGGGTGTGAACATTGCACGCGGTCTTTGGCGCAATCGCGTTGCCCGCGGAAGCCCGCAATCGCCCGCCACCTTGAGCAAATCCGTCAGCAAGTCAGAGCGGAGAGGCCGCAATCTCCGGAAGCCAATAGACAAAGCAGAGCCAGCTTGAATTTTCAGCATAGGCGCTCCTTTAAAGCGAACGATCTTTGCCGAAAGTGGGGAGCAGCAGGTGATCGCAGTAACGCCTCATTCACACGTTGATGTTAAGGTTCAATGACCGATCTTACTCCGGCAGGATGATCGACTCTTGGCGGAGCAGAGTCATCACCAGCGGCCAGGACGGTGCGATCGCCCACGCGGTCATGTGTTGAATTTATCGCATTGCTATACTTTGGACGATTTTCGGGATGCAATTCACATCAAGGCCGGGGAGCCGATTATGCGATACGATCGGATAGACGCCCGCATCCTCGAGATCGTGCAAAAGAATAACCGCCTAACTTCCGAGGTGATCGGCGCACTGGCGGGGCTTTCTGCTACCGCGAGAGGCTCCGTTCGGAAGGTATTATAGAGGCCGATGTTTCGCTCGTTTCGCCGAAAGCGGTGGGCAGAC
Organism: Bradyrhizobium lablabi; assembly: GCF_001440475.1. Lineage (GTDB taxonomy): Bacteria > Pseudomonadota > Alphaproteobacteria > Rhizobiales > Xanthobacteraceae > Bradyrhizobium > Bradyrhizobium lablabi. The sequence goes on along the minus strand of NZ_LLYB01000102.1, from coordinate 4,285 downwards.
CTATTCAAATGCTGGTGCTGGTGACCCTGGAGCGAGAACGTTCAGATATAATCGATAGATTCAAGAAGGCCATCAGATCATCAGTTGAGGTCGTCAACGGCTTCTATGTCACCGGCGACGCGGACTTTGTCATGTACGTTACCGCGCCCACCATGGAAGATTATGAGGAGTTCACTCGGCGATTCTTCTATGTGAACCCGGATATCAAGAGCTTTAAAACCATGGTCGTATTGGATCGCGTAAAGGCGGGCTTTGCTGTCCCAGTTGAGACACCATCCGGGAACCGACTACACCCTGATGCAGGCGGCGTTTCGCGCTCTTCGTCACTTAGCGGATAGAACCGCCGATGATTTTGGTTGGCTTGTCCATATTGATGAAGAAGGCTTCGAAAAGCTTCCGTGCTCCCTTTTGGTACGACAGCCAGCGATAGAGTCTGCACCCTACCCGCTACCTGAGCGCACGACCTCCAATTGATCAGCGGCCTTGATGAGTTGAGCCTCGCCCTTCGTTTACTCAACCTCACGCAAGAGGTCCAAGGTCGCTACCTAACCTCGCGCCGATACGTTCAAGCAGCACAATGCTGCCCCCGCTTTGCCGCCTGAGCATCGAAACTGAAATACATGCTGCCGATGCAACGTCGCCAAACGTAAGTCCGCCCCCGAGCCGGGCACGCCGAATGGCAGCCCCCTCCTTTAATCGATCGGCGCGTTTGCTTCCGGACGGAAGCGTGCGCAGGCCACCGCGAATCGCGACTAGGCAAACCGTCACCACCAGTTGATTATCCTGGCCTGGCCGTTGCTTGAAGCTCGCCTACGTCGCTCTCACCAGATCGATGTTGCGCATCCCGCAGTTTCATAGCGGCTTGATATTGGCTCTAATAGCGCCATTGCTATTGCGACAATGGGCATCATCGCGTGAACCCGGATAACGGCAGTTATTGTGACCTGCCAGGCGATCCTTGGTTTCCTGATCGAGAACACATGATTGACCGGCATCTCAGTTCGCATTCGATCAGAAAGGGCTCGGTGGAGGACCTTGTCTACTCGGATCAGGGGAACCGGGCGCTATGGAGTCACACATAGCTTCTTCGGAAACGCCTCTGCCCCACCCGCTACTAGAGCCGAAGGTCATTTCTTCGATTGCAAGGCAAACTCGATGAGGTCTCCTGTGGCCTTCCAGCATCTAGCAGGCGAGATGCATCACGCGCCTCGAAATCGCACGGCTAGTGCTGCAAATCCTCCGTCAAATGGGCGATAGATTCCATTTATGGTTCGACTGCCAAAACTAGTAGGCTTTTCCGGGTTGACAATCTCGGCCTCGAAGACCCCGCTCTGGTCATTCGTCCTGACACTGACATCTTGAAAATCCAAGAATTCACCAGTTGCCGGCGCATATGATTTGTATACGGCTTCCTTTATTGCGAGCAACAATTTCGGGCCGAAGCGACTGCTGGACCACTCCTTTCGCTCGATTTCGTCGCAGGTGCATACGAACGGCAAAAGGTCCGCTTCGAGCGGTTCTTGATCTTCAATGTCCAATCCCAGAGCGAGCACATTCTTGGAATTTCCGGCAACAGCTCCGCAATCAGACGAAGAGTGTGAAATGCTCCCGACGCCCCCCGAAGGCCAAAGAGGAGCCCGATCCACTCTCGACAAAATCGGAACGGGAGCGAAACCCAGTTTACGCAGGGCCTCGTGAGCGTGATGCCGTCCCCAGGCGAACTCACGCCGACGACGAAGCGAGACGTTCCCCAACATGTCGTCTTCAGCGGGAAATGGGAGGGGAAACGGGTCATATATTGATCCGCCGGAAAAGCTGATGTCGTGTGTCAAAGCTGCACCGATAGCAGCCTCTAACGTCGTGAGAGTTTTCATAGATTGGGCGACCCTTGTTCTGGAAACCTGTGAAGCTGCAAATCTGAGCTTTCTTTACGGTAGCAAACCTGAGACCGCAGGCCACTCAAGGCCCGCAGCGTCAAAGACGAGGTCATGCTCTGCGACGCTCGATATTTCGACGGCAGGATCGGATCGATCGAGCGTACATCGGACGAGCTCTGAGCTGACGCGACCAGCTTTCAAGATCGACAGCCCTCGCGCCACACCTCGCTGGCCGAATTGCATCACCATTGTCGGAGCTGTCGCAGAGTACTCAGAGTGAACGGGTACGGCTTTGAACAAACGGTGAGGCAGAGATCGGGGCGGATTGGTACTCTGCTTGTGGACCTCGAGCAGAATTATGTCGTCTATGTGCAATCTAACGTGTGAGGCCGCCCCTCCATTATGATGTCGACCCACGAGGGCGACTTTGTGATGCGCGCACGTGCAACGAGCTCCATTCCGTTCGCTCACTGCATTTGATCCGTGCCGCGACCGATGAACTCGAGCACCGACCGCGCCTTGTGGATCTCGCGTGCGATGCAATTGAAGATCCGGGTCGCAGATTCAAGTGTGACGACAAGTCCAACCCTCTCGCATGATAGCTCAAAATGGTGCGCAACCTGTTCGTTGGTGGGTGCAATGCCACTTTGCAGCGAGCTCATCGCTAATGATGCGAGCATGTGCTCGACCACGTCTTTTTCGGCCTGAGTCAAGAAATGCTTCCTTCTGAATGTTGGCTCGCCTGTTATCGACGTTGTGGTCGCCCTCGAAAGACCGCCAGCCGCTCCGCCTCCCGCGTCCTGTGTTGCCTCGAGGGTCACATCATGCGCCTCACGAAACTTGGCGCGAGACAACTTCCGTCGATTTCCAGGATCTACTTCTGGCGCTGCGGGAGGCAGAGCAAGGCTCAAAGACGACTTTGCGCATACGATTCCGAAGGTTCGAGACATTTGCCAGATCCGCAGCCTCCCCGATGGGGCGCTTCGCCGTGACACGAACTCAAAAACTGTGGCGTCGACTTCTGCACGCATAGCTGGATCCGCAAGTACACGAACATTGTGACCATGCCGGCGCAACAGCCGGGCCGCGGTGAGCAGTAGCCTGAGGTTTCCCAACGTTCCGTGCAAAACAAGGGATAGCGCAAGACTTCACAGAGATTTAAGCTCCTTCGCAGTGGTACCGCACTTCTAAGAAATACGGCGCGCTCGCCACTTGCTACAACTATCGGCTGCACGTGCGCGACCCTAAGAAGACCGTAACGTGCCACGCGGCCCAGCCAGTGCGGCGCACGCTTCACCCACATGGGCGACTCTGCCTTACGGGAGGCCGGCCGCCCCAACCGCTTGCACGGACTGATCTAGCTCCCACGTCGCACCACTACGAGCCTTCTTGGATTTGTAGATCTTCGATCCTTGACTCCGATCTGTTTCGACCTTCCATCACGCGAAGTGACTCAGCCTCTCGAAGACGCACACTGACTGAAAGCGTGCTCGCCAAGACACGAAGCTCTCAATGCTAACGTCCGTGGCACTCAAATTTGAGCTGCAAATGATGGGCTTTGGTCAACATTTTTCAAGCCTACAACCTGACGCAACGTGAGATTCAAGCTGTTTTTGTCGGGCTTGCGGCCTTTCGGGATTTGGGTACCCGATGTGCGGTCTACATTTTTCCGCAAGCAGCCTCGTCGTCAGTCACTTGCTGTTGCAGCCAGCGGCCATGCCGCAACATCAGGCTCATCGACGACGCGTCCGACCTGGATTGATAAGGCGCGGCGAGATCTGGGCCGTCGCTTGCGGCAAGAATTATGCAGGCAAGCCGCGCCCACTCGTCATCGTGCAGGAAGGCAGTTTCAATCTCACCGACTCAATCACCACTTGCGCCTTCACCACCTATCCGACGGATGGCCGTTGTTCCGGCCCATCATCGAGCTGAATGGGTGCAACGGCCGCTCGCGACATGCTGACTGATGGTAGACAAAATCACAACCGCTCCCAACGCCAAAGTCGGCAGGCGTGTTGGTCGTCCCATCGACGAGATATCGACGGCTCAATCAGCGATGATGGTGTTCCTCGCATGGCCGTATCACCTAGCAACAATAAGCGAAGTTGTGGCCGCAGCTAAAACCGCCAATCCGCGCATAGGTAGCCCTTTATCAGCAGGGAAGGCCCCCTCAACGCTCAACACGAGATCCGGCTAGCCACCCTTGCCTAGCATCAGTGTCCATGCCTCGTGCCAGTCACCTAGTTTGCGCTAGCGTTTCAACCATGGTTTTAAGAAATTATCTGCATAAAGGAGGCAAAGCGGATGGTTGTCATTGGCAGCGGCCGATTTTAGGAAAATAAGTGCGGTGAAGCGATCGTAAGCGGCAAGCTGAGGCCGTCAGGCGGCGTGGTTCCATGGCATAAGCG
>NZ_LLYB01000101.1:64831-176976 GCF_001440475.1 Bradyrhizobium lablabi | reverse complement strand
GCCCCGCGGCGGCGGCGCACCCCACCGGCGCGGGCGCGCGGCACGGCCTCCAGCAGCGCCCGCGTATAGGGGTGGGCACAATGTGCAAAGAGATCCTCGGGGCTCCCCTGCTCGACGATCCGGCCGAGATACATCACCGCGATCTCGTCGCAGAGATAATCGACCACCGCGAGATCGTGGCTGATCAGGATGTAGCTCAAGCCAAACTGATCTTGCAGATCCTGCAGCAGATTGAGCACCTGGGCCTGCACGGAGACGTCGAGCGCGCTGACGGGCTCGTCGGCGACGATCAGCTTCGGCTGCGTGATCAGTGCGCGCGCGATCGCGATGCGCTGGCGCTGGCCGCCCGAGAATTCATGCGGGAACTTGTCCATGTCGGCGTCGCGCAACCCGACCTGCCGCAGCACGCCGGAAACGCGCTCACGCAGCGTCGTGCGGTCCATGCGTCCGAGCGCGGTCAAAGGCTCGGCGACGATGCGCGCGATGGTCTGCCGCGGATCCAGCGAGCCATAGGGATCCTGAAACACCATCTGGAAATCGCGGCGGGCGCGGCGCAGTTCGACGGCCGGCATCCGGTTGAGGTCGCGGCCCATCAGCGACACCGATCCCGACGACGGCTGCTCCAGGGCCATCACCAGCCGCGCGAAGGTCGACTTGCCCGATCCGGACTCGCCGACCACACCGAGGCTTCGGCCCGCCATCACCTGCGCCGTAACACCGTTGAGCGCATGCACCTGCGCAGCCGGCTTGAACATGCTTTCGCGCGGCAGCGTGTAGCGCTGCACCAGATCCCTGACATCGAGCAGCGGTGGCTCGGCGGGTGGCGGCGTCTGCTCAAGCATGGTCATGCCCCCACCGCCCCGACCGCCTCGGCCATTGAAACATCCGTCCTCACGCAGCGCACGCCATGGCCGGCGCTGACATCCACCACGGCCGGCAGCGCCGCGCGACAACGATCCTCGACGATCGTACAACGATCGGCGAAGGTGCACCCGGCGGGCAGATCGGCAAGTTCCGGCACCGTGCCGGCGATGGTCTTCAGCCTTGTGCCCTTGCGCGCGCCAAGGCGCGGACGCGCACGGAACAGCCCCTGCGTATAAGGATGCCCCATCCGCGTGAACACGGCATTCGTTGCGCCGCTTTCAACGACGGTGCCGCCATACATCACCATCATGCGCTGGACATTCTCGGCGATGACGCCGAGATCGTGCGAGATCAGGATCATCGACATGCCGCGCTCGGCGACGAGGTCTGCGATCAGGTCGAGGATCTGCCCCTGGATGGTGACGTCGAGCGCCGTGGTTGGCTCATCGGCGATCAGCACGTCAGGCTGGCAGGCCAGCGCCATGGCAATGGTGACGCGCTGCCGCTGCCCCCCGGAGAACTGGTGCGGATAGGCATCGACGCGTTTCGCGGCATCGGGAAGCCCGACGCGATCGAGCAAGGCGATGGCTTCCTTGCGTGCCGCTGCGGCCGAGCAATTGGTGTGGCGGCGCAGCGGCTCGGCAACCTGGCGCCCGATCGTGTGCATCGGATTGAGCGCGGTCATCGGCTCCTGGAAGATCATGCTGATGCGATTGCCGCGCAGCTTGCAGTAGTTCGCATCAGACAGGCCGACCAGCTCGCTGCCGTCGAGGCGGATGCTGCCGCTGACGACGGCGCTCTCAGGCAAGAGGCCCATCAGCGCCATCGCGGTGACGGATTTGCCGCATCCGGATTCGCCGACGAGACCCAGGGTCTCGCCGCGCTTGAGCGAGAAACTGACGCCGCGAACGGCTTGCGCGGGACCGCGGCTGGTGTTGAGCCTGATACCGAGATCCCTGACTTCGATCAAAGGCGCGTTGGTAGAGCCGCTCATGTTCAACGCTCCCGCGACAGCCGGGGATCGAGCAGATCGCGCAATCCATCGCCAAGCAGATTGAGGCCGAGCACGGCAACCGCGATCGCAGCGCCCGGATAGACCGCGAGCATCGGTGACTGGAACAGCAGCGTCTGCGCGTCGTTCAGCATGCGTCCCCAGGAGGGTTGCGGCGGCTGCGTGCCGAGCCCGAGATAGGACAGCGCCGCTTCGGCCAGGATCGCGAGTGCGAACTGGATCGTCGCCTGCACGATCAGGATCGGCAGGACGTTCGGCAGCACATGCTCGATCGTGATGCGGAAACCGCCCTTGCCCGAGGCGCGCGCGGCAAGCACGAACTCCCGCGCCCAGATCGCATTGGCCGATCCGCGGGTCACCCGCACCAGCGTTGGAATCTGGAAGATGCCGATGGCGGTGATCGAGGTCACCATGCCGGGGCCCGCAACGGCAGCCAGCATGATCGCCGAGAGAACGGCAGGAAACGCGAAAGTGAAGTCGCTCATCCGCATGATGAGCTCTTCGGTCCAACCCCTGCGCGCGGCGGCGAGCAGCCCAAGAGACACCCCAAAAGTGATACCGATCCCGACAGCGATGATGCCGACCATGATGGTGGAGCGGGCGCCAACCAGCAGCAACGAGACGATATCGCGGCCGAGCACATCGGTGCCGAGCCAGTGGGCAGCAGACGGCGGCCGCAGCTTGGAGGCCACGTCGATTTCATAGGCCGACCATGGCGTCCATACCAGCGACAGCAAGGCGGCGCCAAGCACCATCAGGCTGAGCGTGCCGCCGATGACAAAGCTGCGATGGCGCAGCGCGCGGCGCCAGAAGCCGGTCGGGACCTGCGGACGCACGGTGGCGGCCCCCACGTCGACCGAAGCGCTGATCGGAGTGCTCATAGGTTATGCACCTTGATGCGCGGATCGATGAAGGCATAGAGCACATCGACCACGAAGTTGACGATGACGACCACGCCTGCCAGCAGCATCACGCAGTTGCGCACCACGATCAGGTCGCGATTGGCGATCGACTGGAAGATCAGCCGGCCGAGACCCGGCAGATAGAACACGTTCTCGATCACGATCGTGCCCGCCAGCAAATTGGCGAACTGAAGGCCCATAATCGTCATGACAGGGATCATCGCGTTGCGCAGCACATGCCGCCACAAGACGTCGCGCTTGCTCAAGCCCTTGGCGCGCGCGGTGCGCACGAAATCCTCGCGCAGCACCTCGAGCACGGCGGAACGCGTGACCCGCGCCAGGATCGCCGCCTGCACCACCGATAGCGAGATCGCAGGCAGCAGCAGCGATTTGATGCCGGCGAGTATGCTTTCGTCCCACCCTGCGAATCCGCCGGCCGAGAGCCATTGCAGCTTCACCGAGAACAGCAGGATGAGCAGGATGGCGAACCAGAAATTAGGAAGCGCGATCCCGAACTGCGTCAGCGACATCACGCCGACATCGCCGAGCTTGTTGTGATTTGCCGCCGTGTAGATGCCGGCAGAGAGCGCCAGCACGACCGTCATGGACATGGACATGATCGCCAATGGAATGGTGAGCGTGAGGCGCTCCGCAATCAATCCTGCAACAGGCGTGCCATAGACATAGCTATTGCCGAGATCGCCCGTCAGCAGTCCCATGACCCAGTGGACGTATCGATAGTATAGCGGTTGATCGAGCCCGAGCTTGATCGTGAGCGCCCGCACCGCATCGGGCGAGGCATCGGCGCCCATCAGCATCTGCGCGGCGTTGCCGGGCAAGGCATCCAGAACGAGGAAGATGATCAGCGACGCGCCGAGCAGCGTCGCAATCAGCGTCAGAAAGCGGCGGAAAATGAAGACGCTCAAGTCCCTATTCCCCTGTGTTGACTATCAGGTGTAACGGCAGCCGCATTGTCACTTATCCTGCCAGGCTCGGCCACTGGCCGAGCAGATCTTGCGAGGCCTCGAAAAGCGCGCTGACGCGCAGCAATTCGATGTCTCCACGGAATTTCCCGACCAACTGGATGCCGATCGGCAGGCCATCCGCATCGAAGCCGCAGGGCAGACTGACGGCGGGATGCCCGGTCATGTTGAACGGCATGGTCCAGGGAAACCAGTTCGGCCGCACGTCGCTGAACACGCGTCCGTCGATTTCGATCGTGCCGAACAGATCCTGGTCGATCGGAAGCGCGGTGCGGTTGATGGTCGGCATCGCGAGTATGTCGGCCCGTTGCAGCAGGGTCTGGATCCGGCGGAACAGCGCCGTACGGTCAAACATCGCTCGCTGATAGTCAACACCGCTGACCTTCGTGGCCAGCGCCAGTTGCTTCATGAAGGTCTCGCTCAGCACCTCGCCATGATCGGCCGCGAGCTTCTCGAACCGCGCGCGCCACGCGGTATGATTGATGGCGCGCCAGATCGGCTCCACCTCAAACCCCTCGCCGGGCATTTCCTCGACCTCGGCCCCGAGCGCCTCCAGCCTTGCCAGCGCAACCTTGAATGCCGCGGCGACAGCGGCCGCAACCGGCCGGCCGGGCGGGGCGAGACAGAAGGCAATTTTGCGCCCGCGCAGATCGCCGTTTGGCGCCGATCCGTCGACAAAATTCCACTGCGGGAATCCGATCGACCACGGATCGGACGCGTCCTCTCCCGACATCGCCTGCATCATCAAGGCGGTATCCGCGACGGTGCGCGTCGTCGGCGTCACATAGGTCTGGTTGCCGAACGCGTCCTGCACCTGGCTGTGAGGAATGACGCCGCTGCTCTGCTTCAGCCCGACGACACCGTTGCAGGCTGCCGGAATCCGCGTCGAGCCGCCGCCATCGGTTGCGATGGCAAGCGGCGCGATGCCGCTGGCAACCGCAACCGCCGCGCCCCCGCTTGAGCCACCGCTCGAGTGCACGCCGCTCCAGGCATTGCGCGTGCGGCCGAACAACGGCGAGTCCGTCAGGCACTTGGTGCCGAACTCCGGCGTCGTGGTCTTGCCTATGAGGATGGCACCTGCTGCCCGCATTCGCGCCACAGCGACTGCATCATGATCAGGAACGTTATCCTTGTAGGGCACAGCGCCGAAGGTCGTGCGCACGCCCCTGGTGTTGACGAGGTCTTTCGCGGTGTACGGAATGCCGTGAAGCAGGCCCAACGGCTCCCCGGCCATGACGTCACGCTCCGCCTTCCGCGCCTCGGCCATCGCCTCGTCGCCGCATAGCGTGATGAAGCAGTTCAATTCCGGCTGCAGCCGCTCGGCACGCGCCAGCACGGCACGCGTAATCTCGACTGGTGAAACATCCTTGGCCGCGATCCGCGCGCGCAGGTCGGTCGCCGACAGGAAACACAGTTCGTCACTCATCGCGCCAAAGTCCTTAAGGGGTCGAATGACGTAAAGATGACATTCGGATTGACTTTCCGTCCAATACCATCGCACAACTGACCCATACGATTTCGGTATAGCAAAAATGGACCTCCGGCGTCTCCGCTATTTCGTGGCCGTAGCCGAAGAACGCAGCGTCGGCCGGGCGGCCGTGCGCCTGCGCATGGCGCAGCCGCCGCTGTCGGTGCAGATCCGCAAACTGGAATCGGAAGTAGGAACCGCGCTGTTCCGTCGGGGCGCGCGGGGAATGGAGCCGACGGCGGCCGGACGCGCCTTGCTGTCACGTGCGCGAGAAGCACTGGCCTTGACGGCTGAAGGCTTTGAGGCAGCCCGAGCGGTGGCGGCGGGGCGCCGGGGAAGATTGTCGGTCGGTTACATGTTCGCGCTTGCTCACGCGGTGTTGCCGAAGCTCATTCCGGAACTCCGTCGATCGCTTCCGAAAGTCGACCTGGAGTTCATAGAACTGAGCGCATCGACACGTGAGGCCCGGCTGCTGGATCACAGCGTGACGGTCGCACTGTGCATGCCTGCAATTCGCCACAATGAGATCGAGGCCTCCACCATCGGAACGCAGCGATTGATGCTTGCATTGCCTGCCAGCTCGTCGCTGGCGCGCGCCACGGCAGTGCCGGTGAAAAAACTGCAGGGGCGTCCACTGATCAGCCTGCCCTGGCCGGCCGAAGATCCCGCAACGTCTGTCGTGGCATCGCTCCTGAGGCGGCATCAGGTCAGCATGCCGGTTGCGAACCGGGTCGAGACGGTCCACTCCGCGCTCAGCCTCGTCCTTTCCGGAGAGGGCATGGCGATCGTTCCCGCCTGCGCCCAGCTCGGATGCCCGACCGGCGTCGTGTTCAGGCCCTTCCTCGACGCCGACGACGCCATCGACGTCGCGGTTTGCTGGCGCAGGGATTCTCTCAATCCGCTGGTCCGGAATTTTCTCAAATGCGCGGAAAAGGTGATCCGCCAGACGTGATCGCCGTCAGGCGTCCATTACCACATGGTCAGCCGCGCGCGCTCCGGCCATTCACGGTCGTATTTCTCGCCACCGACGGTGTTGTCGCTCATCTCGGCAAGGATCTGGCCGGGCGTCGGCAAGCTTTTGGGATCGACGCGCTTGTCGGGATTCCAGAGATCGGAACGCACGATGGCGCGCGCGCACTGGAAGTAAACTTCCTCCACCACCATGACGATGACGGTGCGCGGCGCCTTGCCTTCCATCTTGAACGAGGCGAGCAGATCCGGATCGGCCGAGACGTGCGCGCGGCCGTTGATGCGCAGCGTGCTGCCGGAGCCCGGGATCAGAAACAGAAGCGCCACCCGGGGATCGCGCACGATGTTGCGCAAGGAATCGCAGCGGTTGTTGCCGCGACGGTCCGGCATCATCAATGTCTTCTCGTCGTGAACGCGAACGAAGCCTGGCAGGTCGCCGCGCGGCGAACAGTCCAGCCCTTCCGGTCCGCAGGTCGCGAGCGCCGCAAAAGGTGACTTGTCCATCAAAGCGCGATAGGCCGGCGTGACCCTGTCCGCGACCTTGACCGTCGAGGCATCGTTGGGGAAACCGTAGATCGCCTCAAGCTGCTGGATGGTCGCGACAACGGTCATTTCCGGTTTCCTTTCAATCGTTCCATTTCTCGTCCTTGATCACGCGGACGAGTTGGCGGGCATGGTATTCGGCACTGCCGGTGTTGACGATGGTGACATCAGGCGCGGCCGCTTCATCCTCCACCGTACGACCCAGGCGGGCCTCGAGCTTGCCGTCGCTGCTTCGCCGGCGCATCGCAAGCCGTTCGGCCAGAACGTCCGGCGGGGCCGTGATAGAAACCACCACCACTTCGGCATAGGCGCAGCGCATCGCGCCAATCACGGTGCGCGACACGTTGGCAACGACCGTTCGTCCCGCACGGATTTCGTCGTTAATCGCGCGCGACAGCGCATAGCAGTGGCCATGGGCTTCCCAATGCATGGCGTATTCGCCGCGCGACAGCGCCTCCTGAAACGTGCCGAGGCTCACCTCGTCGTTTTCCTCCGACACTGACGCTTCACGCGTAATCGCGCGGCGCGGAAAGACGACATTGCCATCATCGGCACAGGCTGCCCTGGCAAGGCCGAGCAGCGTATCCTTGCCCGCGCCGCTCGGGCCGACCACGAGCACCAGCCGTCCCGGCCCGATCGCAGCGTTCTGACCCGTCGATGTGGTTGTCAGCGTCTCCGTCATGCGACCCGCCGCCCTTCCCGCCAGACGCTCCGCACCACCGGAATGTCGCGGGCGACATGCACCCGGATCAGATCGGCGCGCTTGCCGGGCGCGATCTCGCCGCGATCCGAAAGGCCAACGGCTTCGGCCGGCGTTTTCGTCACCGTACGAATAGCGGATGCCAGATCGATCGCGGGAACGTGCGTCGGCAATTGCAGCGCGGCCATCAAGAGGCTCGACGGGATATAGTCGGACGACAGGATATCCAGCAGTCCCTCGCGGGCGAGATCGACGGCGGCGATGTTGCCGGAATGCGAACCGCCGCGCACCACGTTGGGTGCCCCCATCAGGATGCCGATGCCCGCCTGATGCAGCCCGCGCGCGGCTTCAATCGTGGTCGGAAACTCCGCCACCGATACCCGATCCTTGATCGCGTCGGCGACGTTTTCCTCGGTGGTGTCGTCGTGGCTGGCGAGGGGTATCTCGTATTGATGGGCGAGCGCCACGATCTCGCGCATGTTGGTGGCGGCATAGGCCTTCTGATAGGCAAAACGCTTCTCGAACAGCGCATCGAGCTCGGCGTCGGTTTTCCCGCCTCCCTTGCCGCGATAATAGTCGCGCAGCTTGACCTCGTCGCGGAACTGACGCTGCCCCGGCGTGTGATCCATCAGCGACATCAGCCGCACGTCCGGCCGGTCGATCAGCTCCTTGGCTTCCTCGACCACGCTCGGCATCGGGATTTCGCAGCGCAGATGCAGGAAGTGATCGGCACGAAGCAGGTTCGCCTCGCGAGCCGATGTAATGGCTTGCGCCAGAACGCCCGCCCTGCCATCGACCTCCTCCGCCCCATCCTCGCGCCAGACCCGCAGCGAATCCAGAACCGTGGTGATCCCCGAGGTGGCCAGCTGTCCGTCGTAGGAAACCACCGCCGCGATGGGATCCCAGAATACCTTTGGACGCGGCACATAGTGCATTTCGAGATGGTCGGTGTGCAGCTCGATCAGGCCGGGCATGATCAGGTCGCCGCCGGCGTCCTCGCTGCCGGCCGGCGCACTGCCCTCGCCGAATTCGGCGATGCGGCCGTCGGCGAGAGCGACCCAGCCGCGCTCGATCACGCGGTCGGCCAGCACGATGCGGGCGTTTCCGAGGATGGTTTCGTGCTTCGAGGTCATCTCACTTCTTCCTTCATGCCGCGGCGGCAAATGACGTCACATCAACGATCCGGTCGGCGATCAGATGGCGAATTTCGTCGTCATGGACGATCGCCACCATCGCGACGCCCTGTCGCTTTTTCTCTTCAATCAATTCGACGACGACGGCGCGGTTGGCCGCGTCGAGCGAGGCGGTGGGCTCGTCCAGCAACAGGATCGGCAGGTCGGAAATGAACCCGCGCGCGATGTTGACCCGCTGCTGCTCACCGCCGGAGAATGTCGATGGCGGCAGGGCCCACAACCGCTCGGGGATGTTGAGGCGGCGGAGCAGTGCACCGGCCCTCTCGCGGGCTTCCGCGCGTGCGGTCCCGTTCGCAATCAGGGGTTCGGCTACCACATCTATGGTGGCCACCCGGGGCACCGCGCGCAGGAACTGGCTGACATAGCCGATGGTCGAGCGGCGCACGCTGAGCACCTGCCGCGGCTCGGCCGTGGCAAGATCGATCACCTTGCCCTGATGCCGGATACCGATCCGGCCGCCATCGCAGCGGTAATTGCCAAAGATCATTTTCAGGATCGAGGATTTGCCGGCGCCTGACGGCCCCGACAGCACCACGCATTCGCCCGGTTCGACATGGAACGAGACGCCGCGCACCACGGGCAGCTCGACACCGCCCTGCAGATGCATGGTAAAAGTCTTTTCGGCGTTGGTGATGTCGATCATCGCAGTCATTGGCGCGCTCATGCCGGCAGGATCGAGGAAACAAGCAGTTGGGTGTAGGGCTCGCGGGGATCGTCGAGCACTTGATCGGTCAGGCCGGTTTCGATGACGCGACCGCCCTTCATCACCATCACGCGATGCGACAGCAGCCGCGCCACCGCGAGGTCATGGGTGACGACGATCGCGGCAAGGCCCAGTTCGCTGACGAGATTGCGCATCAAATCCAGCAGGCGCGCCTGCACCGATACGTCGAGCCCGCCGGTCGGCTCGTCCATGAACACCAGCCGCGGCTCGGTGACGAGGTTGCGCGCGATCTGCAGCCGTTGCCGCATGCCACCCGAATAGGTCCGCGGCGCGTCGTCTATTCGGGCGGTATCGATCTCGACCCGCTCCAGCCAGGAGGATGCGCTATCGCGAATGCGGCCGTAATGATTCCAGCCCACCGCCATCAGCCGCTCGCCGACATTGGCGCCGGCGGAGACCGCCATACGCAGGCCCTGTGCGGGATCCTGGTGCACATAGCCCCAGTCAGTCCGAAACAGAAAGCGGCGCTCGGCCTCGCCTAACGCGGCCAGATCGCGCAATACCCCATCCCGCATCCGGTACGATACGTGGCCGGCGCTCGGCGCGAGCTGTGCCGACAATAGCTGCAAGAGCGTCGACTTGCCCGACCCGGACTCGCCGACGATGGCCAGCACCTCGCCGGGATAGAGCGCAAAGGAAACATCCCGGCAGGCGGTCAGCCGGCCGTAGTTCTTGCCGAGATGTTCGGCGATCAGCAACGGTTGGTCATCCTGCATGGTGTTGTGCGGCTCAGCCATGCGCCCTCTCCTTGTGCGGCGCTGCGCTTTCGCTGCCGCGATGCCCAGCCTGCTGACGAGACTCGCAATAATCGGTGTCGGAGCAGACGAACATCCGCCCGCCCTTGTCGTCAGTGACGATCTCGTCGAGATAGGAATCGCCGGCGCCGCACAACGCACAGGGCGCGTCGAACCGGTAGCGCGTGAACGGGTGATCCTCGAAGTCGAGCGAGACCACATCGGTATGCGGCGGGATCGCGTAGATGCGCTTTTCGCGGCCGGCGCCGAACAGTTGCAGCGCCGGGCAATTGTCCATTTTCGGATTGTCGAATTTCGGCGTCGGCGACGGGTCCATCACATAGCGCGCATTCACCTTCACCGGATAGGCGTAGGACGTCGCGATATGGCCGAACCGCGCAATGTCCTCGTACAGCTTGACGTGCATCAGGCCGTATTCGCCGAGCGCATGCATGCGCCGCGTCTCGGTTTCGCGCGGCTCCAAAAACCGCAGCGGCTCCGGGATCGGCACCTGATAGACCAGTACCTGCCCCGCATGCAGCGGCGCTTCGGGAATCCGGTGCCGGGTCTGGATCACCGTGGCATCCGCCGTAGCGGTGGTCGTCGCAACGCCCGCTGTCTTGCCGAAGAATTTCCGGATCGAGATCGCGTTGGTGGTGTCGTCCGAACCCTGGTCGATCACCTTCAGCACGTCGTCGGGCCCGAGGATCGCCGCCGTGACCTGCACGCCGCCGGTGCCCCAGCCATAGGGCATCGGCATTTCGCGGCTGGCGAACGGCACCTGATAGCCGGGGATCGCAATCGCCTTCAGGATCGCGCGGCGGATCATCCGCTTGGTCTGTTCGTCGAGATAGGCGAAATTGTAAGCCGGCGCGTTCATTCCGCGGCCTCCTGCATTTGCGGCGCCTCGTTCGCGTCGGCAAACTCCTGGCGCAATTTGCGCAAGAGGCCGAGCTCGGACTGGAAGTCGACGTAATGCGGCAGCTTGAGATGCTCGACGAAGCCGGTCGCCTGCACATTATCCGAGTGCGACATCACGAATTCCTCGTCCTGGCCCGGCGCGACCACCTCCTCGCCGAGCTCGCGGGCGCGCAGGCTGCGATCAACCAGCGCCATCGACATGGTCTTGCGCTCGCTCTGCCCGAAGGCCAGGCCATAGCCACGCGTAAAGCACGGCGCTTCGGTCGCCGAACCCTTGAACTGGTTCACCATCTGGCATTCGGTCAGTGCAATGGAGCCGAGCGGAATGGCAAAGCCGGCGTCCTCAGCGATGAACTCGACCTCCACTTCGCCGAAGCGAATCTCGCCGGCAAACGGATGGTTGCGGCCATAGCCGCGCTGCGAGGAATAGCCGAGCGCCAGCAGAAAACCCTCGTCGGCACGCGCCAGATTTTGCAGGCGCAGATCGCGATCAGCCGGGAAATTCAGCGGTTCGCGCGTCAAGTCTGCGACGGGAGCGTCAGCATCTGCCGCTGGCGAAGGCTCGATCAGGCCGTCACGGCCGAGAATGTCGGTCACGCGCGGCGTCGCCATGGCTGGCGCTTCACCTGTGGCGGGCTCATCGGGCGAGAATCCGTCTGCAAGCTGCGGGTCCAGCAGACGATGGGTGTAATCGAAAGTGGGCCCGAGAATCTGCCCGCCCGGGATATCCTTGAACGTCGAGGAAATCCGGCGGCGCACCTGCATGGTGCCGGTATCGACCGGCTCCGTCGCACCGAACCGCGGCAGCGTGGCGCGGAACGCGCGCACCAGGAAGATCGCCTCGATCAGGTCGCCCCGCGCCTGCTTGATGGCCAGCGCCGCCAGCTCGCGGTCGAACAGCGATCCTTCGGTCATGACGCGGTCGACGCCTAGCGAAAGCTGCTCGGCGATCTGGGCCAGTGACAACTCGGGAACATCACGGTCGCCGCGCCGCTCATGCGCCAGCAGGCGGTGGGCGTTCTCGATGGCGCGCTCGCCTCCCTTGACGGCAACATACATCGTCAGCCTCCCCTCACCAGCCGCGTCGTGCGCGGTATCGCAACAATGGCATCGTCATGAACCAGCACGACATCGATCCCGCGCGGAAACAGCGCGGCGTTGATGACGAGCCGCTCGAACAGATCCTGCGGCTGGATTGAAGCGCGCAGTGTCACGGTCCCGTCGATACCCGGGCCCCGCAACTCGGTTGTGGGGCCGTCGGTCAGGCTTTCGACCTGCAGAATCAGCGTCGTCGAACGGTCCGGATATTCATTGCTGCCGAACGCGAAGCGATCGAGCGCCGGCAGGCTTTGTGGGTCGCCTACCAGCGCGAAACCGGCGATCGACGAATCCGCAACGATCGGCGCGCTGGTGTGGAACTTGAGCCATTTGGCGATGTTGGCCGTTGCCGACATCCGGCCGTCGAGCCACACCGGCGTATCGTGGTCGAACAGCGTCAGCGCTATGGCGGCCGTGCCGCGCATCATCGTGTCAGGCGTGCCGGCCATTGACGCGATGCGCTGAATGCTGCCGGGGCGCGCCATGGCGTCCATCACGGACCGGAAGGTCGATTGCGCCGACAATACCTTGTCGGCAAATCCTGCGGGCAATTCGGCAACGGTCGTCATCTCAGCCCTCACCCCGCACCATCGTGTAGAAATCGACCCGCGTCGCCGCGGCCTCCGCGGCCTTGCGGCTGCGCTTTTCGATCATCGCCTCGCGCAGCGGCGCAATCACCTCGGCTTCAACCGCGGCGACAAACTCATCCGACTGCACCATCGCATCGCACAGCGCGATCAACTTCGCCTTGTGGCGGTCGCGACCGAGCGTGTAGCCGAAGCCGACTTCTCCGGTCGAAAGCCGCACCGCCGCGCGCGAAACCGTGGCCTCTCCGAGATTAAAGGGCGCGCCGTCTCCGCCGATCCGGCCGCGCACCATGACGAGCCCATTTTCCGGCTCGCGCAGGTCTTCGTGCGCCGGCAACGCAATCGCCTTGAGGTGACCAGCAATGTCGACGGCCTCGGAGTGCGCCAGCACCGCCATCGCAGCCTTGCGTCGCGCCTGACCGCCGTCTTCGTTTGCCAGCCTTTCATCGCCTGCCATCATATCGACCTTGCCTGAATCAAGTTGTCTATGATACTAGACAACTTGATAATGAAGCGCCATGACAGTTTCGTGACTATGAGGTGATTTTTCTCCGATGCCCGGTTTCGTTCCATGAGCATCCAGGATGCGCCCTCCGGCGTTGCGCTGTGGCGGCAGGTCGCCGACGGCATCGAGCGCGGCATCGCCGACGGCCGCTTTGCCGCGGGCGAAAAGCTGCCGGGCGAGATCGAGATCGCCGAAACCTATCGCGTCAACCGCCACACCGTGCGCCGGGCGCTGGCCACGCTGGCCGAGCGCGGGCTGGTGCGCGCCGAGCGCGGCAGCGGCACCTATGTCGAGACGGGACGCATCGCCTATCCGCTGCGTTCCCGGACACGGTTTTCCGAAATCGTCGGCGCTGGCGGTCGCGAACCGCGCGGCCAGTTCATAGACGCGTCGGAGCAAGAAGCCACCCGCGAGCTGGCGCGAGAACTTGGGCTAAAGACCGGAGCGCCCCTGGTCCGGATCGAATCGGTGCGGCTCGCCGACCGCGTACCGATCTGCGTCAGCACCACCTGGCTTTCGGCCGAGCGCTTCCCCGACGCCGGGAAAGTGTTCGCCAATGTCCGCTCGATGACCAAGCTGGTTGCGCACTACGGCATCCGGGATTTTCGCCGCGCGTCCACCCGGATCACCGCGGGCATCGTCGACGCAACCGACGCCACGCGGCTGGATCTCGCGCTCGGCCGTCCCGTGCTCGTGGTTGACAGCACCGACGTCGACACAATGGGCCAGCCACTGACGACCAAGCGCGCGCGCTTCGCCGCCGAGCGCGTCGAGTTTCTGGTGGAGAACGGTTAAGTGCCGTAGGGTGGGCAAAGGCGCGTTTTGCGCCGTGCCCACCATCTATCCACACGGCAAGAAAATGGTGGGCACGCTTCGCTTTGCCCACCCTACGAGATCTACGCCTGATCACGCAATCGCGCGCTGTCCGATGATGGCAAATCGCAGCTTGCCCGATATCCAGTCGATCGCGGCCACCGCGACCAAAATCATCAGGATCAGGAACGACACCTTCTGCCACTCCAGCACGCGGATCTGTTCGGCGAGCTGCAGGCCGATACCTCCGGCACCGACGATGCCGATAATGGTGGCTGAACGCGTATTGGATTCGATGAAATAGAGCACCTGTCCGGCGATAACCGGCAGCACCTGCGGCATCAGGCCAAAGCGTATTTCGTGCAGCGCCGTGCCGCCGGAGGCCCTGATGCCCTCGACCTGCTTCTTGTCGGCGGCTTCGATCGCTTCGGAGAACAATTTTCCGAATGCGCCGAAATCCGCCACCGCGATCGCCAGCACGCCGGCGAACGGCCCGAGCCCGACGACGTTGATCCACACGAGGGCCCAGATAAGCGTGTCGACGCCGCGAATGGAATCGAACGCACGGCGCACCGGAAAACGCAGAAGCTGCGAAGGAATGATGTTGCGCGCCGCCAGCAGGCTGACGGGCAGCGCCAGGACGGCGGCCGTGGTGGTGCCGAGCACTGCAATGGACAGCGTTTCGCCGAGCGCGGAGAGATAGGCCGGCAATGACGAGCCCGGATCAGGCGGGATCATCATCAAAGTGATCCAGCCGAGCTGGCTCAGGCCCGACCACAGCTTTGCCGGCGAAAAATCGAGATTGACGAGGCCGAACACGAATACGACACACGCACCGGCAATCATTGCCGGCATCGCCAGACGCGTCGCGGCCGGTCGATCGAACACGTCGGGATACTTCGCCCGCAACTGCTCCCGATCGGGCTTCGGCAACTGGCTCATGCGCTGATATCCTTGCCGAACAACCGGCCGCGCAGCCAGCCTGTGGCGATATCGATGATGAAGACCGTGACGATGATCGTCACCAGAATGGCGCTGACATCGGAGTAATAGAACTTCCGGATCGCGACCACGAGTTCCTGCCCGATGCCGCCGGCGCCCACAAAACCCATTACCGACGCCTCGCGGACGTTGATCTCGAAGCGAAGCAGGGCATAGCTCGCGTAACCCGCCGTGACCTGCGGCAGGACGGCGAAGCGCATGCAGGACATCCAGCCCGCGCCGGTCGAGCGAACGCCCTCGACAGGCTTCATGTCGGCGTTCTCGACGATCTCCGAGAACAGCTTGCCGAGCGCCCCCGTCGAATGGATGGCGATCGCCAGCACGCCCGCCATCGGACCGAGGCCGAAGGCAATGACGAAGATCAGCGCGAACACGATGCCGGGAACGGTACGGGCGAATTCCAGCAGACGACGCGTCGCAAAGCGCAGCCACGGCGCCGGCGAGGTGTTTTGGGCGGCGAAGAAATTCAATGCAAAGGCCAGCACCGCCCCGATCATGGTGCCGACATAGCTGATCAGGATGGTCTCGCCGAGCATCCACAGCCATTTGCGCCAGCCCCAGAACCATTCGGCGGGATTGGTCCACACTCTCGTCCCATCCTCCAGCGTGAGAATGCGGTCGAAATAGCTGACGAAGTTGCCGAAGAACGTGAACAGCGTGCGCAGGTTAACTTCCGCGCCGATGGCAGCGACGATCAGTACTGCGAAAAATGCGACGGCCGCCAGCGTCATTCGCAGCCGCTTGCGCGCTACCGCCTGACGATAGGCGTCGTTGAGCGCCGCCAGTTGCGGAGCCGGAAGAATGGAGACGGCGGTTGTCATCTGGGATGCCGATAGAAAGCTGAACCGAAAACGGCCGGGTCACACAGACCCGGCCCAGTTCGCATTCGCCAAGCGGTCAGGACGCCTTCTTCTTGCGAAGGTTATCCACGAACTTGATCAACTCGATCGTGCCGTCCCAATCCTTGGTCGTGGCCGGATTGAAGCCCTTCTTCTGGCCGTCGGACAGACGGTCGAACGCAGCCTTGTCCTTGGTCGGCGCTTCGGCAAAGGCCTTGGCAATCGCCGCCTTCAGATCGGCGGGAAGGTCCGAATTATAGGCGTAGGGTCCGTTGATGATCGGGGCCGACTTGTGAATGATCCGGAAGTCGTCCTTCTTCATCGGCGAGCCGTCGGCACTCTTCAGCATGCCCTTGAGCAGCATCTGGGCGAGCGTGGAATCATTGTCGTTGGTCCATTGATTGGCCGCAACCTCCACCGTGCCCTGCGACAGGGCCAGCATGGCGTTCTCGTGGCTGCCGGTGAAAACGACCTTGCCGAAATAGCCATCGGCATCGGAAATGCCGAGCTTGTCGAGCTCGAAGCGTGGCACGTTGTTGCCCGAGGTCGAGTTCGGATCGACCAGGCCGAGGTTCTTGCCCTTCAGTTGGTCGATGCTCTTGTAGGCGCTGGACGCCTTGACGAAGAACACCGAGTAATAGCCGGTCGAGCCGTCGGCATTGATGTCGTTGGCGAAGGCATCGGTCTTGACGCCGGTCAGCCGTGCCCGGGCAAACGATGCCGAGCCGTAGCTCGCGATATGGATGTTGCCGGCGCGCTGGCCTTCGATCACAGCGGCGTAGTCATTAGCGATGCGCAGCGTGACCTTGGTGCCGAGCTCCTTGGAGAGATAGGCAACGAACGGGGTCCAGCGCTCGGTGACGCCGGAAGCGTTTTCGGCCGGCACCACGGCAAACGTCAGTTCGGGATATTTGCTCTTCCAGTCCTGCGCCGAGGCCGAAGCCGTAAACGCCAGCGCAGCCGCGCCGGCCAGAACGATACGACGAGTGATCATGATGTGCCCTCTTGTTGTGGTTTAAGCCTTCGCCGATTGCAGGTTCTGCAGCGGCTACCCTGTACAGAAGTGAATGCACTCAGGCCGCGGCGGCGGCCGGAACGGTCGCTCCGTCGGGGGCCTGCGCAGGCGCCGTGCCCATGACGTCGTTGGCTTCGAGATCGTAGAGTTCACGCGCGATCCGATCGGTCAGCATCTCCGGCGCACCGTCGAACACCACGCGCCCAGCCGCCATGCCGATCAGCCGGTCGCAGTAGTTCCGCGCCAGATCGAGCGAATGCAGGTTGCAGATGACGGTGATGCCGAAATGCTTGTTGATGCGCAGCAGCGCGTCCATCACGATCCGGGTGTTGCGGGGATCGAGCGAAGCGATCGGCTCGTCGGCCAGAATGATGTCGGGCTCCTGCACCAATGCGCGGGCGATCGCGACGCGCTGCTGCTGGCCGCCGGAAAGCTGGTCCGCACGCTGGGCGGCGATCGTAGCCATGTCGAACTGCTCCAGCGCCGACATCGCCAGCGCCCTGTCCTCTTCAGGCCAGAGCTGCGTCAGCGAGCGCCAGGAGGGAATTTCGGCCAGCCGCCCCATCAATACGTTGGTGAGGACGTCGAGCCGGCCGACCAGATTGAACTGCTGAAAGATCATCGCCGAGCGCGCACGCCACTGCCGCAACTCCTTGCCGCGCAGCGCGGTCACGTCGACGCCTTCGAACAGGATGCGGCCCTCGGAAGGCTCGGCGAGGCGGTTGATCATCCGCAGCAGCGTGGACTTTCCGGCGCCGGATCTGCCAATCACGCCGACGAAGCTGCCGGGTTGAATCGAGAATGACGCATTGTCCACCGCGGCCTTGGTGCCGAACCGGCACGTCAAACCTTCCACAACCAGCATGCAATGCTCCAGAGTTCCTGTCGTGGAGCATCGCTAGCGGCTCGATCTTACAGTTGTGTGACACGACTGCTGCGGTGCGGCGTTCGTCCACAGTCACCCCTCGCGTCACGCATCCGTCATGATACCGTCATCAAGCGCATCGAAGAGGAGCAGACCGCTCCTGCCCCGATTGCTGATGGATTGTACCGATGGCCGGCAAGATGCTTTCCACCGAACCGATGATCGACCCCACTGCGTCGGTGCGCGACTGCCAGCTTGGCGCCTATACCGAGGTCGGCGCCCGAACCATCCTGCTCGAAGTCACGATGGCCGACTATTCCTATGTCGTGAACGACTCCCAGATCACCTACACCACGATCGGGAAATTCTGTTCGATCGCGGCCATGACGCGGATCAATCCGGGCAACCATCCGATGCACCGGGCCTCACAGGCGCATTTCACCTACCGCGCCAGCAGCTACTTTCCTGGCGAGAGCGACGATGCTGAGTTCTTTGCATGGCGGCGCGAGCATCACGTCCATATCGGCCATGATGTCTGGATCGGCCATTGCGCGGTGATTCTGCCCGGCCGTTCGATCGGCACCGGCGCGGTGGTCGCTGCCGGCGCCATCGTCACCAAGGACGTTCCTGCCTACACCATCGTTGCAGGCAACCCGGCGCGACCGGTCAGACGCCGGTTTCCGGAGTCCATTGCCGAGCGGCTCACGGCGCTCGCGTGGTGGGACTGGGACCACGAAACGCTTCGCTACGCCCTGCCCGATTTCCGCAAGCTTGACGTCGAAGGCTTTCTCGAAAAATACCACTCCGCCGGAGCGTCCGGCCGTCCGCAATTCAACCAGAGTGCCGCATCGTGACCGAACTGTTCATCGAAGGTGGCCGGGCCCTGCTCGGCAACGAAATCGTCGAAACCTCGCTGCGGATCGCCGGCCGCGAGATCGCCGCCGTGGACAATGGCCACGGCACAACGGGCATCGACGCCAGTCGGCTGCTGGTGCTGCCGGGCATCGTCGATCTGCATGGCGATGCCTTCGAACGGCAGATGATGCCGCGTCCCGGGGTCGACTTTCCGATTGATGTCGCACTGGTCGACAGTGACCGGCAGGCGGTCAGCAACGGCATCACGACGGTCTATCACGCCACGACCTGGTCGTGGGAGCCCGGCCTGCGCGGCGCAGACAATGCGCGGAAGTTGCTGGAGACGATCGAGCAGATGCGGCCGCAGCTCGCCGCCGATACCCGCTTCCACCTGCGCCACGAGACCTACAATCTCGACGCTGAAAGCGAAATCATCGACTGGCTGGGGCAAGGCCGTATCGACCTGTTCGCGTTCAACGATCATATGGACTCGACCGTCGCCAGCCTCGCCAAGCCACAGAAGCGCAGCCGGATGGTCGAGCGCACCGGTCTCACCAATGAGGCGTTCGATCGCCTGGTGGAGAGCGTGGTCTGCCGCGGCCACGACGTACCGGCGTCGATCAGCCGGCTGGCGCAGGCGGCGCGCGCGGCTGATGTGCGGATGCTCTCACATGACGATGAGAGCCCGGCGATGCGGCAGGCCTTTCGTGCCCGGGGTGTCGCCATTGCCGAATTTCCGGTCAACGAGGAAACCGCCCGCGATGCTGCCGAAGCCGGCGACTTCATCGTGTTCGGCGCGCCCAATGTCGTGCGCGGCGGCAGCCACACCGGCTGGACCAGAGCATCCGACATGATCGCCAAGGGCCTGTGCTCGGTGCTGGCGTCAGACTATTACTATCCGGCGCCGCTATTGGCGGCTTTCCGGCTTGCGGCTGACGGCGTGGTGCCGCTGGCCGCGGCCTGGCATTTGATCTCATCGGCGCCGGCGCGCGCCGCCGGCCTCGCCGATCGCGGCACGCTTGCGGCGGGACAGCGCGCTGACATCATTCTCGTCGATGACACGGTGCCGTCGCGACCGCGGGTAGTCGCGGTGATTGCCGCGGGACATCTGGTGCATCTGACAGAGGCTAACCGCCTCCTCCGTTCCTCCGCCATTCCACGCAAGGCAGTTGCAGCCGCGTAAGGCGGCTCTATTCTGGCGCAATGGCAAACTTTCCCCGTTACGCAATCTATTACACCTCGGCACCCGACAGCGCGCTCGACCGGTTCGGCGGCTCCCTGCTCGGCTACGACACCCATAGCGGCGAAGACCTTCCCTTTCCGGACGGTCTCCCACCGGACTGGCGCGACCTGACGCAGGATCCGCGCAAATACGGCTTTCACGCCACGTTGAAGGCGCCGATCGCGTTGGCCGACGGCAAGGGCGAGACGCGGCTTGCCGCGGCATGCGAATTGTTTGCCGATCTTGCCCGGCCGGTGCCGGTGATCCGGCCGATCGTCGATTCCATCAGCGGTTTCATCGCGGTCATTCCCGCCGAGCCGTCGGCAGATCTCGACCTGCTTGCCGCCGAGGCGACCAAGGCGTTCGATCCGTTCCGCGCTCCCCTCAATGGGGAAGATCGCGCGCGGCGAAATCCGGCAGCGTTGACGCCACGGCAACGCGATTATCTCGACCGCTGGGGTTACCCTTACGTCTTCGAAGAATTTCGTTTCCACATGACACTGACGGGGCGGTTGCCCGCGGAACGGCGCGAGCCGGTCGTGGCAATGCTGCGTGAGAGGTTTGCGGCAACCGGCATGGAGACGCTCGCAATCGACGCCATCGCGCTATGCCGTCAGGACGATGCGAATTCGCGGTTTCGGGTCATCGGCCGCTGGCAATTGCACGATTGACGCTGCCGGCCTTCACTCCGCCAACGCCTCCTTGCGCGTCTTCAGGATTGCCGGCGACAGCAGCGCCAGCAACAGAATGACAACGACGCCGAGAATGACCGCGCTGATCGGCCGCGAGACAAAGACGCTGAAATCGCCATCCGCGATCAGCATCGCGCGCCGGAAATTTTCCTCAAGCTGCGGACCAAGCACGAGGCCGAGCAGAAGCGGCGCCGGCTCGACGCCGATCTTGATGAAGAAATAGCCGAGCATGGCGCAGCCCATCATCAACCAAACGTTGAACAGGCTGTTGGCGATGCCATAGGTGCCGATGCAGCAGAACAGAACGATAGCAGGAAACAGCAATCTATAGGGAATCTTCAGCATCGAGACCCACAGGCCGATCAACGGGAGGTTGATCACCAGCAGCATCAGGTTGCCGACCCACATGCTGGCGATGACGCCCCAGACGAGCTTGGGCTGCTCGGTCATGATCTGCGGGCCGGGCTGGATGCCCTGCATCATCAGCGCCCCGATCATCAGCGCCATCAGCGCATTGGCGGGAATGCCCAGCGTGAGCAGCGGAATGAAACTGGTCTGCGCGCCGGCGTTGTTGGCGGCCTCGGGACCGGCGACGCCCTCGATGGCCCCTTTGCCGAACCGCGAGGGATCGCGCGCGAGCTTCTTCTCCAGCGCGTAGGAAGAGAACGGCGGAAGTGCGGCTCCGCCGCCGGGCAGCACGCCCAGCACGGAGCCCAGCGTCGTGCCCCGCACCATGGCCGGAAACGCCGCCCGCAAATCCTCCCGGCTCGGGATCAGGCTGCGGATCGACTGGCTGACGACGCGGCGCTCGGCGGGTCGCTCCAGATTGGCGATGATTTCGCCCAGCCCGAACAGGCCCATCGCGATCGGCACGAAATCAAGCCCGTCCGACAGCGCAGCGAAACCAAACGTCATGCGCGCAACGCCCGAGGAGACATCGATACCGACGAGGCCGAGCAACAGCCCCAGCAGCACCATCGCCAGCGATTTGGCGACCGAACCATGCGCGAGGACGACCGCAGCGATCAGGCCGAGCACGAGCAGGCTGAAATATTCAACCGCGGTGAATTTGAGCGCCAGCACCGACAACGGCACGCTGAGCACTGCGATCACGATCGTCGCCATCGTGCCGGCAAAAAACGAAGCGATGGCTGCAATGGCGAGCGCGGTACCGGCCTTACCCTGCTTGGCCATCTCGTGACCATCGATACAGGTGACGACCGACGACGTCTCGCCTGGCACATTGACCAGGATGGCGGTGGTCGAGCCGCCATATTGCGCGCCGTAGAAGATCCCGGCCAGCATGATCATGGCGCTCGCGGGCGACAGGCCGAAGGTGAAGGGCAACAGCAATGCCACCGTCGGAATCGGGCCGATGCCGGGCAGCACGCCGATCGCGGTGCCGATCACCACGCCGATCAGGCAGAACACCAGGTTGTTGAGTTCGAGGGCCGTCGAAAGGCCCATCAGCAAGTTGTTGAAGAGGTCCATATTTTTCTGCCTGCAAAGCGCGCTGCTAGCGCGGCCAGATCGGGATCGGCAGGCCCAGTAACTTGACGAACAGAAGCACCGCCGCACCTGAAAGCAGGATGGCAAACGCTATCGTTTCGACGAGCCGCCCTTCTCGCGTGGCGAGGCTGGCGAGGATCACGGTGATGACGGCGGCGATGGCGAGGCCGAGGCGCTCGGCCGTCAGCGCGAAAACGCCGACGGACGCCACGATCGCCAGCAGCGGCCTCAACTGGACCGGCGCGATGCCGACGCGCATGCGCCAGAGCCCGCGGCCGGTGAAGAACAGACCGAAGCCCATCAGCGCGAACGCGACGACACGGGGCATGTAGCCCGGTCCCATATCGGCAGCGTGCCCCACCGTCAGGTTGCGCGTGGCGACGAGCGTCCCCGTCGCCACGGCCACCAGAAACAGGCCGAACAGCAGATCCTGCAGGTCGATCCGGAGACGCGTCATTAGCCTGTCTCAGCTACCCTTGATGCCTGCCTCGCGGATGATGGTGCCCCAACGGCCCGTGGCGTCCTTGAGCCAATTGCGGAATTCTTCCGGCGATTGGGCGCGCACCACGCCACCCTGCTCGGCGACCTTCTGCTGAATCTCGGGCATCTCCAGGATCTTGCGGATTTCGGCGTTCAATCGCGCGACCATGGCGGGCGGCGTTCCGCCCGTCGTCAGGATACCCTGCCAGGTCCCGGCGTCGCCGCCGGGCAGGCCCGCCTCCTTGAAGGTCGGCAGATCCGGAGCCGACGCCAGCCGCTGCTCCCCGGTGACCGCAAGTCCGGTGAGCTGCTTGTTCAACACGAACGGCATGGTTGCGATGGCGCCGTTGATGATCACGCCACTCTCTCCGGATACGACGGCCCGCGAAGCGGCCGCGCCGCCCTTGTAGGGAACGTTCTTCCACTGAATCCCGAGTTGCTTCGCCATCGCCACCGCCGTGATGTGGGTGGCGCCACCAACGCCCGAATTGGCGATGGTAAGCTTGTTCGGGTTGGCCTTGCCGTATTCGATCAGTTCCTTCGTTGACTTCGCGGGCACCGATTCATGGACGGCCAGGACGTAGGGGCCGAACATCACCATGGAGATGGGCGCGAGGTCCTTCTCGACGTCGAACGTGAGATCGGAAAACAGGCTGGGGGCCGTCGCCAGCGATCCAACATCCATCAGCAACAGGGTGTGGCCGTCGGGCTGCGCCTTGGCGACGGCGTCGGCGCCGAGATTGCCTGCGGCGCCGGGCTTGTTCTCGACCACGACCGACTGCCCGATCGCAGCGGACAGCTTCGGGCTGATCAGGCGCGCCAGAATGTCCGAGGTGCCACCAGGAGCAAACGGCACGATCAGCCGCACCGGCCGCTCAAAATTCTGAGCCACGGCCTCGCCTGGCGCCAAGGCACATATCGACACCGAAAGGACGGCGGCGGCGATCGCCCGGGCGAGAGATGGCATGAACATCGTTCTTCCTCCGTTTCAAAGCGCAGTTCCGCGCGATCCCGCCGTTTCACCGGCCGGCTGCAGGCCTTCGAGGCTGCGTTGCACGAAATGATAGGTCATGGGCCAGGTCGCCCATGAATTAGACTGCGGATAGGTCGATACCTTTTTTGGATGGATCGGCCGTGCGCGAGCCGATAGAAGCAAGACATCCGGCACGTCGCCAGCCCTTGTTTCAGGTCGAAGATACAGATTTCATGTTTGAGTTGAGCCAGTTGCGTTGCTTCGTTGCAGTTGCAGAAGAACTGCATTTCGGGCGTGCCGCACTGCGGCTGAACATGACGCAGCCGCCGCTCAGCCGTCAGATCCAGATTCTCGAACGCGTCCTCGACGTGACGCTCCTGGAACGCAGCAACCGGGCCGTACGGCTGACGCCCGCAGGGCGGCGCTTTCTGGCGGACGCGCGACATCTGCTCAAACTGGCGGAAAGCGCCGCCGCGCTGGCTCGGCGGGTGGCAAGCGGCAAGGCCGGATCGATCAATATCGGCTTCACGGCGACATCAGCCTACAGCTACGTGCCGGCGCTGGTCGCGGCCTGCCGGCGTGAACTGCCCGATATCGAGATCTCGCTGAAGGAAATGGTCTCCAGCGACCAGCTCAAGCGGCTCGATTCCGGCGAGGTCGATATCGGCCTGCTCCGCCCGCCGATTCCGCGTGGCGGCCTCGGCGCCTTCCGTGTCACGGCGGAGCCGCTGGTCGCGGCGTTGCCGGGCGGCCACCCGCTGGCGCAGGCAGACCAACCACGCCTGGAGGATCTCGCGAGCGAGCCCTTCATCATGTACGAGCCCTATGAAGCCCGCTATTTCCACGATCTCCTGGTCGAGCTGTTCTCGCGCGCAAGCCTGGTGCCGAACTACGTGCAGCATCTTGCCCAGATCCATTCGATCCTCGCCATGGTGCATTCCGGGGTCGGCGTGGCATTGGTCCCCGAGGCCGCGTCGAATCTGCGTTTCAGCGGCGTGGTGCTGCGGCCCGTCCTGATGCAGTGGGAGCGGCCGGCCGAGTTGTTCTTTGTCTGGCGCAGCGACAATGACAATCCGCTTCTCCCCGTCATTGCCGGCATCGCCCGAGACCTTGCCGCTCAAGCGGGCTCGATCCAATCAATGGATCGATCGATACAGTGATTGGTCTCCATCTGTGACCATCTTGCATTAGTCCTTCAGCGTAAGCCGCTGAAGGATCAAAGCATGAGCAGAATGACCCCCAAGGAGATGGCCAGCCGGATCGGCGATGGCCTGCTGTCGTTCCCCGTCACACCGTTTCGGCCCGACAACGCCTTCGACGAAACCCGCTACCGCTCCAATCTGGAATGGCTGTGCGGCTATGAGGTGGCGGGTCTCTTCGCCGCCGGCGGCACCGGCGAATTCTTCTCGCTGAGTCCGGCCGAGGTCCTGAAGGTGGTGGCGACGGCGGTGGACGAGACCAGGGGACGCGTGCCGGTGCTCGCCGGGATCGGTTACGGTACGGCAATGGCGACGCAACTTGCCATTGGGGCCGAGGCGGCCGGCGCCGACGGCTTGCTGCTGCTGCCGCCCTATCTGGTCTTCTCCGAACAGGAGGGACTGGCGGCCCATGTCGAGGCGGTGTGTAACGCCACCAAGCTCGGCGTCATCGTCTACAACCGCGATAATGCGATCCTGAACGAGGACACGCTCGAAAAGCTGTGCCAGCGCTGCCCCAATTTGGTCGGCTACAAGGACGGCATCGGCGACATCGAGCTGATGACCCGAATCCATCTGCGCATGGGCGACCGGCTGACCTATATCGGTGGGCTGCCGACCGCCGAGACCTTTGCGCTGCCCTATCTGGAAATGGGCGTTACCACCTATTCCTCGGCGGTATTCAATTTCGTCCCTGAGTTCTCGACCAAGTTCTACGCCGCCGTGCGGCGGCGCGACCGCGAGACGGTGCAGGCGGGGCTGCGCGACTTCATCCTTCCATTGATCGCAATCCGCAACCGCAAGCGCGGCTATGCCGTCTCGATCATCAAGGCGGGCATGAAGGTGATCGGCCGCGACAGCGGCCACGTCCGTTCGCCCCTGACGGACCTGACGCCGGCCGAGACCGAGGAGCTGACAGCACTCGTCGCACTTCTTGAAACCAGCGAGTTCGCGAAACGAGAGCTGGCCGCCGCGTAGCGGCTACGGCCCTAGCGCCGCTGGTTGTAGACGTCGAGGCAGACGGCGCCGAGCAGCACCAGGCCCTTGATCACCTGCTGGTAGTCGATGCCGACGCCGAGAATGGACATGCCGTTGTTCATGACGCCCATGATCATGGCCCCGATCACGGCGCCTCCGACCTTGCCGACGCCGCCATAGGCCGACGCGCCGCCGATGAAGCAGGCCGCGATGACGTCAAGCTCGAAGCCGGCGCCGGCCTTCGGCGTCGCGGTATTGAGTCGCGCGGCGAACACGAGGCCGGCGAGCGCCGCCAGCACGCCCATGTTGACGAAGGTCAGAAACGTGAGCCGTTCGGTCTTGATGCCGGACAGGCTCGCGGCCCTGGCGTTGCCGCCGATGGCGTAGATGTGACGGCCAATCACGGTGCGGGTGGTGACGAAGCCATAGAGCGCGATCAGCGCCGTCATGATGACGAGCACGTTGGGCAGGCCGCGATGCGAGGCGATCAGCCCGGCGAAAAACACGATCACCGCGAACAGCACCGCGCTCTTGGCGACGAAGAACCCAAAGGGCTCGACCTCGATACCGTGCGAGGCCTGCCGCGCCCGGCTCTTGGCGCTGGTATAGACCAGCGCCACCGCGAGCACGGCCCCGATCAACAGCGAGGTCGGATAAAGCGTGCCGGCGCCGGGAAACAGTTCGGGAATGAAGCCGGACGACAGTTTCTGGAAGGTCGGCGGAAACGGCCCGACCGATTGCCCCGCCAGGATCGCGAGCGCCAGGCCCTTGAACACCAGCATGCCGGCCAGCGTCACGATGAAGGACGGGATCTTGAAATAGGCAACCCAATAGCCCTGCGCGGCGCCGATCAACGCGCCCACCAGGAGGCAGGCAATGAAGGCCAGCGGATAGGCCACGTGGTAGCGCACCATCAGCACGGCAGCTACGGCGCCGACGAAGCCCGCCACCGAGCCGACCGACAGGTCGATATGGCCGGTGACGATGATCAGGAGCATGCCGAGCGCCATGATCACGATGTAACTGTTCTGCAGCACCAGATTGGTCAAATTGAGCGGCTGCAGCAGCGTGCCGTCGGTCATGACCTGGAAGAACAGCATGATCGCAAACAGCGACAGCAGCATGCCGTAGTTGCGCAGGTTGTTCTTGATGAAGCCGGCGTGCCCGGGCAGCGCAACCGTCTTGTCGGTCATAGCTGCAATTCTCCCTGTAGTGCCTTCTTGTCCATTTCCTTGTTACGCATGATGGCGCGCATGATCCTTTCCTGGGTGGCCTCGGCGGCGGCGAATTCACCGACGAAGGCGCCGTCATTCATCACCAGGATGCGGTCGCAGACGCCGAGCAGTTCCGGCATTTCCGACGAGATCATCACCACCCCCTTGCCCGCCTCGGCAAGCTCATTGATGATACAATAGATTTCGTACTTTGCCCCGACATCGATGCCGCGCGTCGGCTCGTCGAGGAATAATACTTTCGGATCGGTCATCAGCCATTTCGACAACACCACTTTCTGCTGGTTGCCGCCGGAGAGCTGGCCGGTCTGCTGATAGACGTCGGAACACCTGATCCGCATCCGGTTGCGGTAGTCGCTCGCAACGCGCAGTTCGGACATGTCGTCGATTACGCCCTGCCGCGCCACCCGGCCAAGGCTCGCCAGCGTGATGTTCTTGCGGACATCCGCGTCCAGGATCAGGCCGAGCTCCTTGCGATCCTCGGTGACGTAAGCAAGGCCGGCATCGATCGCCGCCGCCACGCTGGATAGATTGACTTCCCTTCCATCGAGCCATACGCGCCCGCTGACCCGCTCGCCCCAGGCGCGGCCGAACAGGCTCATGGCGAATTCGGTGCGGCCGGCGCCCATCAGCCCGGCGATCCCGACCACCTCGCCGCGCCGGACCTCGAAATCCACGCTCTTGATCACGCGACGATCCCTGTGCAGCGGATGATGCACGGTCCAGTCCTTGACGGTGAAGACCGGCGCACCGATCTTGGCCGTGCGCTGCGGAAAGCGATGGGCCAAGTCACGATTGACCATGCTGCGGATGATCCGGTCCTCTTCCACCGTCTCAGCCCGGCAATCGATGCTGTCGACCGTGCGGCCGTCGCGCAGCACCGTGATCCGGTCGGCGACGCGAGCGACTTCGGATAATTTGTGCGAGATCAGGATCGAGGCGATGCCCTGGGCGCGGAACGCCAGCAGGCGATCCAGTAGCGCCGCGCTGTCGTTCTCGTTCAGGCTGGCGGTCGGCTCGTCGAGAATGAGCAGTCGCACCCGCTTGGACAGGGCTTTGGCGATTTCGACCAATTGCTGCTTGCCGACGCCGAGGTCCGTCACCAGCGTATCCGGCATCTCGGTGAGGCCGACCTGGGCGAGCAATTCCTGGGTCCGGCGGTAGACCGTGTCGCGGTCGATCACGCCGAGACTCGACGGCGGATGCGACAGAAAAATGTTCTCCGCGATCGACATCAGCGGAATCAGCGCCAATTCCTGGTGGATGATGATGATGCCGAGCGCCTCGGAATCATTGATGTCGCGAAAGCGTCGTTCCTCGCCGTCGAATATGATGCTGCCCTCATAATCGCCGTGGGGATAGACGCCGCTCAGAACCTTCATCAGGGTCGACTTCCCGGCGCCGTTCTCGCCGACCAGCGCGTGGATCTGCCCTGCCTCCACCGTGAAGTTGACGTCGCGCAGCGCCTGCACGCCGGCAAAGCTCTTGCTTACGCCGCGCATTTCGAGAATTGCGGTCATCGCGTCATCGCGTCCTTTATCTGTCTACCCGCAACAAGCTGTTGCAGGCGGTGGCGGCGCCGGCCATCGCCGGCGCCGCTGTCCCGCTCAGTCGATCTGCGACTTCTTGTAATAGCCGCTCTCGACCAGAACCTTCTCCCAGTTGCTCTTGTCGACGACGACAGGCTTCAGGAGATAGGAAGGTACCACCTTGACGCCGTTGTTGTAGGTCTTGGTGTCGTTGACGGTCACTTCCTTGCCGCTGAGCGCGGCGTCGACCATGTCGGCGGTAACCTTGGCGAGGTCGCGGGTATCCTTGAAGATGGTCGAGTATTGCTCGCCGCGCAGCATCGACTTGATCGACGGCACCTCTGCGTCCTGGCCGCTGACAACGGGCATCGCCATGTTGCCGCTGCCATAGCCGACGCCCTTCAGCGACGACAGAATGCCGATCGAGAGGCCGTCATAGGGCGAGAGCACCGCATCGACCCGCTTGCGGCCGTAGAACGCGCTCAGGAGGTTGTCCATGCGGGCCTGGGCGGTGGCGCCGTCCCAGCGAAGGGTCGAGACCTTGTCCATGCCCTTCTGGCCGCTGCCGATCACCAGCTTGCCGCTGTCGATATAGGGCTGCAGCACCGACATCGAGCCGTTGTAGAAGAAGTAGGCGTTGTTGTCGTCCGGCGAGCCGCCGAACAGTTCGATGTTGAAGGGCCCCTTGCCGTCCTTCAAGCCCAGCGCCTGCTCGATCGATTGGGCCTGCAGCACGCCGACCTGGAAATTGTCGAAGGTCGCGTAGTAATCGACATTGGGCGTGTCGCGGATCAGGCGGTCATAGGCGATCACGATGATCCCCTTGGCCTTGGCCTGCTTGAGCACGTCGGACAGCGTGGTGCCGTCGATCGCCGCGATCACCAGCACCTTGGCGCCCTTGGTGACCATGTTCTCGACCTGCGAGAGCTGGTTTGGAATGTCGTCCTCGGCATATTGCAGGTCGGTGCCGTAGCCGCGCTCTTTCAGGATCTTGACGATGTTGTTGCCGTCGTCGATCCAGCGTGCCGAGGATTTGGTCGGCATGGCGATGCCGACGGTTCCCTTGCTCTGGGCGAAAGCGCCGGTCACCGCCGCTGCGGCCATGATTGCTGCCAGCGCCAGCGCCGACAATGTGGTCTTCAGACTAGTCATGCTTCACTCCCTTATCGAGGATCTGTAGTTCCCGGATTGTCGGACCGCTGAATGCGGTTCTTGAAATTCATCTGCTCTTTCGCGTTTGTGCCCCGCCTCGTCTCCCTCATCAACCCGTTGCAAGTTTGACGTCTGGTTCGCGGCGGCCGCGCACGGCGACATCGAGCACGAAGGTGCGGCCATGGTCGGGGTCGGCGCGTTTGGCGTCCTCAGCCATGCCCTGCCAGGCCGAGGTAACCAGCAGGCGCGAAAAATCCTGGCCGATGAAAGCGGGGCAGCTCGATTGCCGTGCCGGAACGCGGATCGTGCGCAGGTGCACGCCTTCCGGGCTGTAGACGTCAATGCACCCGCCGCCCCAGCGCGCGTTCCAGATCAGCCCATCGGCATCGACCACGGCGCCGTCGATGCCGCCGCCGTTCCGGCGCGTGACCAGCGCCGCGGGCTCGCCGCGCGGCAGGCCGGTCGCCGCATCAAGCTCAACGCGGAACAGCACGTTCTTCCCGGTGTCGGCGAAATAGCCGATCGTCCCGTCCGGCGAGAAGCAGATCGCATTCGGGATCGTGATCTGGTCATAGAGCCGCGACAGCTCGCCGCGATGCAGCGCATAGATGGCGCCCAGTCCCCGCTCGGCTTGGCGGCCCATGGTACCGATCCAGAAGGTACCGGACGGATGCACCCTTGCATCGTTCGAACGCGTGGCCGCAATGTCGGCTTCGAGCGGACGGTACAGCGCCATTCGCCCATCCGCCGTATCGCGGATATAGAGTCCGTCATCGGCAACGAGCAACTGGCGATGCGCGTCAATCCGCCCAAGCGCACTGCCCATCACACCGAGCGCATGGATGGTAACCTGCCCGGTGTCGAGCTGCGCCTCGAACAGGCGGCGACCGACGATGTCGAACCACCAGGCCGTATCGGTGGCAGCATCGTAGGTCGGTCCCTCGCCAAGATGGCACCGCTCGCCGCAGAGAACGGTCGTCGGCACCTCTTCCATCCTGTGACCACCAATCATTGCCCGCTCCTGGGTCGCTCTACCTCGGATTGTGTCCCGATAGCGCCCTGGATCGCGTGCGTAAAGCGGTACGATGTGGTGTGGCGATAGACCTCGCCCGGGGCAAGCCGCGCCGTCGGAAAGTCCGGCCGATTTGGCGTATCGGGCCAGGCGTGCGGCTCAAGGCATATGGCGTCGGATTGGCGATACAGGCGGCCACCCTTTCCGCCGGTGGTGCCGTCGAGAAAGTTTCCGGAATAGACCTGCAATCCCGGCTGGTTGGTGAACAGTTCGAGCACGCGGCCGGAGGTTGGCTCAGCCAGCCGCGCGGCGAAGCGAGGCTCGCCAGTTGCTGGCGCAAGGCAGAAATTGTGATCGTAGCCGCGGCCCACGCGCAATTGCGGATGTTCGTTACGGATCCGCGCGCCGACCTCGAAGCCTTCGCGGAAGTCGAACGGCGTTCCGGCGACCTCGCTGGGCGGCTGCGGCAGCGGGATCGCGCCGGCATCGATCGCGAGGAAATGATCCGCCGCCACGGTGAGATGATGATCGAGAATTTGCCGCCCCGAACGCGCGCCGGACAGATTGAAGAAACTGTGGTTGGTGAGATTGACCACGGTGGGGCGATCGGTCCGCGCAGTCATGTCGAGGGAGAGTTCCATCGGCCCGGTCAGACGCCAGGTCACCTCCACGTCCAGCGTGCCGGGATATCCCTCCTCACCATCGGCGCTGGTATACGCGAGCGTCACGCCGGGATGTTCGCCGTCCTCAATCCGGACAACCCGCCAGTTGCGGCGATCGAAACCCTCCAATCCGCCATGCAGCGCATTGGCCCCATTATTCGCCGCGAGTTGTACTGCGGTGCCGTCGAGCATGAAACGTCCGCCCGCGATGCGGTTCGCATAGCGGCCGACGGTCGCGCCGAAATACTGCCGCCGGGCGAGATAGCCATCGAAAACGTCATGACCGAGCACGATGTCGTCGTGACGTCCGGCGACGTCAGGCACCAGCAAAGCCTGCAGGCTCGCGCCATAGGTGATGATGCTGGCTTCCAGTCCGGCGTCGTATTGCAAGACAATGCGCTCGACTTCGCTGCCGTCAGGCAGGACGCCGAAGCGGGAACGCGTGACGCGAGAGACGGATGGAGCGTTCATGTCGCGTCCTCGAATGGCTCGACCGTGCGGCGCCGCCCCAGCAGAAACGCGTCGGCGACGAGCTGCATCGGCGCGAGATCGACGTCGCTCTCGCCGCTTGCGGTGAGTTCGCGGAAGCGGCGGTAGAGGCCGGCATACTCGGCGTCCGCGGCATCGACGAGCTGCGCGCCCCCTGCCCGCAACCTTGCCCCGCCCATGGACAGCGTGACCGGGCCGCCATCGGTTTCGAGATCGATGTCCCAGCTCTGCGGGCCGGTCTGGAGGAAGTCGAATTCGGCCGCGATCTTCAGTCCCTCTGCATCGCTGAGCGCAAGGTTGGCCGCAATCGGCGCGTCGCGGTTGGCGGGAAACGCGAGATCGGCCGAGGTTACGAACAATGGCTGCGGCAGAATTCGCGTCAGGATCGATAGCGCGTTGATGCCGGGATCGAACACGCCGAGCCCGCCCGCCTCGAAGATCCATGCCTGTCCCGGATGCCAGACCCGCACGTCTTCCTTCCACGTGATCTTCACTGAAATGACCTTCCGGCCGGCCAGCAATTGCCGCGCCGGCTCGACGGCTGAGGCGAACCGCGAGTGCCATGTGGCAAACAGCGTGCGTTGCGCTGCGGTAGCCGCGGTCGTCAGCGGCCTGATTTCGGCAACTGTGGCGCCTGGCGGCTTTTCCAGCATCACGTGCTGGCCGGCAGCAAGCGCCGTCGCCGCCTGGGCGTGGCGAACCTGCGGCGGCGTGCACAGCGCCACCGCGTCGATCGGCGGACCATTGCGCAGGAGTTCATCGAGCGTTGCCGCATGCGGCACGCCGGGTAGCGAAGCATTGCGGCTGGCGATGGCAACCAGTTCCACGCCTTCGGTCGCAGCAATCGCCGGGACGTGCTGGTCACGCGCGATCTTGCCAAAGCCGACGATGGCGACGCGAAGCGGGCTCATGATTGCTCTCCAGGCTCGGCCGCGGCCGGGATCGCGGGCGCGGCGGTGGGCGATGCCGCAGTCCCCTCATGGCGCCGCAATCCATTATGGATCACCTCGGCCATGGCCGCCGTCGCCGCCTCGGCATCGCCGCCGGCGATCGCATCGACAATGCGCTGGTGCCACAACAGCACCGTCTCGCGGTCCTGCGTCTCGACCGGCGCGCTGAGCAGGAACGAGGCCCGCAACGCCGCCTCGATGACGTTGCCGATCGAGCGCATGAACAAATTGCCGGAGGCGTTGGCGACGGCCAGATGCAGGGCAAGATCGCCGTCAGCAAAACCAACGGAGTCCGAGGCCTCGCGTCGCATCCGCTCCATGCTCCGGTTCAGTTCGGCGATATCGGCCTCCGAGCGCCGGGCCGCCGCCAGCGCGGCGGCGCGCGGCTCGACTGCCAGCCTGATTTCGGCGAGATCGTTGAGAAAGCGCCGGTCGATGCCAGCGTCGAGATGCCAGGCCAGCACGTCGGCGTCGAACATGTTCCAGGCGCCGCGCTCGCGCACCACGGTGCCCACGCGTGCCTTGGTCGTGAGCAGCCCCTTGGCTACCAACGTTTTAACGCTCTCGCGCAAGACCGGCCGCGACACGCCGAACATCGCCGTGAGTTCGGCATCGCCCGGCAGCCGGACACCCTCGGCGTAACGGCCGGCGATGATGTCGACGCCGATGCTGCGGGCAACCTCGGCGTGGTTGGAGTGCGCGCGCCGCGTCGGGATGACGACAAGCCGGGAGGTCATGATTTGAGGACTCCTGCCTTGCGGGGGCCGGCGCGGCGGGCGATGCCGAGCATGGCCTGCTGCAAGGCGATGAAAGCGAAAAGCAGGATACCGGTCACGATCTTGGTCCACCAGCTCGACAGGGTTCCATCGAAATTGATGTAGGTCTGGATCAGGCCCTGAATCAGCACGCCGAGCAACGTGCCGACCACCGAGCCCTGGCCGCCGGTCAGCAGGGTGCCACCGATCACCACGGCCGCGATGGAATCGAGCTCGACGCCGACGGCGGACAGCGAATAACCGGCTGCGGTGTAGAAGGAGAACACGATGCCGGCGAGCCCGGCAAGAACGCTCGACAGCATATAGATGCGCACCGTCATGGATCCGACCGGAATGCCCATCAGCGCGGTGGTCGCGCGGCTGCCGCCGAGCGCATAGACATTGGCCCCGAACCGGGTGAAATGCAGCAGCACCGCGCCGGCCGCGACCACCGCGAGCATGATCAGCGCGATGGCGGTGAGCCGACCTCCCCCGGGCAGCCGCAGCGCGAAATCCGACACCGTCGAATAGAGCGGCGCCGTGATCGGCGTCGATTCCGTCGACATCAGGAAGCTGGCGCCACGGGCGAGGAACATGCCCGCCAGCGTGACGATGAAAGGCGGCATGTCGAAGACATGAATGATGGCGCCCATCGCCGCGCCAAAGGCGGCGCATAGCAGCAGGATCGCTGCGAAGGCGACCAGTGGCGGCACACCCAGGCGCTCGATCGCCAGTGCGACGAACACCGTGGTGAAGCCGATCACCGAGCCGACCGACAGGTCAATGCCTCCGGAAATGATCACAAAGGTCATGCCGGTGGCGACGATGCCGAGAAAGGCATTGTCGGTCAGCAGATTGGCCGCCACGCGGGTGGAGGCGAAATTGGGGAATTGCACGGTGCAGAGCGCAAATCCGACGACGAAGACGATGGCCGTGATCGCAACCGGCGGCAGCCTCATTGGCGCGCCCTCCCCAGCACGGCCCCGGCATTGGCGAAGCGCGGCGACTGCAGCAGCAGGACGACCAGCACGACGGCCGCCTTCACCAGGAGGTTGAACTCCGGCGGATAACCCGAGAGAAGAATGCCGGTGTTCATCGCCTGGATGATCAGCGCGCCGACCATCGCCAGCACCAGGCTGAAGCGCCCGCCGAACAGCGAGGTGCCGCCGATCACGACGGCCAGAATGGCGTCGAGTTCGAGCCAGAGCCCGGCATTGTTGGCGTCCGCGCCCATGATATCGGCGGCGGCGATGACACCGGCCAGCGCCGCGCACAGGCCGCACCAGACATAGACTGCAAGAATCATCGCGCGGGTGCCGATCCCGGCGAGTTCACTCGCCCTTGCATTGCCGCCGGTCGCCTCGATCAACAGGCCAAGCGCCGAGCCGCGGACCACCGCGCCGGTGATGATGAGCATGCCGATGACGACCGCCACCGGCGTCGGCACGCCAAGCACCGCGCCATTGCCGAGCCAGACCAGGTCGGGCGCGGTGAAGGTGACGATGCGGCCCTCGGTAATGAGCTGCGCAACGCCGCGTCCCGCCACCATCAGGATCAGGGTCGCGACGATCGGCTGGATGCCGAGCACCGCAACAAGGAAGCCGTTCCACAGCCCGCACAACAGCCCGGCGCCGAGCGCGGCGGCGAGCGCGACTGGCAGGCCGTATGCGTCGGCGAGACTCGCGGCAATGGCGCCTGATATCGCCATCACCGCGCCGACCGACAGGTCGATGCCGCGCGTGGCGATAACCAGCACCATCCCCAGCGAAAGCAGCGCGACCGGCGCGCCGCGGTTCAGGACGTCGATCAGGCTGCCGAACAGCCGCCCGTCCTGCATCCTGAGATCGAAGAATTGCGGCGAGACCGCGCGATCGATCGCGAGGATCGCCAGCAAGGCGATGATCTGGGCAAGGCCTCGGGTTTGCAGCAGTCGTTGCATTATGCTTGGCATCATGCTTGCCCGGCTTCCGCACCGGTGGTGCCGGCGGCAATCGCCGCCAGAATATTGGAGACGTCGACGGCTTCCCCTTCCAATTCGTCGATGTGGCTGCGATCGCGCAGCACGATCACCCGGTCGGAATAGGTCACGATCTCGTCGAGCTCCGAAGAGATGACGAGTAGCGCGAGGCCGTTGTCGCAGAGTTCGCGGATCAGTCGGATGATCTCGGCATGCGCGCCGACATCGATGCCGCGGGTCGGCTCGTCCAGCACCAGAAGCCGCGGCGCGGTGGCGAGCCAGCGGGCCAGCAGCACCTTCTGCTGGTTGCCGCCGGACAACAATCCGATCGGCCGCTCCGGCTCCGGCGGACGGATGTCGAGCATCCGGATGAAACGCATGGCGATCTCATCCTGCTCGGCGCGCGACAGCGGTTTTGAGAGGCCGCGCTTGGCCTGCAGCGCCAGCACGATGTTTTCGCGCACGGTCAGATCGGCAATGATGCCATCGGTCTTGCGCTCTTCCGGGCAGTAGCCGAAGCCATGCGCGACGGCGTCACGCGGCGATTGCAGCCGGACCGGCCTGCCTTCGACCGCAGCACTGCCGCTGTCGGCGCGCTCGGCGCCGAACACCAGCCGCGCGGTCTCGGAGCGCCCCGACCCGAGCAGGCCCGCCAGCCCAACCACCTCGCCGCGGCGAAGCGCCAGATTGAACGGCGCGACATAGCCGGCCTTGCCGTAATCCTCGAACCGCGCGCAGATCTCCCCTACCTGTCGCGCCTGCGCTGCCGCGCGCTCACTCGTCGTCTCGGCGAGTTCGCGGCCGAGCATCATGCGGATCAATTCGATCCGAGGCAGCTCGGCAGTGGTCCGCTCGCCGATCAGCCGACCGTTGCGCAGGACCGTGATGCGGTCGCAGATCTCGTAGACCTGATCGAGGAAATGGGTGACGAAGATGACGCCGATCCCGCGGGCGGCGAGCTTGCGCATCACGGCGAACAGGATCTCGACCTCATGGCGGTCGAGACTCGCGGTCGGCTCATCGAGGATCAGCACGCGCGCGGACTGGTCGACAGCTCGCGCAATTGCCGCGATATGCTGTACCGCGACCGAATAATTGCCGAGCGGCTCGGCGACGTCGATATGCAGATCGAACTCGGCGAGCAGTTCGGTGGCGCGACGGCGCATCTCGGCCTCGCGCACCAGGCCGAACCGCGTCGGCTGCCTGCCAAGATAGAGGTTCTGCGCCACCGACAGATTCTGTAGCAGATTGACCTCCTGATAGACGGTCGCAATTCCCGCATCGACCGCGGCCTTGGCCGAGCGCGGCGCGACCTCGGCACCGCCGAGCCTGACAATGCCGGCGTCGCGCGGGAAGACACCGGTCACCGCCTTGATCAGGGTGGACTTGCCTGCGCCGTTCTCGCCGAGCAGCGCGTGGATTTCGCCGTGCCGCAGGGTAAAATCCACCTCCTGCAGGGCGCGCAGCGTGCCAAAACTCTTGCTCAGGCCCCGCACTTCCAGCAGAGCCGGGCCAGGATCGGAAGCTGCATTCATGCCGGCATCACTCCCACCGACGTTCGCATCGCGCGCGAACGCCTGGCATGTTCGCCTCGTGAGGCGGATTCGTCGAGAAGGCCTTTGCCGCCGGGCCCGGGGCTGGCTTGAGACCCGGCGGCGTAGCGTCGGCCGATCAGTAGCCGAGGCCTTTCTTGCTGTCGTAGATCTTCTGCGGATCGTCGGCCGCCGTATAGAGCTTCGATTCCGTCTGGATCCACTTCGGCGGCACCGTTCCCTTCACCTTGTAGGCCATGATGGCGTCAAGCGCCGGACCCGCCATGTTCGGCGTCAGCTCGACCGTCGCATTGGCCTCGCCGGCCGCGATCGCCTTGAAGATGTCGGGCACCGCATCGATCGACACCGTCAGGATGTCCTTGCCCGGCTTGAGGCCAGCTTCCTTCATCGCCTGGATCGCCCCGACCATCATGTCGTCGTTGTGGGCATAGACCGCGCAGATATTCTTGCCGCCGCCCTCGGCCTTGATGAAGCTTTCCATCACTTCCTTGCCCTTGGCGCGGGTGAAGTCGCCGGTCTGGCTGCGTACCACCTTGAGGTTGGCGTTCTTGGCAACGACGCCGTCAAAGCCCTTCTTGCGGTTGGTCGCGACGCTGGCGCCGACCGTGCCCTGCAGTTCGACGACGTTGCACGGCTTACCGGCCACCGTCTTCGCCAGCCATTCGCCGGCGACCGCGCCTTCGTGCACGCTGTCCGAGGTGACGGCGGTGAGATAGAGTTCCTTGCCCGACGGATCGATGTCGCGGTCGAGCAGCACGACCGGAATCTTGGCTTCCTTGGCCTCCTTCAACACCGCATCCCAGCCGCTCGAGACGACAGGCGCGAGGAAGATCGCGTCGACGCCCTGGGCGATGAAGGAGCGGATCGCCTTGATCTGGTTCTCCTGCTTCTGCTGCGCGTCGGCGATCTTGAGCGTGACCTTGCGCTTGGTCGCCTCCGATTTGGAGACCGAGGTTTCCGCCGCCCGCCAGCCGGATTCGGATCCGATCTGGGAAAAGCCGACGGTGAGTTCGGCGGCGGTTGCGGGAAGTGCGAGGGTGAGAGCGGCCAGCGCGGTGGCCGCAAGGAGGGCTTTGGAGGTCATGAGGCGCATTCTCCCAAATGTTTGTTCAGGGTGCCTGCATCCCCGAAATCGGTATTTCGGCACCTTATTCGCTGTCCGTTGACGGCAGCGCGGGGAATATTCCACGGAAGATCGGCGCTGACTAGTCATATTATTTTACTATTCGGTCCCGGCCGTCACTCCCTCGTGAGCCCAGCTCTGCTCCCTCCATGCGACGACTTCCAACCCGGCGGCCGCTTGATCACACCAGCGGTTTGACCTTGATTGCCCTGCGCATGCGGCGCAGTTACGCGTTACGCCGCCAGTAGCTTAAGGATTCGACATGCAGCCCGCCGCCGCGAAACCGCTCTACATCCGCATGCACGCGGACGACAACGTCGCGATTGTCGCGAACCGCGGCGGTCTGCAGCCGGGTGCCGAATTTGCCTGCGGCTTGCGGCTGATCGAACAGATTCCGCAGGGCCACAAGGTTGCCCTCGCCGATATCGGCAAGGACGAAGCCATTCGCCGCTATGGCGAAGTCATCGGCCATGCCGCAGCGCCGATCGCCAAAGGCAGCTGGGTCAAGGAATCGCTGGTGCAGATGCCGGATGCGCCCTCCTTCGACAATTTGCCACAGCCGAACGGCGGAGCGATCCGGCTACCGCCGCTGGAAGGCTACACATTCGAAGGCTATCGCAACGCCGACGGTTCGGTCGGAACCCGCAACATCCTCGCGATCTCGACCAGCGTGCAGTGCGTCGCCGGCACGGTCGAGTTCGCGCTGGACCGGATTCGCAAGGAGCTCTTGCCGAAATATCCCAACGTCGACGACGTGGTGGCGGTCACGCATGCCTATGGCTGCGGGGTTGCGATCAACGCGCCGGGCGCCGCGGTGCCGATCCGCACGCTGCAGAACCTTGCCCGCAATCCCAATTTCGGCGGCGAGGTGATGATCGTCGGCCTCGGCTGCGAGAAGCTGCAGCCCGAACTGCTGTTGCCCGAAGGCATGAGCGCCGACGACGAAATCATGCGGATGCAGGATGAAGGCCTCACCGGCTTCGGCGAGATCGTCGAGGACATCGTGCAGATGGCTGACGCGCGCCTCAAGATATTGGACCGGCGTCGCCGCGAAACCTGCCCGGCTTCGGCGCTGGTGGTCGGCATGCAATGCGGCGGCAGCGACGCCTTCTCCGGCGTCACCGCCAATCCCGCGCTCGGCTTCGCCGCAGATCTTCTGGTTCGTGCCGGCGCCACCGTCATGTTTTCCGAAGTCACGGAAGTGCGCGATGCCATCCATCTCCTGACG
Organism: Bradyrhizobium lablabi; assembly: GCF_001440475.1. GTDB lineage: Bacteria > Pseudomonadota > Alphaproteobacteria > Rhizobiales > Xanthobacteraceae > Bradyrhizobium > Bradyrhizobium lablabi. The sequence continues at coordinate 137,692 of NZ_LLYB01000101.1, read as the reverse complement.
CCGCGTGCAGCGAACCAGGAGGTTGCAGATGCGCTGGTGCGCGAGATGGCCTGGTATGACCGCTATCTCGCCGGCGGCGAAGCCGATCGCAGCGCCAACACCACGCCGGGCAACAAGAAAGGCGGCCTCTCCAACATTGTCGAGAAGGCCATGGGATCGGTGATCAAGTCCGGCACCGGCCCGATCGCGGGCGTGCTGGCGCCGGGCGAACGTGTCCGTGAAAAAGGGCTGATTTTTGCAGCGACGCCGGCCAGCGATTTCGTCTGCGGCACGCTGCAGTTGGCCTCGGGCATGACGCTACACGTCTTCACCACCGGCCGCGGCACGCCGTATGGTCTTGCCGCCGTCCCCGTCATCAAGGTCTCGACGCGCAGCGAGCTCAAGCAGCGTTGGCACGATCTGATCGACGTCGACGCCGGCAGCATTGCCACCGGCGACGCCACGATCGAGGACGTCGGCTGGGAGATCTTCCGCCTCATGCTCGACGTGGCAAGCGGCCGCGAGACCTGGGCCGAGCATTGGAAACTGACCAACGCGCTGGCGCTGTTCAATCCCGGCCCCGTGACCTGACGCGATGAATGGGCCGGCAGCCGTGGCCGACGGCGGCTAGGCCGCCATCAGCCTCTCGATCTCGGGTATCGGATGAGAGGTCAGCTCCTTCGCAACCTCGGCAACTATCCGCTCCGCCACTTCGGCATGAAAGGCCTGCCGGAGATTGCCCAGCACCTTTGCCGGCGCAACGACGACCAGCTTGTCGAAGCGATTGCCATGAGCCAGCCGATAGAGCGCTTCGGCAATGGTGGCGGCGAACCGCTCCTCTGCGAGGTAATGCCAGTCGGCCTGCTCCATTGCGCTTCGGGCGGCGCCGACGCTCTGGATGGAACGGCCGGGACGATCCGTCCCCTGTTCGCGTGTTGCCGGATTATCCTGTTCGAGGACCTGCTCGACTTCCAGATTGAGTCGCTGCGGGGTACCTTTGTTGCGGAGAAAAAGCGCCTTTCGTCCATCGCCGATAAGCATGAGGGTGTTGTGGGAAATCTGTGGTTTTTGACCAGCCATCATCGTCCTTGCTCCATGCGTGCCTAACGCATGAAGTACCGGGTTGGTTGCCTACCGGACAATGCCTGCGGCAAGGAAGACAAGCGGCCGTCGGGCCGCTTCTCTCCTCGACATATTTAGACGTATTTATATGTCAGTCTTCGATTTCCTCGATGATCCGGCGTGCGCCAGGCTCGATGATGTAGGTCCGATCGTCGCGCTCGATATATCGATACTCGCGCAGCCGCGGCGATTCCCGATATACCCCATCCGGGAATGACCGGATCACGACCGAGTCCGGCAGGCGATCGCCGACGCGAATGCGCGTGGAGGCCGCGCTGCCCGTGGTGCGCGGCTCGGTCCGGTTCGAATGCTGCTCCATCCTCGACGAACGCGCATGCTTGCGAACGGCGTCGCGTTCGCTGTCCGAGAACGTCGACTTGCGCGGCGCCGGGGCAGCCGCGGTCGATCGGCCGCCGCGCGGCAACACGTCGACGATCTTGTAGGTCGAGGGCTCGATGATCACGATGTCCTCGCGGACCACGATGAAGTTGTAGCCGCGATATTGCGGCATCACCTCGACCACGTCGGCCGGCAGCGGCTGGAAGCGCACATTGCGGGGCACGACGGTACCCACCGACAATGAGAAGTTGACGTTGGTCACCGGCCTGGCGTTGAGCCGGCTGATGGATGTGCTCACGCGGGTACGCTGGCTCTCCGTCAGATTGGCCGAGACGTTGACATTCGTCCGCGGCTGCGCGGCGCTGGTCTGCGTGTTCGAAGGCTGAGCCGCCGTATTGGTCGAAGGCTGGGCTGCCCCGGTATTCGCAGCATTGTTGGTCGCATTGGCCGGGCCCGACGTTGGCTGCGTGCGGGTCGACTGGTTGTTGGCCGGCGGCGCTGTATTTGTCTGCGCCTGCGAAGGCTGCGAAGACGAACCCGGTTGTTGAGCCGACTGCGCTTGTGACGGTTGCTGCGAAGGCTGCTGCGCCTGCGGGTTGGCTGTATTGCCATCGGATCTCGGCTGCGGTGCCGCGGCGGGCTGATTTGACTGGGCCTGCGGACGTGGCGAGTCGGCCGTGGCATTGGTCGGCAGTTGCTGCGCGTTCGAACTGCCGCCTTGCGTATTTTGTGTGGTCGAAGGCGATGGCGACGCCTTAGGCGACGAGCTCTGCGCTGATGGCGCATTGGTTCTTTGTTGATCGCTCGGCGATTGTGCGAATGCGCTCGTACCGAGCATCAGGCCAGTAATGGCGCCGGCCAACAGACGATGTTTCATATTCCGCTCCTTGTTCCGTTCTTGGAAGTTTTGTGTCAGCGCCGGAATAACTCGGCGCGGCTCAGCGCCGTTCCGCTCAACTCGCGGGCGCCAATCTTCCGGAACCGCTGGTCGTTCCATTCCACTCTCGGAACCAAAGCGGGAGCGATGCTTTGAGCCTCGTAGGGCAGCATTCGAATGAGGAGGAACTTATGAGGAAGATTGCAATCGGCCTCTTGGCCGGCGCGGGCGCGCTGCTGGCCGGCAGTGCAAATGCGACTGACGTCTACACCGAGAGCGAATACACGAACTCCGACCTGATACAGCAGGTCCGCATGGTCTGTGATGAAGACGGACGCTGCTATCGCACCCGTGGCGGCAGCCGCGTGATCGTGCGCGATTCCTACGCCTATGCACCGCGTGAACGCTATATTGAGCACCGTCGCTATCGCGACTGGGATGAACCGCGAGCCGGCGTCGGCATCCGGACACCCGGCGTAAGCGTGGGCGTCGGCATCGACAGCAACCGTTGGTAGGACCATCCAGGGGAGGCTTCGGGTGCGGTTCGAAGTCTCTCCACCTGCCTGATTAGTTCATGTGCCCCAATATTTTCATATGCCCGCTGGAACAGCGATCTGCGGTCGCCTGTTAGCGGGTTAGCGGGTGAAGCAACCGGCAAACGGAGAGGCACATGAAAGTTTCCGATGCGATGACGTCAGAGGTCCAACTCTGCACTCCCGATGACACCTTGAAGGACGCCGCGCAGGCGATGGCGGCGCTCGGTGTCGGGTTGCTGCCCGTGACCGACAACGACCGTCTGGTCGGCATGATTTCCGACCGCGACATCGCGATCCGCGGCATCGGCATGGGCCGGGGCCCCGAGGGACGGGTCGGCGACGTGATGACGGCCGACGTCAAATATTGCTACGAGGATCAGGATCTCGACCAGGTGAGCGCGATCATGGGCGACATTCAGGTCCGTCGACTGCCGGTGCTCAATCGGAACAAGCGGCTGGTCGGCATCATTGCGCTGGGCGACATCGCCCTGGTGCAATGCGGCAATGGCACGGGCGCGGCTTTGAGCAGGATTTCGCGGCCCGGCGGGCAGCACGCACAGCTTTGATCCGTGCGGCCCGGCCCGCTGCGGTGCTGACATCGCCGTGGATGGTGGTTTTCCCGCCTGCATTGGTCAGCCGCCGATGGCGTAGCCGTTTTTCATGAGATCGTAGGAACCTCGGTCAGCCATTAGCGGTTCTAATGCCCATCACACCGTGGGGGAACGCCGGCGGAGCGGCCAAAACCGATGGCACCGACATCCAGACCAACGTTCCCTCGAAACCGCAAAACCTCGCCGCGAAATCTCGAGCGCTATCGAATTCGAGCACTCGATGATTTCGGAGACGAATTGCTTGATGACTGGATGGTGGCCTATCCGGCCGCCGATCTGGCGCGGTCGCTCAAGACTTCTTAGCGCGCTTCTTCGAACCCTTCTTGGGCACCTTGGCGCCCTTCTTTCGCGCTTCCGATAGGCCGATCGCGATCGCCTGCTTCCTGCTCTTCACCTTCTTGCCGGACCGGCCGCTCTTCAGCGTGCCGGATTTGCGCTTCTTCATAGCGCGGCCGACCTTCTTCGCCGCCCCCCTTGAATATCTTCGCTTCTTTGCTTTCTTCGCCATCTTGCTCCTCACCGTTCAATTAGTCCGCACGGACGCGGCTCTGGCGGCCTTCTGCGCGCCCATTCCTTCCGCCTCCTAATGCTTGCCGACCGTCTGTCCCGCAGCCAGCTCCTCCGCCATTTGCAGATGATGACGCAGCGTCGGAAGCGTCGTGTCCGCCCACTCCTTCAGTTTTGGATGGTCGCCGCCCTTGGCGTATCGCTCGAACAGCGACACGGCGTCCTTGTGACCGCTGACCTGCTGGATCTGATAGCGGGAGCTGAAGTCGCCACCTCTGAGCGATTTCAACTTGTCGATCTTGCTCTGGTGGGTGCTGTCGAGCTGGGTCGGGAGCGCCACCTTCAGATCCCCGCCTGACACCATCGACTTCAAATCGTTGCTCGTCTTCTCGTGATCCCTGATCATGGCAGCGGCAAAGGTCTTCTCCGCAGCATTGCCCCGCTCCTGCGCGAGCTGGCTGGACTGGATCTCGAACATGTCGCTGATGGCGGCCTGCTTCACGAAATCGTCCGTCGCAGGCGTGATGCCAAGCGTCGAATTGACTCCGGTCTTCTCTCCGATCGACTGGGCCATGGCAGGCGTCGCCAGGAGAAACACGGCGAGGCACGCGGCAAGGTATTTCATTTTCTCATTCCTTCCGCCGCCGGGGTTTGGCCCGGCATCTGCCGTATCAAGCAGCAATCCTCCTCTATCGTTCCCCTTTGCGCGCCGGTTGCCGCGAATCCGGTGTGGAGTCCGTTCGGGCTTTGCCCCGTTTCGGGACGCTATTTCCCGAAACCGTGTGTCAGGGATCGGACAGACGAGAATCGGCTCACAGGATAGGTTGACGCGAGGGAGCCAGATGCCCGCCTTGCCGGCCGATCGGCGAGTGCGGCACGACCGAACCAGTAAGGCGGATCGGGGAAGCTGAACCGTTCAACAGAACGTCAGGCCGGTGGCATGAACCTAACTGTCATTCGGATTGCGATGCAGATCGCGATGCCTTGCGCGCTCATTGCCGTCGGCGCCGCCGGTCTCTTCATTGTGGTCAGACATGTGACGTGGGTCGGATGATGTTGCTGCCCGCAATTTTCACCCTGGACATCGATGGAAGACCCACGCTTGCGTTCGAAGCCAAAAACTTGCGCGAATCCCAGCAACTTTGTCATGAGCATTGGCTGCGTCAGGACATCGCCGGCTTGATGTCGAACGGCGAACCTCTATGGGATGGCAAGGCGCGGCTCCGGTCCCGGCGTTCGACCGAGAACGAAATTGCCGCCTATCGAAAAGCGGCGCGGGATTCCAAACAGACGGAAGGAGACCTGCTGCTCGCTTACCTCGTCGTGCTCGACGATCTCCAAGATGCGTCTGACAAGGCCTGATGCTCACGCACGTGCCGTGGTCGAACGGGTATGCATGAGAGTCTCCTCTAGCCGCTGATGTCTCGTCGCGTGCGAACGACACGAATGCAGCTGCTGAGCAAACAATCATCAGGCCGATGCGAGCACCGGAGGTCTGGATTGCTGGTGCAGAAATTGCTGATAGGCCGTGATGGCCTTGTTGGCGAGCATCAACCGCCGCCGTTCGCCACGGCGCACCATCAATTCGATCGTGTCACTGAGGAAGCGGCCGGCCGCCATCGCGTCACCCAACTCTCCCGTACGCTCGAGATAATCCCAGGCAATCGCAATCGAACTCTCGATCAGCAGTGGCAATGGTTCCGTCATGTTGCATTCAATCCGTTTGTGGGAAAACGTCCGGCGACCCGCTCCGTTCCTGATACGGCTTGCCGGCTCACGGCAGGCCGTTACGGCCCTCCGGCAACGGCGCCCGCAATCACCATCACCAGATCGTCCAGATCGATCTTGCCCTTGACGATGAGACCATCGGAGCTCTCGATGCTGAGCGATTTCGGATCATTCGCGGCCTGCCTTTTCAGTTCCGCGACAATCGACTCCTTCAGTTTCTCTTCGAGCATTCGCAAGTCTCCATCCGTCGCGGCCGCGCCTGGCTTATGGCGCCGTTCTTGCGCCCAGAAGATCCGAAGGTGGAAGCAGCAAGCTCACGATTTGGTTCCTGGGGATTACCCCTTCCGCCGCTGGTTCCAAGGTCCGCAACCGTACAGACAGGCAGAGGCCCCGCACCTACTGTTTTCGCATGGACAAAAGGAAGGACGAGGTCCGGCCCCAACACGAATTGCAAACCGAGGCGCTGGCAGCCTTGGAGCAAGCGCGTGCGATGCCCCATGGTCCTGCCCGAAGCGAGGCGCTGAAACGCGCAGGCCTTCTCCAGAAGGCCGCTGACATGCAAGGGCTTCTGTTCGCGAAACGCGGGCGTCCACCAAAGACCTGATCTGTCCTTCGACAGGACGCGCCGTCGATGCAAGCCCCCGCGCGCCTGAACGCCGCCGCGCGACAAGCGATCGGAACCGGCGAACGGGCTTCCACGTTGCCCATGCGAACAGCAAGGAGGCTTCGATGGGATTGGCCGAATACATGATCATCGCCAAACCGGACGGCTGGACAGTCCTCCACGACGGAAGTGCGCCGCACAGCTACGACACCAAGGAAGCGGCGTTCGAAGCGGCCGTTGCGGCCGCCTCACTCGCGATCCGGCAGGGTCACGAGGTTCATGTCAGCGTCCCCGGCCGCGACGCCGGCAACAAGACCGCACTCGGCGCCAAGGACTCCCAAAGCGTGCCGTGAATGGGGATCAGTCCGTAGCCCGGATGAGCGCGGCGATATCCGGGCTGCACAGCCGTCACTTCTCCACCGTTCTCCAGCTCGCGTTGGCGAGCATGCAGACCGGTAAGCGCTCAGGAGGATTTCATGGGCGACTTCAGAGACATTCAGCATGGCGTCAACGATCCCGTTGACGGCGTCGACGTGAAGCGAAGATTCAAGGACAACCAAACTCCGCATGAACGGGCCCAGTCCGCAGCGGACGTCCGCTCTAGCGCCGTGCCCGACCGAGATGAGGAGTTTTTGCCGGAAGCCTTGCGGCGGCGACCGACGGGTCCGCTCAACCCACGCACCGGCCGTAGGCCTGCGCCGTAGCTTCGCCGGGGACACCGCTGCCGCGACAATCACCGGCTCGGCAACCAACGGTGGCGGTTCAAAGTTTCACTCAGTGCGAGGAAACCGATTCAATTGCCGAAAACAAGATCGTGATAGGTGACGCAGACCACATTCAGGCGTGACCGTTGGCCGTAAATGCGGTGGTGCAAGCCACACTGCATTTCGAACCAACGGGGTTTTTCATGAAGCGTCTGTTGATTTCCGGATTCGTGGCAGTCGCCCTGCTCGCTGTCGCAACCACGATGCGCTCGTACTCAATTTCCCATGAACCTTCTACCGTAACCACTGGCGTAGCGTTGTCGAAGAAATCCCCGGCCTCCGCGGGCACAACCAGGCTTCCGATCGAGGAGTTCGAGGATATGTCGCTGGTCTTCTCGGCGCCGCCGGCGAAACATTGACGAAGCCGGAATAGTCGCCGCGCCGCTCGATATTATTGCCTGGTCGCACGCTCGAGGAATTGCACCAGCGCGGCGCGGTCCTGCTCCGAACCAATACGCTGCTCCGGCATCTTGGTGCCGGGCGTGTAGGCCTGCGGCCCGACCTCGAACAATTTGGAAACCGTCTCCGGCGTCCAGACAATATCGAGTTGCTTGAGCGCCTCGGAAAAATTATAGCCCGGTGCGGTCGCGATACGCCGGCCGAAAATTCCGGCAAGCGTCGGGCCTGCGCGGTTGGCCTGATCGGCGCCAAGCGTATGGCACGCGACACAGGCGCGAAAAATCTCCGCGCCGCGATCGCCGGCATAGGCCGCGAGCGGATCTCCCGCCGTCTCCATGAGAATCGGATCGACGGACTCGCCGGTCGCCGCGTTCCAGCGCCGGATGATGTTATCGGCGCCGCCGGTGAGCAACGTGCGGCTGTCCGGCGAGAAGGCCACCGACCAGACCGGCAGCCCCGGACCGACCAGCGTGCGCGCCAGCGCGCGCGTCTTGCGATCGATCACCGCGACCGTGCCACCGATGCCAGCGGCGGCCACATGCGCGCCGTCAGGCGAAATCGCAATCGAGATCACCGGCCTTGGCCCTGCCGCAACCTCACCGGCGCGGGCGCCGCTTGCGGTCAGGAAGTAGACGTTGCCATCGGCACCTCCCACCGCGATTTCACCATCGGTGCCAACGGCCACGGCGTTGAGCGGGGTCGGCATTGCAACGACGGTCGGCGGCTGCGCACCCGACAGCGGCCAGATACGAACGCTGAGGTCGTAGCTGACGCTGACCAGCGCGCGGCCATCGGGCGTAAACGCCACGCCGTTGACGTTCTGCGTATGCTCATCGAGCACGCGCGGAGCCCCGCCCGCGAGCGGCCAGAGCCGCACCGAGCGATCCCAAGAGGCCGATGCCAGCGTTGCGCCATCGGGGGACACCGCCAGCGCGACAATTGGCGCCGTGTGACCTTCGAACACCGCGTCGGGCTCGGTCTTGCCAAACGTCCAGATCGCAATGCGTCCGTCGGCGCCGGCGGTCGCCGCACGCTTATCCCCGATCAGCGCAACCGCGTTGACGGCGTCGGAATGGAAACGAAGCACCTGCTCGGCCGCATTGCGCGTCAGCGACCAGCGGATCGCGGTCGAATCGAAGCTGCCGGAGATCGCGCTTTGCCCGTCGGCCGAGATCGCCAGCGCCCGCACCGGCCCGCCATGTCCGCGCATCTGCGCCAGGGCAGCCGTTGTACAGATCGGCAACGCGATCAATCCGGCTATAAGCGCCAAAAGCGCTGACCGGCCTTTGTTGCGATGGGGGGCTTTCGCCGAATCCCTGGCTGCCATTCCCGCCGGCCCTCAGCGTATGCCCGGCCTGTCGCGGTCGAGCCCCTTGGCCTTGAGGTCGTCGAGATAATCCTGAAAGCGCCGATCGGCGTTCTCGCCGAGATCGCGCAGGAACGCCCAGGAGTAGATGCCGGTCGAGTGCATGTCGTCGAACCCTAGCCTGACGGCATAATTACCGACCGGATCGACCGAAAGAATGGCGACGTTGCGTTTTCCGCCGACCGTCTTGCGCTCGGCCTCCGAATGCCCCTGCACCTCCGCGGACGGACTGGTCACCCGGAGCAATTCGGCGGAAAGATCGAAGATACGGCCATCGTCAAAGGCTACACGCAAGGAGCGGCGATCCTTCGGCAGCCGGATTTCGACCGGCCACGCCAGCGTGACGTCAGGCACGCCCACCGCCGGGGTCAGCTCGGGCCGATCAGATTATGGCCGGGATCGCCAACCCTGGCGCCGCTGGTCGTAAAGGCGACCGAGCTTGGCTCCTGAATGGTGTTGAGCACCATCGCGACGCCGACCGCGGCGACGACCGCGAATGCTACAGCCGCAACAAAGGATTTCATGTCACTTCCTCACCTTTGACTTTAAGCCGCCGCATCACTCGGCCGGCACGGCCCGGGCGCTATTGGCGGGCGCATTGGCCTTGCGCTGCTGTTCCTCGACCCAGAGCGCGTGATGTTCCTTGGCCCAGTTGACGTCGACCTCACCGCTCCCCATGGCGTCGAAGGCGCCTTCCATCCCGATCGAGCCGATATAGATGTGCGCCAGCATCGCGGCGATGAAGAGCATCGCAATGATGGCATGGATCACCGTCCAGAACTGGAGCGCGGTGACGTTGCCGGGAAGATAGGGGAACAACAGGAACCAGCCGGACACCGACATCAGCGCGCCGCCGATGACCACGATCCAGAAGATGCCTTTCTGGCCGGCGTTGAAACGCTTGGCCGGCGGATGCTTACCGTTGGACAGCAGCCCGCCGCCCTGCTTGATCCACTCCAGATCGAGCTTGCCCGGGATGTTATTCTTGATCCAGATCAGGAACATGATCAGGACACCAAACATGAACGGGAACGCCAGATAGTTATGCGCAAGCTTGGCCCAGGCCGACATGGCGGCAAAGGCGTCCGGACCGAACAGGGGCAGGACCAGGGTGCGGCCGAAGCTGACGTTCAAGCCTGAAAGCGCCAGAACGACGAAGCAGCTTGCCGTAAGCCAGTGGACGAAGCGCTCGAAGCTGTTGAAGCGCAGCATCGTCCTCCCCGAGAATCCCTGCTGCACGCGAATTCGCCCGCGCACCATCAGGAAAATCGCCAGCACGACGAGCATGCCCAGAATGGCAATGCCGCCGATCCACGGCAGCTTGCTGCGCTGGAAGTCGCGCCAGTCACGCCCGGCGGGCTGGATCAGATTGGCCGCATTTCCGTCAGGGATCGATACGCGCCCGGAGATCTTGTCGCCCTCCTTCAGCGCGTTCAGGAGCTTGTCTTCCTGAACAGCCTCGGCGGTCGGCTTGAACGAGATCTGCGCGGCCGCCGGATGCGCGAGCACGAACAGCAGAGCGAACGCGGCGAATAGCGGTTTGAAGGCCGCGAACCTGAGAATTGAAATTGAGCCTGGCATTTGCACAACGCCTTTCGATTATCGGAATTACGCTTGTGGCGCCGCGCCGTGGCGCGGCGATCGAAAGCATCAGCCGGTCGGTGAATCGCTGTAGGCGGTCTTCCAGCCCCACATGCCCGAGCCGTAACCGCGCTTCATCACCCGCTCCTTGTAGATCTCGGCGATGATCGCGCCGTCGCCGGCCAGCAGCGACTTGGTCGAGCACATCTCGGCGCAGATCGGCAGCTTGCCCTCGGCCAGACGGTTGGCGCCGTATTTGGCGTATTCGGCCGGCGTCGAGTCGGCTTCCGGCCCACCCGCGCAATAGGTGCACTTGTCCATCTTGCCGCGCGATCCGAAGTTGCCGACCTTCGGATATTGCGGCGCGCCGAACGGACAGGCGTAGAAGCAGTAACCGCAGCCGATGCACAGGTCCTTGGAGTGCAGCACCACGCCGTCGGCGGTGGTGTAGAAGCACGACACCGGGCAGACCGCGGCGCAGGGCGCATCGGTACAGTGCATGCAGGCCATCGAGACCGAACGTTCGCCGGGCTTGCCGTCATTGATCGTGACGACGCGGCGGCGGTTGATGCCCCACGGCACTTCATGTTCGTTCTTGCAGGCCGTCACGCAGGCGTTGCACTCGATGCAACGGTCGGCATCACAAAGAAATTTGACGCGAGCCATGATCTATTCTCCTCTCACGCCGCTTGAATCTGGCACAGGGTCACCTTGCCCTCGTGCATGCCGGTGACCGGGTCGTAGCCGTAGGACGTGATCGTGTTGACGCTTTCGCCGAGCACGATCGGGTCGGCCCCCTTCGGATACTTGCCGCGCTGGTCGACGCCCTGGAACCAGCCGGAGAAGTGGAACGGCATGAACGCCACGCCCTTCCCGACCCGGTCGGTGACCAGCGCCTTGACGCGGGCCTTCGAGCTGTTTTCGGGGCCATAGACCCAGACCCAGCCGCCATCCTTGATGCCGCGCTCGGCGGCGTCAGAGGTGTTGACCTCGACGAACATGTCCTGCTGCAACTCGGCGAGCCACTTGTTCGACCGGGTTTCTTCGCCGCCGCCCTCGTATTCGACGAGGCGTCCCGAGGTCAGGATGATCGGGAATTGCTTGGCCAGTCCCTTCTCCACCGCAGCCTTCTGGATCGAGAAGCCGAGATTGGCCATGCGGAACTGACGCCCGTCGGGACGCGTCGGATATTTCGCGACCAGATCAGGGCGCGCCGTGTAGATCGGCTCGCGATGGACCGGCACGGGATCGGGCAGATTCCACGCCACCGCGCGGGCCTTGCCGTTGCCGTAGGCCATCACGCCATGCTCCAGCGTGACGCGGATGATGCCGCCGGACAGGTCGACCGCCCAGCCAACGCCATCGGGATTGTTGCCGCCGATCTTGTTGATGGTGGCCAGTTCGTCCGCGGTGAGGTCCTTGTCCCAGCCGAGCTTCTTGAGCACGCCGTAGGTGAACTCGGGATAGCCGTCGGTCAGTTCGGAGCCCTTGCTGTAGGAGCCCTCGGACAACAGGTTGACATTCTTCACCGAGCCGTCCGGTTGCTTCTCTTCATAGACCACGCCGAAGCGGGCGCGGAACGTGCCTCCGCCATCCTTGGCATGAAGGTTGGTGTTGTAGAGCGTATGCGTGCCCGGGTGCTTGATCTGCGGCGTGCCCCAGCACGGCCACGGCAGGCCGTAATAGTCGCCGCCGATCTCCGGCTCGTCCGCCTTGGCGCGCAGGGTCACCAGGTCGAACTTGCCCTGGTTCTTCATGTGCGCCTTCAGCCGCTCCGGCGACTGGCCGGAATAGCCGGTCGAGAAGCCGCCGCGATTGATTTCGCGGAGCAGGTCTTCGGGCGACGGCCGGTTGTTCTCGACCTTGATGTTCTTGAACATCTTGTCGGCGAAGCCGAGCTTGGTCGAGAGACGGTAGATGATCTCGTAGTCGTCCTTGGATTCGAAGATCGGCTTGACGATCTGCTCGCCCCACTGCAGCGAGCGGTTGGAGGCCGTGCGCGAGCCCGAGGTCTCGAACTGAGTGCAGGCCGGCAGCAGATAGGTGCCGTTCTTGCGTTCGGAGATTGCGGCGAAGGTGGTGGGATGGGGATCCGCGACCACGAGCAGCTCGAGCTTCTCGAGGCCCTTCACCATCTCCGTCATGCGCGGCACGGTGTTGCCGCCGTGCCCCATGATGACCACGCCCTTCACGGCATCGCGCTGATCGACGTCATCAGGGTTGGAAAGCGTCGCATCGAACCAGCGGGTCCACGGGATGCCCGGCAGCTCCATGTTCTGCTTGCGGGTGCGCGCCGGACGGCCCGCCTTGGCCGGAACTTCGTCGAAACGCGACTGCAGATAATCGTATTCGACTTCCCAGACCCGTCCCCAGTGCTTCCAGGCGCCTTCGACCAGGCCGTAATAGAGCGGCAGCGACGTGATATCGAGACCGATATCGGTCGCGCCCTGCACGTTGCAGTGGCCGCGGAAGATGTTGGCGCCGCCGCCGAAGGAACCGACATTGCCGGTCGCCAGCAGCAGGTTGCAATAGGCCCGCACGTTGGCGGTGCCGACCGTGTGCTGGGTGCCGCCCATGCACCAGACAAAGGCCGACGGCTTCTGCTTGGCAAAGGTCTCGGCGACCTTCTTCAACTGCTCGCCGGGAATGCCGGTGACACGTTCGACCTCCTCCGGCGTCCACTTCGCGACTTCGGCGCGGATCTGGTCCATGCCGTAGACGCGCTGCTTGATGAATTCCTTGTCTTCCCAGCCATTGTTGAAGATGTGGTGCAGCATGCCCCAGATCACCGCGATATCGGTACCGCCGCGGAAGCGGACATATTCGGTGGCGTGCGCCGCGGTGCGGGTGAAGCGTGGGTCGAGCACGAACACGTTGGCGCGGTTGAGCTCCTTGCCGGAAAGAATGTGCTGCAGCGAAACCGGATGCGCTTCCGCCGCGTTCGAGCCCATGAAGACGATGGTCTTCGAATTGCGCATGTCATTGTAGGAATTCGTCATCGCGCCGTAGCCCCAGGTATTGGCGACGCCGGCGACGGTGGTCGAATGGCAGATGCGGGCCTGGTGATCGATCGAGTTGGTGCCCCAGAACGCCGCGAACTTGCGGAACAGATAGCCGCCCTCGTTGGAGAACTTCGCCGAGCCGAGCAGATAGACGGAATCGGCGCCCGACTTGGCGCGGATTTCCAGCATCTTGTCGCCGATCTCGTTGATGGCCTGGTCCCACGAGACCTTCTGCCACTCGCCGTTGACCAGCTTCATCGGATATTTCAGACGGCGGTCGCCGTGGACGAGCTCGCGCACGGCTGCGCCCTTGGCGCAATGCGAACCGCGATTGATCGGGCTGTCCCACGCCGGCTCCTGGCCGACCCAGACGCCGTTCTGCACCTCGGCGATCACGGTGCAGCCGACCGAGCAGTGCGTGCAGATGTTCTTTCTGATTTCGGTCGGCGCACCGACCTTCTCAGGCCCGGCCTGCGCCTTGCGCACCGAGCCGAGCGGCATCAGGCCGATGGCGGCGCCTGCACCGGCCGCCAGACCGGACCGCCTGAGGAACGTACGGCGGTCGAGAACTCCTGACGCGAGGCTGGCAGCGATACCCTGCAAACGCGCCTTGCCCGCGGATCCATCTTTTCGCTTCATCAACATGTGCGTGGTCCCATCAATAGCGGTTGACGCGATAGTAGTTCTTGACGTGATCGGTTTCCTTGTAGCGCGCCTTGACGCGCTCGGCCTGCGACTCGTCCGCGACCGCCTCAGTGCCGGCGAGCGGCACAACGGCTGCTGCAGCGACCGCCGAACCGCCCATCAGAAACAGGCTGCGCCGATCCACCCCGGCGGCCCGTGACTTGTCCTTGCTGTCAGATGGCTTGCTCATTGCGATCTCCCATTTCGTTGCCTCATCGCCATTGTCAGGACAGCGTGAAGGCTTCGGATTCCAATTCCATGAAGACACGGCCGGCACGGCCGACGGCGCGGTAGAAGCGCGCCGATTGCGACATCTCCAGATCGGCGAACATCCGTGCCGCCCACGGTTTGAGATGTCGCTCGAAGAAACTTGCCTGTTCGGCGAATTCGGCCTCGAAGTCGCCGCGCGCGAGCCCGGCCATGACTTCGAGCAGAATTGCGATGTGATCTTCCGGCTCGCGCGAGGTGCCTGCGCGCTCGATCCCGAGTGCGCGCAGATCCTCGCGCACCCGCGCCAGCGGACGCTCGTGAAGGAAGCCGGTCAGATAATAGGAGGCATAGGGCAGCAGTTCGCCGCGGCCGAGCCCGATGAAGAGGTCGAAGAACTCCTTGCTGACGGCGCGATCATCTGTCGCCGCCGCGGCGGATGCGAGTTCGACATGCGCCATGCCGAGATCGGAGCCGTCGCCCTTCAGCGTGGCAACCCGCTTCAGGGTGTCCGCGTCGGGCGCCTTGCCGAGCAATAGCGACAACAGGCCGTATTCCGCGGCGCGCAGCCGGTCGATTTCGTCGACGTCAGCCTTCGATGTCGCCTGATCTTCAGGTGATCCATAAAGATCGGGACGCAGGACGAAACGGTCCACCTGCGTCAGCGCCTCGACGGCAAGAACCCGTTCGGCGGGAATGCGCGCCCACGCGGACACCGACGGCTGGGCAATTCCCAGTCCCCGCGCCAGTGACCCGACGCCACCTGCTGCTTTGATAGCTAGTTCCAGTCCGGCATCACGCATGGTGCTACCGTTTCTCCCCGCCCACTCGCGCCCACCCGTGTCCCCGGGCAAACAAACTTAGAACTGGAATTATTCCAAGTGAGGAATCTGTAACATAGGCTCGACCTATGTCCGCAAAAACTTTTGTCTAAACAATCGGTTTCGCGGTGCCATGACGTCGCACTGGTTGCTGCGGCGCAACAGTCCTTGGCAGTTCGGACTCGTCCGCCCGCGCGGTTCCATCAACCGCTTCCTCGACCATTGGAGCGGCTTCCGCCGCCACGACCGCTTCTTCAGCCCGTCTCACGGGCTGCATCGGGGGTTCCGGCTGCGATTCTGGCGGTAGATCAGGTGGCGGGGAACCGGGCGCCTCTTTCCCGGCATTTGCATCGGATTTTACACTTTCCGTTGCGGGCTCACCCATGATCTGCGCGACCATCCGCGCTACATCGACACCCGGACCGAGTTCGCCGCCGCCGGGCACCCCGCCCGGTGCATTCCAGTCATAGGCATAGTCGAGTGCGGGGCTGACATAATTGCGGATCGCGGGATCGAGCGCCCAGGATTTTCGTAAAGCCGCATTCCGCAGATGTTCGGGAACGCCTTTGCGAAGAAAGGCAGTGATATCGGTGGTCTCCGTCAGCTCTTCGAGCTTTGGCAGGGACGAGAGATCGAACTCGGGCTCCTCGGGTTGCGCTGCCGGCGGATCTGACGATTCGATCGCTTGTGCTGCCGGCGTGTCCAGCTTCGGCTCGGCCTGCTTCGCTTCCTGCTTGCGCTGCGACCATCGCGCCAGAAAGCCCTTCTCCCGGTCGGTCTCGTCCGCACCACTCATTTGCGACCCGTCCTCTCATCCGGCCCGCCGCCGGGCACGCGCGGCCGATCGCCGCTGGCGCGATCCCGCTTGCGCTTGTGGAACACGCGCTCGACATGGAATTGATCGACGAAGGCGGCAATCCAGGCGGCGATTTCCGGCGGCATCGGCACTGTGCCGATCACGTCGCAGCCGCTTTCGAACATCGCCTCCCCTTCGGTCGGGTCGGCGGTAACTTTCGTCAGCTCAAGCTCAGCGCCGCCGTCCTGGCGCCGCAACGCGACCCAGATGCGCGGCTCGCCGTCGGCGAGATTGTCGCGATAATTCGCCGTCTCCGCACTGAACAGATCGATGCTGGCCGCGCCGGCGTAATACGTCGTCGCGTCGGCCTCGGTGGACAGCGCGGTCCACGGCGCGGTCGCGGGCACCTCGTCCAGGATCATCGCCGGCGACCACAACTGGTCGACCCAGGGATTGTCGATCGAACGGCATCGCACCACCACACCGACTTCCCGCGATGCTTCGGTCATGTCAGATCCTTCCTTCGGCGGATCATGTAGCGTTCGCGGTCGCCGCAAGCGGCAACCCCGCGATCAGATTTTGCGGCTTCAGCCGCACCACCTTGTCCGCACCCATGGCGAGGATAAGATAGACCGGCTTGTCGCCGACCCGCTCATCCACCAGCCGCGCATCGTCGAACGTCAGGCGCATCAAGGCCACGATGCGTTCGGCGACGCTGCCTTCCAGCCGCTCGCCGTGCCACAGCGCATTGCCGATCCGCGTCGCCTCGCTGTCGAGGCCGATGAACCACCGCCAGTCGCGATCCTCGATCGAGGCAATGGTTTCGACCTTGACGGTAATCCCAAGCAAATGAGCGATCCAGCGCTCGATGACCCGGCACAGGGCGGCGCGCGCTTTCTTGTTACCGCCGAGATTCATGACCATCGCATGCGCGTCCGACCGCGACCAATAGGTCCAGGCGTTTTCGTCGTCCATGACGTCCATCTCGCCAAAGGACTTCGGCTGCTGCAGCATGGCCGTCAGCGGCGATGAATGCAGGTCGTGCTGGGCATGCTGCTCGGCCTCGATCACTTCGGCATCGGCCAGCAGCAACGTGCCTTCGTGAATGGCCGCGAGCTGGCTGCGATAGAACAATTCGGCCGCCCGCAAGATATAGGGGTCGTCGCAGCCTTCGAGCGCGTTGCGCAGAATCAGGTGACACAATTGCGACAGGAAGATCGGCGGCAGATCGCCGGCCCCCTTGCGGGCCAGTGCGACGTAAACCGCCTCCAGCGACGGCGCCTCCATCAGCCGGTCGCGGAAATTCATCATGAAGGACCAGTTTTCGCGCGCATCCGCATCGGCGAGCGCGGCGATGTCCGCGCCCGACACCGGTCGCAGCGGATCGGCCATCAGGCTCTCATGCAGGCGGCGCTCGGCCTCGCAGGCATCGGCCGGCGGCAGCAATTCGGGCCGCGCCAGATAGGCCATGATGAGTTCGGGCGTCGCCACCAACCCGCCGTGATCGGCGCGGCGCGTAAGGTGATGGCCCGAAGCGACCCAGAATTCTCTCATGTACGATCCGTCGTCTTGCCGTCGGTTCTGATCAACCCGCAAAGATCGACCTCATCAGCGGGTTCATCATCGCCTTCGACTTCATGGAAGGTAAAGGCGCTGGCATGGGCGTGCAACCGGTCGGCATCTGCGGCACCTAAGCGCGGCTTCAGCGTCCGAAAGCGTTCGCGGATTTCGCCGTTCTCGACGTTGCGCTGAACGGCCAGCAGCGTCTGCGGCGGATGATCGCAGAGCGAGCCGGCGAACGCGACCTCCTCCTCGGCCGCAAGACGCGCGGCATTCGCATCCGGTGCACCGAATTTATCCATCAAATGCCCGGCAAGCCGCTCGATCATCGCCTGCCGTTCCGCTTCGGTTGCTTCGGTGACGACGGCAAGGGTCGACCATCCAAAACTGTCGATCCCGAGAAAGCCCGAACGCAGCGCCACGCGCTGCTTCTGACCAAGCGTCGCCGGATCCCGGTTCCAGAACACGAACGCGCCGGAAACCGCCCATTCGCCGGGTTCCGCCGCCCGTTCGAAAACAAAGGTATCGGACGGGTCCAGCCTGATGGTACGCGGAAACTTCAACATGTCCGCCTCATTCGAACTTCGGACCCCGCGCCTGCGGATCATACCAACTGGCCCTCGCCAGCGCATCCACGAGGCTGCTCCGCTCCGGTGCTACGTTGCCGGCAGGCAGCCGCACCAGAAGATCGCCGTTGACGTCGATGCCCCGCCGTTCACCGGCCTTGTTCTTGGGGAGCCGCTCCAGGTAGTCCCGCGCGATCGCCTCAAATCCGCGCTCCTTCCAGCGGTCGAACGCGGTCATCAAATGGCGGCTGAAGCTTTCGATGATCGCATCGGTCTCGACCATCTCGAAACCTTCGCTCAGCAGGGACACGCCCGAGGCCGCCTGCACCTCCGGGATATGCGCCATCGCCGCCGCGCGCAGGATCACGCCGAACACGAGCCACCCCGGCACTTCGTCTTCAGCACAATCTGCGGGCCAGGCCAGTCGTCCGCCGCCGAGCAGTCCGGCGTCGAACCTGATGGCGTCCGGCCAGTCGAACGCGACCTCCCGCTCCGGCGGACAATGGGCGGCAATCGCGTCCGCCAGCGCATTCATGCCGGCAAAGAACGCCCGGCGCGCCGAGGCGAGCGGCTCGTCCGGTTCAAGCACCACCGCGAATTCGACCAGGTCGTAGCGGCGTACCCATACCAGCGTCCCGGCGCCCGCCTCCGCCGCGATCTCGCGCGCATGGGCAAACGCGTCGCCGAGTTCGCGCAACGCGACCAAAGTATAACCGGGCGGCAGATCGAGCGTCTGTTCCGTATCTCCGACACGACCGATCACGAAGAACTATTCCCTCATGGCTTCAAAGGCCGCCTGTGTATGCTACCCCGCACTGGCTGGCAGCGCGAGCGGCCTTATATCTTGCAGATATCCGCCCGAGCGGTTACCGCAGAACGACGGGGTGAAGCAACCGCCCGGTACGGTGCATCGGGTTCAAGGTAGTTCAACATGAATGCGGCGAAGTCTCGCCTCCTGATTTGCAGTTGCGAGAAGACCATGCCGCTCGATGCGGAAGCGATCGGCCGTGGCTGCACGGGCAAGATCACGCAGGCCAACCAGCTTTGCGGGCTCGACCTCGACCGCTTCAAGGAGGCGCTCGCCGCAGGCGCGCCGATCACGGTTGCCTGCACCCAGGAAGCGCCATTGTTTCGGGAAGTCGCGGAAAATTCTCCGCAAGCGGAGCTCACCTTCGTCAACATCCGCGAGACCGGCGGCTGGTCGAAGGATGCCACCGCCGCCGGTCCGAAAGCCGCCGCACTGATTGCCGCTGCCGGCGAAGAGATGCCGCCGCTACAGCTGGTGACGCTGGAGAGCAGCGGCGTTGCGCTGATCTATGGCCGGGATGAAATCGCAATCGAGGCGGCGCAGCGTCTCGCCGACCGGCTCGACATCACCGTGCTTCTGACCAAGCCCGGCGACGTGACCCCGCGGCGCACCAACGAATTTCCCGTGCTCAAGGGTACGATCCGCAATGCCCGCGGACATCTCGGACAGTTCGAGCTTGCGATCGACGACTATGCGCTGCCATCCCCGTCCTCGCGCGCAAAGCTCGTGTTCGGGTCGTCGCGCGATGGCGCGACGTCGACCTGCGACCTGATCCTCGATCTCTCCGGCGGCACGCCGCTGTTTCCCGCGCATGACTTGCGCCCCGGCTATTTGCGCGCCGATCCGCGCGACAAGGCCGCCGTCGAGCGCGCGATTGCGGATGCCGGCGCGCTCGTCGGCACTTTCGACA
Organism: Bradyrhizobium lablabi; assembly: GCF_001440475.1. Taxonomy (GTDB): domain Bacteria; phylum Pseudomonadota; class Alphaproteobacteria; order Rhizobiales; family Xanthobacteraceae; genus Bradyrhizobium; species Bradyrhizobium lablabi. Next base: position 117,925 of record NZ_LLYB01000101.1, on the reverse strand, counting down.
AGCCGCGCTTTGTCAATTTCGAGCCGTCGCTCTGCGCGCATTCGCGCTCGTCCATCACCGGATGCACGCGCTGTCTCGATTTGTGTCCGACCGGCGCAATCACGCCGAACGGCAACGCGGTTGCGATCGACGCCAATGTCTGCGCCGGCTGCGGCTCCTGCGCATCCGTTTGTCCGACGGGTGCTGCGTCATATGCGTTGCCGAGCGCGGACGCCCTGATGCGGCGGCTGCGGACGCTGCTGCAGACCTACCGCAAGGCCGGCGGCGGCGATGCCGTGGTGTTGTTTCACGATGGCGAGCACGGCGAGGACATCATCGATGCGCTGGCGCGGTTCGGCGACGGCTTGCCGGCCAACGTATTGCCGCTGCGCGTCAACGAAGTGACCCAGATCGGACCTGAGATCATCGCGTCCGTCTTCGCCTATGGCGGCAGCGGCGCCGCGCTGCTGACGCGCGGAAAACCGCGCCACGACATCACGGCCCTTCGCCGCGCGGTCGAAACATCAGACACCATCATCTCGGCGCTCGGCTTCGGCACTGGTTTGGTCCGGATCATCGAGACCGACGATCCTGACCAACTGCGCGCCGCGCTGGATGCGGCCCCTCGCGGGATCGCAACGCAAAAGCCGGCCAGCTTCATGCCGCGCGGCGCGAAGCGCGGTGTGCTGGAGACGACGTTTCGCGAGCTTCATCTCGCCGCTCCCACACCGGTCGACGTCGTGCCGCTCGCCCCAGGCGCGCCGTTCGGCACCGTGAACCTGAATGTCGATGGCTGCACGCTGTGCCACGCCTGCGTCACCGCCTGCCCGACCGGCGCGCTATCTGACAATCCCGACCGCGCGATGCTGCGCTTCACCGAAAGCCTCTGCGTGCAGTGCGGACTGTGCCAGTCCACCTGCCCCGAGAAGGTCATCAGCATCGAGCCGCGTCTCGACTTCCAGGCCTGGAACACGCCGCAGCGCGTGCTGAAGGAGGAAGAGCCGTTCAACTGCATCGCCTGCGGCAAACCGTTCGGCACCAAGAGTTCGATCGATCGCGTGCTGGCCAAGCTCGGCAGCGAGAGGCACTGGATGTTCCAGGGCCCCAATGCGAAACGTCTCGACGTCATCAAGATGTGCGCGGATTGTCGCGTCGAAGCGGTGGTGAACGAAAGTTTCGACCCGCATGCGGTGCCGCAGCGCCCGCCTGTGATGTCGACCGAAGATTACTTGCGCGCGCGCGAAGCAAAGAAGGACGATCCGCTTGGATCGTGAGCCGCCAGTGTCCGCCACCCCGCCAGATCTCAAGGCCCGCGCGACGTCGAAAGCAGCAGGCATTCCCGGCGTCAAGCACGTCATCGCGGTTGCCTCCGGCAAGGGCGGCGTCGGCAAGTCCACCACCTCCTGCAACCTCGCGCTCGGCTTTGCCGCGCTCGGACTGAAGACCGGCATTCTCGATGCCGACATCTACGGTCCGTCGCAACAAAAACTGTTCGGACTGCGCGGCAAGCCACGCCAACTCGGGCCCCGCATGCTGGAGCCATTGGAGCGGTTCGGCGTCAAGGTGATGTCGATCGGCTTTCTGGTCGAGGAAGACAACGCCATGATCTGGCGCGGGCCGATGGTGATCTCCGCCATTACGCAGTTGCTGCGCGAGGTCGCATGGGATGATCTCGATATTCTCGTGGTCGACCTGCCGCCCGGCACCGGCGATGCGCAGCTCACCATGGCGCAACAGGCGCCACTCGCCGGCGCCGTCATCGTCTCGACGCCGCAGGACCTCGCGCTGATCGACGCGCGGCGCGGCATCGCGATGTTTCAGAAGGTGAGCATCCCGATCCTGGGTGTGATCGAAAACATGTCGAGCTTCTGCTGCCCGACCTGCAACCACGTCACGCCGATCTTCGGCCATGGCGGCGCGCGGACGGAAGCCGAAAGCCGCGGCATTCCCTATCTCGGCGAGATCCCGCTCGATATGCAGATCCGCCAGACCTCTGACGACGGCCGTCCCATCGTCGCGGTCGAGCCCGACGGCGTCCATGCGAAGCATTACGTCGCCATCGCACGTGAAATCTGGACCGCGATCGTAACGGGCGCGGCACACCGACCGCCGCCGCGCATCGTCATCGAGTAGATGCGCGCCAGCAATTCTAGGGACTCATAAGGGCCGGATTGATCCGCTCTGCTCCACCGAGTGCCTGCAATTCGTCGCGATGCAGATCGATCATGAGAATCGACAGCAGCAGGAAAAGCGCGGCGGCGACGTAGATCAGAAGTGGCGATGCCGAGCTATTGGCCGCATCGCGCTGCGCAGCTGCGCGCTCCCGGGAATGGCTCCAGAACGGAGCCAGCAGAGCCCGCAAAGCACTGAGCATTCGGAGCGTTCTTCGCTGCATCGCGCCCCGAGCCTAGATCGGGCCCTGGCCAATGTCGAGATTTGGACATCAGGACATCGTGCCACATCTGCTTAGCAGGCGTGGCAGGAGTCGATGGGGCAGCTAACGGGCTTCCTCGAAACCGCCGAGCACAGCCGTGAGATTGGCGCCGAGAATATCGGAGAGATAACCGCCCTCCTGAACGAAAACCGTCGGCAGGCCGAGCCGCGCGATCGCCGCGCCGATGCGGCGGAAGCCCGCCGTCGTCACTGCGAGCCCGGCAAGCGGATCGTGCTCGGAGGCATCGAGGCCGAGCGCCACCACCAGCGCGCCGGGCGCAAACGCGCGGATGGTTTTTTCCGCCTCCCCAATCGCCTTTATATAATCGTCATCCCCGGTGCCCTTCGGCAACGGGATGTTGAGATTCGCGCCGAGGCCCGGGCCGGCGCCGCGCTCATGCGCATATCCCCAGACGTAGGGATAAAAGAAGACGGGATCAGCGTGGATCGACACAGTGAGAACGTCCGGCCGTTCATAGAAGATACCCTGCGTACCGTTGCCATGATGCACGTCGACATCGAGAATCGCGACACGCTCATGCGTGAGCCGCAGGTGGGCGGCTGCCACCGCGCTATTGTTTAGGAAACAGAAACCGCCAGCCATGTCGGCATAGGCATGATGACCCGGCGGCCGGCACAGCGCATAAACCGCGTCTTCGCCGTCCATGACGAGTTGCGCCGCCGTCGTGGCGACATCGGTGGCGGCACAGGCGGCGGCGTAGGTGCCCTTGCCGATCGGAGCGCCCGTATCCGCCGCGTGCCAGCCGAGGCGGCCGACGATATGCGTTGGATACGTCGCGCCGTAGCGAACGGGGTGGACGTTGGGAATCATTTCCGCTCCGGAATCGCCGAGCGCGACCCAGGCATCCCAGGCTTCTTCCATGAAACGCAGGTAGTCCGCGCTGTGCACCCGCGCCCGCGGGCCCTGGCCGAACACCGCCGGCTCGACCAGGGTGTGCTTGCCGGCCTTCAGCCCGGCCAGCAGCCGGTCGGCGCGCTCGGGCTGCTCGGTGGTGCGCTTGATCACGCCGCGCACCAGGAAGAATTGTGGATCGTGGCTGCGATGCAGTTCGGTGTAGACGGCCTTCACACGGTTACTCCGTTGGTTGGAATGAGAATCCCGCCCGGCGCTTCAGCGGCATCGCCGGCCGGCAGCGCAAGCTCGCGCGCCAGTTTTCCGACTTCGCGCCAAGCGTGACCGATATGGTAGTCGACATGCGCAGTGATGCGCTCGGGATGACCGGCTTCAATAGCCGCGAGCAGCGGCTCATGCGTCCGCGCGATCTCATGCGGGTCGTCGTAGAGACGGCCGATCAGGCCGATGACCATGCGCAGTTCTGCCGCGAGATCATCGAACAGCCGCAGCAGGCGGCGGTTATCGGCGATTTCGAAGATCAGCCGGTGAAAACGATAGTCCTCTTCCACCTGCCGCGCCGGATCGTCGAGATCGGCGGTCTTGTGCAGAACGTCGATTTGCCGCCGCAACGCGTCGCGCGATTCCGTCGTCAGGTTGCGCGCCGCCAGCACGCTGGCGTGCCGTTCAATGCAAAGCCGTAGATCGTAGATCTCGTCGATGTTCCTGATTTCGAGCTTGCGCACGAAAAAGCCGCGGCGCGGCTTCGCGACCAGCAGGCCCTGTTTTTCCAGAAGCCGGGCCGCCTCACGTACCGGCGCGCGGCTAACGCCTAATTCCCGGGCAATCCCCGCTTCCACCACCTTGGAACCCGGCGGCAAGCGGCCCTGAACGATCGCTTGGGTCAGGATGCGCGCGACCTGGCCGACCAGATCGCTGTCCGCAACGGCCGGTAATCCAACAGGAAGAGACATAGGTCGCATTGGCTAAACCCGCGTCAGTCTGTGTATATTTTTTAATCGTCGATTGTCGACAGTTTAGTCTTGCCCTAATGTCATGCCCCACGCAAGCTGAAAACGTTGGAACGTGGACAAAGGCGGAAATGACAAGCGCAGCGCAAAACACCGCAAAGGCATGGCCTGCGGCTGATGACCAGACCCTCCAAATCCGGATCGACCTTGCGGCGGCCTACCGGCTCATTCATCGACTCGGTCTCGACGACAGCATCTACACCCACATCTCGGTGCGGCTGCCGGGCCGGAACGACCGCTTCCTGATCAATCCCTACGGCCTGCGTTTCGAGGAAGTCACGGCGTCCAACCTGGTGACGGTCGACCTCGACGGAAACGTCATCGACGATCCCATGGGGCTCGGCATCAACCCGGCCGGCTTCACCATTCACAGCGCCATCCATGCCGCGCGGCATGACGCGATCTGCGTCCTGCACACGCACACGGTGGCCGGCATCGCCGTTGCCTGCCAGAAGCAGGGGCTATTGCCGCTCAATCAATGGTCGCTGCAATTCACCGGCTGCCTCGCCTATCACGACTACGAGGGCATCGCGCTCGATCTGGATGAGCGCGAGCGCCTCGTTGCCGATCTCGGCGACAAGTTCGTCATGGTCTTGCGCAATCACGGCATGCTGACCTGCGGGCGGTCCGTCGCCGAGGCCTTCAAGCTGATGCACAATCTGGAGCGCTCCTGCCGCGCCCAGCTCGCCGTGCAGTCATCGGGCGCCGAGTTCATCCCGCTTTCCGATGCGGTCGCCCGCAAGACGGCCGGCCAATACGCAACCTTCTACGACGCGATCGAACTCAACGGCGTGCCCGACAGCGAGTGGGCCGCCTTCAAGCGAATGCTCGAGCGCACCGATCCCGATTTTGCGAACTGACGACGCGCTCGGCGATGTGAGAGCGCGAAGCCCCTTTTTCTTTAAACGAGGTATGCGATGTCCAAGCGTAAGATTTTGATGAGCCTCGCCACGATGTGCGTGCTGAGTTCGGCCGCAATGGCCGATGGGCCGAAAGCAGGCGGCGTCGTCAACGCCGTGATCCAGCCCGAGCCGCCGAGCCTGATGATCGGTCTGGTGCAGAACGGTCCGACGCAGATGGTGGCCGGCAATATCTATGAAGGCCTGCTGCGCTACAGCCCCAAGCTCGACCCCCTGCCCGGCCTCGCCGAAAGCTGGTCGGTCAGCGAGGACGGCAAGGTCTACACGTTCAAGCTCGTGAAGGGCGTGACCTGGCATGACGGCAAGCCGTTCACCTCAGCCGACGTGCTGTTCACGATCGAGTTCCTCAAGCAGACGCACGCGCGCGCCCGCGGCAATCTGGTTCAGCTCGACAAGGTGGAAGCGCCGGATGAATCGACCGTCGCCTTCACGCTGAAGCAGCCGTTCGGCCCCTTCATCGGCATCTTCGAAGTCGGCTCGCTGCCGATGATCCCGAAGCACATCTATGAAGGCACCGATTTCAAGACCAACCCTGCCAACAACACGCCGGTCGGCACCGGCCCCTTCATGTTCAAGGAATGGCAGAAGGGCTCGTTCATCCATCTCGTCAAGAATCCGAACTACCACGTCAAGGGCAAGCCGAATATCGACGAGATCTATTGGCACGTGATTCCGGACGCCGCCGCGCGCTCGGTCGCCTACGAGACCGGCAAGGTCGACGTGCTGCCGGGCGGCTCGGTGGAGAACTTCGACGTGCCGCGGCTGAGCAAGCTGAAAAACACCTGCGTCACCGGCGCGGGCTGGGAATTCTTCAGCCCGCATTCCTGGCTCTGGCTCAACAACCGCTCGGGTCCCACCGCCAACAAGAAATTCCGCCAGGCGCTGATGTTTGCGATCGATCGCAACATGGCCAAGGACGTGGTCTGGAACGGCCTCGGCAAGGTCGCGACCGGCCCGTCCGGCTCGGCGATCAAGTACTACACCGGCGCGGTCCCGAAATACGATTACGATCCCGCCAAGGCAAAGGCGTTGCTCAAGGAAGCCGGCTATAACGGCGAGAAGGTTCGCATGCTGCCGCTGCCCTATGGCGAGACGTGGCAGCGCTGGGCCGAGATGGTTCGCCAGAACCTGCAGGACGTCGGCGTCAACGTCGAGATGATCGCGACCGACGTGCCCGGCTGGAACCAGAAGGTCAGCGAGTGGGACTACGACATCGCGTTCACCTATCTCTATCAGTACGGCGATCCCGCGCTCGGCGTCGGCCGCAACTATGTCTCCAGCCAGATCGCCAAGGGCTCTCCTTTCAACAACGTCGAAGGCTACTCGAACCCCGAGATCGACAAGCTGTTCGCCGACGGCGCGGTCGCCTTCCCCGATGCGGCGCGTGAGGAGATCTACGCCAAGGCGCAGAAGATCCTGGTCGAAGACGTGCCTGTCGCGTGGATGCTCGAACTGCAATTCCCGACGATTACCCGCTGCAGCGTCAAGAACCTGATCACGACTGGCATCGGCGTGAACGACGGTTTCCGCGACGCCTGGATCGAGAAGTAATCCCCCGCTCATCGGGCGTCAGGCCTCAAGTCTGACGCCCCGGAACATCGCGCCTCCAACGCCATCGACAGCTCATGATTTCCTTCATCGCCCAGCGGATCGCGAAGGCCGTCATCGTCCTTCTCGCCCTTGTCGTGCTCAACTTCTTCCTGATCCGGATGGCGCCCGGCGATCCCGCGGTGGTGATGGCGGGCGAAGCCGGCGCGGGCGACCAGCTCTTCATCGCGCAACTGCGCGAGAAGTTCGGGCTAGACCAGCCGTTGCCGGTGCAACTGTTTCTGTACGTCAAAGGCATTCTCAGCCTCGATCTCGGATTCTCGTTTCGCCAGCAGATGCCGGTCTCGAAGCTGATCCTCGATCGACTTCCGGCCACGCTGTTGCTGACGGGGACCGCGTTTGCGATCTCGCTTTTGTTCGGCATCCTGTTCGGCGCATTGGCGGCGCGGTTTGCCGGCACCTGGGCCGACACCGCGATTACGATCGCCGCCCTGATCTTCTATGCCACGCCGCTGTTCTGGGTCGCGCTGATGGCGATCCTGCTGTTTTCGGTCACGATGGATTGGCTGCCGAGTTTTGGTTACGAGACGGTCGGCGCGGGCTACACCGGGCTCGCCCATGTGCTCGATGTCGCCGCGCATCTGATTCTGCCGGCCACCACCATCGGGCTGTTCTTCATGGCCACCTATGCCCGCATGACCCGCGCCTCGATGCTCGAAGTCAACCGGCTCGACTTCGTCAAGACCGCGCGCGCCAAGGGCCTGTCGGATGCCGTGATCCAGCGCCGCCACGTGCTGCGCAACGCGCTATTGCCGGTGGTCACCCTCGCTGGCCTGCAGGCCGGCACGCTGGTCGGCGGCGCGGTGCTGACCGAGACCGTGTTCGCATGGCCCGGCATCGGCCGGCTGATGTACGAGGCGCTGCTGCAGCGCGACTACAATCTCCTGCTCGGCGTCTTCGTCGTCTGCTCGGCGATGGTGCTGGCCTTCAACCTGATCACGGACCTGGTCTATCGCTCCGTCGATCCCCGCATCGAGTTCGCGTCATGAAACAGGCCTCGCGCATGCTGTTGCGCAACCCCGGCGGCATGATCGGCATCGCGATCCTCGTCATCGCGGTCGCCGTCGCCATGTTCGGTCCCTTGCTGTTTCCAACCTCCCCCTGGCGCATGGTGCAGCGGCCGTTCCTGCCGCCGTTCACGCTATCAGGCTTTCCGCTCGGCACCGACGCGCTCGGCCGCGACGTGATGGCCGGCATCATCTACGGCGCCCGCGTCTCGCTGCTGGTCGGCCTGATTTCGACACTGGCTTCGCTCGCCGTCGGCATTCCGCTCGGCGCGACAGCCGGCTATTTCGGCGGCAAGGTCGACGATGCCCTGATGCGCTTCACCGAGTTCTTCCAGACAGTGCCGAGCTTTGCGCTCGCCATCGTCCTCGTCGCCATCATGCAGCCGTCCATCGTCTCGATCGTCGCCGCCATTGCCATCGTGAGCTGGCCTCCGGTGGCGCGGCTGGTACGTGGCGAGGTGCTGTCGCTGCGCACGCGCGAATATGTCCAGGCGGCAGTCGTGACCGGCCAGACCAACTGGTGGATCATCTGGCGCGAGATCCTGCCGAACGCGCTGTCGCCCGTCATCGTGCTCGCCTCGCTGATGGTCGCGACCGCGATCCTCCTGGAATCCTCCCTCTCCTTCCTCGGCCTCGGCGATCCCAATTTGATGTCGTGGGGCTACATGGTCGGCGCCGGCCGCACCGTGATCCGCCAGGCCTGGTGGATCACCGTTTTTCCCGGCATCGCCATTCTCGTTTCGGTGCTGGCGCTGAACCTGATCGGCGAAGGCCTCAACGATGCGCTCAACCCTCGCCTCGCCAAGGGAGGCCGCTGAGCATGACCGTCATCGTCAAGAACCTGAAGCTCGCGCTGCCGCCCGGCGGCGACCGCACCTACGCCGTGGACGATGTTTCGTTCGAGCTGTCAGCCGGAAAAATCCTCTGCGTGGTCGGCGAATCCGGGTCCGGCAAGTCGATGTGCGCTCACGCGCTGATGGGGCTGCTGCCTGATGCGGTGACGGCCGAATCCGGAGAGATTCTGTTCGAAGGAAAGAACCTCCTGTCGCTGAGTCCCGCGGAATGGCTGGCACTGCGCGGCCGCGGCATTGCGATGGTGTTCCAGGAGCCGATGACCGCGCTCAATCCGTTGATGCGAATCGGCGAGCAGATCGCCGAGATGTTCGAGGCTCACGGCCTGCTGACGCCGAAGGAGCGGCAGCAGAAGGCCCTCGCTTTGATCCGCGAGGTCGGCCTGCCCGATCCCGAACGCGCGGTGCGCGCCTATCCCCATCAACTATCCGGCGGCCAGCGCCAGCGCGCCATGATCGCGATGGCGCTAGCGCTCGAACCCGCCGTGCTGGTGGCGGACGAACCGACCACGGCGCTCGATGTCACGACGCAGGCGCAAATCCTGAAACTGATCCGCGACCTGCAGCGTCGCCGCAACATGGCGGTGATGTTCATCACCCATGATTTCGGCGTCGTCGCCGAGATCGCCGATCGCGTGGTCGTGCTTCAGCATGGCAAGGTGGTCGAGCAAGGCACAGCCGACGAAGTGCTGCTGCGCGCGCAGCATCCCTATACCCGCGCCTTGCTGGCCGCCGTGCCCACCTTGCAGCCGCCGCAGCGCGCGTCCCTGCTCGACCGCAGCAAGGCGGTGGAAGTGGTCGGCCTCGGCAAGACCTATGTCAGCGGCGGCGGCTGGTTTCGCAGCGAGCGCCGCGTGCAGGCGGCAAAGGACGTCAGCTTCGACATTTTTCGCGGCGAGACACTCGGTCTCGTCGGCGAATCCGGTTCCGGAAAATCTTCCGTCGCACGGCTAGTCATGCGTTTGATCGAACCCGACGCCGGCACCGTCCGCATCGGCGATATCGATCTCACCCGGATCGGCGGCAAGGCTTTGCGCGAGCAGCGCCGCCGCATCCAGATGGTGTTTCAGGATCCGTTTGCTTCCCTCAACCCGCGCCGGAAGGTCGGCAACATCATCACCGACGGGCCGATTGCGCATGGCGTCGATCCGGCGGCGGCGCGAAAGCGCGCCGGCGAATTGCTCAGCCTCGTCGGCCTCAGCGCGAGTGCGATGGAACGGTTTCCGCATGAGTTTTCCGGCGGACAGCGGCAGCGCATCGGCATTGCGCGGGCGCTGGCGCTCGATCCGGAAATCCTGGTGGCCGACGAGGCCGTCTCCGCGCTCGACGTATCCGTTCAGGCGCAGGTGCTGGAACTACTGGAAGATTTGAAGGCGCGACTGGGCCTGTCGATGCTGTTCATCACCCACGATTTGCGCGTGGCCGCGCAGATCTGCGACCGGATCGCGGTGATGCAGCACGGCGCGATCGTCGAGCTCAAGTCCGCCGCCCTGCTGTTTGCGGCTCCCGAGCACGCCTACACGCGCGAGCTGCTGTCCGCCGTGCCCGGACAAACGTCGTCATCCAAGGCCGCATGAACGGGGCCGCCTGAACGATGCGCTGTGTTCTCGTCAGTAAGAGCCTCGATCTCCGCGGATATCTCGGCGCGCAATTCCTCCGTGCCGCCGGTCGCATCGAAATCGTCAATCATCCGCACCATGGGCCCGCCACGGACATCCGCCTTGCCGTGGCCTGGCACCCGCCGGACGATGCATTCGATCACTACCCCAATCTGCAGGCGGTCTGTTCGATCGGCGCCGGCGTCGACAACATCCTGACCTGCCCCAGCCTGCGTCCCGATGTCGAAGTGATCCGCGTCGTCGATCCCGCGCAGGCGCAGATGATGTCGGGTTTTGTGGCCTGGCACGTCATCGGCCATCAACGAAGATTTGCGGCCTATCAGGCACAGCAGCGCGAGGAACGCTGGCAGCGTCTGGCCCTTCGCCGAGCGCAGGATGTGCCGGTCGGCATTTTGGGATTTGGCGAGATTGGCCGCACGGTAGCCACCGATCTCGCGCAACTCGGTTTCCCGGTCATGGCGTGGAGCCGGACTGCAAAGGAGACGCCGCCGGGCATAAGCGGCTTCGCCGGCGCCGCCGGTCTCGATGCCATGCTCGGCCAGACCGAGGTTTTGGTGAACCTGCTGCCGCTGACGCCAGAGACCCGGGGCATCCTCAACCGCACGACATTCGCCCGGATGTATCGCGGCGGCTACCTGATCCAGGTCGGCCGCGGCGAGCACCTGGTCGAAGCCGACCTGCTCGCCGCGCTGGAGAGCGGCCAGTTGGCCGGTGCTGCGCTCGACGTGTTCGCAACCGAGCCGCTGGCGCCGCGCCATCCGTTCTGGCGGCATCCCCGCATTGTCGTCACCCCGCACGACGCCTGCGAGGTGAGCGTGGAGGCGATCGGCGCGACGTTTCGCGCCACCGCGGAAGCGATACGGGCCGGCCGCCGGCCGCCGCACTCCATCGACCGCGCACGCGGCTATTGAGCAAGACCAATGAATATTCAAGTGCCGGACTCGTCTGCCACGACCGCTACCGCTCACCCCATCGACACGCTACGCGCCGCGTCCGCCATCCCGGAAGTGCAGGCGCAACGGCTGGCGGCCGAGCATTACGGCCTGATCGCCGCCGTGCACCGGCTCGACAGCGAGCGCGACCAGAATTTTCGGCTGCGCTCGCTGAGCGGACGCGAATATGTCCTGAAGATTGCCAATCCCGCGGAAGACCGCGCGGTGACCAACCTGCAGACGGAAGCCCTGCTTCACCTCGCGGCCACAGATCCCGACTTGCCGGTGCCGCGGATCTTTCCGGCGCGGAACGGCATGACCGAACTGGATATTGCGTTCGACGACGGCTCGACGCGGGTCGTGCGCCTGTTGTCATTCCTTTCGGGAACGCCGATGCATGCGGTGACAGGATCGGCTGCCCTGCGGCGCGATCTCGGGCGCTGCGCCGCGCGGCTGGCGCGAGGCCTTTCCGACTTCAGTCATCACGGCGCCAATCACAAACTGCTGTGGGACCTGCAGCACGCCGCCGAAGTGCATCACCTGGTCGACGCCGTTCCAGCTGAGCGGCGCGGCCTGATCGAGGACGTTCTCGGCGGTTTCAAGGCCTACGCGCTGCCAGTGCTTGCGCAGTTGCCCAGCCAGCCCGTGCACAATGACCTCAACCCGCACAATGTCGTCGTCGATCCCGAAACCTGCGCTGGCGTTGCCGGTATCATCGATTTCGGCGACCTCACCTGCACGGCGCGAGTAAACGACCTCGCGATCACGGCTGCCTATCAGGTTGCCGACAACGACGATCCGCTGGCTCCGGCCTGCGAGATGATCGCGGCCTATCATGCCGTGCTGTCGCTCGAGCGGGCCGAACTCGACGTGCTGTTCGACCTGATCGCCACGCGTATGGCCATGACGGTCGTCATCAGCACTTGGCGCGCCGCCCGTTATCCTGCTAACCGGAACTACATTCTGCGCAACAATGCCGCGGCCTGGGCGCGGCTACAGCGCATGGTGAAACTCTCGCGGGACCAGGCGAGATTTCAGATCCAGCGCGCCTGCCATCTGGAGTAACGAGATGTCCGCCGCCGACGAGGCCACACAAGACCTGATCGCGCGCCGCAATCGCCTGCTCGGTCCGGCATACCGGCTGTTCTACGAACAGCCGGTGCAATTCGTCCGCGGCGAAGGCGTCTGGCTGTACGACGCTTCAGGACATCGTTATCTCGACGCCTACAACAACGTAGCCTCCGTCGGGCACTGCCACCCGCACGTCGTGCAGGCGATTGCGCGGCAGGCCGGCGTGCTCAACACCCATACACGCTATTTGCATGAGACCGTGCTCGACTTCGCAGAACGGCTGCTGGCGACATTTCCGCACCAGATCGGCCACGTCATGTTCACCTGCACCGGCAGCGAGGCCAATGACCTCGCGCTTCGGGTAGCGCGAACCTGCACCGGCGGCACCGGCTTCATCGTCACCGCAAACGCCTATCACGGCGTCACCAGCGCGCTGACGGAACTGTCGCCTTCGCTCGGGCTGCCACTTCCGCAAGGAAGTCACGCGCGACTGATACCGGCGCCGGGTTCGGGCGAGAACGCCACTGAAATCTTTGCCGGGCACGTCAGCGCCGCCCTGGAGGACATGAAGAGGAGCGGCATCCGCCCGGCAGCGCTGCTGGTCGATACGATCTTTTCAAGCGACGGCGTATTCGCCGATCCGCCCGGCTTCCTGCGGCCGGCGGTCGAGGCCACACGTGCCGCCGGCGCGCTGTTCATTGCCGACGAAGTGCAGCCCGGCTTCGGCCGCTGCGGCGAAGGGATGTGGGGTTTTGCGCGCCACGGCCTCGTGCCTGATCTGGTCACCATGGGCAAGCCGATGGGCAACGGCCATCCCGTCGCCGGCATGGCCGCGCGCCCGGAACTTCTGGCGGAGTTCGGCCGAAGGTCGCGCTACTTCAACACTTTCGGCGGCAACCCGGTTTCGGCATCGGCCGGCATTGCGGTTCTCGACGTGATCGCTGCAGAGGGATTGGTGGAGAATGCGCGGGACACCGGCGCTTATCTAATCAAGCTCATCAAGGGCTTGCAGGCGCGACACCCATTGATCGCCGGGGTACGTGGCTCCGGCCTGTTCGTCGGCGTCGAGTTGCGAAGCGGTGGGCCGAACGGCACACCTGCCACGGCGGAGGCCACGCGCATCGTAAACCTGTTACGCGAGCGACGCGTGCTGATCAGTTCGGCCGGCCCGCATGGCAACGTGCTCAAGATCCGGCCGCCGCTGGTGTTCGGCACGGAACACGCAGACATGCTCATCCAGCGCCTCGATCAGGCGCTGGCCGAACTGGAGGTGATGTCAGAGCAATAAGGAGCGACTTAAGCGCCGGCGGACGGCAGGCTGGCGGCCGCGATAGCCACGATCTGGGACAACCGGCGGCCGATCCGGGAGGACGCGCTGCTCAGCAATGAACGAACCTGTCGCATCTCTTCGTCTTCCATATGCGCCGGGGGGCAAGGCGCACACGGAAAATGGTCTCTCGTGGCTAAGTAGTCGAGATGTCAGGGAAAATAGCAATGCGTGCTTCGTTGGAGCGCCATTTGGCAGTGGAATTATTGCCGTGAACGCTCCGCTGGCGGAGGAAATTTTCTCGTCCGTTTCGGACCTATAATCCGGTGATGCCGCTGTCGACCGCCAGCGTCTGGGCATTAACGTAGACACTCTCGTCGGAAATGAAGAACAGCGCCGCATAGGCGATTTCCCAGCCCGTCGCCATCCGCCCGAACGGTACGCCCGCCGCACTTCGCGACGGCCGGCCGGCGCTGGTGTGGCGGCCGAGCGGCGTGTCGACCAGGCCGGGGCAGATGGTGTTGGCGCGGATGCCGCGCCGGGCACCTTCCTTGGCGACATTGCGCATCAGGCCGCCGAGCGCCGCCTTCGACGTGTCATAGGCTATCAATTGCGAGCCGGAACGAAGCGCTGCGATCGACGAGATGAACACGATCGAGGAACCATCGGCGATATGCTTGAGCGCCTTGCGGCAGCAGAGCATCGGCCCGGTCAGGTTGACCGCAAACGTGTCGTTCCATTCCTTGAGATCGACCCCTTCGAGACCGAGCGCGCCAACGCCGATGCCGACATTGAGCACCATGCCGTCGAACCCGCCGAGTCCCTCCCGCGCCTCGTCGATCATCCGGTTCACGGAGTCTTCGCGCGAAATGTCGGCTTCGATCGAAAAGGCCTTGCCACCCTCGGCAACGATGCGCTGGACGGTATCGTCGGCGCTGGCCCGGTTCACGTCGGCGACCGCAACCTGCGCCCCTTCCCGCGCAAACAGCAGCGACATCGCCCGGCCGTTTCCGACAGGATCGGTGGCGGCATCGAACGTCCGCTGCCCGCCGCCGACGACCAGAATCTTGCGGCCCTGAAGCCGTCCGCGGCCCGGCGCCTCGCCCGTAGATTCCGCGCTGAGCTGGCGCACATAGCGAATTTTGTCTGACATGATCTCTTATCCCAAATTTTGCGCGGCCTGCTGCGCGCCAAGAAGTTTGCGCAGCGAACCCAAAACTTCTTTGGGCCTGTCGTGGTGAAGCCAGTGCCCGGCGCCTGCGATCTTCACCAGTTCGGCCTGTTTGAAATGCGCGAGCAGGCCTTCGGGGTCCGGCAGAAAGCTTTCGTCGCCCCACATCAACAGCGTCGGACAGGCGATGCGCGACCACAGGGCGACATATTCGTCCGACGACAGCCGGTACGGCGCCCTCGCCCGCTGATAATGGTCGAACTTCCAGCGGTAGAGGCCATCAGTACCTTTCCGGACGCCATGGCTGGCAAGATGAAGCGCCAATGCCGGCGTCAGCCGCTTGTTGCGTGTTGAAAGCCGCTGCGCGGCCTCCTCGATATTGCGGAACGTACTCTCCTGACGCTCCGCAATGCGGTCGAGCTGGTTGATCCAGCGCGTCATCTGTTCGTGAATCGGCGCCGGCTGCGAGCCTGAAAGGAATGCGCCGTCGAGCACGCCGAGACGCGACACCTGCTCCGGATAGGTCCCGGCGTAGGCCAGCGCGACCATGCCGCCCATCGAATGGCCGACAATCGCTGCATCCCGCAATTCCGCGAAACGCATCAGCCGGGTAAGGTCATAGACATGGTCGGTCAGGCTGTAGCTGCTGCCCTTCGCCCATTCGGAATCGCCGTGCCCGCGCAGATCGGGCGCCACGATATGAAAATGCGGCTGCAATTCTCGCGCAATCGCATCCCAGTTGCGGCAGTGGTCGAGGCCGCCATGGACCAGGATCAATGGCGGCGCGGTTTCATTGCCCCAGTCGACATAGTGCAGCCGCAGCCCCTGCGACTCGTAAAAGCGATCTGCCGGTTCGGCCATCGTGTCTCTCGCAGCGGTGACGGCCTATTTCGGCGCAAATCCGAACGTCCGCTCGAAGCGCTTGGCGTAATCGGGCCACACCTCGGGGTTGACGATGCGCGGCGGCCGCTTGCCGTCGAGCGCATCGAGAATCTGCTCGGCGGCGATCTTGCCCATGTTGATGCGCGCTTCCCTGGTCACACCCGCCGTGTGCGGGCTCGCCAGCACGTTGTCGAACTGCAGCAGCGGATGCTGCGGCGGCGGCGGCTCCTTGTCCCAGACATCGAGGCCGGCGCCGGCGATGCGCTTGTCGCGCAGCGCATCATACAGCGCCTCCTCGTCGTGAATGAAGCCGCGCGCCGTGGTGACGAAGAATGCGTGCGGCTGCATCAGCGCAAACTCGCGCGCGCCGATCATGCGGCGGTTGTCCTTGGTGAGCGGGCAGGAAATTGAAACGAAATCCGAGCGCTGCATCAGGTCGCGCAGCTCGACCTTTTCGCCGCCGCGGGCGGCGATTTCTTCCGCGCTCAGATAGGGATCGTAAGCGATCACCTTCATATGCAAGAGGCCCTTGCAGAGCTCGGCGATGCGGCGGCCGACATTGCCGATGCCGACGATGCCGACCGTCTTGCCCTGCACCTCGTTGCCGATCAGTGAGTTCCGATTAACATTGGCCTCGCGTCGCAGCGCGCGGTCGGATTCGAGGATGCGCTTGGACAGCGTCAGCATCATGCCGAGCGCATGCTCGGCGACCGAATTGGCATTGCCGCCGGTTTGATTGACGACGAGCACACCGGCCGCCGTGCAGGCATCGACATCCACGGGATCGAAGCCCGCACCATTCGAGGAGACGATCAGAAGGTTCGGCGCCCGCCGCAACAGGTCCTGGTCGACGTGGAAATGCTTCGCGATCTCGTCGCGCGCAGCCCCGACCTGATAGGCATGCGCCGCCGACAGGATCGGCGCCGCGACCGTGTCGGGGCTGTCGTTTTCCAGCCGGTCGAGCCGCACATCGGCGCGCGCCTTCAAGATATCGACATAGATCTCGTGGGCGAGATATTTGACATAAAACACGCGCTTGTTGTTGACGGTCATTTTCCTTGGCAACTTTCAGGTCGGAAGAACGTGGAGCTTGTGGTTCGACGGGTGGCCGCTCGCGAGCAGATCAGGGTGCAAGTCTCGGTGGAAGTATGGGCAGAGTGGATACGGCCGCCAGCGCCGCCGTACTGGCAGCAGTCCGGACACATCCAGCCATGGCACCCCTCCCGATTTCTTTCTTGTTTATCTCATATGGTCGCATGCTGGCTGAAGCGGCGCGGGGCGCAGAGCAGGATACGATCAGGACATGTTGACAATCCCGCCGATGGCGTCAAGTTTTGCCGTTCCAGGGATGAGCGCGAACGAAAGATGTCGCGGGTAAGGAGACCAAAAATGGCGGTTGCGGAGGAAAAAACCTCGCCCGAAACCTCTGAGAAGAGCTGGCACGGCATCGTGCTGCAGACCCTCAAGCGCAACGATGTCCGCCTCGTCCCCTACGTGCCCGACCGCGTCCTGACGCCGCTGATCAAGAACCTGCACGCCGACCCGTTTTTTACGACCTTCGCCACCGCGCGCGAGGAGGAAGCAGTCGGCATCGTCTCCGGCGCCTGGATGGGCGGCATGCGGAGCGCAGTGCTGATGCAGACATCGGGTTTTGCGACGCTCGCGAACGTGCTGGCCTCGCTGGCGATCCCCTATCAGATCCCGCTGATCATGTTCGTCTCCGAGCGCGGCACGCTCGGCGAATTCAATTACGGTCAGTCGCTGGTGTGCCGCACCATGCGCCCGGTGCTGGATTCGCTGGCGATGGAGCACCACACCATCACCCGACTGGATGAACTCGAATTCATCGCCGACCGCTCCATCAAGCAGGCCGTCACCACGCAGGCGCCGGTGGCGCTGATCCTCTCGCCGCTTTTGACCGGCGGCAAGGCCTTCGACAAGTGAGCGATCTCATGAGCACCACCAACGACACCCCTGCCCGCAACACCCAGGTGATGAACCGCTTCGACCTCACCTCGCGGCTGATCGCGAAACTGAAGAACGAGGAAGCCGTGATCGGCGGCATCGGCAACACCAATTTCGACCTGTGGGCCGCCGGCCACCGGCCGCAGAATTTCTACATGCTCGGCAGCATGGGCCTCGCCTTCCCGATCGCGCTCGGCGTCGCGCTGGCGCAACCGGACCGTCGCGTGTTCGCGCTCGAAGGCGACGGCTCGCTGCTGATGCAGTTGGGATCGCTCTCGACGATCGCGACGCTTGCTCCGAAAAACCTCACCATGGTGGTGATGGACAACGGCATCTACCAGATCACCGGCGCGCAACCGACGCCAGGCGCCGCCGTCGCCGACCTCGTTGCCATCGCGGTCGCGAGCGGACTCACCAATAGCACCTGGGCGGCGGACGAGGACGATTTCGAGCGCCTGATCGAGCAATCCCTGTCGGCCGCAGGCCCGACGCTGATCGGCGTGCGCATCGACGACAAGCCGGGCACAGGGACCACCCGCCGCGATCCCGTGCAGATCCGGGAGCGCTTCATGCACGGTATGGGCGTACGGGAGCCGCTCTGAGGGATTAACCACACATTGCCTCGATCGTGCGTATGGACTTACCGCACGGAATGTGTGCTATGCCGTCCCGATGACGATCATCCCTCGACTTATCGCCTGGGGCCTTGCCGCGGCCATTGCCTTCGCAACCCTCGGACCGGCCGAACGGCGACCGCACTTGAATCTCGGACAGACCGGCGAACATGCGCTTGCCTTCCTGCTGCTGGGGATCGCCTTCGGGCTGGCCTACACGCGCAACCGTTCGCTGACGGCGATCCTCGTCATCGCCTTCACCGGTCTGATCGAAATCCTGCAGTTCTGGGCGCCAGGCCGGCACGCCCGGATGTCGGATTTCGTGGTCGACGCATTGGCTGCATCGCTCGGCCTCGTGGTTGCCGCGGCGCTCGACTGGAAGCTCAGGCGAACGCAGCGATCGCTGCCGTGACCCAAAAAATTCCTCGCAGGCGCCGCCCGCGAGGAATGTCAGCCAACTGCCTGGGCCGCGTCAGTCGAGGATTCTCACGACCCTTCGCGTGCGCGGCTCCACGATCACCCGGCGATCGTTGACCACGGCATAACGGTATTCGGTGTGCTGCGGCACGGTGCGCAGTTCAACCGTCGGCGGCAGCGGCTCACCCACCACTACGTGTTCACGAACGACGACAGAACGATCGCGCGGAACCGAGTTGATCACCGCGTTCGGAATTTCCACGGCCGCGCCGACCGCAGCACCGACGGTACCGCCGACGATGGCGCCGACCGGACCTGCGGCTTCACCACCCCTCGCGGCGCCTTCCGCCGCGCCTTGCGCGGTGGTCGACTGGGCAAACGCCGCGCCCGGCATCAGCAGCGAAGCGGCAACCAGTGAAACAGCCAAACGACTATTCATTGCATCCTCCAGTAAATCGATGATGCATTTCAACCACTGGAAGCGCCGGAAGTTCCGGTTCCAATACGCCAGCAAAAAGGGCCGCGCCGAAATCTCGACGCGGTTCCAAGTCACAGGGAGAAACAAGAAATCAGGCCTTGGCGACCTCGTGGCTTGCCATCATTTCGAGCGCGCGCACCATTCCCGAATGATCCCAGGCCTTGCCGCCATGCGCCGCGCAGGATGAGAACAATTGCTGCGCGACCGCCGTGCTCGGCAGCGCAATGCCGAGCGCCCGCGCGCCCTCCAGCGCCAGGTTGAGATCCTTCTGGTGCAGCTCGATACGGAAGCCCGGCTCGAAGTTGCGCTTCACCATGCGCTCGCCATGCACTTCGAGAATGCGCGACGAGGCAAAGCCGCCCATCAGCGCCTGCCGCACCAGCGCCGGATCCGCGCCGGCTTTCGATGCGAACAACAGCGCCTCGCCGACCGCCTCGATCGTCAGCGCGACGATGATCTGGTTGGCGACCTTGGTCGTCTGTCCGTCGCCATTGGCGCCGACGAGGGTGACGTTCTTGCCCATCTTGTCGAATATAGGCTTCACGGTGTTGAACGCCCGCTCCGGTCCGCCGACCATGATGGTGAGGCTCGCCGCCTTGGCGCCGACTTCGCCGCCGGAAACCGGCGCATCGAGATAGTCGGCGCCGAGCGCCTCCACCTTCTTGGCAAATTCCTTGGTGGCCAGCGGCGAGATCGAACTCATGTCGACGACGATCTTCCCCTTCAAGGATCCCTTCGCAACGCCATCAGGCCCGAACAGCACGGCTTCCACATGCGGCGTATCCGGCACCATGATGATGACGATTTCAGCCTGTTCGGCGACGTCCTTGGCCGACTTGCAGACCACGCCGCCGGCGGCAACCAGCTCCGGTGCGACAGGAACGACATCATGCAGGAACAGGCGGTGGCCGGCAGCCTGGAGATGGCCCGCCATCGGGCGCCCCATGGTGCCAAGGCCGATAAAGCCGATATTGGTCATTTCAACTCCCCTTTGTCGTTTCTTGTTCAGGTGTCGGCCGTCAACGCGGCGTGCCAACCGAGGCCTTCGACCGTCGTCGTCCTCGGTTTGTATTCGCAGCCGATCCAGCCACGATAACCAATAGCGTCGAGATGGCGGAACAGGAAGGGATAGTTGATCTCGCCCGTACCCGGCTCGTTGCGGCCGGGATTGTCGGCAAGCTGGACATGGGCAATGCGCGGCAGATGTTTTTGCAGGGTTCGCGCAAGGTCACCCTCCATCACCTGCATGTGGTAGATGTCGTACTGCACGAACAGATTGCTCGAGCGCACGTCGGCAATGAGCTGAAGCGCCTGCGCCGTCCTGTTCAGGAAGAAGCCGGGAATATCGATCGTGTTGATCGGCTCGATCAGGAGCTTGATCTGCTCTTTCGCAAGCGCGTCCGCCGCGAAGCGCAGATTGCCGATCAATGTCTCGTTGAGATCGGTCGTATCAGCGCCGTCAGGCGCGATGCCGACGAGGCAGTTGAGCTGGCGGCAATCGAGCGCCCTGGCGTAATCGATGGCGCGCGCGACGCCGTCGCGAAACTCGTCGACCCGGTCACGCAGAATGGCGATGCCGCGCTCGCCGGCGCCCCAATTGCCCGCCGGGAGATTGTGCAGCACCTGGGTCAGCCCGTGCTGGTGCAACTGCTCGCGCAGATCGGCCTTGTCGAAATCGTAGGGGAATAGATATTCGACCCCGTTGAAGCCCGCAGCCTTGGCGGCGGCGAAACGATCGAGGAACGGCTGTTCGCCGAACAGCATGGTGAGATTGGCGGCAAATTTCGGCACGGTTGGATTCTCCCCTTATGCCGGCAGCAGCTTGCCGGTTTGCGGCGCGCTCGATTTGGCCGGCGTGTCGTCCAGCGGCAGGTCGAGCACCTCCTCGAATTCGATGATGTTGTCGATCTCGGTGCCCATCGAGATGTTGGTGACGCGCTCGAGAATGAACTCGACGACAACAGGCACCTGGAATTCGGCCATCCATTCACGCGCGGTCGCAAATGCCGCCTGCGCGTGGTTCGGATCGGTGACGCGGATCGCCTTGCAGCCGAGCCCTTTGGCGACCGCGACGTGATCGACGCCATAGACCCCGATCTCGGGCGCGTTGATGTTCTCGAAGGAAAGCTGGACATGGTAGTCCATGTCAAAACCGCGCTGCGCCTGCCGGATCAGCCCGAGATAGGAATTGTTCACGACGACGTGGATGTAGGGCAGCTTGAACTGGGCGCCGACCGCGAGCTCCTCGATCAGGAACTGGAAATCATAGTCGCCCGAGAGTGCCACGATCTGGCGCGAAGGATCGGCGGCGCGCACGCCAAGCGCTGCGGGAAGCGTCCAGCCGAGCGGACCGGCCTGCCCGGCATTGATCCAGTTGCGCGGCCCGTAGACGCCGAGGAACTGCGCGCCGGCGATCTGCGACAGCCCGATCACGCTGACATAGCAGGTGTCGCGGCCGAATGCCTTGCTCATCTCCTCATAGACGCGCTGCGGCTTGATCGGCATGTCGTCGAAATGGCTCTTGCGCAGCATCGTGCGCTTGCGGTCCTGGCACGCCGCCGGCCAGGCCTGCCGCTCCTTCAGCTTGCCGGCCTTGCGCCACTCTTTTGCGACTGCCACGAACAGTTCCAGCGCCGCCCTGGCGTCGGACACGATGCCGAAATCGGGATTGAACACGCGCCCGATCTGCGTCGGCTCGATGTCGACATGCACGAATTTGCGACCCTTGGTGTAGGTCTCGATCGAACCGGTGTGACGGTTGGCCCAGCGATTGCCGATGCCGAGCACGAAGTCGGATTGCAGCATGGTCGCGTTGCCGTAGCGGTGGCTGGTCTGCAAGCCCACCATGCCCGCCATCAGCACGTGATCGTCGGGGATGGCGCCCCACCCCATCAGCGTCGGCACCACGGGTACGTTGACGGCCTCGGCGAACTGCACCAGCAGGTCGGACGCATCGGCGTTGATGACGCCGCCGCCGGCCACGATCAGCGGCCGCTCCGCAGCGTTGAGCATCTCCAGCGCTTTTTCGATCTGCTTGCGCGTTGCCGCGGGCTTGTAGACCGGCAGCGGCTCATAGGTCTCATCGTCGAACTCGATTTCCGCAAGCTGCACGTCGAGCGGCAGGTCGATCAGCACCGGACCCGGACGGCCCGAACGCATGATGTGGAACGCCTGGCTGAACACGCGCGGCACCAGCGCCGGTTCGCGTACGGTGACCGCCCATTTCGTCACCGGCTTGGCGATGGATTCGATATCGATCGCCTGAAAGTCTTCCTTGTAGAGCCGCGCGCGCGGCGCCTGCCCGGTGATGCACAGGATCGGGATCGAATCCGCGATTGCCGAATAGAGCCCGGTGATCATGTCGGTGCCGGCCGGCCCCGAGGTGCCGATGCAGACGCCGATATTGCCTGCCTTGGCGCGGGTATAGCCCTCCGCCATGTGCGAAGCGCCCTCGACATGGCGCGCCAGGATGTGCCCGATCGAACCGCGCTTCTTCAGCGCCGAGTAAAGCGGATTGATCGCAGCACCCGGCACGCCGAAGGCGATCGTCACCCCCTCCTTTTCCAGGATCCGCACAGCCGCATCGATCGCCCGCATCTTCGCCATGTCGCGCCTCGCTCACCAGTGTTGGCTCTGGCTGCGATCTTCGCGATGGCGAGAGGCGATCTCAACGCGGGCGATTTTATTTCCCGCGGAGTGGAAGGGATGGACGAAAGACGCTAGAGATCAACGGGTTATCGCCATCACCGAGATGGAAATATCACACATCGGAGATATTTCCGCCAAGACAATCCAACTGGTTTGCTTGGCAACAATACATGCTAACGTTGCATCAGGTCAGCTGAAGAAATTGCGAATGTTTCGATTTGGAAGTCGTGGAATCGTCCGTTCATGCGCGGACAAAAGATTGTGTCGTTCGCATCGCTGGCGTTCCCTCCATACAGCTCTCTTTAGGCAACTGGCCTTCGTCGCGACAGCGGTAGCCATCCGCCCGGCCATGGCCGGCTACATGGGCGCAACGGCATCAAGTGACGGCTTTGATCCATAAGCTGCTTCCGCACGCAAGCCAGCACCTTGATTTCGCGTCCCAGCCCTTGCGGCGACTGCGTGCCCATTACCCGCATCACAAGGCCTCACATGCTCGGACTGCTGACACTGCCAATCGAGTTACTGCGCCTTGCCTTCTATACGTTTCACGGTCTGGTCGATGCACTGAGGGGGCGGAACCGGTTGCGGTCCGAGTTCACCGTCCTGATCAACGCATCACGCGAGGCCGTGTGGCGGCTGGGTGCTGCCGACCGCGTCGTGCTGGACGGGCCGCCGGTCATGGAGATTTCGTCCGAACCCTTGCCTGGCAGCGATGGTCTCTGGTTGACACGTATCACTGTCAGTGGCCAACCGCAGGTGCAGGCCGTCTCGTGCAGGCTTGAGCACGATGAGACCAAGGGGATCGCGCGTGTGCGGCTGGTGGCGCATCCACTATCCAAGCCGCCCGAGGGCGGGCGGGATGTCGAATCGGGACTTATCGTCGAAGCTACGCCGGAGGGAACAACGGCGCTTACGCTGTTCAACGAATTGACCGTTCGCTCCTTTCGCGACCGCATCAACTATCCGGTGGCGCCGCGCCGAATGGCGAACCTGATCAAGCAGCGATGCGAAAAGGATGCTGGTACCCACAGCCGCCTTGCCGCCCTGGGCAACCATGGCCTGCTTCTGTCAGCCGTGGCGCTCCTGAGCTTTTGCTACCTGTTCGGCTGGAAATTGGGGCTGCTTCTTGCGATCGTCATCGTCGTGCACGAGGCCGGACACGTCGCGGCGATGCTCGTGACCGGCGTCGGCGTACGCGGCATCTACCTCATTCCCTTCTTCGGCGGTGCTGCCGTCCCCAAGAAAGCCTATCGGACCGAGGGCCGGCTCGGCTTCATCGCGCTGATGGGACCGGGCCTGAGCCTCATTCCGACGCTTGGCCTCTTCGCGCTCTATCGGTCAACCGGCGACATTCAACTCAGGCACGCGGTGGAAATGTTCGCCGTCGTCAATGCATCCAACCTGCTGCCGATCTATCCGCTCGATGGCGGAATGATTCTCAACGCGCTGATTGGCGCGGTGAGCCGGAAGTCCGCACTGATCGTCGGCTGGATCGGGGTACTGATTGGCCTCGGCCTTGCGATATATCTGCAATCCTTTCTGATCGGAATCCCGTTTCTACTGTTTGCGCTGCAGCGCTATCTTATGGGCAGCCAAACCGTAGAACTTGAACGGCTGTCGATCGGAAACGGAATAGCCCTGGCCCTGGCTTCGGTCGCAGCCTTCGTCCTGTATGTTCTCATCATCACCGCTTTGATGGCTAAACACGTCCGCATCCCCTGAGAAGTAGATAGGTTGCCGAACTGCAAACCGGGATTCGAATAGCGATGGACCGCGAGACATTCTTGAATCGCCTTCTCCAGGCAAGCGATCAATGCAGAAACTTCACCGCAGGGTTTGTTGTTGATTTATTGCCGAACACCCATCTGTTTTGGGTTCACCTGAATTGCTCCTATGACGGCAATCCCTTGGAGCCGGATGAAATTGTTTTCCCGGACGATGTGCAGAGATATGGCAGCCGCGTGGGCCCGCTTGAAGCAGAGGATGTGACTTCACTGCTGTGGCGTGACCGGATGGTGCCTGAGTGGATTGACATCTCAGTATGGCGGTCCGACGAACAAGCGACGCACTTCAGACTGGAGTGTTGCGGTCGATTCACCAGCCGAGGTGAGCTCCACTATTACAACTGGACCGATGTCGCTCCTTTCGGCGTCAAGGGTCCGGCATACCCCAGACGATTGGCACGAGCGGCCATCGACGGTGAGGCCGTCGAAAAGTTCAGCTTGGCGGAAATAAACGTCCGAAACTAGCGACTACCGAGAACGCGCTTGGCAGGACCTCGGCATCACGCCTCCACCGTCTCTCCGCGGCGCGATGGATTGCGTCGCGGAGCCTGTCATCCGGCGCGCTTCCGCGCGATCCGTTGGCTCGCAATAACGCACGCCCTGCGCGCGTCAGAACCTCAATCCAGATTCTTCCGCTTCAACTTCATCTGCGCATCGAACTTGAGGTCATACTTCTTGCCGTCCGCGCAGACCGCATCATCGACCTCGAACTGCTGGTCGTCTTCGTCGAATTCGAACTTGCCGCCCGTGCATCCTTCCGCCTGAACCGCAGCGACCAGTTTTGCTCGCTCGTCTTCCGTGACTGGACGATCCGCAAGCGCAGGAAGTACCGACAGGACGAGTATCGCAATTGATGATGTGATCAAGCGCATGATCTGATTCTCCCGTGAGAGGCGTGTCGACAGCAAGCCTCGCCGGAAGGAGGCCTGGGATGTCGACCGTTGTTGCGCGAGCCCGAACGGCACGGGAATCGAAATGCCCGCGAGCGGCAATGGTTCCGCACTTCAGCCTCACCGATGCACGGCCCCGATTACCTGGGCTTATTGCGCGAGGCGTTCAACTGCCGATAGACTGCTCCGGCGTCACCGGATTGAAGGAGGACGTGCGATGACCTATATCCCGGCGAACGAGAGATCATGAGTTTCTTCGACAGACTGAAGCATGCGGCGTCCACCGAATGGCGGGCCTATACCGAACACCCCTTCACGGAAGGGTTGGCGGATGCTTCGCTCGCCGAGGCGGCATTCCGGCATTACCTCGTTCAGGATTACCTGTTTCTCATCGAGTTTGCGCGCGCCTACGCGCTCGCCGTTTACAAGTCGCCCACGCTTGCCGACATGCGCGAAGCGGCCGGCGGCCTCTCGGCCATTCTCGATGTCGAGATGAACCTGCATGTAAAACTCTGCGCCGGCTGGGGCCTGTCGGCCACCGATCTCGAACAAGCCCCTCCGGCGGTCGAGATGCTGGCCTATACGCGCTACGTGCTCGACGCCGGAATGCGCGGCGACCTGCTTTCGCTCAAGGTGGCGCTTGCCCCTTGCGTGATCGGCTACGCCGAGATCGCGACGAGGCTCGCCGCGCGACCCGATGCGCTCGCTGCGACGAACCCGTATCGCGTTTGGATCGCCGAGTATGCCGGGGCTCCCTATCAGGAGGTGGCGGCGAATGCGCGGGAGCACCTGGAGCGCCTCGCCGAGCGCTACGCGACACCGGCCCGCGAGGCCGAATTGATCGCGATCTTCAAGGAAGCCACCCGGCTCGAAGCCGACTTCTGGGAAATGGGGTGGCGGGCCGGCAAGCGTTGAGCAGCGACTGGCCGCATACCGGTCTCGCCGGTCGAGGCGCGAGGCCGCTCAGTTCAGCCGCAGCTCCGTTATGTGCCGCGGATCGGGGCTCAGCTCTCCCCGCTCCACGCGCTTGACGATATCCGTCAGCGCGGCGTTTGCGGTGCAGGAAAGCCCAAGCTTCTCGCCCTCGCGCACCACAAAGCCGTTGAGGAATTCGATCTCGGTGCGCCGACCTTTCTGCATGTCCTGGCCCATCGAGGGACGCTGCGCGGCGGAAGTGCGCTTAGAGTCCTTGAAGCGCTGCTCGTCGCAGGCGCGCATTGCCGCCTCGTCGCCCTCGCCGGCGCGCGCGATCGTGTCGGGCGCTAGATGCAATATCTCTTCCAGTTGATAGCCGTGCGCCTGTCCGACGCGGATCGCCTCGCTACCGAGCCGGGTTGAGAACCGTCGCAGCGGCTCGCTCTGCAGGATTTCGCCGCCCGGCAGGCCGGTGCAGGCCGAGAGCCCGTTGCCCATGACGTTGGCGACCAGTTTCGACCAGCGCTCGCCCCAGAGATTCTCCGTCACCTTGGCGCTATCGGAATAGCCGACCAGGCGGCAGACCTCTTCCGCCCGCGGCGTGATGCGGCCGTGCACCTCGCCGGCGCGAAACACCGTGTGCGCGGCCCCGCCCTTGCCGGCGCCGCGATGGATGTGGCCGGGATCCGGCAGGTTCACCGTGATGCTGCTGGCGATGCAGCCCAAAGTCTTGCCCCAGCCGACGACACCCGCAATCGTCTCCTCGTTCATGCAGTTCTGCAGCGAAACGACGTAGCCGTCCGCAGCCAGATATTGCTGGATCAGCATGGTGGCCCAGGCCCTGTCATAGGATTTCATGCAGACAAAGGCGATGTCGACCGGCTTCTCCTTGGAAAGCTGCTGCGCGTCCGTCACATGCAGCGCCCGCACCGGCACCGAGAATTCCGCGACATCCATCGCATGGGTGACGCGCAGCCCGTGCTTTCGCATGTGCTCGACGTGTTCGGGCCAGGGATCGATGAAGGTGACGTCCTCGCCCGCCTGCACCATATGCGCCCCGGCATACCCGCCGACGGCCCCCGCTCCGACGATAGCGATCTTCCGTCCCATGGCTCTCCCCTGCATTTTTCTTGTAGCGGCGAATACAAGCGCGTCCGCTCATTCGTTGAGAGGTTACTTTAGCGGATCGGGAGGCCCCGCCAAGCGTCCGAACCAGTGGCTATCCCCCTATTCAGCCTTGATGCCTGCGAACTTGATCACCTTCGCCCACTTTTCGGTGGCCTCCGAGATAATCGTCGCGAATTCCGCAGGCGTGCCCCCCAGCACAGTGCCGCCCAGTTCGACGATCCGGGCTCTGACCTTGCTGTCGGCGAGGCCGGCATTGATCTCCTTGTTCAACATATCGATGATTTCGGCCGGGGTGTTCCTGGGTGCGCCAATGCCCGCAAAGCCACTGGCCTCATAACCAGGCACGAATTCCGCCACCGTTGGAACGTCCGGCAACACGTCCAAACGCGCCGCGGTCGTTACCGCCAGGGCACGCAGTTTGCCGGCCTGGATATGCTGGATCGACTCCGACACCGGACTGAAAATCACCTGCAAATGGCCGGCGACCAGATCGGTAGCCGCAGGTGCGCCGCCGCGATACGGGACGTGGACCAGATCCACGTCCGCCATCATCTTAAAGAGTTCGCACGCAATGTTTTGCGGGGTGCCGGGGCCGGCCGACCCATAGTTGATCTTGCCCGGGTTGGCCTTGGCGTATGCGATAAATTCAGGGATCGTCCTGGCAGGCACCGACGGATGCACCACGACGACGTAGGCCAGCCGCGCGGCGCAGATGACCGGCGCGATGTCCCGGATGAAGTCGAAATTGAGATTGCTGTAGAGCGCGGCGTTGATCGCATGCGGGGTCACGATTTGCAGCAGCGTGTAGCCATCCGCCGGCGCCTTGGCGACAGCTTCGGTTCCGATGTTGCCGCTGGCGCCAGAACGGTTCTCAATGATGAATTGTTGACCGAGGCGATCCGACAGCCATTGCCCCATCAAGCGTGCCTGGATGTCGGTAGCCCCGCCTGCGGCAAAGCCTACAATGATGCGCACCGGCCGAGACGGATAGGCTTGCGCCCGCGAAAGGCGGGGCACGGCAGGCAACACGGCGGCGCCCACGGCCAGATGCAAGAATGTGCGGCGGGGAAATTTCATGATCCTCCCTCCACAGTCTGCGCTGTGTTGCGGACATGCAATCCAACCGGACGCGCCCCGCGGGAACAGACTATACCCGCCATGTGAGGAGGTGGAAGGGGTCGATGCCCCTGCCCTGAGCGCTACCGGCGACGGTGGCTGTTGCCCGCGCGCGATCCATCCGCCTATATGACCAACGCCGTCATCGCAATCGATGACGGCAATCCCTCAGCGCGCCGCGACCGGGCACGCTCGAGCGAAACACCAAAGCCCGCCCAGGCGGAGATCGACCGGAGTATCCGCATCCATGACTGATCGAGCCGATACCATTGCTGCGAAGATCGAGGCTTTCATCCGCACCGAGGTGATCCCCTATGAGAAGGATCCGCGGACGGGTCCGCACGGCCCGAGCGACGAACTCGTGCAGGAACTGCGCGCCAAGGCACGCAAGGCTGGCGTCCTGACGCCGCACATTCTCTCCGATGGATCACATCTCACGCAGCGCGAGACCGCAAAAGCCCTGATCAAATCCGGTCTCTCCCCATTGGGGCCGCTGGCCTGCAACACCATGGCGCCCGACGAGGGCAATATGTATCTGCTCGGCAAGGTCGGAAGCGCCGAGCAGAAGGCGCGCTTTCTGGAGCCGCTGGTGTCGGGAAGAGCGCGTTCGGCGTTTTTCATGACCGAGCCGGCCGACGCGGGCGGCGCTGGCTCCGATCCGTCGATGATGCAGACCACGTGCAGGCTCGACGGCAATCACTGGGTCATCAACGGACGCAAGAAATTCATCACCGGAGCCGAAGGCGCCCGGGTCGGCATCGTCATGGCGAAGTCGGACGACGGCGCGTGCATGTTCCTGGTCGATCTGCCGGATCCCGCGATTCGCACGCTGCGCGTGCTGGATACGATCGATAGTTCGATGCCGGGCGGGCATGCCGAGATCGAGATCGAGAACCTTCGCGTCTCCGCCGACCAGATGCTCGGCGCCGCCGGCGATGGCTTCAAATACGCGCAAATCCGCCTCAGCCCGGCGCGTTTGTCGCACTGCATGCGCTGGCTGGGCCTCGCGATCCGCGCCAATGAGATCGCCACCGACTACGCCTGCCGACGCCACGCGTTCGGAAAACCGCTGGTCGATCACGAAGGCGTCGGCTTCATGCTGGCGGAGAACCTGATCGATCTCAAACAGTCGGAACTGATGATCGACTGGTGCGCAAGCGTGCTCGACACCGGCTCGCTCGGTACGGCCGAGAGTTCGATGGCCAAGGTGGCGGTGTCGGAAGCGCTGATGCGGGTCGCCGATCGCTGCGTGCAGGTGATGGGAGGTACCGGCGTCTCGACCGAGACGATCGTGGAGCAGGCTTTCCGCGAGATCCGCGCGTTCCGAATCTATGACGGGCCGACCGAAGTCCACAAATGGTCGCTGGCCAAGAAGATCAAGCGCGACTGGAAAGCCGAACACCATTGAACGGCGGCCGAGCACTGGCTGGCGTGCTACAGTCGAGGTTCAGACAGTCTTTGATCCTTTACCCCGCAGGTTTTCGGCCGGCTCGCTTTCTTGGAGGCGGTCCGGCCGCAGGCTTGACGCGAATTCGCATGGACCCGCCCTTGGGCTGATCGATGTCGAAAGCGTTCGTCTTCCGCACCAAGTCGCTTAGGTTGCGGAAGCCGTAGGTCCGTTGATCGAAATCGGATGCCAAATTGGCAAGCCGTCGCCCGACTTCGCCAAGGGTCACCCAGCCATCCTCGCTTTCCATCTGGGTGATGATCTTCTGGATGATGGGGACGGCCGCCTCGGGAGGCTGAAGCGGCTGCGCACGTGAAGCCGCGTCCTGGCTGTTGGTCGTGCCGCCGCGCAGGTTCTCGGTATAGACGAACTTTCGGCAGGCCTGCCGGAAGCTTTCCGGCGTCTTCTGCTCGCCGAACCCGAATACATCCACGCCGTGTTCCCGGATGCGGGCGGCAAGCCGGGTAAAATCGCTGTCTGACGACACCAGGCAGAATCCGTCGAACCGGCCGCTGTGCAGCAGGTCCATGGCGTCGATGACCAGGGTTATGTCGGAGGCATTCTTTCCAGTCGTATAGGCGAACTGCTGCTGGGGTATGATGGCGTGCTTCGACAGAATATCGGCCCAGCCCTTGGACCTTGCATTGGAGAAGTCGCCATAGATGCGGCGGACGCTCGCCTCGCCGATCTTGGCAATCTCCTCGAATAATCCGTCCGCGATCTTTGCCGAAGCATTGTCGGCATCGATCAGAACAGCGAGACGGGGCGAGCGGGTTTCAGAAGGCATAACTTACCCCAATCGTTGATGCGGAGGACATCGTCCCTCGAGACCGCGCCATGGATAGCGATGGATGGATATACCGATGTCGGGGCTCTCGCCAAGCCGCGTTTTCCGCCACTACGGAGATCGGATGTCGTTCGGGGCACAAATGCTCGCGGCTCTACTCCTTGGCAAATCTGGCGATCGCCTTGACGATCGGTGAGCGCCATCGCGCACCCGACGTCAACATCCAGCACTCGTATTGAAAATCCGTGTCCAGCCCCAGTTCGACCAGATCGCCGCGCTCAAGTTCCTTTGCAAACACGAAACGCGGGCCGCGGGCGACATGGTTGCTCTCAACGGCCATTTGCTTGATGAGGTCATAATCGTCAGACAGGAAGGCCTCGAGATTCCGCGTTTGCGTCTCACCGGTGATGCCGAGCCAGGCCCGGAAGTCCGGCGTCAGGCCGGCGCTCGCCAGCGGCAAGCGCGCGAATTCGGCGGCTGACAGCGGCGCGGCCTTCAACGCCGAATGGTCCGGACGCGCCACGACGATGTACCGGTCCTCGAACACCTTCACGCGGATCAAGCCATCCTGGGGTGTCGCAAGCTGGTGATTGCAGAATACGAGATCGAAAGTGCCCGCCCGCAGCGCCCGCATCATCAGATTCGGCCCGGCATAGCGGGTGACGAACTGTAGCCGGGGAAACGCCTGTGCGGCCTTCTGCATGACTTTCGGCAGCGGGTGCAGCCGGGTCGCGGGTCCGACGCCGATCTTCAGCATACCCGCTTCGCCCTTGGCCATCTGCTCCAGCTCGTGGCCCAGCGTCGCTACGTTCTGCAACAGTGTCGAGGCATGATCAGCGACGAACTGGCCATAGGCCGTCGGGCGGGCGCTGGCGTTGGTTCGCTCGAACAGCTGAATTCCAAGCTTCGCTTCGAGGCGACTGATGCTCTTGCTCAGCGTCGGCTGGGCGATACCGAGCGACTTTGCAGCCCCGCTGAAGCTGCCCGCACGACAAATCGCGGCGATCTGTTCGATATGACGTAAATCCATGGCGCGATCATAGCAGATACGCCCGGCCGCAACGAGGCAGCGTTATTTGCGGTCGGCGGGAGCCCGATCGGCATGGCGATCGCCGCGCTCAGCAGCAGTGAGACGCCCCACGGCCAGAGGCAGCGAGAAGCCCGCCGGCCTGGATTTTCGCAGCTATTGCAGGTCGACGATTCCTGCGGCTCGCATCATTTGCTCAGTCTTGTCGATTTCGCCTTGCAGCAGCTCGGCATAAGCCTCCGGCGTACCGGTTTTGATCTTGCTCATGCCCATGGTTTCCAGGCGCTGCACGATCGCCGGATCATCCAACGCGGCTAACAATACTTCATGTATCCGAGACACGATCGCAGTTGGTGTTCCGGCTGGGACAGATAGCCCGCCGAAGGATTCGAGCGCGACGTCCCGCACGCCCGCTTCTTCCAATGTCGGAACATCGGGCAAAGAAGGGTTTCTCTGCCTGGCGGCCACGGCGAGCGCCACAAGGTCTCCGGCTTGCACCTGCGAGAGTGCGACGCTGAGGATCGGAAGGCCGAAGTCGATCTCCTTTCCCAGGACGGCCGTCACAATCGCATGCGCGCCGCGGTAAGGAACGTGCTCTGCCTTGAAGTGGGCAGAACTCATCATCATGGTGACGCCGAGGTGTGAAGGAGTCCCAAGTCCACTCGAGCCAAAGTTCAGCTTTCCTGGGCTTGCCTTGGCTCGCTCGATGAGTGCGGCTACGGATTTGATGCCTGAAGCTGGATTGACGACCAGCAGTGAGTCCGAAGCACCGAACGTCGAGATATGCGTGAAATCCTTCAGAACATCGTAGCCGGGCGACTTGTACAGCTTCATGTTTCCGGCCATCACGGAAGATGAGTAGACCCACGTGTAGCCGTCAGCCGGCGAACGGGCGGCGTATTGCGCACCCAGGTTTCCTGAAGCCCCAGCGCGATTTTCGATGACGATCGGTTGGCCCAGTCGCGAGGACATTGCCTCCGCCACGACGCGGCTCACGCTGTCCGGCGCTGATCCTGCCTGATAGGGGACGATCCATCTGATGGCCTTTGTCGGCCACTGTTCGGCGTGTGCCGGCGTCATGGATTTAGCCGCTGCGACCAACAGGCATACGATGATTGCACGGATTCTCATGGAAATCCTCTCAGGAGCCGGAAGGAAAGCCTGCCTCTCGAATTGCGCCAAAACGCTTCAGGAAACGCCACTTGCGCGAAAGGCTAGGAAAGCAGGCCTGGCGGCACAGGCGTGAAGAGCTTCTTTGTCGGGAGATTTGCCATCACGGCCTCTGGACCACCCCGCCCTTCGATCAGCTTCTTCTGCGCCTCGTTCGCGCGGCGGTCTTCTTCCTCGGGGTTCACGATCGCGCGCAACTGCGCGTCCAGTTCCTTGACCGTTTCGGTATATTCCGACCGCGCGGCGAGATTGGTACTTTCCTCCGGATCATTTTCCAGGTCGAACAGTTCAGGCTCGAACCGAACATAGTAGATGTATTTGAAGCGGCCCTTGCGCAGCATGTAGGACGCTGACGGCGAACCCGCGGCATGATATTCGCTGAACGCGATGCGGTCGCGATCATTGCTTCCATTGGCGAGATCGAACAGCGAGCGGCCGGGAACGTCATCCGCTTCAGCGGAAAGCCCGACGCCATCGAGCACCGTCGGATAGGCATCGACGAGCGAGGTCGGTGTCGACGAGAGCTTGCCCGCCGGCACGCCTTCGCCGGCGACGATCATGGGGATGGCGACCGCTTCCTGGTAGTGGTTCGACTTTCCCCAGAAGCCACGCCTGCCTGCATTTTCGCCGTGGTCGGAGGTGTAGAGGATGCGCGTGGTATCGCGCAGACCCGCCGCATCGAGCGCGCCCAGCACGCGGCCGACCTGTGCGTCCATGAAGCTGACGAGGCCGAGATACGCAGCAAGCGCCCTGCGCTGGTCCTGCGGATGGGGCGCGCCCCCAGACAAAAGGTCCGCGAGCCAGGGATGCGGCTGATAGCCCGAGCCGGGACCGAATGTCGGATCGGGCATCTGGTCGATCGGATAGAGGTCGAAGAATTCCTTAGGCGCGACCAAGGGATAGTGCGGCGTCACGAAGGAGACGAACAGCACCCAGGGTGTTCGCGAGGAAGCCGCGTCGCGAAGCCACTTCGTCGCGATATCGGCGACGCGGCGGTCATACTGGGTGTACTCGCTCTCGCCGACGCTTGCCGCTTCGGCGATCGCCGAGCGCCTGCGCGGCGGCGGCACAAAATCGGGGAATTGCTTGCGGATCGAGAGCTGGATCATGCCGACGCCGCCGGTGATGTGCATCGGGATGTGCTGCTTGTCGAAGCCGGTCGGATCTTCCTCGAGCCTGTAGTGCAGCTTGCCGATGGACTCGACGCGCACGCCGGCCGCCTGCAACCTGTGGCCCCAGCTCGGCACCCTGCCGTCATAGGCGATGGAGTTGTCCCAATATTCGATGTCGTGGATGTAGCGGCCGGTGGCGAAGCTGGCGCGCGCCGGCACGCAGATCGGGCAATTCGTGTAGGCGTCCACGAAGCGCGTGCCGCGGGCCGCCAGCGCATCAAGGTTCGGCGTCTTGGCGAGCGGATGGCCGGCACAGCCCATCATGCTGGCGTTGTGCTCGTCGGACATCAGAACGAGCAAGTTTTGGGCTTTCACAGCCGACCTCCCTGTACTGCTGCCGCGCGTTTTTTCGGTCTTGAACGCAGCTATTATCGCGACAGTGCCAGAGCAGGCAGAGGTGAGGTACCGACAAATCTTCACGATGGTCATAGCCGCCGGCTATGGCGAACCTGCGCTAACTGGCTATGCCAGTTGAGGGCTAACCCGTTTTTGCCGCCGGCATCACGCCGAGTGCCACCGTAAGTTTCGCGGCAACCTCCCACACGGTCTGCCCGAGCATGGGCAGGCGTTCGTCGGTCAGATGGCTGGTCATGCCGGAGACGGAAATCGCAGCGAGCGGCTCGGCGCAGTCGTTATAGACGACGGCGGCGATGCAGCGCAGGCCCATGGTTTCTTCCTTGCGCTTCTTGCCAGCAGGCAAGGGCCCCGCTTCTTCGTTGGAGGATACTCTAGCGGATCGGCTTTGCGCTATGAGCCGCCGTTGCCGGTAAACGGATGCGCTCGCGCGCGGTCTCTAAGCGATAGCTTGATCAGCCGCAATTCCAGATCGGACCGATCGGCGTCCGCGTCCAGCAAGGGCCGAAGCTGCCGCCATTGTAGCGACCGCCGTAAAAGCCGGGCCGGCCGAAATAGTGCCAGTCGCCATCGTACCCGTAATAGCTTGGGACTGGATCGATATACCAGGGACGCCGGTTGTTCCGCGCCATGCGCGAAACCGCAGCTCTCTGCTTGTAGGCTGGAAGGCTGTTATTCGGTGGCTGCTGATAGCCCGGCAAAAAGCCGTAGCCGTGCCAGCGTGGCGCTGGCCGCTTGTGAACTGGCTCAGCCGGCGCGACGACCGGCAGCAGCGACAGGACGATAGCAATCGATAGAAATACAAGGCGCGACATAGACGCACCGTAAACGGTCGGCTGTTGGAAGACGATTCAAATCTGAGTGCACAGTCAGCGCAACGGCTTCCAATTCGCCGCTTTCCACGAAAATCCGCCACCCTGCCATACGGCAGTCATGGATTACTTGTGGGATTACTGTGGTCGCACTCCCTGCGGTGAAAGGCTCAACTGGCCTTCGCCGCCGGCATCACCCCACCCAACGCCACCGTCAGTTCTTCCGCCACTTCCCGCACGGTCTGGCCGAGCTGCGGCAACCGCTCGTCGGTCAGTCGGCCAGTCATGCCGGAGACGGAAATGGCAGCCAGCGGCTCGGCGCAATCATTGTAGACCACGGCGGCGATGCAGCGCAGGCCCATGCAGGCCTCCTCGTCGTCGATGGCAAACCCCTGGCGACGGATCTTTTCGAGCTCCTTGAACAGATCGCTCGGCCGCACGATCGACTTTTCGGTCAGCCGCGGCATGCCGTGATGGTGGATGATCGCACTGACATCCTCGTTGGAATAAGTCGCGAGCACCGCCTTGCCGACCCCGGACGCGACCATGGCGACGCGGCCGCCGAGCTTGGTCAGCGAACGCATGATCTCGCGACTTTCCATCCGCGTCAGCACGACGATGAATTCGTCGTCGACAACCGCGAGATTGGCGGTCTCCCGCGTCAGGTCGCGCAATTTGCGCAAATAAGGAATCGCCTGCGCCGCAAAATTGCGGCGGCGGGCAAACGTCGCGCCCACCGTGAAGCAGCGCGCGCCGACATGCCATTTCGATTCAGTGCGGTCGAACTGCACGAAGCGGCGGTTTTCCAGCGTCGCCAGCAGCCGATGCACGGTCGAGGTCGAGAGCCCGGTGCGGATCGCGAGATCGCTCAGGCGATAGCCTTCGTCGTCCTCCGCCAGCGTCTCGATGATCGAGAGCGCGCGATCGACGGACTGCACGCCGCCGTCGCGCGCATTCTCGTCCTGGTCTGCAGGGGATTTCGGCTCGATGGCCTTGCGCCGGATCACGTCTCTCTTCATCGCGACCTGCATCCATCCGTAGGTTGGATCAATAGCGCGTATCCGTTGCCTCGTGGTTCGAGACGCGCGGCTTCGCCGCGCTCCTCACCATGAGGGTCTCAGACCTCATCCTGAGGAGCCACGCCCAAGCGTGGCGTCTCGAAGGATGAAGCCACGGATGATGCTCCAGTGCGTAGATCGGCATGCTCCGTATTTCGTTCGTCAGACAAAAACGCCGCTTCGGATGGTTCTTCCGAAGCGGCATTTGTTGTTGATAAGCTTACAACAGGCCCGCGCCGCGCGCCCACTTGTACTTCGCGCCCAGCACCTCGACCGGCAGTTCGGTCGAATAGGCATAGGCCGGGATGCCGTTCTCGTAGAGATATTCGGCCGCTTCCTCGACCTCGACGTCACCGGCGAGCGAGGCGACGATCGGCTTGACGAAGCCTTTCGCCTCCATCTCCTTCTTCACCTCGACCATGTTGCGGGCAAATACCATCGGCGGCGTGACGATCGTATGCCAGTAGCCGAGGATCAGCGAATGGATGCGCTCATCCGACAGGCCGAGCTTCACCGTGTTGATGTAGGTGATCGGCGGCTCGCCACCGGTGATATCCACAGGATTTCCGGCCGCACCGAACGGCGGAATGAACTTGCGGAAAGCGGCGTCGAGATCCGGCGGCATCGACATCAGCGACAGGCCGTTATCGACGCAGGAGTCCGACAGCAGCACCCCCGAACCGCCGGCGCCGGTGATGATCAGCACGTTCTCGCCCTTCGGCGTCGGCAGCACCGGCACGCCGCGCGCGAATTCGAGCAATTGCCGCAAGCTGCGAGCGCGGATCACGCCCGACTGCCTGAACACGTCCTCATAGATCTTGTCGTTGCCGGCGAGCGCGCCGGTATGCGACGAGGCCGCTTTCGCACCGGCCGAGGTGCGGCCTGCCTTCAGCACCACCACCGGCTTCTTCTTGGAGACGCGCTTGGCGGCTTCCGCAAACGCACGGCCGTCCTTGAGGTCTTCGCAATGCTGCGCGATCAGGTTGGTGTTCGGATCCTGCTCGAAGAAGGCGAGCAGATCGTCTTCGTCGATGTCGGACTTGTTGCCGAGGCCGACGATCGCCGAGACGCCCATCTTCGCCGAGCGAGAGAAGCCGATGATCGCCATGCCGATGCCGCCGGACTGCGACGACAGCGCCGCATGGCCCTTGACGTCGTAGGCGGTGCAGAACGTGGCACAGAGGTTCGACCACGTATAGTAGAAGCCGTAGATGTTCGGCCCCATCAGGCGGACGTTGTACTTCTTGCCGACCTCGACGATCTCGGCCTGCAATTCAGGGGCGCCCGCTTCGGCAAAGCCCGAGGGAATCAGCACGGCGCCGGGAATTTTCTTCTCGCCGCATTCGGCCAGTGCGCCGGCCACGAACTTGGCGGGGATTGCGAACACCGCAGTATCGATCACGCCGGGAACATCCTTGACGCTCTTGTAGGCCTTGTAGCCCAGGATGTCGGGCGCCTTCGGGTGGATCGGATAGATCTCGCCCTTGTAGCCGCCGTTGATGAGATTCTTCATCACGGAGTTGCCGATCTTGCCGTCCTCGGCGGAGGCGCCGATCACGGCAACCGCCTTCGGCTGCATGATGCGGTTCATGGCCGCGACGATCTCTTCGGTCGGGCGCGGCGCCGGACGCGGCTTGTAGTCGAAGTCGACGACAATGCGCACGTCGGCGGCAATCGCGTCCTTTTTGGTGGCGAACACCGGGTTGAGATCGAGTTCGACGATTTCGGGGAAGTCGCTGACGAGCTGCGACACTTTGACAATGACGTCGGCCAGCGCATCACGGCTGACCGGATCGCCGCCGCGCACGCCCTTCAGCATGTCGTGGGCCTGGATGCCGTCGAGCATCGACAGGGCATCGTCCTTGGTGGCGGGCGCGAGACGGAAGGTAATGTCCTTCAGCACTTCGACCAGCACGCCGCCGAGGCCGAACGCCACCAGCTTGCCGAACGAACCGTCGGTGATCGAACCGACGATGACCTCGGTGCCCCCGGCCAGCATCTGCTGGACCTGGACGCCCTCGATCTTGGCGTCGGCCTTATATTTCTTGGCGTTAGCGAGAATGGTGTCATAGGCCTTCTCGGCATCGGCTGCGGTCTTGAGGCCGACCACGACGCCGCCGGCTTCGGTCTTGTGGAGAATGTCCGGCGAGACGATCTTCATCACGACCGGGAAACCCATGCCCGTCGCGAGCTTGGATGCTTCGGCGGCGGATTTCGCCACGCCCTCTTTCGGAACCGGGATGCCATAGGCATCGCACACCAGCTTGCCTTCCGGCGCGGTAAGGCTGGTGCGCTTCTCGGCCTTCACCGTGTCGAGCACCCGGCGGACAGCCTGGTGGGCGCTGGGCTCGGCGATCTTGCGGGCCGCATCTGCAGAATTTGACATTGGCTTCCTCCTGGGGCTAGTTTTATGGCATTTGGTATGCCAGAGATAAGATTGTCAAGACAAACTATCGCGCAGAAACAGCGAAAAAACGGGTGTCTTGACATTCTGGTATTTGGTATGCCAAAAATATTGGGCTATTTCTTCTGCTAAGAAGACGTCTCCAAGAAACGGAGGAGACGAGTCGTGCCCGCACCTAAACAAACCAAGGCGCCGCCTGTCATGGCTGATGCTGACATCGCAATCGTCCGGATCGCGCCGGAGACGAGCTTCAAGAACAAGGCCTATGAGGCCTTGAAGGAAGCCATTCTCAAGATGGACATCTACGCGACACCCGAGCAGGTGATGCTCGACGAGCGTGCACTGTCCGAGCGGCTGGGCGTCAGCCGCACCCCTATCCGCGAAGCCATCGCGATGCTGGAGCAGGATGGCTTCGTCAAAACCGTGCCGCGCCGCGGCATCGTCGTGGTTCGCCGCACCAAGACCGAAATCGTCGACATGATCCGCGCCTGGGCCGCGCTCGAGAGCATGGCCGCTCGCCTGATCACGACCACCGCGCGCAAGAAAGACATCACGGCGCTGCGCGATTTCTTCAAGGATTTCGGCAAGGACCGGCTGCCGCAGGATCATGTCGAGGAATACTCCAAGGCTAACATCGCGTTCCATCAGGCGCTGATCTCGCTGTCGGAATCGCCGGTGCTGGTCGACATGACCAACGACATCCTCTTGCACGTGCGCGGCTACCGCCAACTGACCATCGGGCGGAAGGATCGTACCGCGACTTCACTGCCTGAGCACCTCGCCATTATCGAAGCGCTCGAAGCGCGCGACACGGAACTCGCCGAGAAGCGTGCGCGCGATCACACGCTGGGCCTTGCCGCTTACGTCGAAGCGCACGGCCAGGAACTTTTTAGCTAGACGCAACCTTCGCACCAGAAGACGACCAAAAATCGTCCGAACCAAAACGATCAGGGAGATGAAGCCCATGCTGAATACCGCTACCAAGTCCGAGGCACCGGGCACCGAGCAAGAGCTGACGGATGGCTTTCATCTCGTCATCGATGCGCTCAAGCTCAACGGCATCAATACCATTTACAATGTGCCGGGCATCCCGATCACGGATTTGGGCCGCATGTCGCAGGCCGCCGGTATTCGCGTTATCTCCTTCCGTCACGAACAGAACGCCGGTTATGCCGCTGGCATCGCCGGCTTCCTCACCAAGAAGCCCGGCGTCTGCCTCACCGTGTCGGCGCCCGGCTTTTTGAACGGCCTCACCGCGCTCGCCCACGCCACCACCAACTGCTACCCGATGATCCTGATTTCGGGCTCGTCCGAACGCGAGATCGTCGACCTCCAGCAGGGCGACTATGAAGAGATGGATCAGCTCGCGATCGCCAAGCCACTGTGCAAGGCGGCCTATCGCGTGCTGCACGCCCAGGACATCGGCATCGGTCTTGCCCGCGCGATCCGCGCCGCCGTCTCGGGCCGTCCCGGCGGCGTCTATCTCGACCTGCCGGCAAAACTGTTCGGCCAGGTGATGAATGCCGACGCCGGCCAGCGGTCGCTGGTGAAGGTGATCGACGCCGCTCCCGCGCAGATCCCCTCGCCCGCCTCGGTCAAGCGCGCGCTCGACGTGCTGAAGAGCGCCAAGCGTCCCCTCATCATCCTCGGCAAGGGCGCGGCCTACGCGCAGGCCGACGAGGAAATCAAGAATTTCGTCGAGAAGAGCGGCGTTCCCTTCCTGCCGATGAGCATGGCCAAGGGCCTCCTGCCCGATACCCATCCGCAATGCGCCGGTGCGGCCCGCTCCACCGTGCTGAAGGAATCCGATGTCGTGATGCTGATCGGCGCGCGGCTCAACTGGCTGCTCTCGCACGGCAAGGGCAAGACCTGGGGCGAAGCGCCCAAGAAGTTCATCCAGGTCGACATCGAGCCGAGGGAGATGGACTCCAACGTCGAGATCGTGGCCCCCGTCGTCGGCGACATCGGCTCGGCCGTCTCCGCGTTCATTCAGGCGATGGGTTCGGGGTGGACCGCACCGCCGGCCGACTGGACCAGGGCCGTGCAGTCCAAGCGTGAAGACAACGTCGCCAAGATGGCGCCGAAGCTGATGAACAACAAGTCGCCGATGGATTATCACGGCGCGCTCGGCGTGCTGAAGAACGTCATCAAGGAGCGTCCCGACGCCATCCTTGTCAACGAGGGCGCCAACACGCTCGACCTCGCCCGCGGCGTCATCGACATGTACAAGCCGCGCAAGCGCCTCGACGTCGGCACCTGGGGCGTGATGGGCATCGGCATGGGCCAGGCGATCGCGGCTGCGCTCGAGACCGGCCACCCCGTGCTCGCGGTGGAAGGCGACTCGGCCTTCGGCTTCTCCGGCATGGAGGTCGAGACCATCTGCCGCTACAACCTGCCGATCTGCGTCGTCATCTTCAACAATGACGGCATCTATCGCGGCACCGACGTCAACAACGCCAACTCCGATCCCGCGACCACCGTGTTCGTCAAGGGCGCGCGCTACGACAAGATGATGGAAGCCTTCGGCGGCGTCGGCATCAACGCCACTTCGCCCGACGAATTGAAGCGCGCCGTCAACGAAGCCATGGATTCCGGCAAGCCGACGCTGATCAACGCGGTGATCGATCCGGCGGCCGGCTCCGAGAGCGGCCGCATCGGCAACCTCAACCCGCAGAGCGTTCTGAAAAAGAAATAGCCCCCTTCAACCCATTTCACCCTGCTAGGCGCAGGGCCAACAGACACAGTACGGAGCAAAGACGATGACAAAGGCGCTCACGGGCGTTCGTATTCTCGATTTCACCCACGTTCAGTCGGGTCCGACCTGCACGCAATTGCTGGCCTGGTTCGGCGCCGACGTGATCAAGGTCGAGCGCCCCGGCGTCGGCGACATCACGCGCGGTCAGTTGCAGGACATCCCCAATGTGGACAGCCTGTATTTCACCATGCTGAACCACAACAAGCGCTCGATCACGCTCGACACCAAGAACCCGAAGGGCAAGGAAGTTCTCACCGCGCTGATCAAGAGCTGCGACGTGCTGGTGGAGAATTTCGGCCCCGGCGTGCTCGACCGCATGGGTTTCCCCTGGGAGAAGATCCACGCCATCAACCCGAAGATGATCGTGGCCTCGATCAAGGGCTTTGGCCCGGGACCTTACGAAGACTGCAAGGTCTATGAGAACGTCGCGCAGTGCACCGGCGGCGCGGCATCGACCACCGGCTTCCGCGACGGCCTGCCGCTCGTCACCGGCGCGCAGATCGGCGACTCTGGCACCGGCCTGCATCTGGCGCTCGGCATCGTCACCGCGCTCTACCAGCGCACCCACTCCGGCAAGGGCCAGCGCGTCACCGCCGCGATGCAGGACGGCGTGCTCAACCTCGCCCGCGTCAAGCTGCGCGACCAGCAGCGCCTCGCCCATGGTCCCCTGAAGGAATACAGCCAGTTCGGCGAGGGCATTCCGTTCGGCGATGCCGTGCCGCGCGCCGGCAACGATTCCGGCGGCGGCCAGCCCGGCCGCATCCTCAAGTGCAAGGGCTGGGAGACCGATCCCAACGCCTACATCTATTTCATCACCCAGGCCCCGGTCTGGGAGAAGATCTGCGACGTGATCGGCGAGCCGACCTGGAAGACCGATCCGAACTACGCCAAGCCGCCGGCCCGGCTGCCCCGACTGAACGAAATCTTCGCCCGCATCGAACAGTGGACGATGACCAAGACCAAATTCGAGGCGATGGAAATCCTCAACAAGGACGACATCCCCTGCGGCCCGATCCTGTCGATGAAGGAGATCGCCGAGGACCAGTCGCTGCGCGCCACCGGCACCGTGGTCGAGGTCGATCACCCGACCCGCGGCAAGTACGTCTCGGTCGGCAACCCGATCAAGCTGTCGGACTCGCCGAGCGAGGTCACCCGCTCGCCGCTGCTCGGCGAGCACACCGACGAGATCCTGCGCCAGGTGCTCGGCTTCACCGACCACCAGGTCGCCGAAATCCACGATTCCGGCGCCCTCGACCCGCCGCGCAAGCAGGCGGCGGAATAGGCTCTGTTGTACCCGGAATGCAAA
Organism: Bradyrhizobium lablabi; assembly: GCF_001440475.1. GTDB lineage: Bacteria > Pseudomonadota > Alphaproteobacteria > Rhizobiales > Xanthobacteraceae > Bradyrhizobium > Bradyrhizobium lablabi. The sequence continues at coordinate 75,054 of NZ_LLYB01000101.1, read as the reverse complement.
GGCCGCCGGTTTCCGGCGGCCTTTTTCGTTGTGGAATGCCACTTTCGTTAATTTTGCTGCAATGCAACGGGACAATTGCTGCTATGCAAACAAGTCTGTTGTAGCTGGCATCTGGTATACATAATCTATCCCCAGATCACGAAGCGGAATGGTTCCGCGACCAAGAAAAGGGGACATCATGTCCAAGACTGCACCGATCAGCCTCCTGCCCTCCTCCACCCTGCTCGCGCGCGTGATGGCTTCGATCGACCGTCTGCTGACCGCCAGCAGCCACATCGCCGTCCGCAACGGCGACCTGCCCCGATTCGGTCTCTAAGCCTAGAAAACAAGCTATTTTCGAATCGAAGGTCTTTCTTCGGCAAACGGCCTTCGACCTGCCTCCAGCACCAATGGCTCCGGTTTCCGGAGCCATTTTCGTTTGCAGGCCCATCCGGCTTTTTACCATCGTCTGCGACAAATCAGCCCGAACGGCCATCTGCCGCAATAATGGAATTGCATACTGGCATATCGCATACAAAGATGTCCCTGGAGCGCCGCATTGAGAAATAAAAGGGCGCGTGGGGGGACGGCCTTGCGTCATGGGACAGGCAGCCCGATCGGCTACGGAACATGGGTGCGTCCTGTGACTTCCCTTCGCTGCGTATCGCAAATTTGCAATTGGCCGAAAGGAGCGGGTGCCGCGCCGACGGGCCCCTTTTACAATTCCAATCAATGATCGTTGGGAGCAGACAGCCGCCGCGGCATTAAATATACAACAGCGGGAAGCCGGCAAAGACCGGCGCAACCACAGGGAGTGAAACAGATGAAGCACACAGCACAAACCGCGTTGGGCGCAATTGCTGCTTTATGCGCGGTCGGGATCTCCGTCCCTGCAACCGCCGCATGGGAGCCGGTGCGGCCCGTGGAATTTATCGTTCCGGCCGGCACCGGCGGCGGCGCCGATCAGATGGCGCGGACGATCCAGGGAATCGTCACCAAGCACAGCCTGATGAAGCAGCCCATGGTCGTCATCAACAAGTCGGGCGGCGCTGGCGGCGAAGGCTTCCTCGACCTCAAGACCTCGGGCGGAAATCCGCACAAGATCATCATCACACTCTCCAACCTCTTCACCACGCCCCTCGCCACCGGCATCCCGTTCTCCTGGAAGGATCTCACGCCGGTAGCGATGCTAGCGCTCGACGAGTTCGTGCTCTGGGTGAACGCGGAGAAGCCCTACAAGACGGCGAAAGAGTATGTCGATGCGGTGAAGGCGGCGCCCGCGGGCTCCATGAAGATGGGCGGCACCGGCTCGAAGCAGGAAGACCAGATCATCACGGTCGCGGTCGAGAAGGCCACCGGCAGCAAGTTCACCTACATTCCCTACAAGGGCGGCGGTGAAGTCGCCGTGCAGCTCGTCGGCAACCACGTCGATTCGACCGTCAACAACCCGATCGAGGCGGTCGCGCAATGGCGCGGTGGCAAGCTGCGGCCGCTCTGCGTGTTCGACGATCATCCAATGAACTATGACGAGCAGGTCGCGGACGGCAAGAGCTGGAAGGATATTCCCACCTGCAAGTCGCAGGGCCTCGACATCGAATACCTGATGCTGCGCGGCATCTTCATGTCGCCACGGGCCACCAAGGACCAGGTCGAATACTATGTCGAGCTGTTCAAGAAGGTCCGCGCCACGCCCGAATGGCAGGACTTCATGAAGAGCGGCGCGTTCAACACGACCTTCCTCACCGGCGCCGACTACGCCAAGTGGGTCGAGGTCGAGGAAAAGCGTCACGAAACCCTGATGAAGGACGCCGGTTTCCTCGCCGCGCCGGGCAACTGATCGTCGCGGCGGCAGCCGGGATAGCAACTGAAGATACCGGGCCGATCGGGCATGATCGGGAAAAGTGGACACCGGTTTTCCCCCGCAACAAACGCGGAAATGCGTTTGCGTGGAGATCATGCTCAAATCCAAGGACAGAACGGGATGACGATTCGAAGAAGCGTCATCCCGCTCCAGACCGGCCCCGCATGGAGATTTGATGACAACAGGCAGCTCGAGCAAGTCCGGCCCCGCCCATAAACTGGTGGAGGCAGGGATCACGTTGCTGATCGCCCTTTTCGGCGTGATCGTTATCGTCGGCAGCTTGAAAGCCGGCATCAACTGGGGCGCGGAAGGCCCGCGCGCCGGGTTCTTCCCCTTCTATATCGGCATATTCATCGTCGCCTCCAGCGCGATAAACCTGTGGAACGGATTGCGCGAAGACAATGACGGGCTGTTCGCCGAATGGGGACAGCTTCGCCAGGTCATGAGCGTCGTCATCCCGACGGGGATTTATGTCGGCGCCATACCGTTCACCGGATTGTACCTCGCATCGATCATTTTCATCGGATGGTTCATGCGATGGCTCGGCAAGTACCCCTGGGTCACCGTGCTGGCCGTCTCGCTTGGCATGCCCATTGTCACCTATTTCATTTTCGAGCGCTGGTTTCTGGTTCCGCTTCCCAAGGGGCCGGTCGAAGAGTGGCTCGGTCTGTAACTTCATCGCAAGGTCAGGATCACGGGGATGGAAGAGCTCGTTAATCTGTTTCACGGCTTTGCGGTCGCGCTGCAGCCCTTCAACATCATGGTGATGATCGTCGGCATCGTGCTCGGCGTCTTGATCGGCGTGCTGCCGGGATTGGGCGGCGCCAACGGCGTGGCCATCCTGCTGCCGCTGACGTTCAGCATGTCGCCGACATCAGCCATCATCATGCTCTCATGCATCTACTGGGGCGCGCTGTTCGGCGGAGCCATCACTTCAATTCTCTTCAACATACCCGGCGAGCCATGGTCGGTCGCAACCACATTTGACGGCTATCCGATGGCGCAGAAGGGCAAGGCCGGCGAAGCGTTGACGGCCGCCTTCACCTCCTCGTTCGTCGGCGCCCTGTTCGCCGTGGTCATGATCACGCTGGTTGCGCCGCTGGTCGCGAGCTTTGCGCTGCAGTTCGGGCCGGCCGAGAAATTCGCGGTCTATTTTCTGGCGTTCTGCAGTTTCGTAGGCCTCAGCAAGGAGCCGCCGTTCAAGACCATCGCAGCCATGATGATCGGCTTTGCACTTGCCGCCGTCGGTCTCGATTCCATCACCGGACAGTTGCGGCTGACGTTCGGCATCACCCATCTGCTCAACGGGTTCGACTTCCTGATCGCCGTCATCGGCCTGTTCGGCATCGGCGAGATCCTGCTGACGATGGAGGAAGGCCTCGCCTTCCGCGGCGGCACCGCCAAGATCAATCTGCGCGTGGTGCTGCAGACCTGGAAGGAATTGCCCACCTACTGGATCACCTCGCTGCGCTCCTGCCTGATCGGCTGCTGGATGGGCATTACGCCCGCCGGCGCGACCCCCGCCTCCTTCATGAGCTACGGCATCGCCAAGCGGGTAGCGAAGAACGGCAGCAATTTCGGCAAAGGAGAGATCGAAGGCGTGGTCGCGCCGGAGACCGCGGCGCATGCCGCCGGCACCGCAGCGCTGTTGCCGATGCTTTCGCTCGGCGTGCCGGGTTCGCCGACGGCGGCCGTGCTGCTCGGCGGCCTCCTGATCTGGGGCCTGCAGCCCGGACCGATGCTGTTCGTCGAACAGAAGGAATTCGTCTGGGGCCTGATCGCCTCGATGTATCTCGGCAACCTCGTCGGCCTGCTCGTCGTGCTGACCTGCGTGCCGATCTTCGCCGCCATCCTGCGCGTGCCCTTCAGCATCATTGCGCCGCTCATCCTGGTGCTGTGCGCGATCGGCGCCTACTCGGTCCACAGCTCCACGTTCGACGTGATCCTGATGCTGGTGTTCGGCGTGATCGGGTATCTCTTGAAGAAGTGCAATTATCCGCTCGCGCCGTTGGTGCTCGCGATCGTGCTCGGTGACAAGGCGGAAGAAGCCTTCCGGCAGTCGCTACTGGGATCCCAGGGCTCGCTCAGCGTGTTCTTCTCCAACACGCTGGTCAGCTCAATCATGATCCTCGGATTGATCGCGCTGTTCTGGTCGGTCATTCAGCAGGGCTATACCCGCTTGCGCGGCGCGCCCGCCTGAAAGCGAAAACAGGCGCTATCGCCATAAAATCAAACATATTTTTGTCTTGACTTAGGGGCCGTGCGATCTAACGCACGGCCCTTTTCCTTTCGCGGGCGCAGCATTTCCGCGCGCAATGAATTGTGGTAACCCGCCAATATTTCTCTTGTCTACTGGCATAACATATACCAAACTCCGCACTTGAGCTGTCGGCTACAGATTAGAACAGCCTATGGAGGGAAGATGACGGACACAGTGCACGGAGCGGCAGCCCCTGTGGCAGCCCGCGTCAGCGACACCTACCGCTGGACGCAACTAGCTATCGGCGTCCTCGCGATGGTGATGATCGCCAATTACCAATATGGTTGGACTTTCTTCGTCCCGGACATTCAGAAGAAGTTCGGATGGGATCGCGCTTCGATCCAGTGGGCGTTCACGCTGTTCGTGCTGTTCGAGACCTGGCTGGTGCCGGTCGAAGGATGGTTCGTCGATAAATACGGCCCGCGCATCGTCGTCTTCGTCGGTGGCCTCCTCTGCGCCATCGGCTGGGCGATCAACGCGCAGGCGACCTCGCTCAACGGCTACTATCTCGGCATGATCATCGCGGGCATCGGCGCCGGTGGCGTCTATGGCACCTGCGTCGGCAACGCGCTGAAATGGTTTCCCGACAAGCGCGGCCTCGCGGCCGGCATCACGGCGGCCGGATTCGGCGCAGGCTCGGCGCTGACGGTCGCGCCGATCCAGGCGATGATCAAGGACTCCGGCTTCCAGACCACCTTCCTCTATTTCGGTCTCGGCCAGGGCATCATCATCGTGATCCTCGCCTTCCTGATGTTCGCGCCGAAGACGGGACAGGTGCCTGCGGTGACGCAGAACGCCAACATCATCCAGAGCCGGCGCAACTATCAGCCGACCGAGGTGATCCGTCAGCCGATCTTCTGGCTGATGTACTTCATGTTCGTGATCGTCGGCGCCGGCGGATTGATGGTTACCGCCAACCTCAAGCCGATCGCCGTCGACTGGAAGGTCGACAGCGTGCCGGTCACGCTGATGGCGGTGACGATGACGGCGGTGACGTTCGCGGCCACCATCGATCGCGTGCTCAACGGCCTCACCCGTCCCTTCTTCGGCTGGATCTCCGACATGATCGGCCGCGAGAACACCATGTTCATCGCGTTCGGCATGGAAGGCATTGGCATCTGGGGCCTCTACATGCTGGGCCACGATCCGGTGTGGTTCGTGCTGCTGTCGGGTTTCGTGTTCTTCGCCTGGGGCGAGATCTACTCCCTCTTCCCCTCGACCTGCACCGACACGTTCGGCGCGAAGTTCGCGACCACCAATGCCGGCCTGCTCTACACGGCAAAGGGCACTGCGGCGCTCCTGGTGCCGGTAGCGAACTACATGCAGCAGTCCTCGGGCACGTGGGACACCGTGTTCATCGTCGCGGCCGGCGCAAATATCCTGGCCTCGCTGCTGGCGATCGCGGTGCTCAAGCCCTGGCGCAAGGTGGTGGTCGCTAAATCGCAGATGGCCGCCTGACCTGATCGGTCCACGGCAAAACGCGCTCACCCTCCGGGGTGGGCGCGTTTTCTTTTGTCCGGCGGCAACTGGTATACCAGACGACATTTTCGGCTGATCGATACGGCTCCCTGCCCTTTGCTGGCGATCGCGCCTCTCCAGAAATGTCAGTAATACTGCCTATTTATCTCCATCCCATGTGCGAGATTTCCACATTACGCGTGTTGACAATTGGCATTATGTATACCAGACTTGACGCAATAGTTCAGCCAAGGAGGGTGCCATGCTCGTCGGAGATATTCTGCGGAAGAAGACCGCCCGTGTCGCAACGGTTCGCATGAACGAGACCGTCGCCGTTGCCGCGCAATTGATGCGCGCCAGCAATATCAGCGCGCTGGTCGTCAAGGATGTCGTCCGCACCGAAGGCAACACGGCTGTCGGCATGTTCACCGAACGCGACGTCGTTCGCGCCGTTGCCGCACACGGCGCCGCCGGCGTGAACATGCGCGTTTCGCAATTCATTTCGGTGCAGCAGCTCGTCTCCTGCACCTCGACCGAGACGCTCGAGCATGTCCGTCACCTCATGAGCAAGCATCACATCCGCCACGTGCCGGTGATCGACAATTACAGCCTGATCGGCGTCATCAGCATTCGTGACATCACGACTGCGTTTGACGACGAAGCAACGCCCTTCACGCTGGCCGCGTCGGCCTGACCGGTCACTTCGAACTCCGCCGGCATTCCCTGCGGCTGCACGCCCGGGGAAGCCGGCATCGCACCGCAAATTCGGCTTACCCCCTGTCGCAAAGCAGGCGCTCGCAAATCTGCGCCGGAGTACTGGCGCGCCGGAAATCATCTGTGGGAGGGCGCATGGCGCGCAACATTCTGATCCTTGGAGCCTCGTACGGCTCATTGCTGGCGACCAAGCTTTTGATGGCGGGTCACAACGTGACCCTGGTTTGCCGGAAGCAGACGGCCGAAATCATCAATCGCGACGGCACCGAAGTGCGCATCAAACTGCGGGACGAAGCGACCCACCGTCCGATCTTCTCGCGCGACCTGCCCGGGATCCTCGACGCGGCCGAGCCCGCTGGCGTCGATCTTGCCCGCTATGATCTGGTTGGTCTTGCGATGCAGGAGCCGCAATACGTCGACCATGCGATCCGCCTTCTGATGATTGAGATCGCCGAGGCGAAGCTGCCTTGTCTTTCGATCATGAACATGCCGCCCCTGCCCTATCTCCGGCGGATTCCGGCGCTGGCGAACATGGAGCTGGACGAGGCCTATACCAATGCCGCGGTATGGGAACGGTTCGAGCCGGGCCTGGTGTCGCTCTGCTCACCTGATCCGCAGGCCTTCCGTCCACCGGAAGAGGCGGCGAACGTTCTTCATGTCGGCCTGCCGACAAACTTCAAGGCAGCGTCATTTGCGGATGAGAAACATAATCTGCTGCTTCGGGAGCTGGAAGCCGACATCGATGCGGTGAAGCTGGATGGCCAGGACGTTCCGGTGAAGCTCAAAGTATTCGATTCGATGTTCGTCCCTCTGGCCAAATGGTCGATGCTGTTGACGGGGAATTATCGCTGCATCACCCAGCAGGAGCCGCAATCGATCCGCGACGCCGTGCACGGCGATATCGGTCTCTCGCAGTCGATCTATGACCATGTCGATGCCATCGCCCAGCGTCTGGGCGCCGATCCCACCGATCAGGTACCTTTCGAGAAATACGCCAAGGCGGCAGAAAGCCTTCTCAAGCCCTCCTCGGCGGCCCGCGCGGTGGCTGGCGGCGCGCCTTGCATCGAGCGCGTCGACCTCCTGGTGAAGTTGATCTCGCATCAGCTCGGCGTGCCCAATGCCGAAATCGACCGGACGGTCCAGATCGTCAATCAGAAACTGAACGAGAGCGTCGTCGCGAACGGATCCGACGCGTCGCGAGGTGCTCCAGTCCCGGCGAAGTAGAACCTTACCGTGCCGGCGCCGACCACGCAGCCGGCGAGGATCGCCGGCCTCCATGATGGAACGGTGTTTCCGGCGCCGGATGCAGGAACTCCGGCGGTTGCGTGATGCTGCGGCCCAGCGGGACCAACCGGCATTCGTGGAACCTAACGGAACATCAGGCGTTCTTTCGCGAATGAGCAGCGCCGTCGCCCCGGCGCAGCAAGCGCCGAGGCGCTGTGCTGTGCTGGTCGGAGGGAATGCTCATGAAACTCACTCTTTCGGTCATCAAGGCTGACGTCGGCTCTGTCGGGGGCCATACCAAACCGTCCTCACGGATGATGGCGACTGTCGATCGCGAGGTCGGCAAGGCGATCGCCAATGGTCTCTTGATCGACGGCTTCGTCTGCCACACCGGCGACGACATTGCGATCATCATGACGCACACATGGGGCGAAGGGGACCCCGAGGTACATCAATTCGCCTGGAAAACGTTTCTCGCGGCGACGTCGATCGCGAAGACCTCCGGCCTCTACGGCGCGGGCCAGGATCTTCTGGTCGACGCGCCTTCCGGAAACGTTCGCGGCGCCGGACCGGCCGTCGCGGAGCTCAGCTTCGACCACAGCCTCTCGGGGTCGAGGCCCGCCGAGTCCTTCATGGTGTTCGCCGCCGACAAATGCGGCCCCGGCGCCTACAATTTGCCGCTCTACCTCGCCTTCGCCGATCCCATGTATTGTGCCGGGCTGATGCTGCCGCCGATGATCAAGGGTTTCCGTTTCCATGTCATCGACATGGACCACACGGCTGGCGACAGCGTGATCGAACTCGACGCGCCCGCGGACAGCTACCACATTGCAGCACTGCTCCGCGACAATGAGCGCTTTGGGATCGATCGCATTGTTTCTCGAACCCATAACGAGGTTGTCACCGCTGTTTCGGCGCAGCGTCTCCACTCGATCGCAGGCAAGTACACCGGCAAGGACGATCCGGTCGCGATCGTCAGGAACCAGGGGATTTTCCCGGCGCCTGAAGAAATCGTCTCGCCGTTCGCGAAGGCGCACTTCGTAGGCGGCGATGCGCGGGGCTCGCACGTGATGCCGCTGATGCCTGTGCCGCTGAACACAGCGGTGACAGGCATGTACTGCCTGCCGATCGTCTCCTGCGCCGGCTTCTCCATCGACAAGGACGGCCGATTTTCGGAGTCCTTTACCGATTTCTTCGACAACCCGGCGTGGGACGAGGTCCGCCGGCTCGCCCAGCGCAAGGCAATCGAGATGCGCAGCCAGGGCTGGTCTGGTGCCGCGATGCTGCCCTATTCCGAGCTGGAGTATGGTGGCTTCCGCGACACCGTGTCCTCGCTGCTGAAGCGCTTTCAGGTGCGCGAGGAGCGCAAGCCGGAAGCGGCCGAATAAGGGATCGCCCGCGAGGTGAGTATGGCAAAAAGGCGCATCGGCATTCTCACGGGCGGCGGCGACGTTCCCGGCCTCAACGCTGTGATCAAGAGCGTGACCTATCGCGGCAGCGAGAACGACATCGAGGTCGTCGGCCTCCGCCGTGGTTGGGAGGCCCTCACGCACGTGAACCTCGAGGACCCGGCCTCCAGGTCCCACTACATCATCCCGCTGAACCGTGACAACACGCGCACGATAGACCGGAGCGGCGGCACGGTGCTGCACTCGAGTCGCACCAATCCATCCAAGATGAAGAAGTTGCCGGATCATCTCGCAGGCAGGGACTTTCCAGCCTCGTCCAGCACCAAGGGCGGCATCGCAACCAGGACGTGGGACGTTTCTGGCCAGGTGCTGGCCAACCTCTCGGGGCTCGGCATCGAGCACCTGATCGCCATCGGCGGCGACGACACGCTCAGTTACGCAGCCAGGCTCAACGAACTCGGCGTCAAGATCATCGCCATTCCGAAGACCATGGACAATGACGTCCGCAATACCGAGTACTGCATCGGCTTCTCGACCGCGATCACCCGCGCCAGCGATGCCATCCAACGGCAGCGCACCACTGTCGGTTCGCACGAGCGAATCGGCATCTTCCGCGTCTTTGGCCGCGATGCCGGATTTACGGCGCTCTACACCGCATACGCCACCTCGATACGGTGCGTCATACCCGAGTACAGGGTCGATCTCGACAAGCTGATCCGGTTGCTCCTCGAGGAGAAGCGCGCCAACCCGAGCAACTACGCGCTGGTCGTGCTGAGCGAGGGCGCCGCTTGGGAGGGCTACGAGGTGCAGGAATATGGCGAGCCCGATGCCTACGGCCATCGCAAGAAGGCGAGCGTGGCGGAATCGTTCGCCGACGAGATCAAGCGGCGCGTCGGCGAGGAGACGATCACGTCCGACCTCACCTACGACCTGCGATCCGGCAATCCGGACTTCATGGACAAGCTCGTGGCCCTGACGTTCGGTAACATGGCCTACGATGCCATCCTCGAGGGCAAGACCGGCCTCATGTCGGCGCTGGTGGAGGGACGCTACGACCTCGTGCCCATCCCTGACGCCAAGCTCGGGCCACGCAAACTGGACGTCGCCAGCACCTACAACACGGAGCGCTACCGCCCGATCTACGGCAACAAGCGAGGGCTGCCGATCTTTCTCAACCGCGCGTCATAGGGGTGGCTGTGCTAACTCAGGACCTCGTGCCGAGAATGAAGGGGTCAGGCCATGGAGATCGAACGCACTACATTCGGCACCATCACGATTGACGGAATGACCTATGAACACGACGTGATCATTCGTCTCT